>NZ_JALHLS010000004.1 GCF_022844445.1 Hyphomonas sp.
GAAAACATTCAGCTTGGCGACATCGTTGTCGTGCGGTCCAACGAGCGTCTGCCGGTGGACGGGGTCGTTACCGCCGGCGAAAGCAGCGTCAACCAGGCGCCGATTACCGGTGAAAGTGCTCCGGTCGACAAACGCCCCCTGCCCGGTACATCGGCGCCCGAGATCGAGGCAGCCGGGCCGGAACACAAGGTCTTCGCCGGATCAATCAACGGGAGCGGCAGTCTCGACATTTACGTTACGCGGCTCTCGTCAGAGTCTGCGCTCGCCCGCGTTGTCAAACTCGTTTCTGAAGCCGAAACACGACAGTCCCCGACACAGACGTTCATCAAGCGCTTCGAGAAGATCTTTGTGCCGCTGGTCATCGCGCTCGCGGTGCTCACGGGGTTTTCATGGCTTTTCCTGGACGAGGCACCCTCCGAAAGCTTCTATCGCGCGATGGCCGTTCTGGTTGCAGCAAGCCCCTGCGCGTTGGCTATTGCCACGCCGAGCGCGATCCTCAGCGGTATCGCCCGGGCAGCAAATGGCGGTGTACTGATCAAGGGCGGTGCGCCGCTGGAGGCGCTTGGCCGGTTGAACGCAATCGCGTTCGACAAGACCGGCACCTTGACCATTGGCGAGCCCAAAGTCGTCGATATCGTCGCCTTCGAAGGGACCGACGAGCGCGCGCTGCTGGCGACCGCCGCCGCTGTGGAGGCCTTCAGCGATCATCCCCTCGCGCGTGCTATCGTGGAGGCGGCACGCCAGAGGGATCTTCCGAAAGGTCCGGAAGCGGCAGAGTTCCAAAGCCTCACCGGCAAGGGCGTCAGCGCGATGGTCGGAGGCGAACTCGTCCTGATCGGCAAGCCTGCGATGTTCGACGGTGAAATCGGTCCTGTCATGCCCGAAACGCTCGCGCGGGAGGTAGACACGCTTTTCGACACGGGCCGCACGATGATGGTGGTCGCGCAGGGCGGCCGCTTCATGGGCGCCATCGGCTTGATGGACACGCCGCGTCCGGCCGCAAAACGCGTGATCGCGCAGATACGCAAGCTCGGCATCACGCGGATGATGATGATCTCCGGCGACAATCACCGTGTCGCCAACGCCATCGCCCGCGATCTCGGACTGGACGAGGCGTTCGGAGACCTGATGCCGGACGACAAGGTAGCAAAGATCAAGGAGCTGAGACAGCAAGGCGGCGTCGCGATGGTTGGCGACGGCGTCAACGATGCCCCGGCTATGGCGAACGCAAATGTCGGAATTGCAATGGGCGCGGCGGGCTCGGACGTCGCTCTGGAAACCGCCGACATCGCCCTGATGGCGGACAATCTCGACACCCTGCCCTTTGCCGTCGGCCTGAGCCGCGCGACGAGCCGGAACATTCGTCAGAACCTCTTCGTCAGCCTTGGTGTCGTGGCCGTACTTGTTCCGGCGACACTCTTCGGCCTGGGCATCGGCCCTGCCATTCTTCTGCACGAAGGTTCAACGCTGATCGTCGTTGGCAACGCCCTCAGACTGCTGGCCTATCGCGACGAACAGAGCCCTGCTCACGTATGATGGAGGCCGCTGAAATGACAACAACAGTGCTCATCAAATCTCTTCCGGAAGACGCGCAATGCATCGCCGGCCATATCGGATTTTCTAAGCAGAGGGTTTTTCAATGAAAGCAATCCTGTCGTCAGCGGCGCTCCTTGCGCTGAGCGCGTGCGCGACCACCACGATACCGCAGCAGCCTGAAACACACGCTCCGACCGTTGACGCGCAAGCCTCCTGCGGGCCCCGGCCTGCCGGCCGGATGAGGTCTCACCGTTCGGCTCGGCTCGTGCTTTACCGGGCTTGCAAGGCGCGTGAAAATGCAGCGCTCAGTGCAGAAGAGGACTCGCAATGAACTCCGAGCTTCGCGCCGCTTACACGCAAAATCTTAACGCGGCAAAGTCCAGCTACCGAGCCGGAAATCATGACGCCGCTTTCTCCCACCTTGAGATCGCGCACGTCCTTGGCCAGCAGTTTTTTCTGCCGCACATAACGGTTCACGCCTGGATGCTTCGTGTTGCCGCAAAAAGGCAGGATAGGCGCGAGATCCTGGGCCAGATCACGCGGCTGGCCGCCACTGTTCCCGGATTCATTGCGGGCTGGGTCCCCTTGGGCAATACTGGCGGCGCCAATGTATCGGCACTCAAACCCATGCCGGTTCCCACTTCGCTTTCACGTCTGGTTCCAAAGCCGGACATTATCCGTCAGCTGAGCTTTCGTCTGGGAGCGCTGATCAGCGTCATTGTGATTTCACGAGCTTTCTGATCCTGGCAAGCACCATTTTCTGCACTGGATACACACCGGCGTTCTCTGATTCCCTCGGACCTTTGTCCGAGCTCCGCCCAACGGCGATCTTGGGACCGACAACGGGCATTGCGCTCGCGACCCCACTGATCACGCTTGATCTCATAACCGAGTTCCGCCTGGCGGCTGAGCTACGTGGGCGTGTCGCGCGAAGCAGAATGGCCGGTGCTGTCATCATCGGTGTCTGGCTAGCGGGTTCGCTGGCGTTCGCCGTGTTGCTGCTGCGGCACACGCGTCGAACGGCTAAATGCCTAACGCAGATCGAGCAGCCTTGATGACTTAGCCGGTGTTTGACCGGCGCAGCGTCCGTAGAAAACACCGTGACGGGAGCATTGTGCGTTCAGTTGCGATACCTGCCGATCAGATCAACGAGCTCGGTAAACTTCTGCCGTTGGCTATCGGCGTCGCCGTCGCGAATAGCTTCTTCTACGCAATGTGCTGCATGGTTCTTCAGGAGTTCGTCTTCGACCTTGCCGAGCGCAGCCTTGATCGCCTGAACCTGTGTAAGGATATCAATGCAATAGCGGCCTTCCTCGACCATTCCGGACACGCCGCGTACCTGACCTTCAATTCTCCTCAGCCGGGTTAAAACTGATTTAGGGGGGGCGTGATGCATTTGACATATACCTCTTGGGGGTATACATAGCGATTAAATAAAGGCTGGTCAACGCATCATGGTCGATTCGATCCGTAGCGCGATTGTTGCCCTTACCCTGCTCGTGCTGGGGGGCGGCCACGCCGCGTGTGCGTGCGCTTCTGTCGCACAGGCGCTGACCGGGCCCGAAGGTGCAGTGGCCGAAACGACCGGGCACGCAGGTCACATGGTCACTGTTGAGGTGCCAGATGCTGAACACTGTGACCGAGGGTCCGAAAATCAGGGTCATGACTGCACCGGGTGCGAAGCAGTTGCCCTGCCGGCCGATTCCTTGTCCAAGGCGGTCAGCCCGTTTCCAGCCGACGTCGCTATCCTGCCCGCGAAGCCCGCCAATGATACCCGCGGAGTGTTCCAACTCGCTGACTTGAGGATTGCACCAGCCCGGGGCCCGCCTCGGCCGAGCCCTTCGCTCGTAACTCTGAAAATACGCCTGCAGAATTGATCCTGAGATGATCCCTGCGCCAGCCTCTGGTCGGCGCAGACTGGTCTCACTCAACTGAAGTGAGCGCTCTTGGCGCTCTCTGTTCAAGCTGATCAATCACAGGATGTTTACCCATGAAACTCTCTCATTCAATCCTCGCGCTTGCGATGGTATTTTCTGCCGCCCCTGCATTTGCTCTGGAAGGCGGCAGTTCCGCCGCATCAATGCAGCACGCGGATCATTGCGGCCTTCCAATGGGCGAAGGGACAGTGACCGCCCTCGATGTCAAAACCTCGAAAGCCAGAATTGACCACGGCCCCATCGCGCAGCTCGACTGGGACGCAATGACCATGGACTTCAAGGCCTCGAAAAGCGTTGACCTTGCGGCATTTGCGGCCGGCGACCAGGTTCACTTCCTTTTGGCGAAAGACGCAAAGTCAAAATCCTACCGGATCGAAGCGATGTGTTCGCTCGATGCCCCGAAGGGCCTGCACGACGCCTGCATGGGCAAGATGCATGAGACGGCCATGTCGGCCGCCGAAGCCAGCGGCAAGCCGTGCGCGATGGAAGGAATGGATCACAGCACAATGCCCGGCATGGAACACGGCAACATGGAAGGCATGGACCATAGCAATATGGACGGCATGCCCAAGGGCGAGGTGACGACCGCGGGCCCAGACGGCATGAAAGGCATGGACCACTCGCAGATGCCGGGCATGGCACCAGAACCTGCGCCCACCGCGACGGATGCCGCCAAGCCAGCCGCCGATCATTCACAGCACTAACTGGTGAAGTCCCTGCGCTGCTCCGGCCTGCGCAGGGACTCAGTTCCCCTTCGACAAGGCAAACTCAAATGCTCACACGACGACATCTCCTGCGCACAGCCGCCGCTGGCGGCGTGCTCGCCGCCTCCACGTCCCTCCTGCCCGCCTGGGCGCGCAGCGCCACTGCCGGCAACAAGGGCATCTTCGAAACACGCGGTAACGCGTTTGACCTGACCATTGGCCACAGCGCCGTAAAGATCGCAGGCCGCTCCGGCCATGCCATCACGATCAACGGAACACTTCCCGGGCCGCTTATCCGGTTCCGCGAGGGCGAGAAGGTGACCCTCAAGGTCAACAACACCCTCGACGAAGACACATCGATCCACTGGCACGGACTTCTGGTGCCGTTTCACATGGACGGGGTGCCCGGCGTCTCCTTCCCCGGCATCAAGCCGAAGTCGACCTTCACCTATGAATTCGCCGTCCCGCAGAGCGGCACCTACTGGTACCATTCCCATTCCGGGCTGCAGGAACAGATGGGTCACTACGGTCCGCTGATCATCGACCCTGCCGGACCTGACCCCGTGCAGGCTGACCGTGAATACGTCCTTGTCCTGTCGGATTGGAGCTTCGAACATCCGCACAAGGTCTTTGCCCGCCTGAAGAAGGATGCTGCCGTTTATAACTTCCAGCAGCGCACAGCGGGTGACTTCCTGAAGGACGCCCGTGAAAACGGGCTCGGCGCAACGCTTGCCGACCGCGCTTCCTGGGGCGCCATGCGCATGTCGCCGACAGACATTTCGGATGTCACATCCGCAGTGTACACTTTCCTTATCAATGGCCACGCAACGGAAGACAATTGGTCCGCGATCTTCAATACCGGTGAACGCATCCGCCTGCGGATCATCAACGCCTCGGCGATGACGATCTTCAATTTCCGGATCCCTGGCCTGCCTATGACGGTGGTCGCCGCTGACGGGCTAAATGTCCAACCCGTCGAGACGGACGAGTTCCAGATCGGGGTGGCGGAGACCTATGACGTGATCGTCAGCCCCACCCGCGCAAGGCCGTTTGCGCTCGTTGCAGAATCGATCGACCGGTCAGGTCAGGTGGTCGCGACACTGGCACCTAAAGCGGGCCTCGTTGCGACAGCGCCTCTGCTGCGCGAACGCCCGACACTCACCCACCGCGACATGGGTATGGACATGTCCTCGATGGATCACGGCTCCATGGCAGGGATGGACCACGGCGGCATGGGCGGCAGCGCAATGTCGGGGATGGACCACAGCGCCATGTCCGGCATGGATCACGGCGCCATGGCAATGCCCGCGTCGGTTCCGCAGGGCCATGACCACAGGATGGGCGTCGGAGTTGATAACGTCGCAATGGTTCAGGTGAGCCGGATTGATGAGCCGGGGCTAGGCCTCGAATCTGTCCCGCACCGGGCGCTCCGGTATTCACAGCTCCGGAGCCTCACACCAAACCCCGACACACGGGCGCCGGGCCGCGAGATGGAAATCCACCTAACCGGCAACATGGAACGCTACATGTGGTCCTTCGACGGGGTAAAGCTCAGTGAAGTGACAGGTCCGATCATGTTCCATGAAGGCGAACGCCTGCGCGTGACGCTCGTCAACGATACGATGATGACGCATCCCATCCACCTGCACGGCATGTTCTTCGATCTCGTCGTGGGCGACACCGACCACAAGCCTCGCAAGCACACGGTGATCGTCAAGCCGGCAGAGCGAATTTCGTTCGACGTCACCGCCGACCATGTGGGCGACTGGGCCTTCCACTGCCACCTCCTGTTCCACATGCACGCCGGCATGATGCAGGTCGTCTCAGTCGTGCCGCGAGGTGCGGCGGCTGGCGCAGATGATCCGTACAGGGATCACACGCCTTCGGCTACTCCGCCGACGGACGAGCCTCCGCCAAAAGAAGCCCCTATGTCGGGCATGAGCCACGAAGGACACCGTTAATGACCCGCGCTCAAATGATTGCGACGATTGTCCTGCTTTCACCGCTCGCAGCAGCGCCTGCCTTTGCTCAGGAGACGCCCGTACCTGGATCGCAGGCCGAAGCCTATTGGGACAAGGATGAGTTCAAGGCGTCTCAGGACGCGCTGAAGAGAGAACATGGCGGAGGGACAAATTACATGATCCTCGCCGACCGGTTGGAATACCAATCGGGCGAGGGCTCTCCCGCTCTTCTTCTGGAGGGTCAGGGGTGGTGGGGTACGGACGACAGCCGGCTCTGGATAAAATCCGAGATCGACTATGATCTGGATGCTGGCAGTTTTGAAGAAGCCGAACTGCAGGCGCTGTGGTCACGCCCCATCGCGCGGTATTTCGACTTGCAGGCAGGTGTGCGTCATGATTTCGAGCCGGGCCCTTCCCGCACTTACGCGGTAGCCGGAATCCAGGGGCTTGCCCCCTACTGGTTCGAAGTCGACGGCGCCGTTTTCTTAAGCGAAGAGGGTGATCTCTCAGCCCGCTTCGAAGCCGAGTATGAATTCCTTCTGACCCAGCGTCTCGTGCTTCAACCGCGCACGGAACTGAATTTCGCGGCGGAGGACGTGCCCGAACTTGAAACCGGCGCCGGACTATCGACAGCAGAACTTGGCCTGCGCCTTCGCTATGAGTTCGATCGTCAGTTCGCGCCCTATGTCGGGGTCAACTGGAAAGCCTCGACCGGCGAGACCGCAGACTTTGTCCGGGCCCGTGGAGAAGACACAGAAACCCTCTCCTTCGTCACCGGCATCAGGCTCTGGTTCTGAAGCGTATCTAATTGAAACTCTCGGTCCGGAAAGGACATCCCATGCACACGCCCAAATTAATCGCCGCAACAGTTCTGGCGCTCGCTCTCTCAGCTGCTCCCGCGCTTGCTCACATCAGTGTCAAATCGACGAGCATCGAGAATGCCGCCGTCATCGACTCCGCTCCTGCAGACTTCTCGTTCAGCTTCAGCCAGCCGGTCGGTCTGATATCATTCTCTATCCAGACACAGGCCGGAGAAAAGGTCGATCTAGGCTTCATGCCGCCAAAAGCACCGGCAGCCACATTCACGGTGCCGCTGCCGGAACTCGCGCCCGGTCTCTACACCGTCGAATGGCGTACGATGTCGAAGGATGGTCATCCGATGACCGGCAAATCGACTTTCGAACTGAAGTAGGCCGGACCGATATGCCCCTGCTGGACGCCGCCAATCTTGCAACCAAGATCCTGCTCTATGGCGTCAGCCTCGCAGCGATCGGGGCGGCGCTCCACGGGGCGCTCGGACTGCACACCAACCGTCGCGCCTATACATGGCTCGCCGCCCTGGTAGCGGCCTCCGCGCTGATGCGGCTGCTCATTCTCAACGCACAGATGGGCGGCAGCCTCGGCGCGGCGCTGTCCCTTGATCAGTTCGGGTGGACCTGGACCGGCGGCGGAAGACCTGCACTGGCTTTGTTCGCGGGCGCTGTCCTCCTCTTTGCGGCAAGCATGGCGAAAGGTCGTATCCTTCTTATGTTCGCCGCTATCAGCATCAGCGCAGGCTTTGGCCTCACGGGGCATACGGCAGGTCTTGAGGCGCCGGGGCTCGCCCCCTGGGTCGTTGCGGTCCATGTCCTGATCGCCGGCTTCTGGCTGGCGGCGCCCGTTACGCTCTGGCCTGCCCCTGCGCTGACTGACCGAGATGTTCTTGCCCGCGCGGAATCGTTCAGCCGTGTCGCCCGGTTCATCGTGCCGCTGCTGTTTGTATCCGGCGTCTACCTTTTCTGGCGGATCAATGGCGACCTGACATCGGCGCTCAACTCCGGATACGGACGGCTCCTTGCTGCTAAGTTTCTGGCCGCACTGCTGATCCTCGGACTTGGCGCGCTCAACATGACTCGTGTCACACACCAGCTCGCCACTGATGCCGTCAGCGGGCGGGCGAACCTTCGGGCGACGCTCCGGGTAGACGCGGTGCTCTTTGTGCTGATTCTCGGTATAATTGCCGCCGCGACAACAATTTCTGGCCCCGTTGAATAAGGAAACCCGAATGAAAACCTACATCATCGCCATCTTTGCCGCAGCTCTCCTGAGTGTTGCGGGACCTGCCTTTGCCCATGAAAGCGCCCACCCGGAAGCACCAGGGTCACCCGTCGGGATCGTCGATGCCTTTGCTGCAGCGCTTGATGCGGGCGATACCGGTGCCCTGTCCGCCTTGATGGCCCCTGACGTTCAGATCGCCGAGAGCGGCGGAATCGAGCGCTCTCTCGAAGAATACCGCTCTCATCATATGGGCGCAGATATCGAGTTCTCAAAAGCGGTTGAGACAAAGGTCCTCAGCCGCCACGTTTTTGAAGGCGAAGGCCTTGCAACAGTCATGACCGAAGCTGTGTCCACCGGCACGTTCCGGGGCAAGGCCGTCAACAGTCGTCTGATGGAGACGATGGTCCTCAAACAGACGGACGGAGACTGGCAGATTGTCCACATACACTGGTCGTCGGCCAAGATATCCGAGAGTGACAGTCATTGATGCAGGCTGGGCGCTGGCGTGGCTCGCTCACCATCGGAGACGGCTGGGCGATTCTGCAAGGTGTGGCGGGCGCCAACGCGCCCCATACCCATCTCGCTCACCAGCTGACTGCCGGGATCGATGGGCCACTTGAAATCGAGTGCTGCGGCAGACTCCAGATCATCCCGCCTCGGCAGTACGTGATCATACCGTCGGGATGTGCACATGCCATCGGTCCAATCGAGACAAGGTTGCGGAGCATCTACTTTGACCGCGCAAGGGCTGCCTCAGCGGGTTCGGGTCACGAACGCGGCTTCAGCCTTGCAGATTCGCGCCTGTCAGCCGCATTGGATGCGCTGAACGAAACCGGCTCGCCGGCTAACCTGATGGGTGCATTCGCGATTGGAGAACAATCCGCACAGCCAGAGAGATCGCTGACACAGCTGCTTGATGGCGCCCCGGTCTCCGCCACGCCAGGCTCGATTGCTCACGACCTTGGAGTGTCGCCCAGTCGCCTGCGCCAGATATCACATGCAACATTCGGGGCGCCCATCTCCCACGTTCTCCAATGGCGGCAGTTGCAGCGCGCAGCGCGCGCGCTTTCAGACAACGCAAGTCTGGCTCAGGCGGCTGAGGCCGGCGGCTTTTCCGATCAATCCCATTTCACGCGCCGCATGCGCCGCTGGTTCGGTGTCTCGCCCGGCGCAGGTCTTTCTGGCCTGGAAGTCCGGGTTGCCCCGAAGCGGCAAGGTTGTTGAATCGTTCAAGACAGCTGGGCTGCGCCCGTTACCCTGTGATCAGATGAGGCGACACTCGCCTGCTCGCAGTCAAACGGAACCCCCATGCCCATTCTAAAACAGATCTCCAAGTGGACCTATGCGCCGCTGATGCTGCTGACCTTCAATGGCGCTGCAATCGCACTTGTGCAGTCCGGTGCACCCAAAGCTGGTCTTGCCGTGCTCTTGCTCACGGCAATCGGGATGTCATTCCTTGCTGAGCGGTTTATTCCGTACCAGGAGGACTGGAACCGCCCAAAGGGCGATACTTTGAGAGATGGTCTCCACGCGCTGGTCAATGAAGGCTCGATTGCCGTGTCGGTACTTCTCATTCCGATGTTGGCTGCCATCGTACCCTTCCCCCCAATCTGGCCAGGCAGCTGGCCGCTATGGGCTCAGCTGCTGCTTGCAATACTTGTCGCCGACGCCGGGATCACCGTCATTCACTGGGCGAGCCATCACTACAAGTTTCTCTGGCGCTTCCATGCCGTGCATCACAGCGTTACGCGAATGTACGGCTTCAACGGCCTCATGAAGCACCCCGTCCATCAGGCGATCGAACTGATGGCAGGGACTGCGCCACTCCTTCTCGCAGGCATGCCGCTGGATGTCGCCGTGCTGCTTGCATTCGCGGTGGCGATTCAGCTGCTCCTCCAGCACTCGAACACCGACATGAAGATCGGCGCGCTTCGCCATGTGCTCGCACTTGCGCCCGTTCACAGGTTTCATCACCTCAAATCTTCGGCTGAGGGCAACGTCAACTTTGGTCTCTTCACGACATTCTGGGACAGGCTGCTCGGAACGGCCCACTTCGATGCGGATCGCCCCTTTTTCTCGGGCGACCTTGGGATCGAAAACGAAGCAGACTATCCCTCAACCTATACAGGTCAGCTCGTCCGGCCGTTCTTAAGCGATGGCTGAAGAGCGCCCGCAAGATCAAATATACCCCCACGGGGTAATTGACCGATACGGTATAGGGGTATATTTGAAGACATAGCAAAAAGCACGCAGGAGCTCGGCATGTCTTCAAGTGAAACCACAACTGCGGGTCCGCGACCGACGCGCGACCCGGTCTGCGGCATGACTCCGAAGGCAGACACCCCGCACCGCCTTATGCATGAGGGCGCCGAGGTCGTGTTCTGCAGCGCAGGTTGCAAATCGAAGTTTGAAGCAAATCCCGCCACCTACTTGGATGCCTTCACGGCGCATGAGGCGGATATGCATGACCACTCCGGCCACAGGGCTGGCGTCCACGGTCATGCTGGCGCCTCACGTGCGAAGATGGCAGCTGCAGGAAGTCAGTGGACCTGCCCGATGCACCCGGAGATCGTGCGGGACGGCCCTGGAGCCTGCCCGATCTGCGGCATGGCACTGGAGCCGATGACGCCAACCGCAGGCGATGGCCCCAATCCCGAGCTGCGCGACATGAAACGGCGCTTCCTGTTCGGCGTGGTGCTGTCATTGCCCCTGCTGGTCATAGAAATGGGTGGGCACGTCTTCGGAATTGACCGGTTCATTCCGCCCACGATCAATCCCTGGATCCAGATGGCTTTGGCAACGCCCGTGGTGCTCTGGGCAGGCTGGCCTTTCTTCGCGCGGGGAGCCGCGTCGGTCAGAAACCGCAGCCTGAACATGTTTTCGCTGATTGCGCTCGGCACAGGTGCGGCCTGGATCTACAGTATGGTCGCGGCAATTGCGCCGGGCCTGTTCCCGGCCGAACTGCGCTCGGCGCACGGCACGGTTCCGGTCTATTTTGAAGCTGCCGCCGTCATAATCACGTTGGTGCTGCTTGGGCAGGTGCTCGAACTCCAGGCGCGGGAAGCGACAGGAGGCGCCATTCGCGCGCTACTTGACCTTGCCCCGAAAACTGCCCGCCGGATCAATGCGGATGGCACAGAAGAAGATGTGCCGCTCGAGACAGTCGTTGCCGGTGACAGGCTGCGCGTGCGGCCCGGCGAAAAGATTCCGGCCGATGGCGTCGTCCTTGAAGGACGCTCCTCCATCGACGAGTCGATGGTGACTGGGGAATCCATGCCGGTCACCAAATCGGTCAATGACCGGGTTATCGGGGCAACGGTCAATCAGACTGGCAGCCTGATTGTCGAGGCGCAACGCGTCGGCAGCGAGACCATGCTCTCGCAGATCGTCCATCTCGTTGCAGAGGCGCAGCGCAGCCGCGCGCCCATCCAGCGCCTCGCGGACCTTGTATCCGGCTGGTTCGTTCCTGCCGTGATCGTTGTCGCCTTAGCAGCCTTCTTTGGCTGGCTGATCTTCGGGCCGGAGCCAGCCTTCTCCTATGGTCTCATAGCGGCCGTCTCGGTACTGATCATTGCCTGTCCGTGCGCGCTCGGCCTCGCCACGCCGATGTCGATCATGACAGGTGTCGGTGCGGGGGCGCGGGCCGGCGTGCTGATCCGGAATGCTGAAGCGCTCGAACGCATGGAAAAGGTTGATACCCTGCTCATCGACAAGACCGGCACACTGACAGAAGGCAAACCCGCACTTGTCGGGATGGATATGGCGCCGGGCGCGGATGAAACGGTCGCCCTCCGCCTTGCCGCAAGCCTGGAAAGTCAAAGCGAACATCCCCTGGCCACTGCGATCGTCGCTGCTGCGCGTGCAAAAGGTCTTGCGCTTTCCGAACCTTCAGACTTTGACTCGCCCACAGGAAAGGGCGTCGTAGGGATCGTCGAGGGACACAAGGTCGCGCTGGGCGCCGAGCGCTTCATGGACGAACTCGGCATCGACACAGCCGCGCTGCGGGCGCTCGCGGAACGCCGCCGGAAAGACGGTGCAACTGCCATCTACGCTGCAGTCGACGGCGCGGCAGTTGCGTTGTTCGCGATCGCCGATCCGGTAAAGGCATCGACGCCGGACGCGCTCAAAGCCCTTCGGGATGCCGGCCTGCACATCGTCATGGCGACCGGCGACAACCGCACGACCGCAGATGCAATCGCCCGGTCGCTCGGTATCGATGCCGTCGAGGCCGAAGTCCTGCCTGCCCAGAAGGCTGATATCGTGAAACGCCTGATCGCCGAGGGCCGGGTCGTTGCCATGGCGGGCGATGGCGTCAATGACGCCCCTGCCCTGGCGGCCGCGGATGTGGGCATCGCAATGGGCACCGGCACGGATGTCGCCATAGAAAGCGCCGGTGTCACACTGCTCAAGGGAGACCTTGGAGGCATTGTACGGGCACGGACTATTTCGCGGGCAACCATGAGGAACATCCGGCAGAACCTTTTCTTCGCTTTTGCCTACAACGCTGCCGGCATTCCCATTGCTGCAGGCGTCCTGTACCCCCTTACCGGCACCCTGCTCTCTCCCATGATCGCAGCCGCAGCGATGGCCCTGTCCTCCGTCTCCGTGATCGCCAATTCCCTGCGGCTGAACCAAAGCGCAAAGTCATCCTGAGCCGTAGAGCCCAGGATCGAACTGGATTGGCCTGAACATGGATCACCGCAGGCGCGAGGGCCTTGTTGGACATCCGTCACTTCACCGCTTCTTCGACAAGGCAATCGGAGCCGCTCTCAGTTGTTTTGCAGATGGAGATAATCCGGTAGACACCGTCCCTTCCGTGTTTGACGCTGAAGGCGACGGTGTCGCCCTCAGCAAGTCCTGCAATGTCCACATCGCTCACA
The DNA here is from genome assembly GCF_022844445.1 of Hyphomonas sp. Classification (GTDB taxonomy): domain Bacteria; phylum Pseudomonadota; class Alphaproteobacteria; order Caulobacterales; family Hyphomonadaceae; genus Hyphomonas. The sequence continues at coordinate 13,056 of NZ_JALHLS010000004.1, forward strand.
AGCTCAAACCCCATGGTCATTGATCCCATGAGCCCCTCGATCGGTCCGTGGTCAATTGTCACAAAGTCCCCTTTGGTACCCAATGACGTGATCGTTCCAAAGCCGGATCCAGTGCGCTCCGGTTCAGTTGGGCTTTCGCCAGGAGTGGCAGCCTCCGCTAGACTGCCAGATTCCGAAGCCGGGTTCGCGGGCGCTGACTCTGCTCCGCCACAAGCAGAAAGCACTACTGCAAGAGCGCCAAGTATCAGGGTAGGTCTAACGAGCTTCATGATTGATCTCCTTTGTTGAGCTTTGATTCAGTAAACGTAGTGGCAGCACTATTCAGTGCTCGCCGGCAGGTTTCGTCCAACCCAGATATAGTAGATCACCGGGATGACGATCAGTGTCAGCACCAGCGTTGAAGCCATTCCTCCCACCATAGGCAAGGCGATCCGGCGCATGACATCTGCGCCGAGGCCGTCGGTGAAGAAGACAGGGGCAAGGCCTGCAAAGATCGTGGCAACCGTCATGAGCTTGGGCCTGACCCGCATCGCGGCCCCGCGGCTGACAGCGTCGAGAAGCTCCCGCCTGGACCCAGGCGGCGTCTCCCGGACCTGCGCATCCATGTAGAGCAGCATCACCACAGCGGTCTCAACGGCGATACCTGCCAGTGCAATGAAGCCGACAGCCACGGCGACTGAAAGATTGTAACCGGCGAGCCAGACAGCCCACATGCCGCCGATAAGCCCGAACGGCAGGCTGAGCATGACGATCAGTGTCCGGTCCAGCCGGCCGAAGTGCAGCATCAGCAGAAGAAAAATCAACGCTACGGCCGCCGGGATAGCAATGCGCAGACGTGCATTGGCTTCCTCGAACTGCTCATACTGACCGGAAAACGAGACGGCATAGCCAGGCGGCAACACCACACTGTCGGCGACCACCCTGCGCGCCTCCTCGACATAGCCACCGAGATCGCGGCCGGCGATATCAACGAAGACCCAACCTGTCAGACGGGCGTTCTCGGAGCGGATCATCGGCGGTCCTTCGACATAGGCAATGTCAGCCAGTTCGCCGAGCGGTATGTGGGCGCCGCTTGGCGCCGGAACGAGGATCCGCGCGATGTCGTCCGGCGTTTCGCGGAAGGCACGGTCATAGCGCATCATGATATCATAGCGCTCGCGCCCTTCGACCGATTGTCCGAGCGCGGCGCCGCCGAGCGCCGTCTGAACAACCATCTGGAATGCGCCCATGTCGATACCGCGCCGCGCCAGCTCCGCACGGTCCGGCGTGATTTCAAGGTATTTTCCGCCGAGCACACGGTCGGCAAAAGCCGAGCGTGTTCCCCTGACCGGGGCGATTACAGCCTCTATCTCGCGCGTCAGACGGTCGAGTTCGTCGAGATTGTCGCCCGTGACCTTTACACCGATCGGTGTGCGCACGCCGGTCGAAACCATGTCCATGCGTATCTTGATGGGGTACCCCCAGGAGCTGACCAGACCCGGCATCTGCAACTTGTCGTTCATCTCCGCTTGCAGCTGCTCAGGGGTCAATCCAGGACGCCATTGTGATTTTGGTTTCAGCCGCACCCAGGTCTCGATCATCGGGAGCGGCGCCGGGTCGGTCGCCGTCTCGGCCTGACCGGCCTTGCCGAACACCCGTTCGACTTCCGGCACGGTCATAAGGATCCGGTTCGTCTGACCCAGGATTTCCCGCATCTTGGTCGCCGATGCGCCCGGCAAGGTCACGGGCATGTAGAGCAGCTCGCCCTCGTAGAGCGCCGGCATGAACTCTGTCCCGAGGCGCGTGACCGGCAGGGCAACGCTGGCGGTTGCGATCAAGGCGAGCGCGATCGCAGCCCATTTGAACCGGAGCGCCAGATGCAGCACAGGCCGGTAGGCGCGCACGAAGAGCGCGTTCAGCGGATTGGCTTCTTCGCGCCTGAACTTCCCTCGCATCAGGTAGAGCATCAGAACCGGAACGAGAGTAACGGACAGGATGGCCGCAAAGGCCATTGCATAGGTCTTGGTGAAGGCGAGAGGCGAGAAGAGCCGGTAGCTTTCTCCCGTAAGCGCAAAGACCGGCAGGAATGAAACCGTGATGATCAACAGAGAAAAGAAGATCCCCGGCCCGACTTCCTGCGCCGCCCGCAGGATGATCTCGCGCCGAAGGCGCGGGTTGTGGCCCGTGTCTGTCTCCGAAAGTTTCCGGCTGGCATTTTCGACAAGCACGATCGACGCGTCCACCATGGCGCCAACTGCGATTGCGATCCCGCCAAGGCTCATGATGTTTGCTGTCACGCCCTGCCACGACATGATCAGGAAGGCGCCCAGCACGCCTAGCGGCAAGGTTATGATGGCCACAAGCGACGAGCGGACGTGCAGGAGAAAGACCAGAATGACCAACGCGACCGCCAGGCCTTCTTCGAGCAGTTTTTCTTCAAGGTAGCGGACAGCGCCTTCGATCAGAGGCGAGCGATCATACACCGTCACGATCTCGACGCCTTCCGGCAATCCTCGTTGCAGTTCGGCGAGTTTGGCCTTCACCCTGGCAATCACGTCCAGGGCGTTCTCGCCGTGGCGCATGACGATGATACCGGAAACTGTCTCGCCTTCTCCATTGAGTTCGACAACGCCCCGGCGAAGCGCCGGGCCTTCGACAACGCGCGCAACGTCGGAAAGCAGAACCGGTGTTCCGTCCTCGGAGAATACGACAACGGCCTCAAGGTCTGCCCGTTCATCGACATAGCCGGGCGAGCGGATGACAAACTCGGTTTCGGCCTGTTCAACAACGCGTCCGCCGACTTCGCTCGAAGCTGCGCGTATTGCTTCGGCAAGTCGCGGCAGCCCAACATCAAAGGCGCGAAGCCGGTTCGGATCGATCAGGACCTGGTACTCGCGGACAAATCCGCCAACCGACGCGACCTCGGCGACGCCTTCGATGCCCGCAAGTTCCAGTTTCAGGAACCAGTCCTGCAGCGACCTGAGTTCAGCCAGATCCGTGCGACCGGTCTTGTCGACCAGCGCATACTGATAGACCCAGCCAACTCCGGTCGCATCAGGCCCCATCTGCGGGACGGCGCCGGCCGGAAGTGTGCCGCCCAGCCTGGACAAGGCTTCAAGGACACGCGAGCGGGCCCAATAGAGATCAACGCCGTCTTCGAAGATCACGTAGACGAAGCTTGTCCCGAACATTGACGTTGCCCGGACGTCCTTTGTCCGGGGCAGACCGAGAAGATTGGTGGACAAGGGATAAGTCACCAGGTCTTCGACAATCTGCGGTGACTGGCCCGGAAAGTCCGTCCGTATGATGACCTGTGTATCGGTCAGGTCCGGAATCGCATCGAGCGGGGTGTTCTGGAGCGCAAGCCAACCGGAGACCGCAAGGGCGGCCGACAGAAAAAGCACGATCAGCTGGTTGGCAATCGACCAGCTGATCAGTCTCGCGATCAATGATTGTGAGGGATCGCGTCCGGCGAGGTTTTCCGGCGTCGTCATGGCTGCATCTCCGCCATCGGATCGGGCCAGGCGACGGCTTCTGACTTGCTACTCCCGAAGGGATTGAGCGGCGCGCCTGCCGTCTGAATCCAGAGGCGGTCACTGGTTGCCTCGCGGAAGAGCGCAAGGCCCGACTGCTTGTAATGGGCCGGCGCCCCGTTCAGCCACCAGGGCGCGAGCGCCGCCGAGAGCTCGGCCAATGCCGCGCGCTGCCCCTCATTATCAGGGGCCGCCTGCGCCGCCTTGAGTGCCTGCATCGCGCCGCCGAGCACGCCGCTGAGCCGCGTTCCGGTAAACCGCGAGGAGAGGCGCTCGCCAAGCAGCAGGGCCGGGGCAAAGAAGTCCGCCCTCGGTTCATATCCCTCGGTCAACGCTTCATGGAGATAAAGCGCAGCATCAGTGAAGTGATCAAGCTCGGCAAGCGTCGCCGCATCCACGGCAAGATCGGCGAACGGCGTAGACATATCCGCCGATGTGCCCTTCGGCGCCTGCATTTTAGCCAGCCCTTCCCTGAGGCTCGCCTCGCTGTCGAGCAGGAATTGTCCGCTTGCAACGACCAGCTCGCCTTCGTTCAGCCCGGAAATGATTTCGGTATGCCCGCCGGCCGAAGCCCCGGTTCGCACATCACGGCTTTCGAACCGCCCCTCGCCCAGCGCGATGACAACCCGGGCACCTGCTGAGTCCCTCAATACTGCCTCCGTCGGCACCGTGAGGCGCGGCTCGCCGCCGAGATCCATCCGGATGTCTGCGTAGGCTCCCGGACGCAGGAGGCCAGCGGCGTTCTCTACTTCGATACGGACGCGCGCTGTGCGGGTCCGCGAATCGATTTCAGGGTAGATGAACGCAATCTTGCCGTCTGAGGCGACGTCCGGAGCGCTTGGAAAGGAGAGCGTCACGGCAAGACCGGTCCTGACCAGAGGCAGATCGCCTTCGGGTATCTGCGCCATGATCCACACATCGGAATAGGATTGAAGACGAAGCACGGGTGAGCCCGCCGTGACGTAATCGCCTTCCCGGACGGTCAATTCGGTGACCAGTCCTCCGTCCTCGGCATAAACTGGAACGCGCTCGATGAGCGATCTGTTCTTTTCGATGCGCGCAATCACGCCGGGCTGCATTCCGAGTGACCTCAGCCGCTGGCGTACCGAGGCGATGCGTTTCGGGTTTCCGATCTCGAGGGAATTGAGGAAGTCCTTCTGGGCCGAGATCAGGTCCGGACTGTAGATGTCATAAAGCAGTGCCCCCGGCTCAACCGCGTCGCCTTCAGCCCGCACTCTCAGGTTTTCGATCCAGCCTTCAAGCCGCGACACAGAGACTGCTTCTAACCGTTCATTGGTCTCGACCGTACCGAACGCGCGAAGCGCGCGCCCGAGCGGGCGGCGCCTTGCGGCCTCTGTGCGCACGCCCATCGTCTGCAGCGTTTCCGGGGCAACGGAGAAACCGGGCCCGGAAGACGCCTCGGCATAGACCGGAATATAGTCCATACCCATCCAGTCCTTTTTCGGAACCGGCGAAGTGTCCGCCTGCCCCATCGGATTTTTATAGTAGAGCACCGCGCGTTCGCCGGTCGCCGTATCCTGCTGTGCAGACCCGGCAGCGGCGACAAGATCCATCCCGCAAATCGGACACGATCCATCTGGGTCTGTGGAGATGTAATGAGGGTGCATCGGGCAGGTGTAGGAGGCGCCCGGGCTTTCAGCCTCGGGCCTTCCGGTTTGTCCGGCGCCCGGCGCGGGGCTGCACGCTGGCAGGATCAGCGCCAGCGCCGACACGGAAAATATCAGTATACGTCTCATGGTGTCACCAGAATTGCGTTGATGCGGGCAATCGCCGATGCCGCGAGGGTCTCTTCCATGATGATTTCAGCACGCAACTTCAGGATTGCGATCTGGCCATCGAGCACCGGCGCGTAGTCTCCGCTGCCGGACTCATAAACGATCAGCTGGGACGCGACCGCGTCCTCGATGGCCTCGATGTTCGCCCGGAGGCTATCTTGGGAGCGGCCTGCCTGATCGCGCATTGCTTCAAGCCCGTCCAACTGGGCGACGGCGCTCCGAAGCGCTGCAGCCTCGCGGCTGCGCGCGGCCTCAAGCGCGGACTTGGCGGCCCTCGTTCGCGGGGCCTGGCTCTTTTCACCCCAGATCGGCAGGCTGAACGAGACCATCGCTCCCAAGACATCGTCACCTGCAAGGCTCTCGCCGAACGGGCCCCTCCGCTCGTCCCTCAGTTCGTAGGTCAGCTGCCCCCCCCAGTCCGGTTGCCAGTCGGCCCGGGCTTCATCGACGCCGGCACCGAATATCCCGACTTCGGCGCGCGCGGTGCGAACCGAATGAAACATCTGAGGGTCTCCCGTCCATTCACCGGCCATCTCGATGGGTGCGGCGGGTCTTTCGAGATCACCGATCAGTTCAGTCAACTTCGCCTCAACCTGGCGCGATCCCGCCTCAAGCGCGGCGCGGTCGCGGCCAAGTGCAGCGCGTTCACTCTCAATCTCGGCCAGCCTGAAAATCGCGGGCCGTCCCGCGTCGATCTCCGCCGACACCACATCTGTTAGTTCGGCGTACAGGCCCGCACGCTCGTCCAGAAGCGCGCGTTGCCTGTCGATCCGCGACCGCTCCAAAAGGAGCACGATGAGTTCGCCGCGCAGCGCGTCGAGGCGCGCGGCCCGCAATGTGTCAAAGCGCCGGGCCGACGCCAACTCACGCTCAGAGCGGGCGCGCCGCGAGGCGCGATTGGGAATGGCCTGTCGCACGCCGACTTCTGTGTTGACCGGCACGTAGCCATAGTATTGCGGGTCGTGGATGGGAAAATCATCGACGCCGACCGAAAACTCCGGATCCGGCAGCGCTGTTTCGGCCACCGCCAGATTGCGGGCGCCTTCAGCCTCGTACTCCAGCTCCAGAAGCGACGGATGAGACGCAAGTTGCCGTTCCAGATCTTCGAACGACTGGGCGGCCGCAGCGAATGGCAGGCCGGCGATAGACAGGACCACCGCAGCGAGCGGCGTCACACGGAATGGCATGGGAAGTCTCCTGAAGATGGACTGAGCAAAGCGGCGCGCAGCCCGGCAGGGCGCGCGGCAACTTTTCAGAACATCAAATCAGGAGGCGGTCGCGAAGGTGTACCGGCGTGAGAACACGGGGCGGTCCCTCGCGTGGAGGGCCAGTTTTCCGCTCCATTGCAGGCTCTTGAAAGCCTGGAAACTGGGCCAGAACAGGCATCAGCGCCGCGGGCTCTGATGGGTCGGCTTTCAGGGCGACTGAAGCGGTTTCGAGGGACGCAGCGGTTGCTGCGCAGTCAGGGCACCCGTCGCATCCGTTTTCATCGGGGGCCGTAGAACCGCCCATTCCGGGCATGTCCGCGCAGCTGAGTTCTTCCTCGGCGCCGTGCAGCATCGTCTCGGCGCGCGGTAACGGCTGGCAGCAGGCCAGCACTGGCCCAGCGACAGCGATCATCGCCAGTAAAACTACGAAGGAGCGCATCAATCGCATGCCAAAGGATAATCCGAGAAAATGACTAGGTCATTGATTAAACAGAGAGATCACGGGCGGTCGATCAAATAATTCCATCCCACCACCGGGTTGCTACCATTTCAGTGCCCTACTCAGAAGGATGGCGCCTGCACCCGCGCAAAGCAGTACGGACGCGAGATACCAACTTAAAACATAGAGAACCGAGTCAGCCGGGCAGCAACTGGCGTAGACGATTGCTGCAAGCGAGCCCGAGACCCCGCCGATCGCAGAGCCTGCAAGCGTCAGCCGAGTCGCGCCAAGCCCGCGAACGGCAAATGTCAAAGCCACCGCGATGGGAAGGGCGAGCAGCGGGATCCGGTAGAGGCATTCGGGGAACCGGTCACCCGTCCAGGCGTGCAGACGCACCTCTGGGGGAGTCGCGGCAAGGACAAGAAGGCCAATCAAGATGTTCAGGACCGCGAATACACCGATTGGCCAGAAACCGTGCCGGGCCGAAGTGCTTGGGCGGGATACTTCGAGCAGGAAGGGCGTCGCCGCCGCCGCAGCCGCAAGACCATAAAAGCCTTTTAGGACGATGTGGGCGCCCGCTTGCGAAAAATCCGCGCGCGTACCAAAGATCAGGAAAAGCAGGACGACAGATGCGACAAGACCTGCTGCCGCCGCTGCCGACAGCCTCAATCGTGGCCTCACCGGGCGAACTGCCGATACCCCGCGCGAGAGTTCTGAGACGAGATCATCAGTCTTCACGAGGACTTTTCCTTTGAAACGAGGGACATAAGTTTCTTGAGCCCGCGATGAATACTGACTTTTACATCGGCTTCAGAGATACTCAGTTTTACTGAAGCCTCGCGGATCGATAAGTGATCCAGCTTTACGAGCTGAATCGCACTGCCCTGCTTTTCCGGCAGTTGGGCCAGCAGGACCTCGATATCACGGCCGAAGTCTGTTTGATCCGCAGTTTCCTCTGAAAAAAGTCCTACGACATCGTCAACTGGAACGAACTCCCGGCCAGCCGGCTTGCGTCTGAAGTGATCCATCAGTTTGTAACGCGCTATGGCATATACCCAAGCCGTGAACGGACGACCGGGATCATACCTCCGCCGGTTCAAATGGATAGCCAGCAGCGTTTCCTGCACGAGGTCCTCAGCCGCCGCGTCATCACGACCGTACAACTTCTGACGGAAGAATCGCCGAAACAAGCCACTCAACTTCTGAAGGAGGGTACGATAGGCGGCTTCATCTCCGGAATTGCTCTTCAGCATCAACAAATGCAATTCCGGTTCATGTGGATTCATTGTCCCGCCAGCCTTGTGACACTGCATTTCCGAAGAGATCGGAGTCCTGTGAGTTTCGAAGGGTATGACGGGACTCGTTTGTCCTGGCATCCTAAGCGGAAGACAAAAACCAGAGTAATCACTTTCATGGGATAAGATCGCAACTATGCTCATGAGCCTTTATCGCCCGACATCATCATCAACTGGTGGTTCGTACGCCGCAGGGAAAAGGTTACAAAGTCCGAACAGCGCTTGTCTCCGCAATCTGCCGGACCCTCATGGATGCTCCGGTTCCGGAGCGCCTACAGGTTAAAGTTCGCACTGAAGACTTTTGTTTTTACGGATGTAACCAGCCGACGCCTGACAGCGAATTCAAAAACAGAGACCGGCATTCAAGCCTTTCTCGGCTTTTCATTCGCTGACATCAAAGGAACCACCAAATGCGCAAAGTATCCGCTGCCGCCGTCTTCACCATACTGACCTTGATGGTCCCCCTGCCCGCTCTTGCACACCATAAAGCCGGTCACCCCGACTTTCCGCCAATCCGTGCAGCTTCCGAAACACCCCCCAAGCAGCAAGCAACGAAGGATTGCTGCGCCGAAATGTCAAAATCGACTGACGAAACCAGAGCGAAGGGTGATGCGTGCGGCAAAGAGGCCGTAATGGATATGCCCGCAGACACACATCCCGCCGGCGGTGTCCAGACGCCAGCAAATCCGGGCTAACCTGGGGGACAACCAGTCGTCGCGTCCACCATTTCTTTCGGAGCACTATGCTCACTACGCAACGACCGAAATGAAGCGCGACGTCTGTATTGCATTTGCTCTGGCCACTTCAAACCAGTTCTATTGTGATTGAAGTATCCGGCGAAGGGCAATTTTGCGGGAAATCGGAAGGCTTCGGCTGGGCCTCCTATTGCGCAACGAACATTCGAAACGGAATATCTGGGCGAAGCTTATTCGCGACCGCGGGGCAGCTGTCACGCCGCCTGACGGGTGGGTAGCGAATTTTGTATTTGACCGGCTGGCGACCGGCCAGAAGCTCCGGGCACTGACGGTCATAGACGCTTGGTCCAAGAGCGCTCCAGAGATCGCCGCGCAGTGCGGCGATCTTTGCGCGGCCAATGGTCCCGGATACGCACCCAAGAAGGGACTCACATGATGATCAAGGTCGATCAGTGTTCCGGGTTCATTGCACGTGACGTCAATCTGCGTACTTACACGAACTGGCTCGGCTTGGACTTCTCAACGCCGGAAAACTCTATCCGCCAACAAATGAGATCTGGATCTCTGAGCAATCGGAAATCGCCGCCTAACTCCGCAGCTCGTCCTGCACGATCCATGGTCGTTTTTCGATGAGCGACGGCAATACCCGCGCCGGACCTTCGGGGCGCCTGCGCCCCTGCTCCCAGCCCCGAAGGGTCCCTACGGCGACGCCAATGCTGCGAGCAAATTCGGCCTGCGACAATCCTGAGCGCTCGCGGATTGCGGCCACATCAGGCTCCGGCACTTTTATATCTTGAACCCATGCGTCCGTCTTGTGACCTTTGGCGTGGGAGAGCGCCTCCTGGAGGCCTTTCTTGAGGCTTGCGGCGGCGTTGGTCATGTCACTTTCCATAAGTATCGGCGATGAGGCCTAAATGTTCGATCAGTTCGGCGCGCCGGTTGGCGAGATCAGCTGCGCTTCCTCTTCATTCATCATACCAGCCGAGCTTGATCGCCAAATGAACTCCGATGGTTCCACAACGTCAGCCTCAACGTCGCGCCATGCCGTAGTAAACGTCATTGACCCATATGTCAGTGACGTATCTCTAACCTCAATTCTCGCTCCACAGTTCATCGTTCGAGATGGATAGCCAACCTCGTCGATGAGGCCCTCTTGACCCGGCTCGTAGGGTCAGGGACTTCACCTTGTCGGATTTCCTGTGGAAATCGGAATCGAACCACTCTCCCATGCCAACAGCTACCGATTTGTTGGCAGATTGTTGGCATCCGACGATGCGCCACATTAATTTCTCAAAATAAAACAAAGCTGTAAGTGCGCTCGCGATTCCGCCCCCGGGCACCATACATCTCGCCGGCAATATTCGTGGCGGGTCAGCAAAATATATGAAAACAATGATTTACACTTGCCGCAGGTCGATCAGCGCGCAGGGTCGGGACTGATCTCTACGAGGGTCTTGCCGAAATTGTTGCCGGCCAACATGGCGCCGAATGCGGCCGGGGCCAAAGGCAGGCCCGACGATACATCCTCTCGGTAGTGAATGTGGCCGCTGCGCAGCCAGTCTGCCATTTCGGCGAGGAAGGTGTCCTGATAACCGGCGACGAAGTCGCCGACGAAAAGCGGGTTCACCTTCACACCAAGCCGGGAGAATACCGGCGCGCCGGTTTGCCGCCAGGCGTCCATGATGTCGCTGTCCATGACGCCATATTGTGATGCTAGACCGCAAAGCGTGATGCGGGACTTCGGGTTCAGTAGCGGGAGGACGGCTTCGTAGACGGCGCCGCCGACATTTTCGAAATAGACGTCAGCGCCGTCCGGACAGGCTGCACTTAGCTGTTCGCGAAAATCCGGCGCGAGATGTGAGACGCAGGCGTCGAAGCCCAGTTCGTCTTTCACAAAGGCGCACTTCTCGGCGCGCCCGGCGACGCCCACGACGCGGCAGCCCCGCAGCCTGGCAAGCTGTCCCACGATCTGCCCGACACCGCCCGACGCAGCGGAGACAATGACCGTCTCGCCGTGCGCCGGCTCGCTTTGCAGATAGAGCCCGGCATAGGCGGTGAGCCCGAGCATGCCGAGAACCCCGAGCGCGGTTGAGACCGGCGCGGCTGCCGGATCGAGCTTGCGGGGGAACATGTAGCCGAAATGAGTTACGCCCTCGCCCGTGATGCCGAAGGTCTGCCAGCCATTGGTGTTGAAGAGGTAGTCGCCTTCGCTGAAACCGGCGAGGCGGCTTTCCACGACTTGCGAGACCGTACGACCATGGCAGATATCTCCAGGCGCCTCGACGCCGCGGCGCCGACGGCCCCATTGGTAGGGGTCGAGCGAAAGATAGACCGTTCGGGTGAGCATCTGTCCGGAGCCAGGTGTTGGCGCCGGTGTTTCGCGCCAGGCAAAGTCATCCTCTACCGGCCAGGCGCCCGGCGGTTTGCGCGCCAGAACCCAGTGCGGATTGATCCGGCCCATGTCGATGCCTTGTTGCTTGCCTCTGCTGCCAAGAAGGGAGGCGGTTGCGGCATTGTCAATTCCGCAGCCGGTTTCCGCCTGCACCCGAAACGGCAACGCGCCACCCCGATCGGAGGCCGATTCTGATTTTCGGGAAGTGGCTCCGTGAGCAGGACTCGAACCTGCGACCGGGCGATTAACAGTCGCCTGCTCTACCAACTGAGCTATCACGGAATAGCCGGAGACGGGGGAATAGCAGACCGCGCTCCCCGTTCAAGTGCCAAACTGCGGCGTCTGCACAATTTCCGGGAGAGGTCAGGACCGCCGCCGCCACAGGAAAAAAGGGCGGGAGCGTGAGCTCCCGCCGAAGGCGTTGGGTGATGGTGGGTGTCTCCAAAGAAGACATGTACAAGGTCGCCCGATAAGGTTAATTCGGAGTTAACGGAATGAAATGAACCGGAGAAGCCATGTTTACGGTTGGGCCAAAGTACGGGTCCAGGCACCGGGGTGGCCGGGCGCGGTGTTTTCGGGGCCCGGGAGGGCTGCCTGGAGGTTCCACCCGGAATCGAACCGGGGTGCACGGATTTGCAATCCGCTGCGTCACCACTCCGCCATGGAACCTCGGGCAGTCGCGCCGTCCCTAGCAAGGCTCGCGGGGTGAGACAATCGGCGCGCGCAGGCTATTTTGATTGCGGCGCGCAGAAGATTGCACGCGCGGCCGGGCATGATACATGGCGGCAGGACTTCGCCTTCGCAGAGAGACGTGACTCGCATGGATTTCGACCTCGCCCGTGAAATCATGGTGGACAGCCAGATCCGCCCGAATGACGTCACCGATCCGCGGATTATCAGCGCCTTTCTGCGCACGCCGCGTGAGGTGTTCGTGCCGAATTCCCGCAAGGGCGTGGCGTATTCTGAGCTGGAGATCGAGACGTCGCCGGGCCGGGCGCTTTGGATTGCGCGCGATACGGCGAAGCTGATCAAGATGGCCGAGATCAAAGCGAGCGACGTTGTGCTGGTGATCGGCGCCGGCGCGGGCTATGAGGCAGCGCTGATCAGCCACCTCGCCGATACCGTGATCGCGCTGGACGAGACGGCGCAGCTTGTCGAATCTATGTCTCTGCGCTTTTCAGCAGTCGGCGTGGACCGCGCCGCGCCGGTGGAAGGGCCGCTGGCCAAGGGCCTGCCGGAACAGGCGCCGTTTGACGTCATTTATGTCGCCGGGATGGTGGAAACGCTTCCCGAAGCCTGGGCTGAGCAGCTGCGCGAGGGTGGCCGGATGGCCGTGGTGCTGGCGGATGCCGGCGGCATGGGCCGGGGAAAGGTCTTCACCAAAGCCGGCAGCTCGGTATCCGCGCGGGAGGGTTTTGACTGCTGCCCGCCACGTTTTACGGCCTTCGACCGGAAACCTACCTTTAGCTTCTGACTGCTAGTTACGCTGATGGGCTATTCTGCCGCGAGGTGAACCCTGTTCACGTCGCGCAGGGGGGCCTCTATATCTTCTGTATCCAGCAAAGGAACATTTGCTATGCGCCCCCATAAAATAACGCTCCTGCTCGGGGCCAGCCTCTACAGCCTGGTCCTCGGGGCGCCCGCACACGGCGAAACGCTTCAGGAAGCAGTGGCGGCGGCCTTCTCGACCAACCCGCAGCTGGAGATCGAGCGCTACCGGACAGACATCGCCCGCGAGACTCTCGACCTCGCGCGTTCGGCCGGCTTGCCGCAGCTCAGCGTCTCCGGAAGCGGCGGGTACGAGTATGTGGACACCAACTCGGTGATCAATTTCGGCACCGGCGACCGCCCGATTGCCAGCGCGCAGCTGCAGGCGATCCAGCCGATCTATTCCGGTGGCCGGATCGGCGCCGGAATCCGGCAGGCGAAGGCGGGGATCAGCTCGGCGGACCAGACCTTTGATGCGGCCCGGCAGGACCTGATCCTCGACGTGGTGACGGCCTATGTGGACGTGCGCCGGGACCGTGAGACGGTGGCGATCCGCAAGAACAATGTGGAAGTGACGGGCGAACAGGTCCGCGCGGCCGAAGACCGGTTCGAGGTGGGCGTGGTGACGCGCACCGACGTTGCGCAGGCGCAGGCGCGCCTTGAAGGCGCCCGTGCGGCACTGGCCGGGGCAGAAGCAGCTCTTCAGGGCAGCGAAGCCCTTTACGAGTTTCTGACGGGGCAGAAGCCGGGGGACCTTCCGGCGCCGCCGCCCTTCCCGCCCCTCCCGGTGGATGTGGAGACGGCCTTTGCCGACGCTGAAGCGAACAATCCCTCGATCCTCGCGGCCCGCGAAGACCTGAAAGCGGCCGGAGCCGGCGTCGACGTCGCCCGTGCGGACGGGCGCCCGCAGATCAGCGTGGTCGGCACGGCCGGCCTGCAGGAAACCTGGGGCGATGCCAGCCGCCGGGACACCAACGTATCTGCCGTGGCCCAAGGCCGGATCCCACTATTCACAGGCGGCGCCGTGAAGGCGCAGGTCAATTCCGCCAAACTGCAGCGCGAACAGGCTCGCCGCCGGGTGGACGCATTCGAGACGCAGGTGCGAGCGCAGGTGGCGCAGGCCTGGTACAGCTACAGCGCGGCAAACCGGGCCATCGAGGCCTCCCGTCGCCAGGTCGAGGCGGCCGAAATTGCCTATGAAGGCGCCAAGGAAGAACTGGCCGTCGGCGTACGCACCACGCTGGACGTGCTGGACCAGGAACAGCAGCTGTTCGAGGCGCGCCTTGCGCTCGTCGGCGCCGAGCGGGACGCCTATGTTGCGGCCCACCAGCTGTTGCGGGCAACCGGCGGTTTGGACACCATCGGCTGAGGCGCTGGCCTTCGGGGCCTTTACGCGTTAACTTTGTCAAAGGGTTGTTAACCGGATTCGGCCTACGCCTGAGGTCAGGTCTGGGAAACGATTCCAGTAACGAGGGGCTAAGATGGCCAACGAAGCGCACAAAGAACCGACGATGGAGGAAATCCTCGCGTCGATCCGCAAGATCATCTCGGATGATGAACCTGTTCCGGCACGCGCGCCTAGCGCTGCGTTGCGGGAGGTCGCGCCCGAACCGGTCAACGACTATGAAGACATCGAGGACGCTGTTGCCGGCGACATGCTCGATGAGACCGACTCTATGTTCGAGGCCGAGGAGGCGCCCGCGCCTGCGCCGGTATCGATGAAACTGACCGGGCCGGAATTCTCGTTCGAGGAAATGCTGGGCTCTGCCCGCCAGGCCGCCGGACAACCCGCCCCGCCACCGGTGGCCGCCGTGCCCCGCACTCCGCCTGCCCGCCCCACCTTCCCCGCCTCGGAGACCACCATGCAAACGAGCGCCCGCTACGCACAGACCGCCCTGACCGATGACCACACTGCCGACATCGCTGCCGGCGCCCTCGGCAAGCTGATCTCGAAGATGGAGATTGCCGGCGACAACACGATCGAGGGTCTCGTCAAGGAGATGCTCAAGCCGATGATCAAGGAATGGCTCGATGCCAACCTCGCGACCATCGTGGAAGAGAAGGTAGAAGCCGAAGTCCAGCGGATCGCCCGCATGGCGCGCTAGCCTCATTTCCCAAACTTGATATAGGGAACGGCGCGCCTTCACCGGCGCGCTTTTCTTTTGTGCCCTTACCCCGGACCCTGCCCCCACGATGCTTGACCAGAGATTTGACCCCGCAGAAGCCGAATCGCGGCTTTACAAGGCCTGGGAGGAAGCGGGCTGCTTCCGCCCGTCCGGCGACACCAGCGCACAGGCGTATTCCATCGTGATCCCGCCACCGAACGTAACCGGCGTGCTGCACATGGGCCATGCTTTGAACAATACGCTGCAGGACGTGCTGATCCGGTTCGAGCGGATGCGCGGCAAGAACGTGCTGTGGCAGCCGGGAACGGACCATGCAGGCATTGCAACGCAGATGGTGGTCGAGCGCCAGCTGGCGAAGGAAGGCAACCAAGATCGCCGCGCGATGGGGCGCGAGGCGTTCCTGAAACGCGTCTGGGCGTGGAAAGAAGAATCGGGCGGCTCGATCAAGGGGCAGCTGAAGCGGCTCGGCGCCTCGTGCGACTGGTCGGTCGAGCGCTTCACGATGGACGAGGGCCTGTCGAAGGCCGTGACGAAAGTGTTCGTCGATCTCTACGGCAAGAACCTGATCTACCGCGACAAGCGGCTGGTAAACTGGGACCCGCATTTCCAGACGGCGATCTCGGACCTTGAGGTTGAGACCAAGGAAGTGGCGGGCCATTACTGGCACCTGCGTTATCCGCTCGCGGACGGAGTGACTTATGATCATCCGCTCAAGGATGATGAGGGCAACGTCACCGGCACCGAGACGCGCGACTATATCGTCGTGGCAACCTCGCGGCCGGAAACGATGCTGGGCGATACCGGCGTGGCCGTGCATCCCGAGGACACGCGCTATACGGCGCTGGTCGGCACGTACGTGCTGTTGCCGATCGTTGACCGGCGCGTGCCGATCGTGGCGGACGAGTATGCCAATCCCGAGAAGGGCTCGGGCGCGGTGAAGATCACGCCGGCGCATGACTTCAACGACTTTGAAGTGGGCAAGCGGGCCGGGCATACACCGCTGAACATTCTCAACGCGGTGGCACAAATCGTGGAAGGCCCGGAAGCCAAAGCGGCGGGCATTCCGGCGGCTTACCGCGGATTGGACCGGTTCGAAGCGCGCAAGAAGGTCGTAGAGGCGTTCGAGGCGGCGGGACTGCTGGAGCGGATCGAGGATCTGAAGATCGAGCAGCCGTTTGGCGACCGTTCGGGCGTCGTGATCGAGCCATGGATGACGGACCAGTGGTATGTGGATGCGGCGACCCTAGCCAAGCCGGCGCGCGCGGCAGTCGAGGACGGGAGCACGCGCTTTGTTCCGGAGAACTGGACGAAGACATATTACAACTGGATGGACAACATCCAGCCCTGGTGCGTGAGCCGGCAGCTTTGGTGGGGACACCGGATCCCGGCCTGGTATGGACCGGCGATGACGACTGAACCTGATGGCAATGGCGGGCACCATGTGGCTGTCGACCATTCAGGAAATGCGCCGACCAGGTTCTTCGTCGCTGCCAGCGAGGCCGAGGCGCTGGCGCAGGCCGAAACCTTCTACCGGCGCCCGGTGAAGATAGCGGCGGACCGCGATGCGGCGCGCGCTGCCATGCTTGCAGGCGATCATGATACGGCAATCTACCTCTATCAGGACGAAGACGTACTCGACACCTGGTTCTCTTCCGCGCTGTGGCCTTTCTCGACACAGGGTTGGCCGGAAAACACCGAAGCGCTGAAGACATTCTATCCGACCGCGACGCTGGTGACGGCATTCGACATTATCTTTTTCTGGGTGGCCAGGATGATGATGATGGGGCTGGAGTTCACAAAGGAAGCTCCGTTCAAGGACGTTTACATTCACGCCCTCGTCCTCGACGAGAAGGGACAGAAAATGTCCAAGTCCAAGGGCAATGCCATGGACCCGCTCGAAATCGTTGACGAATTCGGCGCAGATGCGCTGCGCTTCACGCTCGGCCGGATGGCCGGTCAGGGTCGCAACATCCGCCTGTCGAAACAGGCCGTGGAAAGCAACCGAAATTTCGCGACCAAGCTGTGGAATGCGGCGCGGTTTGCAGAGATGAACGAGTGCGGCGCGCCAGGGGAGCTTGATCCGTGTTCAGCCGAATTGCCGGTGAACCAGTGGATCCTGAGCGAGCTGGCCGGCTGCGTGGCCGAGGTGACCAGGGGCATCGAGGAGTACCGGTTCAACGAGGCGGCCGGCGCGGTCTACAAGTTCATCTGGAACACATTGTGCGACTGGTACCTTGAATTGATCAAGCCGCTGCTGATGGGCATGGATGACGCTGCGAAGGCCGAAACGCGGACCGTGTGCGGCTATGTTCTCGACGAGTCGCTGAAGCTGCTTCATCCATTTATGCCATTCATCACGGAGGAGCTTTGGGAGCGACGGGCACCCGGTCGGGCGCACGAAACCGGCTTCCTGATGCTGCAGCAGTGGCCACAGCTGACCGAGTTCGGACATGCCGAGGCGACCGCGGAAATCGAATGGCTTGTCGAGATGATCTCGGAAATCCGTTCACTGCGGAATGACCTCGGCGTACCGGCAGGCGCGAAAGTGCCGCTGACGCTGGTCAATCCGTCCACGGTGGATGCGCAGCGCCTGCTGCGCCATGACGAAGTGCTGCGCCGCATGGCGCGGCTGGACGATACGGGCACGGGCGACACGATGCCGGCGGGATCGGTGTCGACGGTTGTCGGGACGACGGTGGCGGCCTTGAAGATCGGCAACCTGATCGACAGGGCCGAGGCGCAGAAGCGACTCGACAAGGAAATCGCGACCCTCGAGAAGGACATACTCTCGACCGAAAAGAAGCTGGCGAATGCGGACTTTGTTGCGCGCGCGCCAGAAGAGATCGTCGAGGAGAACCGCGAGCGCGTGAAGGACTGGACTGTGCGGCGCGACAAGCTGAAAGCGGCACGCGCGTCGCTGGCGGGGATAGCCTGATGCGGCGCGCGCCGGCTTTCCTCGCAGCGATTGCGGGCCTCGTGCTGACGGGATGTACCTCGGTGCCGGAGACAACAATGACTGACCCGGTGGAGTGGCGCCTCGTGATCCATGGCGGCGCGGGCGTGATCCTGCGTGAGAACATGACGCCGGAGCGCGAAGCAGCATTCGAGGCGGCGCTGAAACGGTCTATGGAAGCCGGCGCGGCGGTGCTGCGCGATGGCGGCGAAGCGATTGATGCGGTTCAGGCAGCCGTACTGGTGATGGAAGATGACCCTCTGTTCAATGCGGGCTATGGCGCCGTGTTCACGGCAGATGGCGGGCATGAACTGGACGCCGCGATTATGGATGGCCGCGAGCGCAATGCGGGCGCCGTCGCCGGGGTTAAGCGGGTGAAGAATCCAATCCTTGCCGCGCGGGCGGTAATGGACAAATCCGAGCATGTCATGTTTGCCGCTGAAGGCGCTGATGCGTTCGCCGAGGCGCAGGGCCTCGACATGGTGGATAACTCCTATTTCGACACCGACTGGCGGCGCGAGGCGCTGGAGCGCGTGCTGCAGGAGCGCGCCCGCACGGCGGCCGACAAGCATGGTACGGTCGGCGCAGTTGCCATAGACATGAACGGCAACCTTGCGGCAGCGACGACGACCGGCGGCATGACAGCGAAGGCCGCTGGCCGCGTCGGCGACACGCCGCTGATCGGCGCGGCGACGTATGCGGAGAACGGCGTATGCGCCGTGTCAGCGACCGGCCATGGCGAGTTCTTCATCCGCGTAGGCGTTGCCAAGACAATCTGCGACCGGGTGAAGCTACTGGGCGAGCCCATCGTGACGGCGGGAGATGCGGCGCTGGCGGAAGTGGCTGAACTTGGCGGCGATGGCGGCGTGATCCTGATCGACGGCGAAGGCAATCCGGGCTTCTCCTTCAACTCGGCGGGCATGTATCGCGGCGTGATCGACGCGAAGGGATCGATGGTCGCGATCTACGGCGACGAGAGCAATTGACCCGTTTGCGGGGCCGCTGGCCCTTCCCTGCCCCGGCCTTTTGAGTCAGGCTGCCTGCACGGGAGGGACGTGCGATGAAAGTCACAAAGAGGTTCGTGCTGGGCGGCATGGCGGCGCTGCCGGTGGCAGCGTCCTGCGCCACGACGGCAACGCCGCGGACGGCGGATACAGTGGTCGTCGGCGCGGGTGTGTTCGGGGCGTGGACGGCGGAAATGCTGCGGCGGACAGGGCGCAAGGTGGAGCTTGTGGATGCGTGGGGGCCGGCGCATGCGCGTGCGTCCTCCGGCGGCGAGTCGCGGCTGACGCGGGCCGGATATGGCACGAGCCGGCGGTATTCCGAGATGGCGGCTGGGTCACTGGAGGACTGGAAGCGGCTGTCGCGCGACCAGGACCTGCCGCTGTTCCACAACGTCGGGGTGCTGGCCTTCTATGACCAGGAAAACGAGTACGCGGCCGGCAGCCACGAGACGATGCTGGCGCTGAATCTGCGCTCGGAGCGCTACGAGGTGGAGCAACTGCGTACGCGGTGGCCGCAGATCGATTGGACGGGCGTGAAGTTCGGGCTGCTGGAGCCGGATTTCGGCGCGTTGATGGCGCGGCGCTCCGTGAGCACACTGGTGGAGCAGTTTGTTCGCAATGGCGGCACCTATCGCAAGGCCGCGATCCTGCCGCCGAAGGGCGGTGACCGGCTGGAGGCGCTGCAGACGGAGGACGGCGAGACGCTGCAGGCCGGGGAGTTCGTGTTCGCCTGCGGGCCGTGGCTGTCGAAGCTGTTCCCGGAAGTGATCGGCGCACGGCTGTTCGTGACGAAGCAGGAGATCTTCTTCTTTCGGCCGCCCGCAGGCGATGCTCGCTTCGGCATGCCGGCGATGCCGGGCTGGATCGATTTCTTCGGCGACAACGTAATGTACGGCTTCCCCGACCTTGAGAACCGGGGCTTCAAGGTCGCCAACGACAATCACGGGGACATCGTCGATCCGGACACCAATGACCGGCTCGTGGAGCCTGCCTCTCTGGCGCAGGTGCGCAACTATGTCGGCCGGCGATTTCCGGGGCTGAAGGATGCGCCGCTGTCGGAGACGCGGGTCTGCCAGTACGAGAACAGCTCCAATGGCGACCTGCTGATCGATCGGCACCCGCAATGGGCCAATACCGTGCTGGTGGGAATGGGGTCAGGTCATGGCTTCAAGCACGGGCCAGGCGTCGGCAAGGCGGCCGCGCGGCTGCTGGAAAGCCCGTCGGCGGCGCCGGAAGCGCTGTTTTCCCTAGCGACCAAGTCCGAGACGCAGGCCCGTTCGGTTCATTGAACCAAATGTGACCTTCCATAAGGGATGACAGGGGGCGAGCGGCGCGCTAACCGTCCGACGACGCAGAAGTGAGTAAGCCGCATGACCAAGACCTGGGACAAATCCCGCCTGCCCTCCCGCCACGTGACGGAAGGCCCCGAACGGGCGCCGCACCGCAGCTATTACTACGCGATGGGCCTCTCCACGAAGGACATCAAGAAGCCCTTCGTAGGCGTGGCGTCGTGCTGGAACGAGGCGGCGCCCTGCAACACGGCGCTCATGCGTCAGGCGCACGCTGCCAGCGAAGGCGTGAAGGCCGCCGATGGCACACCGCGCGAGTTCTGCACGATTACCGTGACCGATGGCATCGCGATGGGCCACGAAGGCATGCGCTCGTCGCTGGCGAGCCGTGACGCCATTGCGGACTCTGTGGAGCTGACGATCCGCGGTCATTCCTATGACGCGCTGGTTGGCGTTGCAGGCTGCGACAAGTCGCTCCCCGGAATGATGATGGCCATGCTGCGCCTGAACGTGCCGAGCGTGTTCATATACGGCGGCTCGATCATGCCGGGCCGGTTCGAGGGCAAGGATGTAACCGTGCTCGACGTTTTCGAGGCGGTCGGCGCGCACGCAGCCGGATCAGCCGATATGACGAGTGCGAAACTCGAAGCGCTGGAAAAGCTCGCCTGCCCGGGTGACGGGGCCTGCGGCGGCCAGTTTACAGCCAACACCATGGCGTGCGTTTCCGAAGCGATCGGACTTGCCCTGCCGCTCTCCTCGGCGCTGCCCGCGCCCTATCTCCAGCGCGACGAATACTGCGTCGAGAGCGGCAAGGCCGTGATGAACCTGATCGAGAAGAACATCCGTCCCCGGGATATCTGTACACGCAAGGCGTTCGAGAACGCCGCAGTGGTCGTGGCGGCTTCGGGCGGTTCGACCAATGCAGCGTTGCACCTGCCGGCGATGGCGCACGAGTGCGGCGTGCAGTTCTCGCTCAAGGACGTGGCCGAGATTTTCGCGAAGACGCCCTACATCGCGAGCCTGAAGCCGGGCGGCGATTATGTGGCCAAGGATTTCGGCGAGGCCGGCGGCGTGCCGATGCTGATGAAGACACTGTATGACGCGGGCTTCATCCACGGTGATTGCATGACGGTGACCGGCAAGACAGTGGCCGAGAACCTGAAAGACGTGGTGTGGAACCCGGACCAGAAAGTGATCCGCCCGGCCACCGATCCGATCACCGCGACGGGCGGCGTTGTGGGCCTCTGGGGCTCGCTGGCGCCGGATGGCGCGATCGTCAAGGTGGCAGGCCTCAAGAGCCTCAAGTTCGCTGGCCCGGCACGCGTGTTCGATGGCGAGGAAGCCTGCTTCGCGGCTGTGCGCGACCGGCAGTACAAGGAAGGCGACGTGCTGGTCATCCGGTATGAAGGCCCGAAGGGGGGGCCCGGCATGCGCGAGATGCTGTCGACGACAGCGGCGATCTACGGACAGGGCATGGGCGACAAAGTGGCGCTGATCACCGATGGCCGGTTCTCCGGCGCGACGCGCGGCTTCTGCATCGGCCATGTCGGCCCGGAGGCGCAGGAAGGCGGGATGATCGGCCTTGTGCGCGACGGTGACATCATCACGATCGACGCCGAAAAAGGCACCATCGATGTGCGCCTGACGCCAGCCGAGATCGAAGATCGCAGGCGCAGCTGGAAGCCGCGCAAGACGATGTACGGCTCTGGCGCACTTCAGAAGTTCGCCAAGCTGGTCGGCCCGGCCCATGAGGGCGCGGTGACGCATCCGGGCTTTGCGGGCGAACGCCACGTCTACGCGGATATCTGAAAAGGTGCTTCGGCTTTTGCCTTCCGGTCTGCCGAGGCGCAGCTTATGACGGGTCGTACCTAGGAACGGGGGACTTCGGGGATGAGCGAACGCGATCAAGGATCTTTGCCGGGGGCGCCCCTATCGCTTGGCAACTTGCCGGACGAGTTCAAGGGCTTTGACCGTATCTACGAACAGGAAATCCGCCCTGCACTGCTCGCTCGGGAAACTGAACGTGTGGCAGCGGCAAAGAAGGCCATCCAGACAAGGTGGATCGGCGGCGCCGTGATCGTGGGCGGCGCACTTCTGGGATTGGCTGTGCTGAAGATGCCGTTCGTGGCGATCATCATTGCCATCATCGGCTTCGGCGTCATCGGCTGGGGCAACATGGCGATCATGAAACTGGCGGGTGAGGCCAAGGCGTTGATCGTCGAGCCGATTGCAAGGCAGCTGAGCCTCGACTTCGTGCCGGCGCCGGGGACCTGCGAGTCGATCTACCGGCACAAGGAAGTGGGCGTCGTGCCAGGATGGGACCGGTCAAAGTTCGAAGACCTCGTCGCCGGCAAACGCGGCGTCGTGGATTTCGAGCTATTCGAAGCGCATCTTGAGGAGAAGCGGACGACGACCGATTCGAAAGGCCGTACACAGACGACCTGGGTGACAGTGTTCCGGGGCCAATGCCTGCGGCTGGACTTTCACAAGACATTCTATGGCCGCACACTGGTGACGCGCGATGCGGGCTTCTTCAACCGCTTCGGCGGCGGCAAGGGCATGCAACGCGCGGGGCTTGAAGATCCCCGTTTCGAGAAGATTTTCGAAGTTTACACGACCGATCAGGTGGAAAGCCGCTACTTGTTGACGCCGGACCTGATGCAGAAACTGGTGGACCTCGAAGACGTATTCCGGGGCGGCAAGCTGAAGGCGGCGTTCGACGGCGGCGAAATGCTCATCACCGTGCAGGGCGGGAACCTGTTCGAGCCGGGATCGATGTTCAGGCCGCTCGACAGCGCCGACCGTGTGCAGGAGTTGCTGAGGGACTTTGCCGCCGTGTTCGGAATCATCGATGCGGTGACCGCCGGACGCAGCCGGATGCCGCCGCCGACCGGGCCGCAAAGCTAAGCTGTTCAGCCAATCTTCAGGCGCCGCCGAATATTTGCCTCAGTGTTCGGAGAAACACTGGTTATGCTGCGTCACGCCTTCATTGCTGCCCTGCTCACTCTGTCGGTCACAAGCCCTGCGCTGGCAAATGGCAAGCCTGATCTGAAGGCCTGCAAGGCCATGCAGGCGACCCTTGCGCCGCGCGAGGCGGAAATTGCGGCGCTGACCGGCAAGCGGGATGCCTCGGCGCTGCTGGCGGAAGAGGTGGGCGTACGCTGGGAAGACGCGGAGATCCACCGCCTCGTGTCGGCTGCACATGCGGCAGCGGCTGACCGTGAACGGGCCGCCTACGAAACCGCCAAGAAGCAGTTCGCCCGCGACGAGTTCGCGCTGCAAAGCGCCGTGAAGCAGTTCAACACTGACGTTTCGATCTTCAACGCCCGCTGCGTGTCGCAGAAGTAAACCTTCAGGGTGTCACGATCGGGAACGGTTCCGGTGCGCCCGGTGGGTCAAGCACACCGAGCAAAGTCGCGGCGGCCGTCGGATCGCCTTCGATGGTGAGGGCGCCCTTCATCACCAGGTCAGCCGGCTTCTGGCCGCCGAAGATCATGCCGAGGAAAGCCGGCTTGGACATCCGAAGTGTGGCGGCGGCAGTTCTGCCAGCCCCATCTTCATGGATGAGGACCGAGTTTCGGAGGCTGACAAGGCGGGTTTCGCCAAGATCCGGGAAGTCGAAGGCGAGCGAGGCAGATTTTCCTTCCGCCAGCTGAGGATCGACTCGAATGGCCAGCATGTCGAACACCTGCTCGACCGAGATGGCAGAGACGACATCAGGCGAGAGTGTGGTCAGAGATGCAGCACCAGGTGCTTCGCGCGCTTCGGCTGCACCAGTGAGGTACATGTTGCGCCAGAGCGAGCTCTCGGCCTGGTAGCCCATCTGCTCGAAAGCCTGCGCGAGGACTTCGCGGGCGCTGGCGTTTGCGCCGTCCGAGAACACGACATGGCTCGCCACTTCGGCGGCCCAGCGGAAATCGCCTTCGGCATAGGCCGTCTGCGCGACCTTCAGCGCCTTCTCTGGTCCGCCCATCGCCGCGACGTAGCGCTTTGCGGCCTCTTCCGGGGGCCAGGGGTTCAGGTTGGCGGGATTGGCGTCGTACCAACCGAGGTATCGCTGATACACGGCCTTCGAATTGTGGGCCATCGTCCCGTAATAGCCGCGATTGTACCATTTGGAGGCGAGGCTGTCGGGCAGCGCGATGACTTCCGCGATCTCCTCAGCGGTGTAGCCCTTGTTCATCAGGCGGACGGACTGGTCGTGCAGGTACTTATAGGCGTCGCGGTGGTTGGCCATGAAGGCTGCGACCTCATCAGTGCCCCAGCGCGGCCAGCCGTGGGAGACGAACATCACGTCAGTGCGCTCGCCATAGAGATGGATCGACTCGGTGAGATAATCCGCCCAGGCCTTTGAGTCCCGCACGAGCGCGCCGCGCGGGGGCAGCACATTGTGCATGGTCGGGTTGGCATTCTCGGCGAGGCAGAGCGCCCTCAGGTGCGGCAGGTAGAAGTTCATCTCGGCAGGGGCTTCGGTGCCAGGCGTAATCTGGAACTCAATCTCGATGCCGTCGACGGTGAGTTTCTGGCCGGTTTCGGTGATCGTGATAGTCGGCGCGATCAGGCTGAACGAACCGCTCGGAACGCCCGTTCCGATGCCGGCGCCACCCTGCCCGGCGGGGCCAGGGGTGAGGCGGGTACCAAACTGATAGTTGGCGCGGCGGCTCATGGCGGGGCCGGCGATAAGGTTTTCGCTGACGGCGTGTTCCATGAAACCGTCTGGCGCAATGATCTGGACCTTGCCGGCGGCCACGTCCGCGTCGCTGACAATGCCTTTGACACCGCCAAAATGGTCGCCGTGGCTGTGCGTGTAGATGACGGCGACAATCGGTTTGTCACCGATATGCTCGCGCACGAGCGACATGGCGGCGGCGGCCGTTTCGGTAGCAGTAAGCGGGTCGACGATGATATAGCCGGTCTCGGATGCGATGACGCTCATCACCGAAATATCCAGACCGCGCACCTGCCAGAGTCCAGGAGTGACTTCAAACAGGCCATGATTGTTGAGAAGGCCGAGATGCCGCCAGAGACTGGCATTCATTGTGTCGGGGGCTTCACCTTCCGCAAAGTCATACGCGCTGGCATCAAACACGACCCGGCCATCGGCGGCCTTTATCTTGGAGTCGGCGAGCGTGGCGATGAAGCCTCGGCTGGCGAGGGCATTTTCGCTGGTATCGGTCCAGGGAAGGCCGGCGGAGAAGGCTTCGTTGGCCGCCAGCGTGGTGGGCGTCGCTTCACCGGTCGATCGCTTCACGGGCTCGGCCGTGTTGGTGCACGACGCACAGACAGCTGCAGCGAGCGCGATTAGGAAAGTCCGGTCCATGATTTCCTCCCCAGGAAATGCCGCTTCCGGCGCGTCACCGGGCGGCGTGTTGACTGAACCTACCTCGCTTCCCGGTGGACGCAACGGGTTCGCAGGAGGTTTCCCTGCGGCAGATGGCCGGGGTTGGGCTGGACGCTGGGGCGCGGCGCGGTCTATTTCAGGGGCATGATCACCGGACCGACATCACACAGCTACATTTCGCAGCGCCTTCGCCTGCATTATGTCGATTGGGGAAACCCGGACGCGCCTCCCCTCATCCTTCTGCATGGCGGACGGGACCATTGCCGCAGCTGGGACTGGGTGGCCGAGGAGTTGCGCAAGGATTGGCACGTTATTGCGCCGGACCTTCGCGGTCATGGCGACAGCGGCTGGTCCTCGGACGGCGACTATTCGGTGCGCTCCTGCGTGTATGATCTGGCGCAGCTAATCCACCAGAAGAAGCTCGCGCCGCTGACCATCGTCGCGCACTCTTATGGCGGCAATATTTCGCTACGCTACGCCGGTATCTATCCGGAGAACGTGCGCAAGGTGGTGGCGATCGAAGGGCTGGGGCCGTCGCCGAAGATGTTGAAAGAGCGCCTGGCAGAACCGATTGCCAAACGCATGCGCGGCTGGATCGATGCAAAACGCGCCGCCGCAGGGCGCAGCCCGAAGAAGTATGCGACACTGGAAGAAGCCTACCAGCGAATGAAGCAAGAGAACGGCTATCTCTCCGACGCACAGGCGCGCCACCTGACCATCCACGGCATTAGCCAGAACGAGGACAGCACCTATTCCTGGAAATTTGACAACCACTTCCGCGTGATGGTGCCCTACGACATGCCGCAGGAAGACGTGGACGCGCTGTGGCGCGAGATCACCTGCCCGACGCTGCTGCTCTACGGCCAGAACAGCTGGGCCTCGAACCCGGAAAAGGATGGACGGATCGCGAACTTCCGGAATGCCCAGGTGAAGGTCTACGAGAATGCCGGCCACTGGCTGCACCATGACCAGTTCGACCGGTTCATGGGCGAGCTGAAAGCCTTCCTCTGACGCCGCGCACGATCAGGTGAAGTGCAGGCGGCGGTATTTGCCGCGGAAATAGAGCAGCGGATCCCGGCGTGGATCGAAAGCGGCCCGCAGCACTTCGCCGACGAGGATGACGTGGTCGCCCGCGTCGTACATGGCATGGCGGCGGCATTCAAAGTTGGCCAGCGCGTTCGCCAGAAGCGGGGCATCATGGCGGCCGCGCTTCCAGGGCGTCTGCCTGAAACGATCTTCCCCCTGCTTGGCGAAGATGTTGGACGCCGGCTGCTGGCCAATGTGCAGCACGTTGACCGCGAAATGCGGCGATTGTTCCAACGCCTTGAGGCTGCTCGACGTCTTCGCGATGCAGACCAGCAACAAGGGCGGATCCAGAGAGACCGACGTGAAGGAATTGGCCGTGAGGCCAACGGGATCACCGTTTTCCTCAAAGGTGGTGATGACGGTCACACCTGTGGCGAAGCAGCCGAGCGCGTCCCGCAGCGTGCGGGCGTCGGAACCGGAGCGGTATTCAGGAACAAAACGAGGGATACGGCGCTCGAGGAAGTCGAGCAGGGTGGCGCTGAAGAGGTCCGCGCGGTCGGCCGCCACGACATGGCCGGCATCCCCGATCTCGACATACTCGGCGGCGGGAATCTGCCCGACGATGCGGCTGGCGGCGGCCGCGTCGGTGATGTCGCTGAGAGCGCCGCGCACGAAGAGGGCGGGCACGCGGATATTCGGTGCGGCAGCCTTGAAGCGCGTCAGGGCGTCCTCGAGTTGGAAGCGCTCGATCACGCGCGGGTCCCAACCGCCCTTGGCGGTTTCAGAGGCGGCGCGCAACGCGTCTGCTGCCTGCCGGATGTTCGTGAGGTCCAGATCAGGCGGGGCATCCACGAGGATGAGGCCGGAGGCAAGGTGGCCGCCCTCCTCCCCAACCGCCACGGCCGCGACCCAGCCGCCGAGCGAGGCACCCACGATGACCGGGCGGGAGGGCAATTGCGCAAGGATGGCGCGAAGGTCTTCGACATAGGCGCCGAATTCATAGCGCCCGTCGGCGGGCCATTCGCTTTCGCCGTGCCCGCGAAGGTCGATGGCAATGACCTGGCGGCCGGCCTTCACAAGTGCGGAGCCGGCTTCGTTCCAGATATCGCGCGTTTGCCCGCCGCCGTGCACCAGAAGCACCAGCGGATCATCAGGATCGCCGCGCATGTCGCCCCGGATGGCGACTCCGGCGAACCCTTTGAACTGCGATCTTGGCATGCGCGCTCCCTGATTCGCCGACTATGCCGCCTCCCCAGCTTCAAGGGAAATCGGCAATCGGCATCCAGAAGCCCGATCTAGCGCGAACAGGGGGCAATTGCGAGGTTGCGGGGCCAAGGGGTCGCAGTTGCCGCCTGGCGACGCGCTTCAGGATTTGTCGCGCAGGCGGCTGCGGAAGTCCCGCTTGGCGCTTTCAAGGTCGCTGGAGAGCTTGCTGCGCAGGCCGGAGCGGAGAGAATCAAGCCGCGCGGCGCGAGCTTCCAGAAGGTCGCTCGATACCCCGATGGCCTTCATAGAATCTCCGAGGCTCGGCCCCTTCAGGGCGAAGCCGGCAGCGTCTTCGATGGCGCCAACGGTCCAGAAATCCTCGTCGCGCGACCAGGCATCCATGGTTTCGAACGGAATCCAGCAATAGCCCTGCTCGGCCCAGCCAGCGCCCCAGCTGTTGCGGACGAGATAAGCGCGCTGTGTCATGTCGTAGCCGACGATGAGCATAGCGTGACCGGACGGCGGGCGCTGAGGCACAACCTGGTCGGGTTTCGGCATGCGGCCGGTCTGCGCGGCGACGTCGTAATACTCGCCGGGAACGAAGATGCCGAACACGATCGGAAGTCCTTGCGCCAGCGCAGTCATAGCCGGCACACCGCGCGGCGCGCGCGCATACTGGACCGCTTCGTACAGTGCGCCGTTCTGGTAGCAGTTTTCAGGCGGTGTCGCGAGGACCATCGCCTCCACAAAGGGCCAGAGGCTGGATTCGCAGGCCCCATAGGCGAGGATCGAGGCCATACCATGATGAATGAAGCTGCCTTCATCCTTCTGCGTCGAGTTCGAGAGGATACGCGCGTTGTAGTAGACGAAGAGCCGGGAAAAGTCCGTGAGCGGACGGCCCGCTCTCAGGTGATGGAACTCGAGAGCGCCGACAACCGCGTTTGCCACGCAGGAGTTCGTACGCAGCTGGTTCTCTACCGGCGAACAATGCACCCGCAGGTCAACCCGGTCCGGCAGGCGGATAGTCGGCGTCGAAAGGGTCGGCGCGGCCGACGGACGATTCTCGAAACGGCAACCGTTCAAGCTGAATGCGGACGATTTGACAGACATGGTTGATCCCCCTTCGGGACTGGTTTTCGATGCGTTCAACGGCGGCTGGGTGCGCCGCTGGTCTTGATGAGTTCGCCGGTAGTTCCTGACACAGTCACGGGCACGGACCTCCGGGCTCGTGATTTACGTGGAGGTTGCCCTGGTCGACGACGTTGCTCATGTCGTCGCGTGTCTGGAAGCTGACATGGCAGCCGTTGTCCCACTGCATGGTGCCCGAGAAAATCATGCCGGCTTCAGGGACCGAGAGTGTGTAGTTGGCTGTTGTTCCATTGAACTGACCGTCCATGCGAACATTGTAGCCGTATCCATTCCGGCCACCGCCGGTGAAGGCACCGTTTCCGTTCACCTGCATGTTGTAGACAGAACCGGCGCCGTCCTTCCACACACCGCTGAGCGCCTGCACGCCGGAGGCGCCTGACGCCCCTCCGCCCGGAAGGACAGAAGCGATTAGGACAATGGCGAGGAGGCCAGCGGCCGCGATGCCGCCCCATTTAAGGGCGCCAGGCGGTAGTGTCGGCGCATCCTTCTTCGGGCCGGTCTGATCAACCACACGCGTGGTTCGTCCGGGTCCGGATATGTTGACCGCATCAACGAGGGCGCGGCGATATTCCTTTGCTTCCTGGAACCGGTTTGCCGGGCGATTGGAGAGGCCGCGCTCAATGAGCGCGTCAATGGTCTGCGGCACATCCGACCGGCCGCCCGACGGAGGCTGCCAATGGCCTTGCGGCAGGACATCGACGAGAAGTTCATAGAAAATCACGGACAGAGAATAGAGATCAGCTGAAGGTCCGGCGGAGTCGGCATTTGTGACCTGTTCCGGCGCCATGTAGCGGGGCGTACCGAGCCCGGTTCCCGTGCCGCTTTCGACGTTCGATCCGGCGACGCGCGCGATCCCAAAGTCGAGAATCTTCAGAGGGGCGGCGGCCTCGGTCGGGCTGCCGATAAGGATGATGTTCTCGGGCTTGAGGTCGCGGTGGATGACCCCGGCAGCGTGGGCCGCGGCGAGGCCGTCGAGAATCTCGGCAATGATGCGCGCAGCGACGCGCAGCGGCACGTCCTGCCGCAGGCGGACCTTTTCACGGTGCCAGTCGCGCAGGGACTGGCCGTCTAGATACTCCATAGAGACGAAGGGTTGGCCTCCGGCTTCGCCGACATCATAGACCGCAACGATGTTCTGATGACGAATGTCGCGGGCAGTGAGCCCTTCCGAGATCAGGCGCTTGACCGCGCCCTGCCCACCGAGACGCTCGGCGCGGATGAGTTTGAGGGCGACTGATTTGTCTGCGAGCTTGTCTTTCGCACGGTAGACGACCCCCATGCCGCCCTTCCCGACGACACGCTCGATAATGTAGCGGCCCGCGAACTCCGTGCCTTCGGCAAGTTCGGCCTGTGTGTCACGGCTGGTGCCGCGGGTTTGCGACTGGTCCAGCGTCTCAAGACCGCCGACGGTCATCAGGCCCTCGAAATTCGCGGCTTGCTGATCGGCGCCGCATTCGGGGCAGAAGCGGTCGCCCGGTGCCAGTTTCGCGGAGCATTTGAAGCATTTCGACATCAGGGTCACCTATTTCGAAGCCTGCGCAAGGCGCTGGATATTGATGCTGCGAACACTTCCGTGGTCGGACTGGAAGGAGACCTTCAATACGAGGCTTTGCGGCAGGGAGATGATCGGCGCGATGGTATCGCCATCCGCGAGGCTGATGGTCTTGCCTTCGCCGTAGGCGTCGCCGTTGACGCGCACCCCGCCGCTGCCGTTGACGCGGAGCATCAGGCGGTCGGACTCGATGTAGAGTTCAAAGTGACGTCGGGAGATCATGCGGCTGATCTCTTCGTCGACAGCGCCGCCAGCAGCTTCGACGAGCAGGCGGACATCCCCCTCGCCGCCTTGGCTATGCGTGCGGACGCGGCCAACAGCCAGGACGCCGTCCGGCGTAAGGATCGGACCGTTGAGTGGCACGTCTCCCTTGGCAAAGCCCAGCCAGCGGATTTCAGCGCGGCGCGAAACCGAAAGGTTGGGGTTCACACCGCGCAACCCGAGACGGCGCTCGTCACGTTCGGCACGCACCATCTGGAGCCGAAGGGCTTCGGACGCCACTTCGCGCGCAGCTTTCTGCTCGCCCTTTCCGGAGATGTAGACCAGGTTGCCATGGCCGGCGCTCTGACCACCAATGTTCACCACAGGTGCTTTCTCCGAGGACGGATCTTCGACCATCAGGGTGACCTGCGCGGTGAACGCGAAATTCTCCTGGCGCCAGCGCCAGCGGCTTGCGATGCCTACCAGCACCTGAAGGCTGTGAGCCCCCGCCTTTTCGATCTCGTCGGCAACGATGGTGACCGGGCGCGTTTCTCCGGCGTCCAGGCGTTCCCAGCCGATGGTTTCTTCCTTCCAGGCCCCTGTTGCTTCTCGGCTCCACAGGCCGGTGACAAAGAGCGGACGTCCTACAGCTGAGAGGTTGGCGAGCGACATGGGCAGGGCGACGGCGCCGCCGACACGCGCAGCCGTCAAAGCGCCAGCATCAACCTGAAGGTAAGGCGCGACACAGACGGTGCAGAGGCCATTATCATCCAGCAGCCCGCCGCACTCCTCTGCCGCCATGCAGCGCACGAGCGGCTTGCCACAGTCGCCGCAGAAGGTGGCGTCCTTCTGCAAGGCCGATGTGTAGCAGCACTCCGTTTGCGTACGGGGTGGCAGTTGGGGTGCACGGGCCATCTGAAATCAGGTCCGCATCTTGTGGCCGCAGCCGGTGCAGAAGTTGGCCTTCGCGGGAAGCGTGCGCCCGCATTCAGGACAGTCGACCGTCGCCGGGTCCTGCCCCAGACCGTCCACCGCCGGCGTACCCGGCTTGCCGCCAGCGCCGTGCGCGACTCCCGTTGCACCGGTCATGCCGGCCTTCAGAATATCCAACTCATGCGCCCGGCTGACAGCGCGCTCGTCTGAAGCCCCCTTGATCAGCTCGCGCATGATCGACATCGAGTCGTTGTTTGCGTCCGCCCGCGCGCGCGCCTGCTCCTTGAGCACTTCGGCAACGTGCGGCGAGAGACCGGCATTGATTGCGAGGATCTGTTCCGGGGTCATCTTGGCACCGGCCATCAGCTGCGCGGTGCGAGCTTCGGCATCGGCGCGGATTCGGGCGATCTCGTTGTCGGTTTTTGACTTATCCGTCCGGATTCCCCGGTCGGCATCGCGGTCCGCCGTGGCGCCCTCGAGGCTCATCATTGTTTCGAGGTTCTTGGCCGCCTGCTCCTGCGCGATGCGGGCAATTTCGAGTTCCATCCGCTGGCGGCGCTCGTTCAACTCCAGATCGGTGAGCACACCCATTTTCTTGAGTTGCTGAACGTGCTGGCCGTCGAGGATTTCTATCTCACGCTCGGTCTTGCGCAGGCGGGCTGCTTCGCTGGTCAGGTCGATCAGATGCCCGGCATCCTGGATCTCGTTTTCCATCTTGGCCGCGCGCTCCGTGCGCAGCACTTCGATTTCATGGGCCAGCGCTTCCATCTCATGGCGGCGCGTAACCTCCTCACGTGCATCGAGGAAGCGCACTTCGCTCTGCAGGACCATGTGCGAGAGTTCATCCTCGCTGGCGTTCTGCAGCTTTGTCAGGTCGTTCGAGGATTCAATGCGCACCTGGGTCGACTCGGCCTGGCGTGCCACTTCGCGTTTCAAAAGCTCGAGTTGATAGTCGAGCCCTTCCTGCTGCCGCTCGATCTGTGCGCGCTCCAGCGCCTCGCGCTCGACGGCGTTCATCGCCCACTCGACGGAAGCAGATCGCACGAGCACGCCCAATTCCCCGCAGATCCGCTCGGCTTCGCGCATCATGTCGGCCTGGATCTTGTCTTGCAGGCCGGTCTGGCCGCGGATATCAGCTGCGTCCATCCGATTGATCACGGATTCGATAACGCGGTCTGCGAAGTGCGGCGCGATACGGTCGAGGACATCGATGCGCGACAACGCCTTGCGCCCCGGCAGTTCGCCTTCGTCGCTCTGAGCGCGCGAGACACCGCCCATCAGCCCGAGGATGTTCGAGGGCTTGTCGGGGTTGAGCTGGAGTTCCAGCGTGGCGAGACCAGCAATCTCGACATTGTCACGCGACAGGGCGCGGATCGGCAGCTGAACCTGGAAAGGTTTAAGGTCAGCCAGCATGATGGCGATATGCGTGGAGCCGCCGGCGATGCTCTTGATCGCGGTGGCGACACCACCGACCGAGAAGTGGGCACCTTTGAAGGTGTTGATCAGCTGGCCGTTGCGGAAGAGCAGCGCCGCGATATCCGGCGGCGTGGCGTAGCGTTTTTCGAAGAACGTCCTGAACTCGGACTCGCGGACAAATTCAGCCAGCAGGTTCGGGTCAGTCAGCACAAGCGGTTGAGAGGCCATGGATCAGCCCTCCTTTTCTGCGGGCGGAAAGAAATGGGTGTAGATGCGGGCGAGGATGATCAGCACGCACACGGTGAAAGCGATGGGGTGGCTTTCTATGATGGCGCGGGCGCGATCCCAGGCCGAGTATTCATTCGCGAGCGCGCCGACATGGCTGACCGTGAAGATGGAACTCGAGATAACCGAAAGGACTGTGAACACCGACATTATGAGGGCTGAGAGACCAGCCACTTTCTGGGCCGATTTTGCGGGCTTGAGGCGCGATGCAGCCTCGGCTGCATCGCGCCGATCGAGCACTTTATCGTACTTGTCCCCGCGCTCGATCGCCTCTTCCCGCGCTTTCTGGTCCACCTTCAGAAAGTCGGGTTGAGCCTTCCCGCTCCGTTCGGCGGCGTTGACCGGAGTGAGGTTTGACGCATGCCGGCGCCAGATGACGAATGCCGTGACCGCCAGCCAGATGCCGGCTGCGGCCATGGTGAGATTGAACAGCAGGTCGATGATCGGCCACGCCTCAGGCGGGATCTGTTCCAGAGTTTGTTCCATTACCGGCGCCTTCCCAATGTCGGTTCTGTAGAGGAAGGCGCGGGCCGGGCGGTTTTCGGGTCACCGGTTCAAGAAATATTTTTCCGGCCCGGCAACGTCTTGTCTAAGAACGGCTTTTGCGACAGGTTCACGTGCGGAGGCTGCAATGGCACAACCTGACGACGCGACCGCAAAGCAGCTCCTCGACGGCTGGAGGGCCGGAGACCTTGCCGCGCGTGACCGGCTGTTTACTCAGCTTTACTCGGAACTGCGGCAGATCTCGGCTGGCCTGATCCGGGCCGAACGCAACCTATCCCTCTCGACCAGCGACCTCGTGAATGAGGCTGTCATTCGCCTGATGCGTGTGGACCGGGTGGAGTGGGCCGACAAGGTGCACTTCCTGGCACTCGCCGCACGCGCGATGCGCCGTGTGCTGATCGACCATGCGCGCAAGAAGCGCTCGGACAAACGCCATCACCAGAAAGTCACGCTGGTTTCCCGTCTCTCAGACGGCAAGTCGGACCGGATGGACATGGATGTGCTGGAGAAGGCACTGATCCGCCTAAGTGTGATCGACGAAGACAAGGCCGAAATCGTGGAGCTGAGGTACTTCGGCGGCATGACGCTGGAAGAGATTGCCGAATTGCGCGGTGTCTCGGAAGCGACCGTAAAACGCAACTGGCGCGTCGCGCGGGCATGGCTCCTCGACTGCCTCAATGAAGCGAGACAGGATGACCACAGGATCGACTGAACGGGCCGCACTCGAACTGCTGTCGCGCGCGCTCGACGTGCCGTCTGATGAGCGGGCTGCCTGGGTGAAGGAGCACTGCGCCGGCGACGACGTGCTTGAGCGCCGCGTTCTGGCACTGCTGCATGCGGAGCAGGAATATCCCGGTGCACTGAAGACGGGCGGCGCGGGTCATGACGCGGCCGACGCCCCCATCCCGGAACGGATTGGGGCTTACCGCATCGTAGGAACCATCGGACAGGGCGGCATGGGCGCTGTCTACAAGGCCGAACGCGTATCCGGAAATTTCGACCAGACGGTTGCGATAAAGGTCATCCGGCCCGGCGTTTTGTCTGACGCGCTGATCGAGAGGTTCCAGCGCGAGCGGCAGATCCTTGCGGCGCTGAACCATCCCAATATCGCGCGGCTGTATGATGGCGGCGAAATGGAGGACGGCTCGCCCTTCATGATCATGGAGTTCGTGGACGGACTTCCTGTACTCGCCTGGGCCGAACAGACGGCCGCCTCTTACGATAAGCGACTCGACCTGTTTGCGCGGCTTTGCGACGCCGTACAGTTTGCGCACCAGAACCTGATTATCCACCGCGATATCACACCGTCAAACGTGCTGGTGAACCGCGAAGGCGAAGTAAAACTCATCGACTTCGGCATCTCGCGGCCGCCCGAGACGATCCGGGCCACACCAGTGGCTTCACCGGCGGGCAGCAAATCCCGCAGCCTCAGCTACACGCCGGGCTATGCGGCCCCCGAGCGGCTGAACGGCGCGTTCGCCACGACGCTTTCAGACATCTTCTCGCTGGGCAAGCTTCTTGAGGACCTTATCGCGCCGGAGCAGCGGTCAACCGAACTCAAGGCGATCATCGGCTGCGCCTGCACTGCTGATCCAGCAGGCCGCTATCCGTCCGTAGACGCACTGGAAGAAGACCTGCGCAACCTTCGCGCCGGCCGCCCGGTTTCGACCTTCAAGGGCGGCGCACACTACCGCTTCGGTAAGTTCCTGAGCCGGCACAAGATTGCGGCGTTGTCGGTGGCCGGCGTAATTCTCGGCCTGTCGGGCACGCTCGCAGCAACGGCCGTTCAGTATAACCGCGCCGAAGCGGCACTCGACGTTGCCAACCAGCGATTTGCGCAGGCGCGCGAACTGACCCGGACCCTCGTGTTCGACGTTTACGACAAAGCCGACAAGATTTCCGGATCGCTCGAGACCCGCGAAGCACTGGCAGGCGTGGTTCGCGATTACATCGCCAGCCTGGAGCTAGATTCTGCAGCACCCGATGATGTGCTCCTTGAAGTGGGCATCATCACATCGCGCCTGGCCGATCTTTATGGCGGTGTCGGGATTGCGAACCTCGGCGAGACCGAAGTCTCCCGCCAACTGTTCCTGGATGCAAAGGCGTCTCTGGACGAAGTGATCGTACGCAACCCCTCCGATACGGTCGCCATTGCCGAACTGATCATGGTCGAACGTATGCTGACGATGCAGTACGTCCATCACCTCCGGGACACGGAAACGGCACGGGTGCACAATCTGCGCGGCTTTGAACTCGCCGAAGCCGGGATCGCCCTGAAGGACGCAAACGAGCAGAAGATCCTGCGGCATAAATGGAGCCTGCGCACAGATCTGCTGCAGATCCTGGAGCGGGAGCGCAAGATGGACGAGGCGCTCACGCAGGTTAGTGCATGGCGCGCCGAGATGACGCCGGAAATGTCCGAAAGGATGGGCGGCGGCGAAGAAATGGCAGCCTATCTCGCCATGCAGCATGCCGGAATCCTGACCGGGTTGAACCGCGCTGCGGACGCGCTGGAACCCCTCGATTTTGCGATCGCCTTCCGGACGGGCGCGCTCAAGGAAACGCCGGACAACTATTATCACCTGACGCAGCTGATGGTGGCACATGCGGAGCGGTCATCCGCATCGCTCCTGTCGGGTGACCTGGCAGCAGGCGCCGAACATGCCGATCTGGCGGTGGAGGCTTCGCGCCGGATCATGGCCTCAAACCCGGTGGATGCAGGCGGACCGGAAGGGGTTGCGGCGATGCTACAGAAACGCGCAACGGCTCAGTCGGCCCTCGGCAATGCGGCTGCTGCGCGCGCAGCGCTCGATGAGGCGGCGGAATTGCTGGAAGGTCTTATCCGTCAGTTCCCGGATAATGCCTTTTATGAGGGAAACCTGCTCCACGTCGGATCCCATGCCGTCAGCGTGGATGCTGCGGTCGAGGCAAGTGACTGGTCCTGCGAACTTATCCGCGAGATCAGGGGCACGTTTGACGTGGACGCACGTCTTGCGGATCCGCAGTTCGTGCCGGACCGGACTGGCCTTGCGCCCCTGCTTGAAGCCGATTGTCCGAACTAAAGCTGTTCGCCTACGCCGAAATCGCGGCGCGCTGCTACGATACTGACAATAGGGCCGGCAACCACGTCGAGGATGCACATTATCGCGAGCAGGAAGAAAACAGAGGTACCAAAGCCCGGGACCACAAGAAAACTGATCACCGCAACAAGCAGAAGCAGCATCGAGAAAGAGTGATTGACGATTGCATCGCTCTTGGTGCGGGCGGCTTTCAGGATTTCAATAAACAAGGTGATCAGTCCGATCAGCAGAATAAAATCACCGATGGTGAAGATCCAGCGACCACCGGACATCATGGGCACACCGAAGATCGGAGATTTCAGGCTCGCGGCCGTTCCGGCATCCCCGGATGTCAGGGCGACAAGTCCGTAGATCAGGATCGGGACGAGCAA
This sequence comes from Hyphomonas sp., assembly GCF_022844445.1. Classification (GTDB taxonomy): domain Bacteria; phylum Pseudomonadota; class Alphaproteobacteria; order Caulobacterales; family Hyphomonadaceae; genus Hyphomonas. The sequence continues at coordinate 50,317 of NZ_JALHLS010000004.1, forward strand.
TAGCGGCGCAGCAATCAGAATTCTAAACATGGCAAAGCTCCCTGCTCCCCTGATAAGCGTAAAACGGACAGAGAAAGGGTCAAACAGAATCTGAAGGGTGCACTATCACCCCTTGCCCAGCAATCGGCCGAGAACGTCGGCGAGAGAGATTTCCATCATTGGCTTGCGCACATGCGCCGCAAATCCGGTCTGCTTTGCCAAGCGTTCGAGCGAGTCGACTTCCCATCCGGACATCAGGACGGCTGGCTGGTTAAATCCCAGCTTGCGCAAGGCGGACAGCAGCTGTGTGCCATCGGCCCTGTCCAGCTTCAGGTCGATGACGAAGCAATCGTATCCTGCCGGGCCGACAGCAGCCAGGAGTTCGGGCCCGCCGGGATAAGCGTCGACGTCATAACCGCGCGAACCGAGCAGGACCATCAAGGACCGGCGAACCGCTTCGCTGTCATCCACGACAGCAATGCGCGGGTTGTGCGTGACGGGTAATGGAAGTGCCATGCCAGGTGCCGCGAATGACTGAGCCTGAAGACTATTTCGGAGCGGCAGGGTACGTCTTTAGGTACTTCTCCTAAAAGGCTGTGGAGCGGCCGAAGCCTGCTGCGAAAGCGATCCGGAGCACTGTTGACAGGCTGGGCGCGTCCATCTTTTCCATCAGATTAGCCCGGTGGATTTCCACGGTACGAGGCGAAATATCGAGCGTTTCGGCAATGATCTTGTTAGTCTGGCCTTCCACAAGCCCCGTAAGCACATCGCGCTCACGCGCTGTCAGGCGTTCGATCAGGCCGCGGGCTTCCTCGGCCAGGACATCTTCCTTGCGGCGGGCTTCCAGGCGTTCGAAGGCTCTCGTAAGGGCATCGACGAGGGATTGCTTGGCGTAGGGCTTTTCAACGAAATCGACAGCGCCGGCTTTCATGGCCCGCACGGCGACGGCGACATCCCCATGCCCGGTGAGCACAATCACCGGCATGGCCACGCCGCGCGCGTTCAAGGCTTCCTGCACTTCCAGCCCGTCCATACCGGGCATCTGGACGTCCAGAAGAATGCAGCCCCGCTCCGCGTCAGCGACCTGCTCGAGGAAGGCCACGCCGTCTGTGTAAGTTTTCACGCGGAAGCCCGCATGGCGCAGCATGAAGCTGGCGGAATGCCGTATGGCTTCGTCGTCATCTACGAGGTGGATCAGGCGCATGTCGGTCATGGTGTTTACTTACCCGTATCCTGGCGCAGTGTGAACTGGAAACAGGTTCCGCCCAGCGGCGCTGGCACGGCGCGTATTGTACCCCCGTGTGCCTCGACGATTGTCTGACAGATCGACAGGCCGAGACCCATGCCTTGGGCTTTCGTCGTAGCGAAAGGCTTGAAGATGGTCTCCTTGATTTCCGGAGAAAGACCGGGGCCGTTGTCGCAGACCGAAATTTCCACGAAACCGCGTTCTTCGGGGAGCAAGGCGCGGATCTCGATGCGCGCGTTCTCTCGCCCCGCCATGGCATCCATCGCGTTGCGGATCAGGTTGATAACGACCTGCTGGACCTGGATGGGGTCGGCGAGGACCTTGTCGACGGGATCCGCCAGCGTGATGATGACCGGGATGTCGGCGCGGTCGCGGGAGGTCTTGGTGAGGGCGACGGCGTCCAGCAGAAGCGGCCGCAGGCTGACGGGCCTTGTATCCACTTCGCCGCGCGAAACATAACTGCGCAGCTTGCGGACGATCTCCCCTGCCCGGACGGCCTGGGTCGCCGCTTCAGACAGGGCGCCCCGGAGGATTTCCCGCGTCTCCGGGTCGGGCGAATCGAGAAGGTCGCGGCTGGCCTCGAGATAGTTGGCGACCGCAGTGAGGGGCTGGTTAAGCTCATGGGCGAGCGCCGACGCCATCGTGCCGACAGCGCTGAGCCTTGAGAAGTGAACCAGCTCAGATTGCATCTCCTGCATTCGCAGCTCCGAGCGTTGCTGTTCTGTGAGGTCACGAATGAAGGCTGTGAACAGGCAGTGTTCGCCGATTTTGGCTTCGCCGATTTTCAGATCGATCGGAAACAGCGAGCCATCTGCGCGGGCGGCGATGACGACCCGGCCCTTGCCGATGATCTGGCGTTCCCCGGTGCGCATGTAGTTGTCGATATAGCTGCCGTGATTGGCCCGGTCCCGGCCTGCCATGAGACGGTTGACGGGCTGTCCGATCATGTCGGCAGCCGTATAGCCGAAGAGTTTCTCGGCCGCACGGCTGAAGGCGAGGATCGTGCCCGACTCGTCTGTCACCACCATTGCATCAGGCACCGAGTCCAGAATGGATTCGAAGTGCAACTGGTGCGCGGGCGCGTCCAGCTGGTTGAGCGGCAACTGAAATGTCTTTGGCGTCTCGCTCATCGCCCGGATTCCCTGACTTCCCAGTCTTCTCGGCTCCTCACTGCCTGCCGTGAAAGAAAGGCGCAAGTCCCGGGCATGCCGGGTTCAGTTTGCCCGCCAGCCGTCGAAGCGACGTTGAGCAAGCGTCATAATCAAGGCGACAACCAACATCGCGGCACCCGCGACCATGGCATAGCACCCCCAGCAATGCGCCCAGTTGAACAGGGTATGCCCTACAGAGCCGGCCAGCGACGCCTGATCCGACGGACCGCAGCGCAAAGCGAGATAGTCTTCCAAAGTCGGTGTGCGGTTGAGGTAAGCCGTGAACTTTACGGCGCCGGCGATCAGCAGGGCAGCGCCTGTTGCAGCGAGTTTCCACATGATCGAGCTCCTTCAGTTTGTGCGCCAGACCTATCTCCGGTGCGACAGGCGAGCCCATAGGTAAATCCCCCTATACAGCCCGCAGTGCCCCTCCGGCAGGTATCGGTCAACATCGCCGACATCGACTCGCCAGAGGGATTTCCATGAGCGCACACACAACTACCAGAGACCAATCCGGTTGGGGATTCAGCATAGGTACGGTCTGCGCCCTCGTCGCAGCCGCAGCTTTGGGCGCCCTGATCATTGCAGCTAATGCTGCAGACCCAATGATGGCCGCACACGCGTGGATCTTCTTCTTTCTGACGGTGAGCGGCCTTCTGGTAACCGGCTTGTGGGCCGGCGCGTTGAACGGTCGCAACCCGTTTGAGCCGACCGTGTATGAAGACACGATCGTCAAGTTCGGCGTGGCCGCGGCCATGTTCTGGGGCATCGCAGGTTTCTTGGTCGGCCTGATCATCGCCCTCCAGCTGACCTTCCCCAACATCTTCTACTTCCCCGACTTTGGATGGACCAATTTCGGGCGCCTGCGGCCCTTGCACACGTCAGCAGTCATCTTTGCCTTCGGGGGCAACGTGCTGATCGCGACAAGTTTCTATGTCGTGCAGCGCACCTGCCGTACTCGCCTCGGCGGCGGCATGTGGCCATGGTTTGTCTTCTGGGGCTACAACCTGTTCATCGTGATTGCGGGCACCGGATACCTACTGGGCGTTACCCAATCCAAAGAATATGCCGAGCCGGAATGGTATGCGGATCTCTGGCTGACCATCGTCTGGGTCGCCTACCTGTTCGTCTTCCTCGGCACTCTGTGGAAACGCAAAGAGCCGCACATCTATGTGGCGAACTGGTTCTACCTGTCCTTTATCGTCACCATTGCGATGCTTCACATCGTCAACAACCTGGCGATCCCTGTCAGCCTGACGGGCTCCAAGAGCTATCAGCTGTTCGCGGGCGTGCAGGACGCGCTGACGCAGTGGTGGTATGGCCACAACGCCGTCGGTTTCTTCCTGACGACCGGCTTCCTTGCCATCATGTACTACTTCATCCCGAAGCAGGTGAACCGTCCGGTCTATTCCTACCGGCTGTCGATCGTGCACTTCTGGTCACTGATCTTCATCTACATCTGGGCTGGCCCGCACCACCTGCACTACACCGCATTGCCGCAGTGGGCGCAAACGCTGGGTATGGTGTTCTCAATCATGCTCTGGATGCCCAGCTGGGGCGGGATGATCAACGGCGTGATGACCCTCTCGGGCGCGTGGGACAAGCTGCGCACGGACCCGGTCGTCCGTATGATGATCGTCGCGCTCGCGTTCTACGGAATGTCGACCTTCGAGGGTCCGCTGATGAGCGTGCGCGCGGTCAACTCCCTGTCGCATTATACCGAATGGGGTATCGCGCACGTCCACTCTGGTTCAATGGGCTGGGTGGGCTTCATCAGCTTCGGAGCGCTGTACTGCCTCACGCCCTGGCTCTGGAAACGCAAGGCGCTGTTCTCCAAGGCGCTCGTCGAATGGCACTTCTGGCTCGCGACACTTGGTATCGTCTTCTATATCGTCGCGATGTACGTCGCCGGGATCACGGAAGGCTTCATGTGGCGTGCCTATAACGAATTCGGCTTCCTCGAATACTCGTTCATCGAAACGGTTAAAGCCAAGCACATCATGTACATCATCCGGGTCGCAGGCGGCGCGCTATACCTGATCGGCGCCTTGCTGATGGCCTACAACCTCGTCCGAACGGCCCTCGGCCATGGCGAGGCGGGAGAAGCTGCGCCGGACGCCCGCCCCGCCAATGCGCCCGCTCTCCAGCCTGCCGAATAAGGAGTACTGAATATGTCCATGTTAAAAAATCACGGCAAGCTCGAACGCCACTCGCTGCTTCTGACTGTCGGCATCCTGATTGTCGTCTCCATCGGCGGCCTCGTCGAGATCGCGCCGCTCTTCTATCTCGAAAACACCATCGAGAAGGTGAAGGGCATGCGCCCCTACACACCCCTCGAGCTAAAGGGCCGCAACATCTACATCCGTGAGGGCTGCTACGTCTGCCATTCGCAGATGGTTCGTCCCCTGAGGGACGAAGTGGAACGTTACGGCCACTATTCTCTGGCTGCAGAGAGCATGTATGACCATCCGTTCCAGTGGGGTTCCAAACGGACCGGGCCAGACCTAGCCCGCGTCGGCGGCAAGTATTCGGACGAGTGGCACCTTGACCACCTGAAAGAGCCTAAATCGGTGGTTCCGGACTCTATCATGCCGCCCTATGCTTTCCTCGCGAAGAAGAAACTGCGCGTCGAAGGGATTGGAGATGACCTGAAGACGCTCCGGTTCGCCGGCGTTCCCTATACGGACGACATGATAGCCAATGCAGAGGCTGACCTCGTGGCACAGGCTTCGCCAAACCAGGACTATGACGCCGAAGACGCGCTGATCGCGCGTTATGAAGCCGCCGCAGAGCGCAAAGGCACGCTGAGGATCGCAGACTTCGACCGCAATCCGGCAGAGATTACCGAAATGGATGCGCTGATCGCCTACCTTCAAATGACAGGTACGCTGGTCGACTTCTCGACCTATGAGGCCGACGACCTGAGCAACCGGCGCTAGGAGAATGACCATGTACGAAACACTCTCGAGCTTTGCGCAGACCTGGGGGCTCGGCCTCTTTGTGGTGATGTTCCTGGTCGCGCTCACCTATGCACTTTGGCCCGCCAACAGCGAAACTTTCCGAAATGCGGCCCACCAACCTCTTGTCGACAAGGAACCGTCCGATGACTGAGCACAAACCGGACATTGACGAACTCTCGGGTGTCGAGACCACAGGTCATACCTGGGACGGTATCCAGGAGCTGAACAATCCGCTGCCTCGCTGGTGGTTATACGTATTCTACGGCACTATTGTGTGGGCTGTGATCTACATGATTTTCATGCCGGCGATCCCAGCCCTGCCGGGCACTGGCATGACCAATACGCCTGGCATCCGAAGCCACTCAGACCGCGCTCTTGTGGCTGAAGAAGTCGGCAAGCTGAATGCCGAGCGTGCGGCTGCGTCGTCGCAGCTCCTTGATGCCTCGCTGGAGGAAATCGAAACAGACATGAACCTGCAGCAGTTCGCTCTGGCAATGGGTGAAAGCGCCTTCGGTGACAATTGCGCCACTTGCCACGGCGCTGGCGGCCGCGGTGCCAAGGGTTATCCGATGCTCGCCGACGACATCTGGATCTGGGACGGCACGCTGGCCGGCATCGAAACTACGCTGCGCCACGGCATCAGGCATCTTGAAGATCCAGCCACACGCAACAGCGCAATGCCCGCTTTCGGTCGCGACGGCCTGCTGACAGCCAAAGAGATCGACGACCTCGTACAGTATGTGGTGAAGGTCTCCGGCGGCACTGCAGACATGTCAGCCGCGAACCGTGCAGCGCCGGTCTTTGCGCAGCAGTGTGTGAGCTGCCACGGCGCCGATGCCAAAGGTAACCGGTCGCTCGGGGCACCGAACCTCACGGATTCTGAATGGCTGTTCGGCGGCGAACCCCGCGACATCCAGCAGACCATCTACAACGCACGTAACGCGCACATGCCTGCCTGGCAGGGCCGCCTCGACGACGCCACGATCAAGGCGCTCGCCGTGTATGTCCACTCGCTGGGCGGAGGCGAAAAGTGACCAAAGTCACGCTCATCTCGTCGAAGGGTACGGGCGCTCCGAAGCCGGAGCGTCCGGACTCCCTCTACAAGAAGCGAAACCAGATCTATCCGAAGCTTGCCCATGGCAAGTACCGGATGGTGAAATGGCTGGTAATGGCTGCTACGCTGGGTGTGTACTACGTCGTTCCATGGATCCGCTGGACGCGCGGGGATGGCATTCCCGATCAGGCGGTCCTGGCGGATTTCGAAGGCGAGAAATTCTATTTCTTCTTTCTCGAAATCTGGCCTCAGGAAATCTACTTCCTCGGGGGGCTGCTGATCCTTGCCGCGCTGGCCCTCTTCCTGGTGACGTCCCTGTTTGGCCGCGTTTGGTGCGGTTACACCTGCCCTCAGACGGTCTGGACGGATCTTTACATCTGGGTGGAACGTGCGTTCGAGGGGGACCGCGCCGCCCGCATGCGGCTCGATCAAGCACCGATGAGTTTCAACAAGGTCTGGCGCAAGGGCGGCAAGCACGCTGTCTGGCTTCTGATCGCCTTCGTGACCGGCGGCGCCTTTATCCTCTATTGGCATGACGCCCCGACCATTGCCCGCACCTTCTTCACGGGCGAAGCACCACTGACGGCCTATTTCTTCGCCGGCGTCCTGACTTTTACGACGTATATGCTGGCCGGCACCATGCGCGAGCAGGTCTGCACCTACCTTTGTCCCTGGCCGCGTATCCAGGGCGCACTGACGGACGAGCATGCGCTTAACGTAACCTACAGGTTTGACCGCGGTGAACCCCGCTCACCGCACCGCAAGGATGAAAGCTGGGAAGGCCGCGGCGACTGTATTGACTGCAAGCAATGCGTGCAGGTCTGCCCCATGGGGATCGACATCCGCGACGGCGCCCAGCTGGAATGCATACACTGCGCCCTCTGCATCGACGCCTGCGATGACATCATGCGCAAAATTGGCCGCCCGACCGGTCTGATTGCCTATGATACGGACAAGGCAGTTAGCCTGCGGGCGAGCGGCGAGAAAGCTCAGTATAAGCTCATCAGAACAAGGACGGTTCTCTACACCGTCCTCATTGCACTCATCGGCACGCTTATGCTCTGGGGCTATACTTCCAAATCGACCTATGAGTTCAGCGTGCTCAAGGACCGCTCGCCGCCCTTCATCCGGCTGTCGGACGGACGGGTGCGCAACGGCTACACCCTGAAACTGGTCAACAAATCCACCACGACCCAAGCCGTGAACGTGTCGGTCGAAGGGCTCGGTGACGCCGAGTTCGAGATTATCGGGGTCGGCACCGCGCCCAGCGGGGGCAGCATCATACTGACGTCCGAGGCCTATGGCGTGGACCGTTACAGGATGCTCGTTACCGTTCCCGCGGGCGACGAAGCCGACCGCGACCATCTGATCGTTGAAATCGTGGACACAGACACTGGCGAAAAAGTTGCCGCCAGCGCGCCGTTCACAAGAGGAGAACACTGATGTCCGCAAATGCTGTACTGCCGACCGCCCGGACCGGAAAAGGCCAGTTGAAGGCCTGGCATGCCCTCGTCTGGTTTCTCGGATTTTTCGGCTTTATGTTTGTCGTGAACGGTATTTTCCTGTGGACGGCAATCACCACGTTTCCGGGAGAAGATGTTGAAAAATCCTACCTGACCGGCCTGGGCTACAATCAGGAGATCGCCCGGCGCGAGCGGCAGGCCGAAGAAGGCTGGAGCGCTGAAATCGGACTGGAAGGCCCGGCGACACATCAGGAAATCCGAATCCGGATGAGCAAGCGCGATGGCTCCGCCTTGTCTGCATCGGCCGCCTCTCTCCTGATGCGCCATCCGGCTGACCGGGCGCTCGACCGGATGTTGGAGCTTGCTCCCTTGGGCGGCGGAGAATTTTCTGCATCCGTAACGGATCTCGCACCCGGAACATGGACCGTCCAGTTTTCGGCAGATGTCGATCCGCAGACGGACGGAGACGATTTCAAAGCAATGCGGGAAGTGCGCCTGCCATGAACACCGTGACGCTTGATCCGGCCGGTTGCCCGAGCGGTCTGGCGCCGCCCAGTCAGTCCGAGGCGGCTGACCCTTCACCCTTCGTACGCCGAGTGGGCAGGGAAAACCGGCTCTCGCTCTCCGTACGCGGCGCCAAATGCGGCGCCTGCCTGGCGCGCATCGAAAACGCCGTGGCGGCCCTGCCCGGCGTGGCCAGCGCGCGGCTGAACCTGTCGTCCGGCAGGCTGGATGTCAGCTGGACCGGCGACATGCCCGCCATGCGCATTTCAGAAGCCATCAGCAACATCGGCTATGGCGTCGCGCCGCTTGACACAAACGCCGGCGATGCTGCGCACAAGAAAGAGGAGCAATCACTCCTTCTCGCGATGGGTGTTGCTGGGTTTGCGACGGCCAACATCATGCTGCTGTCGGTGTCGGTTTGGGGCGGGCATGACGAGATGGGTGAAGCGACGCGGCAAGGGCTGCATGCTGTCTCGGGCATCATTGCTCTACCGACCTTGATCTTCTCCGGGCGCCCGTTCTTTAGCTCAGCCTGGAACGTGCTAAAGCGCCGGCGCACGAACATGGACGTGCCGATCTCCCTGGCGCTCATTCTCGCTTTCAGCGTCAGCGTCGCCGAGACAATCCGCGGCGGCGAGCATGCCTATTTCGATGCTGCATGCATGCTGCTCTTCTTCCTGCTGATCGGGCGGTTTCTTGATGCCCGGGTGCGGCGTCGCGCCTACTCCGCCGCGCGAGATCTGGCGGCACTGGCCAGCCGGACGGTCACGCGCATCAGCGCAGGCGGCACCTACACGTCCGTGCGATCTGAAGACATTCGCCCCGGCGATCGCATCATGCTGGCCCCTGGCGAGCGCGCCGTGGTCGACATGGTCATCGAGACCGGCGAATCCGAAGTCGATGAAAGCCTTGTGACCGGCGAAAGCCTGCCACGCTTTTCTGCCCCCGGCATGGCGCTGATGGCAGGTTCGATCAACCTGTCCCAGCCGCTTGTCGGCAAGGCAACTGCGGCTTCATCCGACTCGCTGCTGTCTGACATCGGCCGCATGCTGGAGGCGGGTGAACAGAAGCGCTCCACCTATCGCCGGATCGCCGACCGGGCCGTCTCCCTCTATGTCCCGCTGGTTCATTCGACGGCGCTGCTGACATTTCTCGGCTGGTGGCTGTCGGGCCTGGGCCTGCGCGAGTCCATCCTGATTGCTGTATCGACCCTGATCATCACCTGCCCGTGCGCACTCGCGCTCGCCGCGCCCGTCGTGCAGGTTGTGGCGGCCGGGCGGCTGTTCCGCGGCGGCGCGTATCTCAAATCCGGAGATGCACTCGAACGTATCGCCGCTTGCGACCACATTATCTTTGACAAGACCGGAACACTAACCCTCGGCACACCCCGCCTGATTGCGGACGATTTGCCGGCAGGCCTTATACCAGCCGCGGCACAGCTCGCCCGGGCCAGCCGCCATCCGCTGTCGCGCGCACTCACCCTTGCCGCCGGCGCCGGACCGGTTGCTTCAATGGCCAAAGAATACCCGGGACTCGGCCTCGAAGGCGAAATCGACGGCGTGACCTGCCGCCTCGGTTCGGCGGACTGGACCGGCGCCAAGGCGACCGGACACAGCGGCGCGACCCTGTTCTTTGCCCGAGGCAGCGAGCCACCTATGGAACTGCGCTTCGAAGACAACATTCAGGCGGGCGCTGCCAGCACGATTGCACGGCTTCGCAAGCTGGGAATGGGAGTCGAGATCGTATCGGGCGATCGCGCGGAAGCCGTCGCAGAAGTCGCACATTCACTCGGCGTGCCACATTGGACTGCCGCAGCCAGCCCGAAGGAAAAAGTTCAGCGGCTTGAGCAGTTGCAGGCAGACGGCAGGCATGTACTAATGGTCGGCGACGGTCTCAACGACGCTGGCGCCTTGGCTCTGGCGCATGCGTCAGCAGCTCCGGGCGGCGCGCTGGATGTCAGCCAGTCTGCTTCGGATGCGGTCTATTCAGGCGGCCTCGGCGCCTTGCCGCTGCTCGTTCGCACGGCTCGAAAGGCACGCATCGTGATGCTGCAAAATTTCGGATTTGCAGCAGCGTACAACCTCGTCGCCGTGCCAATTGCCGTCCTCGGCTATGCAACACCGCTTGTGGCGGCAATTGCCATGTCCGGTTCATCCCTGATCGTGTGTCTCAACGCACTCAGGCTCAACATTGCTTCGGAGAAACTTGCATGAGCGGCCTCCTATTTCTCATCCCGATTGCTCTCGCGATGGGGTTCGCTGGCCTTGCCGCATTCATTTGGTCGGTAAGAACGGGGCAGTTTGAGGACCCTGACGGGGCTGCAAACCGGATCCTGATCTCGCCAGATCTTCCGCTGGCAGACAATCGCGACTGAGCTCAGGCGACAGCAAGGGTCGGGCCGCCGGACGTCAACGGCGCCAGTTCCACGCGGTTGCGGCCGTTCTGCTTGGCGCGGTAGAGAGCCGCGTCCGCGCGCTCCAGAGCCGGCTGTATATCGATATCGGCAAACCCGGGCTCGCTTATGCCGGCGCTGATCGTGATGCTGAACGGTCCGGTCTTGCCGGGAAAGGAAAGTTCTTTGATTGCGTCTCGCAGGCGGTTGGCAAGAATTGCAGCGCGCAGCGGTTCGGTTTCAGGCAGCACGAGCGCGAACTCTTCGCCGCCAAGACGCCCCAGGAGATCTTCATCCCGAATGTTCTTCAAGACGCACTGAACAAGACGCGTCAGCACCTCATCTCCGACACCATGGCCGTGCACGTCATTGACGCGCTTGAAATGATCGATGTCGAACATGATCGCGGTAAGCGGCTTTGCATGACGGCTGGCGCGCAGCACTTCCCGCTCTGCAAAGCGGAAGAAAGCCCGCCGGTTCAGCGCCTTGGTCAGCGGGTCGGTCATTGCCATATCGAAGAGATCGCACTTGTCGTGCTCTGCTTCGATCAGATCGCGCACCGCGTAGCGGGCCGCACTCCGTACACAGATATCCTGGCTGACGAGACCTGCGAAGCTTTCAAGCAGGCGCAGATCTGATTCTCCAAATTCTTTAGGCTGGTGGTCGATCAGACAGAGGCTGCCAAAACGTTTGCCATCCGGGTCGCGCAGCGGTGCGCCGGCGAAGAACACGATCGGTGGGTGCCCGCTCACCGCGGGGTCGGACGCGAAATGCGGATCTTCACGAACGTCACTCAGGGCGAATGCCGAATCGGAAAGGTTTGCGCGTGAGCTGAAAGCGTAGAACCGCTCAAGGTTGCCTTCGCCTGCGCCATGCGCGGCCTGATACCAGGTGCGGTAGCGCTCATTGAGAGAAGCGATGACGACCGGCACACCCAGCGCAAGGGCGGTGGTTTGGGCAATCTGACCCGCCACATGGACTTCCGACCCATTGAGGATTCGATAGCGCTGGAGCACCTCGCTCTTTTGCTGCTCGAACTGCGGCGGCGGATAAATCATTCAGGACCGTCTTCAGCGTGGAACTAAATCGTTCCCTCACGCATAGAGACAGCCGGTTTAGCATTCGTTAGCGACGACGATCCCGGCGCCACCAACTTTACATCCCTGTTTTTTATATCTTTATTTATGCTTCAGCGTGAGGCGACCGAAACACGGAGCTCGCGCCGAAGAATTTTTCCAATCGGAGATTTCGGCAGTTCATCCACAAAATGCACCGTCCGCGGACGCTTGTAGCCCGTAAGGTGCTGGCTGCAGTGCGCCATCACGTCCTGAACCGTCAGATTGCTATCCCGGCGTACAACGAAGGCATGCAGCTCCTCTTCGGAATCAGCAACCTTGATGCCGGCACTGGCCGCTTCCGCGATTCCCGGGCACGCGTTGAGAACTTCGTCCACTTCGTTCGGGAACACATTGAATCCGCCGACCAGAACCATGTCTTTGGCGCGGTCGACGATGGTCAGGTAGCCGTCCTTGTCGAGTATTCCGATATCACCGGTCCGCATCCATCCATCCGCGAAAGCGGCGGCGGTTTCGTCCGGGCGGTGGAGGTAGCCCGACATCAGTTGCGGTCCCTGGACAATGATTTCGCCCACGTCACCGGCAGCACCAAATCGTCCGTCCTCCATCAGGATGGCGACCTGCGTACCCGGCAGCGGAAGGCCTGCAGTGCCGGGACGTTCCCGGCCATCGGGCGGATTGATGGTAAGCAGCGTGGTGGCTTCGGTCATGCCGTAGCCCTCAATGATCCGTGTGGACGTCATCGTGCGCCAACGCTTACGGATGCCCGGATCCAGGGCGGCGGCTCCGGAGATGGTAAGTGCAAGCTTCGGCGGGTTCTGCTGGAACCAAGGCTCATCCATGAGCTTGGAGAACAGCGTATTGACGCCCGGGAAAATGGTCGGCTTGAACTTCTCGAAGCTCTTCTGGAGATTTGAGAGCGGCCGCGGGCTCGGCGCCAGCACAATATGAACGCCATAACGCAGAGCGATGACCGACGCGAAGAGGCCGAAGACGTGGTAGACCGGCAGCACCAGCAACATTGTGTGGCCCTGCATCGTTGCGAGTTCTGGCGAGAGGCTGACGAACTGGTCGATGTTCGTGATCAGGCCGGCCTCGGTGAGGCGCACGCCTTTCGACGTTCCGGTCGTGCCGCCTGAGTACTGGTAGATCGAATCCCGGCTTGGCGGCAGGACTTCCGTGTACGAACTTACCGGTGTTGCGTGCCGCGCGCCCTTCGCGATGGCGGTGCGGAGCGTCTCGTGCCGAGACTTCAGTGGTCGCTCCATGTGCTTCACATGGCGCAGCATCACGTTTAGGACTGCCCGCTTCGGCGCCGGGAAGAAATCCGCCAGAGACAACGACAGGACGTGCTTGACGTCTGTACCGATCACTGCAGCGTCAATGGCGTCGGCAAACAGCGCCGAGCCAATCAGCACTTCGGCCTTGCAATCGCGCAACTGGCGGCGCGTTTCTGTTTCCGTGTAGAGCGGATTGACGTTGGAGAGCACCAGCCCGGCGCGCAGGACTGCCAGAAGGCAGACTACGTAGCCGATACAGTTCGGCGACTGAACCGCAACGACCGCACCTGCTGGCAGTTTCAGTACTTCGCGGAAATAGCGCGCGAGATTTCCGGATTGGCGTTCGACTTCTGCGAAGCTCAGCGTGGCCGACAGACCATTCGGCAGAGAAGTCGTCAAAAACGGCTGGCGGGCGTACGCTTCGACCGATGCACTCATGAGCTCTTCAAGGCGCATCGGCGCGTAGGCCGGAAGGCCTGCGTGAAACTCCAGGGCTTCGGGATTGTAGGCCTTCAGGTGCGCAGGATCGGCGGCAGCGAAAGTCTTCTGGAAGTCTCGGGCAATCATTGGTGGCAACTGTCTCGTTGTTGGGAGCCTCCGTATCCCACAGTTTGGTTACTGCCCGTTTCAATCGAATGTCCGGCCTGACAGAGTTCAGCAACCTTCTGGAAAGATTTGTTGCTGCGAGCCCAGGACCCGCCCCAGACTAACTGCCATACAGAAAAGCGACGACTGCCAAACCGGCCGCGGCTGCCGCAAAAAATCCAATGACTTGCCTTTGGCTCTGCTTGCGGCGTGAGCGCCCGGGCTCTTGTCGCGGGCTTCCGTTTGGGCATGGGGCGCCGCCGCGCCGTGCTGTCCTGTTTCCAGACTGGCCTACCGAGCGTGAACCAGCCCCAATCAGGAAGCTCAGGGGCCGGTGAACCGGATCGTGCCCGCTTGCACGCCGTCCAGGACAATTTGAGTGCCGCCGGTTTTCAGCATCCACTCCAACCGATGGTCACGGTATTGCCGCTTGAACAATCCGGCCTTAACGGCCTTGTCCACCTGGGCCATGCCGCCGATTGAGGCTTCAGATTCCTTGCGTGCCTGCCGCACGCTGTCGCGCGCATTGGCCCGGGCGAACCAGTCCGCCAGCCGCGTGCCAGCCGCCGGTGCGATGCCAAATCCGGCCGCGCCGTTGAGAAACGGTACCACACTCAGGTCGCCCCAGCCGAACTGGTCTCCGTTGAACCATGTCGACGTGCCGAGCTGTGCTTCCAGCATGTCGAAGAATGCTGCGGCCTGCTTGGCAGCCCGCGCTTCCATCACGGCTTTCTGTTCACCCTCGGCGCGCTTGAAGAAATTCAGTTCGCCGAGCCCCCAGGTGATCGCTTCGAACTGGGTGTCCATCACATCCTCGATCATCCGCACCTTGGCGCGGAGCGCCGGCGTAGGCGGCAACATCGCCGGCGAAGGCCAAACATCTTCGATGTATTCAAGGATGATCGTGCTGTCGAAAACTGCCGTTTCGCCATGGAGCAGCGCGGGCACTTCGCCGCGCGGATTGGCGCTGGCAAAGCCGCCGCCGGTCGCGCCCGTACCGATGCCTTCCGGCAGGCGCACTTCAAACGCCAGGCCCTTTTCCCGCAGCGAGATCTTCACCTTCTGGGCATACGGCGAAAGCGGGTGCTCGTAGAGCAGCAGGTCAGGCATAGTTTCTCTCCACCAGGCGCCCTGGCGGCGCGCACATGAGCGGGGAACTTGCCATGCCTTTGCCGCTACACAAGCCGCAGTCCGGCTTGACCTCGCGTCCGGACGTTCTGGAACGCCCAGAAGATTGTACTTGCTGGCTGGCTGGGAGAGACGCCGAACGTGTCCTGGGACATCGCGCAGAACGCACTCGCGCTGTCATAACCGATGTCGAGTGCGACGCCCTTAAGGGCTTCCCGCTTGAATAACCGTGTGAATGCAGGCCGGCTCATCCCGGCGAGGCCTGTCCGCGGCTCGCGAACCTCGCGGGCTTCCCGCCGAACCACCCGTGCATCGCGGAATGCGACATCCTTTTCGGCGCAAACCGCGAGCACGCTAAACGCCGCGTCCGGGCCGGCGTCGACATCTCATCGACTCTCTACCCCGGCGCCACGCACAGCGTCCCTGAAGCCGTCAGCACTATCGACTGCCCAGGCTGCGCCCTGCAGGACGCGTCTGACTGGCCGTCACGGATCTTCGCAGCCCAGGCCTGCCGCAAGCTTCAGCTATTGGCCAGGACCCGGCACGGTCGCGCACGGAGCGCCGTACATTGCGCCCTGGTCGATGCAGAAGAACTCCCACGCGCCGGGCTCTTTCGGTTTGTCGCCGACATTGTCGCCAATGTAAGCCACGACCTCCACGCCTTCGAAGCCCTGTACGGCGAGCATAGCCGGTACGAGTTCGAAGCGCGCATCCTTTTCGCCCGGCGCCGCCGGGTACGCGCGCGTCAGCAGGACTCGGAAATCCTCGCCGCGCCGCAGGCCGATCGCCGCGAGGTTCTTTTCGGTGGCCAGCTGCTCGGTATCGGTCCGGTTGGTCACGAAGGCGACGTGCCCGCCCGCGGCATTGACGGCGGCGATGAACTCGTCCGTACCCGGAACAAGAGTCGCTCGCTCCTCCTGCGTCCACGCGTGCCAGCTTTCTGCCGTGAAGCCCTCGCCCAGGGCTTCGCGGGATATCTGGTAATCCACATTATTCAACACGGTTTCATCCAGATCCAGTACAACGGCCCAGCTCTTGTCCGGACGGCTGGTGGCCACGGTGCCGGCATATGCCGCGGCCTCAGCAAACACTTCTTTCGCCTCCTCGGCCCAGCCTTCGCCGGCAGCGACCCAAGCCACACCGGGGCTAAGCGTCAGCGGCACGGCGCCCGGCGCCAGCTCCGGAGACCCAGCAGGCACCGACGCGCACGCGCCGAGAAGCAGGGCAGCAATGAGAGCTGGAAAGCGCATGGCGGAATCCCGTGTCCGATGCCCGTCCGGGCGTTGACGCACGCTACCCGGCGACGACCTGCGCCTCAAGCCCCGACGACGCGCCGAGCCTCTGCCTCCCGCAAACCAAAAAAGGGCGGACCCGCAGGTCCGCCCTTCCAGATACTACAGTGTCAGAGGCGCTTAGCCGAGGTCGGTTCGACCCAGGTTCATCACTTTCGTCCAGGCCGCGACGAAGTCGTTGACGAACTTCGTTTGGCTGTCGTTCTGACCATACACTTCCGAAAGCGCACGCAGTTGCGAGTGCGAACCGAAGATGAGATCGACGCGCGTGGCCGTCCACTTCACCTGGCCCGACTTGCGGTCGCGGCCTTCGTAGACGCCTTCGGAAGCCGGAGCCCAGACGGTGCCCATGTCGAGCAGGTTGACGAAGAAATCGTTGGTCAACGTGCCCGGACGCGCGGTCAGTACACCGTGCTTCGACTTTCCGGTATTGGCGTCGAGGGCGCGCATGCCGCCGACCAGGACCGTCATTTCCGGCGCGGTGAGCGTCAGAAGCTGAGCGCGGTCGACCAGAAGTTCCTCGGCATTGCGCTGAATGCCCTTGCGAAGGTAGTTGCGGAAACCGTCATAGGTCGGCTCCAGAGGCGCAAACGAGTCCGCATCCGTTTGCTCAGCGGTCGCATCCGTGCGTCCAGGTTTGAAAGGCACCTTGACTTTCTGCGCAGCGGCGGCCGCTTCGATGCCAGCGTTGCCGCCGAGCACGATCAGGTCTGCGAGCGAGACCTTTTTCTTGCCGCCGGCGCCTGCGTTGAACTCTTTTTGAATGCCCTCGAGGGTCGAGAGCACCTTGGCGAGTTCGGCAGGCTGGTTGACGTCCCAATCCTTTTGCGGCGCAAGACGGATGCGGGCGCCATTGGTTCCGCCGCGCTTGTCGCCGCCGCGGAAGGTTGCCGCTGAGGCCCAGGCGGTGTTGACCAGTTGCGAGACCGACAGACCCGTACCGAGGATTTTCGCCTTCAGGACTTCGGCATCCGCGTCGGTGATCAGTTCATGATCCACCGCCGGAACCGGGTCCTGCCAGATGAGGTCTTCGCCCGGAACTTCCGGCCCGAGATAGAGAGCTTTCGGTCCCATGTCGCGGTGGGTGAGCTTGAACCAGGCGCGTGCAAACGCGTCAGCAAACTCCTGCGGGTTCTGGTGGAAGCGGCGCGAGATCTTTTCGTAGATCGGGTCGAAACGAAGCGACAGGTCGGCCGTTGTCATCATCGGCGCGTGCTTCTTGGACGGATCGTGTGCATCCGGGATCATGTCCTCCGGACGCACGTTCTTCGCTCGCCACTGGTGGGCGCCCGCCGGGCTCTTCACCAGTTCCCACTCATAGCGGAACAGGACGTCGAAATAGCCGTTGTCCCATTTCGTCGGGTTCGGCTTCCACGCGCCCTCGATGCCGCTCGTGATCGTGTCACCAGCCTTACCCGAGCCATGCTTGCTGAGCCAGCCGAAGCCCATGGTCTCGATCGGCGCGCCTTCCGGCTCCGGGCCGACCAGAGCGGCATCCCCGGCGCCGTGGGCCTTGCCGAAGGTGTGACCACCGGCGACGAGCGCAACGGTCTCTTCGTCATTCATGGCCATGCGGGCGAAGGTCTCACGCACGTCGCGACCGGACGCAACCGGATCGGGATTACCGTCCGGACCCTGCGGATTCACGTAGATGAGGCCCATCTGCACAGCGGCAAGCGGGTTAGCGAGGTCACGCTCACCCGAGTAGCGGCTGTTCGGCTTGTCGCTGGTGGCGAGCCATTCGGTTTCAGCGCCCCAGAACACGTCCTCTTCCGGCTCCCAGACATCCGCGCGGCCACCGCCGAATCCGAACGTCTTGAAGCCCATCGATTCGAGGGCGACGTTGCCGGTCAAAACGAACAGGTCGGCCCAGGAAATCTGGTTGCCGTACTTCTGCTTGATCGGCCACAGCAGGCGGCGCGCTTTGTCGAGGTTGCCATTGTCCGGCCAGCTGTTCAGCGGAGCGAAGCGTTGCTGGCCCGTGCCGGCGCCCCCACGGCCGTCGCCTACCCGGTAGGTGCCCGCAGCGTGCCAGGCCATGCGGATGAAGAGGCCGCCGTAATGGCCCCAGTCTGCCGGCCACCAGGCCTGGGAGTCCGTCATCAGCGCCTGCAGGTCTTTCTTCAGCGCCTGATAGTCGAGCTTCTTGAAGGCCTCGGCATATTCGAACGCCGGTCCCATCGGATTGGACAGAGCCGAGTTCTGGTGAAGGATTTTGAGGCTCAGCTGGTTCGGCCACCAGCCGGCATTGGTCGGCGCCGACGCGTTGGTCACACTGCCATGCATGACAGGGCACTTGGCTTCAGTACTCATGTGTTCTCCGATTTTGGTGAGATGGGGGGAATCTGTACCGTCAGCCTCGCCCCTGACGGACCATAGATCAAATAGATTTTTGGGCATCGAGCTATAGGATATACCACTAGCTTGTGACCTGAAGTGCGGTTGCCGCAGGGCCCGGCGTGTATGCGGCATTTTTCCCGAGCCGGGACACTTGCCCCGTTGCCACCCGGCAGGAGTTCAGGTGAATGACGAACAGTTCACCCGAACGCGGGCGAGCAGCAGGGAACCCGCCGATTGACCGAACAGCCCAGCCAACCCGAAGGGCCGATCAAGCGCGCCATTCGCAACGCGGGCTGGCTGCTGGCCGGCAAGGGCATCGGCGGCGTGTTCAGCCTGATCTATCTCGCGCTCGCTGCCCGCAGCCTTGGTGCTGAAAGTTTCGGCATTTTCGCGCTGATCCTTTCCTACGGTCAGGCAGTCGCTAATCTCGCGCAGTTCCAGTCCTGGCAGACCGTCGTGCGCTACGGTGCCATCCATGATGCGGGAAAGGCACATGACAAGCTTCGCCGGATCATCCTCTTCTCCGCCCTGCTCGACTTCGGCGCAGCCATTACCGGCGCGCTGCTGGCCGTGGCAGGTGTCTACCTTTTCGGCGCTCAGTTCGGCTGGTCGAAGGCGCAACAAGACATCGCCGTATTGTTCAGCCTTTCCCTGCTCTTCGGCCTTCGCGGCGCACCGACTGGCATCCTCCGTCTCTTTGATCGGTTCGACATCGCTGCCTATGCCGAGACGGTCCTGCCCGCGATGCGCCTGGTCGGCGCCGTAGCCGCCTGGCTGACCGGCGCCTCCATCGCGGGTTACCTCGCCGCATGGGCCGTCGCCGAACTGGTCACCACGATAGCTATGTGGTGGGCCAGCGCCCGCGAAATCCGCCGGCGCTACCGCGACCCGATCCCCGGCCCCTTCCTGCGCGGTGTCGTCGCCGAAAACGAAGGCCTGTGGAAATTCGCCTGGACAACCAACTTCACCACCTCCCTGAACCTCGTCTGGAAGCAGTTTCCCGTCCTCGCCGTCGGCTGGGCTGTAGATGCTGTCGCAGCCGGCGGCTTCCGGATCGCAACCCAGCTCACGGGCGCCCTCAACAAGCCCACCATTGCCCTGGCCCGCGCCGTTTATCCCGAGTTCGCCAAACTGGCGGTTACCGGCCATGCGGAGATCCGCCGGGCCGTCGGCCGGGCCTGCCTGATCGGAGGTCTCGCCGGTCTGGTCGCCCTTGCAGTAGTGGTTCTGCTTGGCAAACCGGCGCTGCAGCTCATCGGCGGAGACGCCTATCTCTTTGTCTATCCCGTACTACTCGTCCTTGCACTCGCCGCCGCTTTCGAATTGTCAGGCGTGGCGATCGAGCCGGCGCTGGTCGCCATCGGCCGTCCCGGTCAGGTCCTGCTCGTTCGCGCGGTCGTCGCCGCCCTCTACGTCGCAATCCTGATATGGCTGGTCCAGGCCGAAGGTTCGATGGGCGCCGCAATCGCGACGGCCGCCACATCGCTGCTTCTGGTCGCGCTGCTCTACGCGGTGTTCCGGAAAACTGTCAGTAAAACAGCAGATTAACAACGCGGGCCGCAACCGGGGAACCGACTAGGCGCAAGCGCTTCCATCAAAGCGAACCTGTGATTTCTGCAGTCGCCCTGGCGGAAACCCGCCCGACTGTAGTGATAACGACACCAAAGTGTCCAAAACGTAATCGTTATGCACGAGTTCACTTGACGATATGTGTCATTCGCGTGAATTCGTTGGTTCATGCTGGCCGAATGCGGCGTGTCGCCAGCTTTTTTGAGTGAGATCGGGGGCAGTACATTTTGGTACCAACCGTAACGACGGCCGGGACAAGTCCCCGCTTGGGATCATTCGAGTCAGCGTGTGACGCGCTGGATTACGCAGCCAAAGGGCTGACGGGCATCAATTTTTATGGCGCGGACGGCCGACTGGTCTCCAGCCTCCCCTACAAGGACCTGCGCAGCCGCGCGGTCACCATGGCAGGCCGGCTCGCCGCCGCTTTCCCGCGGCAATCCCGACTGGGCCTGGTCGCCGAAACGTCTCCCGACTTCCTTGTGGCCTTCATGGCCTGCCAGTATTCGGGCATCGTTCCGGCACCCCTGAGCCTCCCCGCTGCTTTCGGCGGGCGCCAGACCTACGAATGGCAGGTCAACAAGATGGTTCGCCGCGCCGGCCTTGCGGCTGTCCTTGCGCCTGCAGCCCTTCGCGACATCCTCATCTCAGCCGTCGCACCGGAAGGCATTCCGGTGCTGGACCTGTCCGGTTCGGACCTGCCCGCCGAGTCGGTGACAGCCATCCCCCATCAGGCAAACGAGGTGTCCTACATCCAGTTCTCTTCCGGCAGCACCAGTGAGCCCAAGGGTATTGTCGCCACGCAGGCGAGCCTCTCGGCCAACTGCCGCGCCATCATCCAGGAAGGCCTGCAGGTTCGCGAAGGCGACCGCGCCGTATCCTGGCTGCCGCTGTATCATGACATGGGCCTCGTCGGGTTCTTCATCGCCCCGATGTATTCGCAGTTGTCGATCGACCTGCTCTCGCCCACCGACTTTGCCCGCCGCCCGGGCACCTGGCTGAAACTGATCAGCGAGAACAAGGGCACGCTCTCCTACAGCCCCAGCTTTGGTTACGAACTCTGCGTGCGCCGCCATCGCGGTGAAGCGCTCGACCTGTCGAGCTGGCGCGCCGCCGGCATTGGCGGCGACATGGTTCGCAACGACGCCCTGAACGAGTTTTCCGAGACCTTTTCACCGTCTGGCTTCAACCCGTCTGCCTTCGTCCCGAGCTACGGTCTCGCCGAGTCGACCCTTGCCGTTGCGTTCGCGCCGCTCGACGCCGGCCTGCGCACCGACCGTATCGATCTCGGCAGGATGCAAAGCTCCGACCGCGCCGTGCCGGCTTCCGATCTGACGCGCGACGGCGGCGACCGCACCTTCGTCGCCTGCGGCCGCCCGCTTGCCTCGATGGAACTCAAGATTGCCGACGCGCATGGCCATGAACTCGAACATCGCCAGGTTGGCCGCATACTGGTTCGCGGCCCGTCGATCGCTGCCGGTTATTTCCGTGTCGGAGAACCGATCCAGCCACTGACGGATGCTGAAGGCTGGCTCGATACGGGCGACCTCGGCTACTGGCTCGAAGACGAAGTGGTCATCACGGGCCGCTCGAAGGACATGATCCTCTGGAACGGCCGGAACATCTGGCCGCAGGACATCGAATGGATTGCGCAGAAGGCCGGCGGCCGGTCCATCGCGCGCTCCGCCGCCTTTGAGACGCAGGACGATGCCGGCGCGCCCCGCATCGTCCTCCTCGCTGAATGCCGCGCCCGCGAACCGGAAATCCGCGAAGAACTGGTGCGCGATATTTCCGCCGCCGCCCGCGCCGCGACCGGTGTCCCGATCATGGTTGAATTGATCAGCATAAAGACATTGCCGGTCACCAGCTCCGGTAAACTCAGCCGCGCCGGCGCCCGGGCAGCTTACGTGTCCGGCGCCTGGTCAGACGATATGGGTGGCACCGCTGGTCTCGCCGCCATAGCGCCCTGACAAGAGCCATCTTACAGGATGGACGCCCGGCCCCGGATCGCGCTGACAGGAGCCACTGGATTCGTCGGGCAAGCCCTCTTGCCAATGCTGTTGGCTGAAGGCCACACCGTTCCCGCCCTTGCCCGCGCGCAGAAAAATCGTCAGCTCACTGAACAACCTGGACTCGACTGGATCAGCGGCAACCTGACAGACGCAGCCGCGCTGAAACAGCTCACGGAAGACGCCCGGGTCGTCATCCATCTCGCTGGCGTCACCAAGGCCCGGAACGCGGCCGAGTTCCACGCCGTCAATGCGCAACAGACGGCCGCGCTCGTCGCCATCGCGCGCGCCGCCGGTGTCAGCCACTTCGTCCACGTTTCGTCCCTGACCGCCTCGCGGCCGGACGTCTCCGCCTACGCCCGCTCCAAGGCGGACAGCGAGCGCCTCGCCCGCGATCAGGCGGGAGACATGCCGCTGACCATTGTCCGGGCGCCCGCGATCCTCGGTCCCGGCGATACCGCCACCCAGCCGGTCCTCTCGCTGCTCGCCGCAGGCCTCCTGCCAGTTCCGGGTGGGCGGCAGAGTGAGTTCCGCTTTTCCGTAATGGATGTGCTGGACCTTTCCCGTTACCTGCAAGCCCTCGCCGCCGCCCCCGCCGCCGGGTACCGCCTCCTCACGCCCGCCGGACACCTGAGCGTCAGCTGGAACGACCTTTCTGCCAGCGCGACCCGGGTGACGGGACGGCGCATCCGGAAAGTGCCTGTGGCGCCTTTCCTGATGCAGGGAGCGGGCTATCTCGCTGACTTCGCCGGACGGATCAGCGGCAACCCGCAGGTCTTTTCCAGCGGCAAGGTCAGGGAGCTGTTTTCAGGCGACTGGATCGCCGAAACCGGGATCGACTCCCCCCTGCCGCTGCATGAAACACTGGAACGGTGCCTTGCTCCGTTTCTGGCATCTGGTAGGCAGTCGCGAACCGGTGGCAGCGAAACGCACAGGAGTGAGACGTGAAACTGGATCAGGCATCCCTGTTTGAAGAGATTTCGAAGCTGCTGGCCGCCCATAGCAATACCGGCATCACGATTGTCCCGGAAACGCGCATCGGCGCCGATCTAGAGATCGATTCCGTCGAGATATTTGACATCGTGATGGAACTCGAAGACCTGTACGATATCAGTTTCCCGATCGAACAAGCCTCAAACATCGACACTGTCCGGGACCTTGTCGCAACCATCAGGCAGCTGGCCAATGTTTGACAGTGATTTGAAGAAAAAAGACATTTTCTCGAAGTTCGACAAGCTCGCCGAGCGTTTCCAGGCCGTCAAAGCGGCCGGAAAAACCCCTTTCGGCATGGTGTTCGAGGATATCCTCTCCCCCACCCGCGCGCTCGTCGGCGGCCGGGAAGTCATCCTTGCCGGCACCAACAACTATCTTGGCCTGACCTATTCCGAAGAGGTCAAGACCGCCGCCAAAAACGCCATAGACCAGCACGGCAGCGCCACGACCGGCAGCCGCCTCGCCAATGGCACCTTCTCGGAACATGTGCTGCTCGAAGAGGACCTGAAGGCTTATTTCGGCGCCCAGTCCGCCATCGTCTACACTACCGGCTACCAGGCCAACCTTGCAGCCATCAGCGCCCTTGTGGGGCGCGGCGATCACCTTTTGATCGACGCAGACAGCCATGCCTGCATCTATGATGGCTGCCGCCTTAGTGACGCTGAAACCATCCGCTTCCGCCACAATAGCCCCGAAGACCTCGCCAAGCGCCTCGCGCGACTGCCGGAAGAAGGTGCCCGCCTGGTTGTCGTCGAAGGTCTCTATTCAATGCTGGGCGATGTCGCCCCGATCGACGAGTTCGTGGCTGTCGCCCGCGAGCACGGCGCGCTGCTCTATGTCGATGAAGCGCACTCGGTTGGCTGCTACGGCGAACGCGGCCGCGGTATTGCGCAGGCGCAGGGGGTTCTGGATCAGGTTGACTTCCTTTCCGGCACCTTCTCCAAGAGCTTTGCCTCCATCGGCGGCTTCTGCGTCTCGCGCCATGTGGAGTTCGAATACACCCGCATCACGGCGCGGCCCTATCTTTTCACCGCATCTGGCTCGCCCTCGAACATGGCAGCGGCGCGCGCTGCGTTGAAACAGATCGAAACCGGTGTTGACCTTGGCAAGATCCTCTGGACCCGCGCGCACCAGCTGCATGCGGGCCTTATTGCTGCAGGCTTCATGCCTGCGTCAGGCCCAGGCCCGATCATCGCCATTCCGCGTCCGGACGAAATGACCGCCGTGCGCGAATGGAACCAGCTGATGGAAGCGGGCATCTACGTAAACCTCGCGGTTCCGCCCGCCACGCCACATGCAAAATCCTTGCTTCGTCTCAGCGTGTCTGCGGCCCACAGCGAGGACGAGATCAACCAGATCCTCGCCGCCTTCCGCAAGCTCAATAGCTGAAGCCTTCAGCGATCAGCGGAACGCGCCGGCCCGGTAGAGGCGCCAGGCGAGCATCGGCGCATTCAGCACCGGCCGCTTGCGTTCCTTCTCGGTGACTTCGAGCCGCACGCCGGAATGGCTCTCGATCTTCTCGAGAATATAGTCGAGCCCGGCATCGAAGGTCGCTGCGGCCTTCAGCACGCGCATCGCGCCCATCGGCTTGCCCACAATCTGCCGCGCTGTCCAACGTGCCCGCCCGAACATGCGGCTCAAACCCTCCGCCTCCGGAAGGGTTTCCGGAAACAGCAATGCAGACAGCCGCCGGTAGCGCGCTTCGAACCGTCCCACGATCTCCCGGGCCCTGGCGTCGGGCTTCTCGGGCCGCAATTCCGTCCGGTAGCTCGCCGCCAGTCCTCTGATCCATGGCTCCAGCGGGTCAAACGGGCGCTTTACCAGGGGGCGTGCTTCCTCACCGAGCTTCCGACACGCGAGCGCAAGCGTATCGATCAACGCCGTGTAAACCTCCGGATCGTCCGCGATAACCGTCGCGGGCTGCGCGAAACGCGCCCAGAGCATCGTCTCGAACGCGCCGCCGCGCGTGCGCCGGTGAAAGGCCTTCTCGGACACGATGGCATACTTGCTGCGCAGCCGGTTGCCCGCCTCGTCCTTGATCTCAAGAAAGTGGACACTCGGCGGAATCAGAAACGACGCCAGTTGCTTGAAGCCGGTCCCGTGAACGGCGCGGTAACTGCTGACGATGGCGTAGAAATCCAGCATCTTGTCCGACTGTTCGCCCTGCCGCAGCGCCGAGCCGTAGAACACAAGGCCGCGCACCGCGCCCGGATGGCGCGCGCGAATTGCGTCGGCCATCGCCATGGCCGCCTCGCTGACCGGCACCTGGTCATCGCGCACGATGGCGCGCAATCCGTCGATCACCACGTCGCGTGTCATCTGAGGAAACTGATCGGCTGGCTTACGCTGATCCTGATGCGTCCATCCGCCGGCGCGGGCAAGAGTTCGCCGTCCAGCACAACCGGGCCCGTATAGATCAGGTCCACACCATCGCTCCGGTGACTGGTCAAACCGTGCCGCACCATTTGCGGCCCCGTCCAGCCCGCCACGATCTTCAGGAAGGCGGCACGCAGCCCGCGTATCGGCCACTCTGCGTGGGTTACAGCGATCGGCGCATTGCCCTCACCCCAGAATGGCTTCAGCCGAAGGCTCAGCGACGGCAAGGTCGTCATCAGGCTCATCGCATGTTCGCCCTGCAGCCGGAATGACTTGCAGTTGGCCACCAGCGGACTGCCGCGCAGAAGCGGAAGACCGTCCTGGTCCAGATGGCTTTCCGGCGACAGGATAAACCGCATCGCCGCCTCACCGACTGCCCGCGAACCGCGGTCGCCCTCGCCCAGGATCTCACGCTGCGCGTACAGCATCACCCGCGCCAGGGATCCGGTCGACAGCAGCATCCCGATCGCCGACCTAGCCAGCGCCGCACTCTCGACCCGCAAGCCGGACTGGTAGACGCGCGCCACCGACGCGCTGTCATGGCGAAAGCGCGCGATGAACTCGACGATCTGTTCCGGCTCGTGCAGACGCAGCCCGCACACCTTGTAGGCGAGGTTGGTGCTGCCGCCCGGCAGGATGGCAAACTCAGGCAAGCCGTGGAACTTCGCCTGCAATGCAAAGCAGGCGGACAGCACCGCTTGCAACGTACCGTCGCCGCCCTCCACGAACACTGCCCGCACGCCGGCCTTCGCCAGCGCCGTCATCTGTTCATCCAGCCTGGAGAAGTCTTCCAGCCGAACCAGATGCGCGCCCGGGATCCCGGGCGCGGCCGCTTCGAGTACGGAGCCTTTGCGCTGGACGGTATGGCTATGGGGGTTGAAGACGAGCCCGGCAGGCGCGCTCATTTCCGTTCTTCCTTCTGCAGAGCCAGCCACACCCCAACCAGCATCAGTCCCACAGTCGGCAGCAATACGGCCGCCACCGCGCTGAAGTTCCCGTTCTCCGCCAACGTCTTCAGCACACCATCCACCACCATGAACGCAAAGCCTGCCGCCACACCGCTCGCCAGCGCCATGTCGCTGCTGTCACGGCGCCCATAAAGCTGCATGATTGGCACGGCGAGGATCAGGAATCCGAGACAGGTAAGCGGCAGCGACAACCGGTTCAGCGCCCACAGAAGATAGGCGCTCGACGGCCGGCTGCCTGAGCCGCGCATCTCATTGAACGTCAGAAGATCGGAGAATGACATGTCGCGCGGCTCGGTCAGCAGCTTGCCCAGGCTCGCCGGTGTTTGCGGGCTCGGCCAGAAATTGTCGGCCTGCATTTCCTGCCCGTCAAACCGTTGATGCCGCGCATCCGCCAATTGCCAGCCGCCCTTCACATGGCGGGCACTTTCCGCCGTCGTTATCGAAATCACGGCGCCGGTTTCATCGCGTTCGAAGATCGTGATCCCGGACAGCACGTCGTCCTGCAAACTCTGCAACTCTATCAGTCTCGGCCCGTCGGACAGCCATAGCCTTTCCGGCGTCTGGGTATCCTCCTGCATCGCCTCGCTACCCAGCCAGTTCTGTAACGCCGCGCTGGCTGGCGGGCTCGCCCGGTCAATCACCACCGCCGACACAACCCCCGCCAGGAATACGACCGGGATCAGCATGCGTATCTGCCCGAAGATCGACACACCTGCCGCCGAGATGATCACCAGTTCGTTGCGCCGGAACAGCGACGCATAGGTCAGCAGGACGGCCAGCAGCAGGGCAAACACGATCGTCCGGTCAAAGAGGATCGGCAGGCGCAGCCACATGTACCGCATCTGCCCGGCAAAGCCGGCGCCGTCTGGCAGCTTGTCGGCATTGCCAAGCGCATCGAGTACACCGAGCAGCGCCACCATCGCCAGTACCGCAATGACCAGCCGTTGCAGGAAGAGTATGGAGAGGTAGCGGTGAAGGTGTTTCATGACGACGCCGAAGCCCGTCCGCCTTCAGCCAGATAGGCCGCGCGCGTCTGCGCCCTGATCCGGGGGCCGCCGAACAACAACCGGCGGGTAGCAAGCCTCTGGAACAGGAGCAGCGCAGTGACCCCGACCATCCCGACAAATGGCCAGAACACGCTCCAGGCCGGTACGCCGCCTTCGCCGCTGATCGCCAGCAAGTATTCGAATACCTTCTGCACCCCGAGCAGGAACAGGATCCCCAGCACGACACCGCTCGACCTCGGAATGCGCCCGAGGTTAAGGCCGAGCACCACCGCGATCAGCGGCATCACCAGCAACAGCGCCGCCCGGCTTGTCCGGTCATGGAAGTCAGCTACTGCAACCTCCGGGCTGATGTTCGCGGCGCGCTCGCTTTGACCCACAGACAAAAGCTCGGGCAGAAACAACTCCCGCTCATCGCCGCCGCGCGGCCGGAAAGCCGTTTCGTCAGAGTTGATCGGCCAGGTCAGTTCGCCGAATTCCAGACGGTCGCCTTCGTCTATGGTGCCCTGTCGGCCAATGGTGCCGCCGGAACCCGCGTCGAGCGTGATGACCCATTTGCCGCGCTCCACTTCCGTGAGCCGGCCCGACCCGCCAGTCAGGAAAGTCCGCGAGCCATCCGGCCGGGTTTCGAGAATGAAGGTCTGCCCCAGCCGCCGGGTCGACGGCGCCACGCTGTCGGTCCAGACGATACGGCCATCGAACTGGACGAACTTGCTTTCCTGGAAGGCCGTGATGACCGACTCGTTCTGCATATTGTGCACGATCTGGCGGTAGCTGTAGCGCGACAGCGGCTGCAGAAAGCCGGAGATCAGCAACGACATCAGGGCCAGCATCGCCGCAAAGCCCACATAGGGCAGCACAATCCTGTAAAGCGACACGCCCGCTGCCATCAGGGCGACAATCTCGCCGGACCGGCTCAGCCGGTCGATCGTCACGATCATGGCAATCAGGAAGGCCCCGGGGATCGCAAGGTCCAGGTAATGGGGGATCAGGTTCGCCACCATGAGCGCGGCAGCCAATGCCGTGTTGGAGGAACCCGAGACGATTTCGATGATCCGTATCAGCCGTTCCAGCAGCAACAGGGCGATGGCCAGCACCGTCAGGCCCGCAAACAGGCCGACAAGGCTCCTGATCAGGTAACGATCCAGCTTGGCGATCATACCTGCTATTGCACCCCTTGGAACCAATCCGCCCCTGCTTTCAGCAGATCACGGCACCGAACGACTGAGCCCTTCCATTGATCCAGGCGCCGCCTTGGCATTACTGAGATGCAATCGTAAGCAATGTGTCACAATAGGAATATGTTGATGCGCGTTGGCAAGGCTCTGCTCATTTTATTTATGACACTGCCTGCAGCCAATCTGGCCGACGCACGGCCCAAACTGGACATCCGCCCCCATGAGGTTCCGGCCGTCTGTGGCAGCCAGTCCCCGCAGATCGAAGTCCTGGTCACCGGCGTCGAAGCCAAGGGGATTCTCACCGTAGAGTTGTATCGCCCCAGCAAGCACGATTTCCTGCGAAAGGCTTCTCGCGTCCAGCGGGTGCGCGTGCCGGCCGAGCACGAATCCCAGACAGTCTGCTTCAACCTCTCGGGTGCCGGGAAATACGCCCTCGCGGCCTACCATGACGTGAACGCAGACCGCGATCTCGCCCGCAAGTGGAACATGCTGCCGGCCGAGCCCTTTGCCCTCTCCAACAACAAGCCGCTCCGCCTGCGGATGCCGAGCTTCGAGGACGCCTCCTTCTCTGCCGGCGAAGACACGACCCGCGTCAGGCTGGAGCTCAAGCGATGAACGTACACGCCAGCCTGAACAAGCCATCAGACGCCGTGCTGTCGGTCCGTAAGGCCGGGTCGGCTGCAGACCGGAAGGCCTTCCTGGAAGTCCCGTACCGTGCCTACGGTCACCTCCCCGAATGGCGGGCGCCGCTGCGATTCGAACGCGCCGCGCAGATTGACCCCGCCCGTAACCCGGCCCTTGCCCGGATGACCTGCGAGATGATGCTCGCCCGGCGCGGTAACGAAGTCGTCGGCCGCATTGCCGCCTTCACAAACCCGGCGCACCTCACGCGGTACAATGACCAGACTGGCCATTTTGGTTTCCTGGATACTGTTTCGCCTGATCCCGAGGCCACCGCCGCCCTGATGCAGGCAGCAGAGGACTGGCTACGCGCGCGCGGCATGCAGAAGATCGCCGGCCCGTTCAATTTTTCGGTCAACGAGGAATGCGGGCTGCTGATCGAAGGCTTCGAGACGCCGCCCGTCATGATGATGCCCCATGGCCGGCCCGATTATGCGCCCACACTCGAAAGCCTCGGCTACGGGAAGGCGATGGACATGCACGCCTACAATATGCGCCTTGGCGAAGTCTACCAGGCACCCGAAGCACTCCGTAGGCTGACGAAAGCGTTTGCAAAGGATTCCACTCTCGAGATCCGAATGCTGAACACGCGCGATTACGAAAACGAGATCAAGCTGATCCTCGACATCTTCGACGATGCCTGGTCGCAGAACTGGGGCTTCGTTCCGTTCGGCAAGGACGAGATCACCCACCTGGCCAATGAACTGAAACCACTGATCCGGAAGGATGGCCTCTGGATCGGATCGATCGACGGCGAGCCCGCCTGCTTCACGCTTCTGCTGCCGAACCTGAATGAGGCCGTTGAAGGCCTCGACGGCCGCCTTCTCCCTTTCGGCTGGGCGCAGCTTCTGCACAGACTGAACATCAAGGGCACGCGTACGGCGCGACTGCCGCTGGCTGGCCTGCGCCGCAAATACCAGAAGACAAAACGCGGCCTTGTGACGATGGTTGCCGCCACCGACGCGGCGCTCGCCGCCCAGCATGCCCGCGGCGTGCGCGAAGTCGAAGCGTCCTGGATTCTCGAATCCAACCGGGATCTGGTTAACCTGATGTCGCTTTGGGATGCCCCGAAATACAAGACCTACCGCATCTACGGAAAATCCCTTTGAGCAAAGCTGTCGGCGCGCCAGCCGTGTCCGCGCTTGTGCTCGCGGGCGCACGTGCAAGCGGCGATCCGCTGTGTGCCGCCGAAGGCGTGGCGAGCAAGGCGCTGATCGACATACACGGCGAACCGATGCTCGCCCGTGTGCTCCGCGCCTTGAGTCACAGCCCTCTGGTGCGCCAGCCCGCCTTTGTCTCTGGCCTCGACGCACCGCTGCTGGAGCGGGCACGCGGCCACACTCCCGCCAGAACAGCAGCCTCGGTGGAAGGCGGCCCGGCTTCCAGCCTTCTCGGCGCACTTGAGCGGGACATCACCCTTCCCTTGCTCGTCACCACCTGCGACCACGCGCTCCTCACACCCGCCATGGTGGACCACTTTCTTGCCTCCGCCATTGCCGGCGGCGCAGACCTGACCATTGGCCTTGCAGGCCGCGACACGATCCATGCTGCCTATCCGGAAACGAAGCGCACCTACCTGAATTTCGGCGACGAGCCGCTTTCTGGCTGCAACCTGTTCTTCGTCGCGACACCTGCCGCCCTGAAGGTCATCGAGTTCTGGAAGTCCGCTGAGCAGGACCGAAAGAAGCCCTGGCGCATCGCCTGGCGCTTTGGCCTGCTCACGGGTCTGCGCATCCTGATCGGGCGCCCGGGCGTGCAGCGCGTGTTCGAACTCATTTCCGCCCGGATGCAAGCCCGTATCGGCGTCGTGAAGATGCCTTTCGCTGAAGCCGCCATCGACGTCGACTCGCCCGGCGACCTCGTGCTTGTCCGCAGCATCCTGTCAAAGCGGGCCGTCTGATGCGCGCTGCCGGGGCTTCAGTCGCGGGGCCGTGGCCAAGCTCGTCGCAACATGTCCGCCACCTTCGAGACGTCCGCCAACCGCTCCGAGGCCGCGAGGTTCGGCTGTCCGGGCCAACCCGGATCCGGATAGCTTTCGCCTTCGAAGACGGCGGGCGCCTTATAGCGCGGCAGAACATGGAAATGGACGTGCGGGTCCACCATCATCAGCATCAGGTAATTGATCTTGTCATTGCCGAAGGTCTTCACGGTCGTCGTCTCGACGTCCTCGACGACCTCGGCCAGCTCCGCGAATGCATTCGGCGGCAGCTCGGAAAAGGCGGTGGCCGGCCCATGCGCCAGAATCACCAGCGCGCCGAGCGTCGCCTGCTTGGGCCGCGCCTGGACACTCCAGTAGGAGTAGTCCGAAATCAGGGTCGCTGTCCCGCCAAAGGTTTCAAACGTTGCATTGCGTTGCATGACCTGCTTTCTCCCCGATCCATCAGTCCCGGTACAGTGACACTCTCAGGCTAATTTCCAGAATGACAACACCTTCCGTATCCGTCCGCCTTCTCGGGGACATTCCGTCCAAGCTATGGGGATTGGACCTCGCGGAGTGGCAGCGCAGGGCCTGGGTCAAGGCCAGTGCCGCCGGGGTCGACAATGCCAACGGCCGCTTGCTGCTGGGCACCGAATGGGTGCTCTCGCCTTCGCTCCAGCGCAACCTCCTCGCTCGCCCCGGCGCCGCTCTCCTCGCGCCCGCCACCGAAGGCAAGGGCGAACAGCTCGTCGCAGTCCATCTGCCAGAAGGCGCCGCCGCCGACGCGGTCCTCCCCCTCTTCGGCACGCCGCACGTTTTGCGCGCTGCCCTTGTCGACGCCGGCCTTGAGCCCGGCGACATGCACGACCTCGCCGACGCCTACAACAAGTCCCTCCGCAAGCGCGAAGTCCCTTACGCCCTCTCGATGCGTACCGAGCCTGCCATCGAGATCGAGCGCATCCTCTTCAAGGGCTCCTACAAGGGGGTCACCGACCTCGTCACCAAGTACGCCTGGCCGATCCCCGCCTTCCATGCGACCCGCTTCTGCGCCTGGCTGCGGATTTCACCGAACACAGTCACCACCGCCAGTCTCGGCTTCGTGATCCTCGCCTTCTGGCTTTTCTGGACCGGCCAATGGGCCGCCGGCATCGCCGCCGCCTGGATGATGACCTTCCTCGACACTGTCGACGGCAAGCTCGCCCGTACCACCATGACCTATTCCAGCTGGGGCAATATCTATGACCACGGCATCGACCTGATCCATCCGCCCTTCTGGTACTGGGCGATCTTCGTCGGCCTCGGCGTTACCGGCCCGCACAATGTCCCCCCGGAATGGCTGTCCGGTTCGCTCATCGTGATCCTCGCCGGATACGTTCTGAGCCGCATCGAGGAGGGCCTCTTCATACGCCTGTTCGGATTTCACATTCACGTCTGGCAGCCGGTAGACTCCTTTGTCCGCGAGATCACGGCGCGGCGAAACCCGAACATGGTGATCTTCATGCTCGCCGTAATCGCGGGCCAACCCGCCTGGGGCTTCGTCCTCGTGGCAGCCTGGACCGCCGCATGCCTGATCTTCCACGGCGTTCGCCTCCTGCAAGCCAAGATACAACCGGCAAAACCCGTTTCATGGCTCGAAGGCTGACACGGATGGCCGGCACCGCCATCTTCGACCTCGACCGCACGATCACCCGCGAGCCCACCTGGACGCGTTTCCTGATCTTCGTGAACAAGCGCCGCCTGGTCTTCTGGCTTGGCCTTCCGGTCCTTGCCCTCCACGGCCTGATCCACAAGCTAGGCCTGGCCAGCCGCGACTCGGTCAAGGTTCGCGCGCTCCGCTCGCTCACCTGGCTCAGCCGCGAACAGCTGAACGCCGCTGCCGACGCCTTCATCGCCCGGGACGTCGACACCGGACTCTTTCCCGGCGCTGTCGCCGCCATCCGCTGGCACGCCGCCCGGGGAGACCATATTGTCATCTGCACCGCGTCGGTAGACCTCTATGCCGACAAACTCGCCCGCGCCCTCGGTGTGCATCAGGTCATCGCCACCCGCCTCGACTGGACCGCTGATGCGCGCCACCCGCCGCCCCGCCTCTTCGGCGCCAACTGCTACGGCGCCGAAAAGCTGCGCCGGCTCGCCGAATTCAACTTCACCGGCCCCACCTACGCCTACAGCGACCATATCTCCGACCTCGGCATGCTGCTGCAGGCAGATCATGCGATTGCGGTTAACCCCTCGTCTGGTCTAAGACGCGCAGCGCAAATCCATTCTATCACCATTGCCGATTTCACATCGCCCGATGTCCGGTTCCTCGAAGTAAAAGGCCCGCGCCCTGCATGAAAGCCATCCTCCTGAGCGCAGGTCGGGGCTCCCGCCTTCTGCCCCTCACCGAGTCTATCCCGAAATGCCTGCTGCCTGTGCAGGGCACGACCCTGCTCGGCCACCAGCTGGACACGCTTGAGGCCGCCGGCATCCGCGAAGTCACCGTCGTCACCGGCTACATGCCCAGTCTGGTCGAAGCCGAACTTGCCCGCCGGACCGGCCCGCTGAAAGCTACACCCTTCTTCAACCCCTTCTTCCAGGTCTCCGACAATCTCGCCAGCTGCTGGATGGTCCGTGAACAGATGGACGGCGACTTTATGCTGATTAACGGTGACACGTTGTTCGAGCTGAATCTCCTGACTGCCGTGATCGACCACAGGGCCAGCCCCATCCAGGTGACCATCGACCAGAAAGACACCTACGACTCCGACGACATGAAGGTCACCCTCGACGGCACGAAGCTGCGCGCTATCGGAAAGACCCTGCCGCCCGACGTTACACATGCAGAATCCATAGGTATGCTGCGCTTCATGGGAGAAGGCGTCGGCCTCTTCCGCGGCAAGCTCGAACAGATGATGCGCACTCAGGACGGCGTCGCGTCCTGGTTCCTTAAGGCGATCGACGCCCTCGCCAACACAACCGAAGCGGTCGAGACTGTCCTCATCAAGGGCCATCGCTGGGCCGAAGTCGACACCGTCGGCGACTTTCACGCGCTGAAAGAGCACGGCTTTTGAGCGCGCCCATGACTGCAAAATCCCCCAGCGTTCTCGTCGCCGCGATTGGCGAGTCTCATCAGCTTCTTCATGTTCTTGGCCCGGCACGCGAGCTTCACAAGCTGGGTGTACGCACGCACCTCCTCGTCTCTACTCACTGGCATGAGCAGATCATCGCAGCCCATGCGCCCGAACTCTCCGGGCTGATCATCCGTACACCGCTCGTGTACACGGATCGGCCACTACACGTCTGCCCGCCGCGTGCACCAAATATATTCCTTTCACGAAACATCTTCGCCGCCTTCGATGGGGTCCTCACGCCTGAGCGCACGTCCACGATGCTGAAAACCCTGCTCGGCAAACGCTGTCCCAAGCTCATCCACATCCCTCACGGAACCGGAGACCGCGCCAAAAGCTTTGCCCGTCGGATCTCCGCCTTCGACCTGATCCTCACTGCAGGCGACAAGTATCGGGACGAATTCATTGCGCGCGGCATCGGGACACCCGAGAATTGCCACGTCGTCGGTTACACCAAGTTCGATGTCCTGGGAGATGCTCCACCCCGCTTCTTCGGCAACGACAATCCCATCGTCCTCTATAACCCACACTTCGACGATCCCCTGTCTTCCTGGCCGCTGATGGGCGAAGCGCTGGTGCGCGGCTTCGGCGAGCTCAGCGGATTCAACGTCATCATCGCGCCGCATGTCCGCATGCGCGGCAAGTCGCGCCGCCTGTTCGACCATCTCGCCGCAACCGCTGGGCGTCCGAACCTGCGCTTCGACGGTGGCAGCATCCACTCCATCAACATGGACTACACACGCGCCGCGGATATCTATGTCGGCGACATCAGCAGCCAGGTCTACGAGTTCCTCCAGACGCCCAAGCCGTGCGTGTTCGCCGATGCGCATGTCCGCGACTGGCACAACGATGTCCACTACAAGCACTGGTACTATGGCGAAGTCGGCCGCACGGCAGAGGAAGTAATCGCCTTCGTCAGAACGGCGATCGCGGACCACGCGCGGTTCCGTGGCGCCCAAACCGCCGGCTTCAACGCAACGATCTCCGGCGACCACCCGGAAGCCTCCGTCAACGCCGCCCGTCTGA
This sequence comes from Hyphomonas sp., assembly GCF_022844445.1. Taxonomy (GTDB): domain Bacteria; phylum Pseudomonadota; class Alphaproteobacteria; order Caulobacterales; family Hyphomonadaceae; genus Hyphomonas. The sequence continues at coordinate 85,596 of NZ_JALHLS010000004.1, forward strand.
TTCGGGACTACCTCAACGCCTGATCCCCCGGCCCTGAGGCCGCACCGATTGCCGCTAGGTCATGCCCGGTCGGACGTTGCGTCATGCCCTTTTCAACCTTCGGAACCGCTTGTCGAAAATTTTGAAACGTGTTCTAATTTTACCTATAGACACGAGGAAACGCCGAAGATGCCCGCCGCAGAACTCTCGACCGTCCGCAAATCGATCCTGCCTCAGCGCGGCGACACCTGGGCGACCATTGCCGCCCGCTCCCTGCCCGGCACGCCGGAAGCCGAGGCGGTTTCTCAGCTGCAAAGCTGGAACTTGCACGTTTTCATGCGCGCTGCCGGCGTTGCAGGCGGCGTGCGCGGTACCAACCCCATACTGCCCAGCGACGTCATCTTCATCGAGGCGCCGCGCGCCTGACCATGAGCCACGCCACGATCAGCCATGTCCAGATCGCGGCCGCCCATGACGGCGAAGCCGAGCTGGTCGTGACGCTGTCGTTCGACAATGGCGGCCAGTCCCTCGTCGCACTCGACGAGTTTGCCGCCAGCACACTGCTCGCGTCCTGCGCCGCCGAGTCGGCCGATGGCCTGATTGGCGCAAGCTGGGAAAAAGTCCGCGACGCACTCGTCGCATCGTCCGGCCGATATGCCGGGACATGAATACATGAAATTTCTGGGAGAAACTTGAAATGTACGATCTGGTGATCAGGAACGGCCGCGTCGTCGACGGCTCCGGCATGCCCGCTTACAATGCCGATATTGCACTTAGTGGCAATCGCATCGCGAAGATCGGCCGCGTCTCGGAAAAGGGGCGCAAGGAAATCGACGCTGAAGGCAAGGTCGTCTCGCCCGGCTTCATTGATCCGCACACGCACTTTGACGCGCAACTTCTCTGGGATGGCTACGCAAAGCCTGCCCTCTCCCACGGCGTCACGACCATCGTGCCCGGCAATTGCTCCCTCTCCCTCGCGCCGCTGAAAACAGAGCACCGCATGAAGCTCGTGGGCATGTTCAACCAGATCGAAGAAATGCCCTACAAGGCCTTCAAGGAGGGCGTTGTCTGGGACTGGGAAACCTTCTCTGAGTACATTACACGCATCCGCAAGGGTCTCGCCATCAACGTCGCACCGCTCGTCGGCCACTCTGTCATCCGCCTCTGGGTAATGGGCGACGCCGCAATGGAGCGCACCGCAACGCCGGAAGAAATAGCCGCCATGCAGGGCGTCCTGCGTGAATGCCTCGATGCCGGCGCCATCGGCCTCTCTACCAGCTATGTGGACATGGACGAGAGGCTCCAGCCAGTCCCCAGCCGCTACGCCGATGCAGATGAAGTCGAAGCCTTCGCGAGCGTGCTGGGCGAGTATGGCCGCATCCTGCAAATCGTGCCGGAGTTCTACGACGCTGACCTCACCATCGCCCGTCTCGACCAGCTGGCCGAACTGTCGCTCAAGTACGCAATCCCGACCACCTTCTCGCCGCTCTTCGTGAACGCCGACAACGTCGACGCCGTCGACCGCGTCATGCGCCGCGTTGACGAACAGTTCGCCCGCGGCGCCCGCGTCTGGCCGCAGGTTCAGACGCGCCCCATCGACATCAGCTTCTGCTTTGCGGTGCCGAGCCTTCTCTTCATCCGCCTGCCGAGCTGGTACCGTATCATCCGCTTCGGCACGCCAGAGCAGATCGTCGCCGCCTTCAAGGACGCTGCGACCCGCGAGAAGCTCGTCGCCGAATCCGCCGTCTACGCCGCTCTCTGGCCGAACCTGCGCCTGCGCCTCGTGCAGACCGAAGCGAACAAGAAATATGTTGGCATGACCGTCGGCGAAATCGCCGCTGCACGCGCCACCACACCCATCGACGTGATGATCGACCTCTCCATTGAGGAAAATCTCGACGCCCACTTCCTGGCGGCCGACATGGGCCACAATTCTGACGAGCGCGTCGGCGCCCTCCTCAAGCACCCGCGCGTCCACATCGGCGCCAGTGACGGCGGCGCGCACATCCTGTCCTTCTCGACCTACGGCGACACGGGCTTCCTGTTTGCGCACTATGTCCGTGAGTTGAACTCGATGTCGATCGAATCCGCCGTCAAGAAGATCACCTCCGAAACTGCTGCCATCTGGGGCATTCCAGACCGCGGCCTCCTGCAGCAGGGCTACATCGCCGACATCGTGATCTTCGATCCGAAGACGATCAATCGCGGCGAAGAGAAGTATGTCCAGGACGTACCCGGCGATGGCAGTCGGTACATCCGCGACGCGATGGGCGTGGACACGGTCATCGTCGGCGGCGGCGTCGCCTGGACGGCGGTTGGCGGCTACAATGCCGAGACACGCGGCGCGATCCTGCCCGGCGAGACGCAAAGCACCCGCCCGCTGGTGGCCGCATGAGCTGGCCGGGCGTCACACAGCGCCGGGTTGCCACCAACGGAATCTCCCTGAACATCGCCGAGGCGGGCAAGGGCCCTCTTGTGCTGCTGCTGCATGGATTTCCAGAGTCATGGTATTCCTGGCGTCACCAGTTCGCGCCCCTCGCGGCGGCCGGCTACCACGTCGTCGCGCCCGACATGCGCGGCTATGGCAAGAGCGACAAGCCCGCCGAGATCGCGGCCTATTGCCAGTCCGAAGTCGTCAAGGACATCATCGAACTGATCCCGGCGCTCGGCTACGACAAGGCCATCGTCATCGGCCATGACTGGGGCGCGCCCACTGCCTGGGCCTGCGCGCTCAATCACCCGGACGTCGTTCGCGCCGTAGGCGGACTGTCGGTCCCCTTCATGCCCCGCTCGCCAGTACAGCCGATGCCGATGCTGCGCGAGATGTTCAAGGGCCAGTTCTTCTACCAGCTCTACTTCCAGGAACCCGGCGTCGCCGAAGCCGAGTTCGAGCGCGACATCCGCATGTGCCTGAAGAAATTCCTTGTGCTCGGCGGCGGCGAGACGGACCTCGCATCGCTTCCCGTAAAGGGGGAACACGACGATATGTTCTCGAACATGCCGGAACCGAAGAGCCTCCCAAAATGGCTGACCGAGGCAGACCTCGATTTTTTCGCCGGAGAGTTCTCCCGATCCGGCTTGCGCGGCCCGCTCAACTACTACCGCAACCACGACCTCTACTGGGAACTCACGAAAGACGCCCCGACCGAGATCCACCAGCCCGCCATGTACGTGGCCGGAACCAATGACGGCGTCGTGATGATGGCGGCTGCGGGCATCGAGATGATGCCGCACTTCGTGAAGGACTTGCGGCTTAACCGGATGATCCCCGGAATCGGGCACTGGACCCAGCAGGAAGCTCCCGAAGCCGTCAACGAAGCCATTCTGGAATTCCTCAAGCAGATCGATTGAACGGCCAAAGAACATGTCAAAGAGCGAAACAGTCATCGTCATTGGCGCCGGCATCGCCGGCCTCTGCACGGCCCTGATGCTGGCCCCAAGCGGGCGCGCGATCACGTTGCTCGAGCGTGACGGCCCCATCGAAAGCCAGGACCCGGACCAGCTATTCCGCGACTGGCGCCGCACCGGCGTTGGCCATGTCCGGCAGAGCCACGCCTTCCTCGCGCGCCTGCGCACCATCATGAAGGCCGAGCATCCGAAGCTCCTGGATCAGCTCAAGGCGCTTGGTGTCCGTGAACTGACATTCGACAACATGCTCACCCCGCCCCAGCAGGCACGCTACACCGCCCTGCCGCAGGACGAAGAACTGACCTTCATCACCAGCCGCCGCACGACGCTGGAGTTCGCCATGCGCCGCTATGTCGAAACGCTCGGCAACGTCACGCTGCGGTCCGGCTTCCTCGTCAAGCGCCTCGTTACCTCGAAAGCCGCTGACGGGGTCATCGACGTCTCCGGTGTCACCGGCGAACAGGACGGCGCCGAAGTCACGCTCACGGCGGACATCGTCGTCGACACCACCGGCAAGAGCGGCTTCACGTTCGACCAGCTGGTTGAGGAAGGCGCGAGTGTCCGCGAGGAAAAGGAGGATGCGGGCATCCTCTATTTCACCAAGCATTACCGCCTGAAACCCGGCCAGCCCGAACCCGACCGCAACGAGCACCCGCCCGCCAGCGGAGACCTCGGCTACCTGAAATACGGCGTCTTCCCGGGCGACAATGGCAACTTCTCCATCACCATCGCCCTGCCGGAAGTTGAACTCGAGCTGCGCAAGTCGATTCTCAATCCCGAGATCTTCCACCAGATCACGCTGAACCTGCCCGGCCTTCATCCTTGGACGAACGAGACCCGTTCCGAACCGACCAGCAAGGTCTTCGGCATGGGCGATCTTGTCAGCCGCTGGCGCGACATGGTGATCGACGGCAAGCCCGCCACGCGCGGCTACTTCGCCCTCGGCGACACGCTGATCCGCACCAATCCGCTCTATGGCCGCGGCTGCTCCTTCGCGGCCGTCGGGGCCCAGCAACTTCGCCGGACGCTCGATGAGACCGCCGACCCGACCCAGCGCGCCATCCTGCTACATCAGCGCCTCGCCGCCGAACTGCGCCCCTTCTATCTCACCCAGCGCCGGCAGGACCGCTCCGCCATCAAGCGCGCCCGCGAAACGCTCACGCCCGGATTCAAGCCGAAGTTCAAGGCCAGGCTGATGCAGAGCTTCGTCGATGACGGCATCCGCATCGCGGTGCGCTCCGATGTCCGCCTCCTGCGCGAGGCAATGCGCGGTTTCCACATGCTGGAACATCCCGACAAGTGGCTCGGGAAGCCAAACAATCTCGCCACAGTCCTTTACTACTGGGCACGCGGCAAGAAACTCAACGCCGCCGCCTATCCGCCGAGCGCCGGTCCTGAACGTCAAGAAATGATGCAGGCCCTGAAACTCGACTACAAGGCAGACCTGATCACCGCACCCGAAGAAGAAACCCGGCTCGCCGCATGACGGAGCCCATGACCCTCGCTGATGTCGGACGGCGCGAACAGGCGAAAGCCGATCGCCGTCAGAAGATCGTACGGGCCGCGCGCGACCTGATTCGTGAAACCGGCGACACGAACCTGTCCATGCGGATGATCGCCCAACGCGCCGAAGTCAGCGTCGCCACGCCCTACAATCTCTTCGGCTCGAAGCGCGCCGTCGTCATGGCAGTGCTGGAAGATGAGCGCGACTTCCTGCATCGCTTCAATTCGCTCAAAGTAGACAACGCCATCGACCGACTCTTCGAGGCCCACGCCCTCGGTGCCGGCTATTTCATTCAGGACCCGGACTTCTACCGCCCCCTCTGGAAAGCCCTGCTCGATACCAACGGAGAAGACAATACCGGTCTCGCCACGCCGGAGCGCCAGGAACAGACCCGCGCCGCCTGGCGCTGGCTGCTCACCTGCGCACAGGATGAAGGCCTCCTCGATCCCGGCATGCCGGTCGAAATCCTGGAGCGCACGCTGTCCCATCTCGGCAATGGCGTCATGCTGAGCTGGGCTATGGGCACGCTGCCGACCGAACACCTCCTGCCATCGGCCTCGCTCGGCTATGCCCTGATCCTGTCATCCGCGGCGACGCCCGCAGGCCGCCCCCTTCTCGACCGGCAGGTCAGCAAGCACCGTCTGGCCCTCGCCGCCGACGCTGGCTGAGCCGCCCAGGTCCCGAATAGATGCAGACCCGGCTGTAACCAACCAGATCACCGGCACCCGTCCCGCGTGCCAGAGCCACCTTGCCGGAGCGCGCATCCAGAATATCCAGGCCTTGGTGAACCAGAAGTCCGGTTCTATCCCTGCGGATCAGCGAAATGATCCAGCGCGCCTTCGATCTGCTCCGAACGGCGCCGCGCCGCCCCTACCAGCTGACCCGCACGCGCAGGCCCCCGAGATCAGACGTCTCCAGCTCCATAAGTCCGTCCGTAGCCTGAGCAAGGTCGTTGGCTATGGCGAGGCCAAGGCCGTGGCCGCCAGGGCGTTCGTCGGCGCGCTGGCCGCGCAGGATGACCTGATCACGTTCCGCCGTGCCGAGGCCGGGCCCGTCGTCCTCGATCACGAGCAGTCGACTGTCGGCGGTCACCCGTACCGTTGCGGCCGCGAAGCGGACGGCATTTTCGAGCACGGGGCCGGCGAGTTCGAGGAGCTGATCCCGCGAAATCGGCAACATGACGTCAGCCGGAACGACGAGATTGAAAGAGATGCGGCCGCCGCGTTCGGTGCGGCGCAGAACGCCGATCAGGGGCTCGAGCGCAGACCGGGCGAGGGTCGGCCCGCGGTCCTGACTGGCAGCGGTGCGGGCGCGCGAGAGTTCACGCTCAACTGTGTCGGTGGCGGCCTGGATGGAGCTTTCGAGGCCGTCGGCGAGATCTGTATTGCCGTCGCTGCGGACGCGGCGAGAGAGGGCGCGTAAGGCGGACAGAGGCGTTTTCAGTGCGTGTGCAAGGTTTGCCGCGCGTTCGGAAGCGGCGCGGAGATCACCTTCCCGGGCATCGGCGAGCTCGTTGATCTGTTCCGCGAGCGGACTGACTTCGGTGGCGAAGCGGCCGACATCAAGACGCGAGGCGGGGGAGTTCTTCAACTCACCGATCGAGCCTTCGATAACTTTGAGCGGGCTGAGACCGATGCGGACCTGGAGCCAGGCGGCGGCGCTGAGCGTGCCCCAGAGGAGTACCAGAAAGAGGCCGAGTTCGCGGGCAAACTCACTGCGCGCGTCAAGCAGGTCCTTCTCGTTGATCGCCACCTGCACGAGCGCAGGGGCGTCCTCGCCGTTTCGCTTCACCTTGCGGGAGATTTCAAGGACGCGCTGATCGAAAGGGCCATCGATGCGGCGACGGTGCCATTTGGTGCCATCGACTTCGAGCGGAAGCGCAAGCGAGTTATCCCACAGTGAACGCGACCGGACATAAACGTCGCCGCGCGTAACTTGCCAGTAGACGCCACTCGCCGGTTGATCGAAGCGCTGGTCACCGGAAGCTGCGGCATTCACGATCAGTCCGTCCGGCGTGAATGTCAGCTCACTGATCAGTTGCTGCCCGTGACGGATGAGATCGGCTTCTGTGTTTCGCTGGATGTGTCGCTCGAAGAGGAGGACCAGCGCAATCCAGCTAACGAAGAGCGCGACGGCAATCGCCGCAGCCGCGCCGAAGAGGAGCCGGAGCCGGAGCGAACGCACGGCCTGTCAGCCTTCCTTGCCGATGACGTATCCAAATCCGCGACGCGTTTCGATGACGCCCGGGCCGAGCTTGCGGCGAAGGCGCGAGATCATCGCCTCGATGGCGTTGGTGTCCGAGCTGCCATCGATGCCGTGCAGGTGTTCAGCGAGTTCGCCGGTAGAGACCGCTCGGTCACCATTATGGACAAGATAGTCCACCAGACGAAACTCGAGCGGCGTGACCTTCACGGGCTGGCCGGCGTTGAGGATGGTCATGCGGCGGGTGTCGACGACGAGGTCGCCGGCGCGCATCACCGGCTGGGCCATGCCGGCGGCGCGGCGGATGAGGGCGCGCAGGCGGGCGATGAGTTCGGGTACCTGGAAGGGCTTTGGAAGGTAGTCGTCTGCGCCGGCCTCGATTCCGTCGACCCGTTCCATCCAGCTTCCGCGCGCAGAAAGGATAAGCACGGGCGTGAGCTGCCCGGCGGCGCGCCAGCGCTTCAGGACAGAGAGACCGTCAAGGCGCGGGAGGCCGAGATCGAGCACGATGGCATCGTAGGGCTCGGTATCGCCGAGGAACCAGGCCGCTTCGCCATCGGCAGCGTAATCGACCACGAAGCCGGAATCGCGCAGGGCGCCGACGATGTCGTCTGCGATGATCTTGTCGTCTTCGACCAGGAGGACACGCATCAATCGTCTTCCTCAATGTCGAGGAGGCGTCCGGTATGCGCGTCAACTTCCAGTTCTAGCACGATGCCTCGCCGCGTCAGGATTTCGATCTCGTAGATGAGATAGTCATCATCATCGTCAAGGTCGATCTTCAGGATATCGCCCGGATAGGTACGCAGGAGGCCGGCGAGTATGGTCTCAAGGGGCAGGATCGTGCCGCGTTTGCGGGCTTCCCAGACCTTTTCCTGGTCGTCGTCATAGTCACGGCCACGCCCGCCCCGGTCGGCGGCGGCCGTCAGGGTAGCGGCTATAAGGAGGCCGACCACGAGGAGGATGCGGGCAAGGACAGCTAACACAGGACAGAAGACTCCAAGAAACCCTGCCCCATGCCGGAACTGACCTGACTGGAAGCTGACTGGCCGCCAGCAATCGCTGGTCAGGAGGATTGGGCCAGAACGGCGGCGGGGCCGCAAGAGGCGGCCCGCGCGAGCAAAGGATTGAACCGCTGGTTTCACTGTCCCATCTAATCAGCGCCGTCGCCGCAGCGGGACTTGCCGGAAGCTGACGCCCGGCCGGCGCACTCAGCGCCGGAACACGGACTTGTACGCATTGACAGGGCTTGCTGGAGACCGGAGGTTTGACGCTTCAGTTTGGAGTGGCCGCCATGTTCAATGACCTAAAAGCTGGATTGTTCGGGATCGCCTTCATAGCGAGCGCCGCAACTGCGTGTACCAGCGCCCCCGCGCAGGAGAGCAGCGCGGCGCGCTCTGCGCTGCCAGAACTCCCCGGGCAGACGATCGCAACCAACCTGTGTTCAGGGTGCCACGCGGTCGGACGGACCGGCGATAGCCCGCATCCGGATGCTTTGCCGTTCCGCAAGATATCGATGCGGTATCCAGTACGCGACCTTGAAGAAGCGCTCGGGGAAGGCATTTTTGTCGGGCATCCCGACATGCCGCCCTTCGTGTTCGCCCCCGAGGACATTGACGCCCTGCTCACCTATATCGAGGCGATCCAGGATCCGGCATGACGCGGCTGAGGCGAGCCGCGGCTCAGTTCGGCGGGACGGCCGGCGGCGTGGGTTCGATTCTGGCGTTGCTTCCGGAAGGATTACCTCAGGGACTGTCGTCACAGGATCGTTGCTCTTTCGGAATGCGCCGAGACCTGCGCTCATGTCGTCAAGATAGGGCGATGGGGTTTCACAAGCCCACGGCGTCTGTTCCTCGATCGGCTCGATAAAATGCCCGGGCTGCGGCGCGGGCATACCGGGTTCCGGAGTACAATCTTCGCAGGCAACGAGCGCACCGGCGCCGAGTAATGCAGCTGCAACAAGGCGCGGTTTCATGCGCCGTTGCCTTTCCGGGGATGGCGGGTTCCCAACGCAGGCCCCTGGAAAAGGTTCCGCATCGCGCGGAACAGGTTACGCACAAGTAAGGTTGCGACGAGGGAACCGGCTATCCTGTCACGCGTTTTTACGACAACTGCAGCTCTCAGACATTCTGCAGCTCACTGAAGGAGTGAAAAATGAAGGGTAAGATCGTATTTCCGGCAATGTTCCTGGCTGCCATGCTGCTGGCCGCATGCAACACGGTCGAAGGGGTGGGTGAGGACGTCCAAGCGGGCGGTGAAGCCATCGAGGACACCGCGCAGGATGTCGAAGACGACATCAACAAGTGATCCCGCATTATTGCTGAACTGGGCGCGCCCTCTGCGAGGGCGCGCCTTTTCTCTTTCGCCTCAGCCCGGTGTATCTTAACCGGGCAGCGCCAGAGGAAAGACCAGATCGATGCTAACATTTGCCGGATCATCATCCAGCTTCGTTACCGAACCATCGAGCTGCCTGGCAAACGCTGCGAGGAAGAAGTTGGCTTCCTGTTCCTGCAGAGTTTCTTCGCCCGGCGTGTCATCCCGGCCGCAGCAGAGACGCAGGCGCACATGGCCGTTTTCCCGCTTGAGCACCAGACGAAGATCGCGGGCAATCCAGCCGTTCGTCGATGGGGGACAGAGAATATCGAAGGCTTCCTGGATGAACATCGCCAGCGGTACGGCGAGGTCCGATGGAAGCGGAACCTCATCGACCTCACAGCGGATGTGACGGCTTTCCTCGCCCCACCCCTGCTGTTCATGGATCTGACTGCAGACAGCTTCAATAAGGTCTTCTGCGTCAACCGATTCCAGATGCGCCTCGTTCAGCAGGGCGTGGTGGACGGCAGCCATCATGGAGACGCGCTGGGCCGCAAGCCGCAAGGCACTCTGCGTTTCCGGCCGCTGTTCTCCGCGCCCCTGCAGCTTCAGCATACTGAGCATGACCTGGAGGTTGTTTTTCACGCGGTGATGCGTCTCACGGAAAGCGCCTTTCATCCGATCCAGCGCCTGGACGAGATCGGCCTCGTGAACAGTCACACGCTGGGTGAGATCATCGAATGCCCGGGCCAGCTGCTGCAATTCGGATGCGGCGCCGGCAAGGTCAGTGGCGAGCGGCGTGACTTCGTCATTGCGCCGCATGTCGGAGATACGAAGGCGAAGCCGCTCCAGCCAACGCAGGACAAGCACGTCGATAATCCACGTGGAGGCGAGCAAGGCCGCGAGATAGGCGAGCAGCGGAATCAACAGCACGATCAGCGTATCAATCCGCCTGACCTGCGGCGAAAAGGACGGCGTCAGCATAAACACGCCTTCTGCCCCAACCGGCGAGATCACGACATCAAGGCGGCCGCCTTGCGGCAGCAGCACTTCGCGCAGACGGCGTTCGAGGAGGGCTTCGCTGCTGAGCCATTCCACCGGCAGGCCGCCGATCAGGTCCGAACCGATGACGACGCCGTTGGCGGTGACCAGCGCTTGTTTGAGACCGGTCGAGGATTCTGTATCCGGAAAACGTTCTGCAAGCTTCTGGAGGCTGAGGGTGAAAGCCAGCGAGCCGGTGAAGTTGCCGGCGGCGTCGGTGGTGGTGCGCACCATCCAGATCACCGGTTCACCCAGCGCCATGCCGGGGAACGCCGAGGATTCAACCTGGCCCATGCCCTTGCGCAGGCGCTCGTTCCAATCGGGGTTCGGGATCGGCTCACCGATAAGGGCTTCACCGATGTAGCTGCAGGTCGCCTGACCGTCCGCATCGAAGCGCAGGACGTTCCGGACCGGAAGCTCCAGCGACACCATTGCATGGCCGATCTCAGTGCAGGAGGGATCGCGATCATCGCTGCTGACCATCCGCAAGGCGAGGCGCGATGCCTGGATGGCGGCGTTCACGGACGACATCCCCTCGCGCGACGCTTCGACGAGGTCAGGGTATCGTTGTTGGCGGATCGATTCCTGTTCGGCGAGGGCGCGAAGTCCGCCAAGGATGAGCAGCGGGCTGAGGGCAAGCGCCATCGCGATGATCACCTGCCTGCGCAGACTCATCTTCCGAATGGGCTGAACCCTCGCGGATTCCTCGGCCATCAGTTACCCCGGCTCAGCGCGGTGACCTGCTCCATGATGTTGTTGAAGGCCCCCTCCCCGGAATGGATTTCCGGCGCGCCGGGAACGCGCGCAGGCGCCATGTCCGCATCGAGCATCGCGGCGAGCGCCTTGCGGGCGCGGCTGACGCGGCTCTTGATGGTGCCGACGGCGCAGCCGACAATCTGCGCGGCTTCTTCATAAGCCATGCCGCCGGCGCCGACGAGAATGATCGCTTCGCGCTGGTCATCCGGGAGGTGGTCCAGAGCATTGCGCAGTTCGACCAGTTCTATGCCCTTGGCCGGATTGTCCGACGCAACGAGCGTGCGCTCGGCAATTTCGGGGGCGAGCTCGGTGGAGCGCCAAGAGCGACGCTTTTCCGAGTAGAAGACGTTGCGCAGGATTGTGAACGACCAGGCGCGGAAGCTGGTGTTGGCGGTATAGCTTTCACGGGCCTTCCAGGCGCGCAGCATCGTATCCTGCACAAGATCATCTGCGGCGACCGCGTCATTGCAAAGGCTGCGCGCGAAAGCCCGCAAGTGCGGGATGGATTCAAGCAGCGCCCGCTTGAAGTCCAAGGTCGAGAGGGCGGACTGAGCCGTCATGCCTCACCGCCAGTAGTGCCGTTGCCGGCGCGCTCCTTGGCTTCTGCTTCTTCCAGCAATTGCAGGAACTCGTCTGGCACGGATTCGTCGACCACACCTTTGTACATCTGCCTCAGCTGATCGCCGATCGCGCGGTTTCCCGGCCGGCGATGGCGCGGCGAGCCTTCAGACTTCTTGCCATGCTTTCCCGTTTCGCTCATTGTGATACCTCAAGCCCCGTCGATCGTGCACACATCTGAAAAACATCAGATTTGGCCACAGTGATGCCTTAAACGCGCAGTGGCTTTGATGGTTCCAGCAAAAACTGCGAAATCCAAGAAATGTTTCGCCCACGACGCAACCAAGTGCGCTTTGAGCCGTTTATACGCAGATATTTGCAGGAGGCTCCACATGTCGATGATCGCGCAGTTCAAGCCGCATCTCCCGTTTCTGAGACGCTACGCTAGGGCCCTGACGGGCGCCCAGCAGAGTGGTGACGCGTATATTCTGGCGAGCCTCGAGGCCCTGAAGGAAGATCCTAACCAGATCAAGACGGCATCGTCGGCGCGGGTCACGCTTTACAAGTTTTTCCACGCGATCTGGTCGACCACCGGCGCGCATCTGGAAAGCAGCCCGAAGTCCGGGGTCTCGGCGCCGGATTCTCGCCTTCGCAAGCTGGCTCCGATCGAGCGGCAGGCTTTCCTGCTGACGACACTTGAGGGGTTTACGCGCGCCGAAGCCTGTGAGGTTCTCGACCGAAATATCGCCGAGCTGGAAGCGCTTCTTGATGCAGCGCATCACGAAATCGAAAGGCAGCTGGCGACTTCGGTTCTGATCATCGAAGACGAGCCAATCATCGCGGCTGATCTTGCCCACATCGTCCAAGACCTCGGCCACAAGTTTGCAGGCGGCGCGACTACGCGCAGGCAGGCCGTCGAGATGGCGCGCCGCGTGAAGCCGGGTCTGATTCTGTGCGATGTTCAGCTGGCGGACAATTCCTCGGGTATCGATGCCGTGCAGGATATCCTGGCAGAAACGGATGTGCCGGTGATCTTCATCACCGCCTTCCCGGAACGCCTGCTGACGGGTGATCGGCCTGAGCCAACCTACCTGATCACCAAGCCGTTTCAGGACGATACCGTGAAAGCAGCGATCAGTCAGGCGCTGTTCTTCCGAACCGAGGCCGCCGTAGAGGAAACCTGAAGCAGGCTGAGGAACCTTTTTCCGGAGCACCCGTTGGTCTGGCGAAAGCAAGGATAGGTGATTCCCATGGCCAGCGCACAATCTGCAACAAGCACTTCGAAATGGGCAAACGGGAAAGATCACAAGTCCGCGGCCGAAGGCGCAGTTGAGCAGGACTTTCGCGATGCAAGAGAAACAGCTGCCAGATTCTCGCTGGCTGTCAGATCGTCAGCGACGCATTTCGGTGAACATGTTCAGCGGCGCATGGCCGCGCAGGCAGCGCGCGCGGCCCAGAAGGTCCACCGCGCACGCACAAAAGCCCAAGACAGGGTGCGCAAGCGGCCCTTATCTGCAATCGGCATTGCCGCCGCTGCCGGCATCCTGGTCGGAATCCTGACCCGCCGATAAGACCAAGCGAGATTCCTCAGGTGCGCGAGCACCGCGGGAATGGCGGCTGGCGCGCCCCTTGCGGGCTCGCCAGTTTTCCTTTGTGGAATTTTTCTATGTATACGGACTATATTTAGAACGGTTGCAAAAGCTGAACGTTCTAAGGCTTTTTGGAACCTTACACCAACGGAGCGCGTTGTGATTTCATGAACAGCCTGAATGGTCAGGCGTGATAATGGAGGTTACCATGCTCGGTTGGGCGCTCACATTCTTTGTGCTGGCTATTGTGGCCGCACTGCTTGGTTTTGGCGGCATCGCCGGCACCGCGGCAGGCATCGCCCAGTTCCTCTTTTTTGTCTTCCTCGTCCTGCTCGTCTTGACCTTCGTCATGCGGGCTATCCGCGGCCGAGGCGTCACCTGACGCCTGGAGACAGGTCCGGAATTCAAGGGGCGCAGTTCACTGCGCCCCTTTTGCTTTAAATTGAAATGCGGGCAGGAGCGCGGAACCATTCCGGTAGAGCAACGTTGATGTTTCGAAGCTGGGCAGTACCAGCCGCTCCCAGAAGGTGAAACGATCCACTCCTGCAAACATATTCCCAACGGCCACTGTCCCTCCCGACGCCGTTGAGAACAAGACGCTGGTCACGCTTCCCCCCCGCGCCTGAATGACCATGCGTCGGCCGCCACCCAGTCTTCTGGGTGGCGGTTTTCATTTGAACATTAGAGGGAAGCTGCCCGCCTCAATCACGAGCCACAACACGCAGCAGGGTGAAACGCACAGCCAGGCGCGACCTGGTCGCGTCGCGGTCAATCTCGCCGTCGCCGGACAAGACGGTACGTCTCCTCAAAGTGAGAGCGGTTCGGGTCGAGGTGCGATGCAAACACCGCGCTCATGACACTTGTTCCAACCAGCGGGGCTCGCGCACCTTCGGGAGGGCAGAGCATAACGTGCGAACCTCTCGTTCGCCCCGAAAAGTCATATCAGGATATTGCCCCCCTGACATGCGCGCCCGAGCAGGAGAGTCCCGGCATATCGGCAGTGCGCGCAGAGCGGGTGACCGCTTGACGTATGTGGGTTTTCTGCATGACGCGCGCCCCGGACAGGCTGTTGACAGTCTGAGAGCGCGCTACTTCTTCTTTCGCCCGCTGGTCGGGATATCCTTGAAAGCGACATCCTTGTCGACGCGGATATCGCCGGGCAGGCCGAGCACACGCTCGCCGATGATGTTGCGCAGGATCTCGTCCGAACCACCTTCAATTCGAGTGGCAGGCGAGCGCATGAGCATGGCCTGGAAGCGGCCTTGTTGCGGGCTGTCCTCGTCCCACACCGCGCCGGCCTCGCCCTGCAGGTCAAGCGCGAAGATCGCGAGGTCCTGCATGGCAGCGCCGGCGACGAGCTTGCCGATCGAGTTTTCCGGGCCGGGCGTCTCGCCTTTCGATAGTGCGGAGATGGCGCGCATGCCGGTGTACTTCAGGCCGCTCTGCTTGACGGCGAGTTGTGCAAGTTTCGAGCGCACTGCAGAATCCTCGACGGCGGGTCGGCCATCGATTTCAGCCTCCATGCAATACCGGAAAAGATCCGGAAAGCCGGTCGACATGCCGGAGCCGATGGAAAGCCGCTCGTTCATCAGCGTGGTGAGCGAGACTTCCCAGCCCTGCCCCACGTCACCCAGGCGCTGGCTGTCCGGGATGCGCACCTCGGTGAAGTAGACTTCGTTGAAGCTGGACTGGCCGTTCGCCTGTTTGATCGGGCGCACTTCAACACCGGGGCTCTTCATGTCGAGGAAGAACATGGTGAGGCCCTTGTGTTTGGGCACATCGGGGTTGGTGCGGGTGATCAGGAGCCCCCAATCGGAATACTGGGCGCCGCTGGTCCAGATCTTCTGGCCGTTGATGATCCAGTCGCCTGAGCCGTCATCGGCTTTCACGGCACGGGTGCGCAGGCCCGCGAGGTCGGAGCCGCTGGCGGGCTCAGAAAAGAGCTGGCACCAGATGTGCTCGCCGCTGGCGAGCGGCGGCAGGAGCTTACGCTTATGCTCGTCGCCCGCCCAGGCCATCACGGTCGGGCCGCACATGCCGTGGCCGATGGTGAAGACTCCGGTGAGCGCCGCATACGGACCTTCTTCCTGGCCCCAGATGACGCGCTCGATGGGCGTGCGGGCGCCGCCGCCATATTCCTTCGGCCAGTGGAGGCAGGCCCAACCAGACTCGGCTTTCTTCTTCTGCCAGGCCTTACCGGCAGCGATGGGGTCTTCACTGACAACGCCGTTCGAACCGAAGCTCGCGCGCTTCAGTTCTTCCTCAAGATGTTTCGGTGCATTCGCATCGATCCAGGCGCGGACCTGCGTGCGGAAGGCGGCTTCTTCGGCTGTATCTTCGAAATCCATTGTCTTTCTCCCTCTCAGGCTGCCGACTCAGCGTTGCCGGCACTCATGCGTTCAATCAGATGCGTCTCCCAGGTCGACAGCGAGCCAAGTGACACGGCGAGTGCGTTCGAGCGGCGATAGAAGAGGTGGCAGTCAAAGGCCCAGGTGAAACCCATGCCGCCGTGGACCTGAATATTGTTCTTCGCGCAATGCTGGAAGGCGGTGGTCGAAGAGACGCGCGCTGTTGCGGCTGCGACAGGAAGCTCGGCAGCACCAGAGACGAGAGCCCAGGCGCCATAATAGCAGTTGGAGCGGGCGAGCGTGGCGGAGACGTACATGTCCGCAAGGATATGTTTGATAGCCTGGAACGATCCGATCGGGCGGCCGAAGGCCATACGCTCCAGCGCATAGTCGCGCGCCATTTCCAGCGCGCGGTCTGCGCCGCCAAGCTGCTCGAACGCCATCAGAACGGCCGCGCGGTCGAGGACCTGAGAGGCGATGTGCCAGCCATCGCCTTTGGCGCCGAGGAGTTCGGCGGCGGCGCCGTCAAAGACAAGGCGGGCCTGGCTGCGTGTGGGATCAATCGTCTCCAGCGTTTCGCGGCGAACGCCGGCGCCAGACAGATCGACGAGGTAGAGCGAAAGAGCGCCTTTCTCATCACGCGCGGTGACGACAGCCACGTTGGCCACGTCGCCGTCCGTGGCGGGCCACTTCGTGCCGGTGAGTTTGCCGCCCTTGACCGAGGCGGTGACGCTGGCGGGCGTCGTGCGCCCCTGCCCTTCGCTGGAAGCGAAGGCGCCGATGGCTTCGCCGGACGCGAGCTGGGGCAGCCAGGTTTCTTTCTGCTTCCTCGTCCCGGCCAGGAGCAGGAATTCAGCGACGAGGTAGATGGAGGACGAGACCGGAACCGGCGCGATGGCCCGGCCGAGCTCTTCGGCGATCACGCACAGTTCGAGATGGGTCAGGCCCGAGCCGCCGTATTCTTCCGGGATGGCGGCGCCGAGAAGGCCAAGGTCAGCGAGGCCTTTGTAGAGCGCTTTGTCATAGCTTTCGGGGCCTTCAAGGATCGCCCTGACGTGGGCCGAGGTGCATTTCTCGGACAGGAAGCGGCGGACCTGATCGCGCAGCTGCTTCTGTTCGTCTGAAAAATCGAGGTTCACGGATAGTCCTCCCAGAGTTTCCTGCGCCATGCCCGGCCGGGCGCGTCCATGGCCTACTTGTTGGCGGCAACTTTTGAAGCGAGGCCTTGCAAGGTCAATCCATTCCGCGAAGGCAGGCCCCGGCGTCAGGGCCGGACGGGGGCGGCGCGGCATTCCAGCACAATCAGGGCCAAGGCGCCCAGAACCAGCACGCCCGCGGCAAATAAGGTGCCGGCGCCAACATAGAGGACTGCAGACACGAGCATGGCGGCGCTGACGAGTATGAACATCGCCGGCACAAAGGGGAAAAGTGGTACCCGGAACGGACGCGGCATGTCCGGTTCTGTCTGCCGCAGGCGAATAAGCGCGAGGCCGCTGGCAATGAGAAACATCCAGTAGATCGGGGCGGTGTAGTCCACGAGCGTCTCGAAGCCCTTGTAGGCGGCGCCTAGACCGACGAGCACCAGGGAGATGGCGCCCTGGACCAGGATGGCGTTACGCGGGCTTTGCGTTTGCGTGTTCCAGCGGCCGATCCATCCCAGCGCCGGAATGTCGCTGGCCGCAGCAAAAGTTGTCCGTGCGCCAACGATGATCGTGGCGTTGACCGAGGTGACGGCCGCGGCAACCACGCCGATGGCGAGGATGATCCCGGCGCCAGGACCAAAGGCACGGGCCATCAGGTCTGCGGCGGGAGCTGATGAGGCAGCGAGCCCGCCAAGGCCGAGGCCGCGCAGCATAGCCCAGGCGGTGAGCATGTAGAGCAGCGTGATGACGGTGATGGCGATGACAAGCCCGCGTACCATTCCGCGCTGGGGATCCTTCACTTCAGCCGAGAGGGTCGCTGATTCCGTCCAGCCTCCAAACGCCAGCAGGACGAAAACCATGCCATAGCCGAGCGCGCCCACACCCGGAGTGGAGGGTGTTCCGGGATCAAGCGGTGCAATCCCCTTGAAACCGAGCCAAAGCGCAGCGGCCGCAAGCGCGAGGAGGCCAGCGATCAGGACAACGACCATGAGGCTGTCTCCCACCTCGCCGGAGGGGCGCAGCTTGAATGCGGTGATGCCAAGGATACTGGCGAAAGCGTACATCGCCGGGCCTGACGGGCCGAGATCAACCACGCGGTTCATGTAGTCGCCGATCACGAAACCGAGCAGCGCAATGGCGCCGGTGTTGATGACCGCGAGCCGGGCCCAGGCGAACAGGAAGGCGAAGCGACGGCCCCAGGCGCGTTCGAGGAAATGATAATCCCCGCCCGGATGGGGAAAAGCGGCGGCGAGTTCGGAATAGCAGAGTGCCCCGGCGAGCGAGATGAGGCCGCCAAGCGCCCAGAGCATGTAGACCATGGTTTCGGAGCCAGCATTTGCGGCCACGAGCGCGGGCGATTTGAAGATACCCGCGCCGATGACCATGGCAATCGTGATGATGGCCACATAGCGGACGGACACGTGCCGGGCGACGCCGACGGGCACCTTGTCTGCGATCTGGCCCGGCGGCGTGGTCATGGCAGCTCCTGTTCGTGCGGCGGCCCAGCGATACCCCGCATCATGGCGGACCAAAAGGGCAGACGGCTGCAGCACCTTACGTCGCGCCATTGTTCCTTCGGGCGGCGTTGTGTGTATGATTTGGCAAAACACACAGGCAATCCCGGAGAGTGACATGCATTACAGTGAGTTGAAACAGGCACGGGCGGAGCTGACGGGTCCGGGCGGCCAGTTCGAGGTCATCGAAGCCGACGTGCTCGGGCAGCGGCTGCGCGTCTTCAAGAACGCCCCGCCCAGCATCCGGGAAGTCTGGCTCTCAACCATCCAGTTCGCCGAACGGCCCTACCTGATCTACGGCGATGAGCGGATCACCTATGGCGAGTCCCATACGCTGGTGAATTCAATCGCGGCCTGGCTGGCGGCGCAGGGCGTGAAGCCCGGCGACCGGGTCGCCGTGGCAATGCGCAACTTTCCGGAATGGATGCTGATCTATTGGGCGTGTGTGTCGACTGGAATTGCCGTGGTCGGGATGAACGCCTGGTGGACGGCTGAGGAGATGGCTTACGGCCTGTCGGATTCGGCGCCGAAAGTGCTGTTCCTGGACGAAGAGCGGCTTGCCCGCCTAAATGAGCGGCCGGAACTCACCGGGCAGATGAAACTCGTCGGCGTACGCATTCCGAACGCGCCAGCCAACATCACGCCCTGGAGCGAGGTGATCGGTCATGGCGGGGCAATGCCGGATGTGAAGGTCGATCCGGATTCGGATGCATGCATCTTCTACACGTCGGGCACGACCGGCTTTCCGAAAGGCGCGCAGCTGACGCAGCGCGGCTGCGTCGCCAACCTGATGAACATGATGTATGCGGGCGCCTCCACCGCACTGGCGACGCAGCGTGCGACCGGTGTCGCGCCGCCCGCAACGCCGCCGGTTCCGGTGACACTGATCACGACGCCGTTGTTCCATGTGACGGCCAACAATTGCGGCGCTTATGCTGCGACCGCCGCGGGAGGCGCGCTTGTGCTGATGTACCGCTGGGATGCGGGCGAAGCGCTACGCCTTATCGCGCGCGAGCGCGTGACCGGCATGAGCGGCGTGCCGGTGATGGCGCGCGAACTGATCAACCACCCGGATTTTTCCACGACCGATACGTCGAGCCTGACGGCGCTGGCAGGCGGCGGAGCGCAGGTTCCGCCGGACCTCGTCCAGAAGATCGACTCGCAAGTTGCAACTGCTCGGCCGAGCACCGGCTATGGCATGACGGAAACCTGCGGGATCATCACCTCGATCTCGGCCGACTTCTTCGTCGACAAGCCGGACAGTGCAGGCCCGGCTATGCCGAACTTCGAAGTGAAGTGCGTGGACGACAACGGCAAGACAGTCGCCCCCGGCGCTGTTGGCGAGCTTTGGGTGAAGGGCTCATCTGTCATCAAAGGCTACATCAACCGGCCTGAGGCGACCGCCTCCTCCATCACCGATGGTTGGCTGCATACGGGGGACATTGCGCGGCTCGACGAAGACGGCTTCATCTACATCGTCGACCGCAAGAAGGATATGGTGCTGCGCGGCGGCGAAAACGTTTACTGTGCAGAGGTTGAAGGCGTGATCTACCGCCACACGGCTGTTGCGGAATGTTGCGTGTTTGGCGTTCCGGACCAGCGCCTGGGCGAGGAAGTTGGCGTTGCCGTCGTGCTCAAGTCCGGAACTAGCCTGACCGATGCGGAGCTGCGCGAGCATTGCGCTGCGATCATGGCGAAGCACAAGATTCCGCGTTACATCTGGTTCCTCGACGAGGCCCTGCCCCGCAATGCGAGCGGCAAGTTCCTCAAGCGGGAACTGCGCGACCGGCTGAGTGGGGAAGTGGCGACTGCTTAGGCGGAGCTAAATGATTGTCCTTATACGGACATATCAGGCGATACCCTTGGCTTTTACCAGATTTCGGCCTGAACGCTTCGCGTCCTCGAGGTAGGAGCTGGCCTGCGCAATAAGTTCGCGCGCCGACATGCCTGGTTCGTAGCGAGCAATGCCGAAGGAAGCGGTGGCGCCGGAGACTGGCGCGCCGCTGTCGGGACGGGCATGTGCAGCTGCCTTGAACGCGTGCTTGATCTTCACGAGCAGATTGTAAGACGACATCAGGTCGCGGTCGTGCAGGATCATCGCGAAGCTTTCGCCGCCATGGCGAGCGACCATGTCCCGCTCATTGAGGCTGGCGGATGAGAGCGCGGCAAAGCCTTTCAGTACAGCGTCACCGGCGGGCGAACCGAGTGTCGAAAGCAGTTCCTTGAAACTGTCGATCTCGGCAAGGACGAGGCAGAACCCTTCATTGGTCTTGCCCGCCCAGCTGACCGCTTCGTCGAGGCGTTGATCGAAGGTGCGGCGATTGGGTATCGCGGTCAGCGTATCACGCATGGCCTGCGCCTGCGCTTCTTCAAGCTGTTCGTTGAGCGTCGTGATGAGACTTTGCGATTTTGAGAGGCCTTGATTGAGTTCCCGGGTGAGGCTGGCCATCCGCCGGTTCTCTTCGAGTAGACCTTCGACGACGCTGGCAAGCCCATCTTCCGCGATGGCTTGAGGCGCTTTCTCGGCAAACGTGTCGAGGGAACTCGTGAATTCGTCGCTTTGCTTGAGGCTTTTCTCGATGATCTCGAGGACTGTTCCGATCTCGTTACCGATAGCCTGACCGATACCCTGCGTCGCAAAGGTGCCGGCGTCTTCGGCGAGATACTCCTGATAGAGGGAATCGATGTCGTAGGGGCTGAGCTGATCTTTCAGGCGCAGGAGGTCGTTCACTTCTGCGACGAGTTCTTCGTCAGAGCCGGTAGTGTAGGCAAAAAGGACGGCGTAGGCGTTCGGGAACGGAGCCGTGTGGTACTTGTCCATCAGATTGAAGACGCGGATTGCCGCCTGGCAAACCTCGCGGAAGCTTCGCTGCGCCGAATAGCCGGGCGTTGCGACAGGTCTCTGGGGAGGCGGGGCTAACATAGGTCGAACCTGATCTGCACGCCAAGGGGCGCAAGTTGCGCATACGGTTGCAAGATAAGGTTTTATTGACGTTAACGGAGCGTTCCCGGCGCGATTGGCCGCCCCCTCATCCCTTTGGACCATCCGAAACCTGCAGCAGTTACTGCGGCGGCGGACTGGACGGTATATCAGGAGATGGCACGAAACTTTTGGCAGCCGACGGCCAATATTCTCCCGGGAGTAGTGCCATTGGCATGTTTTCGTTGCCGACCCCGGCCTGCGCCGCGACTCACGGTGCCGATGAGCCGGCGGAATCGGCTTCCACCAGATCGACAGACTGTGAGCTCTGCTGACCGCCAGCCAGCCTAAGGACGCCTTTAGCGGGCGAAACATCCGAATAGTCGCGCCCGTAGGCGACCACGATATGCTGATCGCCGACTTCGATGGCATTGGTGGGATCGAATTCGATCCAGCCGATATTAGCGCCGCACCAGGCGCGCACCCAGGCGTGCATGGCATCGGCGCCCGCGAGGCGTTCCTTTCCCGGCGGCGGAATCGTCCGCAGCACTCCGCTGACATAGCCCGCCGGGATCCCGACCCCGCGCAGGCAGGCGATCATGATGTGGCTGAAATCCTGGCAGACGCCGCCGCGGGCCGCGAAGGCCGCTTCGTGGGGCGTGTCCACATCGGTGGCGTTCACGTCATAGGTCATTTCGGTGTGGAGCGCTTCACCGATGCGCCGGACGGCTTCAACGACGCCGGCGCTTTCAGGAAGGACACCGAGCGCAAAGCCGGTAGTCTCCTGCCCCGGCCGCACGAGCCGCGAGCGCGCCCTGAAATGATGGGGCGAGTCCGGACCAAGATCTCGGTGGAGGCGGATGGCATCTTCGAGAGTTTCGATGCGCGGATCCGGCAGCGCCAACGGGGCGGACGCCTGCCGTTCGATCCTTGCACGGACGGATATCTCAAACCGGGAATGCTCTCCGCGAAGGAATACGTCCTGCGCTTCGTTGCCGAAGGAATCCCTGAACGCGCTTCGCTCGGCCGGGCGCGGCGAAATCTCGAGACTGGAAACGATGGTGCGCTGGCGTCCCGGAAGATCGCGCGGCGTCACCCGAATAACGTGACGGCTGGAGCCCGCCATGGCGGCATACTTGTAGGCAATCTTCAGGCGCAGATCGTACAGCATGGGTGCCTAGCTGAGGTAGGTTGCGGTAAGCTGGTCGGACAAGCTCGCCAGTTCGCGGCTGATGCTGAGGAGCGTTGCGGCATCAAGCGTCTGCGGCGTCTGGACGGCTACGGCCGTATGGATCTTCATGAAGGCGCGCATCAGGGGCGAGGCCATGCCATCGTGCGCCGCATTCGGCATGGCTTCCAGGTGGAGCTTCAACTGATCGAGCTGATGCAGGAGCGACCGGGGATTACGCCGATCGAGACAGAGCAGCGCGGTGACCGTGTCGCAGGACATGTCGAAACCGAAGCGGTGATGGTGCGCGAGCTTGCTGTCGGCGCAGTCGAGCGCGGCCTCCATCGCACCGGGCGGTGCGGAAGGTTCAACGAGACTGGCGACAAGCGAACAGGTCGAAAGCGCGCCTTCGAGCGCCTTGCCGGCTGAAAGGAAGCGCCAGCCAGAGCTGCGATACATGTATTCCCGCACGAGGCCGGAGAAGCCGATAGTCTGGCGTAGGATGTCGCCCATGTGGAGTGCGAGCGATACGCCGGCAGGGCGCGGCGCAATCATCTCGCTGAGCGCGGCGATCGCCACGAGGGCGTCGGGCGCCAGACGGTCGCGCAGGTGGCGTGAGCAGCGGGCGGCTGATCGCACGGATTGCGCAATCGCAGTGGGCGGGTTTTCGTCCGGCTCGACACCTAGGAAGCGCAGGTAGCCGGTCAGGTGTTCGAGGAGAGGCGGATTCGAACTGCGCAGCTCGGTCGTGCGGATGTCGAACACGCGGGTGAGACGGGTGAGGAACTCGGCGCGCTGGATGTAGCGGCCGAGCCAATAGAGGTTTTCGGCTGCGCGGCTGGGAAGCTCGGTTTCATCCCCGGCGATCTCGCGGGCATCGCCCAGGCCGGTCATGCGCTCCGGGACGATAGGCTGCTCCGATACGACCCAGACGTCCGCGCACGAACCACCGGCGTGCATGCTGAGACCGGTCACATCATTCGACCGCCCGATACGGGCATAGCCACCGGGCATCGCGGTCCAGCCATCGGCATGGCGCGCAAGGAACACACGCAGCGTCATGGGGCGCGGGCGCAAGGCACCGTCAACATAGGCGGGGCTTGTAGACAGCGTAATGGCTTCCTGGCCAACGAGATAGCCCGCTTCGGTATCGAGCAGCCCTTGCAGTGTCTGCACTGCCTGCGTGCGCAGCTTGCCGCCGATGGCGGAGGTGTCCTCCCGGTCAAACGGAAGGCGTGTCGACAGAGCTGGAGAGATCATCATGGCGTCAAGATGATCGCGCACATGCGCGCGCTCCTTCGACTGTCCGCACCACCAGGTCGCGATGTTCGAGAGACGCAATGGCTCGCCGGTCATGAGCCTGCAGATGCGGGGCAGAAACGCCATCAGTGCACGGATTTCGACCGCGCCGCTGCCGATGGCGTTGACCATGGTAACGCCTTGCTGCCGCATGGCGCCGACGAGGCCGGGCGTGCCGATCTGCGAGGCTTCGTCGAGCTCCAGCGGATCGGCAAAGGCGGAGTCGATGCGGCGCCAGAGAACATCAACCGGGCGAAGGCCGCTGATCGTGCGCACCATCGGGCGCCCCTTTTCCACTACAAGGTCTTCACCTTCGAGCAGGGCGAGACCGAGATAGCGAGCGGTGTAGGCGTGTTCGAAGTAGGTGTCGGCATGCGAGCCCGGGCTGAGGATGGCCGGCACGGTCGCGTCGGCGCCGCGCAGGGACAGAAGATGATCCCGGAAGGAGCGGAAGAACCCTTCGAGCCGCTTGACGTTGGAAGACTGAAAATAGTCAGAGAACATGCGTGTCGTCGCAACACGGTTCTCGAGGGCGAAGCCGGCACCGGAGGGGGCCTGCGTGCGATCGTTCAGCACCCACCATTTGCCGTTTGGAGACCGGCCGAGTTCAAACGAGAGGAAGTGCAGAAAGTGACCCGTCCTCGGCTGGACGCCGATCATCGGACGGATCCATTCCGGATTCTGCGCGAGCAGCATCGGCGGCAGCGAGCCCTCGGCCACGAGGCGGTTAGGTCCGTAGATATCGCGCATCACGAGTTCGAGGAGGTCGGCACGCTGCACTAGGCCGGCTTCGATTTCGGCCCATTCCCTCTCAGAGATCAGAACCGGCACGTGGCTTAGGGGCCAGGGCCGCTCCCGCGATGTGCCGCCGTCCACATGGCGGAAATAGACCCCGGAATCGGCTAGGTGCTGATCACCCAGCGCAAAGCGTGCGGCGATCTCGTCCGGCGACAGGCGGGAGAACAGATCAATGAACGCACGCCAGACCGGACGGATCTGTCCGTTTGGATCGATCAGCTCATCAGGGATGCCGGGCAGCGGCCTATAGGACGCGAGCGCCGCTTCGATGGCCGGTGGCAGGTTGGGCATCATCTGCGGCATGAACTACAATCCTGGCGCCCTCCTGAGATCGAGTGTGAGGGGGTAATACGCGTTGGGTGGCTCCACCGGGGGCGAATACCGGCCCGGAGTATGCCCGTTCGCGGCAAACCTCGCTAGTCGGCGCGCTTCGGCCTCGTTGGCATTTACCGGGAAGGTTTCGTAGTTGCGCCCGCCCGGATGGGCGACATGGTAGACCGCCCCGCCGAGCCCGCGGCCACTCCACGTGTCGTAGATGTCGAAGGTCAGGGGCACGTTGACCGGGAGGACGGGGTGGAGCGACTCGGCGGGCTTCCAGGCTTTGTACCGGACGCCGGCGACAGCTTCGCCCGCCTGCCCTGCCGGAACCAGAGGAACGCTGCGGCCGTTGCAGGCGACGGTGTAGCGCCCCGGCGCCGGCGACTTGAGTTTCACCTGCAGGCGCTCCACGGAACTGTCGGCGTAGCGCACGGTGCCGCCAATGCCCCCCATTTCGCCGAGCACGTGCCAAGGCTCCATTGCCTGCCGGATTTCCAGCGTTGCGTCCTCGTAGGTGACCTCGCCGCAGAAGGGGAATCGGAACTCGGCCTGAGCTTCGAACCAGGCAGGGTTTATCTTTATTCCGTGTGCCGACAGATCACCGAGAACCTCAAGGAAATCCTGCCAGACGAAATGCGGCAGCATGAACCGGTCATGCAGGCTGGTGCCCCAGCGGACGAAACCGCCATCGGCGGGCGCATCCCAGAACCGAGCGATCAAAGCACGCATCAGCAATTGCTGGGCGAGGCTCATCCTGGCATCCGGCGGCATCTCGAAGGCGCGGAATTCGACAAGGCCCAGGCGGCCGGTGGGACCATCGGGCGAATAGAGCTTGTCGATGCAGATTTCGGACCGGTGGGTATTGCCGGTCACGTCGATGAGGGAGTTTCTCAGCAGCCGGTCGATAAGCCAGGGTGCCACCTCTCCGCCACCCGGCTTCGGGATTTGTGCGAGGGCAATCTCGAGTTCGTACATTGTGTCATGGCGCGCCTCATCGATGCGCGGCGCCTGACTGGTAGGGCCGATGAACAGGCCGGAGAACAAGTAGGATAGGCTGGGGTGGCGCTGCCAGTGCAGGATCAGGCTTTTCAAGAGGTCCGGCCGGCGCAGGAACGGACTGTCCAGTGTCGTCGCGCCGCCGACAACGACATGGTTGCCACCACCGGTGCCGGCGTGTCGCCCATCGATCATGAACTTGTCAGTGCCGAGCCGGGTATGGCGCGCCTCTTCATAGAGAACGGTGGTATTGTTGACGCACTCTTCCCAGCTGGCGGCTGGATGGATGTTCACCTCAATCACCCCCGGATCGGGCGCGACGCGGATGACATTCAGCCGCGGATCAGGCGGCGGCGCGTAACCTTCGATGTGGACCGGCAATCCCATATCGGCGGCGGCGGCTTCGGCGGCGGCAACGAGTTCGAGATAATCTTCCACTGACTCCACCGGCGGCATGAACACGCAAAGCCTGCCACCGCGCGGCTCGACACTGATCGCGGTACGGACGATACCGGCTTCAGTGTCGAGATACTGTTCGACAACTTCCTGCCCGGCTTCAGCAGTGATCATGCTTGCAGTCGGAAGGGCGCGCGATTGCGGCGCTTCTCCGGCGACTTGCGCAAGCGTGACGTCCGGAAGCGGACCGCGCGGCGCGCTGGGATCGGTGATGTTGATATAAGGATACAGCGCCGGCGGGGCCCAGGGAAGCGAAGACAGTGGCAGGCGGAAGCCGACCGGGCTGTCGCCGGGCACGAGGAAGAGCTTGCCGCGCCGAAGCTTCCACTTCTCGGACCGCCAGCGCGCGCCTGATGCTTGAGACTGCCAGCGCTGAACCGGGAGCACAAAGCCGGACGGCTTGGTCAGTCCGCGCTCGAACACGGCCGCAATACGGGCACGCTCCTCGGGGTCTTCCAGTTTCGAATTGTCGGGCGTGACGTTGTCGGGAAGCCGCGCTTCCTTCAGCAGCCATTCCCCCGGATCTTCGTAAGCAGGCGCGACCATCTCGCCGCCGACGCCCAGAAGATCGGCGACCTTCGTCAGGAAGGATTCTGCTTCCGGAGGACCGGCGTGCGTATCGGCGCTTTCGGAGGCGATCAGATCGGCATTCTTCCAGATCGGTTTGCCGTCACGGCGCCAGTAGAGTGAAAACGTCCAGCGCGGCAGGCTTTCGCCCGGATACCATTTTCCCTGGCCGTAATGCAGAAAGCCGCTGGGCGCGAAACGCTCCCGCAGCCGCCGGATCAGTTTGTCGGCAAGATCGCGCTTGGTCGGGCCAGTCGCCGCCGTATTCCATTCGGCGGCCTCGAAATCGTCGATGGACACGAACGTCGGCTCACCGCCCATCGTGAGACGAACATCTCCGGCCGTCAGGCGCTGGTCGATCTGATGACCAAGGCTTACGATATCTGCCCAAGCTTCATCAGAGAACGGCCTGGTGATGCGCGGATGCTCGGCCAGGCGTTCGACCTTCATCTCGAACGCAAAGTCCACGCGAGGATTGCCGGCGACAGTTCCTGAAATCGGTGCCGCGTTACGATAGTGCGGCGTAGCGGCGAGGGGAATGTGGCTTTCGCCGGTCAGCAGGCCGGAGGTCGGATCAAGACCGATCCAGCCGGCACCCGGAAGATAGGCCTCGGCCCAGGCATGCAGGTCCGTGAAGTCATGATCCGTACCGGGAGGGCCATCAAGGGAGACCAGGTCCGGCTTTAGCTGGATCAGGTACCCCGACACGAAACGCGCCGCAATGCCCAGATGGCGCAGGATCTGGACCAGAAGCCAGGTTGAGTCCCGGCAGGAGCCGCGCATGAGGCGGAGCGTTTCTTCCGTAGACTGGACGCCGGGCTCCATGCGGATCACATAGGCGATCTGGCTTTGCAGCTGTGCGTTCAGCGCGACCAGCATGTCGACCGTGTTGCGCGGTTCGCGCGAGAAGCCAGCCAGCCAGTCCTTCAGCAGCTTGCCAGGCTTTTCCGGCTTCAGGTAAACTGCGAGGTCATCGGCGATCTCTTGAGGATAAGAGAAGGGCCAGGTTTCCGCAGTTTCTTCCACAAAGAAGTCGAACGGATTGTAGACGGTCATGTCGGCGACGAGATCAACCTCGATCTTCAACTCGCGCACCGGCTTCGGGAACACGAACCGGGCGAGCCAATTGCCGTAAGGATCCTGCTGGAAGTTCACGAAATGCTCGGCAGGAGACACCTTGAGCGAATGGGAGACTACACGCGTGCGCGAATGCGGGGCCGGGCGCAGGCGGATGACCTGCGGCCCGAGGGACACAGGCTGGTCGTATAGGTAGTGCGTCAGGTGCCTGACGCCCGCAATGATCGTCATTCTGCCCGCGCCCTGTTGCCCGCTCCCGAATTACCTAGGTTGCTTCTGCGGGTCCGGTCGCCGCACGCGCCCGAATTGACGTCGGGAAGAGGCCGGGCGGCCAGAACTTGGGCAGTTGCCGCCGCGTGTGATGATGTAATCGGCACCTGCCCACCATTCCTCTGTTTTGAAAGCGAGACAATCAAAACAATGGAGTCTTCCGATTTCTGGGTTTGCACGATCTCCCCTGACGTCAAAGCCGGGCGTGGTTCATGGATGGCTCCTGGTCGAGATCGCCGCGAGGCTCCGCGATTGCGGCCATCCGGCCTCTGAACAGGCACCAATGCTGCTGGTTTGAGGGACCAATGGCCCGGACCTGGCAAGTCAGCGTGAGCAAGCGGATAGCTCCCGACCTGCCCGGCCCGTTCTATATGCAGATCGTCCGGGCCACGCTCTCCTGACGGCCCTCAACCCAGCCTTTGCAACGCCTCCACCGTTTCTTTAAACAAAGGGGGCGGCCAGCTGGCCGGGATTCGCGAGGCGGGAATGAGCGGACACGACCAAGGGCCCGACAGCCTTGCCCCTCAAGCCTATGCGTCGGCAGACGCCTGCGCCGCAGCCGTCATTGACCGCGTGGGCAAGGACATCCGCCTGGCCTTGCCGCTTGGCCTCGGCAAGGCCAACCGGCTGGCCAATGCCCTTTACGAACACGCCAAGGCGGATCGTTCAATCCGGCTGACGATCTTTACAGCGCTCTCGCTTGTCCCTCCTAACCTGCCAGAAGGCCTGGCGGCGCGTTTCGGCGGGCCGGTGATTGCGCGGCTGTTCGGAAACTATCCGGACCTTGCCTATGCCGTCGACCGCGCCAGCGGCAGGCTTCCCGAAAACGTCGAAGTCGAAGAGTTTTTCCTGGCCACCGGCACCTTGCTTGGCAACGAATACGCCCAGCAACACTTCAGCAGCGTCAACTATACACACGCGATGCGCCGCATCGTCTCCGGCAAGGTGAATGTCATCGGGCAGATGATTGCACAGCGCGGTGATCGCTTCAGCCTGGCGTGCAATACCGATATCAGCCTCGACCTGATTCCGTTGATGCGGGAAAGGTCCGGCCGCAACAGCTTCATCGTTGTCGGCGAGGTCAACGACCGGCTTCCCTTCATGCCCAACGATGCCGACGTGCCTGCGGGCGCATTCGACATGCTCCTTGATGCAGGCGGATATGACCTCGCGGGCCTGCCCGCCCCGCGCGTTGACCTTGCCAGCCATGCAATAGGCCTCCGGGCGGCGCGGCTGGTAAAAGACGGTGGCACCTTGCAGATCGGCATCGGATCGCTCGGTGACGGCGCCGCACAATCCTTGCGCCTGCGCCATGAAGCGCCTGACGCTTTCAATACGGCGCTCAACGCCTTGCCGGGTCCGGCCGGCCCGATTGATGAAGGTGGCGCCGCGCCGTTCGTGAGCGGACTTTACGGCTGCACGGAGATGTTCACGCAAGGCATGTTTGAACTCCTGCGCAGCGGCGTCTTTACCCGGCGCCCGCGCGAAGGCAGCCGCGTGACCATTGATGGCGGCTTCTTCCTTGGACCTCAATCCTTCTATGAAGGCCTGCGAGGCGCGCCTGAGGCGCTGCTAGCTAAGGTCAATATGACGAGCGTGAACGACGTGAACGCTCTCTACGGAAACGAGATCGCGCGGCGCCGGGAACGTGTTGACGCTCGGTTCATCAACATTGCGATGAAAGCGACATGTCTTGGTGCGATCACATCGGATGCGCTAGAGGATGGCCGCGTGGTCAGCGGCGTCGGCGGCCAGTACAATTTCGTCGCACAAGCGCACGAACTCGAGAACGCTCGTTCGATCATCCTGCTCAAAGCGGTGCGCGAAAGCGGCGGCAAGGCAGAATCCAACATCGTCTGGTCCTATGGCCACACGACCGTGCCGCGTCATCTTCGCGATATCGTCATCACGGAATATGGCGTCGCCGATCTTAGAGGCCAGACAGACGAAGAATGTGTGCGCCGAATGCTGGCCATAACCGATGCACGTTTCCAGGAAGGACTGGTTCAGAAAGCCATTTCCGCCCGGAAGCTGCCGCGTGACTTTGTGGCGCCTGCCGCATGGCGAGACAATACACCAGAAGCCATCTCAAGGGCCCTTGCACCGCACCGGCCTGTCTTGCCGGACTACCCATTCGGGACGGAACTGACCGAAATCGAACAGCAACTCGGCGCAGCCCTGGATGATCTGAAAGCGCAGACAGCGGGCCGATGGCCACGCCTAGCTTTCATGTTGGCTGCGATCAGTGCACCGCCTCAATCTGCGCCGGGCTTATACGATTCCCACCTAAAGCGATTATCCCTCAACTCACCTGAGACCCTGAAGGAATGGATGTGGCAACGCCTGATCATTCAGAGCCTGAAGAGAACGCGCGGCCGGGATGCAGCGCGAGTTTAGAGAACGGGCGGACTGATCGTGACCGCGTGACCATCCAGTGTCTGGACGGGGCGCATCCCCCAGAGACTGTTCACACCGAAGAGGCTTGCGCCTCGCTCTCGCAGGTCCTGCGCCATCAATGGCCGCACCTGAGCGTCCATACCGGCAGCGGCGAGCCGATCCAGAACCAGCCCACGCATGTACCCTTCCCGCACGCCTTCAGACGCAGGCGGTGTGACCCAATGGCCCGCAGCCGTCCGTAGAAAGATGTTTCCCATGGCAAGGCATGCCGGGCGGCCGGCAAGGTTCAACAGGAGCGCTTCATCCGCGCCCATTTGCACCGCCGCGCGGCGGGCAGCGAGGTTATCGCCGTAACTGGTAGATTTTATCCTTGAGAGCGGGGACGTCTCGTTCCGGCGAATGGAGGATGTGACAATCCGCAAGGGCGGATAGGGCCGGTGCTCGGCAAGCGCACTGAGGCTCAGTACCGTCACGGCCGCAGCAGCAGACGCATCTGCGCCTCGGCCGCCAGCGCCGCGGCTGAGCGTAATCCGCACGGCTGCCTCGCCCGCGACGCTCTGCGCCAGCTTGTTCAGATCTCGTTCCAATTCCAGATCGCCGGGGAAACCCTCGATACCCAGCACACCCGCTGACTGCCGCAGAAGCGCGAGATGCTCCCGCATCCCTTCAATCTTTCCACCTGAAACGCGCAGCGTTTCAAAGCAGCCATCGCCAAGCAGGAACGCCCGGTCGCGTACAGAAACCGAATTTCCCGAACCGCGATCTTTGCCAACATACAAAATGTCTACGGAGCTGCTGAAAGACGTCTCTGTCAGTGCACGTATCATCGCAGATGCCTTGTCCAAAGTTTCCTGCCTTTCAAGCGCGGGCACAGAGTCGGCGACGATCCCGCCGCCAGCACGGAAATGCCCGGTCCATCTCCCGTCGCCCGCGTCTTCTAGCGCCGCGGTTCGGATAAGAATCGAGGAATCCATCCAGCCGTCCGGTGTTATCCAGACAAGCGACCCGCAATAGGGACCCCGCGCATCATCCTCCAGCTCAGATATGATCTGCATGGAACGGATCTTTGGCGCGCCCGTCACAGAGCCGCCAGGAAAGGCTGCCTCCAAAAGGGTCACCGCGTCGTGCTCGCTCCGAAGTTCGGCAACGACCGTCGAGACCAGGTGGTGAACGTTGGCATAGCTTTCGACGGTGAAAAGGGCTGGCACCTCAACAGACCCTGGACGCGATACCCGGGAGAGGTCGTTTCGCATCAGATCAACGATCATCAGGTTCTCGGCGCGGTCTTTCTCCGATGAGACAAGATCTACCGCCAGCTGAACATCTTCCGCTGGGCTTGTTCCGCGAGGCCGCGTGCCCTTGATAGGCCGCGTTGTCACCTGGTATCGACCGGACACACCGGCCCGCACCTCCAGGAACTGCTCCGGGGAATTTGACACCAGTGCCAGATCCGGAAGCCTGAAATAGGCGGAATATGGCGCCGCGCTGGCGCGCGTAAGTTCAAAGAACAGGTCGAAAGGATGCGCGTCCGCCGCCAGTTCAAAGTCGAACCGTTGCGAAAGATTGACCTGGAAGCAGTCTCCCGCACGCACATAGGCAACGGCCTTTGCGATCCTGTCATCGTACTCAGCGGCTGACAGTCTAGCAGCGGGTGGATCGGTGCTCAGCGGCAGTTTCGCCCGGACAGGCAGCAGTTCGCCAAGCCTGTCGATCAGGCTTTCTGCTCGTCCGCCGATCCAGTCCCAATGTTCAGCAGTCCGCTTCTCATGATCAAACACAACAAACGCGTCATAGAAGCCGAGAGCGATGTCAGGCCATTTCTCCCGTTGAGGGGCATCACCAAGATGAGGCAAGAGGGCGCGCCCGGACTCATAAGAGAGCAGACCGGCCCATCCTCCGCAAAAGGGGGGCGCGTCTTTCGGCCGCTTGAACTCACGCAGCCTTTCAGAATTGCGAAGGCGGCCCGTCCAGTCCGTCTCAGTCGCCCTACCGCTGCGCAGGATCTCCGTCGGTCCGGCGCAGATATAGCTCCAGCGCGAACCTGGCCCGTGGAGCAACAGCGCAAAGGCCTCATCTTTCAGCGGCGCGAACGCCGCCACCGGATCGCGCCATGAAATTTGCGTCCGTGTCAGCGGCATGAAAAGTTCTATTCCAAAGCAAGTTTATCCCGAACATCGAAAGAGGGCGCAGGCGGCATTCGTCAACTCCTTATATGACAATTCGTAAACTGAAACGTCGCCAGGCCCGGTCTGGCAGCCCTGCAAGTCGGTCGCTTTCAGCGTCCGGCGCCGGTCGTGCGCCCCGGCGCTTTGAGGATCAGCCAGCGATATACCCCGAGGAGGTTAATTACAGCCAGGACGCTGTTCTGGATGATGAGGGGCTGGTCATACCCGGAGAACGCAAAAGCGATCCAGATGAGAGACGACAGGAGAA
The DNA here is from genome assembly GCF_022844445.1 of Hyphomonas sp. Classification (GTDB taxonomy): domain Bacteria; phylum Pseudomonadota; class Alphaproteobacteria; order Caulobacterales; family Hyphomonadaceae; genus Hyphomonas. The sequence goes on from NZ_JALHLS010000004.1 coordinate 118,649, forward strand.
GCACCGCAAAGCCATACCCGGTCACGCGCCGACTGACGTTTGCCGACACCATGATTGCCGCAATGATTCCGCAGCTCATTGCCACATAGCCGAGGATGTCCTTCACGTCTGCGACAGGCAGCGCAAGCCTCGAGACGTGTAGGCATGGGGTAATGAGCCTCGCGTCTTGTCCTGTCTGTGGGATCGACTGAATCGATACGTCTGACGAGGCTGCGGGCTCCCTGACACGGCACATCCCGGCACCCATCGCCGAAGAAGCCAGTTTAAGCCGCCTGAATGTTCCGGATCAGGTCATCTATCGACAACCATCCAAACGTGACGCTGCTATCCGATACCGCATACGGAATGAATAACCGCCGTCCAAGCGCCAGCGCGCCGCAAGTATAAACGACATTCGGGACATAGCCGTTCCGTGTATCATCTACGGGGCTGATAATCGGCTGCGCCGTGCGGCCGAGCACCATGGTCGGATCGTCCTTGTCCAGCAACATCGCCCCTATGGCGTACTGGCGAACCGCACCGACACCATGTGTCAGCAGCAGCCAACCTTCCTCGATCTCGATCGGCGAGCCGCAGTTGCCGATCTGCACCAGCTCCCAGGGCTCGACGGGCGAAGCAATGAGCGTGCCTTCTTCCCAGAGATCGATTTCCGGCGAGGTCAGGAAATAGAGGCTTTCATTGTCCTGCCGGCCAATCATGGCGTACTGGCCATGAATCTTGCGCGGAAACAATGCCATGCCCTTGTTGCGGGCAGCCGGCCCGCGCAATGGTCGAAGCTTGAACGACCGGAAATCGGCGGTCTCCAGCATCTGCGACGAGATCTCCTGACCCGAGTAAGCGGTGAAGGTGCCATAATACATGGCCTTGGCGCTGGGAGCGGTAAACTGTGTCATGCGTAAGTCTTCGAGACCGTTGCGCTGAGCAGGCGTCGCCGGAAAGAGGACCGTCGCCGAAAGCGGCGTGTCCTCGGACACGGTCATCAGAACGGTTTCTCCATCCACTACCGCCTTTGCGGCGATCGAGGAGTTGGGGATGTCACTAAGCTGTATCTCTGTACCCGGACCAAGCTCTGCTTCGCGAAACGCAATCGAAGATATATGTCCTTCGCCGACAGTCCGAAGAGACAACACAATGCGCGTATGACCGCGCTTGACGCCCTTCTGGTCGGGATGCACCACGACGCTCGGATTCATGACGGCTGCTGCGGCGTAGGCATATTCAAGGCTAAAGTATGCGCCGATCAGTTGCCGCCGAGCGGGAGACACGGCTTCGTTGAGCCGGAGCAATGCCATAATGGATTCACAGCGCGCCTCGAAGAAGGCGCGGGTTTCTGTGTGCCGCTCTGCGAAATCTTCGAGCACGAAGGCCAGCTCCATCGCCACCGACCGCTCCGGCATATCGAGCACCGCCCCGACGATGCGTTTCGCACGCGACAGCTGCACCGGATTTGAATCGCGCGGCTCTACTGCAATTTCGAAAGGACGGATGACGACCTTTGACGCGTCCGCCGTCAAGAGCAGGTCGCAATGGGTGATCGAACTCATACGAAAGCAGCCTGGCGGCTGTCACCCGGTACGTCTTTGCGTGGCGCTTTGTCCATCTCTTCGAGGAAAGCCTGATAGGTGCAAATAGACATCTGAAAGGCCAGAAGCGATTCAGCCCCGGCGTTCAGGTTCAAGCCCGACCTGTTGAGCCCATCATGGCAAAGGCCCGTTACCGGATCCACCAATGAAAGTTCGTGGCTGTTTTGCCCGTAGAACCAGGAAAACAAAGTCTTCGCCCGGCGCCACCATTTCGTATCACGCGTGACGAGAAACGCTTGATAACAGGCGTCCAGCATGGCCGCCGCTTCAATCGGCTGCTGATCGTTTGGCAGTGGCGGCAGTCTCAAGCGACCGAAAGACTCGGCCCCCACCGGCGCAAAGAATCCGTGATCGATCAGCTGAACGTCACAAAGCCATTCAAGGCTTGCGAGCGCTGCACGCACCATGATCCCGGATCCAGACAGGCGCCCCGCGACCAGCAACGCCTGCGGGATCCGTCCGTTATCATAACTCAGCGTGTCTTCCAGCCAGTGCCAGTCATCGGACCGGCACTGCTGGAGCTGGCGCAACAGTTCTTCAGAAAACCGCTGCATCAATCCGGCATACTGGTCGCTCTTGCTGTCGCTCTGCATGAGTTCGGCGCAGCCGAGAATGATGAAGGCCCGGGCACGCGGAGACGTAATCTCTCCCATGCGGTGAACGCACTGCTGCAACACCGTCGCCGCCCAACCCTTGTTTCCCGCATACTGCTCGGTTGCCGCAGCATGTCCATATGCCCAGAACGCCCGGCCCTGGCTGTCCTGCGACGAAGGTTTGGCCTCCCAGGTCCGGTCATAGCCCATGAAATTTCTGAACGTGCCGCTTGTTTCAGCGAAGGAATGCAGGACAAAGCCCGTATAGATGCCATGCAGACGCTCGATTTCCGCACCCATCATGCCGCTTCGAATGAGGTCGTTGACCAGGATCAGGGCGCGCGCGTTGTCATCCACACAGTAGCCGTGATTGCGATCCGGCGCTGAAAACCGGGAATGCTGAAAGATACCGCAATTGTCGGTCATCCGCTCAATTGCCTTGAGCGAGACGGCCGGAAATGCTGGACCATGACGCTCCGAGATATGCGAGATGCGGCTCCGAATCCTGGAGACGTCAGCGATCAGGACTGAAAAACGCGCGCCGAACTCCGGCCAACGTGTATGCTCCGCCCACTGATAGATGCCGTCCCGCGAAGCCTCCAAGGCAGCCCCGTCGCCGAACAGATTCAGCAATGCATTCCGGATTGCGCCCACGTCCGCCGGCGGCACCAGCGTTCCGGGGCAGTCTGCGAAGACTTCCTGAGCGTGCCAGTACGGTGTTGAGATGACGTGGCAGCCGAGTGCCAGTGCGTAGCTGAGCGTGCCGGAAGTTATCTGCGCTTCGTTCAGGTAAGGCGTCACGTATACATCGCTGGCCTGAAGATAGTCAAAAAGCTCCTCGTTCTCGACGAACCGGTTCACGAAGCGGATGCTGCCGACAACGCCCAGCTTCTCTGCAAGCGCCTCCAGCGACTGGCGGTAGGCTTCTCCCTCACGTGCGACGAGGTGAGGATGGGTCACGCCCAGGATCACATATATCGTCGAAGGATACTGCTGGAGCACTTCAGGCATCGACTGGATCACCGTCTCGATGCCCTTGTTCGGCGAAAGCAAACCAAACGTAGAGATCATCCGATCCGCCTCGATTCCTAGTTTGGCGCGCATTTCGCGCGGATCAACCTGCGGGCGGGTAGGTGCGCCGTGCGGGATTACGGCGATCCGGTCGAACGTTGCGCCGTAAACGTCGCGCAGCATGTCGGCGCCGCGCTGCGCCATGACGACGAGCCGGTTCGATCGGTGCAGCAGCCGGCGCATGACCCGAAGCTGGTTGTAATCGGGCCGCTCCAGAACGGTGTGGAAGATCGTGATGACCGGCACCTTCACCAGAGCCAACAACGTCAGAAGAAACTCGCCTGCCGGGCCGCCGAAGATGCCGAACTCATGCTGAATGATCAGGCAGTCGGGCTTCTGCGCGTTGATGATCGCCGCCGCATCGACATAAGCACCCAGGTCGTGCTGCTTGAGAGTGGCAATTACCGGATCTTCAAAGCGAATATCCTGAGATCCGTCGTCCATCGCGATGACCGACACGTTCAGATCGCACCCGACGGAGCGAATCGCTTCAACCGTATCTTGCGTGAACGTTGCTATTCCGCACCGGCGCGGCGGGAAGCAACCCAGCACGATCACCTTGGCCGTTCTAGCCGGGCCACCTTTCTGGATGTTGGTCATTTGCAATCCGCATGTCAGTGGTAACCTTTCGCAATGACGTGCAGCTGCCTGCAAGGTTCCATTCCACCGGCAGGCTCGACCTTTCGGTTGCGTCATCCCTGTCGCAGATGGCGCCGCACAGATCCGGAATGACGTGTCCTTCGACTTCAGGCGTCGCTGAGGCTTCCAACAAAATGGACTGGTGTTCGCGGCAAACAAGCGCTCTTCATCGGGGAACAGTCCTGCGGCCTCGGATTGCCGAAATCATCCGCCATCTGCGACCGCCCCGCTTACGCGTCGCGACTCCATCGCCATCGTGATATAAATATCTTATTTATACAAGGTATTGCACAGACAAGAACGTGGCGGAGAGGAAGGGATTCGAACCCTCGATGGAGTTACCCCCATACGCCCTTAGCAGGGGCGCGCCTTCGACCACTCGGCCACCTCTCCAGCGCGAAACAGGGGTCTATTGAAACCCCTCCTGCTTCGCAAGCCCTGCATGCCGTAGAAACCAAGAAAGCTGACCGGAGGCCCTTCAGGCTAGCTGAAGGTCTCGAACCGGCCTGCCATCAGGGCGTCCTCACGGATACGGTTCATCACGACGCCGATCACATTCCCGCCCTGAGCCTCCACATCCTGGCGCAGCGCCGAGACGTCCGAGGCCGATGTCGCGTCCGCCTTCACGACCAGCACGACCGCATCCGTCTGAGACACGAAGGAAAGACCGGCGCGGGTGCGCTCAAGGGCCGGCGCATCGATCACGACCCAATCCGCCGCCGCACGCAGCGCGCTCCACCAGGCCGGACCGGGCCGCAAGCGCACCCTTTGCCCGGCAGCAAGTCGGTCACTTCGAAACCGCGTCACCAGAAGCCGGTGACCATCGATCTGATGGGCGTTCAGCAGCTTTCCATAGGATATATCCGCCTCGTGGCCAGCCACGGTATAGATCTGCTCGGTGCCGAGCGAGGCATCCAGCGCGTGGCCCGGCCGACCGACATCCTTGAGGATGCCCTGCGCAAACGACGTGTACTGATAATTCCGCCGGATGTCGAGATCGACCAGCCATGCCGTCCGCACAGCACGGCTCGCCGCCATCAGTGCGAACGAGGCCGCCACGCTGCTCGTGCCTTCGCCCTTGTGCGCAGCGATGAACATCACGACACGCCCGCCCTTCGCCGGCGCAACGTGAGACGCGGCCCGCCAGAGGCCGGAGAGATCTTGCCGGAGGTCACGCATCCCGGGCACGCTCAGCGCTTTCCGATCACGGCGAGCACCGGCAGCCCCAGCGTCCGCTCCAGCGAGCCCGGTGTGGCAAAGCCCCGCTTCGATAGAGCCTGCATGAGCCCCGCTGCCAGCGCCGCCAGCGCCGCCAGCAACAGCGCGAGCAGAAATGCCGGCGCCTTCAGGCTTGTGCCTGCCACCGGCGGCGAGGCCGGCTCCAGTACCCGGATGGTATTGGCCCCGCGCAGCGTCAGCGCATTGCGCGTACGCACGTCGACTTCCTGCTCCGACAAGGCCTTGATCGACCGCTCGGCCACTTCCCGCCGGCGTTCAAGTTCTTTCAGGTCCGGTGCCAGTTCGACCAGACGCCGCTGGCGCACCTCAAAGCTCGTGATCTGCGTCTTAAGTTCCGCTGCCTGCTCCCTCAAGGCCTGGACTTCGGACTGCAGCGTCGCCATCGCCGCTTCGACTTGCTGATAGAGCGGATTGGGGCCACGGCGCACCAGACCGCCCGCGCCCGCTCCGGCGGCCATATAGGCTTCGGCCTGCGCAATCTGGTTGTCGAGCTCCCGCACCACCGGCGAATGCGCCCCATAGCGCGCGGCTTTCTCGTTGCGGTCGAGGCGCATCGTCATCAGCATCTGCTGGCGTGTGTCCTCGACATAGAGGTCCTGATCTTTCGGGATCGTCTCGATCTGACGGCGATAGTTCGCCAGCTGCGCTTCGGCCTGCCGCAGACGAGATTGCGTCTCCAGCAGGTCACCACTGGCCGCCTGGTAAAGCTGGCGCAGCGTATCGCGCTCGGCGGCAAGGTCGGTCAGGTTGTTCGTGAACAGATAATCCCGGATTGCCGCATCCAGTTCCGTCAGGTCTTCCTCGAACCGCTCGCGTTGTTCGCGGAAGCCGTCGCTCCGCGTGTCGGTGTAGACCTCTGCGCGGTATGCGAGGTAGGCCGTCACCACTGCGTTCAGCAGATCTGCGGAAACCACCGGATCAGCATGCGCAAAGCTCGCCGCAATGACCGGGCTGTCCGGCGCACTCTCCGCCACCAGCCCTTGCAGCACCGCTTCGGCGCCAAGCTGGGCACACAACTCCGGCTTGCAGCTGAGCGCAATTCCCGGATAGGCCCGCGCCAGCGTCACCTGCTTCACCGCCGCCTGCGCCACCACCGGGCTGCGCAGCAGCTCTGCCTCTGAGCGCACCAGCGCCCCCAGATCGGCAGGCGCCGCGCCTGCCGGAAAGGCATACCCGTCGCCGGTCGCAACCATCAGCCGCGAGGTCGCCGTATAGCTGCTCGGAAGCGAAAACGCTGCCGCTACACCGATCGCGGCCAGCGGCGAAAAGATTGCCAGCATCAGCCATTTCGCGCGCCACAGGTGGACGGCCAGATCTAGCCCGTTCAGCCGCGGGCGGAGGTGCCCGGACTGGCGCGCCGGTCTCGCCGCCGAACCTCGTTTGCCTGCGCCGGCTTGCGGCATTTTTTGTCCTGACCCGGATCGACTTTAAGCCTTAAGGCTTCGCATGGCCCCTTTGATATTTCCTTAATCATTAAGACCCGCGTCAGCTGGCCCCCTTTCTGGCGGCTCCGGCTTCTGGCAGACTACCCTCATGAACCAGTATTTCGAACCGATCCCCTATTCGCTCTGGCACTCCGACAAGGCCGCCTTCTCCGCTGCGCTCGGCCGCTCTTTCCGTGAAACCGGCTTTGCGGTGATCACCGGCCACCCGGTTTCGCAGAAAACCATCGACGACAACCTCGCCGCCACGAAGGCCTTCTTTGCACTGCCCGCAGATGCGAAGGAAAAATACCATGACGCTCCCGGCGGCCGCCAGCGTGGCTACACCCCCTTCGGCACCGAGAATGCCAAGGGCCAGGCGCAGGCCGACCTAAAAGAGTTCTGGCACACGGGGCGCGATCTGCCGCCCGCCTCCCCCTACCGCAACACGATGAAGGACACGCCTGCCGTGTCCGAAGTGGCGGATTTCGACCAGGCCACCCGCGCCCTTTACGCGGCGCTCGATTCCTTCGGCGCCGAGCTGCTTAAGGGCGTCGCCCTCCATCTGAACCTTCCGGAGAACTGGTTCGCCGACAAGGTCAACTTCGGCAACTCCATCCTCCGTCTGCTGCATTACCCGCCTCAGACAGAGCCGCCGCCGGAAGGCTCGGTCCGCGCCGGCGCGCATGAGGACATCAACGTCATCACGCTGCTTCTCGGCGCCGAGGAAGCCGGCCTTGAGGTGAAGCACCGCTCGGGCAAATGGCTCGGCGTGAACCCGCCGCCGGGCGCGCTCGTCATCAATTGCGGCGACATGCTGCAGCGCTACACCGGAGGGGTCCTGCCTTCGACCACCCACCGGGTCGTCAACCCGGCTCCGGAACGGTCGCGCTTCCCGCGCTACTCGACGCCTTTCTTCCTGCATTTCAACCAGGACTTCCCGATCGAAGCGCTGCCTGGTTGTCTCGCCGAAGGCGGCAAGGCCGAACCCCCGATAACGGCTCAGGACTTCCTTATGGAACGCCTGCGCGACATTGGGCTGGTAAAGGCCTGATCTGGCACAACCGGCGCCGCGTGCGCCGGTTTTTGCCTGTTCTGGCGGGCATTCCCACGGCACGATTCTTGAGTACCTGAACGGAGCCTGCGCCAGAAGGGGAGGCTCCACGATGCCAGCTATGGGGTTTTGTGAGTGGATCGCCGCCGGCCGCGCCATAGCAGAAGGCCAGCTCACCCGGTATGGCAACAAAGCTCACTTCACCGATGAGGTTGAGCAGGAGCTCTGCCAGCTCACCGGGGCAAAGCACACCCTCACGGTAACCTCCGGTACCAGCGCCCTGATCGCTGCGCTAGCGGCGGCCGGCATCGGCCCGGGCGATGAAGTGCTCGTTCCTGCCTATACCTGGATGGCCACCGCCGCCGCGCCAGTCATGGTCGGCGCCGTCCCGATTCTCGTGGATATCAACGAAACACTGACCATCGATCCGGAAGATATCGAACGCAAAATCACGCCCTACACGCGCGCGATCATTCCCGTGCATATGGGTAACGCGCCGTGCGACATGGACGCGATCATGGCGATCGCTCAGAAACACGGCCTCATTGTCATCGAAGATGCCTGCCAATCAGTCGGGGTGCGCTACAAGGACCACCACCTTGGCGCAATTGGCCACCTCGGCGCCTTCAGCTTCAACAAGATGAAGAACCTCAATATCGGCGAAGGCGGCGCAGTCCTCACCAGCGACGACCAATTCTACGCCCGCGCGCGGTCCTATCACGATCTCGGCGCGATGATCCGCGGCCATGAGGAACGCTACAATCAACCGGACTTTGTCGGCACCAACATGAAGGTCAATGAAATCCAGTCTGCCATGCTGCAGGTGCAGCTTCGCCGGGTTCAGCCGATGCTGGACCAGATGCAAAAGCGCCGCGCGATGATGGCCAGCATTTTAAGCCACAGCGACGACTTCGTGGTCACGCCGCACAATGATAACGACAATGCCGTCAGCCTCACAATCCTCGCGGCCACACGCGAAGCGGCCATCGAGCTGCAAGGGCAGCGCGGCGTCTGGAGTCGCCTGTACGACTGCTCCAGGCACATCTACACCAACTGGGAACCCATCCTCACTCAGCGCACGTTCCACCCGAAAATGAACCCGTGGAAGTGGGCGAAGCGCGACATCACCTATTCACCGGACATGTGCACCCGCACGCTGGATATTCTCCAGCGAACCTGCGTCGTGAACCTGGGGCTCAAGTATCCTTCTTTCGTGATGCAGAAAGTCGCCGAGCGGATCGCCGCGTGAAGCGCGCCCCGGCCGGTCAGGCCTTTCCGAGGAAAACCCTTAGCTCTTCCACAGTCTCGAAACAAAAGTCCGGCGCCGCCGCATCCAGCGCGGGCTTCATGCTGAAGCCCCACGCCACTGCCGCCGTCCTTAGGCCTACTTCGCGCGCCGCTTCAATGTCGCGGATTTCGTCGCCCACGGTCAGCGCCCGTCCTGGCGTCACTCTCAGTTTGCCCAGCACGTCGCGAAAATGCTTCGCCTTTCCGAACATGCCCGCGCCGCAGCTCCAGGCATGAACCCGCGCGCTCAGCTCCGGCCCTAACGCTCGGCGCACGTTCACCTCTGCATTGGACGAGACGACCGCTATCTTCACGCCCTTGGCTGAAAGAAGTTCCAGAATCTCCGGAATACCGTCGAACAATGGAAACGCAGCAGCCTTCGCGGCGCGCTTTCGCACATGCACGGCAATCAGAACCAGCTTCCAGCCGGGTATCTTCAGTATACGCATCACTTCGCGCGGCGGCTTGTGACGCAGGATCTCCAGTTCTTCCTCGTCCGGGCACCGGAACCCGAACCGCCGCGCCAGATCCGGCAGGATCGACCGGAACCACGCCGCGCTGTCGGCCAGCGTGCCGTCAAAGTCGAAGATCAGGAGATCGTAGGCGCGCGCGGTGTTCAAGGGCGGCCCTAAATCAATCCGGCGAGCGGTGAGCTCGGGTCTGCGTATTTCTTCTTCGGCATCCGGCCGGCGAGATAGGCCTCGCGCCCTGCGATCACTGCGTGTTTCATAGCGCGCGCCATGCGCACTGGATCTTTCGCAGCGGCAATAGCCGTATTCATCAGTACGCCATCACATCCCAGTTCCATCGCAATCGCGGCGTCTGAGGCCGTACCGACGCCCGCATCCACAATCACTGGCACTCTGGCGGCTTCCACGATCAGGCGGATGTTCACCGGGTTCATGATGCCGAGGCCTGAGCCGATCAACGAGCCGAGCGGCATGATCGCGCAGCAGCCCGCCTCTTCCAGCAGCCGCGCATAGACCGGATCGTCCGAGCAGTAGACCATGACCTCGAAGCCGTCCTTTATGAGGGCTTCGGCCGCCTTCAGCGTTTCCGGCATGTTCGGATACAGCGTCTTCTGGTCCGCCAGCACTTCCAGCTTCACGAGGTTCCAGCCGCCGGCCTCCCGCGCAAGACGCAGCGTGCGCACCGCTTCGTCGGCCGTGTAGCAGCCCGCTGTGTTCGGCAGATAGGTGAACTCGGTCGGCTTTACGAAGTCAGACAGGATTTCCTGGCTCTTGTCGGAGAGGTTCACCCGGCGCAGCGCCACGGTCACTATCTCGGCGCCCGCCGCGCGGGCCGCGTCGGCGTTCTGCTGATAGGAGGCATACTTCCCTGTGCCCACGATCAGGCGCGAGGCATACGCCTTGCCGGCGATGATGAGCGGGTCGTTTGATTGCGGTTCAGACATGCGGGCTGATCTGGCCGTCCCTGATGCAGGCGTCAACACACCCTGCGAGAAACGTCCCGGCCGGATCCGCCAGTGTCAAGCACTCCGGCCATTCGTGCAGACGGCTTCAGGGCGGGTCTGGCGCCCGTTTTCAGCCCCCGCCAACGAACTGGACCAGCTCCAGCTGGTCGCCCTCTTCGAGCACTGTGAGGGCATGTTCGGACTTTGGCACGATCTCCCGGTTGCGCTCCACGGCGATGCCGCGCGGGTCGCGGCCGGTCTCGCCTGACAGGCGAAGAACCAGCATCGCCACAGTGGTTCCGGGGGCAATTTCGAGCGCTTCGCCGTTGAGGATGATTTTCATGGCAGCCTGCCTTCTGTTGCCCTCTTGCAACACGCGGCGTTCCAGCGCAAACGGAGGCCCATGTCGAAACCGGTATATGTCCTCGGCGGCCCGAATCTCAATCTGCTCGGCACCCGCGAGCCCGAGATTTACGGCCGGGATACCCTGGAAGATATTCACGCCCGGCTGCGTTCGCAGGCGCAGGGCACTTCCCTCGTGCTGCGCCAGACCAATTCCGAAGGCGAACTCGTCACCTGGGTGCAGGAGGCCGGCCGCGAGGCCAGCGTCCTGATCCTCAACGCGGCCGCCTATACCCATACGTCCATCGCCCTTCATGACGCCTTGAAATCACTCAAGATTCCCGTCATTGAAGTCCATCTGTCCAATCCCTCGGCGCGCGAGGCCTTCCGGCACGTTAACTATGTTGCACCTGTTGCAACTGCTACGATTGCCGGGCTAGGTGCCTACGGATACGAACTCGCGCTGGGGGCCGCCATGCGGCTTTCCGGTCAGGGAGGAGCTGAAAAAAAATGAGTGCTGCCAAGAACAAGCTCGACACGGGCCTCATCCGCGAACTTGCCGCCATCCTCCGCGAGGGAGACCTCGGCGAGATCGAAATCGAACATGATGGTCTGAAACTCCGCGTTTCGCGCCAGTCGTCTCATGTCGTGCACGCCGCCGTTGCTACGCCAGCTCCGGCCTATGCCCCCGCGGCCCAAGCTGCCCTACCGGCTCCGACCGGCCCCGGCTCCGTTGCCGTCGCCTCTGCCGCCCCGGACAATGCCGTGAAATCCCCGATGGTCGGCACCGTCTACCTCTCGGCCGACCCCCAGTCGAAGCCCTACGTCAACATTGGCGACAAGGTGAAGAAGGGCGACACGCTGATGCTGGTCGAGGCGATGAAAACCTTCAACCCGGTCGAGGCTGACCGCGCCGGCACCGTCAAAGCCATCTACGTCCAGAATGCCCAACCCGTCGAATACGGCGAACCCCTCGTCCTGATCGAATAGTTCGATGCCCGAGCACCGCCCAATTCATAAGGTCCTGATCGCCAACCGCGGCGAGATTGCGCTGCGTATTCACCGTGCGTGCAAGGAAATGGGATTGATGACGGTCGTCGTCCATTCCGAGGCTGACCGCGATGCGATGGCCGTACGCCTGGCGGACGAAAGCGTTTGCATCGGCCCGGCGCCTTCGTCGGAAAGCTATTTGAAGAAGTCCCGGATACTCGCGGCCGCCGAAATCACCGGCGCCGACGCGATCCACCCCGGCTACGGCTTCCTGTCGGAGAACGCCCAGTTTGCCGAGATGGTGGAAGCCCACGGCCTCGCCTTCATTGGCCCGACGGCAGAACACATCCGAATCATGGGCGACAAGATCGCCGCCAAGCAAGCGATGATCGCCGCCGGCGTGCCCTGCGTGCCCGGCTCCGAAGGCGCGCTCGAATCGATTTCGGAGGCCAAGAAGGCCGCCAAGAAGATCGGCTACCCCGTGCTCGTCAAAGCCTCCGCTGGCGGCGGCGGCCGCGGCATGAAGCTCGCGATGACCGAGGCCGACCTCGAGAACGCGGTAAAAACCGCCAAGACCGAATCGAAAGCCGCCTTCGGTGACGACGCGGTCTATCTTGAGAAATACCTTCAGGGCCCGCGCCACATCGAGATCCAGGTGATCGCAGACACGCACGGCAACGTCGCCCATCTCTGGGAGCGCGATTGCTCTTTGCAGCGGCGCAACCAGAAAGTCTTCGAGGAAGCGCCCTCACCCGCGCTGAACCAGATCCAGCGCGAAGAGATCGGCATGATCTGCGCCCGCGCGATGCAGAAAATAGGCTATCGCGGCGCCGGCACGATCGAGTTCCTCTATGAGGATGGAAAGTTCTACTTCATCGAGATGAACACGCGTCTGCAGGTCGAGCATCCGGTCACCGAGATGATCACCGGCATCGACATCGTGCGCGAACAGATCCGCATTGCCGAAGGCAAGGCGCTTTCCTTCCGCCAGGAAGACGTGATGCTCGTCGGCCATGCCATCGAGTGCCGCATCAATGCCGAGCACCCGGAAACCTTCGTGCCCTCCCCTGGCCTCATCACCGAGTTTCATGCGCCGGGCGGCCCGGACGTGCGCCTCGATAGTGCGGCCTATGCCGGCTACCGCATTCCGCCGCACTACGATTCGTTGATCGGAAAACTGATCGTACACGGACGAACCCGCCGCGAATGCCTGATGCGCCTCAAGCGCTCGCTACAGGAAATGGTCGTCGGCGGCGTCCACACCACGCTCGACCTCCACCGCCGTCTCGTCGACAATGACGATGTCGTCGCCGGCCACTACAATATCCATTGGCTGGAAAAATTTCTGGCGGACGCTAAAGCCGCTGAAGCCGAGGCAGCGGGCAAGGGCTGACAGCGAAGGACCGGGGATATGGGCGATACCAGCAACCGCACCCCGGCGTCCCCGGCGCCTATTCTCCAGACGACCACGGACGGCGTTCTCACGATCACGCTGAACCGGCCCGATGCTCTGAACTCCTTGAACCGCGCCTTGATGGAGCAGTTCCGCGCCGCGCTCGCGGTCGCCTCTGCTGACGCATCCGTCCGGGCCCTGATCATCACCGGCGCCGGGCGCGGCTTCTGTGCCGGCGCAGACCTCGTCGAGCAATCCGACACGCCGCCGGTCTCGCGCGGCCAGGGCATCTCGGACGGGATGACCAGCCACTTCAACCCGCTGGCGCGCGATCTTGCGGCATTCCCCAAGCCGACTGTCGCAGCTGTAAACGGAGTGGCCGCGGGCGGCGGTGTGGGACTCGCGCTCGCCTGCGACATCGTTCTGGCCGCGAAGTCAGCAACTTTTATCCAGGTCTTTGCACCCCAGCTCGGCCTGGTGCCCGACATGGGTTGCTCCTGGCACCTGCCCCGGCTCGTCGGCGCCGCCCGTGCGCGCGGGCTCGCCCTGCTGGGTGACAGGCTGCCCGCCGAAACAGCCGCACAATGGGGCCTGATCTGGCAGGCGGTCGAAGACGGCTCCCTCCTCCCGCAAGCTGCCGCATTCGCCGCAAAACTTGCCGCCGGCCCGACCCTCGGCCTGGTCCGCACCCGCGAAGTCCTTGCCGAGGCCTTCGACAACGACCTCGCCGCCCAGCTCGAACTGGAACGACGCACGCAGTTCGAACTCGGCAACACAGATGATTTCGCCGAAGGCGTCCGTGCCTTCACCCAGAAGCGCCGGCCGAAATTTACCGGACAATAGCGCCGGCCCGTCCAATCGCCGCGTTTACACCGCTCGCGGCGCGACCCATATCTGCCGCATGTCCGCGCGTTTCTCTTCGGAAGACCTGCTCGCCTGCTACCGGCGGGGCGTCTTCCCCATGGCAGACTCGCGCGATGATCCGCGCCTGTTCCTTGTAGACCCTGAACAGCGCGGCCTCCTGCCGCTGGACGCTTTCCACATTCCGAAGCGCCTGAAGCGGCGCATCATCCAGGACCCGTTCCGGATTTCGGTCGACACAGCCTTCACGCGCGTCATCGAGGCCTGCGCCGAGCCGCACGACGCGCGCCCGAATACGTGGATCAATTCCGGCATCATCAACCTCTACAGCGCGCTGCACCGGCAGGGCCATGCGCACTCGGTCGAGTGCTGGGACGGCGATACGCTGGTGGGCGGGCTCTACGGCGTGGCGATCGGCGGGGCCTTTTTTGGCGAGAGCATGTTCTCGCGCGCCACCGACGCGTCAAAGATTGCCCTGGTTCATCTCGCCGCGCGCCTGATTGATCGCGGCTTCGTGCTGCTGGACGCGCAGTTCTACAATCCGCACCTAGACCAGTTCGGCCTCATCGAAGTCTCGCGCGAAGAGTTCCGTGCACGGCTGAAACGTGCGCTGAAGGTCAACGCCAGTTTCCACCCGCTTCCGGCAGATCAGTCGATCGGTTCAGGTTCGGCCGGAACTTCCTCAATCACCGGCGCTTCGTCCGTCTCGGCAACGCCGGCCGGCATGTCGTCCACCAGCGGCTCGTCGCCGAGTGGCACGATCACGCGGTCCGGCAACTTCACTGGCGCGGGCGCTGTGCAGCGGATAACCCAGATATCATAAACCGGGTGCTCGAGCGCGCTGAGGCCGGGCGAAGACGCATACATCCAGCCTGAGAACACGACCGGATTTTCGGCGGCTGCCAGCGTCGCGGCGGCTTCCTTGTCGCCGCCGGTTGCGGATTCAAGCTGCTCTTCGGCGACGGGGCGGGTGGAAGAAATACGCAGGAAGGCCGCGCTTTCCGGCACTTCTTCAGGCGGTGTCTGGAAACAGCTCTTCAGGTCGATACTGAGCGATCCGTACACAACCGGCTCGCCAACCTTAACCACGATGTCCGTCGAGCGGCCTGTGATCTTGTCGAGCGCGCGCAAGGTGGCGCGGTCCTGCTTGGCATAGGTCGCCGCCGCCGCAAGGCCGGCCAGTGACAGTCCCACCGCCGCAATGGCGGCGCCGCGAAGAAGCAATTTCATTCCACAGTCTCCAGCGGATCATCAAGGGCTTCAAGATCGTCAAGTGCAGGATCGTCCGTAGACGTATCGTTCGAGGAACCACTGCCGCCCGAAGCAAAGGAGGCAAACAGCGTCAGCAGGTCGACGCTGCCGCGTGTGTACTGGATCTGGCCGGTGCCATCCTGGGGGATGTTGTCAACGCCGCCGCCAGGCTCCAGCGCGATAAAGGCGCCGCCCAGCAGGCCATCGGTCGAGACGCGTGCGTCGGTATCGTCCGGCAGAACCCATTTGGTATCGAGGCTGAGCGTCAGTACGGCTTCAAAGCGTTCCGGGTCGCCCTCGATGGCTTTCACAACGCCGGCCTTAACGCCGGCAATGCGAACGTCCGAACCACGCGCCAGTCCTGACACGCTGTTGAAGCGCGCCGTAACTTCATACTGCGAAGAGCCGGTCGAAGCTTCCCCACCGCGCGCCAGCGCGAACCACAGGAAGAAGGCAGCCACGCCGACGACCAGCGCGCCGATCAGCGTTTCAAAGAAGGATTCACGCATCCGGTTTCCAGGCCTCGTAATCAGCGTCGGATTTCTGGCGGTTGTCGCCAGCTGCCATGCTGCCCTTCGGCTTGGTGGCGTAAGGCGTGCCGGTCATGTTTGGGGTATGGTCCGTTTCCCATTCTCGCCGGTCCAGCGGCATCTTGGTCGGCGGCGTATCCAGCGTGTGGTGCAGCCAGCCATGCCAGTCGGCGGGCACCTTCGACGGCTCGGCCAGACCATTGTACATGACGTAGCGGCGCCGGCGCCCTTCGGTCGAGGGCTTGCGCTCCTCATAGTAGCGGTTGCCATACTCGTCGGTGCCGATCTCGTTCGAGCGTCGCCCGATATCGAAGGCAGCCCCCACCGTATGACCGCTCCACCAGGTGAAAATGTGTTTCAGCATGGGGGTTTCCTGACCTCACTTGATGGCCGCAATATGGCCCTGCGGCGGCAGTTAATCCATCCACTGCCTGCAGGCAATCTACCCTGTGGGGCGCCCCTGCCCGGGCTTGCGGCAGGGGCGCCCGCAAGGCACCCTCAGCTGAACTGATTCGGCCGGGAACCCCATTGATGTCCGCGAAATCCCCCAGCGACCTTCTCGAAGCCGCCGAAGCCGACGGGCTTCTCTCTGCGGAAATGCGGCTGCGCGACGTGCTGCGCTCGGCCGGGCGCCCGGCCCAGCCGCTGAATGCAGCGGCGCTCCGAGATGTCCGCTCGGCCTGGTCGGCGGCCAACCTGCTGGGCGTCTCGCAGCTTGCGACAGCTGAAATGCTGGAACGCCTCGGCGACGCGCCTCGAAACGCCGAGCTGGCCGAAGCCCTCGCCGCCGGCCTGCCGCAGGATGTGCTGGAAGAAGCCCTTCGCCAGCCGGGCGGCATCCTCAAGACCGCGGCCTCGCTGCGCGCCGCTGCGGTCAGCACGCCCTCGCCCCGCCCCGGCGTGTTCGAGGCCGGCCATATTGATGCCGTTCTCTCTGAAGCCCTGCTCGCTGCGCTTGAAGAGGGCGCCGAGATTCACCTGATGCGCGCCGCCCTGCCGGAAGCCGGCACACTCTGCCGCGTGCTGGACGTGGCCCAGGCCGTTGGTCCCGCGGGCCTTGAAGCCGAATACCTTGTCGCGTCAGTCGATGCCGCTGCCCGCAGCCTCGGGGATGGCATGCTCGTCGTCGCGGGGCTTGGCGCTGCGGTCCTGTCGCTCGGGCTCGACTATGCGTCAGAAACGGGTGTCGCGGTCGGCGCCGCGCTTGCCGCGCTGGTCAAGTCCGCCGCCACCGGCGCGGCCTTCCCGGCCGCGCAGGGACGCTTGCTCGGCCTCGAGGGCCTGAAGGCGTCCGGCCGCCGCCCCTGCCAACTCGCGATTCTGCCGCTTCGAGACATGGCGGGCACGCTGCCTGAATGCGAAAGCGAAGGCGCCGCGCCGGTCCGCACTGTGCTGGCTTATGGCGAGGACGCACCAAGCCTCAGCCGGGCCGCCCGGCTCGGCCTCGCCCGCCGGGCGCCGGAACAGCTTCCGCAGCTGCTCGAACGTCTCGCCCAGGCCGGCGCTCACGACCTCGACTCCGCTCTCGGCCGAAACAAGCTGCGCGACCGCGGCTTCACAGACGAAGCCATCGAACGCGTCACCCGCGCCATCGGCGACGGCCTGCCGCTGAACGCCGCTTTCTCCCGCTGGGTGCTCGGCGACGAGATCATCATCCACGACCTGAAGCTTTCGCCGGAGCGTTTCGATTCCGACGGCAAGGCGCTCCTCTCGGCGGTCGGCTTCTCCAAGAAGGACATCGCGGCCGCCGAACTCGCCATCGATGGCGCGATTGAGGAGATCGCCGGCAAGGGCCTCGCGGCGGCCGGGCTGTCCCTGACCGTGAGTGCGGACGCCGAGATCCGGTTTACCGCTGCCGCCTCCAAGGTACTCGGCGGGATGGGCATGCTGCGCGCGCCTTCCGTCGAGGGATTGGAACTCGCCGAAGCAGCGATGGCTGCCGGGCTCTCTGCGTTGATGGCAGGCCACCGGGCCCCGCCCTCTGAGGATCTTCGGATGCGGATGGATCAGATCATCTCGCTTGCCGAGGAGATCGCCGAGGACGCCGAAGCGCTGCCGGACCTGCCCGCCCTCTCCGAGGAGCCGCCTGCCCGCGTGCGCCGCACCCGCCTGCCGGACCGGCGCAAGGGCTATATCCAGAAAGCGACTGTCGGCGGGCACAAGGTCTACCTCCACACCGGCGAGTTCGATGATGGCAGTCTCGGCGAAATCTTCATCGACATGCACAAGGAAGGCGCTGCCTTCCGCAGCTTGATGAACAATTTCGCGATCTCGGTCTCCCTCGGCCTGCAATATGGTGTGCCGCTGGAGGAGTATGCCGACGCGTTCGTCTTCACCCGGTTTGAGCCCGCCGGGGCTGTGACCGGCAATGACCGGATCACCAACGCCACCTCGATTCTGGACTACATTTTCCGGGAGCTTGCGGTGTCATATTTGGGCCGCGACGACCTCGCCGAAGCGGACGTCACCCATGACGGCCTCGGCCGGGGCGCCGGGGATGCGACGCGGGGCGAGCCGGCGCCGTTCACTTCCGAAGCGGCGCAGTTCATTTCGCGCGGCTTCTCGCGTGGGCAGCTGCCGGACAACATCGTCATCCTCGACAAGCGCCGCGCCGAGAAGGCCGCCGAAGAGCCGGAAGCAGCTGCAGGCGACCTCTCGCCGGCTTATGTCTCTCAGGCTTGCCCGGCCTGCGGGAGCTTCACGCTGTTCGAAGCGGGACAGGACGGCCACCTCGCCTGTGACACGTGCGGGGAAGAAAGCCGCGCCAGCCAGTAGCGTCTAGCGCGACTGAAGGGCGTTGCGGGATCGCCCTCCACGGGAAAAAACATGAAGATGCGGCAACACTTATTGCTTTCTGGCAACAGTCGTGCCGCATTTACAGTTCTTACAGTTTGTTCAGTTTAGACCGTATCCGGAAACAGCTATCCCGAGTCCCATGGACAACCTGAATCTGCGTCTCGTATCCCTTGCTGGTGCTTTCGCTGCCATCGCCGCCCCGGGCGTGATGGCTCAAGGTCAGCCCGTTGCCTGGTCTCCCAGCTATGTCGGCACCTGCGCCACCTGCGAATTGTCGGGCCGCAACCTGACGGGCTGGACGCTGGCCGGGGCGAACTATTCCGAAGCGAAACTCGACTATTCCGTGATGCGCGGCGTGCAGGCCGTGGCAGTGAACTTCGAGCGCGCGGACCTGACCGGCGCCGACATGAGGGGCGCCGTTCTTACCAATGCGAAGCTGGCCGATGCTATATTTGCCGGCACCCGGCTGCAGGAAGTCAGCGCCACCGGCGCGGATCTGCGCCGCGCGCTGATGCACGGCGCCAGCCTCCAGGACGCCGTAATGATCGGCGCCAATTTCGAGGACGCCGAACTGATCATCGCCCGTCTGGAGGGCGCGGACATGTCCGCCGGCAACTTCGAGGGCGCGATGCTGGACCGCGCGAATCTGCGGGGCACGGTCTTCAACGGCGCGAACTTCAAGAACGCGCGTTTTAATGGAGCCGACATCACCGGCGCCTCGTTCAAAGACGCCCGATTTGCCGGCGCCAACCTCGCCAGTGTGAAGGGCTTCGCCGAAGCCGATTTTGATGGCGCATGCGGCTCGCTTTCGACACGCCTGCCCGCCGAGGCCCGGCTGCCGCTGTGCACCACCACACAGCTCGCCTCACGCCTTGGCTCGGACTTGGACTAGTCCGGCCTGACGGGCTTTCATTTTCCGGGTACGGATGTTCTGGCTTTGGCCAGGTCTCATTGCTTCGCAACAACGCAGAAAGTGCGGCCGGACGCGCTCCAGGGGAGGGTCAGGTTCTGTCAGCTTGGTGGAACGAGCCCCTCAACTCTTATGCCTGCGCACTGCTCCGGAAGAGACAGAGGCGTCGCAGATTGCCTTGAAGGCGGGGCCTGCTGACAGGCCGGGGGGACGACACACTAAGGTCAGTTCTGGGGCGGGGAAGTTGGCGCGAGCCCGAACACATGCAACGCTTCCCGCCCTGCCCGACCGGCCTTTGCCGGAGGACAAGGCAAGAGCTTACAGAGAGCCTCAGGCCTTCACGGCCGGGGCGAGCCGGATGTTGAGTTCCTTGAGCTGGCGGTCTTCGACCGGGCTCGGGGCGCCCATCAGGAGGTCGCGGGCCTGCTGGTTCATCGGGAAGAGGATGACATCGCGCAGGTTATCGACTTCGGCCAGCAGCATCACGATGCGGTCCACACCGGGGGCGATGCCGCCATGTGGCGGAGCCCCGTAGCGGAAGGCGTTCAGCATGCCGCCGAACTTCTCTTCCACGACGTGAGGGCCTTTGCCGGCAATCTCGAAGGCCTTCAGCATGATGTCCGGGCGGTGGTTCCGGATGGCGCCTGAGGACAGCTCGATGCCGTTGCAGACGATGTCATACTGGTAAGCCTTGATGGCCAGCTGTTTCTCGGTCGTGTCGGCGGCCAGCAGCGCTTCCATGCCGCCCTGCGGCATTGAGAAGGGGTTGTGGCTGAAGTCCACGCACTTGTTGTCTTCGTCCCATTCGAACATCGGGAAGTCGACGATCCAGCAGAGCTTGAAGATGCTCTTGTCGATCAGACCGAGTTCTTCGCCGATGCGGGTGCGGGCGGCGCCGGCCAGCTTGACGGCGGCCGTCTTGTCGCCGGCCGAGAAGAACAGGGCGTCGCCGGCTTTGACACCTGCCTTGGCGGCGAGCGCGGCAAGGGCTTCCGGCGCGAAAAACTTGGCGATTGGGCCGGTACCCGACAGCTTGCCGGCTTCTTCGACGAAGCGGATGTAGCCGAGGCCGGGAGCCTGCATATCCTTCTTCGCCCAGGCGTCCATCTTGTCAAAGAAACTGCGCGGCTGCTCGGCGGTGCCCGGCGCCGGGATGGCGCGGACGATGCCTCCGCCGTCGACGATCTTCTTGAACACGCCGAGGGTCACGTCCTCGCGGGTTGCGATCTCCGAGACATCCGCGCAGATGATCGGATTGCGCAGATCCGGCTTGTCGGAGCCGTATTTCAGCATCGCCTCGGCATATGGCACATGCTCGAACGGACCTGGCACGACCGTGCGATTCTTGCCGTCCCATCTGGCGAATTCTTCGAAGATGCCGCGCATGACGGGCTCGACGGCGTTGAAGACGTCTTCCTGGGTGACGAAGCTCATCTCGATATCAAGCTGGTAGAACTCGCCCGGCGAGCGGTCGGCGCGGGCATCCTCGTCGCGGAAGCAAGGCGCAATCTGGAAATAGCGGTCAAAGCCCGAAACCATCAGCAGCTGCTTGAACTGCTGCGGCGCTTGCGGGAGGGCGTAGAACTCGCCGGGGTGCATGCGGCTCGGCACGAGGAAGTCGCGCGCGCCTTCCGGGCTGGAGGCAGTGAGGATCGGCGTCTGGTATTCGGTAAAGCCCTCGGCGACCATGCGGCGGCGCAGGCTTGCGATCACGTTGGAGCGCAGCACCATGTTCTTGTGCAGGGCCTCGCGGCGCAGGTCCAGGTAGCGGTGCTTGAGGCGGATCTCTTCCGGATACGAATGGTCGCCGAATACCGGCATAGGCAGCTCGGCGGCCTCGGACTGGACGGACACCGCCCCGCCGACGACCTCGATCTCGCCGGTGGCGAGGTTGGCGTTGACCAGCTCCCCGTCGCGGGCGACGACCTTGCCTTCAACCGTGAGGACGCTTTCGGCGCGCAGGCGCTCGACGGTGGCAAAGCCGGCGGAGCCCGGATTGAAGACGATCTGGGTCAGACCGTAATGGTCGCGCAGGTCAATGAACATGACCCCGCCATGGTCGCGCCGGCGGTGCAGCCAGCCCGAAAGCTTGACGGTTTCACCGACATGGGACTTGCGCAGCTCCCCGCAGGTGTGGGTGCGATAGGCGTGCATCGGACGAAAACTCCGGAAAATCGGTCCAACATAAAGAAGGCGGGTAGGGCACAGACCCCCTCGCCTTTGTCAAGCTGGTGCGATAAGCGCTCCGGCAATGACTGACAACACCCTGACGCCGATCACTGAGCAGTCCGCGCTGGAAGACCTGTGCGGGCGCCTCGCAGAGGCGGAATTCGTCTGCGTCGACACCGAGTTCCACCGGGAAACGACCTATTGGCCGGAACTTTGCCTGATTCAGGCCTCCGGGCCCGGCGTGGAAGGCTTGATCGACCCCCGGGCCGAGGACCTGGACATAAAGCCCTTCCTGGACCTGATCGCCTCCGACCGGCAGACCAAGGTGTTCCATGCCGCCCGGCAGGATATCGAGATTTTCAACCGGCTGATCGGCCACCCGCCCGGGCCGGTATTCGACACACAGGTCGCGGCGATGGCGCTGGGGTTCGGTGATTCGATTTCCTACGACAACCTCGTCCAGAGGGTGTTGAAGAAGCAGATCGACAAGTCCAGCCAGTTCACGGACTGGATGCGCCGGCCACTTAGCCAGAAGCAGCTGATCTACGCGCTGGGCGATGTGACCCACTTGCGGGACGCCTACCTGAAGATGCGCGACGAGCTGGAGCGGACGGACCGGATGGTCTGGGTGCGCGAGGAGATGGCAGAGCTGGAAGACCCTGCCACTTATGACACCGACCCGATGAACGCCTGGCAGCGCCTCAAACTGCGCATGCCGAAAAAGGACTATGCGGCCGTTGTCGTCTCGGTCGCCGCCTGGCGCGAGCGCGTGGCGCAGGAACTCGACAAGCCGCGCCGCCGCATCCTGAAGGATGACGCAATCCAGGAGATCGCCGCACAGAAGCCTCGGACGGAGGAAGATTTCGCTCAGCTGCGCGCGGTGCCGAGCGGGTTTATCCGCTCCAAGCATGGCCAGGGGCTGATCGAGGCCGTGCGCCAGGCAGTCGAAGCACCGGACACATTTGCCCCGGAGATGTCGCGCCCCGTGCAGAATGCCCAGATCCCGGCCGGCGCGCCGGAGCTGCTGAAGGTGCTGCTGAAGCATGTCTCTGACGAGCATGACGTGGTGCCGCGCCTGATCGCCAACTCCGCCGACATCGACCGCATCGCCCGCGGCGAGACGAGCGAGGACATCCCCGCGATGACGGGCTGGCGCCGCGAGATGTTCGGCAAGAAGGCGATTGCGCTTCTGTCTGGCAAGCTCGCTGTGTCGTTTGCTGGCGGCCAGGTCAGATTGTTCGACGTCTGACATTCCTGGACGCGGGATTTTGGCCCGCCCAGCGAGTTACCGCACGCTCGTGCGCCATTTCAGTTTGAGCTGGCTTGCGGCCTGTGACAGGCGGCGCTCAACCGTCTCAGAAATCATGTTCGCGTCCTTGCGGTCGACTTCCAGTTCGAGAGCATCGCCCACGCGGCGCAGGGCGGCGCGTTTGAGGATGGGACCGGAGCGTCCGGAGAAGACGGCGCCGAGGCGCATCAGAAGGCCGACTTGGCGGGCGCGGTCCGTCTGCGCGTCCGTCGTGAGGCCGGCATGTTCCGGCGGGCGCTTGAAATCCTTCTCGTACCGGCAGCCGATGGCATAGGCGATCATCGCGCGCTCGGGATGGGAGACGCCCAGATAGGGTGCGCGGAGGGCCTGATCGTAAGCCATTTCGGCGCGGTGATCCGGATGGTAGCGGCCAGCGCTGTCGGCCATCATGCAGGCGGCTTTCTCGATGCGGATGTCTGCGGCAGGCGAGCCGAAGAGATCCGGCTGGGGGATCAGCGCGGGCGCGATAAAATCATGCAGCGCGCGGCCGAAGGCGATCTGGTTCTGGTCAAGGCGCGCATAGGCGATGATGCCGTCCGTCAGCGGGTCATCAAGGTTCATCTTCAGGAGTTCGTGCAGAACGCCTTCACGCACGCCTGTGGCGGAGATGGTGACGCCTTCCAGCGCACTTTGCGTCAGCACTTCTTCCATCAGGATGGCCGCCATCGGGAAGTATTTCGCGCGGCGCTTGTCCAGCGCTTCAATCTGCTGACGAGCCGCGGCGTTGGTAAGCGAGTCCACACAGAGCTTGGCGGCGCGGGCCACTTGCCCTTCATTGATCTGGTAGCCCTGCAGGACGTGCAGCGGGTAGCGTTCCAGCTCCATCACAAGGCGTCCGAAAGCGCGCCAGGCGCCGCCGACGGCGTAGAAGCGGCCTTTCGCGTCTTTGAGGACTTCGCACGCCTTCAGCGCGTCACGCACGCGTTTGCGCAACTCCTTCGGTTCACTGACGATATCGCCGAGCGCCAGCGGGCCGAGCATCAGGCTTTCGCCCATTTTTGGCCCGTTAGACAAGCCGATGCGTTTCAGCTCGAGGCTGGAGCCGCCGAGATCGCCGATCACGCCGACAGGATTGTGGATCGAAAGATCAACCCCGCGCGCGGAAAGGTGCGCTTCGTCCTCGCCGCTCAGAAGGCGAACGGGGCGGTTGAGGATCTTGCCGGCCTGCTTCAGGAAATCGGGACCGTCCTGGGCCATGCGTACGGCGGCCGTGGCGACGGCTTCGTAGGTGTCGACATTCAGCGCTTTGAGGATCGCGCGGTACCGGCTCAGCGCTTTCAGCGCGGCTTCCACGCCCTGCGGCGACAGATGGCCCGTCTTCGTAAGGCCCTCGCCCAGCCCCGCCATGACTTTCTCGTTGAAGCTCTGCAGGATGGACGCGCCCAGCACATCGCAGATCACAAGGCGAACGGAGTTCGATCCGATATCTATGATACCGGCCTGGCGCGGTTGCTGGATGGTCATTTAGGCCTCTCAGGGAGCGTCAGGCGCGGCGGCAGGCTGACTTCCAGCGCGCTGCCTCGGCCGGAGAGGCTGGGATTGGACATGAAATATCCGTGTGCGGAGAATGCGCTCGACGGATCCTTCGGCTCGAGGCGCTCATAGGCCCCATCCGGATGCATCAGCCAGGTCTGTTGCTCGTCGTTGAGATTGGCCACCATGATCTGGCTCATCACCTGCCGATGCACGGTGGGGTTCTGGATTGGCACGAGCACCTCAACGCGCCGCATCAGGTTGCGAGGCATCCAGTCCGCCGAGGAAATGAACACTTTTGCATTCGCCGACGGTAGCGCTTCACCATTCGCGAAACAGAGAATGCGCGAATGTTCAAGGAAGCGGCCAACGATGCTTTTCACCGTGATGTTCTCAGAGAGACCCGCAATGCCGGGGCGCAGGCAGCAGATGCCGCGCACCACCAGAGCGATTGGCACGCCGGCCTGGCTTGCCTTGTAGAGCGCGTCAATCACGTCGCCGTCGACCAGCGAGTTCATCTTCGCCCAGATGCCGCTTGGCTTGTGCTTCTTCGCAGCCAGCACCTCCTGCTCGATCATCGACAGCAGGTTCTGCTTCAGGCTCACCGGCGCCATGCTGATCGTCTCGAAATCGGGCGCCACTTCTGGTGGCTCCCGGTTTGCGGTGACGTAGTTGAACAGGCGGTTGGCATCGCGCCCCAGTGCGGGATCGGCGGTGAACAGCGAGAGGTCGGTATAGATTCGCGCATTGATCGGGTGGTAGTTACCCGTGCCGTAGTGCGTGTACGTGCGCAGCTCAGTGCCTTCACGGCGCACGACGAGCGAGACCTTCGCGTGCGTCTTGTATTCGATGAAGCCATAGACAACCTGCACGCCGGCGCGTTCAAGATCGCGGGCGAGGCGAAGGTTGGCCTCCTCATCGAAGCGGGCCTTGATCTCAACCAGCGCCGTCACCGTTTTACCGGCTTCGGCGGCCTCGATCAGGGCACCGACAATCGGGGAGTTTATGGTCGTGCGATAGAGCGTCTGCTTGATGGCGACGACTTGAGGATCGGCCGCCGCCTGGCGGACGAATTCGACCACTACGTCGAAACTCTCGAACGGGTGATGGACCAAGATATCCTTGGCACGGATGGCGGCCAGGATGTCGCCGCCCATTTCGCGGATACGTTCCGGATAGCGCGGCTCGTAAGGCGAGAAGAGAAGGTCCGGTCGGTCATCGACGATCAGTTCGGCGAGGCGCGCCATGCCGAGGATGCCGTCATACAGCACGATGTCGGATGGCTCGGCGCCGATCTCACGCATGATGAAGGCGCGCAGCGTTTCCGGCGCGCTGGCCTGCATCCGCAGGCGCACGATACGGCCACGGCGGCGCTGTTTGAGCAGCACCTCGAACTCGCGGATCAGGTCTTCGGACTCTTCCTCGATCTCGATATCGCTGTCGCGCACGATGCGGAAAAGGCAACGGCCTGCTTCCCTGAAGCCGGGAAACAGGGATGTGAGGAACAGGCCGATCACATCTTCCAGCGCAATGAAGCGGATACCCGGCTTCTGCCCCGCCGGCAGGCGGATAAAGCGGCGCACGAAGGTGGGCATCGGCACGATCCCGACCTGCCCCTCTCCGCCACTCTCCGGCTCAAGATCGAAGGCGATCGTGAAGCCGAGGTTCGGGATGAAGGGAAACGGGTGGGCCGGGTCAATCGAGAGCGGGGTCAGGATCGGGAAGATGTTGGAATTGAAGTAGGCCTCGATATCGGCCCGCTCGCGCTTGGTCAGATCCTGCGCGCCGAGAACGAATATGCCTTCCTTCTCCATGTCGGCTTTCAGCTGGCGCCACTGCTGCTGCTGGCTGGCGATCAGGTCGAGCGCCGCGGCCTCGATCTCGGCCACCTGCTGCACGGGAGTCAGGCCGTCCTGGCTGACCTTGGTAACGCCGGCACGCACCTGCTCACGCAGGCCGGCATAGCGCACCATGTCGAACTCATCGAGGTTGCTCGCCGAGATCGAAAGGAAGCGCAGACGCTCGAGCAAGGGATGGGCCGGATTGTCGGCCTCCTCCAGCACACGTTGATTGAACTCAAGCCAGGACAACTCGCGGTTCAGGAACCGCTGAGGCGAACTCATCAGCTGTTTGTTCAAACGCTGGCTGTCCGCCATCCTGCCTCACCCTTCCGCCTCGTCCTCGTCGGCCGCCTCGCCCATCTGCTCCAGAACCCGGCGGGCCAGCGGCAAGCTGGGCGCCCGGTCGTTGTCGCTGACGGCCTCGCTGAGCCTGTCCATGAAGTTCTCAACGGCGTCATAGGCAAGTTCAAGCCGGGGCACCAGATAGTTGAGCGTCTCAGGCCCCAGTCGCAGAAAATGGCGGGCGGCGGCGATCTCGAGCCGGGCGCGGACCACGGCGTCATCCGGCTGGCCGATCTCCCCGACGGGGAGTGCGTTGAGGCGGGACTTGAGGTCCGCTGATCCGGTGCGCCACTGCGAGGCAGGCCGGTGCGCCGTCAACAACAGGCGCCCCCCCCCGCCGGCAACGAGGTTTATCAACGAAAGCAGCGCTTCATCATGCTTTCCGGCGGCGATGTCGGCATCGTCGACGGCGACGTGGCGGCCCGCCAGGGCGTCGAGGCCCCGCCGGCCAGCCTTCGCCAGCTCCGCTGCGGTCAGCGAGACGCCGCCGAAGCGGTTCGCCCAGGCTTCGGCAAGGAAGCTGAGACCGCACTTTGCCGGGCCGGTGACGCAAAGCACAGGCGTCGCCCAGCCTTCTGGATGGCCGACAATGCGCAAGGCTGCAGCATTGTGGACGCCGCGCAGCAGGTCGTCCCACTGCGCCACCGGCGCCGGGAAGCCGAACATCGGCTGCTGCGGTGACCCGTCCTGTTCGGCGTCACCTGAGCTCACTGGACCGACGTCGAAACCGCCGAGCGAAGGGTGAGTTCGTTGTTTTCGCGGGCGAGTGTCACGCCGCGCTGGACGAGATCGTTACGCAGGCGGTTCTCGTCGCCGGCATAGGAGAAAGTCACAAGCGCGCCTTCCCGCGCGACGGCGGTGGTACGGAAATCCGAGACCAGCGGCGAACGGGCCAGCGCGCCGCGCAGCGTGTTCCACTCGACCAGCGAGGTGAAGAGGACCGAGGCGGTAACTTTTGTGCGGTTGCTGTCACGGATGATCGAGGACTGTTTCCAGGATTCGTCGAGCAGGTTGGTGACGGCATCGACAGCGGCTTGCAGGGTCGGGGCCGGCGGCGTGGCGCCGACCGGCTCATTGCCGGTAGCGGTGACGGTCGACACGACGACGCGCCAGGCGCCATCGCGGCCTTGCAGTTCGGCGATGATGCCCCGCTTGGCATTCTTGGGTGTGGCTTCCGGTGAAATGTCGGACCATGAGCTGAAAGCGGTGTAGCCGGACGACGTTGCGGTGACTGAGGGCACGAGAGCGCCGCGGTTGCGCTCGCCGAAAGCCTCGGACCAGGCAGCCTGGAGGCCGGAACCGGCGACGGGCACCATCAGTGCGAGCGGCGCCTGCTGGTCCATGTAGGGCACTTTTAGCGAATCAAGATGGGCCCGCACAGTCTGCGGGTTCAACACGACGGCCAGCTTGCCGCGATACCGGCCGGCGCCGGCGGTTTCTTCCTCGACGTCCACGGCCGCCGTGAAGCGGGAGGCAAGAGATCCGTCGACCGGTACGCCGCCGGCCGCGTTGCGGTCAGACGCGAGGGTGATCTTGTTGATCAGCTGGCGCGCGGCCGAGGCGCGCGCTGCGGCCATCGCCTTCTCGCGCGCCTCAATGACGCTGGGCGCCGTCTCATCCACGGAAATGTTGCGGATCGTGTAGACGTCTTTCGTGTCGGCATAGACGTACCCGGTCCCGATGAGAGACATGAGCATGGCGGCCAGAACCAGTCGAATCATGGAAGGCGAACTCCTTAGCTGAGGCTCTTCTAACAGGCGCATTCTGAACCGGAAACCGCGAGCTTCACTTCCGAAGCTTCACTGGAACTTGTCCCCACCTCATGCTAACGCGCCGGTTCGGGCAAGCAGCGGGGCCAGATCCGATGAACATGACATCCAAACCGCCCCTGTCGTACCGCGACGCCGGTGTCGATATTGAGGCAGGCGAACGGCTGGTTGATGCCATTTCACCGATGGCGAAGGCGACATCCCGCGCCGGCGTAATGGGCGGGCTCGGCGGGTTCGGCGCGCTGTTCGACCTGAAGGCCGCCGGCTACAACGATCCGGTACTGGTTTCGGGCACGGACGGTGTCGGCACGAAGCTGATGCTCGCCTTCGAGACCGGCATCCACAGCACGGTGGGCATCGACCTTGTGGCCATGTGCGCCAACGATGTGCTCGCCCAGGGCGCAGAGCCCCTGTTTTTCCTCGACTATTTCGCCACGGGCAAACTGGAGAGTGGGATCGCCGAAGCGGTTATCGCGGGCATCGCGGAGGGCTGTCGCCTGTCGGGCTGCGCACTGGTGGGCGGCGAGACAGCCGAAATGCCCGGCATGTACCCGCCGGGACATTACGATCTGGCAGGGTTCGTTGTTGGCGCGGTGGACCGCGACAAAGTGCTGCCGCGCGTGGGCGAGATGAAAGCCGGCGATGTGCTGATCGGTATTGCCTCCTCCGGACCACATTCCAACGGCTATTCGCTGGTCCGTCGCATTGTCGCCCGGGAGGGCCTGTTTTATGGCGGCCCCTCACCCTTCTCCGATGCGCAGACGCTGGGCGAAGCGCTGCTGACGCCGACGCGCCTTTATGCACCGCTCGTGCTGCCGCTGATCCGCTCCGGCCGCGTGAAGGGCCTCGCCCATATTACCGGCGGCGGCCTCACCGAGAATACACCGCGCATGTGCCCGGACAGCCTGGTGCCGAGGATCGACCGCACCAGCTGGACGCCCTCGCCGGTGTTCCAGTGGCTGCAGGAGGCCGGCAGCGTTGATACCGACGAGATGCACCGCACGTTCAACATGGGGATCGGCATGGTGTTGGCCGTCAGCCCAGCTGAGGCAGCCAGCGTGATCGCGGACCTGAAATCAGCCGGCGAAGATCCGCGCGTAGTGGGCGAGCTCTCCCCGGCATGAGGCGCCTGAAGCTTGCGATCCTGATCTCGGGCCGCGGCTCGAACATGGAAGCCCTGCTGAAGGCGATTGCCGCTGATCCGGACTATCCTGCCGTTGCGGTTCTGGTAGCCTCCAACAGGCCGGACGCGGCCGGACTGAAGATTGCCGAAGCCGCCGACGTGCCGACTGTGGCCATCGACCACCGCGCCTATGGCAAGGACCGCGTTGCTTTCGAAAAGGAACTTGACGACGAACTGCGCCGGTCCGGCGCCGAGATCATCGCGCTGGCCGGCTTCATGCGCGTTTTGACGCCCTGGTTCGTGACGCGCTGGGAAGGCCGGATGATCAACATCCACCCGTCCCTCCTGCCGAAATACAAGGGCCTCGACACCCAGCAGCGCGCCATTGATGCGGGCGACAATGAAGCCGGTTGCACAGTCCACTGGGTGACATCCGGTGTCGACGAAGGCGAGATCATCGCGCAGGCGCGTGTGCCGATCCTTCCTGGGGACACCGCTGACACGCTCGCCGCGCGCACGCTGCCCACCGAGCACAAGCTCTACCCCGAGGCTTTGAAGATCGCCTGCGCGAAGATCCTTCAGACCTAGGCGCTGCGCCGTCGTGGACAGCGGCGGACGAAGGGGTAAGGTGCGCTGCAAAGTCAGGGCAGACTCATGAGCGATATCGTCATCACACGCCTAGACGGCCCGCCTTGCGGGCTTCGACGCGGAAGGCGAGATCACCGGCTCACACAAGGGCCCCGGCGTGATCAGAGCCGACCCTGCCGGCGTGCCGGAACCGGTGGCCGGCCGCGGCGTTACGCAGGCGCTGCTCGACATGATGCTGGACGATACGCGCTCCAACGGCTTCCGGATCGTCCCGGTCTGCCCCGATGTATGGGGCCGATATGCCAAGCATCCGGAGGGGCCGGCCTGTTCACGACGAAGCGCGGCGGAACACCTTGAGACGCACCTGACCAGACAACCCACGACAACCAAAACAAAAGGACACCGGACACGTGCAACAGATCGTTCTGAAACAGTATTGCAACGGTGCGCCGCAACCGGGCGATTTCCAGTTGGAGACGCTGCCGCTTCCGGAGCCGAAAGACGGACAATTTCGTGTACGGCATGTCTGGTGCTCGGTAGATCCCGGCACGCGCTCGCGCCTCTCCGGCGGAGACAGCTACGCAGCCGCCCTGCCCCTCGGCAAGCCGATTGACGGGTTCAGCGTCGGCGTGATCGACGCCAGCAACAATCCCGACTGGCCGGTCGGTACCAAAGTGTTCTGCGCGGGCGGCTGGAAAACCCATTCTCTGCAATCCGGCAAGGGCTTCATCGGCAAGGTAATGGACGTGCCGGGCGTGCCGCTGTCGGCCTGGATCGGCGTGCTCGGCGTACCGGGCCTCACGGCCTGGTTCGGCACCAAGGATGTCGCGCGCTTCAAGCAAGGCGACGCGGTGCTGGTTACATCCGCGGCCGGTCCGGTGGGCGCGACCGCCGGCCAGTTGGCGAAAGCGTGGGGCGCCTCCAAGGTCGTCGGCGTCGCCGGTTCGAAAGCGAAGTGCGACTGGCTGCGGAGCGAAGCGGGCTTCGATGTGGCCATAAATTACAAGGAAACTGATGACCTCACCGCCGCCATCGCGGCCGAGTTTCCCAAAGGGGTCGACGTGCTCTTCGACAATGTCGGCAATGCCATGGTCAATCGCGTATTGCCCCTGATGGCACTGAACGGACGCATATGCATCTCGGGCCAGGTCGCCGATTACAATCTGACCCCGGAGCAAACGCCGGGCATCGTAAACACGAAGCCTTTCATCACCCATCGCGTCAACATGCAGGGGCTCGTCGTGTTCGACTTCGCGCGCGGCTTCCCGGAAGCGCTTGGCACAATGGCGAAGATGATCGCGGGCGGACAATTAAAAATCCAGGAAGAACGCTTCGAGGGCATCGCTTCGATGCCGGAAGCCTTCTGCGGACTTTTCCGGGGCGAGAATTCCGGGCGCCGGGTGGTGAAGGTCGGGGCAGATTAGGCACGAATCTGAACCGCCATCGCCGCACGGCAAAGAAAAAGCCGGCGAGGCATCCCTCGCCGGCCTCTTTTTCTGAACCGCGGGCTCAGCCGGCGATGTCGGCTTCCGAGAAGAACTGCGCGATCTCGATCGCGGCATTCTCAGCCGAGTCCGAGCCGTGCACGGAGTTTTCGCCGATCGACTTGGCGAAGAGTTTTCGGATGGTGCCGTCAGCCGCCTGGGCCGGGTTAGTGGCGCCCATCACATCGCGGTATTTTGCGATCGCGTCTGCACCTTCGAGGACCTGAACGACCACCGGGCCCGAGATCATAAAGTCGACCAGTTCACCGAAGAAGGGGCGCTCGCGGTGAACGCCGTAGAAACGCTCGGCCTGGGCGCGGGTCATCTGGATGCGACGCTGGCCGATAATCCGCAGGCCGGCCTTCTCGATGACGGCGTTGATGGCGCCGGTGAGGTTGCGCTCGGTGGCGTCCGGCTTGATGATGGAGAAGGTGCGCTGCACGGCCATTGGGGGGCTTCCTGAATCTGTGAGTTGTGGATTTGCGCGGCCTATAGCGGCCCTGCTGCGCCGCGGCAACAGGCGTGAGGCGGCCCGCCTGTCGCCGGAAAGTCACGTGCCTCGGCCGTTAACCTTATCCCACCCCCGCTTGCGATTGACAGCCTGCGCGACCTGTGCATTTTCAACGCCTGTTGAAAAATTTCAACACATGTTGAGAAACGACACGCTCACGCCTGAGCTTCCGGGAGGACAAGATGGCATCGACAATGAACAGACTTATGCTGGCTGCACTCGCCGCAACCGCGCTGACGCCGGTAGCGGCCTATGCGCAGGAAGATGCCGCAACGGCACCCGAGGTCTCGGAAGAGCGCCGTTTCGGCCCGGTGGTCGTGACCGCCCAGCGCCGCGAGGAAAACCTCCTGGACGTGCCGCTTTCGGTGTCTGCCTTCCAGGGCGATGTGCTCGCTCAACTCGGCGTCCAGACACTCGATGAAGTCGCCAAACTCTCGCCGAACGTGACGCTCGAAGTCTCGCGCGGCACCAATAACACGCTCTCCGCTTTCATCCGCGGCGTCGGCCAGCAGGACCCGGTCTCGGGCTTCGAATCCGGCGTGGGCATCTATATCGACGATGTCTACCTGAACCGCCCGCAAGGCGCCGTGCTCGAGGTCTATGATGTCGAGCGCATCGAGGTCCTGCGCGGCCCGCAAGGCACGCTGTACGGCCGCAACACGATCGGCGGCGCCGTGAAATACGTCACCAAAGGCCTCGCGGATGAGCCGACCTTCAAGGCACGCGGCGCCTATGGCTCGTATGCCCAGGCTGACATTGTTGCGTCCGGCTCGCTGCCGATCACCGAGACGCTCCGCGTGGGCGGCGGCCTCGCGTTCTTCACGCGCGACGGTTTCGGCGAAAACATCATCAACGGCGAAGAAAACTACAACAAGGACGTGGCCGCCTACCGCCTCTCGGCCGAATGGGATGTCACCGACGCGTTCCAGATCCGCGTTGCAGGTGACTATATGAACGACGAGTCGAACGCGCGCCAGGGCCACCGTCTCATTCCCGACCTCGCGCCGCCCTTCACCTATCCGGTGCTGGACAACGAGTTCGACACGCGCGCCGGCCTCGATACCGTGAAGCAGGAAGTCGAAGTGAAAGGTGGCTCGATCGTCGCCGAGTACACGGTCAATGACCAAGTCACGCTGAAGAACATCCTCGCCTACCGCGAAGATGAAGGCACTTCGCCCATCGATTTCGACTCATTGCCGGAAGCCGATGTGGACGTGCCCGCGATCTACACCAATGATCAGCTGTCGAACGAATTCCAGATCGCGTATTCGGGCGAGCGACTGAACGGTATTGTCGGCGCCTACTATCTGGATGCGAACTCCGACACGGTGTTCGACGTCGGCCTGTTCACCACCGGCCAGCTGCTGAATATCATCAACAGCACCACCGCGTTCACCGGCTTCAACGCGCAGACCTTCGGAGAAGTGGGCACGGAAACCTGGTCGCTCTTCGCCGACTTCACCTACGACCTAACCGATAATCTCTCGGTCGCCCTAGGCGGCCGTTACACCGAAGACGAGCGCACCTCGACCGTAATCCGCCGCAACTATGTCGGCGGCTTCTCGGAATTCTTCGGCGGCAATGGTGTGCCGATTGCCACCACCTCCAACTTCAACGGCTCGGAAAAGTTTGACGACTTCAGCCCGCGTGCCTCGCTGACCTGGAAACCGGTGGACGACCACACACTCTATGCAACCTATGCACAGGGCTTCAAGGGTGGCTCCTTCGACCCGCGCGGCCAGTCGACGCTGGCGCCGGACTTCGATCAGAGCGGTTCGGTGACGCCGGACGAGGTGAAAGCCTTCATGCTGTTCGAGCCGGAAGAAGTCGACAGCTACGAGATCGGGTGGAAGTCGAACATGTTCGACCGGCGCCTGCAATCGAGCCTTGCCGTCTTCTACATGGATTATAAGGACGTGCAGATCCCCGGCTCTGTCGGCGTGGACGCCAATGGCGACGGCATCTTCGAAACCTTCGCAGGGGTAACCACCAACGCAGGCGCGGCCACGCTCTGGGGTGTGGAGTATGAGGGTACGGCGCTACTGGGCGAGGAGATCTTCAACGACTCCGACGCGTTCACGGCCAGCACCAGCATCGGTTACATCAACGCCGAGTATGACGAGTTCATCACCATCATTGGCGGTGTGCCGACTGATCTCGCCGAACAGCGCGTGGTGCAGAACACGCCGGAATGGACCGGCAGCCTGCGTCTCTCCTATGACACGCCGTTCAACATCCTGATGAAAGAAGGCCGCCTGACGATCAATCAGCTCACATCCTATCGCGGCGACTCGAGCCAGTTCGAGATCCCCAGCGCAATCGATCAGGAGGCCTACACACTGGTCGACCTGAGCCTGCGCTGGAAGGAAAATGGCAGCGCCTGGGGTTTCTCGCTCTCCGGCAAGAACCTCACCGATGAACGCTACCGTGTCTCCGGCTACAACTTCCTGAACGCTGTCGGCGGGGCGGCCCTGGGCCGGGAAGGCATCCTGACGGGCTTCTACGGCGACCCGCGCACAATCTCGTTCGGGGTAGATTACAACTTCTAGGGAAACGAAGGCCCCGGCGCGTTTCCTCCCAAACGCCCGCCGCGCAAGCGGCGGGTCAGCCGGGAGCCTCACCTGGGCGGTGCCTCACGGCGCCGCCCTTTTTCTTGTGAATAATGTCAGTGCGCGGAGCTCTTTACGCGGGTAGGCCGCGCTTTGGCCGCCGGCGCCGCGCGGCGGGCCGCCTCGAAGCCGCCGGTGATGAAGGGCACCATATGCTCGCAGGCGTCGGCCAGATCATTCGAGTGTACCAGCCCGTTCGACAGCGTGTCGATACGTCCCGTCTGGGCAAGACCGAGCGTCAAAGCGCCAGAGAAACAGTGGTAACCCCAGAACAAGTCGCGCTCATTCATGCCGGGCAATGCAAGACGTAGCGCGTCGAGAAACTTGCGGATCAGCGGGTCAAAATGCTCCGTCATCAGACGGCCACCCCAGCCCGGCGTGTTGTTCACATACGCCACAAGCGCATAATAGCTGTTCCAGCCCGGCTCCTTCAGGTGCGGTCCCTTGAATAGCGGCTCCACATAGGCGCGGATGATCGCCTCCACGGTCGGCGCCTCAGGCCTTGCCGCGGCGATGGCATCGATCAGGGCCGTCTCGCGCAGGTCGTTCAGCACTTTTGCGCGCCGGTCGAACACCGCAACAAACAGGTTTTCCTTCGAGCCGAAATAGTAGTGCGGGAGCGCGACATCGACCTCGGCCCGCTTGGCGATGGTGCGCAGCGTTACGCCGTCAAAGCCATGCGCGCTGAACTCTACCTCGGCCGCATCTAGAATCGCGGTGCGGCGGTCGGTCTTCAGCGGCGGAGATTTCTTGCGAGCGCTCAGCGGCGTATCCTCAGCATGGGGCGAACCGTGATTATGGACCGGTCCGGCCTCCGGAGTCAAAGCCGCCGGCAGCGCAATCCTTTCCAGCCGCTTGCGCATCCAGCGCTTTCCGGCTTACATTTCAACAGATGTTGAAACAGGAGGCAGCGCAGTCCATGACACCAGCCGGGGAAGATATCGCCTGGACGTCTGCTGACGGCCTGGCGCTCTACGCGAAATCCTATGGGCCTGCGGGCGCGCCGCTGTCAGTGCTCTGTATTCACGGCCTGACGCGCAATCACAAGGACTTCGAGCCGATGATCGCCGCCCTGCCCGCGCGCTACCGCTTCATCGCGGTGGACGTGCGCGGGCGCGGCCGCTCGGCGCACGACCCCGAACACAAGAACTACAATCCTGCTATCTACGCGAAGGACATGGGCCTGCTGCTCGACAAGCTCGGTGTCGAGCGCGTCGCCCTGATCGGCACCTCGATGGGCGGGCTCATCTCGCTGTTGATGACGCGCCGCATGCCGAAGCGCATTGCCGGCGTCGTGCTCAACGATGTCGGCCCCGTGGTCGAGAAAACCGGCATCGCCCGCATCGCGGCATATGCCGGCAAGGTGCGCCCGGTCACGGACTGGGCGAGCGCAGCCGAAGCGGTGAAAGCCATCCAGGAGGCCGCCTTCCCGGACATGCCGGATGAGCGCTGGATGGACTTTGCCCGGCGCACCTACAAGGAACTCCCGGGCGGCGAAGTCGTGCTCGACTACGATCCGAACATCGCCCGCTCGCTCGGCAAGGTGAAACCGGGCGCGCTGACGAATTTCGTGCTCTGGCGCCTGTTCGGCGGCCTGAAGAAGGCACCGCTGCTCGTCGTGCGCGGCGCGGCCTCGGACCTGCTGTCCGACAGCACCGCGCAGGAAATGGTCCGCCGCCATCCGGATGCGCGTCTCGCAACTGTTCCAGGCGTCGGACATGCGCCGATCCTCGATGAGCCCGAAGCCGTCTACGCCATTTCCGGTTTCCTCGCGCACCTGGAGAGCAAGGCATGACATCCTCCCCGCTACCGCTGGCCGCCCCGAAAATCTCCGGCCGCGCCTGGGTCCTGGCTGTCCTGACACTGACATATACATTCAACCATGTGGACCGGCAGATCCTCGTGATCCTGCTGGAGCCGATCAAGGCCGAGTTCAACCTGACGGACGCACACGTCGGCTGGCTCACCGGTCTCGTCTTCGCCGCCTTCTATGCCACCATCGGCATCCCCGTGGCGATGTGGGCAGACCGCGGCAACCGGCGCAACATCATCTCGCTCGCCCTCGGCATCTGGTCCGCGATGACCGCGCTGTCGGGCCTCGCACAGAACTTCTGGCACCTGCTCCTCGCCCGCATGGGCGTCGGCATCGGCGAGGCCGGCGGGACGCCGCCTGCCACCTCGATGATCGCCGACCTTTACCCTCCGCAGGAGCGCGCCATGGCGCTCGGAATCTACACCAGCGGCATCGGCCTCGGCATCATGGCGGGCTTTGCCCTCGGCGGCTACGTCTACGAACTTTATGGCTGGCGCGTCGCCTTCTTCGTCGCCGGCGTGCCGGGATTGATCCTTGCCCTGATCGTCCGCTTCGCCATTCCAGAGCCCGTGCGCGGCCTGGCTGACCAGCGCAAGGATGACGGCGCCGCCCCCTCCATCGGCGAGACGCTGAAATTCATCAGCGGCCAATCCTCCTATCTCTGGCTCCTCGCCGGCTGCCTGCTGATCTGCATCTCGGCCAATGCCTTCCTCGTCTTCACCTCCAGCCACCTGCAACGCAGCTATGGCCTCACGCCCGGCCAGGTCTCGCTGCCGCTCGGCCTCCTGATCGGCGGCGTCGGCAGCGTCGGCGCTGTCGTCCTTGGCCGCGTCTGCGACGTGATGTCGAAGCGCGACCTGCGCTGGCGCCCGCTGATCATCGCGCTCTGCGCCGGCCTCGCCCTGCCCTTCGCCTGGATGTTCCTGCGCGCGCCCACGGCGGAGATAGCCTATGCCTGGAATATCGTGCCAAGCTTCATCGGCCTGATCTATGCCAGCGTCGCCTACACCGCCTCGCAGGAGCTGGTGAAGATCCGTATGCGGTCATTTGCCTCCGCATTCATGCTGTTCTGCCTCACGCTCGTGGGCATCGGCTGCGGCCCGCTGATAGCCGGCCTCCTCTCGGACCACTTCGCCGCGCAGGGCGCTGCTCAACCCCTCGCCCGGGCGCTGGAGCTCATCCTCGTCTTCAACGCCGCCAGCATCGCCTGCCTGCTCATGGCCACCCGCAACTACCGCCGCGACGCCGAACGCGCCGCCGCTTGAACACAGGCGCGGGCCGCATTAGGTTCCGAAAAAGAACGGAGTCTGCCATGAGCTACACGCTACCCGACGAGATGATTACGCCGGAGGCCTACAACCAGCGCGCCCGGGGCAAGCTGCCGGACCATATCGGCATGGTCGTCACCCGCACTGACCGTGACCGGTTCGAAGCCTATTTCGACATCCGCCAGCACCATCACGCGCCCAACGGCTTCCTCCATGCGGGCAGCCTCGTCACGCTGGCGGACTCCCTCTGCGGCTACGCTACGGTCGCCAACATCCGCGACGGCGCCACCGGCTTCACCACGATCGAGCTGAAATCGAACTTCTTTGCCACCGCGCTCGAAGGCCGCGTCTTCGCCGTCGCCACGCCCATCCACATTGGCGGCTCCACGCAGGTCTGGGACTGCGAACTCACCAGCGACAAAGGCAAGCGCCTCGCGCTCTTTCGCTGCTCGCAGTTGGTGCTAAGACCCAAGGCATGAAAGACCTTCCCGCCTGCCCCGAATGCGAATCCGTTCTGACCTATGAAGACGGCGCCATGCTGATCTGCCCCGAGTGCGGGCATGAATGGACAGAAGCGGCGCCAGCAGGCGCGAAGGTGATCAGGGATTCCGTGGGCAATCCGCTCACGGATGGTGACTCCGTCACGGTGATCAAGGACCTGAAGGTGAAGGGCTCGTCTCTTGTCGTTAAGCGCGGCACCAAGGTCAAGGGCATCCGCCTCGTGGACGGCGATCACGACATCGACTGCAAGATCGACGGCATCGGCGCAATGGGGCTGAAGTCGGAGTTCGTGAAGAAGGTTTGACGACCTCCTCAAGCTCAGCTCGTTTGGCTCATCCTCAGGCTTCGCTCAGGATGAGCCAAATCGCTTAAATATCCCGCGATAGCCAAGAAGCCAACTCCTCCGGCGCGAAGCCGAAGGATGGGCCACACAGAGCCGAAGCCCCTAAACCCCCGCCTCTTTCCATCCGCCTGCTGACGTTTGCTGAAAATAGCGCGTCACCAGCCCGGACTCCTTCGCCGCCTTGAACTGCTCGCGCGCCCGCGCGCGGCTGTCCTTGTCGCCGTCCTCGAAAATCACCATGCAACGGCGGAACGGCGCCTCCACCGGCGCATCGGTGCCGTCCATCAGCACCAGCGCGTCCGCATTGTTGGCATTCTTTAGCTTCGCCGAGAGCAGCACCGGCTGGCGCGCGGCATCAAGGCCGGGCGCTTCGGCCTGGCCGTGCGGCAGGAAGGAGGCGTCGTCAAAGGTCCACAGCGCGGCGTCGAGCGTCGCCAGCCGCTCCATATCCGGCGAGACGGCGAGTACGCGCCATCCCGCCTCCAGACATTTCTGCATCAGCGGCGGCGCCGCCACCTCAAGCGCCGTGCGCGAGAGGTGGTAGAACCACCATTCCGGCCGGATGGCCTCACTCATAGTTATCCGCGATCCAGCGGCTGAGCAGGCGCGGACCGTAACCCGAGGCCCAGCTCGGATCGGTCGGGGCTTTCTCGCCTTCAACCCAGGCGACGCCCGCGATGTCGAGGTGAGCCCATTTCACGCCGTCCTTGACGAAGCGCTTCAGGAATTGCGCCGCTGTGATCGAGCCGGCAGCCGGTCCGCCTATGTTACGCATGTCAGCGAACTTCGACTTGATCTGCACGTCATACTCGGCGCCGAGCGGCAGGCGCCACACGCGCTCACCTTCGGCGAGACCGGCCTTCGTCAGCTCGGCTGCAAGTTCGTCAGAGTCGGTGAACATGCCAGCGTGGTGGTGGCCGAGAGAGATGATGATCGCGCCCGTGAGGGTCGCAAGGTCAACGATAGCCTTCGGCTTGAAGTGTTCCTGCGCGTACCAGAGCACGTCGCAGAGTACGAGGCGGCCTTCAGCGTCAGTATTCTGCACTTCGATCGTCTGGCCGGAGGCGGAGTGAAGAATGTCGCCGGGGCGGATGGCGTTGCCGTCCGGCATGTTTTCGACGAGGCCGATCAGACCGACGACGTTCACTTTCGCCTTGCGCTGGGCGAGCGCGCGCATCGTGCCGGTCACAGCGGCTGCGCCGCCCATGTCGCCGCGCATGTTCTCCATGTTCGGGCCGGGCTTCAGCGAGATGCCGCCGGTATCGAAGCAGACGCCCTTGCCGACGAGGATGACCGGATCTTCGCCCGGCTTGCCGCCGTTCCAGCGGATGATGCCAAGCTGGCTTTCCTTCACCGATCCCTGGCCGACGCCGAGCAGCGCGCCCATGCCGAGCTTGGCCATCTGCTTTTCGCCGAGGACTTCCACCTCGAGGCCGAGGGGGCTCAGTTCCTTGACCTTCGCCGCAAAGGATTCCGGATACAGGTCATTGGGTGGCAGGTTGACCAGGTCGCGTGCGAGATAGGTGCCGTCCGTGGCTGCATCGAGCGGCCCGTAGGCTGCCTTGGCGGCCTTCGGGTCGGACGAAATAACGGTGAGTCCCGAGAGGCTTGGCTTCTGGTCCGGCTTCAGTTTCGTGAAATAGGTATCAAAACGATAGGCAGCCAGTTTGGCGCCCACGGCGATCCGAGCCGCTGATTCGGGGTCCTCAGCCGAGATTGCAGCCGTCTTGAAGCCGCTGGAGCCGACCGCCTTGAAGAAGTGCGCACCGATATTCTCGAGCGCCCGCGCATCGCGCTTCTTCGGCTTGCCGCCGCCGACCAGAACGGCCCGGCGCGCGTCGAGGCCCTTGGGCAGCACGACCGTGGCCAGCTGGGCGGTCTTGCCGTCGAAGCGGCCGCCTTCCATGGCTTCGGTCAGCAGGCCGCCGCTGGCCTTGTCGAGCGCTGCAGCGCCCGCCGGCAGCCGACCGTCCTCATCAATAACAAAGGCCGCGATGTCCGCCTTGGCGCTTTCTGCGAATGTGATCTTCATGTGTGGAAACTCCGTTGTCAGCGGAAACTAAGCATCGACGCGCCAAGCGCAACTCGTTAGCAAGGGAAAAGACAGCCCCTAACCGCCTGTTTTTAGCAAGATAGAGCGTCGCACCCCGCCAGACATGACGAAAATCCAGGCCCATCTGTTCCGTCAGATCCTGCAGGCGGTGATCATCATCGTCGGCGGGCTCGTGATGATGGCCCTTCTGGCCCAGGGACTTTCGCGCACCGACCTGATCCTCGAGAACCGCCAGTCGGCGCTCACCTATTTCTACATCGTCATGCTCGGCTCGCCGCAGGTGATCGCATTGCTTACGCCGCTCGCCATCTTTGTCGGTACGGTCTGGTCGCTGAACCGCATCCACAAAGACTCCGAGATCGTGGTGGCCCAAGCGGCCGGCATGACGCGCTGGCAGGTTGCTTCGCCGGTGCTCCGGCTCGCCACGCTCTGCCTTGTTCTGCACCTCGGCGTGAACCTCTGGGGCCAGCCGGCCTCGCAGCGCGCTATGCGCGAAGCTGTCGCGGTTGCGCGGGCGGACCTTGCTGCCGCACTGATCCGCCCG
This sequence comes from Hyphomonas sp., assembly GCF_022844445.1. Classification (GTDB taxonomy): domain Bacteria; phylum Pseudomonadota; class Alphaproteobacteria; order Caulobacterales; family Hyphomonadaceae; genus Hyphomonas. The sequence continues at coordinate 159,763 of NZ_JALHLS010000004.1, forward strand.
GGCCAGTTTACCACCAACGGCGACCGTCTCACCTTCTACGCCCGTGACCAGGTCAATGGCGAACTACGCGGCGTGATGATCTCGGACATGACCGACCCGGACTTTCCGACCGACATTCTCGCCCGTTCTGCCGCGCTGGTCTCGGTCGATGGCCGTCCGACCCTGCTCCTGCGCGATGCACTCAGTCAGCAGCTCGATACCAACCAACAACTGTCGATCCTTGAGTTCGACCAGTACATGTTCGACCTGACGGATTTCATGAAGGAAGACTCCGAGCTGATCCTGAAGGCCTCGGACAAGTTCCTGCACGAACTGATCTTCGTGGACCGGAAGGACTACTTCCAGAACAAGCAAGCCCACGACTTCTTGTCGGAGGCGAATGCGCGCCTGACGACGCCGCTCCTGAACATCGTGATGGCGCTGCTCGCCATCGTTGCCGTGCTGGGGGGGGATTTCAACCGGCAGGGCTATGGCCGGCGTATCGGCATCGCGTCGGCCTGTGCCACTGTCGTGCTGGTCGTGCAGCTGGCACTGCAATCGGCGGCCGCGGAAGACCCTTCGATGAACGTCGTCCAGTGGGTCGTGCCGATCCTCCTGATCGTCACCTTGTGCTGGGTCTATTTCGGCCGCGGCCGGCATATCGGCAAACGCGCGCCGCCGACGAGCGGCCTGCTGATCCCGCGGCATAAGGCAACGGCCTGATGTCGCGTATCCAGACATACATATTGAAGGAGTGCCTTTCGGGCCTTGCGCTGGTGCTTGGGCTGCTGGTGCTGGCGATCCTGCTGATCGACGTGGTGGAGCAGCTGCGCACGGTCGGCGGCGATGTCAGCCTCAGCCTTCTGAGCGCTTTGCGCTTGTCGCTGATGAAGCTGCCGCTGCTGATCGAGCAGACCCTGCCCTTCGCGCTTCTTGCCGCCTGCATGCTGGCCTTCACGCGGCTCAACCGGCGCTCCGAACTCTCGATCATCCGCGCCAGCGGCCTTTCCGCCTGGCGCTTCCTCACGCCTGTGATCGTGCTGGCGACCGGTGTTGGCCTCTTTTCGTCGCTTATCCTCAATCCGTTCGCCGCCCGGCTCACACAGTCGTTCGAGTATGAGCGCTCGCGCCTGCTGCAGATCGGGCAGGAAACCCTTGCTGTCGCCGATACAGGCATCTGGCTGCGCCAGGGCGACGATACCAGCCAGATCGTGATCCATGCCCGCCAGGTGGAGAATTCGGGGCGCACGCTGCTGGACGTGAAACTCATCGAGGAGCAGCGCCTCTATGACGGCCGCCGGCCCACCAGCGACTTTGCCTTCGTGCGCCGTATCGATGCCGAGCGCGCCGTGCTCAACGATGGCTTCTGGCAGCTCGAGAACCTTGTCGAAAACCTGCCGAACCAGTTGCCGGAACGCCGCGAGAGGCTCGCCATCCCAACCTCGCTGAACGCCGTTACCTTGCTCGACAAGTTCGCCTCGCCAAACTCCATCGGCTTCTGGGACCTGCCCGGCTTCATCCACGAGACACGCGCGGCCGGGCTTGATGCGTCGCGCTATACGATGCGCTGGTATTCGCTGACCGCCACCCCCGTTCTGTTCGTCGCGATGGCCCTGATCGGGGCTCTTGCCTGCCTCAGATTGCAGCGCCTCGGCGGCACGTCGCGCCTTCTGGCCACGGGTGTCCTGGCCGCCGTGGGGCTCTATTTCTTCACCCAGTTCTCTGCCAGCCTTGGGGCTACAGGCGCGGCGCCACCGCCTGTAGCGGCCTGGTCGCCGCCCCTGTTTTTCCTCTTTGTGAGCCTTGCCTTCATCGCCTATCGCGAAGACGGCTAACGCGGCTCCGGCCTTGACACGGCCCTACCCCCCGGACCATCTCTGCCGCCCTTAAAGAGGGAAAGCGCATGAAACTTGTCGTCGTCGAGTCGCCCGCCAAGGCCAAAACGATCAACAAGTACCTGGGAAAGGACTATAAAGTCCTCGCCTCCTACGGCCATATCCGCGACCTTCCCTCCAAGAACGGCTCCGTCGATCCGGACAATGATTTCGAGATGGTCTGGGAAGCCGACGCCAAATCGGCAAAGCGCATTTCCGACATCGCCAACGCCTTGAAAGACGCCGACACCCTCATCCTCGCGACCGACCCTGACCGCGAAGGCGAGGCGATTTCCTGGCACATTGTCGAGGCCCTCAAGAAGCGGCGCGCCCTGAAGAAGGACATCCTTGTCGAGCGCGTGGTGTTCAACGCGATCACCAAGAACGCCGTCACGACCGCGATGGAACATCCCCGCGCCATCGACGCCGAACTGGTGGACGCCTACCTTGCGCGCCGCGCGCTGGACTATCTCGTCGGCTTCAACCTATCGCCCGTGCTCTGGCGCAAGCTGCCAGGCTCGCGGTCGGCGGGCCGCGTGCAGTCGGTGGCACTTCGCATCGTTTGTGACCGCGAGAACGAGATCGAACTCTTTCGCCCGCAGGAATACTGGAACATCGCCGCAGACCTGCGCGCGCCCGACGGCACCGCCTTCGAGGCGCGCCTGCATGCCCTCGACGGCGAGACGCTGAAGAAGTTCACCCTCGGCAACAAGGGCGATGCGGACCGCGCGCTGGCGATCGTCAAGGTTGGCGGCTATTCTGTCGCCAGCGTCGAAGCCAAGCCGGTTAAGCGCAACCCGCCGCCGCCCTTCATCACATCCACATTGCAGCAGGAAGCCAGCCGCAAGCTCGGCTTCAACGCAAAGCGCACCATGCAGGCCGCGCAGAAGCTCTATGAGGAAGGCCGCATCACCTACATGCGGACCGACGGCGTCAACATGGCCGAAGAGGCCTACTCCGCCGCCAGAAGCATGATCCAGTCGAATTATGGCGCGCGCTACCTGCCGGAAAACACCCGCCGCTATTCCTCCAAGGCCAAGAACGCCCAGGAGGCCCACGAGGCGGTGCGCCCGACCGACTTCCACCTGCGCCCGGAAGACTATCACGGCGACGGCGACCTGAAGAAACTCTACACCCTCGTCTGGCGCCGCGCGGTCGCCTCGCAGATGGAAGCGGCGCTGTTTGAGCGCACAACCATCGACCTCGCCTCCAAGGACAAGCGAGCGACTCTGCGCGCAACCGGCCAGGTCGTCGTATTCGATGGCTACATCAAGCTCTACACCGAAGGCCATGACGCCGGCGAGGATGACGATGATGCTGAAGGTCGCCTGCCGAAAATGTCGGAAGGCCAGCATGCGGATCTTCTGAAGGCCGAGGCCAACCAGTCCTTCACGACGCCGCCACCGCGCTATACAGAAGCCTCGCTGGTCAAGCGCCTTGAGGAACTTGGAATCGGCCGCCCGTCAACCTACGCCTCCACCATGTCGACGCTGGAAGACCGCGGTTATGTCCGTGTCGAAGGCAAGGCGTTGGTGCCTGAGGACAAAGGCCGCCTCGTTACCGCTTTCCTAGAGAACTTCTTCGCACGTTATGTGGAATATGATTTCACTGCAGGCCTTGAAGAGAAACTCGACGTCATCTCAGACGGCAAACTCGACTGGAAAGCCTTCCTGCGTGATTTCTGGACGCAGTTCGCGGTCGACATCGACGGCACGAAAGACCTGCGCGTTACGCATGTCCTTGACGCCCTTAACGAGACACTGGGCGCTTATGTCTTCCCGCGCCAGGACGCCGACGGCAATCCTATCGACAACCCGCGCCTCTGCCCGCTCTGCAAAGAGGGCGAGTTGTCGATGAAGCTTGGCAAGTTCGGCGCCTTTGTCGGCTGCTCCCGCCACCCAGAGTGCAAGTATACCCGCCAATTCTCCGCCGAAGGCGGCGAAGGCACGATCAATCCGGACGGCAACGAGATCGGCATCCACCCCGAGAAGGGCGAGATGATCCTGCTGAAATCCGGCCGCTTCGGCCCTTATGTCGAGATGGCGAACGGCGAGAAGCCAAAACGCGCGAGCCTCGCCAAGGCCGACAGCCCGGACACGCTGACCCTGTCACGCGCCGTGGAGCTTCTAAGCCTGCCGCGCGAAATTGGTCCGCACCCGGAAGATGGAGAAATGATCCTCGCCAATTTCGGCCGCTTTGGTCCGTACGTGCAACACGGCAAGACCTATGCGAACCTCAAGGACCCTGCGGACGTCTTTTCCATCGGCATCAACCGCGCTGTAGACCTGATCGCCGACAAACGCGCCAAGGCCGCTGCCGGCGGCGGCGGACGCGGCGGCGTAGCCGCCCTCAAGTTGCTCGGCGAGCATCCCGATGGCGGCCCGGTCGAAGTCTTCGCCGGCAAGTACGGCCCCTATGTGAAATGGGGCAAGGTAAACGCCACACTTCCGAAGGACATGGCCCCGGAGACGGTCACCCTCGAAGCCGCGCTGGAACTGGTGAACGCGAAAGCAGGCAGCAGCGGCGGCGGCAAGAAGAAAGCCGCGCCAAAGAAGGCCGCCGCCAAGAAACCGGCCGCGAAAAAGCCGGCAGCCAAGAAAGCGCCCGCGAAAACAAAGAAAGCCGCTGACGAATAATTTGGGCCTGTCATTGGGTGATTGAGGGCGGCTGAAGGCTTGCCCGGCAGCGGATTCGCGCCTAAACCGCCGCAAATCGAAGGGGCCTTCATGGCTGAAGCGCGACAAGACTATACCTTCCAGCACGACCATCTGCTGGGAATCGAAGGCCTTCACCCCCTTGATATTGCTCACATATTGGACTTGGCGGACACGTACGCCGAGACTACGCGCGCAGGCCGCCGGCCCGATCCGGTGCTGACCGGCAAGACAGTGGTTAACCTCTTCTTCGAGAACTCGACGCGCACGCTGTCGAGCTTTGAGATTGCAGCGCGCCGTCTTGGCGCGGATGTCGTCTCGATGCCGGTGGCGAACTCGTCGGTGAAGAAGGGCGAGACGCTGATCGACACCGCGATGACGCTTAACGCGATGAAGCCGGACGCACTGGTCGTCCGCCATTCGGCGTCGGGCGGCGCGAAGCTCTTGTCGCGCAAGGTCGACTGCACGGTAATCAATGCCGGCGACGGCACGCACGAGCATCCAACGCAGGCGCTGCTTGACCTGCTCACCATCCGCCGCGTCAAAGGCCGCATCGAGGGCCTGAAGGTCGTCATCTGCGGCGACATCGCGCATAGCCGAGTGGCGCGCTCGACAACGATGGCGTTGCACCTGATGGGCGCGCGAGTGCACGTGTGCGGGCCGCGCACGCTGATCCCTCCGGGTACGGAAACCTGGGGTGCAGAAAGTGCGGGCACGGATTTTGACCGCGCGCTGCCCGGAGCAGATGTTGTGATGATGCTGCGCCTGCAACTGGAGCGGATGAATGGCAGCCTGTTGCCGAGCCAGCGCGAGTATTTCCGCTATTTCGGCCTGACGGCGGACCGGCTGGCGCTGGCCAAAGACGATGCCATCGTGATGCACCCCGGGCCGATGAACCGCGGCGTGGAGATTGAAAGTTCCATAGCCGATGGCGAGCGGTCGGTGATAACGCAGCAGGTGGAGATGGGCGTCGCAGTGCGCGAAGCGGTGCTGCACCTTCTGGCAGGAGCGCGCTCATGAGCTTCGAGATTGTCAACGCGCGCCTCATTGACCCTGCGACCGGAACGGACGCGCCAGGCGGTGTGTTCATCGACAGGGGCGTGATCAAGGAGTTCCGTACAGGGACGGGTGTATCCTTCAAGGATGCGAAGGAAACGATAGATGCGGGCGGGCTTTGCCTCGCACCCGGCCTGATCGACCTGCGCGCCAAGACCGGCGAGCCGGGCGAGGAGCACAAGGAAACGCTGGCAACGGCCTCGCGCGCGGCGCTGAGCGGCGGGATTACGAGCCTTGTGGTGATGCCGGATACGCGGCCGGTGATTGATGATGTCGCGCTGGTGCAGTTCATTGCCGAGCGCGGGCGCGAGACGGCGTTTGCGCGGGTTTATCCGGCGGGCGGGCTGACGGTCGGCCTTGCGGGCGAGGCGATGTCCGAGATCGGCCTGATGGCGGAAGCGGGCGCGGTGTTGTTCACGAATGGTGACTGGCCGGTGGCGAGCGCGCAGGTGATGAAGCGGGCGATGACCTATGCCGCCTCGCGCGGGGCCATCGTGATGTCGCGGCCCGATGACCGCACGCTCGCGGGCGGCGGCGTGATGAATGCGGGCGAGTTTGCGGCGCGCAACGGGCTTTCGGGCATTCCCCTCGAGGCAGAATGGCTGGGCGCGATGCGCGATGTGACGCTGGCCGAGCAGACAGGTTGCACGCTGATCCTGGATCAGGTGACCTCGCAGCGCACGCTGGATGTGGTGGACATAGCGCGGGGCCGCGGCGCGAAAGTGTTTACGACGGTGGCGGCGCATTCGCTGTTCTTCAATGAGCTGGATATCGGCGACTACCTTACCTATTGCAAGGTGAACCCGCCTTTCCGGACCGAACGGATGCGAAAGACGCTGGTGCATGCGCTGAAGGAAGGCGCGATTGACGCAGTTGTCTCCGCGCATGATCCTCAGCCCCCGGAGGAAAAGCGCCTGCCGTTCGGCGAGGCGGCGTTCGGCGCGGCGGGGCTGGAGACAGTGCTGCCTTGCCTGCTGACGCTGGTGGCGGAGGAGGAACTGACGCTGCTGGAGGCGTTGACGCCGGTCACATTCGGCCCCGCCTCGATCCTCGGCCTGCCGCAGGGCCGCATCGCCAAGGGCGCGCCGGCGGACCTCATCCTCTTCGATCCCGGCAAGCCCTGGCTCTGCGACCGCGACCACCTGCTCTCGCGCTCCAAGAACTCGCCCTTTGACGGGCGGCGTTTGCAGGGCCGCGTGATGCGCACGTTTGTCGGCGGGAAGACGGCGTTCGAGCGGTAGGATGTTACGTCAGCCGGTTTCAGATGAGATGATTGAACGCGATATTCGCGAGGTACTCAGCTGGTGGCCAACGCCCAGCTTTCTCGCAGACTTTGCCACACGCCGGGTCGGGTTCGGGCACGAGGGCTATGGCATGAATTTTCCGGAGGGCATCGACGACCATGACCGGGAAGTCATGGGCATCCATGTTCCCACGGGGCATGTCGACATCTACGGATTCTACGGCAACCCGGAGGGCGGATTCGAGCACATCGTTCCGGAGACAATGTATCTGGGCGTGCTGGCCCAGTTTCTTCGGGAACTGAAACGAACCGCGGAAGCCGAAGCCGTCGAGCGGCTGATACCCCAGCGGCGGCTATAGTCCCGGGGCTCGCAGAATCCGGGCCTTGCCCCGTCCGCCCTGCCCCCCTAAACCTTCACGCATCAGGGACGGACGGGGAACGAACCACACATGCCGCAAGAGGCGCTTTACGCATTGGCCGTGGCGGTTGGCTATCTGGCGGGGTCGATACCCTTCGGGCTGGTGCTGGTTAAGGCGGCGGGGCTTGGCGATATCCGCGAGATCGGATCGAAAAGCATCGGCGCGACGAACGTGCTGCGCACCGGGCGCAAGGACCTCGCGTTGGCGACGCTGCTGCTGGACAGCCTGAAGGCGGGCATTGTGGCGCTGGGCTTTACCTGGTTCGGCGGGCGCGAAGCCGGCATGGTTGCGGGCGCGGCGGCGTTCCTCGGGCATTGCTACCCGATCTGGCTGGGCTTCAAGGGCGGCAAAGGCGTGGCAACCTATGTGGGCCTGCTCGCCTGCATCACGCCGCTGAAAGGGCTGCTGGTGGGCGGACCAATCTGGCTGGGCATCTTCGCGCTGACGCGGATTTCATCGCTCTCGGCACTTGTGGCGGCGGTGGCTGTGCCGCCCGGTGCCTACCTGCTGGGTGAACGCAATCCAGTTGTGCTGGGCGGGCTGGTTCTGCTATCGGTTCTGGTGTTCTGGACGCACCGGGCAAATATCGGACGGCTGCTGAACGGCACCGAGCCCGCCTTCGGCTCGCCGAAAGCCAAGCCGGAAGATTGACCCTGCGGCGGCTGACCAACGCTGAGCGCCGCGACCGGCTTCGTCTCGTCCGTACACCGAATATTGGCCCGCTGACCTTTGCCCGCCCGATCGAGCGGTATGGCAATGCGGGCGATGCGATGGCCGCCTTGCCCGAGATTGCCAGCCTCATGGCGAGGGGGCGCAAGATCACCCTGCCCCCGGTTAGCGCCATCGAGGACGAGATGGCCGCCACCGCCAGGTGCGGCGCGCGGATCATTGCGAGTTGCGAGCCGGATTTCCCGTAGCTGCTTGTGTCGCTGGACCCGCCGCCTCCGGTGCTGACGGTGATCGGCAATCTGGCACTGGCGCGCCAAGATGCTGTGGCGATTGTGGGCGCGCGCAATGCCTCGGCGGCGGGGCGCAAGATTGCCCGTGACATGGCAGCGGATCTTGGCTGCGCGGGGCTGTCAGTCGTCTCCGGCCTCGCGTTGGGCATTGACGGCGAGGCGCATGCGGCGAGTCTGAAGACCGGAACGGTCGCCGTGCTGGGCGGCGGCGTGGATCATGTCTATCCGCCACAGCATGAGCGGCTCTACCGCGAGGTTGCCGAACAGGGCCTGATCGTTTCTGAAAACCCGGCGGGCTACAAGGCGCGGGCGCAGGACCTTCCCCGCCGCAACCGCATCATCACCGGTCTTGCCCGGGGCACGATCGTGGTTGAGGCGGCGGAGCGTTCCAGCTCGCTGATCTCGGTGCGCATGGCCGGCAGAGGTGATGGCCGTCCCCGGCTCGCCGCTCGACCCGCGCGCGGCGGGCACCAATGGCCTGATCCGGCAAGGCGCGGCGCTGGTGCGCCATGCCGCCGATGAGCTGGACGCGATGGCGGGGCTGCCGCCGCTGCATGAGGCCGCGCCGCCCGCGCCGGCCTTCACGCCGGAGTTCCTTGACGGGCCGCCGCCGCAGGACCAGCTGGCACGGGTTCGCCAGGCGCTGAGCCCGCATCCTATGCCGATCGACGAGATCGCCCGGGCGGCCGGGCTCAATTCTGTGCAATGCCAGGCCGTGCAGATGGAACTTTAACTCGCGGGGGAAGCCCGGCCATATCCCGCGTGATCCGGTGGCCCCGTTGTCCGCCCCCTGTGGCTTGCATGCACCGGCCCCACCGTCAAAAGCAGGGCTTGGCGCCCGGATGGCTGGACGGCCCGCTGGATCAACTCTAAGCCTCTCGAAACGCCGCATGGTCCTGCAGGGGATGGCAGGTTCGCGCTGACCGGCGGCACAGTGAGGGTGAACCGTTTGGCTTTCTGGTCCCAATACGCGCTGCTCGCCGGGTTCTCGGCCGTGTTGCCGCTCGCCGCACAGGCGCAGGACGCCTCTGCCGTTGCGGCCGCCCCCACGGCAGAAACCTCTGACGAACGCGTGGTTCTTGAGGCCGATACGGTCTACGAAATCGCTGCCGAGAACAGCATCGTTGCCGAAGGCAATGTTGAAGCCCTCTATCAGGGGCGCATCCTGCGCGCCGACAAGCTGATCTATAACCGCACAACTGAAAAAGTGCGCGCCATCGGCAATGTTGTGATCATCGACGTGGATGGCGCGCAGCAGTTCTCCGATGAAGCAGAAGTCGGCTCGAACCTGTCGGATGGCTACGCCATCGGCTTCTCCGCCCGCCTTGCGCAGGGCGCCACCGTCACCGCCAATTCGGCCATTCGCAGTTCGGGCGGGTTCAACGCACTCGACCAGGTCGTCTACACGGCCTGCGAGATCTGTGAAGAAGACAAGACACCGACCTGGACGATCCGCGCCCGGCGCGCCGTTCTGGATCAGGAAAGCCAGATGATCTCCTACCGGGATGCGGTGGTCGAGATTGCCGGTGTTCCGGTCTTCTACCTGCCCTATCTCGCCCACCCCGATCCGACCTCGGACCGCCGCTCCGGCCTGCTGATCCCGGATGCCGGCCGCTCGTCGATGCTGGGCCTTTACTACAAGCAACCTTACTACTGGGCGATCTCCGATTACTCGGACGTCACGATCTCCCCGATGTTCTCTTCCAACGTCAATCCGGTGGTCAATCTCGACTATCGCAAGCGTTTTTACTCCGGCGAAGTGCAGGTCAACACCAGCTTCACCCAGGAGCAGGACTTCGACAGCAGTGGCAACAAGTTCGGCGAGGACCTGCTGCGCGGGCACATCTACGCCAACGGAGCCTTCGCGATCAGTCCGCAATGGAAATGGGGCTTTGCCGTCGAGCGCCAGTCGGATGACCTGTACGACCGCCGCTACAACATTGACGGCCAGAACGCCAAGCGCGGCCTCTATTCCAACCAGCCTCGCCGCCTGCTCTCGCAGCTGTTCGCGGTCGGCCAGGGCGAAGACTACTACGCCGACGTGGCGCTGCTGAACTTCCAGGGCCTGCGCGGCGTGGACGATGCTAACCAGCTGCCGGTCGTCTCACCCCTGCTCTACGCCGAACAGAACTGGGATCTCGGCAGCTATGGCTTTGCCAACGCGAAGGTCTCCTCCGCCATCCTGACCCGCGATGTAGGCGCCGACAGCCACCGGGTCAGCGCGGGCGGCGAATGGCGCAACTTCAACCTGCTGCCCGGCGGGGCGACCTTCGAACCGTTCGTGGAACTGCGCGGCGATTTCTATTCCCTCGACGAAGCCGTCAGCGGCAAGGACCAGGTGTCCCGCGCGGTCGGCAATGCCGGTGCGAAGCTCGCCTATCCGATGGTGCGTCCGGGCAAGACCGTGGACGTGATGCTGGAGCCAGCAGTGATGGCTGCCTGGGGCTTCTCCAACGCCAACGATCCGGCCATCCCGGTCGAGGACAGCCAGCTCTACGAGTTTGACGAGTCGTCCCTGTTTGAGGCCAACGGCTTCGGCAATTACGACCTCTATGAAGGCGACGGCAAACTGTCGGCCGGCCTCACGGCCCGCGCCCTTTGGAAGAACGGCACCGAGCTCAGCACCACCGTTGGCCGACGCTGGCGGTCGCGCGCCGATGACACGTTCGATGTGGCCTCCAACCTCGACGGCAAGAAATCGGACTGGGTAGCCTCGGCCTCGCTGGACCTTGGCCGCAACCTGAACCTGTCGAGCCGCCTGCGCCTCGACGACAAGGACTTCGCCCTCAACCGCCTCGACCTTAGAGCCTCGACGTCATTCGACCGGTTCCGGGCCGTGGCGCAGTACTACAAGATCGATTCGCGGATCAGCCCCCTCGGCACCGCGGACGAAGGCATCTACATCCAGGGCGAAGTTCAGGTCTCCGACTCGTATTCGATCATCTTCGGCCAGCTGCGCGACATCAGCCAGGCCCTTGATGCGCGCCGCGACATCGGCATTGCCTATTCCGACGACTGTTCGCGCTTCGAGCTGCTCTACAGCCGCAGCGAGCTGAGCGACCGTACCCTGGGGCCAACCGAGAACTTCCAGTTCCGCTTTACCTTGAAATCGCTCGGCAACTTCGGAAGCGGGCAATAGAATTGACGCAAACGTCAATCCGGCCTGAAAACTGCAAGAATTCATCGCCTACTGTGCTGCCGCGTTGCGCGGCAGGCCGGGATTTGTATGGTCTGGGCGAAGCATTATAGGGGTCTGCGCTGCAGCATCCCGCGGAGGAATTGTATGGTTCGTGCAGTCTTGATGGCAGCCCTCGTGGCCCTGAGCGCCCCCTCTGCCCTGGCTCAGGCAGCGGCAGAAGACAACCGTCTCCAGCTGGAAGGCATTGCCGCCATCGTTAACGACAAGCCGATTTCCTACTCCGACGTGCGCCAGCGCGCCCGCCTCCTGCTGCTGACGCTGGGCCGGGGCGAGCCATCGCCCGAGCAGATCCAGCAGATCACCGGCCAGGCGCTGGAACAGCTGATCGACGAACGCCTGCAGCTTGACCGTGTGGCGGAATATGAAGTGGAAGTTGATCCGCGTGAAATCGACGCCGAACTCAGCGACATGGCCGCCGAAAGCGGCATTGGCGCGGACGGCCTGCGCCAGCAACTGCTCACCGCCGGGGTGAACCCGGTGAGCCTGGAAGAACAGATCCGCGCCGATATTGCATGGAACCGCTTGATGAGTGGCCTGTTCGGCTCGCGCATCCGGATTTCCGACAACCAGGTCGAAGACCAGCTGAGCCGCATGCGCGCTGCCATGAAGACCACGCAGTACCGCGTCGCCGAAATCTTCCTCTACGCCCCCGACGCAGCGACCCGTCCGGAGGCCCTGAAAGCCGCCGAGTCGATCATCCAGCAGCTGCAGCAGGGTGCGGACTTCCGCATTGCCGCGCAACGCATCTCGTCAGCGCCGACGGCGGCGACCGGCGGCGACATGGGCTGGGTGTCGGCGGATGACCTCTCCCCGGCGCTCTCCGCAGCCGTGACCGGCGCAACCGTTCCGTCCCTGTTGCCACCCGTCCAGGTCGAGAATGGCATCTACATCCTTAACGTCACGGCCAAGCGCGAGCCGAGCCAGCCGACCACCAAGGTCGACCTGAAGCGCCTCGTCGCCACCGACGCCAAAGAAGCCACGCTCACCGAAGCCATGGGCCGCATCAAATCGTGCGACGATGTCCAGTCGGTCGCCAACTCCAAAAGCGAGCTGCGCGCGCAGGACCTTTTGGATATCGACGTTGTCGAACTCGGCGAAGAAGGCCGCGGCCTTGTGCTCGGCACCGCGGTCGGCTCGCCCACCGAAATCTTCGCTGTCGGCGGCGGGCTCGCCGTGATGTACGTCTGCCGGCGTCAGGACGGGGCCGAGGCCCTGCCTTCGAAGGAAGACATGAAAGGCTCGATCAAGGCGCGCGAGCTGAACATGATTTCGGAGCGCGAGCTACGCAACTCCCGCCGCGACGCCACCATCATTTACCGTTAACGGCAACGAACGCGCTTGCCTGACGGGCCAATTGGCGCGACATCGCGGGCGTGAGCAGACCTGCCCTTCCCCCTCTGGCCCTGACGATGGGCGATCCCGCCGGCTGCGGCCCTGCGATCTCGGCGGCCGCCTGGGCGGCCCTGCGCCATGATCCGGCCCTTGCCTTTTACCTGATTGGCGCCCCGCATCTGATTTCCGGCGTGCCGACGCGGACGATCTCATCGCCCGCGGATGCCGCAGACGTGTTTCCCGAGGCCCTGCCCATCCTCAGGCTAGACGACGTTCCATCGGTTGCGCCCGGCAAACCGGACAAGGCAGCCGCCCCCGGCATCGTGCGCGCCATCGAACTTGCCGTCGCCGATGCGCTGGCCGGCCGCGCCTCCGGTGTCGTGACCAACCCGATCAACAAGGCGCTGCTCTATTCGACAGGCTTCCGCTTTCCGGGTCATACGGAATTTGTGGCGCACCTGTGTGAGGCAGCGGGCCAGGCCGCAAACCCCGTGATGATGCTCACCGGCGGTGGCCTGCGCGTTGCGCTCGCCACCATCCACATGCCGCTGCGCGACGTACCCGGCGTTCTGGGCGACGGGCGGCTCGAGCGCATCGCGCGCGTCGTGCACAACTCGCTCGTCCACGAGTTTGGCATCGCCGCTCCCCGCATTGCCTTCACTGGCCTCAACCCCCATGCAGGCGAAGGCGGCAGCATCGGGCGCGAGGAAATCGAGATCATCAATCCGGCCTCGGATCGTCTGCAGGCGGAGGGTATTTTCGTCTCGCATGCCCGCCCCGGCGATACCGTGTTCGCCGAAGCGCTGTCCGGCGCGTGGGACGCCGTGATTGCAATGACCCACGACCAAGGCCTCATTCCGGTCAAGACGCTCGATATGTGGGGCGGCGTGAATTCCACGCTCGGCCTGCCCATTGTGCGCACCAGCCCCGACCATGGCACCGCCTATGACGCAGCCGCCGCTGCTACCTGCAAGCCTGACAGCCTGATCGCCGCCCTCCGCCTCGCGGCGACCTTCGCCGCCAACCGCCAGAAAGCCGCCGCATGAGCGACGATCATATCCCGCTGACCGACGCCCCCGCCCGCAAGTCTCTGGGCCAGCATTTCCTGTTCGATCCCTCGATCCTGAAACGCGCCGCCAATGCTGCGGGCTCGCCCAGAGGCCGCACTGTTATCGAAGTCGGCCCCGGCCCCGGCGGACTGACCCGCGCCATCCTCAACGAAGACCCGGCAAAACTGATCGTGGTCGAAACCGATCCACGCTTTTCCGAAGCGCTGCTCGATTGGCCAGAAGCAAAAAGCGGCCAGATGGTCGTGATCGCCAAGGATGCCCGCAAGGTGCGTTGGGAAAAGGTATTGGACGAGGCTGGCGCCGCCGGCCCGGCCATGATCATCGCCAACCTTCCGTATAATGTCGGCACGCCCCTGCTGGTCGACTGGCTGAAAGCGGGCGACTGGCGCGGCGAGATGGCGCTTATGTTCCAGAAGGAAGTCGCTGAGCGGATCTGCGCTAAGGCCGACACGGACGCCTACGGACGCCTGGCCGTGCTCGCGCAGGCCGTCACCCGGCCCTACATTTCCTTCACCCTGCCGCCGGGCGCCTTCCGTCCGCCGCCGAAGGTTGACAGCGCGGTCGCCGTGTTCGATCCGCTGCCGCCGGAGAAGCGCTTCGCGCATATCGAACTGCTCGAACAGATCGCCGGCGCAGCCTTCGGCCAGCGCCGCAAGATGCTACGGGCCGCGCTGAAGCCCTTCGCGAAGAAGCGCGGCATGAAGGCGGAGGATTGGCTGGCTGACTGCGGCATCGATCCGACCGCGCGGGCAGAAACGCTGACGCAGGCCGAATTCCGCAAGCTGGCAGAAAGCCTCGCCTAGCCCTCGCCGAGCAGCATACGGACATGGTCCTCGAGGTCCAGCTGGCGCAACCGCTTCAGCCGTTCGACGAGCAGGATGCGCTTAAGGCGCTGGTAGGCGGCCTTCAACTCATCATTCACGACGACATAGTCATACCGGCGCCAATGCATGATCTCGCGCTTGGCATCTTCCATCCGGCGCGCGACCAGTTGATCCGTAGACCCCGCCCGGCCCGCAAGACGCGCCTTCAGCGCGTCGATGCTCGGCGGGAGAATAAACACCGAGACGACATCGTTCGGCATCTGGTCATGAAGCGCGTCGGCGCCCTGCCAGTCGACATCGAACAACACGTCCTCGCCCGCCTCGAGCCGCGCGACCGTGTCGGCCTTCGGCGTTCCGTAATACTTGTCGAACACGAAGGCCCATTCAAGGAACTCGCCGCGTGCGATCATGTCCTTGAACTGGTCCGGTGTGCGGAAATGGTAATCCTTGCCGTCAGTCTCGCCCGGCCGTGGCGGGCGGGTGGTGGCCGAGACTGACAGTTTAACGTCGGTGAACTCTTCCAGCAGCATCTTCGACAGCGTTGTCTTGCCGGCGCCCGACGGGCTCGACAGCACCAGCATCAGCCCGCGCCGGCGGCCATGGTCCTTCGGGTGTCCGCTATTCGACATTGGCCGCCTGCTCCTTGAACTGGTCGATCACTCCTTTGAGGCTGAGTCCCGCATTCGTCAAATCAAGGCTCGCCGACTTCGAGCAGAGTGTGTTCGCCTCGCGGTTTAGCTCCTGCGCCAGGAAGTCGATCTTTCGCCCTGCAGGCGATCCGGCCTTCAGCAGGTCGCGGCCGGATTTCACATGCGCGCCCAGCCGGTCGAGTTCTTCACGCACATCCGCGCGGGCTGCCGACAGCGCCGCCTCAGCCGCAAAGCGCTCGGCATCAACCCGGCCTTCGCGGTCGAGGTCTTCCAGCTGCTTCACCAGTTTCGCCTTGATCAGACCGGGCTGCGTCTCCGCAACCTTCGCAGCGACAGCGGAGAGTCTTTCGATTTCATCGAGATGGCCGGACAGCACCGCCAGCAGCGTCGCGCCTTCCGCCCGGCGGCCTTCTGCCAGCTGTTCCATCGCCCGTTTCGCGCCCGCGCTCAGCACCGCCATGGCCGCCGCGTCCGAGCCAAGGTCGCGCAGCGAGGAACTGCCCGTCTCCACCACGCCCTTCAGCGTCATCAGCGTCGCCACCGCTTCCGGAGTCAGATCGGTGCCGAGCGCCTTGCGGGCAGCATCCGCCAAGGTGGCGAGCAGCGTATGGTCGATCACCACGCCGCCGGTACCGCTCGCCAGGTCGATCCTCAGACTGACCTGCAGCGACCCACGATTGAACCGCTCCGTCGCCATTGCCTTTACTTCGCGCTCCAGCGCATCAAAACCCGGCGGGTAGTTGACGCGCACGTCCAGCGAACGGCCGTTGACGCTCTTGGCCTCCCAGGCCCAGGCGCCCCAGCTTTCCTCCCCCGTGACCCGCGCGAAGCCGGTCATCCCCGAAAGTGTTCCCATCAGTTGGCCCGCTCACGCGCAATTTCCTGGCGCTCGTAGGCGCGGTAGGCGGCCACATTGCGCTCGTGTTCCGCATTGGTCTTCGCGAACAGGTGGCCGCCCTTACCGTCGGCCACAAAGAAAACATACTCCGTCTCCGGAGGATCGAGCACGGCGCGGATGGCGTCGGCGCCCGGATTGCAGATCGGCGTCTTTGGCAGGCCGTCGACCTGGTAGGTGTTCCATTCTGTATGTCGGTCGATCTCTGACCGGTAGAGCGTGCGGCGCTGGCCGGCCTTGTTGTAGAGTGGCTCGCCCTTCGAGATGCCGTAGATGATCGTCGGATCACTCTGCAGACGCATGCCGCGCTTGAGACGCGTCGTGAACAGCGCAGCGATCTCAGGGCGCTCGTCAGCGCGCCCGGTTTCCTTCTCCACCACAGAGGCGAGGATCACCGCCTCATACGGCGTCTCGATGGGCAGGCCCTCCTGCCGCGTCGGCCAGAGTTCAGCGAGCAGGTCCGCCTGCGCCTTCTCCATTTTTTCAATCAATTGGATGCGCGTCATGCCGCGGTGGAACATGTAGGTATCCGGCAACAGCGTGCCTTCTTCGGGCAGCACCTCCGGCATGTCGCCTTCAAGCAGCTTGTCTTTCTCGATAATGCGCAGGAGCTGCGCCGTAGTACGCCCCTCCGGCAGCGTGATCTTGTGCAGAAGAGAGCGGCCTTCGATCAGTATGCTGAGCACCTGATTGACGCTTGCGCCCTTGTCGATGATGTACTCGCCGGTCTTGATGTCAAGTTCGGTGCCGTCGATCCGGGACTTGAGGCGCATCAGCCGCGCGTCCTTGATCACGCCGTCCGCCTCCAGCCGCGCCGCCACCGAAGCGAGCGATTCTCCCGGAGCGACCTCGATGACGGTTTCCTCCGTGAGCGGACCCGGCGCCGTCAATTCGTTATTGTACCATACCCAACCGGCACCCGCGCCAGCTGCCGCCAGGAAGGCGAGCATCAACATCCAGACAAACAGGGTTTTCAGGAATCGCATGAGGGCCTCATTCGACGGACACTATGTCTCTAATACCGTGCCCGCCCCGGCCCGGAAATCAATTGTCACAGTGTAGCCTGGCAGCGCAGCGCCCGTCAGGTGACTTCGCGGAGAATCAACGACGCGTTGGTGCCGCCGAAGCCGAAGCTGTTCGACATCGCCGCGCGCACCCGGCCCTTCTTGGCCTTGTGCGGGATGAGATCGATCACTGTCTCGAAACTCGGATTGTCGAGGTTCAGGGTCGGCGGCATGATCTGGTCACGGATGGCCAGGGCGCAGAACGCCGCCTCAATCGCGCCGGCCGCGCCGAGCAGGTGCCCGACAGCCGATTTGGTCGAGGACATCGACAGGTTCTTTGCATGCTCGCCGAACGCGCGCTCGACCGCACCGGCCTCGCCTTCGTCGCCCTTCGGCGTCGAGGTGCCGTGAGCGTTGACGTAATCGATCTCGGCCGGGTCCATGCCCGAATTCTTCAAGGCCATCTTCATGGCACGGAAGCCGCCCTCGGCGCCTTCAGCCGGCGCGGTAATGTGGTAGGCATCGCCCGTCAGGCCGTAGCCCGCCACTTCGGCGTAGATCTTCGCGCCGCGCTTCTTTGCGTGCTCGTATTCTTCGAGCACCAGCACGGCCGCGCCTTCGCCCATGACGAAACCGTCACGGTCTTTATCGTATGGACGCGAGGCTTTCTGCGGCGTGTCATTGAAGCTCGTCGACATGGCCTTGGCCGCGCAGAACCCTGCGATGCCCAGCTTGCCGATCACCGCTTCCGCGCCGCCGGCCACCATCACGTCGGCATCGCCGTACTTGATCAGCCGTGCCGAGTCGCCGATCGCGTGCGCGCCGGTGGCGCAGGCGGTGACGACCGAATGGTTCGGCCCCTTCAGTCCATGACGGATCGAGACCTGGCCAGAGGCGAGGTTGATCAGCGATGCGGGAATGAAGAACGGGCTGACCTTACGGGGGCCCTGTTCGTGCAGGATGATTGAGGTCTCGTAGATGGTCTCGAGGCCGCCGATACCTGAGCCGATCAGGACGCCTGTACGTTCCTGGTCTTCATCCGTTTCCGGTTTCCAGCTGGCATCCTCGAGGGCTTCTTCGGCCGCCGCCATCGCGTACACGACGAACTCATCGGTTCGCCGCCGCTCTTTGGCTGACATGTACTTCTCGGGATCGAAGGCATGGGCATCGCCCGTGCCGCCGCCGCGTCCGGAGACATACGGCACCTGGAAAGCAATTTTGCAGGGAAGGTCCGACGCATCGAAATTGTCGATGGGGCCTGCACCAGACTTGCCGGCAATAAGGCGTTCCCAAGTGGCTTCGCGTCCCATCGCAAGAGGGGACACGATACCAATACCAGTGATGACGACGCGGCGTTCAGACATCGCGGACAAGGCGCCTAGATATGCGCCTTGATGTGCGTCACGGCGTCGCCGACCGAGCGGATCGACTCCTGGACATCATCAGGGATCTCGATGTTGAATTCTTCTTCGAAGGCCATGACCAGCTCGACGAGGTCGAGCGAGTCAGCGCCGAGGTCGTCGATGAAGCTTGCGCCCTCAACCACTTTGTCCGCTTCGACGTCGAGGTTTTCGACAACGATTTTCTTCACGCGTTCAAGAACGTCAGACATGGATACCTCTCTAGATATGCCTGAATACCGGCTCGTTTCCGAACCATTGTGTTGCGCCTAGCACACACTCCATTGCAGCGCCAAGCCCTTGTCTCAATAGGGGGCCTGCCCCTCAGATCATCGCCATGCCGCCGTTTACGTGCAGGGTCTGGCCCGTAACGTAGGCGGCTTCACTGGAGGCAAGATACACGGCTGCTGCTGCAATGTCGCCGCCCTGGCCGAGCCGCCCGGAGGGAATCTGGCCGAGGAGCGCCGTTTTCTGGGCTTCCGGCAGCACATCGGTCATCGGCGATTCGATGAAGCCCGGGGCGATCGTGTTGGCGGTGATTCCCCGGCTGGCGACTTCCTGCGCGAGCGATTTGGTGAAGCCGATCATACCGGCCTTGGAGGCGCAGTAATTCGCCTGTCCGGGGTTTCCGGTGACCCCCACGATGGAGGTAATGCCGATGATGCGGCCATGGCGGCGCTTCATCATGCCCCGCACGGCCGTCTTGGTTAGGCGGAAATAAGAGCCGAGGTTGACGTTGATGACGTCGTTCCAGTCCTCGTCCTTCATCTGGATCAGCAGCTTGTCCTTCGTGATGCCGGCATTGGCCACGAGGATATCGAGCGGGCCAATGGCGGCTTCGGCCTGCCCGACGAGCGCATCGACGGCGGCGGGGTCGGAGAGGTTGCACGGCACGATGGCGCTTTCACCTTTCAGGGTCGCGGCGACTTCCTGCAGCACCGCTTCGCGCGTACCCGACAGGGCAACCTTGGCGCCGGCTTCCGAGAGGGCCTGCGCAATGGCGCGGCCAATGCCGCCGGAAGCGCCGGTAACGAGGGCCGTGCGGCCAGTGAGGTCGAACATGTCTCTTATCCTTTGATGGCTTTGGCGAAGGCTTCGAGGTCTTCGGGATTGCCGAGGGTGAAGCCGTTCAGGGATTTCTCGATGCGCCGCTGCATCACGGTGAGCACCTTGCCGTTGCCCGTCTCGGCGGTCGTCGTGACGCCCTGCGCGACCATGAACTGCACGGACTCAGTCCAGCGCACGCGGGCTGTGACCTGCTTGACGAGGTTCACGCGGATGGCTTCCGGATCGGTGACGGCACCGGCGGTGACGTTGGCGACCAGCGGAACGGCCGGGGCGTTGATCGTGGTCGTCGCAAGCGCTTCGGCCATTGCATCGGCGGCCGGCTGCATCAGCGCGCAATGGAAGGGGGCGGAGACGTTCAGCGCCATCGCCTTCTTGACGCCGTTCGCCTGCGACCAGGCGACCGCCACATCGATGGCCGCCTTGGAACCGGAGATGACCAGCTGGCCGGGCGCGTTGTCATTGGCGATGTCGCAGGCGCCGCCAGTGGCGCGGCCGGCGGCGCAGGCTGCTTCGGCTTGGCTGTAATCCGCGCCGAGCAGCGCCGCCATGGCGCCCTCACCCGGCTTCACCGCCGACTGCATGGCATTGCCACGGATGCGCAGAAGGCGCGCGGTGTCCGCGAGGCTGATCGAGCCCCCTGCGGCCAGCGCTGAGTATTCGCCCAGCGAATGGCCGGCCACGAAGGCAGCGTCCCGCGCGCTGATCCCGAAGTTCGCCTCAAGCGCGCGGTAGGCCGCGACCGAGTGGGCCATCAGGGCCGGCTGGGCATTGGAGGTGAGCGTCAGTTCGGCGAGTTCCCCGCCCCACATCAGCCCGGACAGGTCCTGCCCGAGGGCCGCGTTGACCTCCTCGAATACGGCGCGCGCAGCCGGGAAGGCCTCCGCCAGCGCCTTGCCCATGCCGATTTCCTGGCTGCCCTGCCCCGGAAAGATGAATGCCAACGTCATATGGTTACCGGGCCTCCCGTTGTTTTGGCCGTGCTAAAGCGCCCCCTTCCGGCATGCAAGCGCTTGAAATCTGCGGCCAGATGGGCTTTAGACCGCCCTTCGCAGCAAGGTGCGGTCCTCAAGTCCCCGGAATGAGCCGGAAAAAGAGGGGCCATCGCTGGCAAGGGTCTCCCGCCCTCCAGCGCCGCATCTTCGAATTTCGGGAATGAAAACATGGCACTATACGAGCACGTCGTAATCACGCGACCTGATATCTCGCCGGCCCAGGTCGAAACCTTCGTCGAAGAGATGAGCGCTTTCCTCAAGGACAAAGGCGCAACTGTTGGCCGGACCGAATACTGGGGCCTTCGCAGCCTCGCCTATCCGATCAAGAAGCAGCGCAAGGGTCACTACTCCTGCATCAACATCGATGGACCGCCTGCCGCGATCCACGAACTCGAACGCCGCCAGCGCATCTCTGAAGACGTGATGCGTTACCTGACCGTCCGCGTCGAAACGCTGTCCGATGAGCCCTCCGTGGTTCTGTCGCGCAAAGAACGCCGTCCGCGCGATTAAGGGTAAGGAACAGATCCAATGGCACAGAAAATCAACATCACGAACATTCCTGCCCGCCGTCCGTTCGGACGCCGCCGCAAGGTCGACCCGTTCACGGGCGAGCACGCACAGGAAATCGACTACAAAGACGTGAAGCTGCTGCAGCGCTACATCTCTGAAAAAGGGAAAATCGTGCCGAGCCGCATCACCGCCGTGAACCTGAAAAACCAGCGCAAGCTGGCTCAGGCGATCAAGCGCGCCCGCATGCTGGCGCTCATTCCGTTCGCAGTCTGAGGAGAGAGAGCCATGCAAGTCATTCTCCTTGAGCGCATCGAACGCCTCGGCAAGATCGGCGACGAAGTCCGCGTCAAAAACGGTTTCGGCCGCAACTTCCTGATCCCCCAAGGCAAGGCCCTCGTCGCTAACGACCGGAACCGCAAACGGTTCGAAATCGAGCGTGAGGCCATCGAGGCCCGCAACGCCGCTGCCCGCGACGCTGCGAAAACAGACGCCGAAAAGCTCGAAGGCGCTATCTTCGTTCTGATCCGTCAGGCTGGCGAAACCGGCCAGCTGTACGGGTCGGTCTCGGCGCGCGACGTCGCTGAGGCCGCCGAAGTGTCAGGCCACAAGGTCCCGCGCAATGGCGTTCGTCTCGACAAGCCGATCAAGGCTATCGGCATGTACGACGTCTCGATCCGCCTCCACGCCGAAGTTGCCGTGAAGGTCCAGGTCAACGTTGCCCGGTCGAACGAAGAAGCCGAACGTCAGGCCAAGGGCGAGAATATCGCCGAGGCCCTGCAGGCTGCCAACGCCGCTTTCGCCGCCGAACAGGCCGGTGAACTGGCCGAAGCGGCCGCCGAGCGCGGCCCGGCCGGCGACGACGAATAGTCTTCGTCCAGACGGACCCCTACAAGAGCCGCGGCTGGAAACAGCCGCGGCTTTTTTCTTGTGATTCGTTCCTCAAAAGTGAGCCTCACCCCGCGCGCGGCGGGGCGGGTTGGGTTAATATCTGCGCATGAACCAGCAAACGACCTCGCAGACGCCCGTTGTCTCGCCGCACAACCTCGCCGCTGAAGCCGCCGTGCTGGGCGCGATCCTTTTTGACAACAACGTCTACCAGTATATCGCGGACATCCTGCGCCCGATCGACTTCTACGCCCCGGCCCACAGCCTGTTGTATGAAGTTGCCTCCAACATGATCCAGACTGGCCGCGTGGCGGATGGCGTCACGCTGCGCGAGCATTTCGAGCAGAAGGAAAAGCTGACCGAGATCGGCGGCGGCAAATACCTTGTCGACCTTTTGGACGCCGCCGCCTTCGGGCCGGAGGTAAAGGACTATGCGCGCATCATCCGCGACCTCGCGATCCGGCGCGAACTGATCCGTGTCGGCGCAAGCATCCAGTCGCAATCGCTGGTCCCGGAAGACGAAGACACCGGCTCGACGCTGATCAACAAGGCCGAACGTGCGCTGTTCGAACTCGCCGAGCGCGGCAGTTCGGAGCGTGGCTTCTCAAGTTTTGCCGAAGCACTCGCCGAGTCGCTGATCACCGCCGAGGCGGCCTTCAAGCGCGGCGGCAAGATCGCCGGCATCCCGACGGCGCTGCGCGATCTCGACGAACAGCTCGGCGGCTTCCACCGCTCCGATCTTCTTATCCTCGCCGGCCGCCCTTCGATGGGAAAAACGTCGCTCGCCACCAACATCGCGTACAACGTGGCGAAAGCCTACAAGTACGAAACCCTCGAAGACGGCTCGCACAAGACGATCGATGGCGGCATCGTCGCCTTCTTCTCCCTGGAGATGTCGAGCGAGCAGCTGGCGACGCGAATTCTGGCCGAACGCACGGAGATCAGCTCTCACGACATCCGTCAGGGCAAGCTCTCGAAGGCGGACTTCGAGCGTCTCTCCGAAGCGACCGCCGAAATGCAGAATCTGCCGCTCTATATCGACGACACCGGCGGCATTTCCATCGGTGAACTGACGGCCCGCGCGCGGCGACTGCGCCGGTCGGTTGGACTTGACCTCATCGTGATCGACTACCTGCAGCTGATCACGGCGTCCTCGTCCGGATCGAACGTGAACCGCGTGCAGGAAGTGACGCAGATCACCACAGCGCTGAAGGCGCTGGCTAAGGATCTGAACGTGCCCGTGATGGCGCTGTCGCAGCTGTCTCGCGCGGTGGAACAGCGCGATGACAAGCGCCCGCAACTTTCGGACCTTCGGGAATCGGGCTCGATCGAGCAGGACGCTGATATCGTGATGTTCGTTTTCCGCGAGGAATACTACCTCGCGCGGACCGAGCCGCCGGCAGACCCGAATGATCCGTCCTCGAACGACAAGTGGAAAGCCTGGCGCACCCGCATGGACCAGGTGTTCGGCACAGCGGAAGTGATCGTCTCCAAGCAGCGCCACGGCCCCATCGGCACCGTGAAGCTCGCCTTCGACGCGCGCGTCACCCGTTTCGGCAACCTCGAATACGACGCGTCCAAGGCCGACCCGTTCGAATAGGCGCGCGATGAAACTCATCTTCGTCTACGGCCCGCCGGCAGCCGGCAAGTACACGGTATCGCGGCGCGTGGCGGAGCTCACCGGGCTGGCGCTGTTCCACAACCATCTGGTGGTCGACACGGTGTCCGCTGTGTTTCCGTTCGGCTCGCCGTCTTTCGTGCGCTTGCGCGAGCAGTTCTGGATGGACGTGTTCAAGGCCGCTGTGGCGGAGGATCGCTCGCTGATATTCACCTTCCAGCCGGAAGGCTCTGTATCACCGGACTTTGCGCAGCGCGTGGCAGACCTCGTGCGCGGCGGGGGTGGCGAAGCGCTGCTGGTGCATCTCAAACTCTCCGCAGACGGACAGATGGCGCGCATCGCCAATGCAGACCGGGCGGCGTTCGGCAAGCTGCGGGACCGCGAACTGCTGGCGAAACTGCAAGCCGAGTTCGAGGCCAGCGAGCGGGCGATGCCGGCAGCTGACCTTGTGATCGACACGGAAACCGTGGCCGCGGAAGCGGCGGCGGCGCTGATTGTGGCGCAGCTCGCCTAGTCGAGCGCGGCGCGCAGGAGTTCCAGGGCTTCCATCGCGAAGAGGCGCATGTTCTCCGGGCGATCCGAAAGCCCCGTCTCCAGCGTGCGGCTGACCTCGAACTTGCCGGGGCCCGCAAGTGCAACGCAGGTGTGGCCGGCGGCGTCGCCGTAGCCGTTGCCGGTGGGCCCGGAGGCGCCGGTTTCGCAGAGGCCCCAATGGGCATCCAGCTTGCCGGCGATAGTGCGCGCGAGGAGGCGGGCATAGGGCTCCGTGGACGAGCGCATGTCGCCGAGGTCTTCGCGGCGAAGGCCGAGCAGGCCGCGAAAGGCCTGCGGCGTATAGATGACACCGCCGCCGCGATACCAGACCGACGCACCGGGCGCGGCGAGGATCGCGGCGGAGATCAGTCCGCCTGCGGAGGATTCCGAGATGGCCACGGTTTCGCCGCGCGCTTTCAGGCGCGCGCCGATATCCGCCGCAAGAGGGAGGAGCGACTGCACAGGATCAGTCTTTTCCGCCGATCCACTCGAACTCCCGCTCTTCCCACCAGGGGAAGAATTTGGGCATGCCGTCCGAGACCTTCACCGGATAGACCGGCGTGCGCTTTTCGAGGAAGCTCATCACGCCCTCTTTCGCGTCCGGCGTCTTGCCGCGCGAGTAAATGGCGGCGGAGTCGACGATATGGGCGTCCATCGGGTGCGAGGCCCCGAGCATCCGCCACATCATCTGGCGGGTGAGCGCGTTGGAGACAGGCGCCGTGTTGTCACCGATTTCCTTGGCGAGGGCGCGGGCCACATTCATCAGCTCCGCCTGCGGAACAACCCGGCTGACGAGGCGGCCGGCGAGGGCTTCCGAGGCGGGGAAGACGCGGCCCGTATAGCACCATTCCAGCGCCTGCTGGATGCCGACGAGGCGCGGCAGGAACCAGCTGGAGGCAGCTTCGGGGTTGATGCCGCGCTTGTTGAACACGAAACCGAAGCGGGCGTTGTCGGAGGCGATGCGGATGTCCATCGGCAGCTGCATCGTCACGCCGATGCCGACAGCGGCGCCGTTGATGGCGCCGATGACCGGCTTCAGGCTTTCGAAGATCCGCAGGGTGAGGCGGCCGCCGCCATCGCGCTGGATGTCGATGTTTTCCGTGCGGCCCTTTTCGCCATCTCCCGCGCGGGCGTCATAGTCGAAGGTCTTGGCGCCGGCCGACAGGTCAGCGCCGGCGCAGAAGGCTTTCTCGCCGTGTCCGGTGACGATGACCGCCTTTACGCTGTCATCCTTGTCGGTGATGTCGAAGGCTTCCATCATCTCGTACATCATCACGCCGGTGAAGGCGTTCATGTTGTTCGGGCGATAGATCGTCAGCGTAGCGACGCCGTCTTCGATGTCGAGAATGATTTCCTTGAACTCTTTCGGGCGAGCCATGCGTAGTCCTCCTTGAATTGACCCTTCGACAAGGGACCCCTTCCCCAACGTCCGTCAAGCGCTGCCCGGGCCGGCAGGAAACGGGGGTGACGGGGCCGTCATTTTTCGCTAGCGCTGGAGACATGGACCCGACGCCCCTGCCCGAAGTGACAACCCTGGCCGCGCCGTTTTTCGTGCTGTCGGTCGCCCTCGAATGGTGGGCGGTGAAGACTGGCCGGGCAAGCGGGCGGTACGAGACGAAAGACGCGCTCGCCTCGATGGCGATGGGGATCGGCAATCTCACCGTGAATACGGTGACGGCAGCGATCTTCGTTTGGATGATGGCGTTGCTCTGGCCCTACCGGATCGCGACGCTGCCGTTCACCTGGTGGACATTCGCGCTGGCCTTCGTGCTGTATGATTTTGTCTATTACTGGAAGCACCGTTTTGCCCACCGGATGCGCTGGTTCTGGATGGAGCATGTGACGCACCATTCTTCCGAGCACTACAATCTGACGACCGCTCTCCGGCAGCCTTGGTTTGGGCCTTTCACGGGGCTGATCCTGCTGGGCCTGCCGATGGTCTGGATCGGGTTTCATCCGTATGTGATCGCCTTCGTTGGCGGACTGAACCTGCTCTACCAGTTCTGGATTCACACCGAGGCGGTGAACAGAATGCCGAAATGGTTCGAGGCGGTGATGAATACGCCGAGCCACCACCGGGTGCACCATGCGACGAACCCGCGATATCTCGATGCGAACTATGCAGGCGTGTTCATCATCTGGGACAGGATGTTTGGGAGCTTCGTGCCGGAGCTGGAGCGCGAGAAGCCGATCTATGGGATCGTGAAGCCGGTCGGAACCTATAATCCGTTCGTGATTGCGTTCCATGAGCTGGGCGGGTTGCTGAGAGACTGCGTGCGCGATGGCCTGCGGCCCTGGCGCTGGGTAGGCCGGGCGTTGAACGCGCCGGGCTGGAGCCCTGACGGGGCGCACAACCGGTCCGCCGAGTTGAAGCGCGCCTATGTGACAGCCCATCCCGATCAGGCGGGACAACCCGGATTGCCGAAATGACGACGACCACCGATCTCATTCACCGCTACTATGCCGCTTTCAATGCGAAGAACTGGACAGGCATGGCGGCGTGTGTGTCGGAGGACCTCAACCACTACGTCAATGAGGGCGACAAGCGCGGCGGACGCAAGGCCTTCGCTGAATTCCTGGCGCATATGGACGACTGCTATGATGAGCTGCTGACCGACATCGTGGTGATGCCGTCGGCGGATGGCACGCGCGCGGCGGCGGAGTTCATTGTCAACGGCAGTTACAACAAGACCGATCCCGGCCTGCCTCAAGCACGCGGGCAAAAGTATCGCTTGCCGGCGGGGGCTTTCTTCGACGTGAAGAGCGGCGAGATCCAGCGGGTGACGACCTATTACAACCTCAAGGAATGGATACGGCAGGTCTCGTGAAAACGCGGACACTAACCGGAGAGGACCTCGAGCGCGCCCTGCCTGCACTGGCGGCGCTGCGCATCGAGGTATTTCGGGCGTTTCCGTATCTCTATGCCGGATCGGCAAGCTATGAGGTGCGTTACCTGCGCGACTTTGCGGCGGCCAAGGACAGCTTCATCGTGGCGGCAGAAACGGACGCGGGCGAGATTGCCGGTTGCGCGACAGGATCGGCGCTGACAGGGCACCATGCGGAGTTTTCCGGGCCGCTGGTTCAGTCGGGCTTTCCATTGAGTTCGACGTTCTATTTTGGCGAGTCGGTGCTGCTTCCCGCGTTTCGCGGCCAGGGGCTTGGCCATGCCTTTTTCGATGCCCGCGAGGCGCATGCCAGGGCGCGCGGCTACAAGCGGGTGTGTTTCTGCGCGGTGGAGCGCACCAAGGACCATCCGGCTCGGCCAGAAGATTATTCGCCGCTTGACGGTTTCTGGACGAAGCGCGGCTACCGGAAGCTGGACGGGCTGGCGACGGAATTCGCCTGGCCCGTGGACCCCGGCGGACCAAACCTGATGCACCCGATGGGGTACTGGATGCGGGAGCTTTGACGCGCCTCCATCCTTCCCCCAGCGTAAGTCGTGGACAGCAGGCAGCGGGGCGCTAGAGATAACGAAATCCCGCCAACTGCCCGGAGCCTCGCCGATGCGCGCCCTTAGCCATGTCCTGCTGGCCCTAACAGCCGCTGCACTGGCCGCCTGCGCCCCCGAGACGCCCGCTGCCGCACCTGCCGAGCTACCGGCCGCCGATGCGGCGGCGATCGAGGCGCATATGGCATACCTCGCCTCGGACGACCTCGAAGGCCGGGAGACCGGCACGCCGGGCTATGACCTGGCGGCGGACTATGTGGCGGCAGAATTCGCCAGGATCGGCCTCGCGCCGGCGGGCGATGGCGGCACCTATTTCCAGGAGATCACTTTCAAGCGCGCCGTGCGGGCGCCGGAGGGGCGGGCGTTTCAGGTGACGGATGCGGCGGGCAATGCGCTGCCCTTCACCGAGGGTCAGAACGCGGTGGTCTACAATGCGCTCAAGGCCCCGGAGGCGACGATTGAAGCGCCGGCCGTGTTCGTCGGCTTCGGGATCGTCGCGCCGGAACTCGGCCGGGACGATTTGGCGGGGCTGGACCTGACCGGCAAAGTGGCCGTGATGCTGAGCGGGACGCCCAAGGGCATCCAGAGCGAAGAGCGCGCCTTCTACGGCAACCGCAAGACCAAGAACATTTCGGATCGCGGCGCGGTGGCGGTCGTCTCGGTGGAAACGCCGACTTCGAAAGGGGTCTATCCGTTCCAGCGCCTGCTGGCCGAAGGCCGACTCGAGACCGCAAGCATGGCCTGGATTCAGGCCGACGGGACGCCCTACAGCACCTCCCCGAACATCGCTGCCGCAGCGGGTGTCTCGCTTGAGAGCGCGCCCGCGCTTTTCACCGGCGCCGCAATCAGCTGGGACGAGGTGATCACGGCAGCGGAGGCCGAGGGCGGCACCGTGCAAAGCTTTGACCTGCCGCTGACGATCTCGATCACACAGCGCTCGACGCATGATTCTGTCACGTCTGCGAACGTCGTCGGAATGATCGAGGGGACCGATCCGGTCCTCAAGGACGAAGTGATCATCATCAGCGCTCACCTCGATCATATCGGTATATCGAAGACGATCGAGGAAGACACGATCAACAATGGCGCGCTCGACAACGCGAGCGGCATTGCGACGATGCTGGACGCGGCGCGGATGATGAAGGCGGGTCCGCCCCTGAAGCGAACCGTTGTATTCGTGGCGCTGACGGCAGAAGAAAAAGGACTTCTCGGCGCACAGTACTTTGCGATGAATCCGCCCATAGCTGGCGCAATCGTGGCAAACGTCAACCTGGACATGCCGATCCTGACCTATGACTTTACGGACATCATCGTTTACGGCGCGCTGCGCTCGAACATCGCGGCGACGGTCGAGACGGCCGCTTCCGGCATGGGCATCACTTTGAGCCCCGACCCGACGCCCGAGCAGGGCATCTTCACCCGGTCCGATCATTTCCGCTTTGTCGAAGCGGGCATACCGTCCGTCTACCTCAAGCCTGGCTTCCAGAATGGCGGGGATGTAGCTTTCGCGGAGCACCAGGCAAAGAACTATCATCGCCCGTCGGACGACATGTCCAACAACCTGGATTTCAACGCCGCCGCCCGCTTTGCCGAACTCAACGCCCGCATTGCGCTGGCGCTGGCCAATCAGGATGTCCGCCCGCTGTGGAAGAAGGACGACTTTTTTGCCCGCCAGTTTAACGGGCCGATGGAACCCTGAGCCCAATTCATAAAATTCCCGGAGGAAACCATGCACCCTTGTCACCACGCCAAGTCGAGACCTGACGCGCCCGCCATCATCATGTCCGGGTCCGGCGAGGTCATCACATTCAAGCAGCTGAATGACCGCTCCAACCAGATCGCACATGCGCTTCGCGCTGCAGGCTGCGCGCCGGGCGATACCATCGCCATCTTTGCGGAGAACTCGCCGCGCTACTTCGAGATCTGCTGGGCCGCGCAACGCGCCGGTCTCTACTATGTGGCCGTCTCCTCGCGCCTCACGACGCCGGAAGTGACCTACATCATCGAGGACTCGGGCGCGAAACTGCTGATCGCGAGTGCCTCAAAGGGCGCCATCGCGAAGGAAGTGAAGGCCGCCACCAGCCTGAAGCACAACTGGTCCATCGACGGGGAAATTGACGGATTCGCCGCGATGGAAGCCCATGTCGCGGCCTTTCCGGTGACGCCGATTGCCGACGAGATGGCTGGCACGGACATGCTCTATTCTTCCGGCACCACCGGGCGCCCGAAAGGCATCCGCCCGCCTCTGGAGCGCGGACTGCCGATCGACGCGGACAACGCGCTGATCCAGATCGCGCGCGTGATGTCGGGCGCAACGGATCAGTCGGTATACCTGTCTCCGGCGCCGCTCTACCATGCCGCGCCGCTGCGCTGGTGCATGGCATTCACGCGCATCGGTGCGACGCTGATCATCATGGAGAAGTTCGATCCGGAGGACTACCTGCGCCTCGTCGAGAAATACAAGGTCACGCACTCGCAGCTTGTGCCGACGATGTTCGTGAAGATGCTGAAGCTGCCGGAAGATGTACGCAAGACGTACGATGTGTCGAGCATCAAGTTCGCGATCCATGCGGCGG
This sequence comes from Hyphomonas sp., assembly GCF_022844445.1. Classification (GTDB taxonomy): domain Bacteria; phylum Pseudomonadota; class Alphaproteobacteria; order Caulobacterales; family Hyphomonadaceae; genus Hyphomonas. The sequence continues at coordinate 189,952 of NZ_JALHLS010000004.1, forward strand.
CGCCCTGCCCCGTGCCGGTCAAGGAACAGATGATCGCCTGGTGGGGCCCGGTGATCGACGAGTACTATGCCGGCTCGGAAGGCAATGGCATGACCTGGGTGAAGAGCCCCGACTGGATGACCCACAAGGGCACGGTCGGCCGCCCGGTTCTGGGCGAGCTGCACATCTGCAACGAGGACGGCGATGAAGTGCCGGTCGGCGAGGAAGGCCAAGTCTACTTCGGTGGCACCACGCCGCCAAACTATCACAACGCACCGGAGAAGAACAAAGCTGCGCTGAACCCCAAACACCCCGACTGGTCCTCGCTCGGCGATGTCGGCAAGGTGGATGCAGACGGCTTTCTCTACCTCACCGACCGCAAGGCGTTCATGATCATCTCGGGCGGCGTGAACATCTATCCTCAGGAATGCGAGAACATCCTGATCACCCACCCGAAGGTCGCCGACTGCGCGGTGATCGGCGTGCCCGATGAGGATTTCGGCGAAGCGGTGAAGGCGGTGGTGCAGCCGATGCCGGGCATTGCCCCGTCCGAGGAACTGGCGGCCGAACTGATGGCGCACTGCCTGGCGAACCTGTCGAAGATCAAATGCCCGAAAAGCATCGACTTCGATCCGGAACTGCCGCGTCACCCGACCGGCAAGCTGTATAAGCGCCTGATCCGCGACCGCTACTGGGGCAACAAGGACAGCCGGATCGTCTGATCTGGCCGAGGCCCCCGCTGCAAATGGAGCGGGCAATATCGCTTGCTGAGGCGGCCTTGCGATCCGAAGGCAGGCAGCGCATCCTTCCGGGAAACCTGGGAGGAATGCATGGTCAGCCGCAGCGATTTTCCGAAGGACTTTGTCTGGGGCGCGTCTACGGCGTCCTACCAGATTGAAGGCGCGCACGATCTGGACGGCCGCGGCCCGAGCATTTGGGATGCGTTCAGTGCAGAGCCCGGCCGGGTGAAGAACGGTGACACCGGGAATGTCGCCTGCGACCACTACCATCGGTACAAGGAAGATGTAGCGCTTATGAAGGCGGCGAACTTTGGCGCCTACCGGTTCTCTGTGTCGTGGAGCCGCGTGCTGCCGGAGGGGCGCGGGGCGCCGAATGAGGCAGGTTTGGACTTTTATGACCGGCTGGTGGACGAACTTTTGCAGAGCGGCGTGGCTCCCTGGCTCTGCCTCTATCACTGGGACCTGCCGCTGGCGCTACACAAGTCCGGGCTCGGCTGGACGAGCCGGGAGATTGTTCCGCTGTTTGCGGACTATGCAGGACTGTTGGCCAAGCGGCTGGGCGACCGGGTCTCGCACTGGGCGACGTTCAATGAGCCGAACATGTTCACGATGCTGGGTTATGGCGCCGGTGTGCATGCGCCGGGTATCCGCGACCGCGAGGCCTGGCTCGACGCCGTGCATCATGTGAACCTGTCGCACGGCGCGGCAGTACGGCGGCTGCGCGGGGAGCTGCCAGCGGGTGCGCAGATCGGCTCGGTGCCGAACCTGCAGCCGGCGCTGCCTGCAGCAAACACTGAGGATGACCGCGCGGCGGCGGCGAAGATGGATTCGGCGATGAACCGCGGCACGGCCGACCCGGTTTTCCTGGGCAAGTATGATCCGATCATGCGGGAGTGGATGGGTGCGCGGATCAAGCCCGGCGATGAGGAAGCGATCTATACTCCGCTCGACTGGCTGGGGCTGAACCACTACTCGCCGACCTATGCGCAGGCGCGCGTCAATGCGTTTGGCTTCCGCAATGCGAGCCCGCCTGAGGGCGCGGAGACGACGCTGATGGGCTGGCATGTGGCGCCGGGCGCCTTCCGCGACATGCTGGTGGAGACGTCGAAGCGCTACGGCCTACCGGTCTATGTGACCGAGAACGGCATGGCGGATGATGTCGAGGCGGATACAGCAGGGCGCGTCGAGGACACCGCGCGCGTGTCTTACTTGAATCGGTATCTCGGTGCAGTGCTGGAGGCGCGGGCGGCAGGGGCCGACGTGCGCGGCTATCTGGTCTGGTCGATGCTCGACAATTTCGAATGGGCGATGGGGTACGGCCCGCGCTTTGGCGTGGTACATGTCGATTACAGGACGCTCCGGCGCACGCCGAAGGCGTCTTACCACTTCCTGGCCGAACTGGCTGGCGCGAAGGCTTCAATGTGAGCCTGATCCCGAACCAACGCCATCTCTTCGACATTCCGGAAGACGTGGCCTACCTGAACGTCGCGACCATGGGGCCGCTCCCCCTTGCCGCTTCGGCGGCGGGGCAGCGGGGCATCTCTCGCAAGCTGCGGCCTTGGACCATTCCGGATTCGGATTTTTTCACAGATACGCGCGCGCTGCGTCCGTTGCTGGCGAAGCTGATCGGCGCGGACGAGGCAGGCATCGCGTTCGTTCCGTCAGCGAGCTACGGCCTCGCCACGGCAGCACGCAACCTGCCACTGGCGAGGGGGCAGAAAATCCTGCTTCTCGCGGACCAGTTTCCCTCCAACGTCTACACCTGGCGCGAACATGCGCGGGCAACCGGCGCGGTGATTGAAACGGTTGCGGCGGCGGGCAACGTCTCCCTGTCGGAGGCGCTGCTGAACGCGATCACACCGGACACTGGGCTCGTCGCCTGCGCGCAGGTGCGCTGGACGGACGGGGCGCGGATTGACCTGAAGGCGGTCGGTGCGCGGTGTCGCGAAGTGGGCGCGGCGCTGGTGCTGGACCTGACACAGAGCTGCGGCGCGATGGTATTCGATGTGGCCGAGGTGCAGCCCGACTTCGTGGTCACTGCTGGCTACAAATGGCTGCTCGGGCCGTATGCGACGGGCTTCCTCTACGCGGCGCCGCACAGGCGAGACGGCATACCGCTGGAACAGAACTGGATCACGCGCGAGGGCGCCGCTGATTTCTCGCGCCTGATCGACTATACCGACGCCTATGCTCCGGGCGCGGAGCGTTATGACATGGGCGAGCGGTCGAACTTCGCGCTGCTGCCGGCGCTGCACGCCGCAGTGCAGCAGATCCTCGACTGGGGCGTTGCGAACATCGAGATGACGCTGGGCCAGCAGAGCCGGACACTTGCGCAGGCATTGGAAAAACGAGGACTGACGACGGGCCCGGAAAGCGGGCGCGGGCCGCACTATCTCGGCGCGCTGTTGCCGGACACGGCGCCGGATGATCTGACGGCGCGACTTCGGTCAGAGAACATCTACGTCTCCAAGCGCGGGAGCCGCCTCAGGATCACGCCGCACCTGTTCACGAGCGAAAGCGATATCGCGCGCTTCCTTGGCGCACTGGACCGGCATCTCGGCTGAAAGGTCAGAGCAGCCAGCTGGCAGGGTTGTCTGCCGGCCGGTTTGCGGCGAGGGCCTGCAGGCCCCGCGCGTTGCGCAGGACGTACCAGATGATGGCGGCCATGATGACCAGGACGCCGACGAGGAAATACGTCAGGATGAGACCGATGCCGACGTAAACCACGCTCTTGGCAAAGATGTGCAGCTGGTTGCGCGTGTGGCTCTCGATCACAGCGTCGCCTTGCCCGCGGTTGAAGTAAGCCATCGCCGCCGCCACGACGTTGAGCCCAGGCACCAGGAGACCTGCAAGCAGACCGGCATAGATCAGCCGCGCATGGCCCGGCGTGCCCTTCCGGAGCGAAAAGAGGGTAGCGAGGGTCATGAGGCGCAGGTCTCCGGCGGAAGCTCTACCTTGAGCCCGCGCGCCCCGCAGTCAAGCGGGCCACAATTGACGCGCCGTTACCCTTGCGGAAGCGCCGGGGCCGCGCCAGAACAGGCAAAACCGCATCAAGGAGGACACCGATGGCCAACCCCCGTAAAATTTCCTACGCAGATCTCGAATCCCTTGCCGGGCAGGAAGTCGGCGTGTCCGACTGGCACACGATCGACCAGGACCGGGTCAACAAGTTTGCTGAGGCAACCGGCGACCATCAGTGGATCCACGTCGATGTGGCGCGCGCGACCAAGGAAATCGGCGGCCCGATCGCCCATGGCTTCCTGACACTGTCGCTGCTGCCGATGCTGGGCGCTGAAGTCCTCCGGGTAGAAGGCACTACGCGCGGCATCAACTACGGCTCTGACAAGGTGCGCTTCACCAACATGGTCCCCGTGGGCTCGAAAGTACGCCTGCGCCAGAAATGCCTGTCGGTTGAATCCAAGGCCGGCGGCAAGACGATGAAGATGGAAGCGACCGTCGAAATCGAGGGCAAGGACCGCCCGGCGCTCGTCGCTGAGTCGATTACCGTTCTCTACGGCTGACCGAACACCTATATTGGGGGCGAACCACTGATGGAGCGCCCCCGATGACCAAGACAAAGATCAACCGCACGGACGCCGAATGGCGTGAGATCCTTGATCCCGAGGCCTACCGGGTCGGCGTGAAGGAAGGCACCGAGCGCGCTTTTACTCCCGGCAACTTCCAGGACGAAAAGCGCGCCGGCGTCTACCATTGCAAGGGTTGTGGCACGCCGCTCTGGTCTTCGGAACACAAGTTCGAGTCCGGCACTGGCTGGCCAAGCTACTGGAAGCCGGTCGATCCGGCCGCCGTGGCTACCAAGACCGACTTCAAGATGGTCTACCCCCGCACCGAATGCCACTGCGCCACCTGCGGCCTGCATCAGGGACATGTGTTCCGCGACGGCCCGCCGCCGACCGGCGAGCGCTGGTGCATCAACGGCGCGGTGCTGGATTTCCGGCCCTCCGAATAAGGGCTGGACAGGCCCCTGCGGCACAGGCCAGTGTCGCGTTTATCGATAAGCGGAGCCTTCAATGCGCCTTGTTGCTCAATTCGCCGGCCTGGTGGCCGCAACCGCCCTGTTCTCGGGATGCACGATGACCAAAGACACTGTGGAACCTGTAACCCTGACCAGCGCCGAGGCGGCCCTGCCCCAGCCACCTGTGGCCGCCCGGGTTGATCATGAAATCACCCAGCTCGGCCGTACGCGGAATGATCCTTACAACTGGCTCAAGGATGACAACTGGCAGGAAGTGATGCGCGATCCGTCGCAGCTGAAGCCGGAAATCCGCGGCTACCTCGAAGCCGAGAACGCCTACACCAAGGTGCGTCTCGAAGACCCGACGACCGCGCTGCGCGACGAACTGTTCAACGAGATGCGCGGCCGCATCAAGGAAGATGACAGCTCCGTGCCAGCCGTCGATGGTGACTGGGCCTATTATACCCGCTTTCGTGAAGGTGGAGAGTATATGGTCTATGCCCGCCGTCCAGCCGCGCAGGCCTTTGACACATCAGCGCCGGAAACAATCCTTCTGGACGGGGACGCGCTCGGCGAAGGCCAGGACTATTTTGCTTTCAATGACATCGAAGTCTCGCCCGACCACAAGTACGTAGCCTACGCGACGGACATCAAAGGCAGCGAATTCTATACCATCCGTGTGAAGAACATCGAGACAGGCGAGCTGACCTCGACCGTCATCGACAACGCCTATGGCTCCTTCGAATGGAGCAGGACAGGCAAGGCGCTCTTCTGGGTCCACCGCGATGCCAACAGCCGCCCGGATGCGGTCTACCAGCGCAATCTCGAGACCGGCGAAGACACGCTGATCTACGAGGAAAAGGATCCCGGCTTCTTTGTGGGCCTGGAAACCAGCGAGAGCGAAGACGTGATCTTCGTCTCGGCCGGCGGTCACACAACCTCGGAAGTCTACTGGTTCCCTGCTGATGAACTAAACCCCACGCTCCGCCTCGTCGCACCGCGCGTGATTGATGAGGAATACTCCGTCACCCATTGGGACGGCGCATTCTACATCGTCACCAATGCCGGAGGCGCCGTGGACTTCAAGATGGTGAAGGCGCCGATGGCGTCTACATCGCGCGAAGCGTGGACCGATGTGATCCCGCACCGCCCAGGAACATTGCTGCTCGGCGTCAGTGCGCAGAAGGACTATCTCGCCATCATGGAGCGCGAGAACGCGCTGCCGCGCATCGTGATCCGTTCGCGCGCTGATGGCAGCTCGCATTCCATCAGCTTCGATGAAGCCGCCTACAGTGTCGGCCTGGAAGGCGGGCACAACTTCGATGTGCCCGTCCTGCGCTTCGACTATGCTTCGCCGACCACGCCGGACCAGGTTTACGACTATGACCTGAATACGCGCGAGAAAGTGCTGCGCAAGACGCGCGAAGTGCCCTCGGGCCACAATCCGGCAGACTATGTCGCCGAACGGATCATGGCGCCGTCATGGGACGGCGCGCTCGTTCCGGTGACGCTGCTGCGCCACAAGGATACGCGAGTGGACGGCACCGCGCCGGTTCTGCTCTACGGTTACGGCTCTTACGGAATCTCGATGCCAGCGGACTTCCGCACCGGCCGCCTCAGCCTCGTGGATCGCGGCTTCATCTACGCAATCGTGCACATGCGCGGCGGCATGGAGAAGGGCTACCAGTGGTACCTGGACGGCAAGCTCGACAAGAAGACCAACACGTTCAAGGACTATATCGCGGCTGGCCAGTACCTGGTCGACAAAGGCTACACGCAGCGCGGCAAGCTGGTCGCGCATGGCGGATCGGCAGGCGGCCTGCTGGTCGGCGCGGCGGTCAACATGGACCCGACACTGTTCGCCGGCGTAATTGCGGCCGTCCCGTTCGTGGACGTACTCAACACGATGTCTGACGAGAGCCTGCCGCTGACACCGCCGGAATGGCCCGAATGGGGCAATCCGCTTACGGACGAAAAGGCCTATGACACGATCCTCGCCTACAGCCCGTATGATCAGGTCACGAAGCTCGACTATCCGGCAATGCTGATCACCGGGGGCGTGACCGATCCGCGCGTCACATATTGGGAGCCGGCAAAGTGGGCGGCGAAGCTGCGCCATGAAGCGCCGGAGGCCGGTCCCTACTTCCTGCGTATCAACATGGATGCAGGCCATGGCGGCGCCTCGGGCCGGTTCGAAGGCCTCAAGGAAGTCGCCACCGAATATGCCTTCGCGCTGGGCGCTGTGGGCAAGACGGACTCGCTTGATCTTGCAAAGGGGAAATAGGGCCGTTGCTCTATTTCCTCGACTGCGAATTCAACGGCTTCGGCGGCGAGCTCATCAGTCTGGCCCTTTCGGGCGAGACGAGTGAACTCTACCTCGTCCGGCCGGAGGCCGAGCTGGACCTTCTTGTGCCCCATCCCTGGGTCGAGGAGCATGTGCTGCCTTTCCTCTCACTGAGCGACGCGCGCCCGGACGTGCAGCCACTGGCGAAGTTCGGGCGCGTCATCCAGGCGTTCCTGGCAGGCGATGCGGCGCCGGAGATCGTCGCCGACTGGCCAGAGGACCTGATGCACCTGATGCAATGCCTGATCATCGGGCCGGGCCAGATGGTGCGGATCCCGGAACTATCGCTGCGCCTTCTGCACGCCTCCGCCTATCCGAGCGAAATCATGGATGCTGTCCAGCACAACGCCCTGTGGGATGCACGGGCGCTGCGCCAGGCGGTTTTGGGGTAGTTTCCGGTTACCGTGAGTTACTGTCTGGACGGGATTATCCCGGTTGCAGCGGGGCAGGCCTTTGCCTATACAGCGCGTTCGGTCGGAGCGTAGCGCAGCCCGGTAGCGCACTAGTCTGGGGGACTAGGGGTCGGAGGTTCGAATCCTCTCGTTCCGACCAAAAAATCCAAAAGCTGGAGTTCAGGCGGCGCGGCGGGCGCGGGCGGCGTCGATGCGGCCCTTGATGTCCGTGAGTTCCCGCAGGGCTTCCTCCAGGCGGGCCTTGCGATCAGGCGGGGCGAACGCGAGGGCGACGCTGGCCTGCAGTTCGCGCGCGGGGCTTGGCACCGGCTCGAGGGCGGCGGAGAGCGTGGCAGTGCCGCCGAGCACGGCCTCGATACCCTGCTCCGCGAGGATCGTTTTCGCGCCCTTCAGCGTCATCCCGCGCTCATGCACGAGGATGCGGATAGCGCGCAGTGCGTCCATGTCCTGCGGCCGGAACAGGCGCCGGCCATCCTCGCGCTTGATCGGGCGGATGTCCCTGGGAAAACGGGTTTCCCAATAGCGCAGCACATGCGTTTCAAGGCCCAGTTCGCTTGCCGCTTCACCAATCGAGCGGAAGGCAGACGAAGACTTCTCGATCCGGGACTTGAGTGCGGTCATGCGGGGGCCTGCGGTGTCAGTCTCGTCCGACGAGGGACTTGAGCATCGGCGACGGACGGAACGTGACGACGCGGCGGGCCGCGATGGGAGCCTCTTCACCGGTCTTGGGGTTGCGTCCCTCTCGGGCGGATTTGGCGCGCACGACGAAGTTGCCGAAGCGGGCGAGCTTCACTTCTTCTTCGTGCTCGAGAGCGGCGCCGATGAGTTCCAGCGTACGGTCAAGAAGGTCTGCGGATTCCTGCCGGGTCACGCCTACTTCGCGGACAATCGCGTCAGTGACTTCAGCACGGGTAACGGTCTCGCTGCTCATTTGCCCATTCGCCTTTCGCAAAAGCCTAAGCCCGGTATCTTAACGAATTCCTAGCGTACGCGTTAGTGAAATCTGGAACAGGCCGACGATCAGAGGCGGAACAGGCTCGCCCCCCATGAGAAACCGCCGCCCATTGCCTCGGAGAGAATGAGGTCGCCGGACTTGGCGCGGCCGGTCCGTACGGCATGGTCGAGCGCGAGCGGAATCGAGGCAGCCGACGTGTTGGCATGCTGGTCGACCGTGATGACAACCTTCTCTTCGGGGATGCTCAGCTTCTTTGCGACGCCGTCGAGAATGCGCTTGTTGGCCTGGTGCGGCACGAACCAGTCGATGTCCGCTGAGGTCAGGCCGGTTTCTGCCAGCACTGCTTCGATCGCGGCGGAAATGTTGGCAACGGCGTGCTTGAACACGCGATTGCCTTCCATCCGGACATGACCGATCGTGCCGGTGGAGCTGACGCCGCCATCAACATAGAGCAGGTCGGACTTGGTGCCGTCGGTGCGGATATGGTGCGTGATCACACCCTCGTCGGCGGCGAACTCGCCTTCGCGTGCTTCCAGCACGACCGCGCCGCCGCCATCGCCGAACAGCACGCAGGTACCCCGGTCCGACCAGTCGATGATGCGTGTAAAGGTCTCCGCGCCGATCACCAGCGCGCGGTTGAACAGGCCTTGCTTCAGCATCGAATCGGCAGTGGCGAGCGCAAACAGGAAGCCTGAGCAGACAGCCTGCACGTCAAACGCGGCGCCGCCGGAGATGCCGAGCTTGGCCTGCACGGCGGTCGCGGTGGCGGGAAAGGTGCGGTCCGGCGTGGTGGTCGCCAGCACGATCAGATCGATCTCCGAAGCGTCTATGCCGGCCGCGGCCAGGGCGCGCCGGGCAGCGGCGGTCGCAATGTCAGAGGTCAACTCACCATCGGCGGCGATGTGGCGCTGGCGGATGCCGGTCCGTTCCTGGATCCATTCGTCGGAGGTCTCGACCATCCCGGCGAGTTCCGCATTCGAGAGCACACGCTCGGGAAGGTAGCTTCCGGTTCCGCGGATGAAACTGCGTCGCGCCATGCTGGCTCTTCCTTTCGACTGGCCGCGCGCTGCCCTCAGGCAGCCACACCACCGGTTCCGATCTTAGCGAGGTTGGCGGCGATTTCGCCCTGGAAATCGCTGGCGGCAAGGTCTGCCGCCATTTCACACGCACGGGCAAAGCCGCGGGCGTCGGCGCTGCCGTGGCTCTTGACCGAGATACCGCCGAGTCCGAGCAGGACGCCGCCATTGACGTTACTTGGGTCCATCAACGACTTCAGCCGCTTGAGCCCGTTCATGGCCAGCACGGCGCCGGCTTTTGACATCAGGCTTTCGGTGAAGGCATCGCGCATATGGCTAGCCAGCATCCGGGCCACGCCCTCGCCGGTCTTCAGCGCCACGTTGCCCGTGAAACCGTCGGTGACAACAACATCGACTGCGCCGGAGGAAATGTCGTCCCCCTCGATGAAGCCGCGATAGTCCAGATCGAGCCCCGCCGCGCGCAGCCATTCGTGAGCCTCGCGCACTTCCTCATGGCCCTTCATTTCTTCAGAGCCGATGTTGAGCAGGCCCACGGTCGGACGCGCGATGCCGAGCGTGGCGCGCGCGAAAGCCTCGCCCATGATGGCGAAGGTGACGAGCTGCTGAGCATCCGCCTCAACATTGGCGCCGACATCCAGGACCACGGTGCGTCCCCGCAGCGTCGGCCAAACGGCCGTCATCGCCGGGCGGTGGACGCCGTCCATCTTGCGCAGGATCAGCATCGAAATCGCCATCAGCGCTCCGGTATTGCCGGCCGAGACCGAAGCGCCTGCCCGCCCCTCGCGGATCGCCTCGACGGCGTTCCACATAGACGTGCCCTTGCCTCGCCGCAGCGCCTGGCTGGGCTTCATGTCGCTGGTGATCTTGTCCGTGACAGCATGGACGATCGTGGCACGTGACTGCAGCACCGGACGGGCGGCCACCAGCGGGGCGAGTTTCACCTCATCGCCATGCAGCAGGGCCCGCATTGCCGGCCGGCTTTCGAGGAAGCTGGCCACGCCGTCGATCACAATGCCCGGGGCATCGTCTCCGCCCATGGCGTCTATCGAAATCGTCTGCGCGGGGTTCATCCGGTCCTGTGCCTGCATGAGTGGCCAGATTCTAGGTATTTTCGCGTGGTTTAAGCGTCGCCGGGAGGCAAGGCAACGGGCCAGATGCGGCAGGTTCAGTGCTGAAAGGCGGGCCCGCCCGCCGCCGCGGCGATCCAGTCGAACCGGCCATGCAGGATTTCTTCATCCGGCTGGCCGGCGAGATGCGCCTGCAGCGCCAGCAGCTGAGCGGCCAGCGCGGCGGCACGGCCAGGCGCCACGGCCCCGTTCCGGCGCAGGATCTCGGCCAACTCGACGGCTTGCCCCGGCCCAGCAGGCGCCGTGAACGCCGTGAACGTCGCCCTGCCGACGCCGGCATGCACCTCAGCCAGCCTGCGCACCTTGCGGGCAATGGAGGCATCCCCGACACCCTTTTCCCGGAACGCAGCATCGAACCCGTCCAGCACAAGGTCATTGAGCCGCGCCGTCACAGGCGCCGAATCCGGCCCCTCGATGCGGCTCAGGCGGACGATGGCGAGGCTGGTAAGGAGGGTGACCATGCCGGCGCGACCGTCGAACGTGTCCGGCACCCCGCCTTCCAGATACCAGAACGGCTCCAGCGCGTGGCGCAAAAGCCGGCGATAGGCCTCACGGGCGGCTTTCCGCCGCGCGCCGCGACGCTGGAACCAGTTGCCCGAAAATGCCGTCAAGGGTGCACTCCCATGCTTGCCAAGCCCGGTTACCTGCCGCTAGTTCGTTGGTCAAAGCCCATCTGGAGTGACTCCATGCGTAAAAGTGCCATCCTGGCGGCCAGCCTGCTCGTGCTGCCCCTGACGGCGTGCCTTACGCCCGCACGCGATTTCCACGGCTATATCCCGGACGAGATCCAGCCATACGACATCAAGCCGGGCGAAGACACCCGCTCGTCGGTCTCGGCCCAACTCGGTTCGCCCTCGACCGAAGGCCTTTTCGACACCAATACCTGGTTCTACATTTCCGACGTGCAGGAGCGCTTCGCGTTCTACAAGCCCAAGGTCGCCGACCGAAGCATCACCGCCATCCGCTTCGGCGAAGATGACAAGGTCGACGAAGTGCTGCGCTACACTGCAGCCGATGGCCAGGTGATCAGCTACTCCGCCCGCGAGACGGCAACCCGCGGCCGCGAACTGGGTCTTTGGGAGCAGATCTTCGGCACCGTCGGCGCCGTGCGCCTGCCGAACACCGACGAGGCAACGCCCGACAATCCGACCGGCCGCCAGCAGTAGGCCTTCCGGTCTCTCCGCCCTGCAGACATGAAAAAGCCCCGGAACCGAAGTTCCGGGGCTTTCGTTTGATCTGTATCCGGACCTTAGTGGCCGGCCAGCACGGCGAGCATCAGCAGCGCCACGATGTTGGTGATCTTGATCATCGGGTTCACGGCCGGGCCGGAGGTGTCCTTGTAGGGGTCACCCACGGTGTCACCGGTCACGGCAGCCTTGTGGGCTTCCGAGCCCTTGCCGCCATGGTGGCCGTCTTCGATGTATTTCTTGGCGTTGTCCCATGCACCGCCGCCCGAGGTCATCGAAATGGCCACGAACAGGCCGGTCACGATCACGCCGAGGAGCATGGCGCCGACGGCTGCAAGGGCTGCGCCGGAACCGGCGATCAGCCAGATGGCGACGAACAGCACGATCGGTGAGAGCACCGGCAGCAGCGACGGAACAATCATTTCCTTGATCGCCGCCTGGGTCAGCAGGTCCACGGCGCGGCCGTAGTCCGGCTTTTCGGTACCCAGCATAATGCCCGGCTTTTCGCGGAACTGGCGGCGGACTTCCTCCACCACCGACTGTGCGGCGCGGCCCACGGCCATCATCGACATACCGCCGAAAAGGAACGGCAGAAGGCCGCCGAACAGCAGGCCGACCACGACGTAGGGGTTGGCAATCGAGAAGTCGACGGTGACATTGTAGAAGAACGAGCCTTCAACGGCGCGGGCCGAGAAGTACTTGAGATCTTCCGCATACGCCGCAAACAGCACGAGCGCGCCGAGACCGGCAGAGCCGATCGCGTAGCCTTTCGTGACAGCCTTGGTGGTGTTGCCAACCGCATCGAGAGCGTCGGTCGTCTTGCGGACTTCCGACGGCAGCTCGGCCATTTCGGCAATGCCGCCGGCATTGTCCGTCACCGGGCCGAAGGCATCAAGCGCCACGATGATACCGGCAAGCGCCAGCATGGTCGTCGTGGCAATCGCGATGCCGTAGAGGCCGGCGAGGTTATAGGTCAGCAGGATGCCGCCGATGATCGTCAGAGCCGGAAGCGCGGTGGCCTCCAGCGAGACGGCGAGGCCCTGGATGACGTTCGTGCCGTGGCCCGACTCGGAGGCTTTCGCCACCGAACGCACCGGGCGGTACTTGGTTTCCGTATAGTAGGCCGTGATCACGACGATCAGCAGGGTGACGAAGAGACCCGCCACGCCGCAGGCAAACAGCTTCCAGCCCGTGATGTCGGCCGCCTGGCCGGTAACCGGATCGATCAGGCCCAGGAGGGCGCCAGCGCCTTCCATCGTGCCGCCGAGACCGCCGGGAAGGACCGTTTCGATGGCAATCGCGAGACCGCCGATCGACAGGACGCCGGTGACGATGAGTGACTTATAGAGCGCGCCCATGACATCGGTGGAGCCTTTCGAGAGGCTGGCGAAGAAGGTGCCGATAATCGAGGTGACGATACACACCGCGCCGATGGCGAGGGGCAGCATCATGATCTCGCCGATATAGGGTGTGGCGGCGAAGTAGATGCCGCCGAGAACCATCGTGGCGACGAGCGTCACCGCATAGGTCTCGAACAGATCGGCTGCCATACCGGCGCAGTCCCCGACGTTGTCGCCGACGTTGTCTGCAATGGTGGCAGGGTTGCGCGGATCATCTTCCGGGATGCCGGCTTCAACCTTGCCGACCATGTCGCCGCCGACGTCCGCACCTTTGGTGAAGATGCCGCCGCCGAGACGGGCGAAGATCGAGATCAGCGAAGCGCCGAAACCGAGCGAGACGAGCGCGTCGATGATCTCACGCTTCTGGTCTTCGTTGCCGAGGGCAAGGCCCAGCGGGCCGGTGAGGAGGCCATAATAGCCAACGATGCCGAGCAGCGCCAGGCCAACCACGAGCATGCCGGTGACGGCGCCCGATTTGAAGGCCATCTGCAGGCCTTCGTTGAGGCCTTTGCGCGAGGCTTCCGTGGTGCGCACGTTGGCGCGGACGGAGACGAGCATGCCGATGAAACCGGCAAGGCCCGAGAGAACGGCGCCGATCAGGAAGCCCAGCGTGGCTTTCCAGCCGAGCAAGAAAAACAGGAGAACCGCGACAGCCGCGCCGACCATTCCGATGGTGCGGTATTGGCGGCTCAGGTAGGCGTTGGCGCCTTCCTGGATAGCCTGAGAAATTTCGATCATCCGCGCGTTGCCCGCGGGAGCCTTCATGATGGAATTGATCTGCCAGTAGCCATAGGCGACCGACAGGAACCCTGCACCGAGTGCAAGCAAGTACCAAGTCATTGGTGAATCCTTCCTTTAACCCCTTATGCCGTTCAGCCCTGCAAATGCAGGGGCTGCGGCGCCTTGTATCGACGGTTCTGCCTGCCAGCCGGCCCCCTGGGGTGCAACCTGCCTCGCTTTAGGGGCGAGTGGCAGACATTCCGATTCTGCCATGCTCGAAGGCGACAGTTTCCGGGAGGTTAACGGGGCCGGTTTCCGATGAAACAAGCAGGCCCGGCTGCGACCGGATTCGCCCGATACGGGAAAGCCGGATGCCCTGCTGCGCGGCCTCCCGCAGCAGCAGCTCCCCCGCTGCCGGGGGGGCCGTGAAGAGAAGCTGGTAGTCATCGCCCCAGATCGACAGGTCGAGGCGTTCAGGCGCTTCTGCGGGCCCGCCGGCGAAGGGCACTGATTCGAAGTCTATCTCGACGCCTGTCCCGGACGCCTCGGCCAGCGAGCGGGCGTCACCGAGCAGGCCATCGGATACATCCATCGCCGCTGTAGCATGCCGGGCAACCAGTCCGGCGGCCGCCAGCGGCGGCAGGTCCGGCACCTGCAGGACCTCTATCCAGGGGCTCGCCTCACCCGCAGCCCGCGCGAGAAAGCCCCGCCGGGCGCCGCCGATCTCGCCCGTCACCCAGAGTTCATCCCCCGCCCCTGCACCGCCGCGCCGCACCGGCCCAGCGCCGAGGCAGCGCCCGGTCAGCGTAAGCGACAGGAACAGGCCAGCCGGGCTGGAGACGGTATCCCCCCCGATCAGCACGGCGCCCCAAGCCGAGAGCTCCTCGCCCAGCGCCGAGGCAAAGGCCGCAAGCTCAGCTTCTGGCCGCCCTTCCGGCCAGCCGAGCGTCAGCAGCGCCTCCGCGGGCTCTGCACCGCTCGCCAGGATATCGGAAACGTTCACGCGCACGAGCTTCCGCGCAAGGCTCGCGATGGGATCACCGGCGAGGAAATGCACGCCTTCAACCATCGCATCCGTGGTGATGACCACCGGACCATTGGCGGCGGCCAGCTGGGCGGTATCGTCCGTCAAACCAGCAGCGCCGGGCGCAGACGCCAGCGGGGCGAAGTATCGCCGGATCCAGTCGCGTTCAGCCATGCCGGCGCACCGGAACCGGAAGGGCCCTACAGCCCCTCACGGCCAATCGCGTAGAACCGGTCACGCCGCTGACGGCGCAGTTCGGCCGGGGTTAGGCCTTCCAGGTCGCGCAGCGCCGCATCAAGCGCCTTTGCCGCCGAGGCCATCGCGCGCTGCGGATCGCGGTGCGCGCCGCCGACTGGCTCTTTCACGATGCCGTCGACGATCTTGTGTTTCAGCAGGTCAGGTCCCGTGATCGCCATCGACTGCGCCGCTTCGCTCGCCTTCGACGAGTCGCGGTAGAGGATCGAGGCGCAGCCTTCCGGAGAGATCACCGAATAGATCGCGTATTCCATCATCAGCACGCGGTTGGCTGCGGCGATGCCAATGGCGCCGCCCGACATGCCTTCGCCGATCACCAGCGTCACGAATGGAACCCCGAGCGAGAGACCGCGCTGCGTACCGCGCGCAATCGCCTCGGCCTGACCGCGCTCTTCGCCGCCCTTGCCGGGATAGGCGCCAGCAGTATCCGGGAACGAGAGGACGGGCATGCTGAACTTCTCGGCGAGGTCCATCAGGCGCACAGCCTTCCGGTAGCCTTCCGGGTGCGCCATGCCGAAATTGTGCTTCAGGCGCTTCTCGGTGGTGCGCCCTTTCTCGTGGCCCATGATGACGACCGAGCGCCCCCGGAACCGGGCGAGCCCGCCGATGATCGCTTCGTCATTGCCGAAGTGCCGGTCGCCGGCGAGTTCCTCAAACTCCTCGAATATCGAGCCGATGAAGTCAGAGAAATGCGGCCGGTCTGGATGGCGCGCCACCTGAGTGATGCGCCAGGCGTCAAGATCGGAATAGATCTGCTTCAGCTGCTTGGCAGACTTGGTCTTCAGTTTGGTCAGCTCGTCAGTGATCGACGGCCCATCCTTGCGCGCAGCAAGGGCTTCCAGCTCGGCGATCTTGGAATCGAGTTCGGCGATCGGTTTTTCAAATTCGAGATAGGTCGGCATGAGCGATCCCTAGCAATCTGCCGGCACTTCGCCTAGCCCGTCATGACGGAAGGGCCCTGCCAAGCATCACGACAGCCGGCAATGTCAGCACCCCCAAAAGGACCGGAAACACGAAGAAAATCAAGGGCAATGTCAGCTTCGCGGGCAAAGCCATGGCCTTTTCCTCGGCATAGAGGATGCGCCGCTGGCGCATGTCTGCCGAGAAAACCCGCAAGGTCTGACCAAGGCTGGTGCCCATTTCCTCAGCCTGGCGCAGCATCGTTGCGAGTGATCCGGCCTCTTCCAGACCCAGCCGGTCGGCGAAGGCTCGCCAGGCCTTCTTGCGTGCACGGCCTGCGCGAAGTTCGAGCGACAGAGTGCGCATGTGACCGGCAATGATCGGGTGGCGCAGCTCAAGTTCCTCACCGACGCGCTGCACCGCGGCGTCGAGGCTGAGGCCAGCTTCGACGCAGGCAACCAGCAGGTCCATCATGTCCGGAAACCCGAGCGAGGCGGCCTGCTTGCGCTGCGCGATGCGCATGTCGAGATATTTCCCCGGCGCGCCGAGCCCCAGCACAACGAGGAGCAGCGACGCCCCGATCGGTGCATATTTCGGCAGGTCGGCAAAGTAAGGCAGCGAAAAGAACAGCGCCACCTGCGGGATCACCACGCAGACGAACCGGGCTGCGAAGTATCGCGACACCGCATTCTTCTGTGTGAAGCCCGCCATGTTCAGCTTCCCGCGCACGGCGTTGACTTCTTCGCCTTCGGTGGGCGCCGCATTGTCGGCAAAACCCAATACTGCCTGCGCAATGACATTGCCACGGCGCGGCTGATCGATGGCATCCGGATTGCGGCGCACCAGGCGGCGGCTGACATCCTCGTCTGCCTTGCGGCTACGCAGGAACGAGATGATGCCCGGGATCGCGGCAAGCATCGCGAGAAAGAACAGCAGCGCCGGAATGGCGGGCTCCGAGAGGAAGGTCATGCTCATCGCCCCCGGCATCACATCTTGAAATTGATCATCTTGTTCATGACCAGGTTGCCGATCACCATCCACACGAACAGGCCGGCAAACCCGTACTGGATCAGCGGATCGCCGATCACGTTGCCGTAGAATTCAGGACGCAGCATGTGGATGGCGGCCATCACCATGAACGGCGCCGAGGTCAGGATCATCGCCGATGTGCGGCCTTCTGACGACGCCGCGCGTACCTTGAGGCGCATGGTCTGGCGTCCACGGATGGTATCGGTGTTGGACTTCAGAAGCTCGGTCAGATTGCCTCCGGTCTTCTCCTGCAGGCGCACGGTGGCCGCGAAGAGCTCCACATCCGGATCACCTGCCCGCTCCGCCATCCGCTGAACGGCATTGGTCAGCGACATGCCGTAGGATACCTCGTCGGCCGCCATGCCAAACTCGGTGCCGATGGGATCCGGCATCTCGCGCGCGACCAGCGATACGGCGGTGGCCACCGGGTGGCCAGCCTCCAGGCTGCGGCAGACGATCTGCAGCGCATCCGGCAGCTGGCTCGCCATTTTCTTGGCGCGCTGACCGGCGAGATGCTTTATCACGACCAATGGCGCGACCAGCAGGAATACGACATAGACCGGCACTGCGACCCAGATGCCGCCCGCATACACGAAGGCAAGCCCTGCCGGCACCAGCGATCCCGCCGCCGACATCGCGGCCCATTTGACCGGTTCGAACTTCAGGCCCGAGCGCACGATCAGCTGGTTCAGCCAGAGCAGCGACATCGCGAGGTTACCCTCACGGTCGAGACCGCGGCTCTTGCGCAGCTCCACCATCGCCTCATTGTGCGTCGCGAACCGCTCCTTGAACTGCAGGCGCCTATTGACGATTCGCTTGGTCTGCGCGTTCGACACCAGTCCGAGTACGGACTGGATCGCCATGAACACGGCGCCCATAGCCATCACCGCAGGGATGATGAGCGCAGGGTCGAAACTCGTCGGGTCAGGCAGGCCGAACACGTGCGCTCCTGATCAGAACCGGCTGGAGGGATCGAACATTCCGGCGGGCATGAAAACGCCTTTGCGCTCCATCTCGTCGAGGAATTTCGGGCGAAGACCGGTGGCCATAAAGTGCCCCTGCACCTTGCCATTCTCAGCCGTTCCCGTGCGTTCGAACTTGAAGATTTCCTGAAGCTGCACGACCGAGCCCTCCATCCCGGTGATCTCGGCGATCGAAACTACCTTGCGCGAGCCATCCGACAGGCGCGTAGCCTGCACGATAAAATTCACGGCCGAAGCGATCTGTCCGCGGATAGCTTCTTCGGAAATCTTCATTCCGCCCATCATAACCATCTGCTCAAGACGCGTCAGCGCATCGCGCGGGTTGTTGGCATGGATCGTGGCCATCGAGCCTTCGTGACCGGTGTTCATCGCCTGCAACATGTCGAAGGCTTCTTCCGAGCGTACCTCTCCGAGGATCACCCGGTCAGGCCGCATGCGCAGCGCGTTCTTGACGAGCTCGCGCTGGCGAATCTCTCCCTTGCCTTCAATGTTCGGCGGACGCGTTTCCATGCGCGCAACGTGCGGCTGTTGCAGCTGAAGCTCTGCGGCATCTTCTATGGTGATCAGACGCTCATCGGGACTGATGGCGGATGACAACGCGTTCAGCAACGTCGTCTTGCCCGAGCCTGTACCGCCCGAAATCACGGTCGAGGCGCGGCATTTCACGGCACCCAGGATAAAGTCTGCCACAGGGCGCGGAATCGCACCGAAATCAACCAGCTTGTCCATCGTCAATGGCGACTTGGAGAACTTCCGGATCGAGACCAGCGGACCATCAATCGCAATCGGCATTACCGCTGCGTTCACGCGGCTGCCATCGAGCAGGCGCGCATCGACCAGCGGCTGGCTCTCATCCACGCGCCGGCCCACGGCGGCCACGATCCGCTGCACGATGCGCAAGAGGTGATCATTGTCAGCGAAGCGCACAGGTGCGAGCTGCAGCTTGCCGCCGCGCTCGATGTAGACCTGGTTGCAGCCGTTGATCAGGATATCCGCGATGGAATCGTCCTTGAGCAGAGGTTCGATGGGACCGAGACCCGTCATCTCGTCCATCACTGCATCGGCGAACGAAGATTCCTCGGCCGAGGACAGCGCCATCTCCTCCTTGCGGATGATCTCGCCGATGATGCCGCGCACGCGCCGTCGCATCGTCTCGTCATCCATCTTGTCGAGCGCAGACAAGTCCAACTCGTCAATCAGCTTGGCATGTACACGCAGCTTGGCTTCCAGCATGTCGAACCCAGCCGGCTCAGGCTTGCCGCGTGCAGCTGGCGCCGCCGCTGCAGAGGCTAGCGCAGCTAAGGCGGGCTCATCCTTCTTGATGGCAGGCGAAAATCCGAAACGGCTCATGCTCTGGCCTTCTTCGCTGTCCGAGTGGTCTGGGAGTTCTCGATCATGCCTTCGGGCGCAAACTTGCGGACCATGTTGTCCACATCCATTACCAGGGCGCTCTTCGGCTTCACGTTTGCAACCGGCTTGCCGAGGTTGACCGCCGTGCGGGCGGCGTCCCAGTCGGACGTCACCGTCACGTCGATCTTTCGCTCGATCGCCTTCTCGGCCTGGTCGACCGGGAACCCGGCGCGGAACTGCTTCTTCTGGAACATCCGGTTCAGAACCAGGCGCGCCTTGCTACCTTCGCCGCGAAGGGCGTCAATGTCCCGGCACATGTCGGCAGCGGCGTGCAGGCTCGGTACAGTCAGCTCACTGACGATCACCGCCTGATCGACCGCCGACAGGACCGACTTCGTCCACGGCATCATATGGCGCGGCATGTCGAGGATCACATAGGGAAAAGCGGCGCACGTCACGTCCAGCAAGCGCAGCACCGCCGCTTCGCTGGCCATCAGGTCGGCTTCCGGGTTGCGCGGCGAGGCGATGATCGACACGCCGTCCTCATGCTGCCAGCACCAGGCCGCCAGAAGCCGCGCATCGAGGCGCTCGGGCGCGCTCGACAGCGCCGGAAGGTCCAGCTTCGGCACAGCCTCGAGGAACGAGGCCGTCATGCCATCGGCAAGATTCAGGTCCACCAGGCACACCTTACCGGGGCCAACAAGCCGCGCCAGCGCGAACGAGCTTTCAATCGCCAGCGTCGAGACGCCAGCCCCGCCCACAGCGCCCCGGAAGGCCCAGCAGACAGAGGTCGCCGCGCCGCCCTTGGTCTCGGTGCGCGCGTCGCTGAGGCGCGCAGCCGTCTCCAGCAGGTCGCCAGCACTGGCGGAAACCGCCAGCACATCCCAGGCTTCGAGTTTCATCAGCGCACGCACCATGTGCGCCGGCAGCTGGTCAGAGACCACCACCACCGCCGTCGACGGGCGCTCCACCGCCAGCATCAGCAGCAGCTGGTCCCAGCCCGGCAGACCCTGCTCGATCAGCAACAGCCCGCCGCCGTGGCGCTGCACCACGTCCGCCGGCTGCACCTGGGACAGGTCCTGCACATCCGGGCACAGGGTCTTCAATTCCGCAACGCGCTCCTGCGTCGCCAGAACGGCCATCGATGGCATGCTCCGCCCGGCAGTCGCCGGGGCGGGCACGCCCTGCAGTTTGACAGCCGCCGACATTACTCCGCACCTCCGGTGCCGGTATTCGCCAATTCCTTGGTCTGACCATCATTCAGCGCCTTCACGGCCTTCACCGCCCGCACGCCGGATGTGGATTCCACCTTTTTCGAATTCGGCAGGTCCACATTGCGTTCGGCCTGTGCGGCAATGTTTGCCTTGTTGGCTTCGCCGAGCAGGAACCGGTCCTGCGCGTCGACAGAGGCACAGGCCGCGAGCAGGCCAAAAGGCAGAACGAGCAGGATAGTCTTGAAGTTCTTCATGTTGATCAGTTCCCTGTAATCTCTGCCGCGGCGCCCACGGTTCTGCCCATCAGGAAGAGCTCGCTCTCGGAGGGCTCCGCAAAGGCATCTAGCGGCGAAGCTACCTGATCCGGATGCGCCATCGGCTGCACCAGGCGCGGCGTCACTATGATGACGAGTTCGCTCTCGTTGCGCTGGAAACGTTTGGAGGAAAACAGTGAGCCGAGGATCGGCACATTGCCGAGCCAGGGCGTCTGGCGCACGTCATTGGAATAGTTGTTCTGGAGGAGGCCCGCGACCGCGAAGGCCTGCCCGTCATGCAATTCCACCGTCGTATCCGCCCGGCGCACGGAGATTCCGGGGATTTCGATGTTCGAGGCGCGGATGCCATTGGCACGGTCCAGCGCCGAAACCTCTGGCCGCACACGGAGGTTTACCAGACCGTCGCCAAGCACCGTCGGCGTGAAGTCGAGGCTCACGCCGAACTTCTTGAACTCGATCGTGATCTCGTTGTCCTTGTTGCCCACGGGAATTGGAAACTCGCCGCCCGCCAGGAAGCTTGCCGTGTCGCCCGACAGCGCCACAAGGTTCGGCTCCGCCAGCGTGCGAATGACGCCCTTCTCCTCAAGCGCGCGAATCTGAACGTCGATGTTCTCTCCGCCGACATTGGTGAAAAGAGCGACCGTCTTAGAGGCGAGGCCCGACACCGTTCCGCCTTCTGTCGAGGACTGGAAATCATTTGCATCGATGGAATTGCCGAAACCAATCTCGCGCACCGCACTGCGGCTGGCCTCAAGGAAACGCACCTCCAGCATTACCTGCTGACTCTGCCCCACGGATAATCCGTTCGCGACGCCGCCCGGAACATAGCGCTCTGCCACCTGAAGCGCCATTTCTGCCGCGCCGGCTGTCGTTACGCGCCCGTCAAGAAACACACCGTCGTGCACCGGATAAACATCAATCGGTTCGCCCGGCAGCAGGCGCTTCAAGTCCGCGCGCAACTCCTCAAGACCGAGTTTGACCTCCACCTCGATCAGCTCTGCAATCGCGCCGGCCGAATTGTAGATCAGCACGGTCGTCGAGCCCGGCTTCTTGCCGCGCAGGAAGAAGGAGCGGTTCGAGGTCGCCATCGCTTCAGCAATCTCGGGGTCTGCCACCACGATCGTTGCAAATGCCGCATCGGCCTCTACAACGGCCGACTTTCCGCGCCGCAGCTCCAGCCGCTCCGCGCCGTCTGCTGCCGAACGCTCGGTCCAACCGTATACGGAAGGTGCAATGGCGAAGCAGGCAAGAGCCACCGCCGAGATCAGTCGTGCAGCACGCATCAGCGTTTCTCCCCTGCTTCGGTTCCGGTCCGCGCAATCGGCGCCGACACTTCCACATCGCTCTCGCCATTGATCACGCGTACGGTTGTGTTGACCGGCGCGCGGCGGACAGTGGCCGGCTGCACGACGCGTTTAACATCTACCGGCTTCGGGGGCGTGATGGCAGCCACCATCGCTTCCTCGTCGCGGCTGATCAGCGCCAGCCCCAGCGATGCCCGCTGGCTCGCCGCGCCCAGCAACAGCGCATCGTCCGGCGTCACCTCCAGGGTCACCGTCTGCGACGGTTTGGCCCCCTCAAGGTTCGCGTCGAAACTCTGGTCCACTGCCAGTACTTTCACATGCCGAAGCACCGGCCGCGCCAGGATGTTTGCCGAAACGCGCGAGCCTTCCGGGCGCCCGCCGGCATCCTCCAGCTCCATGAACTCATTCACGTCCACCCGGTCGCCCGGCAGCACGAAGCCGGACACGCCGGTATCGTTGCGTACGACGATTGAAACCGCCCGCATGCCGGGCGTTATCGCCGCCGCAAGCGTCAGCACGGAGCCTGTCGTGTCGATCTTCGGCAGCAGCAGCGGCTCGCCGGGCACCATCAGGCCGCGGGAATAGGCCTTCGGGCCCAGTTCGCTGACATTCTTCAGCGCGCCTTCCGGTACGGCCCGCTCCGGCCATTCCACTTCCTTGACGAATTGCGGATCGATGATTGCGCCCGGTTCCACGGTCGATGTCATCACCAGCACTTTCGTCATCGCAATGGCAGGGGTGGCATTCGCCTGTGCATCCGGCGTCTCGCCGGACAGGAATGCCCTTCCGAAAAAGATAGCGCCGGCGCCAAGTGCGACAGAGACGCCGAGACTGATCAGCGGTGCAGCTTTCATTCTGGTTGCCCTCGTGCGGACAGCATTCGGCTGTCTTCAGCATTCAGGCTTAACGCGCGGGTGATAAAGCGGCTTGAAAGAAGGCAGGCGAATCTCGTCCGGGGACGGAACATGCCGTTAACCAAACAGAAAGGCGGGCTTTCGGCATGGTTTATATTGTCTTTCGAATCCCTCCGCCCTGCTGGCGCTACCGCAGGTCCGGCGATCAGGCATGAAAGAACAGATCCGGCTCCCCCGCTCTCAGCAGCACGGCGGTCATTCGCCCGCCGTAAACAGCACCGGTATCAATGTTAAGCCTTCGCCCGCCCTCGTCCGTCTCCGGGAAGCTGTCGCGCGTTGGTGTATGCCCGTGAACAACGCGCCGGCGCTCCAGCGCAGGCGCGGTCCAGCAGCGCGGATCAAGGAACTCTCGCCGCCGCGTCCACATGTGCACTTTTTCTCCGCAGGCCGGAAACCTGTCAGGGTCAATACCGGCATGCACAAACACCAGCCCCGCCGCGTCTGCCTCGTGCAGCGTCGGCAGCGATCTCAGCCAGGCGAGGTGTCGTTCCAGCACGCGCAGCGGCTTGCCGTCATAGCTCGCCAGCGTTTCCTCGCCGCCATTGCCCACCCACTGGAGCCAGGCAGAGGAGCCCGCATCGAACGCGTCATGCGCCTCGATCATCATCTGCTCGTGGTTCCCGCGCAGCGTCACCGGCTGCAGAGAGCGCCCCGCCTCAAACTCCATCAGGTAGTCCACCACGCCGCAGGAGTCCGGCCCCCGGTCGATCAGGTCGCCCAGGTGCACGAACTGCACGGGCCGCTTCGGAAACACGTCGCGCACATAGCCCAGCACCTGCCTGTGCAGATCCTTCAGCCGCTCCAGTTCGCCGTGAATGTCGCCAATGGCGCAGTAAATCATGTCGTTCATCTCACTTGTCTATAGCGTGAAGCGGGCCTTTTTCGGGCCAGGCTCAACTGCGATGCGTGATGATCTTCGCAAAATCCGCCGGGTCGACATTGCCGCCAGTCACCAGCACGCCCACGCGCTTGCCCTTCAAGGCCTCCGGCAACCGGGCTACAGCCGCTGCCAACGCCGCTGCCCCGCCGGGCTCGGATACGATCCTCAGCCGGTCGAACGCCAGCCGCACCGCGCCGCGCACATCGTCATCGCTGACGCGCAGCCCGCCCGCAAACAGGCGCTTGCCAATCGCGAAGGTCAGCTGGCCCGGCTGCGGCGTCAGGATCGCATCGCAGATCGAGCGGGTACCCGGCGCATTGGCCTGGATCGTCCCGGCCTCCAGCGAACGCGCCCAGTCGTCATGTGCCTCTGGCTCCGCTGTCCATATCTGCGTCGCTGGCGACAACTTCTCGAAGGCCAATGCCACCCCGGAAATCAGCCCGCCGCCGCCCGTGCAGCAGATCAGCGCGTCCAGCGTCTCGCCCGCCGCCTCCATCTGCCTTGCAAACTCCAGCCCCGCCGTGCCCTGCCCGGCAATAATGTGCGGATCGTCATAGCTCGGCACCACCACCGCGCTACGCTCCGTCGCCAGCCGGTTGCTGATCTCCTCGCGGCTCTCCGTGTCGCGGTTGAACAGCACCACTTCGCCGCCATCCGCCTTCACGCCTGCAATCTTCACCAGCGGCGCATCTGCGGGCATCACGATCACCGCCGGCATGCCCATTAGACGCGCCGCCCGGGCCACGCCCTGCGCATGGTTGCCGGACGAAAACGCCACTACGCCCGTCTTGCGCTGCTCAGCCGTCAGCTGCGCCAGCCGGTTCGTCGCCCCGCGCATCTTGAAGCTGCCCGTCACCTGCAGGCATTCCGCCTTCACGAAGATCCGAGCGCCTGCCGCTGCATCAATCACGTCATGGGTCAGTACCGGCGTCTCGCGCACGTATCCGCGAACGCGCCCGGCAGCGGCGAGCACATCCTCAAATCCGGGAAGGGAAATCGTCTTGGTCATCCGGGCCAGTTACTCCCGCCGGCCCGGCGGCACAATCGCAAAAAAGCCCCGGCCGCCAGCGCGCCGCGGCCAAAAGAAAAGCGGCCACCCTTTCGGGCAGCCGCAGACATCAGGTCTTGTTATATGGAGGAAAAAGCCCGGATCAGGCGGCTTCGCTCAGGCCGTCTTCCGACGACTCGTAAAGCTCGCCATGGACCACTTCGCCCGGCTCAGCCGCGAGGCGGGCGATGATGCTCTTGGCTTCTGCTTCGCCTTCGGCATCTTCCCATTCCATCTGCGAGGCTTCGCAGAGCCACTCGACGTCGGCAATTGCATAACCCTGCTCTTCGAAGTCGGCTTCGATTTTCGCCATTGCGTCATCGTCGCTGGCGGCGTTCACGCCTACGATCATGAAGGCGCGCTCCATGCCGGCCAAGGCGCCATCGCTGCCTTCACCGCAGAGGATTTCGCAAGAAACGAGGTAAGCAGTTTGCGACATGATCTTTCTCCATAGATGTTCGCGGGGAGCTGACCCTCTGCGCGGATCCCGGCGGGAACCTGCCAGCGGGCAAGCGGTAACTTTCACAGGAAGCGCAATAGCTTGGGCGAACTGGCTCGACGTCCCCGTCAGGCCACTCGTTTGCGTGCGCTACAAGCTTCTTGCTCACCGCAAAATTCGCAGGAGAAACTTAACGAGCCGCTAACCGTTTGGGCCAGGCTACAGGAAATACGGCCCATCCGAGCGGAAAAGTCTTAACATCGCCCGCCGGGTCAGAGTTTTCCGGCCGCCTGTTTCACGAGGTCGCGCGCGAAGTCTGCCGTGTCCGGATTGTCGAGCGCGTGGGCGAGCACGGCCTCGAAATACCCGGTCTTGTTGCCGCAATCATGGACGGAGCCTTCGAACTCGTAGGCATAGAAGTCCTGCAGCTCCATCAGGCGCGCCATGGCGTCTGTCAGCTGGATCTCGCCGCCGGCGCCAGCGCCCTGCTTTGCGAGGAGTTCGAAGATTTCCGGCTGCAGAATATAGCGTCCAGTGATCGCCAGGTTCGAAGGCGCGCTCTCGCGCGGCGGCTTCTCGACCATGCCGGACATCGCAATCAGGCGGCCATCGCGCGACTTCGGCGCAATCACGCCATAGGACGACACGCGCTCAACCGGCACGGGATCGACCGCGATGATGTTGCCGCCGACCTTGTCAAACGCATCGACCATCTGTTTCAGGCTCGAAGGCTTGCCCTTCACGATCACGTCCGGAAGCAGCACCGCGAACGGCTCGTTGCCGATCACGTCGCGCGCGCACCAGACCGCATGGCCAAGGCCTAACGGGGCCTGCTGGCGAACGAAGCTGGCTGAGCCCGCCGGGAGGCGCGAGGCCTCGACCGCGGCCAGGATGTCCGCCTTGTTCTTGGCTTTCAGCTGCGCTTCAAGCTCATAGGCATGGTCGAAATAGTCCTCGATTGCGCCCTTGCCTCGGCCAGTCACGAAGATGATGTGCTCGATGCCGGCCTCCAGGGCTTCGTCGACCACATACTGGATCACCGGCCGGTCCACGACTGGCAGCAGCTCCTTCGGGATGGCCTTGGTTGCCGGCAAGACCCGTGTGCCAAGTCCGGCCACAGGCAAGACGGCTTTCCTGATACGCATAAAACAGCTCCTGAAACGGAATGGCCCGCGGGAGGCCTGTTAACGCTAAAGCAAACGGCAAGCCAGTCCGGCGCGCTCAGATGCCCGCGTTCAGTATCAGCCCGGCCAGCCAAAGCGACAGGATCGCGGTCAGCACGAGGCCGGCCGAGTGCCAGACCCACCGGCGGGCAGCCGGACGCGACAGCTCGCGCACCAGACGGCCCTGAAGTGCCCGTGCCGGCGATGGGTACGCCGGGGCCGAGGCCGGCGCTTCCGCCACGCCAGGCTCAGCCGCAGGGCGCTCGGCGCTGGGTTGGGTTTCGGTATGTTTCGGATTGGCCTGCATGTGCGGGAAAACCTTGTGATCAGGCCCATCCTTAGCCCAACCATTCCTAAACCTTGACTAACGCGGCTTGCGAATAAGCGCCCCGCCTGTCCCGCGCTGCACCCCGAAGACCCGGCCAAGCACGTCCGCCGAAAGCGCCGCCTCGGGCGCCCCGTCGGCGACCAGCCGGCCGGCCTCCAAAACGATCACCCGGCGGCAATACCGAGCCGCCAGCTCCAGGTCATGCAGCACCACCAGCACTGTCCGCCCCGCCGCCGCCTCCGCCGCCAGCGTCTCCATCAGGGAGAGCTGGTGCGCGATATCCAGCGCCGCGCAGGGCTCATCCAGCAGCAGTACAGGCGCCGGGCTCGCCAGCAGCCGCGCCAAGTGCACACGCGCCTGTTCCCCGCCCGACAGCGCCTGAAAAGGCCGACCTGCCAGATGCGCGGCATCTGCCTTCCCCAGCGCCGCATCCACCGCCCCGCGGCCCTCGGCCCCCATCCGGTCATAGGCCTCCGGCGCTTCGGCAAACCGGCCGAGCGCGACGACATCCTCGACCCGCAGGTTCCATGCAACGGGCCGCGCCTGCGCCAGCCAGGCGAGCCGCCGCGCCCGCGCCGGTGCGCTCAGCGCGCCTGCGTCCTCGCCGCCGATCCGGACGTTGCCCGCCTCGACCGGCGCCACGCCTGCCATAGCCTTCAGCGCCGTGCTCTTGCCCGCGCCGTTCGGTCCGGTCAGCGCTGCAAACGCGCCCGCCTCCAGCGCGAAGGATACCTCCTCAACCACCCGCCGCCCGGCCAGAGAGACCGACAGTCCGTCCACGGAGATCATGATGATGATCTCCCGAGCCGCGCCGCAATCCAGATAAAAACCGGCCCACCCGCCAGCGCCGCCGCCACACCCAGCCTAAGTTCCTGCTGGAACGGCAGCACGCGGATCGCAATGTCGGCCGCCAGCAGGATGATGCCCGCAAACAGCGCCGACGGCACGAGTAGCCGCTGAGGATCATGCTGCACCAGCGGGCGCATCACGTGCGGCGCCACGATGCCGACGAACCCGATCGCACCGGCCGTCGCGACGCCCGCCCCCGCCAGCAGCGACGTGCCGCCGATTACCAGCAGGCGCGTCCGCTTCGGGTCCGCCCCGAGGCTCGCCGCCGTCTCCTCGCCGAGGCTCAGCGCCCTCAGGCCCGGCCCCGCCACCAGCACAAGCGCCGCGCCGACCATCAGCGCCGGCGCTGTCAGCACAAGATCCGCCCAAGAACGGTTCGCCACCGAACCCATCATCCAGTTGACGAGATCCGACAGGCTGTAAGGGTTCGGCGCCATGTTCAGCGCCAGCGACATCAGCGCGCCGGCAAAGCTCGACAGGCCGATGCCGATCAGCAGCAGCGTCACACTGCCCGCCCCGCGCATCGCCGCGAAGGCCAGCAACACGGTCGCCACGGCCGCGCCGAGGATCGCGGCCGCCGGTACCGCAAAGCTGCTCACCGCGGCAAAGCCGAAGAAGATCGCAATCACCGCGCCAAGCGCCGAAAAGGCAGAAACACCCAGCACGCCAGGCTCCGCCAGCGGGTTCTGCAGCAGGCCCTGCAGTCCTGCCCCCGCCAACCCCAGCGCCGCGCCCACGGCGAACGCCGCTGCCGCGCGCGGCAGTCGGATTTCCCAGAGGATCGTTCGCGTTGCCGCATCGCCCTGCCCGGCAAGCGCTGTCAGACTGTCCGCCAGAGAGATCGGCGCGGTGCCTACCAGCGCAGAGCCCGCAAGCAGCGCGACTGCTGTCAACACAAGGATGACCGTCAGCCGGCTCATTTCAGCGCCCGCGCCAAATCGCCCGCCTCGTCCGCCACCAGCCAGGCGGGGCAGGACACGCGCGACTCGTCCAACGCGATCACCTCCGCCCCAGCCATCAGTCGCTGCATCACCGGATGGCGCGACACCGACCAGCGGTCCGTCGCGTCATCGTCAAATCCGAAGAACGCGGTCAGCATCAGCGACGGCGGCGCCAGCACCAGCTGCTCCAGCGGCAGGTCCGTCCAGCCCTCGTGCGGATTGGCATTTGCAAGGCCCGCGCGCTGCATGATCGACTCGATCATTGTGCCCTTGCCTGCGCTCACGCCGCCCGGCGTCACATAGAGCGCTGCACGCCCCGTCTTCGGCGCCGGCTCCGGCCTCGCAGCAATCAGCGCCTCGGCCCGCGCGCCTTGCCCGAGCGCCGCCGCCACGCTGCGCAGTATTTCCGCCGTACCCTGAACATCATCGGCGTAGCCGATCTGCACGGTGCCGATCCCGAACCGCTCGTAGAAAGCCAGCGCCCGCGAGTCCCCGCCAAAGCTGCGCACCACAAGGTCGGGCTTTAGCGCGATCACATCCTCGGCCGCCGCACGCACCTTCGGAATGCCCGCCGCCTTTCCCCGCAGATGACTGAACCGGCGCTCGGCATCCTTTGAAACGGCAAGGATCTGTTCCCGGTCGGCCAGGGCCAGCACGAACTGATCCGCGCAAAAATCAAGAGAAACAATCGAAGGCCGGACCGGCTCCGCTTGCGCGAAACCGGCCACTACCAGCAGGCAAAAGGCGGAAAGCCCCGTCTTCACTTCAGTTTCAACCCCACAAATACGCCCGCACCCGGCCCATTGTAGCCGAACACGTCAGTCGCCGTCTCGTCCAGAAGGTTCTCGCCGCGCAGGGTCACCGCAATACGGTCCGTGAGCGGATATTCCGCGGTGAGGGCGGCCAGCGTATAGGCTTCCAGCGAGACGAGACGCGAAGGGAACGGACCGAAGTCGAAGTCGCCCTGCTCTCCCACATGGTCGAGCGCGAGGCTGAGCCGCAGGCCGTCTTTCCGCACCTGCCAGTCCGCCGACAGCGACGCCGTCATCTCCGGCACACGGATCTCGTCATCCCCCGCATCGTTCTTCGAATCGAAGACTGTCGCTTGTCCAGCCAGCGAAAGGCTCGCCAGCGCCTGCCAGCGGCCTGCCAGCTCCACGCCGCTCCGGTCACTTTTGCCCGCGCGATTCAGCGCCGTCGAGGTAAAGCCCACGAAAGCGGTGTAAATCTCGTTCTCGAGATTGGCGTCGAAGTAGGTCGCCGACCAGCTGATATCGCCCAGTTCCTGTTCCCAGCCGATATCCCAACTCTCGGACTCCTCCGGCTTCAGGTCCGGATTTCCGATGAAGCTGCCGGTGAAGAAGCCGTAAAGCTCCGTGAACGTCGGGTTCTTGATACCGGTCCCGATCGAGCCGCGAAGGCGTCCGCCCACGCTGTCCACCGCATAGCCCGCGCCGAGGCGCCAGGTCGTCGCGTTATCGAAGCGGCCCTTATTGTCGTCATGACGCACCGAAGCCGCGAGGTCGAGCGACCCGGCCGCCAGCCGGTACTCGCCCGCATAGGATAGCGACTCGAACGCCTCGTCCGCATCCGTCGCCCCGCCATATTGCACGTCCGAGCGGTCATATGTCTCGCGCTCATAGTCCACGAGGCCGGTCAGTTTGTGCCCACCCGCCGTATAGTTCGGTGACCAGCTCGCCTTCGTGCGCTGCCCCTTCGCTGTGTCGGTGATCGCGCCATCCGCGAAATTGTCCCGGTCCACTTCGTTGAAGCTCGCGCGCAACACATGGTCCAGTGGACCGAGCGTTCCGGTCAGCGCCGCGCCGACAAGGCGCTGACCGGCTTGCGTGCGCCGGTCCTCATCGTTCAGCAGGCCGTCGAAGTCGGTATCGGAATCGAACTCCGAATCCGCCTTGCGGGCAAGGCCGACGAGCCAGAGCGACCAGTCCGCACCCAGAGCAAACTCGCCGGTCACCAGTCCGTTCAGCGCTTCCGATCCGTCCTTCTCCCCGCCCGTACCGGCGGCGTCCACGCCGGCCGTCGACAGGCCGGAAATTGCCGCACCGAATGTCTCGCCGCTCCAGCCCAGCGCGCCCTGCGCCGTGCCGAAACTGCCGCCCTCGGCAAAACCGGTGAAACCCGCCCCGCGCGCCGCCGACAGCGACACCACGCCGCCGACCGCGTCCGATCCGTGGATCGAGGACGCCGCGCCGCGCAGTACTTCGATCCGCCCCACGGGCAGCGCCGACAGCAGGCCGAAATCCGTTTCACCGTTCACCGGGTCCGACACCTCGATGCCTTCAAACAGAACCAGCGTATGGTTCGCCTCTGCGCCGCGCAGGCGCACCTGCGTCAGGCCGCCAAGGCTGCCCGAGCGCGACACCGCCGCACCGGGTACCGCGCGCAGCTGGTCCGCCGGGTTCGGCGAAAGACGCACGGCCAGGTCCTCTTCCGTCAGTACAGAGACGGATGTCGTCGCGCGGTCCGGCTCCACGGCGCGCAGCCCGGTCACTTCGACCGGGTCCAGCACGCGCGCTTCTTCCGCGAGGGCAAGGGATGTGTTGAAGGCCAGCGCCGAAACGCTGACCAAGGTCAGTCTGAGGATCATGTCCACAGCTCCTTCAAATGCCGGAAGCACACGCTCCGCGGCGGGTTCATGACATGTCGCATGAACGGAAGGTCGCCTTCCGCAGCCCAACGCCTGGTCCCGGGCGGGGAGCTCACGACGGCGAGAGGCAGGTCTCCTGGCTAAGCGGATCGAGGCTTTCAGAGCTGCCTTCCCGGTTTCCCAGTGGCGCCGCGCTCAGAAAACTCCCCGCTGACAGTTACGGGCATAGCGCCGGATTCCCACCGGCTTCCCTTTTCACCCGGGCTTTTGACCCGGACACCTTTCGCGTGACGCTCGTTTAGGGAATATTTTGTACTGCGGCAAGCAGGCTGTTGGTGGACAGATCCAGACCCCGGCTTGCGGCGGCGCGGGCGAACAAGGAAAGCGCCCGCCAACAAAGCTGGCCGGGCAGGCCCGTGTCCGGCCAGAAGTGCTGCGCGCTACGTCACCGACCCATAGTCTGCGCCCGCCGCACCGAACCAGTCGCGCCAGAACGCCTTCACATCCCCGAGGGGCAGCGCATATTCCTGACGCGGAACGATCCGCGCGACCACCTCGACGCCCTCCAGCCCCGCCCGCATGTCGGCCAGTGATGAGCCCGCCCAGGCGTCCACATCCGCCCCGCTCTTGTACATCGAGAAGCCCGGCGAATGCTGCATCAGGTCTGACACGAGGATCAGCCGCCGCACCGGCACCTGCGCCTGGAAATCCGGCCGGTCGGCGAGCGTGTACATCGCCTCCATCAGCGGCGAGCTTGGCGCCACCGTGTCGCGCAGGGACTCGTCCGCCTGCACCATCAGCGGCGCATGGAACTTCCGCTCCCAGGCCGCTGCGATCATCTTCGGGTTCTGGAAGATCGGGTTCGATTCGGCCGCGCTCCCCGGCGAGCAGCCGGTGAACACCTGCGCCGGATCATAGGGCGAGGCCGAGTTCGGCACGACCAGCGTCAGGCGCCCGTGCCGCGGCAGGCTGCGTGCCTCCCCGTCCAGCAGTGTGCGAACCCATTCAAGGTCGGTCGCGTTGAACGGATCCGACTGGTCGACCAGCACGATCGTGTGCACCGGGTCTTGCCGGTCCAACCGGCATCCCGTCTCCGGGTCCGTCGCCGGAGGCTGGTGGATCGCTGCTGCGGCAAACAGTCCAAACACGGAGGTCAGCATCAGGGCAATCGCGCCGCGCCAGAACCAGGGACCTTTTTCTCGGCGTCTTGGCATGACCTATCCCGCCTTCTTGGCATCGCCGGAGGACTTTACCTCCCGTACACGGCCGATTTCTTCGGCCACCTTTTTCTCGATCGAGGACAGGCCCTGCTGTACCTGCTGGATATGCGTCTCCAGCCATTCGCGCGTCAGGTTCAGCGCTGTGATGTTCTGATCGATCACCTTGATCGCCGCATTCGCCTGCGCGCGTTCCTTGGCATACTCGAAGGGCGGCAGTTGCGGCGTCAGGATCTCGTCGAAATAGGCCGGGCACGCTGCCTGCTCGCCGAGCTTGTCGCGCAAGCTGTTGCGCATTCGGCGGTGCGCTTGCCGGTAGGCTACCTTCAGGCCGCGTTCCTGGTCCGCCGCCTTGGCCGCAATCGCGACAGCAATGTCACGCCGCGATTCCAGCAGGTTCATTGCCTTTTCAATCTCGCGCTTGGCCGCCGCATGACGTGAAAGCTGCGTCTCGAACCACATGCGGCTATTGGAAAAATAGGCCGACAGGTCACCGCGCAGGTCCTCTCGCAGCTGCTGGCGGTGCTCGTAGGCTTTGCGTTCCTTGCGCCACACACGGCCATAACCGGGATAGGGATCGGAAATGCGGTCATAACCTTCGTAAACGGCGAGCGCAAAAACCGTCAGCCCTAGGATCAGCAGCGCGAGAGCCACGAAGCTGTCGAAGCCAATGATGTTCGGGAACATCGAGCGCACGACCATGCCGGGCAGGATCTGGAACATCGAGAATTCCGCCAGCGTGCCGGCCGCCTCTGCCGCAACGAGCCCATGCTCCACGGCGTCACGGAAATGCGCGATGAAGAAGTTGAGGAAAATGCCGAACAGGATGCAGACGCCGGCAATCACACCGCCCGCAATCTTCGCCGCCAGGGCCGGATGGTTTAGATAGCGTAGCCCGAAGAAGCCGGCGGTGACACCGAACAGTACGTTAACAGCAGACACGCCAAACGCCACGAGCAGTCCGCCCAGGAGGCCCGCGCTCTGCGCGTCCTTGAACAGCAGCGCGTTGAATGCGCCCTCCACCAGCATGATAAAGACCAGGATGGCGATGGCCTGCTCCACGTTCTTCTTGATGTCCGGTGTGCGCTGCCCAATGCCCGGTCCGTGGCGCTCCTTGAAGGATTGCAGCTCGATGATGGCCGCCGAATGGCGGTCCTTCGCGTCATTGGAATCGTCAGTCTCATAATGGCGGTATTCGTGCTCTTCCGCCTTTATTGCCTCGCGCAGCTGGTCAGGATGAATGTCCGCCGGCGCGGTGTCGTGGATATAGTTGCGCACGCCCGCCGCCGTGGTCGACATCCAGGTTGTCAGCCCCCGGCGCACTTCCTCGGCGCGTTCGGCAATCAGCTGCTCGCGCTCGCTCCACTGGTCCTGCGTTATCGCCTCGGATGCCGGAATGGCATCTGCCGCATCTCGCTGAGCCTCCTTGCGCGTCCGGCCACGGCTGAGGCCCAGCTCGCCCTTGGCGCGCTTTCCCTTCAGTCCGTGTTCTGACAAATCATTGCGGCCCTCAAGCGGATCTATCCGCTTCGGGCATCCGATGTCCGTGCCCCAGCGCACAGTCTTCTTCATCATGTCCGTCCTTCGTGCCGTAGATCATTGGCCTCCCATCAGGCCTTTTACGGAGGGTGTGACCCGACACTTGACAGAGTCTGAACGTAAACGCCGTCTACCAAATTCGTAATGTTTGTTAACGGAGCAATTCTTGCCGCAAGTTCATGCGGCGCAATCCGTTCAATTTCATGGGCTTAACCCCTGCCTGTATCCATGAGGACACAGGGCGCGCACTTTTTGCCGCCTTCAGATTTCGCTAACGCCTGCGGCCAAAGGAAGATTTGGCGCCGCCTGCTCACGCACACTCGCGTAAAAGGTCCAGCAGCATGTTGCCGGATTGGTAGGCTGCAAACAGGTCACCACTTGGCAGGTAGCCGTAAGGAATGCCGACCCTCCGGGCTTCCGCCTCAAAGCCAGCCCGCCAGGTTTCGGTTGTCTCGGCGCCAGACAGCGCAATGCCCCTGACGCGCGACAAGACCCCGTCGGTGAGGAACGGATCGTCATTGAGTGAGTAACGTATCTCGTCCCGGAATGTGTCTGACTGGATGGCCGAGCCGATCTGCCAGGCCGCTTCGATATCGTCGGCATAGGCGCTGATGAATTCCACGTCGCCAGGGCTCTTCTGGCCGCAGGTCTCGTAGAACCACTTGGCGCCGAACTGGCCCGCAATCTGGCGCAGCGCTGCCAGCGACACGCGCGCACCGGCCGGGTTCTGGACCGCCTGCGCAAAGATCGGCCCCAGCCATTGCGGCCGGAACTCGGCCAAGATTTCCCGGTTGAAAACGCAGTTCACATATACCGAATAAGTCACCCGCGGCGAGGCCACCGCTACCCGGTAGCCCACAGGGCAGGCTGAACCGACAGACACGAGAATGGCATTCTCGAGCCCTGCTTCTTCAAGGAAATGGTCGATGAGCAGGGCCTGCTCCTTCGCGCCGTTCACCCGGTCTGAATTTCCGAAACCCGGCCGGCGAATCGCAAATATGCCAAAGCCCGCCTGGGCCGCGTCCACACAGAAGCCCCAGCCCGGACAATTCGGATACTCGATAGAATGAAGGAAAACGACCGGCCGCAACTCGTCCGCGCCGAACTGCATGTATTCCAATCGCCGTGTCGAGGGGCCGACGCGCGCAGTCTGCCAGACGCGAAGGACGCGCTTCTTGTCACCGACCTGGTCGAGGCGATTGCCGCGCGGTGAGAACGCCGGCTCAGGAAGGTTCAGGCGAGGTATCATCAGCGCAAGCTTGGAGGCCCCCTAGACCAGTTGCAGATTCCGGCAATCTCACAAATTCGTGCAAGTCGCATCCTGAACCATAGGGCGCAGCGTCAGCACCGCTCGGCAATGGTCTGGAAGAGCGCCTTTGGATTCTGATAAAGGGTAAACAGCGCGCCGGACGGTAGCAAGTGCGTATCAATGCCGAGGCTTGCTGATTTTTCTTCGAAGCCATTGCGCCAGATTGCCGGTGTATCAGCGCCGATCACCGCGAGGCCGCGCAGCCCTTCCAGCGCGCCAGGCGTCAGCGCCGGGTCCGGCTCGAGCGCCTTCATCTCGCGCCGGAAAGTTTCAGTCTTGATGGAGCGCAAGCAGTCCCACGCTTCGGCGAGATCGCGGCCATTGTTGCGGATATAATGGCTGTCGCTCTCCTGTTTGAGGAAATTCTCGTAGAGCCACTGATAGCCGGATGTGCGGCCAAGCTGCGTGATCGCGGCAAACGAAAACGCCGCGCCGGCGCGCGTCTGCATGGTCTGCAGAATTAGGTCGCGGAACCAGGGATCAATGTCACCGAACCCCTCAGCCACATAGGCTGGGCGCGCAAGGACCGTGAAGGTAATGCGCGGGCTCGATTGCGCGAGCCGCAGGCCCACCGGCCGGGACGTGCCCTCAACGATCATTACCGCGTTCTCGAACTCGGCCTCATCGAGGAAGGCCGTCAGGATGCGGGTTTCTTCGTCGAGGTCAGTCGCCGTGCTGGACTGGCCGAAGCCCGGCCGGCGCACAGAGACGATGCTGAAGCCGGCATCGGCTGCATCGACGCACAGCCCCCAGGGGGGGGACATCGGATACTCGACCGAGTGCAGCCAGATCAGCGGGCGCAGTCCGTCCGCCCCGAACTGCATGAACTCGACCTGCTTGCCGACCCGCGAGAGATAGGCGTTCTGCCAGATTCTCAGGATACGCTTACGGGATCCAACCTGGTCCAGCTGGTTCGCATACGGATCAATATTGCCAGGTCCCGGCGATGAGCCGCTGGCCTCTCTCCTGTCCTTTCGCGCTTTCAGCATAAATCTGTCCCCTTGGACCCAAGCTACGAGATGGCGGACTATACGCGATCAACCGATTCGCGGCGAGTGCTTCATTCATTCATGAAGAGGCTCAGGCACCAGGCCGCCGCCGGCGCAAGCACCGCACTGACCGGGGCCAAACCTGTCCTGCGGTCATCGCGGTCCCCAACCCGCAAGCCCCCGCCCTCTTGGGCGCTGTATGGCCGGCCCCTCTGCGGCAGGTTATGCCGCCAATCGATGAAGTTTGGCTTGCATGCCCCGGCGGTATAGCGTCAGCTTGGACGCGAGAAACCAGCCCCCCCGGAGCGAAACCCCATGCCTGATCCGAACATCCTGAAGCGCCTCAATCCGCAGTTCGAGCCGCTGCTGGCGCAGTTCGCCGTGGTGCCCGAAACTCCGCCGACGATCCCCGAGACACGCGCGATGTACCGCGCGTTGCAACCCACCGCGCCGCAACTGAAAGTGGGCGAGGTCCGCGACGCTACGTTCCCGGGGCCAGCCGGCCCGGTGAAGATCCGGCACTATATCCCGGACGGCAAAGGCCCCTTCCCGGTGATCGTGCATTTTCATGGCGGCGGCTTCATCATGGGCGATCTCGAAACGCATGACGCGCAATGCCGCCTGCTCTGCCGAGAGACCGGCTGCATTATTACGGCGGTGGATTATCGTCTGGGGCCGGAACATCCCTATCCGGCCGGGCATGAGGACTGCTTCGCAGCCCTGCGCTGGGCCGGCTCGAACGCCACCACGTTTGGCGGCGACGCCAGCCGGCTGGGCGTTGCCGGCGACAGCGCGGGCGGGCACCTCGCCCTCTACTGCGCCCTGCGTGCCAAGAAGAGCGGCGGGCCGTCGATCAAGGCCCTGCTCGCCATCGTACCCGGTGTCGTGATGGGCCCGCCGCTGACGGACGAAATCGCCGCCGGCCGCGAGACGCGCAACAATACGCTGCTCAGTACGGACGGCATGGACAATTTCGTCGCCGCCTACTTCCAGGATCCGGCCGACGCGGCAGATCCGGCGCTGAACTTCCTCGGCGCAGATGTCTCGGGCCTGCCGCCCTCGATTATTGCACCCGCGGAGATCGATGTGCTGCATGACGAAGGCGTGCTGATGGCAAAACACCTGTCGGATGCAGGCGTGCCCACTCAGCTGATGGTCGCCGAAGGCATGGTGCACATCTATTTCTCCGTGACGGAAGTGTTTCCGTCCGCGAAGCCGTATGCGGTGAAGGCCGCGCAGGCGATGGGAAAGCTGATGCGGTCGTAGCGGCCCCCCGCACTATTTCCCCGCCGGCGCCGACACTGCCGGAATGTCCGTGAACGGCTTGATTCCGAAGTAGGGATAGATCTCGCTCGGAAAATAGACCGTGTCGCCTTTCGAGACGAGGCGGATGGTCTTGATCGCTTTCAGGTCGTCCACCGGATTGCCGGGCACGAGGAAAAAATCTGCCTGCTTGCCGGGCTCGATGGAGCCCAGTTCAGCGCCAAGGCCCATATAGTCCGCCGCCTCGAAGGTCGAGCGGGCGAGGATTTCGGCGGGCGTGAACCCCGCTTTCTGGTAGAGTTCCAGTTCGCGGTGCAGCGTCAGCGCGCCGCCGAGGTCCGTGCCGAAGACGATGAAGATGCCGCGATCCTTCATGCGCCGTATTGTACCTGTCATCTGCTCGAAGGCGGCCTTATAGGCGGCGTCCTCTTCCGGGCTGCTGATCGCGGACCATGCGGCTTTTGCCTCGCGCTGAACGGCGACGGGCATATTCGCCACATAGTCCGCCATACCCGCCTGTGTCTCGCCATTGCGCGCGAGCAGCAGCGCCTCGTGGATCGCGATGGTCGGATCGATGGCGACATTGTTCCGGGCCATCAGGTCGAGCGTATGGGTAACCGCCGCGCTGTCGAGGTCCACTTTCGGCAAGCGCTGAAGCGCGGTGAGGCGCAGCAGCGTGCGGGTGTCTTCTTCGGGCGAGAGCACCCAGCCGAGCATCAGCTGGTTGATGTGGGTAATCTCGTCATAACCGGCCTCGATCATCGCGTTTGCATTTGTGAAGGCGGGCACGTGGCCAGAGACGCGCAGGCCGCGTTCCTTTGCGCGTTCGATAATGGCAGGCACCCATTCCGGGTTCATCGAATTGTAGATCTTGATCTGCCAGAAATCGCCCTGGTCGGCATACCAGTCGACGGCGGCGACGGCTTCTTCTTCGGTGCTGACGAGTATGCCGTTATTGGAGCTGAACGGGCTCTTGCCTTCGATGAAGCCCGAGCGGACGACACGGGGGCCGGCGAGTTGGCCGGCTTCGATCTTCCCGATCAGTTCACTGAACACCGCATTGTCGTTGCCCATGTCGCGGATCAGCGTGACACCGGCAGCGATGTTCTTCAGAGCCGAATCCTGGCCCATGTGGCCATGCATTTCCATGAGGCCGGGTATGAGCGTGCCGCCCTGCCCGTCCACGACATGGGCGCCGGAGGTATCGGCTGCGCCTGCCGAGACGGACTTGATAAGGCCCTTCTCAACGATGACGGTGGAGGTTTCGGTTATCGCCTTGGCCTTGGGGTCGAAGAGGCGGACGTTCGTGATGGCAAGCGGCGCATCGTACCGGTGGGCGGTTTCAGCCTGGATCTTCTCGAGGCGCTCTGTAGACAGACGGGTCGCTATCTCCTTGAGCTGCGTGTCGGCGGCCTCGTAGCCTTCGCGAATGATCACGAAGCGCGGCGACATTGTGGCGAAGAGATCGCCTTCAGCGTCGACGAGGAAATAGGTCGGGTCGACGTCGTCGCCAACGAGGGCGTAGGCCGTGGTCTCGACCGGGCCAGCGGCGCCGTCCACGCGCGCCGCGCCCTGCGAGGTGAGCGACAGCCTGCCGGCCGGCCAGGCCGGCAGCGTCTGATCCTCATCGGCGAGAAGCGCCTTGGCATAGACAGAGAGCGCATAGGGCGAGCCATTTTGCGGGATGTAGATCGTCGGCTCGGTCTTCGCCGCCGTGCCGGGGCCGGTCGTGTCGGTCCAGTTCGCCACATTTCCTTCAAGGGCGAAGGTCTCATGCACCTCGTTGCCGAAGGTGGTGGCGCCATCGACGGTCCAGCTCGTCGGCAGGCCGTCCGCGCCGAGCGTGATCGTTTCGGCGAGCGTCGGCCCCCGGCCGTTGTTGCGGAACTCGAAATCAACCCTGACGTTGGCCCCTTCGGTCGTCGCTACGAGCTTGCCGATCGTCTTGTCGAACAGCCGGACGGAAAAGGTCTCGGTCTCGGCGGCGGGCGCCTCGACCAGCGAAGTCGGCGCCTCATGCGCGCAGGCGCCCAGAACCAGCAGCGCCGCCAGCGCCGCGGAGACAAACCGGTTCAGCATCTCGGATTTCCTTCCAGCCTGTTCCGCTCGCCCGGGGGCGGAAGCTTGTTGCGGCAGTGGTGGCACAAAGCGGCAAAGGTTGGAAGTTGCGGCATAGAGAAGATGACAGGACTTCACCCCGCCCGTCGACATCTGCCAAACCCTGCAGCGCGTCCTGCGCGAAACCGAAGGATGAACTGCACTGTCTGATCAGGACGTCCCTACAGCGGAATGTTGTCGTGCTTCTTCCAGGGGTTGGTGAGCTTCTTGTTCTTCAGGGTGCGCAGCGCCTTGGAGATACGGCGGCGGGTGTTGTGGGGCATGATGATGTCATCGAGATAGCCCTTCTTCGCGGCCACGTAGGGGTTGGCGAAGTTCTGCTCGTATTCCTTGGTGCGGGCAGCGAGTTTTTCCGGGTCGCCTGCTTCCTTGCGGAAGATGATCTCGACGGCGCCCTTTGCGCCCATCACGGCGATCTCGGCGGTCGGCCAGGCATAGTTCACATCGCCGCGAAGGTGCTTGGAGCTCATCACGTCATAGGCGCCGCCGTAGGCCTTCCGTGTAATGACGGTTACCTTCGGCACCGTGGCTTCGGCATAGGCGAAGAGGAGCTTGGCGCCGTGCTTGATGAGGCCGCCATATTCCTGCTTGGTGCCTGGCATGAAGCCGGGCACGTCCACGAATGTTACCAGCGGGATGTTGAAGCAGTCGCAGAAGCGCACGAAGCGGGCAGCCTTGCGGGAGGCGTCGATGTCGAGCACCCCGGCGAGCGTCATCGGCTGGTTGGCGACGACGCCGACGGTAGAGCCCTCGATGCGGCCAAACCCGCAGATGATATTGCCGCCGAATTGCGGGCTGATCTCGAAAAAGTCGCCCTCGTCGACCACCTTGGTGATCAGTTCCTTCATGTCGTAGGGCGTATTCGGGTTAGGCGGGATCAGCGTGTCCAGGCTCATTTCCTGTCGGTCGAACACGTCATGCACCGGGCGCACGGGCGGCTGCTCGCGGTTCGAGGCGGGCAGGAAGTCGATCAGGCGGCGCATCTGGATAAGCGCCTCGATGTCGTTTTCGAAGGCGCCGTCGACCACCCCGGATTTCTTCGCGTGAACCGAAGCACCGCCGAGGGTCTCGTGGGTCACTTCCTCGTTGGTCACGGTTTTCACGACGTCCGGACCGGTGACGTACATGTAAGAGGTATCCTTCACCATGAAGATGAAGTCGGTCATCGCAGGCGAGTAGACGTCGCCGCCGGCGCAGGGCCCCATGATGACGGAGATCTGCGGGATGACGCCGGAGGAGAGCACGTTCTCCATGAAAATGTCCGCATACCCCGCAAGGCTGTCGACGCCTTCCTGGATGCGGGCGCCGCCGGCATCGAAGAGGCCGATGACAGGCGCGCCGTTGCGGGCGGCCATCTGCTGGACCTTCACGATCTTGGACGCATGCGCGAGGCTGAGCGAGCCGCCGAAGACGGTGAAGTCCTTCGAGAAGACGTAGACGAGGCGGCCGTTGATGGTGCCTTGTCCGGTGACGACACCATCACCCGGGATCTTCTGGTTCTGCATGTCGAAGTCCGAGCAGCGATGCTCGACGAACATGTCGTATTCCTCAAAGGAGCCTTCATCGAGGAGCACGTGGATCCGCTCGCGCGCGGTCAGCTTGCCCTTGGCGTGCTGGCTGTCGATTCGGGTCTGCCCGCCGCCCAACCGCGCCTGCTCGCGCCTGGCTTCCAGTGCCTCGATCACGTCCTTCATGCCCGGCGCTCCTTCGGAATCTCGTGTGAAATCTGCCGGGGAGACTGATTACCCGCTCGGGCGGGGATGGCAAGCCGACGGGGCGCGACAGTTGAGCTTGCCGCCGCGCAAAGACGCGCCCCGGATGTGAAGTCCGGGGCGCGGTTAGGCTTGCGGGGAATGACGCTAGGTTACCAGCCCCGGCGCGGCGGCTTGCCTTTCACCGGGCGTGGGAGGCCGTCGATTTCGGTAACGCGGCCCTTGCGGACCTCACAGGTGACCCAGGTTTCGACATTGTGGCGGCGGCCTTCGAACTCGACATCGTCAAAGTGGACGACGAAGCCTTGACGGGAGACCTGCTCGGTGCGGCGGTCATCGTCAATGTCCACGTCATAATAGCCGAGCAGGCGGGATTCGTAGCGCACGGCCTGGGCGCAGGCCTGCACGGCTTCGCGGCGCAGGGCGTTGGCTTCGCGCTCGGTCTGGCCCCAGTAGTTCAGGTGGCGATAGTCCCAGCCGCGCGAGCGGTAGGGATCATATCCGCCCGAGCCAAGGGCGAGGGTCAGCGTGGTGCTGTCGCCGAGGCGGGTCTCGATCGTGGCGAGGCTGCGCGTGTCTGCAACGGCCGGAAGGGTGAGGAGTGCCGGCGCGGCAAGCGCGGCGACGGCGGCTCCCAGAATGCGGATGGGTTTCATCATGGGAACAGGAATAATCCCCCCTGGCAAAACGGGAGCTGAAGCGGGCGTTCATTCTCGGTTTCGCCGCGGTTCACCTTGTCCGGCCCGAGTCCGGCCCGAGGCAGGAACGACAATTAGTGAGCGTTTGCTTGCATTGCTGCATTTCTGCCTTATTTAAATGTGAGTGAGTATTTGTTCGCAAAAAGGAGACCCGAACAATGACCGCCCGCCTGATGACCCCCTTCTGCTTCGCCTCGCTGCTGGCCGCGGCATTGATTTCAGAGGGCGCCCTGGCCCCGATGATTCCTGCCAGTGCGGCCACCCCGGCCCCGGCGCAGGAGCCGGCAACGCTTGCCGATCTCTATGCAATGGAGCTGATCCTTGAGCAGGTGTGAACCGGGCGGGACAGTTCCCCGCCCTGCGGAACTTTAAGGAAAGGCCCGCGTTTCAGTCTTATCAGGGCGGCACATGACGGACATGGAGCAAGCCGGGGCACGAATTTACCCTTCCTTAGTGAGGCCGGGTGCATGCGTGCGCGGATATTGGCTGACACCATTTAACCTCTGGAACGCGGGCGCCGAAGGCGATGCAGACCCTAAAATTCGAAATGGCAATTGCCGGCGCCGCGCTGTTTGCGCTGGGCGCCTTTGTGGCGACGCGGCCGACGAGCGCGGAAGCCTCGGCGATTGAACCGAAGCCGGTGCGCGCGTTCACCGAAGCCGACTATGCCGCTTTCGACCGGGGCTTCATGCTGGGCGAAAACCCCTGCACCGTAGGCCTCGAGCGCTACAAGATGTGTTTCTCGCCGGCGCCGATCGAGGACCGGCTGGTGCGCGGCGGCGTGATTCCGGATGAGGTGCCGCTGGTGGCCGCCGAATTCCGCATCATCGTGGTGACCGAGCTGAAGGCGGCTGACCTGCGCACGGTGCGCTTTGGCCAGACGCTGGTTCTGGTCGAGCCGCAGACGCGCACCGTGGTAGA
This sequence comes from Hyphomonas sp., assembly GCF_022844445.1. Lineage (GTDB taxonomy): Bacteria > Pseudomonadota > Alphaproteobacteria > Caulobacterales > Hyphomonadaceae > Hyphomonas. The sequence continues at coordinate 233,100 of NZ_JALHLS010000004.1, forward strand.
CCTTCTGCCGCTTTCCGCCAGCGCAGGCTGAGGCTTGGCGCCGCCCCTCGCCGGGCGTAAGCGGGGCGGATGACCGATCCCCGACCCAAACGTTTCTACAAAGTGGCCGCCGCCGAACGCCTCGGCGATGCCTGGACCGTCGCGCTTGACGCCCGCACCATCAAGACCCCCGCACGCGCCGCGCTTGCCTTACCCACACGCGGGCTGGCCGAGGCGATTGCCGCCGAATGGGACGCGCAGGGCGCACATATCGACCTTCTGAGCCTGCACCTCACGCGGCTGGCAAACGTTGCCATCGACCGTACGCCGGAAGTGCGCGACGGAATGGCAGACGAAGTGGCGCGGTTCTGCGAGACGGACCTGATCTGCCACGTGGCGGAGGAGCCGGAGGATCTGGTCGCACTTGAGGAAGGCCACTGGGCGCCGGTGCGGGACTGGGCAGCGGATGTGCTGGGCGTGATCCTGGTGACCACCGAAGGCGTGCGTGCGGCGCCGCAGCCGGATGCCTCGCTGGAGGCGGCGCGGGACTATGCGCTGAGCCTCGACGATTTCCGCCTAACGGGACTGGTGTTTGCCTGCGCGCTGTATGGCTCGGCGCTGCTGGCGATGGCGGTGTGCGAAGGCGCGGTGGCGGCGGACGAGGCATTCGACATGTCGAAGCTGGACGAGACCTGGCAGGCATCGCGCTGGGGAGAGGACGAAGAGGCAACCAAAGCCACCCAGGCGAAGCGCGAGGAAGCGCGCGCACTCGGGCGCTGGTTCCGGGGGCTGGCGCGGTAGCTTCTTTACGCCGGGACAATGTTGGCAGGCCGGGCATCAGTGTTATCCTCCGGGGCAGACCAGACGCAGACGGGAGGAAGTTTGCCATGGCGGACGATATGCGCTTTGTGCTGGAAGTGCCGGGACAGGCTGGACAGCCGGTTTCTCCACAACGCACGGCCTCGGCAAAAACGCATGATTGGCCGGCGGGCACGACGATCATCTCTGCCGATAGCCACATGCTGGAAACCGATTGCTGGATCGACCGGTTTCCAGCGGCGCTGAAGGACAAGGCCCCCCGGATGGTTTTCCGCGACGGCGGATGGCACTTCACCATCGGCGGCAAACCGATGATGCGCCCGCATGACATCGTGCCGCTGTGCGAGGCAATGGAATGCCATCCCGGCCTGACGAACATCGAGGCGCGGCTGAAAGATCTGGACACGGAAGGTGTCGACAAGGAACTCATCTTTCCGCAGCGCCTGTTCGGTCTCTACATGATGACCGACATGGAGATGCGCCACGAGATCTTCAGCGCGTACAACGAGTCGATCGCTGAACAGTGCGCGAAGGGCCAGGGGCGGCTGTTTGCGGTAATGGTGCCGAACTACTGGGACATGAGCGAGGCGCGCGCATCCGTGCAGCGCTGCAAGGAACTGGGCGCGCGGTGCCTGATGGTGCCGATCAATCCGCGCAAGGATCTCGATGGCAATCCGATACTCTACAATGATCCGAAGATGGACACGCTGTGGGAAGCGGTTGCCGACAGCGGTATTCCGCTCTGCTTCCATATAGGCGAGAACATCCCGACGGCGGCGCCCGGCGCGACGGGCACGTTCGTGCTGACGCAGATGGGCGGCTTCCGGCAGAACTGGGGTATGCTGACTTTTGCCGGCGTGTTCGACCGGTTTCCAGCGCTGAAGGTGGTGTTCGTGGAGGCGGGCATTTCATGGGTGGCGAGCATGATCCACGATGCGGACATGATCTATACCCACTTTCCAACGCAGGTTCAGCCGAAGCTGAAACATCCGCCGAGCTGGTACTGGCACAACCACTGCTATGCCACCTTCATGACCGATCCGGCGGGCCTTGAACTGCTGCACCGGATCGGCGCGGACCGCGTGATGTGGTCGTCGGACTATCCGCACCAGGAGAGCACGTTCGGCTATACGCGCGGCGCGATTCAGGCGGTTTTTGACGCAACGAGCGTGGAGTCTGCGCAGCTGATATTGGGCAAGACGGCGGAACAGTTGTTCCGGATGGCTTGAGGCAGGCTCAGGCCGAAGCGAAGGCGATGAGGCTGTCCGTCAGCGTCCGGAAGTCATGGTGGACTTCGTCGGCGCCGGCGTCTTGAAGCTCCTCAGCGCGGCCGAAGCCCCAACTCACACCGAGGGAACGCACGCCTGCGGCGCGGCCCATGGCGATGTCGTGGATGGCGTCGCCGATCATCAGCGACTGGGCGGGAACGCAGCCGAGCGCACGCATGGATTGCTCAACCATGAAGGGATGCGGCTTGCCGGGACCGTCATCGGCGCACCAGACGGTATCGAAATAGAACTTGATATCGTGCTTGGCGAAGAGGCCGTCCAGGCCGCGATGGGTCTTGCCGGTAGCGATCGCGAGGCGCCAGCCGTCCTGCTTCAGCAGGTCGAGGACAGCAAGAGCGCCGTCATACATCGGCTCGTGCAGCGCGGGGTCGGCGCGCAGGCGCGTGAAGGCGTGGCGGTAGGTATCAACAAGATGTTCGAGGCGGCCGCGGCCGAGGTCTGGCGGGGCGAGCTGAGCGATGCCGGCGGCGAGGCTGAGACCAACGATGCGGCGAGTCGCGTCATATTCCGGGGGCTGAAGGCCGCAGTCACGGAAGGCGGTTTCCATGCAGGCCTGTATGACGGCGCGCGAGTCGACGAGCGTGCCGTCCACATCCCAGATCGCGAGGCGCAGGTCCGTCATCAGAGGAACGGCGCCAGCGGATCCCTGCCCGCTTCCTGTTCGAGAAAACCCAGCGTGGCGAAGGTCTCGACCATGTGCGGCGGAAGGGGCGCGACGATGGTGATGGGCTTACCATGCTCACGCGGGATGATCAGCGCGCGGGCGTGAAGATGCAAACCTTCGGCGAGGCCTTGCGGCACTTCGCGGCGGGACTGGTACTTGTAGTCGCCGAGGATTGACGTGTTCATTTCCAGCATGTGGAAACGAAGCTGGTGCATGCGGCCGGTTTCCGGGCGCATGGCGACCCAGGCGGCCTTGCCGCCGGCCTGCGAGATGACGGTATAGTCAGTGATGGCGTGGCGGGCGCCTTCCACGCCCTGCGCGGAGCGGATCATCCGCTCACGATCGCCGTCGCGGCGCTTTCCGGCTTTCGGGTCATAGGGGCGATAGCCCGAGGGTTCGTCCGCATCCGGAACACCCTTGACCATCCAGCACCGGATCTGGCCCATCGGCGGGTTTGGCACGCCGACCGTGACAGCCCAGTAAACCTTGTCCATGTCCCGGCCCTTGAACATGTCGGCGAGCTGGTGGGCGGCGCGCGGATGCTTGGCGAGGAGGAGGACACCGGACGTGTCTTTGTCGAGCCGGTGGACGAGCACCGGACGGTGTTCCTCCTCGGCATAGACACCCATCAGCAGGCCGTCGATATGGCGCCCCTGCCCAGAGCCACCCTGCACCGCAATGCCGGCGGGCTTGTTCAGGGCCATCATGTCGTCATCCTCGTAGATTATGATCGACTCGAGGAACGCCTTGTCATCGGCGCTGGCGCGCGCGGTGTGGTGCGCCTTGGGCGCCATCGTCTCTGTACTGAAGATCGGCAGGCGGACCTCATGGCCGGCCTCGAGACGCGTGCTGGCCTTGGCCCGGGCCCCGTTGACGCGGATCTGTCCCGTGCGCAGCATCTTTTCGATCTGGCCCTGGGTCAGCTGCACGCGGCGCTTGATCCAGCGGTCAAGGCGCGCGCCGGCTTCCTGGTGCGATACAGTTTCGGTGATGATCTGGCCGCTCATGCGAAGGCCCGCCTTGCTATCCAGAGGCCGAACCCGAGCGCGGCGACCGAGAGGATGACCGACAGCGCGGCGTAGGCGGCCGCCTTGGCCGCCTCCCCGCTGCGGAGCATATTCAGGGTTTCCAGCGAGAAGGCCGAAAAAGTGGTGAAACCGCCGAGCACGCCGGTGGCCAGGAAGAGGCGCAAATCCTGCCCGCCTTCGGTCGCCTTGTAAGCGAACCAGCCGGCGACAAGCCCCATGGCGAGACCGCCTATGAGGTTCACCGAAAAGGTGGCCCAGGGCCATGTGGCCGGCAAGTGGCGTGCACCGAGAAGGCCAGCGCCGTGGCGCAGGGACGCGCCAATGGCGCCGCCGGCGGCGACGAGAAGGAAGCTGTTCATGGCGCGCCGTTTACACGGCGCAAAGCCCATGCGCCAGCGGGGATTGCGGTCAATCGGAGCCGTTCAGGGCGCGAGCGTTCCGGGAGGCGTATAGTGGACTTCCGCGCCGGGCCCGAGCGGCCAGTCGAAGGTGGCCCAAGCGGCCGTGAGCCCGATGCCGGTAACCATGAACACGAGGGCATAGGGCAGCATCAGGGCCAGCAGCGAGCCGACGCCGAGGCTGGGGTCCCACCTTCGGGCAAAGGCGAGGATCAGCGGGAAATAGGACATCAGCGGGGTCATGATGTTGGTGAAGCTGTCGCCCATCCGGTAGGCGGCGGTAGTCATTTCAGGCGAGATGCCGAGCAGCATGAACATCGGCACAACAACCGGGGCGAGCGCGCTCCACTTGGCGCTGGCCGACCCGATGAAGAGATCGAGGAAGGAGGAAAACAGCAGCACACTGACGAGGAGGATGCCGGGCGGCAGGTTCAGCGCCTGCAGGCTTTCGGCGCCGTTGATGGCGGCGATCGGTCCAAGGCGCGACCAGTTGAACATCGCAACGAAGTGCGCCGCAAAGAAGGCGAACACGATGTAGGGCGCGAGCGAGCGGATGCCTTCGGTCATCATGTGCACGACGTCCTTGTCGGACTTCACGGTGCCGGCGGCGAGGCCGAAAGCAATACCGGTGGTAACGAAGAGGAGCGCAAAGGCCGCGATGAGGGCGCTGTAGAAGGGCTGGAGCCGCGCGGGGCCTGTGGCCGCCTGGTCGATCAGCGGCGTGTAGCCGGGCGTCAGTGTGAGCGCGGCGAAGAGCGCGACGACGGCGAGCGCGACAATTCCGGCGACGCCGAGGCCGCGTTTTTCGCCGGGCGTGAGTTCCGATTTCGCGAGGTCAGCCTTCACCGACTCGTCCGCTGTGCCCCCCCATTTTCCGAGACGCGGCTCGACTATGCGGTCGGTGACGAACCAGATGACGGGCGTGAACAGCACGACGATGGCGAGCAGGAACCACCAGTTACCCAGCGGGTTCATCGTCCAGCCTGGATCGATAATGCGCGCGGCTTCCTGGGTGAAACCGAAGAGTAGCACGTCTATCTGGCCGGGCGTGATGTTACCGGCAAAGCCGCCGGACACAGCGGCGAAGGCGGCGGCGAGACCTGCCAGCGGGTGGCGGCCGACGGCGGCATAGAGCAGCGCACTGAGCGGGATAAACACGACATAGGCCGCGTCGGAGGCGTGGTGCGAGGTCATGCCGATGATGGAGACGACAGGCGTCAGCATCCATTTCGGCGCGTCGCGCAGGCTCGCGCGGATCAGCGCGCTGAAGAGGCCCGAACGCTCGGCGACGGCGGCGCCATACATCACGACCAGCACGAGGCCGAGCGGCGCAAAGCCCGTCAGCGTGCGCGGCATCTCGACGATGAGGCGGTTGATGTTTTCGGAGGTGAAGAGGCTCGTGGCCCGGAAGGTCAGCATGCCGTTGTTCAATTCTCCGAACGCAGGCGCCGTCGTGCCGGTATAGGCAAGGCTGGCTTCCCAGCCGAGGGCGGCGCCGATGGCAGACAGGATCACCAGAAAACCGATGAGCCAGACAAAGATCATCACGGGATCCGGCAGCTTGTTACCAATCCGTTCGACAAGACCGAGAAAACCGCGGTTGCGGGTTGAGGGCGCTGCTGGCGTTTCGCTCATACGTGCGCGTTCAGATTCATCGGCCTGCCTCTCTCCATTGTCCGGAGGGGCGGGACACGCGCTGACCGGTCTGTTGTCACCTGCGCATCTGCGCAACATGTTTGACCCTAGCGCGCACGCGGCGGCAATCAATCAGGCATGCTTAACCAAGGCTGCAAACTTGGCATATGATCAGCCCTTGCGCAGACGGGCGTTCCGGCTCAAGTTCGCCTCGTGCGCGGGTGTAGCTCAATGGTAGAGCAGCAGCTTCCCAAGCTGACGACGAGGGTTCGATTCCCTTCACCCGCTCCAGCTTTCAACCCAGCCTGACGATCAGGCGCGGTGGATGACCGCGGGCTCAGCGCTGGCAGGCGCCTGCGGGGACACACCCAGGGTTTCGTTCAGCAGGTAGATCGGACGGCGCTTCGTCTCGATGAAGATGCGGCCGACATACTCGCCGATAGCACCCAGGCCGATCAGCAGGATGCCGTTGAAGAATAGCTGGACGCTCATCAAGGATGCATAGCCGGGCGTGTCGACGCCGGTGATCAGCGTGTTGAGCACGAGATAGACCATGTAGAGCATCGCCAGGAAGCTGACGACGACGCCGAAATAGGACCAGACCTTCAGCGGCAGCGAACTGAACGAGGTAATCCCTTCGAGGCTGAAGTTCCAGAGTTTCCAATAGTTGAACTTGGTCTCGCCGGCGGCACGCTCCGGGCGCGTGTACTCGAGAATGACCTGGCGAAAGCCGACCCAGGCGAAGAGGCCCTTCATAAAGCGCGCCCGTTCCGGCAGCTGCTTCAGCGCATCGACGACGACACGATCCATCAGGCGGAAGTCGCCGACATTCGGCGGGATGCCTGGTTTCGCCAGCTTCGAGAAGAGCTGATAGAACAGCGATGAGGTGGTGCGTTTGAGGAAACTGTCGGACGCGCGGTCCGCGCGGCGAGCGAGCACGACCTGCGCGCCGGCGCGCCACTGGGTGAGCATGTCAGCGATGAGTTCCGGCGGGTCCTGCAGGTCGGCGTCAATCGGGATGACAGCGCGGCCTACGGCATGGTCAATGCCAGCCGTCAGCGCCGCTTCCTTGCCGAAGTTGCGCGACAGGCAAAGGATCTTGATGTTCGGATTTTTCTCACGGAGCAGTTTCAGGATTTCGACCGTGCGGTCGCGGCTGCCGTCGTCCACACAGATGATCTCATAGGAGGACACAAGCGGCGCGATGAGGGGGACGACGGCGTCGAAGAACTTCGCGCATACGGCCTCTTCGTTGTACATCGGCACGATCAACGACAATTCAGTCATGGGATTTCTTCTGTCTCTGGCCGCGTTAACCTTGTTCATCGAGAACATGGTCCATCTGCGGGCTGGATGCAAAGGCTGTGCCGCCGGTTGCATACCAGCGGTCAGAAACCTCGCCCAAATACCCGGCAAAAATGTCTTCGGCTCGTTGTTGTTAACGAGGTAGGCACCTGGACGGTCAGCCGTCCCAGTTGCCGGTGTTGACGGCCTGCCGGGCCAGGGTGACCCCACCGATCATCCCGGCATCGTCGCCGAGGGCCGGGCGCTGGATCAGGGTTTCAATATCGGCGTCGGAGAGCTCGAGATAACCGTTCAGCAGCGACGCAAAAGCGGCGCGTACTCTCGGCATCAGACCGTCCGCCAGCATCACGCCGCCGCCAAGGAGGATGCGTTCCGGTCGGGCAGTCAGCGTGAGGGCGAGGCAGGCTTGTGCGAGGTAGAAGGCCTCGATGTCCCAGGCAGGATGATTGCGCGGCAGGAGCGCGGGGTCGCCGTAGCGGCGGGTCAGCGCGGTGGCGCTGGCGAGGCCTTCAAGGCAGGCGCCGTGGAACGGGCAGACGCCCGCGAAGCCGAGATCATCAGGGTGGCGCTCGACGCGGATATGGCCGAACTCGGGATGCGTCGGTTTCGACAGGAAGCCGCCGGGGCCGAAGAGGCCGGCGCCGATGCCGGTGCCGATGGTGACATAGGCGGCCGAGCGCATGCCCTTGGCGGCGCCGAGTTCCCGCTCGGCCAGCAGGGCGCCGTTAACGTCCGTATCCAGAACAACCGGCGAGCCTAGACCTGCAAAGAAGCGCTGCGTGAGCCGGGTGCCGGACCAGCCAGGCTTGGGCGTGGCGAGCAGCGTTCCATAGTCCGGCGAGGCTGGGTCGACATCCACAGGCCCGAAACTGGCGATGCCGAGGCAGGCGAGACGTGCGCCGCGCCGGGTGAGGATCTCGCGGAAAAAGCCGAGACAGGCGCCAATGGTTTCCTCCGGCGAAGTGACCGGAACGCGGCGTGTATCAAGCAGATGGCCGGAGGAATCGGCGACGGCGCACTTGAACGTGGTGCCGCCGGCATCGATGCCGCCGAGCAGGCTGACCGGCAAAGCGCCCGGCGGGATGTGCGTCATGGTTAGTTTTCTCTTGTCGTCGAGCACGCCAGGAATCCCTTCGCAATGCCCCTTTCGTTCCATGCGGGAATTGCAAAACCTTTACGCCAATCGGTGCAAATCCGGGAGACTGGAAACCTCGTTTGCCCCTGCGCAGCCTCCGAAGGCCGTTCCGACATAGCCGAGCGAGCCGGCGAGGCGGATGGTCTGAAGATCGCCGTCCCTAAATCATCGCGATTGGCGCGCCCTGCCATTTCTGTCAGCTTGCAGACGGGACGGCCGACCGGCTTTCCGGAAAGCACAATCACCGCGCGGGAGAAAAACCAGGCATGAACCTAGATCTGACAGCGGCGGATATCGACTTCCGTGATGAAGTGCGAGCGTTTCTCGGCGCAAATCTGACACCTGACCTTGCAGCAGCCGGCCGGCTGGCCACCAGCGTGTTCATCGAACCCGAGTTTACGCTGCCCTGGCAGCGCATCCTGCATAAGCGCGGATGGGTCGCGCCGTCCTGGCCGAAGGAACATGGCGGCACCGGCTGGGACGAAATGCAGCGCTACATCTTCGCCTCCGAGTGCGCGCGCGCGGGCGCGCCAGGCCTCGCGCCGATGGGCCTTGGCATGGTGGGCCCCTGCATCATCGGCTACGGCACCCCGGAGCAGAAGGCGCACTACTTGCCCCGCATCCTGTCCGGCGAGGACTACTGGTGCCAGGGCTATTCGGAGCCGGGCTCAGGATCGGACCTTGCCTCGCTGCAGCTGCGCGCGGTGAGCGACGGCGACGACTATATTCTCAATGGCACTAAAATCTGGACGACACACGCGCACCACGCGAACAAGATGTTCTGCCTTGTACGGACGGATCCGGACGCCAAGCCGCAGCTGGGCATCACCTTCTTGCTGCTGGACATGAAGACGCCGGGCATCAAGGTTGACCCGATCATCACGCTGGCGGGCGAGCATGAGCTGAACCAGGTATTCTTCGACGACGTGCGCGTGCCCAAGAGCGGGCGCCTCGGCAGGGAGAATGACGGCTGGTCGGTGGCAAAATACCTGCTTGAATTCGAACGCGGAGGTGGATCGTCGGCAGGCCTCGAGGCGGTGCTACAACGCCTGCACCGGCATGTGCTGGAAGATGGCGGCGCTGACCTCGGCCTGATCCGCCGGCTTGGCGATGTCTCGATGAGGCTGGAAGCGATCAAGACGACCGAACAGCGCGTGCTCGCGGATCTGACCAGCGGGCAACCACCGGGGCCGGCAGGCTCGATGCTCAAAGTGCAGCGCACCGAGCTCATGCAGGCGATCGACACAGTATCCGTAGAAGCACTCGGTAGTTTCGCCGCGCCCTACCAGCCGGACGCCTGGCTGCCCGGCGCGAATGTGCAGGTACTGGGCCCGGAAGCGCTGGTGACCGGCATGGCGCGCTACCTGAACAACAGGGCCGGCTCGATCTATGGCGGCTCGAACGAAGTCCAGCGCAACATCATGGCAAAGGCCGTGCTGGGGCTCTGACCCCTCCGCTCGCCTGACCATAGTACCGCGTGACAAGCGTGTGGCTTTGAAGCCAGGTCGCTCCTCAGGTCTCAGTTGCACAGGCCCTCGGCCAGCGCAGCGCGCTGATCGACCGCTCGCAGAGCGACAAGTGGGCCCCGCCGCGCCGGGGCCGCAACCTCACGGATGATTGAGGCACCCAGCCGGTCATCTCCAACACCAACCTCGTCTTCCGGTTCGCGGGCCGGTCGCGCACCTGCGGCATGACGCTGAGCCAGCGCTGCAAATTTCCTTCCAGAAACTGGCCGTGGCAGGCGACTTCCGCGGCTTTTGTTTGGTTCGGATTTCTCACGTCCACTCGCGTGTAGGGCGAGAGGCAGGGTTTTTGCACCTCGATTGCCCAGACCCAGTCCGGAGACCTTCCCCATGTTGCGTCAGATGTTGCCCGCTATTGCCCTGATGGGCGTTGCCATTGCGTCCGGCTGCGCCCAGACGCCCGAAATTCCGCTGTCTGCAGTGGCCGTAGCGTCTGAGCCGGCGCCCGGTTGGCGCCCCTTCTCGCCGGACAGCCCGTGGAACACCAAAATTGCGGCGGACGTCCCGATTGACCCGAATTCGGACATTCTGCTGGCCGAACTCGGCAAGAGCGGCCCATTCTACGTGAACATCGCCGAATGGTCGGTGATGGTTAAATACTTCGATTCCGCGAAAGCGCCGAAGCGCACCGTTCGCGCGCTTTATGAAGGACGCTATGGACCGGGCTTCGGCCCCCGCGAGCAGGTGCCGATCCCAGCCGACGCATTTGATCCAGCTACGCCGCCTTCGCAGAGCACTTATTTCACGCTCGTCGATCCGGTGCGCAATCTTGCCTGGGACATGCGCCAGTCCGGGCAGTCGCCGGACGGCGCCTGGCATGCCGGCTTCGGCGCCGCGGTTGACCTCTCAGGCACCGGCGTGTCGATCCCCTGGATGAAGGCGGAACGCGCTGACCTATCGGCGGGCGCCCGCCCTTCCGGCGCGCCCCTCATCGCCGGCCTCATCCGCGTGGACGAAGTGAAAGCCGGGCGCATCGACCATGCCCTTGCGTTTGCAACCCCGCTGCCCCTGACCGGCAAGTTCGTGCCGCCCGCGAGCACTGATCTCAGCGCCGAGTCGGCTGGAGGCCAACGCTACACAGGCCTGCCCATGGGTGCACGCATCCAGCTGAATCCGGACTATGACATCGACAACACGCTGCTTTCGCCGGGCGGAAAAGTCGTGGCGCGCGCCCTTCAGGAGTACGGCGCCATCCTCGTCGATCAGGCCGGCGCGAACGTCCTCTACGCCGAAAGCGGCCCGGACCAGGTTGCAGCCTGGGAAGGCGTGCTGTCTCCGAGCGACCTGCAGATTCTGCTGACGCCGGAATTCATCGCGCTGAACTTCCGCGTCATCGACGGCGGCGAGCCCCTGCCCGGCATTCCGAACGCCTACAACTGAGCGCTGTCAGCTCGGCAGCGATGTGTCATAGGGACTGTCGAGCGAGAAGGTCGGGATCACCGCGACCATCTCCTCGCCGTTCTCGCCGACAAGATCATAGGTTCCGCTCATCAGGCCCGAAGGCGTCGCGAGCGGCGTGCCGGACGAATAGTTGAAACGTTCGCCGGGACCGAGCGTCGGCGTCTGGCCGACCACCCCTTCACCATCCACAGCCAGCATCCGGCCAACCGAATCCACGATGCGCCAGTGGCGCCGCGCGATGGTCCAGGTCCGGTCGCTCTCGTTTTCCACATCCACAGTGTACGACCACATGTAACGGCTGCGACCGGGTTCGGACTCATCGTGCAGAAAGCGTGTGCGCACACGGATGCGCACACCTTCGGTGACCGCTTCGTACTGCGGAGGCGCGGGGCGTCGGGCCATCCGGCTAGGCTACCTTTGCGAATCTACACGGCGCTCAGTGCGCCAAGGAAGTCTGCCTCAAGATCCTCCACATCCTCAAGCCCGACCGATACACGCACCCAGCTGCGATCAAGTCCCATCGCTGCCTGTTCGGCGTCGGTGAGAGCCCGGTGGGTGGTCGTCGATGGATGGCATGCGAGCGTCTTGGTATCACCGAGATTGTTGCAGATATCGGCAATCTTCAGCCCATTGAGGAAACGGAACGCTTCCGCCTGACCGCCCTTCAGCGACATCGCGAGCAGCGTGCCGCCGGACTTCATCTGCTTCTTATGTATTTCGTAATGCGGGTGATCCTTGCGGTGCGGATAGCGTACTGCGGCTACGGCCGGGTGACCGGCGATCGTATCGGCAAGGCGCGCGGCGTTGCGGCTTTGCGCCTCGACGCGCAGCTGCATCGTCTCGAGCCCCTTTAGCACGACCCAGGCGTTGAACGGCGAGCAGGCGGGGCCCATGTGGCGCAGCCAGGGATCGTAGACTTCGCTCATCAGCTTGTCGGTCGCAAGGATCGCGCCGGCGAGGACGCGGCCCTGCCCGTCCATATGCTTGGTGGCCGAATAGGCGATGACATCGGCGCCAAGCTCGAGAGGGCGCTGGAGCACGGGTGTTGCAAAGACATTGTCGACGACCAGCAGCGCGCCGGCCCGTTTGCACAGCCGGGCAACAGCTGCGATATCCACGCCGTCGAGCAGCGGGTTGGCAGGGCTTTCGATCAGCACGAGCTGACAGCCCTTGGCGATCTCGCGCTCCCAGGCAGCCAAATCGGCGCCGTCCACGAACACGGTCTCGATGCCGAACTTCGGCATCTGGTTGGCGAGGATCCAGCGGCAGGAGCCGAACAGGGCGGTGGCCGCAACAACCCGGTCGCCGGTCTTCAGCGGGGCCATGATGGCGGTGGAAATCGCGCCCATACCGGAGCCGGTGACGCGGCAGGCTTCGGCCCCCTCGATCAGGGCGAGTCGCTGCTGCAGCATCTCCCCCGTCGGGCTGCCATAGCGGGAATAGACGAAGCCCGGCTCCTTGCCGGCCATCCGGGCCTCGGCTTGCTCCGCCGAATCGTAAGCGTACCCGGAGGTGAGGAAGATCGCTTCGGATATCTCGCCATGCTGCGAGCGCATCAGGCCGCCGCGAACCGCCTGGGTCGCAGGTTTCCAGCCCTTGGGGTCATCACCGCCGGGTGCATCAGCCATGTCAGCGCTCGTCCTTGTGTTTCCGGGAGAGGGACTTATGCCTGATGACCCATGGGGTGCAAGTAATGGCTGATACTAGCGGGGTCCTTCCCGACTTTGAAATCGAGGCACTGGTGGCCAGCGGCGCGATCCGCAGTGCCCTTGAGCCCGAGCCCGGACAGATTCAGCCCGCGAGCCTGGACCTGCGCCTGGCCGAGGACGCGTACCGGCTGCGCGCCAGCTTCCTGCCCGGTAAAGACCGCTCAGTCGCCGACATGCTGCAGGAGCCCGGCATCCAGATGCACCGGGTGGAGCTGACCGGTCAGGGGGCCGTGCTGGAGACAGGCTGCGTCTACCTCGTACCGCTAATGGAATCCCTGCGCCTGCCCGCAGGCCTTGCGGCCCGCGCCAACCCCAAGAGCTCGACCGGGCGGATCGACGTGTTCACCCGGCTGGTGACCAACCGGAGCCGCGCGTTCGACGAAGTGCCGATGGGCTATTCGGGTCCGCTTTATCTGGAAGTGAGCCCGCGCACCTTCCCGATCATGGTGCGCCCGGGCGACCGGCTGGCCCAGATGCGGTTCAAGCGGAAGAAGCCGGAAACCCTCAAAGAGAAGGTCGTCTCCATCGATCTGGAACCACCGCCTGGCCAGCCGGCGGGCTGGCGGGCAAAGCACCACTCGGGGATCGTCGACCTGCGCGGGATCGGCGCGCATGAGGCTGGCCAGTTCTGGGAGCCGGTGTTTCCGAAGGACGGGCGGATCGTGCTCAACCCCGAGGAGTTCTACATCCTTGTCAGCCGCGAGACGGTGAAAGTGAGCCCGGACGAAGCTGCAGAGATGGCACCGATCGCGCCGGAACTGGGCGAGTTCCGCGCCCACTATGCAGGCTTTTTCGACCCCGGCTTCGGCATGAACAAGGCCGGCAGCCGGGCCGTGCTGGAAGTCCGCTCGCGCGACGTACCCTTCATTCTTGAGCACGGCCAGCCGGTCGCCAAGCTGATCTATGAGCCGATGGGCGCCCGCCCGAAGGCGCTTTATGGCGGAAAAGGCTCAAATTATCAGGGTCAGGGCCTCAAACTTTCGAAACATTTCGCCTGATATTGCGGAACCGCAAGGTTTCTGGCGCGTAGATGGCTTGACCCCGCCGATTTTGCGGGGACGATAGGGCCAATACTGCGGGCTTTTCAGGGCTTGCAGTCAGATAATGACGGCTTTGTTTCAACAACCGCAGAGGAAATGCCCATGAAAACTCGTCTTCCCGCCGCGATCGCGCTCGGCTTCGCCCTGACCCAGGTCGCTGTGCCTTTTGCTTTCGCCGAAACGCCCGCTTCACAGTTCCGCAGTGTCGAAGCGCAGTCTTTCAACGCTGACGAACTCGCCCGCTACGGCCTCTCTGAAGCCGAAGCTGCTCAGGTCCGCGCCTATCAGGAGCAGGGCTATGAGATCCAGCTGCTGACGCCTGAAGAAGCCGAAGCCTATAATGCCGGCATGACCAGCAATAACCTCCTGGCGATCATCGGCCTCGTCGCCATCGTCGTGGTCGTCGCGTCCGTTCTCTAAGGATGCGATCTGCTTTCTGTATGGCGCTGGCACTGAGTTTAAGTGCCTGCGCCATACACCCTACCGCTGATCCGGCCGCCTTCGCGGCGCGTACGGGCGATAACAGTTTCGAACTGTTCGGCGCCGCGGTTGACCCTCCACAGACATTGCTTTTGCCGGTCACGCATGACCGCCAGTTCAATGGCGCCGCCTGCGGCGCGCATGCGATGGCGAGCGTCATAAATTACTGGCGCGGCGTCGGCACGACGACGGGCGCGGAGATATTTGCCGCAATGCCGCCTGCCGATGCGCACAGCGGCTACTCGATGGCGGAGTTGCTGAAACTGGCAGCCGCAAATGACCTGCAGGCGAGCGCCGTCCGCCTCGCGGCGGAAGGCGTTCTCGCAGAACTGGAAGCCGGCCGGCCGGTGCTTGTTCCGTTGCAGCTTCCCTCCGTCTACGTACAAACCTGGCAATTGCCAGGCATGAACGTTCCCCTACTCGGATTTCCCGCAGAGTTCATTACATCGCGGACGGCATGGCTGTCCGAAAAGACAAACCGGGCGATGCTGAACCATTATCTGGTAGTGGTCGGTTATGAGGGCGACCGGTTTGTTGTCATGGAGCCGGTGGCGGGATTGCGTACAATTTCTGCAGAACGCCTCCAGCGCTACCGCGCGCCCTTCGGCAATGCGGCGATCGTGCTCAGCAAGTAAAAAGGCCGGAGCGCCGCGTGAGCGCTCCGGCCTTCCTTGATCCGGATAGGTTCAAACCCTGACCTTCAGCCTTCTGACGGGCGCCGCCAAGGTCGCCCCTGCAAGAGCGTCGGCCTCACGCACTTCCGAGGCCGCAGCCATGTTGGAC
>NZ_JALHLS010000005.1 GCF_022844445.1 Hyphomonas sp.
GCCAGGGTCGACACCCCCGTCATGGAACTGCCCGGCGATGGCGACCGCTGGACCAGCCCCCACGACCAGCCCCTGGCCGACAGCCCGTTTACGGACCTTGGCCCGCACACGTTCGACTTCGCAGAGCGAAGCATCGACAGTCAGGATTGGATCGGCGTCTGAGGCGCGCTCAGGTGAACTCCACGCGCTCCTGCGAGAAGTAGAACAGCGAGCGGGTCTCATCGTCGAGTTCGCCGGACTGCCATTCGAGCAGCGTGCGCATCGCGTTCTTGCGGTCCTGCAAGGCGTGGGCAAAGTCCATCTCGATGAGTTCGTCTACGCCGGTGCGCTTCATCGCGTCGCGCACCGCCATATAGAGCGGCAGCGAGCCGCCGAGGAACATCGACTCGTAGGCAATCTTGCTGGCGATCTTGTCGTGAATGTCGGTGTAGCGGAACTGGCGCTCCATCTTCGCGCGTGACTTCACGATGAAGTCGATCTCGTGCCGGTGGCTCGGATGGCGCAGGTAGAAATTCTTCAGCTCCGTCATGTCGTTCTCGATACCCGACACGACATCGTCGCTGAGGTCCTGGTAGATCACGATGATGTCGATGTCTGAGCCCTTGATCATCTCGCCAAGGCCGGCATGTTCGCGCGGCTCGTTATGGGCCAGGAAATAGGCAAGATCGCCCGCAATGAACGCGCAGAGATTGGCGCGGATCTCTCGCGGCATCTGGGTCAGCAGGTTGCTCATCACATCCTGCGCGACCGAAATCTTCTCCTTGCTCACCTCGCGGTGATAGTTCGACAGCGTGCCCTGCCGCTCGATCATCAACTCTCGCTGCCCGGGCAGGCCGAACAGCGTGAAGGACAGGAAATCCCGCAGGATCGACGGGCTGAGCCGCACCTGGTCATTGCGCGTGATGTCGAACCGCAGGTAGTAGCTGGCAAAGTGGGAAATGTGCAGCTTCCGGCTCTGGTAGCACGCCTGCCACAGCGCGAGGCTCGCCACATCCGGCAGGTCGAGCGCCAGCTCCTTGCCGATGCGCGGGCCCTTTTCCTCCAGCGTGCGGATCACCCGCGCCTCGATCTCTGCCAGACCCTCGACCATGTCCCTACCCCTTCGCCTGCGCGGCAAGTTCCGGCACCAGCACCGCCACGCTCTTTGCCAGACCCGCTTTCCAGTCCGGGAGCCGGAGACCGAACTTGCGGAAAGCCATCGTCGAGGCCAGCCTTGAATTGAGCGGGCGCTTTGCCGGCGTCGGGTACTCCGACGTCGGAACACCGATCACCTGCGCCGAGGGTCCGCCGACATGGCGGCTCGCGGCAAAGATTGCGTCCGCCATGCTCGCCCGGTCGGTCTCTTCGAGCCCGGCAAGGTGATAGGTGCCCCAGTCTTCAAAGCCCGGTTTCACCGCCGCGTCCGCCATCTTGAGGAGCCCAGCCGCAAGATCCGGGCAATAGGTCGGATAACCGATCTGGTCATCCACCACGGCAACTTCACTGCGCGTCTGGGCCAGCGTCAGCATCGTGCGCACGAAATTGTGCGCATACTGAGAGAACACCCAGGATACGCGCACATTCAGATGGCGCGGGCAGGCCGCTGCAACGGCCTGCTCGCCTTCCAGCTTGGATCGCCCGTAGACGCCGAGCGGCCGCGTTGCGTCGTCCGGCTCGTAGGGCGAGGCCTTCTCTCCGTCGAACACGCAATCGGTCGACACATGGATCAGAACCGTGCCGCGCGCTGCGCAAAGCTTTGCCAGCTCTGCCGGCCCGTCGCGGTTTACCGCGAAGCAGGCGCCTGGCTCGCTCTCGGCCTTGTCGACGAATGTATAGGCCGCCGCATTGATCACCACGGACGGCTTTACCGCGTCCAGCGCCCGCGCCATCGAGGCGGTGTCCGTCAGGTCCACATCGGGGCGCCCCAGGCGCACCACGTCCTTCCGCTTCGCGGCGGCCAGGCATTGTGCGAGCTGGCCCTGCTTGCCGAGGACGAGAAGGGTCATGTGCGCTCTCCTGCAAACGCAAAGTGCGGCGGCGCCGCCGCCAGGCGTGGATGTTTCCGGTCACGCGCCGACAAGATCAGCGCCTCCGCCGGGAAGGGCCACCGGATGCCAAGTGCCGGATCGTCGAACGCAATCCCGAAATCGTGCTCGGGCGCGTAGTAGCGCGTCACCTTGTAGATCACTTCCGTCGCGGGCTCGAGCGTACAGAAGCCATGCGCAAATCCTTCCGGCACATACACCTGCGCGCCGCCCGCTTCATCAAGCTCGAACGCCGTATGCTGGCCGAAGCGCGGGGAGCCCGCGCGGATGTCCACGATCACGTCGAGCAGCCGCCCGCGCACGCATCGCAGCAGCTTGCCCTGGGCATGCGGCGGCGACTGGTAGTGCAGCCCGCGCAGCGTGCCCGCCTCGGCCGAGCGCGAATGATTGTCCTGCACGTACACCGACGGCACGCCCGCCGCATGGAACGCGGCCTCGTTGAAGGTTTCACTGAACCAGCCGCGCGCATCGCCGTGGCGCGCGGCGCGCAGGTGGAGGACTTCCGGCAGCGCCGGATCAGGCGTGACACTCAGGCTCATGACGGCGCTATAGCACGGCGCGCGCCCCTCGCAACGCGCCGGGCGACCTACTCCACCGTCACGGACTTCGCGAGGTTGCGCGGCTGGTCGACATCCGTGCCCTTCACGACGGCCACATGATAGGCCAACAGCTGCAGCGGAATGGCAGCCAGGATCGGCAGCGAGATCTCGTCGCCGTCGGGCAGGCGGATCACATGGTCAGCGCGCTTGCCGGCCATCTTGATGCCCTTGTCGTCCGAGATGAGGATCACTTCGGCGCCGCGTGCGCGCACTTCCTCGACGTTGGAGATCGTCTTCTCGAACAGCTCGTCATAGGGCGCGACGACCACGACCGGCAGGCCTTTCTCGATCAGCGCGATCGGCCCGTGCTTCAGCTCGCCGGCGGCGTAGCCCTCGGCATGGATGTAGGACACTTCCTTCAGCTTCAGCGCGCCTTCCAGCGCCAGCGGGTAATAGCGCCCGCGGCCGAGGAACAGCACGTCGCGCTTGCCGGCGATTGCCTTGGCGATCTCTTTGATCTGCGCCTGAGATTCGATCGCCTCGGTCACCTTGCGTGGCAGCGCCAGCAGGCTTTTGACGAACTTCTGCTCATCGCCCGGCAACAGGTGGCCGCGCGCCTTGGCTGCCGACAGGGCAAGTACGGCCAGGACCGACAGCTGCGCGGTGAAGGCCTTGGTCGAGGCCACGCCGATTTCCGGGCCGGCATAGGTCGGCACGATGGTGCCGGCTTCGCGCGCGATCGAGCTTTCCGGCACGTTCACGACAGCAATCGCGGGCTTCTTGTTCTCGCGGCAATAGCGCAGCGCCGCCAGCGTGTCGGCCGTCTCGCCCGACTGGCTGACAAACATCGAGAAGCCGGTCTGCGGCAGCACCGGCCGGCGGTAGCGGAACTCAGACGCGATATCCGGCTCGAAGGCCAGGCGCGCGATCTGCTCGAACCAGTATTTCGCCGTGAAGGCCGCATAAAACGCAGTGCCGCAGGCAATCGCAACGCCCCGGTCCGCCTCGGCGAAGATGCTGGCGGCGACCTGGTTCACTTCGATCGTGCCGCTCGTCTGGTTGATGTAGGGCAGGATCGAGCGCGCCAGCGATTCCGGCTGCTCGTGGATTTCCTTCAGCATGAAGTGGTCATACTCGCCGCGCTCAATCAGCGCGTCGTTGACCGAGGACGTGACCCGCGCCCGGTTCACCCGGTCGCCGCGCACGTTGCGGATGTCGAAACTGTTCCTGGTCAGGATGACCCAGTCGCCCTCTTCCAGATAGGTCACTTCGCGTGTCAGCGGAGCGAGCGCGATGGCGTCGGAGCCAAGATACATCTCGCCCTCGCCATACCCGAGCACCAGCGGCGAGCCCTTGCGCGCGCCGATCACAAGGTCCGGCTTGTCGGCAAAGATCGCGGCAATCGCAAACGCGCCGGTGAAATGCTTCAGCGCCTCGCCAAAGGCTGTCACTTCGTCCATGCCGTCGGCCCGGTTCTGAGCCACAAGCTGCGCGATTACCTCGGTATCGGTTTCCGATTCAAACACGCGCCCCTTCGCCTCGAGGCTGGCGCGCAGTTCGCGGTAATTCTCGATGATGCCGTTATGCACCACGGCCACGCCGTCCGACATGTGCGGGTGGGCGTTGGTCTCGTTCGGGGCGCCGTGGGTGGCCCAGCGGGTGTGTGCGATGCCAGTGAAGCCTTCAACCGGATCGTCATGCAGACGCGCCTGCAGGTGGTGGATCTTCCCTTTCGCCCGGCGTCGCTCGATGCCCTCGTCCCAGGCGACCGCGATGCCGGCGCTGTCATACCCCCGGTACTCGAGGCGTTTCAAACCGTCCACCAGCCGGCCGGCCACCTGGCCCTTGCCGGCAATCGCAACAATACCGCACATCTGAGGTCACTCCCACGCTTCGCCTGGCTGGCGAATGCTGGTTTCATAAACCCCGGAACTTTGACTTCACAATGACGATTTATGTTCATTTATGACATGTAATCAGGCCGATTGAGGGAGCCGGGAGCGTTTAGTTTTCCTGAATGGACCCCGCGGGGCGGCGCCAGCGTCTTTCCAACCCCGTAAAGGAGGGCTAACGGACACGGGCCTCATTCCAGTGGACCCCTCCCTTGCCCGCCCTCACGCACCTTGACCGCCTCGAAGCTGAAAGCATCCACATCCTGCGCGAGGTCGCCGCAGAGTGCGAGAAGCCGGTGATGCTGTATTCCATCGGCAAGGATTCGGCGGTGATGCTCCACCTCGCTGTTAAGGCCTTCTATCCCTCGCGCCCGCCTTTCCCGCTGCTGCATGTCGACACCGGCTGGAAGTTCCGCGAGATGATCGCCTTCCGCGACCGCAAGGCCAAGGAACTGGGCCTCGACCTCCTCGTCCACACGAACCAGGACGGCGTGAAGGAAGGCGTCGGGCCCTTCACTCACGGCTCGGCCTACCACACGGACGTGATGAAGACGGTCGCCCTCAAGCAGGCCCTCGACAAGTATGGCTTTGATGCCGCCTTCGGCGGCGCCCGGCGCGACGAGGAGAAGTCCCGCGCCAAGGAACGCATCATCTCGGTGCGCACCGCCGGCCACCGCTGGGACCCGAAACGCCAGCGCCCCGAACTCTGGAACCTCTACAATACCCGCCTCCAGAAGGGCGAATCCCTGCGCGCCTTCCCGATCTCCAACTGGACCGAACTCGATATCTGGCAGTACATCCGCCGCGAGAAAATCGAACTCGTGCCCCTCTATTTCGCGGCTCCCCGTCCGGTCGTGGAATGGAACGGCACAATGATCATGGTCGACGATGACCGTGTGCCGCCCGAGATCGCAAAGACCGCCGTTACCAAATCCGTCCGCTTCCGCACCCTCGGCTGCTACCCGCTGACCGGCGCGGTGGAAAGCAGGGCCGCAACGCTCGACGAAGTGATCCAGGAAATTCTGCTGACCACCACGTCCGAACGTCAGGGCCGCGCCATCGACAAGGACCAGGCCGCCTCGATGGAGAAGAAGAAGCAGGAGGGCTATTTCTGATGCGCCTGCACGACGATCTCATCGCTGAAGACATCGGCGCCTATCTGGAATCCCACGAGCAGAAATCCCTGCTCCGCTTTATCACCTGCGGCTCGGTGGACGATGGCAAGTCGACCCTGATCGGCCGCCTTCTCTACGATTCGAAGATGATCTTCGAAGACCAGCTCGCTGCGCTTGAGGCCGATTCCAAGCGCGATGGCACGCAGGGCGACGGTATCGACTTTGCCCTCCTTGTCGACGGCCTCGCCGCCGAGCGCGAACAGGGCATCACCATCGACGTCGCCTACCGCTTCTTCGCGACGCAGAAACGCAAGTTCATCGTCGCCGATACGCCCGGCCACGAACAGTACACCCGCAACATGGCGACCGGCGCCTCGACCGCAGACGCTGCCATCCTGATGATCGACGCGCGCAAGGGCATCCTCACCCAGACGCGCCGCCATTCCATCATCGCCACCCTGCTCGGCATCCGCCACCTTGTCCTCGCCATCAACAAGATGGACCTCGTCGGCTACAAACAGTCCGTCTACGACCAGATCGTTGCTGACTACCTGGAATTTGCCGAGGCCCTGCCTGGCAAGCTTGCGATCACGCCCATCCCGATCTCCGCACTCGCCGGCACCAACATGACCGAGCGCTCGCCCGAGACGCCCTGGTACAAGGGTCCGAGCCTGATCGACTATCTCGAAACTGTCGAGATCGCGCGCGAAGCCGAGAACCAGCCGCTGCGCATGCCGGTCCAGTGGGTCAACCGGCCGAACCTCGATTTCCGCGGCTTCTCCGGCCAGATCGCCTCAGGCCGCGTGCGTCCCGGCGACAAGGTCCGCTCGCTGCCCACGGGCCGGGAGACGACCGTCACCCGTATCGCCACCCATGGCGGCGACCTTGCCGAAGCCGTCGCCGGCCAGTCCGTCACGCTCACCTTCGCCGACGAGATCGACACATCACGCGGCGACGTCATCGCTGCCGGTGACGCGCCACCGGAAGTCTCCGACCAGTTCCAGGTCAAGCTCCTATGGATGAGCGAGAACCCGCTCCTCCCCGGCCGCCGCTACTTCCTGAAGTCCGGCACCCGCACCGTCTCGGCCACTGTCAATGCGCCCAAGCACGGCATCGACGTCAATACGATGGCGGAAACGCCCGCGCGCACACTGGAGCTCAACCAGATCGGCGTCACAACGCTCGCCCTCGACCAGCCGATCCCGTTTGATCCCTATTTGGAAAACCGCCTCACCGGCAGCTTCATCCTGATCGACCGCCAGACCAACAACACTGTCGCTCTCGGCCTGATCGACTTCTCGCTGCGCCGCGCCGCCAACATCCACTGGCAGGCGCTCGACCTCACGCGCGAGGCCCTCGCCGAGCAGAAGAACCAGCAGCCCGCAGTGCTCTGGTTCACCGGCCTCTCGGGCTCCGGCAAGTCCACCATCGCCAACGCGCTGCAGAAACGCCTCTACGGCATGGGCCGGCACACCTTTATCCTCGACGGCGACAA
Organism: Hyphomonas sp.; assembly: GCF_022844445.1. Taxonomy (GTDB): domain Bacteria; phylum Pseudomonadota; class Alphaproteobacteria; order Caulobacterales; family Hyphomonadaceae; genus Hyphomonas. The sequence continues at coordinate 7,066 of NZ_JALHLS010000005.1, forward strand.
TGTCCGCCACGGCCTCAACCGCGATCTCGGGTTCACTGACGCCGACCGCGTCGAAAACATCCGCCGCGTCGCCAACGTCGCGCGCCTGATGACCGATGCCGGCCTCATCGTGCTCGTCTCCTTCATCTCGCCCTTCCGCGCCGAGCGCCAGATGGCGCGCACGCTGATGGCGCCGGGCGAGTTTATCGAGATCCATGTCGACACGCCGCTTGACGTGGCTGAGCAGCGCGACGTCAAAGGCCTTTACAAGAAGGCGCGCGCCGGCGAGATTCGAAACTTCACCGGCATCGATAGCCCCTACGAGCCCCCCAGCGACCCGGAACTGCGCCTCAACACCGTGGGCCGCACGCCGGAAGACGCCGCAGAGGAAATCCTGAAATTCCTCGCCCTGCGCGGTATCTTCGAGATCTGATCCGGGGGGATTTGCAGGACTAAGCAGGCAACGGCAGCAGCAAAGCAGGATTGTCTTTGGCCTGATGAAGGTGACCGCTGCCCCGGGCTGACTCGCTGCCGGCGCAGCTCAAAGCGCGCTTTCGATATCCGTTCGGGAAAATCATCACCAGCATAAGGCTGCGGGCAGGCAGCCTCCTTCGCCGCTTCGCAGGCGAAGCAATCGCCAAAGTCAGGCCCTGCCCGAAGCGGGAAGAACGGGCGGAAATACCGCGCTTCATCCACCGCCCTCCCAGACGCCGGCCGTGCCACTCCGCGCGGTCGGTGTTCGCCGGACTTCTAGCCGCTCACGCAAAAGCCGCCGCCCGCAGGCCGCTGTACAGAAAGCACTGATCGACATCAGACAGTCTGCAATATCGTTCGTTTGCGGAATATTTTAACAATAGAATACAGACTCATCAGGAGGATGATGCTCTCTGGGAGAATGAGCGGCCAGGTGCCGCGTATACTGTCCGGGAACAAAACTGATCCGGGTCCGGTGAAGATAGTGGCCACAGAGAAATACAGCGCAAAGCACATTCGCCAAAGGTGCCTGAAAAGACGCTGTGCCCCCGATATGCCGCCGCGCAGAACAACAGAAATGTCCGCGCAGGCCGCCAGAAGCGCAAGGCCGGAAAACCCGAAAAAGGCCAACACGGGTATGTCTTCATCCAAGACGAGTTGGCCCGTCTGGGCTTTCCAGCCCAGGAAGAGCGCGGTCGAGGCTATGGACAGCGCCATGACAGGCGCGATGCGGGCGACCGTGCCAAGAGACGCGGCTGGAGTTGTCACAGTGGCCCAGGACGTCAGCACAAGATAACAGGTCAGCGCCGTGAAAATCATTCCGAGTGCCGAAATGAGTTGAGATGCGGGCGCGGTCGCAGAAGCGGCAATCACGAGCGCCATCAGACCTATCAGCAAGACGAATACCTTTCCGCACTGCCTGTGGAAAGGCGATCCTTTGCGGGAAACCAGCGCCGATATGCCAGACAGGACGATCCCGGCACCGACGACCCCATGTGCACCCATCAGGATGGTCTCAACCGGCCCGTAACTCATGCGCTCTCCCAGATCACTTTTTGAAAGCAGATGTTCGGTCTTGCGAAACTCAGACCGACGTCCGCTCAAGCCAACAACTAGCAACATAAGACTTTGAGCGTTCCTGCGACATCAACGATGTGAGACAAGCGATATGCATTGGCGTATGGCGCCGATCAGAACTCGGTGCCCCCAGCAGCAGACCGTTCGGCGTTTGAGATCGAACGCCTGTTATGCAGGACACCTCTGCGCAACATGCAACATTCGCTGATCAAAGATCGCGCCACGTCGCCTAGAAGTCCGTGAACATACATTGATCGGAATCACGATGAACGCAAAAATTTCCAAACGTCTCCTGCTCAACCAAACCCGTTCAGATCCGTCGGATTTGAAACTGTGGCCGGCATTGCTTCTGCTTTCGCTGGGCAGCGCTGTTGTAGCGATCGCAGGCACTGCAGATGCGCAGATCGCTGCAAGCACAAACGTAAAGCCGCAGCCAAGCTGTCAACGTGTCGATGACGACGGATCACCATCGGACAGAGGTGAAAAATCCCACGCTTGGCGAGCGGGGTTTGGATTCTGGGGGGCGTCAAACCCTTATGAAGGCGCCTCGGATGATGGGGAGTCTGGCATCTTCCCCTATCTCGCCTTTGAAAACGACTGGCTCAGGGTTGATCCAAGCGAGCTGGCCATCAAAGCCGTCAGCACACAGCGCTTTCAAGTCGAAGCATTGCTCGCGCCGCGCTGGGTTTCCGCTGACCCGAAGAAGACTGTCAGTTATGCCAACCTTGAGCGGGAAACTTCGCTCGATATCGGGCTGAGAATGTCCACGACCCTGGGGGCCGCAAAGGCGTCTCTTGAGTATCGAGGTGACATTTCAGGCGAGATTGAAGGGAGTGAGCTGACAGCCAGCCTTGAAGCTCAGACCGCTGTTACGCCAAAACTCTCAATCGGCGCCGAAAGCGGCATACACTGGAGAGACAAGAAGCTGGCGACCTATATGTATGGCGTGCGTGCCGACGAAGTTCTGATTGCAGGTCAGAACGGCGCGGTGGTTGACAGGCCCCGCTACGACTTTGATCGGGATATGGTCGGGCATAAGGAAGGTGCGTTTATCCCGTTCGTCGGACTTCAGGCGGGATATGCCTTTACTGACAAGGTGCAACTGGTTGTCTATTCAGGATTTGAATTCTTTGATGAAGACGTCAGGAACAGCCCGGTCATTTCAGATGACCTGGCGACCTCCTCCTATCTGGGTCTGATGTACAGTTTCTAACGCATCGTTTGCCAGATCGACGTCGCAGGAACGACTGAAATGTGTTTCCAAACGTGCCAGTGTTCCCCGCCTGCGACCTTGAGACAGATCGGCCAAATTGCTTAGGAAGGATTTCTGTTTCATCGTAACTGATACGATGCGTGAAGATGAGACAGAAATCCGGGCCGCAGGAGACGTCCTGCGAGGCGACGGGCCTGACGCGTGAGATGCGGGATTCGGCGTCGCCCGCCCTCGACAATTGCCGCTTGCCGCACGGCGCGGATGTTGCAGACTTGCGTTCGAAACGGGCCGCCGAATTGTGCGTTAACCCGGCAGAAAAGCAGAAAACAGGGTAAACAACAGGCATGGCAATCCATCCGGTCATCATGTGCGGCGGCGCGGGCACCCGCCTCTGGCCCGTTTCGAACCAGGCCCGGCCGAAACAGTTCCACAGCCTTGTCTCGGACAAGTCCGTCTTCCAGGAAACGGTCCTGCGCTTTGCCGGCGCCGAAGGCTTCCACCAACAGCCGGTCATCATCTCAAACGCCGCCTATGCCGACCTGATCGCGCGCCAGCTCGCCGAAATCGGCGTCACCCCCGCCGCGATCCTGCTGGAGCCGGAAGGCCGCAACACCGCCGCCGTCGCCGCCGTCGCCGCGCGCTACCTCGCGGATGCGTTCCCGGAAGGTCTCGGCCTGCTCGTTGCCTCTGACCATTTCATCGGCCGCCCGGACGTCTTCCTCGCCGCCGTGCGCGCCGCCGCCCCCACCACCGGAAAGGACTACATCACCACGTTCGGCATCGCGCCCAGCCGCCCGGACACGGGCTTCGGCTATATCCAGGCCGGCGCGCCCATTGATGGCCAGGTCCACAAGGTCGCCGCCTTCAAGGAAAAACCGGACGCCGCCACCGCTGCCTCGTATCTCGCCAGCGGCGCCTATAGCTGGAATGCCGGCATCTTCCTGTTCAGCCCCGCCACGATGCTCGCCGAACTCGCCGCTCACGCGCCGAGCATCCTCGCCCACGCCAGCGAAGCGCTGGAGCGCGCCCATCGCGACGGCGCAAACCGCTTCCTCGACGCCGCCGCCTTCGCGGCCACGCCGTCGACCTCCATCGACTATGCGGTGATGGAACATACCGGCCGCGCCGCCGTCTACGCCCCGCTCGACTGCGCCTGGAGCGACATCGGCAGCTGGGCCATGGTCGGCGAAGTCTCTTCCCGCCAGAACACGCCCGGCCCCATCCTCGTCGATGCCCCCGGCTGCCAGGTCTATGCCGAGAACGGCCAGCTGATCGCTCTCGTCGGCGTCGAGGACCTGATCGTCGTCGCCGACGGAAACCGCATCCTGGTAACCAAACCCGGCCGCTCGCAGGATGTTGGCGGCGTCGTCAAAGCCCTGAAGGAACGCGGCCTGAAGGACTATCTCTGACCCCGCCGCCCACGGCTGCGCCGGCTATCGCGGTTAAGACTGCGCCTGAGATTGCGCCTGAACAGCGCTCCGGAAACCTGCTAGACCAAGCCCCATGAAACCGGACGCGGCCCTTCAGGATAAGGAACTCGGGGAAGCCCTGCGCGCCTCGCGCAGCGTGTTCTGGCATGCCGGCGGCTTCAGCCTGTTCGTGAACCTTCTGATGCTGACCGGCCCGCTCTATATGCTGCAGGTCTATGACCGGGTACTCGCGTCCCAGTCGATCCCCACGCTGGTCGCGCTGACACTTCTGGTCCTTGTCCTCTACGGCACGCTCGGCGTGCTGGAGTGGGCGCGCTCGGGCCTCTTCAGTGTGGCCGCCTCCCGCTTCGAAGGCGCCCTCGGCGCGCGCGCTGCTTCTGCCGCGATGGCGCTCAGCCTCGCCGACCCGGGGCGCGCCTCGGACCGCCCGGTCCGCGACCTGCGCCAGCTGCGCCGCTTCATAGCCAGCCCCGTTTCCGGCGCGCTGTTCGATGCGCCGTTCAGTCCGCTATTCCTCCTTGTACTGTTCATGCTCCACCCGCTCTTCGGCCTCTGGGCCGTGTTTGGAGCGGTCGTCCTGATCGGCGCTGCACTGGTGAACGAACGCGCATCCGCACACCTCACGAAAGAGAGCGAAGATCTCGAACGCGCCAGCACGCTGCGCTCGGCGGAGATGATGCGAAACGCCGAAATCCTGAAAGCCCTCGGTATGGGCGAAGCGGTCCGCCAGCGCTGGCAACGCACCTTCGATGGCGGCGATGCCGCCTTCTCGAAATCCGCCCGCATCCTCACCGGCTTCACGTCCGGCACCAAGGCGTTCCGGCTCTTCCTGCAATCGGCCATCCTCGGCATCGGCGCCTGGCTGGCCATCAAGGGCGAAGCAACCCCCGGCGCGATGATCGCTGCCTCTATCCTCATGGGCCGCGCCATCGCCCCCCTCGAGCAGCTTGTCGGCCAGTGGCGCACGGTCGCCGCCGCCCGCGAAAGCTGGTCTGCGCTGAAACAGGCGCTCAGCCGCGCGCCCGCGCCGCTGCCCCAGATGCCCCTGCCGCCGATCCGCGGCGAGGTGCGCGCCGAGAACGTCTTCGCCGGCCCGCCCGGCAGCAAGACCGCTGTTCTCAAGGGCCTTACCTTCCAGCTTTCCCCCGGCGACGTCCTCGGCGTTCTCGGCCCCAGCGCCGCCGGAAAATCCTCGCTCGCCCGCGTGCTCACTGGCACCTGGCCTGTTGCTTCAGGCCATGTTCGCCTCGACGGCGCCGACATCACGACGCTGCCGTCGGAAACGCTCGGCCCCCAGATCGGCTATCTTCCTCAGCAGGCGGATCTTCTCTCCGGCACCGTGCGCGACAATATCGGCAGGTTCCGCGATGACGCCTCGCCCGAAGCCATCATCACCGCAGCCCAGGCCGCCGGTTGCCACGAGATGATCCTGCGCCTGCCGTCCGGCTATGACACCGACATCGGCCTCGGCGGCGCCTATCTCTCCGCCGGTCAGCGCCAGCGCATCGGCCTCGCCCGCGCTCTGTTCGGCAATCCGAACCTGATCATCCTCGACGAGCCGAACTCGAACCTCGACGGCCCCGGCGAGCAGGCCCTGCAATCGGCGATCGCCGCTGCCAAGGCGCGCGGAGCGACCGTGATCATCATCGCTCACCGCCCCAACGCCATTGTCCACTGCACCAAGCTGATGGTGATCGACGACGGCAAGATCCGGGAGTTCGGCCCGGCCGACGAGGTCCTTGCCAAGGTCCTGCCGAAGTCCGCCGGGAATGTCCGCACCATCCGTCCGGGAGAAGGTGGCCATGGCTGATCTTGCCGCATCCCCTGTCTCGACGCGCAGCGATTTCCTCGGCCAGTATCTCGCGGTCGGCTGGGGTATCGTCGCCCTCGTCTTTGGCGGCCTCGTCGCCTGGTCGGTTTTCGCCCCGTTCGAAGGCGCCGTGCTGACCGCCGGCCAGATCTCGGTGGAGTCCAACCAGCAGGCCATTCAGCACCTCGAAGGTGGCATCGTGCGCGAGATCTATGTCCGCGAAGCCGACGCCGTCACCGAAGGGCAGAAGCTCCTGTCGCTGGACGCCACTTCCACCGGCGCCGCCCTGCAAGGGCTTGAGGCGCGCCTCTACGGCCTCCTCGGCACCGAAGCCCGCCTCGTTGCCGAGCGCGACGGCGCCAGCACCCTGACCCTGCGCCCCGGCTTCGAAGCCTTTGCCGACCGGGCTGACATGCAGGCCGTCCTTGCCTCGCAGGACGGCCTCCTCAAGGCCCGCAGCGACAATCTCGGCACCCAGGGTACTATCCTGCGTCAACGGATCGACCAGCTGAACACCCGCATCAGCGGCATGCAGAACGAGATCACCGCCAAGGATGACCAGATCGCCCTCGTCGATGACGAAATCGCCCGGTTCGAAACCCTGATGGAACGCGGCCAGGCTGTTATCACGCGCATCCTTGCTCTGAAGCGTGACCGCTCGCGCCTGCAGGGCGAGAAGGACGGCCTCCTCTCCGACATCGCCGCGACCCGCGTGCAGATCGGCGAGGCCCGCAGCGAGATCGCTCGCCTCAGCCAGGACAATACCGAAGACTTGCTGACCCAGCTGCGCGACGTGCAGACCCAGATCAGTGAACTGACGGAAGAGCGCACCGCCCTGCTCGACCGCTCCGGCCGGCTCGATATCACCGCCCCGCGCGCCGGCCGCGTCATCGGCATCCGCGCCCACACGGTCGGCGGCGTCATCCGCCCGTCCGAGCCCATCATGTACATCGTCCCCGAGAATGACCGCCTGATCGCCAAGGTCCGCATCAGCCCGGTCGACATCGACAAGATCAGCGTCGGCCAGCCCGCGACCCTGCGCTTTTCCGCCTTTAACCAGGATGAAACGCCCCAGTTCGACGGAACCGTCATCGCGATTTCGGCCGACGCACTGTTGGACGAGGCCTCCGGCGCCACCTTCTACGAAGCGATGGTAGAAATCCCCGACGCGGCGCTTGCCAATTCGAAGTTCCAGCTCCTCCCCGGAATGCCGGTCGAAGCGATGCTGCGCACCGAAAGCCGCAACGTCCTCAGCTATCTCGTGAAGCCGCTGACGGATTCGATCTCGCGCACGTTCCGGGAATAGCCTGCGGTCAAAGCTTCAGACAGGCTGCCCGATCAATACCCTGGCGCCTTTCATCGAGCGTGTTTCCGCCCGTGGCACGCCGTTCTGTCGGTACATCTTCTTGAGCTCTGCCTTGCGCTCGGCAAGTATCTCGCCGCAAGGCGCATCGTCCTGGGGGCCGATATGGTGGGAACATCTTGAACGCAGCCTCGAGCGGGCCCCGGAAGCGCGCAAAAGGCTTGAGCGATCCGTAGCAGGCGATTGAAACCGTCTGGGCTACTCCCGCGGCCGCTTGTACCTCGGCGGGCCGTCCGGGCCGATCTTGCCCGCATACGGGTTCTTGCCCTGCCGCACGAACAGCCGGATCGGCACGCCGTGCATGTCGAATGCTTCGCGTACGCCGTTGATCAGGTAGCGCTTGTAACCTTCCGGCATCTGGTCACCGCGCGAGGCGATGAGCACGAACGTCGGCGGGCGCGCTTTCATCTGCGCCATGTAGCGCGGCTTGATACGCTTGCCCTGCACGCTCGGCGGCGGATGGTGCTCGACGGTGTGGCGCAGCCAGCGGTTGAGATCGCCTGTCTTCACCTTCGCGGTCCAGTCCTTGTAGACCTTCACGACCGCCGGCATCAGCTTTTCGACATGCCGGCCCGTCAGGCCTGAGAGGAACACAACCGGCGCCCCGCCCCCATTCGGCACGAGCCGGTTGGCAAGGTCGCGGATGTGCCGCGCTGCGCCGTCCTGGTCCTCGACCGAGTCCCATTTCGAGATCACCAGCACGAGCCCCCGGCCTTCGCGCAGCGCCAGGTCAGCAATCTGCAGGTCCTGCTTTTCCAGCGCCTCATGCGCGTCCATGACCAGCGCAACGATGTCGGCATATTTCAGTGAACGGATGGTTTCGGCGGTCGACATCCGCTCCAGCTTTTCCTGCACGCGCGCCTTACGCCGCAGGCCGGCCGTATCCACGAGCCGGATCTGGCGGCCTTCCCACTCCCAGTCGATGGTAATGGAGTCGCGCGTGATGCCCGCCTCCGGCCCGGTCAGCAGGCGTTCCGATTGCAGCAGCTGGTTGATCAGCGTGGACTTGCCGGCGTTCGGCCGGCCAACAATCGCGAGGCGGATCGGCCGCGGCGTCTCCGGCTCTGCGTCCGGCGTATCCACATCCGCCGCCTCGATCGCTGCCACCAGTTCGTCGTCGGACAATGTCTCGTCATCGATGTCGATATGCGCGAGCTTTTCCAGGATGTCGTCGCCGCCGCTGCCGGCATAGTTCGGCTCGGCCTCTTCAAGCGCGCGCTCGAACGCCTCCGGGCCCAGGACGTTGCGGATCGCCTCATAGAGTTCGGCAAAGCCCTCGCCATGTTCCGCCGAGAGGCCAACCGGTTCGCCAAGGCCAAGGCTGAACGCATCCATCACGCCCGCCTCGCCTTGCCGGCCCTCGGCCTTGTTGGCCGCCAGCACCACCGGCATGTTCGCCCGGCGCAGCAGCATCGCAAACGTCTCATCTTCGGGCGTCACGCCCACGCGCGCATCAATCAGGAACAGCGCAATATCCGCCTCGGCAATCGCCGCCTCGGTCTGGGCGCGCATCCGCGCCTCCAGGCTGTCATCGCGCACATTGTCGAAACCGGCAGTATCGATCACCAGCAGCGGCAGGGTCGCAAGGCGCCCCTCGGCCATCTTCCGGTCACGGGTCACTCCCGGCTGATCATCGACCAGCGCAAGCTTCTTGCCCACCAGACGGTTGAACAAGGTGGACTTGCCGACATTCGGCCGTCCGACAATGGCGAGCTTCAAAGGCAAGGCCGTGGCCCCTCTGGTTAATGGGGGCCAAACCGGGAAAAGTCCCGCAGGCCCTAATCGATGGCGATCAGCTTGGCGTCATCCGTGAGGACAAACAGCCGACCCTGCGCCGCAATCGGCTCGATATACACGGTATCCCCCAGCTTCAAAGAGCCGGTCTGCTTGCCATCCTGGACGCCGAATGCCTTCAGCTCGCCCTTAGAGGACACCACGATCACCCGGTCCGACGCGACAATCGGGGCCGACCAGGTCAGCTTTTTCTTCTTATTCTTCTCGTTCTCGAACTGCGCCAGCTGGGTCACCCAATAGGCTTCGCCCGTCGCGGCATCGAGACAGGTCAGCTCGTTCTCAGTGCCCACCACGAAAATGAACCGGCCGGCGAGCGCGGGTGCGCGGGTCGATCCGACCGGCGCAGTCCACACGCGGGCGCCGCTGCGGCCATCGATGGCTACGGTGGTGCCGGACTGGCTGGATGCGAACACGAGACCGGCGCCGAGCACCGGGCGCGAGCCGATATCATTGATCTCGGAGATCGGCGTGAAGCGGCCGGCCTGGGTCAGTGCGTCCGTCCAGAGGCGGCGGCCGTTGGCGGCGAGATAGGCAATCACTTCGCCCGAGGAGAAGGGCGCAATCACGAATTCCTCGACCGCGGCGACGCTGGACGTGCCGAGCACGCGGGCCGATTCCGAAATCGCCTGGTCGCTCCACACGGTCTGGCCGTCCGCGAGAGAGAGACTGAACACCTCGTTATTGTTGGAGGCCACAAAGATGCGGCCATCATCAATCGTCGGTGAGCCGGTCATCGGCGCGCCAAGCTCGCGGCGCCATTTCTCGTCGCCGGTCGCAGCGTCGAGCGTCACAACATAGCCATAGCCGCTGGCCACGACGAGCGTGTCGCCCGTGATCGCCAGGCCGCCGCCGATCGCGGACTTGTCACGCTTCGAAGTGCCTTTCAGACGCTTCGACCAGACTTCCGAGCCATTGCTCAGCTTCGAGGCGCGCACGGTCTGGTTGGCGTCCAGCGTGTAGATCGTCGTCGCGTTCGTCACCGGCGGCGTGGTCAGCGCGCTCCTGGTCGACGAGCCCTTGCCGATTGATTTGCGCCAGGCGATGTCCAGCTCCGGCGCCGCGATCACGTGGCCCGGCGACTTCGTGGGATTGCCGCCCGCTTCCGTCCAGGCCTCGACCGCGGTTGCCACCGGCAGCTCGATCGCGACGCCGGTCAGCGTTGGGCTCGGCGCGATGCGCTCGTTATCGAGCACCATCGTGATGCGGCCAGCGCGGTCTTCCGCGCGCGCAGCTTCCTTCTTTTCATTGCCGAAGCCCGGCAAGCTGTTGCACGCCGACAACGCAAACAGGGAGACCAGCGCCGTGGTGAGGGCGGCGGAACGGAAAATTGTCATTGGCCGGTCTCCTGCGGCTGCTCGGCAGTCGCATCTGTTGGCGCCTCGGTCGGCGCGGGGGTTTCAGGGGCGGCGTCCGGCAGCACAGGAATGGCGTCGAGCGCCAGCTCCGCCCGCTGAATCACGCCTTCCGGCGCGGCCGCGTCAAATTTCAGCCGGTTGTATTCGGTCCGCGCGCGGGCAATGTCGCCCACCGCAAAGGCCTTCGCCGCGATCAGTTCGCGCGACAGCGCCCCCAGCGCTGTCTCCTCTGTTGCCAGCGTGCCCAGCGTCGTCTCCAGCTCCGGCAGCGTGAGCGTGTCGGCGCGGAAATAAGCCGCCTTCAAGAGCGCCAGACGCTCATACGGGCCGGCCTCGGTGCCGCCGACAGCGGCAAGGGTATCGGCAGCCGCCGCCGCGTCACCGCCGCCTTCCAGCTGCGTCTGCGCCAGGTAGTGCGCCGCCAGCGGTGCCAGCTTCGAGCCGCTGTCCACAATCGCCTTCAACGCCGCCTGCGCTTCTTCATACCGGCCGTCCTCGAGCGCCGTGACAGCATTCTCCAGTTCCAGCGCCCGGGCCGCACGGGCCGAGGCCGCCTGCGGTTTCAAGATGAACTCGTTCACGGCCACAGACCCGATCAGCACCACAACGGCCCCGTACACAAACGGGCGCCAACGCTGCCAGAGGCTGGCAATCCGTTCCTCGCGAACGTTCTGGTCAACTTCAGAGAAAATATCGGTCAACGGGCGCTCCGGCGGGGCTTTTGAGGATTCGGCGCGAACCTAGACGCCGCGCGGGACGGCTGCAACGGAACAACGCTGTCAGGCTTCAGGTTTTCGCAGGCTGTAGGTCTCTGCCTTGCCGGGAAAGGCGCGGGCCCGGACGTCGGCGGCATAGGCCGCCGCCGCCTCGGAAATCGCGGTATTGAGGTTGGCATACCGGCGCACGAATTTCGGGGTCCAGTCGAACAGGCCCAGCATGTCGGGCGTTACCAGGATCTGCCCGTCACAGGCGCCCGAGGCCCCGATCCCGATGGTCGGGCAGCTCACCTGCGCGGTAATCTCGGCCGCAAGGTCCTCGGCCACACCCTCGATTACGATGGCGAACGCGCCGGCTTCCTCGGCAGCCCTGGCCTCCGCCATTACCCGGCTGCGCTCGTCCTGCGTGCGCCCCTTGGCCCGGAAACCGCCATCCACGTTGATCGCCTGCGGGCGCAGGCCCACATGCCCCATGACCGGAACGCCCCGTTCCACAAGATGCGAAATCTGCTGCGCGGCATACGCCCCGCTCTCGATCTTCACCGCCTGGCAGCCGGTCTCCTTCATGATCCGCGCGGCGTTCAGGAACGCCTGGTCGGCATTCGTTTCGTAGGAGCCGAACGGCATGTCGACCACGACGAACGCCTTCTGCGAGCCGCGCATCACCGCCTGCCCGTGCAGGATCATCATCTCCATTGTCACGCCAACGGTCGAGGGCAGCCCGTGCACCACCATCCCGACACTGTCGCCGACCAGCAGAAGGTCGGCATGCTCGTCCAGCAGTGCGGCGGTCGGCGCATCATAGGCCGTCAGGCATACCAGCGGCACCCCGCCCTTGGCGGCGGCAATATCCTTGACCGTCTTGCGGCTTGTCTGCGTTTGTTTTGACATGGCCCGAGCGATTAGCCCGCCAGAGGCCAGCCCGCAAGGAAACAGGAGGGTTAACGCCATGTCCGCCCCGGTCCGGCATCTTCTTCTCTGGGCCCTCGCCTATGGCGCGATGGCCTTCGCTGCCGGCTTCGTCTTCGGCGCTCTGCGCGAACTGGTCCTGATCCCCGCCTTCGGGGAGCGCCTCGGCCGCCTCATCGAATTCCCTGTCATAACCCTCACCGCCTGCGCCATCGGGGTGTGGATCGGCCGGCGCACCCATGCCCCCGCAATGGCGCTCGGCCTGCTCGGTGTCTGCGTCCTCGTCGTCCTCGAAAGCAGCATGGCCCTTGGCCTGATGCGCATCACCGCCGCGGACTATCTCGCCGGTTACGATCTCACGCGCGGCGCGCTCTTCCCCATCGGTCTCGCCCTGATGGCGGCCGCGCCCGGCCTCGGGCGCCGCCTGAAACGCTAGGCCTCAAGCCGGCAGCGCCACCACGCCGAACAGGATCGGATGCAGCCAGAGGAAGATCGCAAGGTAGGCGCCGACGCCAATCACCACCGCGCCGACATCGCCCATCACGTTCACCGCCGCGTCCGGGCCCGGCCCATTGTCGCCGCGCTTTTTCAGCGCGATCCGGTCCAGCACCCCGTAGGCGAGGAAGCTTCCGAACAGGATCACCGAGTTCAGCTCCCCGTTCGCCAGCAGGTGCCCGAAAGCCCAGATCTTCACTGCCAGAAGCATCGGATGCTTCACCGCCTTCTTGATCCGCCCGGTCGGCAAGTAGGCCGCCGCAAGGAAGATCATCGCGAACAGCATCAGCGCCAGGTTGATGTGCGCCATCGCAGGTGGCGGCCAATAAAGGATCGGCGCCGGCCGCGCCGCGCCGTAGCCCCAGACGATCAAGACGAAACCCGCAATCGACACGAGGCTGTAGAGACCCATGTAGGGCCCGGCCCCCATCTTCGCCTTGATGTCCTTGCCGGCTTCCCGGCTCCGATACGTCGTGAACAGGTGCGTCCCGAAAAAGATCACGAGACCCAGAATAAGATACGTCATGGCATAGCCTCCCCGGCTTTTGCCGTAGGCTACCCTGATTGCCCCGCGCGGGGAAGCACTCCGGAAAGCCCCACCTTCTGTAGCCTGCCCCTCCACCAACACGGCCGAACGCCCGGGGCCGCCCCAGCGCCGCCCCCGGCGGGGCCTGCTGTGGGCGCCGCCGCGCCGGAGCCCGCACCCGCCGCCTTACCTGCGCAAACCGGCGCCCTAGAGCCGCACCACATCCTCAAGAGCCACGCGCACCTGCCGCAGGCCCGCCACCTCGAAAATCCGCCCCCGGATCATTACGGCGTCCGCCACAAACGGAATGATCTGCGGCCCGAAGGCCCGTCCGCGTTCGTCAAGCAGCAATAGCGCCGCCTTCCCGTTCGCGCAGCGCCCGGTCTCGGCAAAGGCCAGCGGCAAGCCGCCGCGCGCGCACAGAGCCGCGCAGGCCTTGTGCGTCTTTCCGTGCCCGGGCCGCATCGCGCCGAACCAGCATTTCGCGTCGAGTATCTCGCCTGTCAGCACGGCGTCGCCGAGGTCCTTTTCCGGCCCCGCCCGCACGCGCCCCGGCGCCGGATCGGGATAGACGCCTTCCACTGCCATCATCGCGTGCTCGCCGCGCTCGATCAGCGTGCCGGTGACCGCCGCGCCCGTGAAGGTCAGCGCGGGGCGCACATGGATACGGTCCTTGCCCGGCCCGACGAGGAATACCGGCCGCAGGCCATAGCCAAGATCTTCCGTAAGCAGATGAAGGTAGGGCTCAGGATAGATCGTGCCGGTCACGGCGACCTTCTTGCCCTGATCCCAGACGCCTGGCCCCGGTGCGGGCGAGACAGCGCCCAGCCCGGCGCCGAGCGCGCCAGAACCCGCAACCAGTCCTGCGCCTGCCGCCAGCAGCTGCCGGCGGCTGATTTGCGGCGGGCCTTCCTGCCAGCCGACGAAGAACGGCTCTTGCGCCATCAGGACACGACTTCCGGGATCAGCGTGGGCGCAAGCTCAGTCCCCGGCGGCTGCGCCAGCCGGTGCACGAGCACGCGCCCCTCCCTGATCCGTGTCCGGAAGGTCGCCACCTTCTCGGTAAACGGCGGCGGCGAGCAGCCATCCTCCGGCCGGTACTGGTAACCATGCCACGGGCACACGATGCACCCGTCCAGGATGCGCCCCTCGCCCAGCGGTCCGCCCTGATGGCGGCAGGCATTCGCCACCGCATAAATCTTCGCGCCCTCGCGGAACACCGCGATCCGTTCGCCTTCCGGCGGCGTCAGGATCACCGCGCGCCCGTCCGGAATCTCCTGCGCCGGGCCGGCGTCCAGCCAGCCCTCGGCCTCAGCGGCCGCCGCCCGGTCCCGCGCCGCCTCGCGCTGCCCGGCGGCGATATGCAGCCCGGATACCAGCAGCGCCGAGACGCCCGCCAGCGCTGCCGCCGCAAACCCCGCCTCACCCTGCGCCGCGCCCAGCATCACATGCGCTACCAACAATCCGTAGGCAGCATACACGCCCATGTGCAGACCCTTCCAGAAGCGCGGGCCGAGCACCGTGTTCCAGAAATCATGGCTCGTTGCCGCCATCAGGAACAGGATCAGCAGCGCGGCAACCCCTAGGCTCTCAAATGGAAAGCCGCCGAAAGAATCGTAGCGCGGGTTGGAGACAAGCAGCGAGACAAACGCGTTCATCTCCGAGAAGCCATGATACCACAGCACCACCAGCCCGCCATGCAGCAGCGCCACGAGGAAACACGCCACCCCCAGGTGCCGCCGGTTATAGACCAGCGGCAGCGCGCGCGGGGTCAGCCGCGCCAGCGGCCCGAGGCACAGGATGATCGTCAGCAGGCTGAAGGCCGCCGCCCCGCTCGCGCGGATCAGCATCTGGATTTCGCTCGGTTGCTGCCCTGCCGGCGCCGACATCCAGCCCGCGCCAAGATGCGCCGCAAAGAACACGGCGAGCCCCGCGAGCATGACACCGTCATAGGCGCGCTTGAAGCCGTTCCAGCCGACCAGGGAATAGCCCGCTGCCACTAGCCGGCCTCCACGGCCGTGGCGGCCTCGGCGACCCGCGCTCGCTCGGCCAGCGCGGCAAAAATCACAGCCGAAAGTCCCAGGGCCAGCATGGGCCACAGCCACACATGCACCCGCCTCTGACCGCGCGTCACGCCCGGTCCTCCGGCGCGCCAAGGCCCGCCAGCCGCGCCAGCACGAAGGGCCACAGCGCCGCAAGGCCCGGCAGGATCAGCAACCTTACCCGCACCGGCACATCCGCCGCCGTCAGCCGTCCCAGCCCGAACATGACCGTGCCCAACCCGGCCACCAGCCCGATCCCGACATACAACGCCAGCCCCAGCCAGATCGCCTCCGCAACGCTTGCGCTCATGCAACACGCCTCCCGGCGACCACGGTTACCCCTCACGCTGACGGGCGCAAGTCACGTTATTGTGGCGAGTTGGTAATCTCTGGCGCCGGATTTTCATCCCGCCCCACCCCATGACATCCCCCCCAAATCCCCCTAAATGCTCCGCATGAGCAAAAATCTGAGAATCCTGGCGGCGCAGCTCAATCCGGTGGTCGGCGATATTGCCGGCAACATGGTGCTGGCGCGCGGGGCGGTCGCCGAGGGACGCGCGCGCGGCGCCGATCTCGTGGTGCTGTCTGAACACTTCATCCTCGGCTATCCGGCGGAAGACCTGGTTCTGAAACCCTCGGCGGTGGACCTGTCGATGGCAGCGGTCCATGCCCTCGCGCGCGAGACGCAGACCGGCCCGGCCGTGCTGGTCGGCGCGCCCTGGCGCGAGGACGGCGTGCTGCGCAATTCGGCGCTGTTCCTGGAAGGCGGCGAGATCCGCGCGCGCCATGACAAGCGGGAGCTGCCGAACTACGGCGTATTCGACGAGAAGCGCCACTACACGCCCGGCGAAGGCCCGGCCGTGGTGGTCGATTTCAAGAGCGTGCGCCTCGGCCTCGCCATCTGCGAGGACATCTGGTTCGAGCGCGTGCCCCGGGCCGCGAAGGCGGCGGGAGCAGACGTGCTGCTGGTGCCGAACGCCTCGCCCTGGCGCCGCGCCATCCAGGATGAGCGGGCCGCCGCATTCGACCGCTGGGCGGATCTGAAGATGCCCTACCTGTTCCTCAACCAGATGGGCGGGCAGGACGAGCTCGTCTTCGACGGCGCCTCCTATGCGACGAATTCCACCCACGGGGCACGCTGCGGCCTCGTCGGCCAGTTCGAGACAGGCTATGCCCTTGTCGAATTTGATCCGTCCACGAAGCAGTTCGTGGGCCTGAGCCAAGGCTGCGCAGCAGACCTGCATGGCTGGGCGGCGGAATACCGCGCGGCGATGCAGGGACTCGGCGACTATGTGCGCAAGAACAGGTTCCCCGGCGTCGTGCTCGGCATGTCCGGCGGCATTGACAGCGCTATCACCGCCGCCATCGCCGCCGACGCGCTAGGGCCGGACAAGGTCTGGTGCGTGATGATGCCGTCGAAATACACCTCGAAGGACAGCCTCGAGGACGCAAAGGCCTGCGCCGAGGCCCTCGGCTGCCGGTATGACACGATCAGCATCCACCCCGGCGTGGAAGCGCTCGGAGGCATGCTCGCCCCGGCCTTTGCGGGCAAGAAGGCGGACATCACGGAAGAGAACATCCAGTCCCGCCTGCGCGCGGTGACCTTGATGGCGCTCTCCAACAAGTTCGGCCACATGGTCGTCACCACCGGCAACAAGAGCGAGATGGCGGTCGGCTACGCAACGCTCTATGGCGACATGTGCGGCGGCTACAATGCGCTGAAGGACTTCTACAAGACGGAAGTCTTTGAACTGACGAAATGGCGCAATGCCAATGTGCCGCCGGGCGCGCTGGTCCGGCATGGCAACGTGATCCCGGAACGGATCATCACCAAGCCGCCCTCCGCCGAGCTGCGAGAGGACCAGAAGGACGAGGACAGCCTGCCGCCTTATCCGGTTCTGGACGATATCCTGCGCGGTCTCGTGGACCTGGAAGAAGACGTCGACGACATTCTCGCCCGCGGCCATGACGCGGCCACGGTGCGGCGTATCGAACACCTCGTCTACATTGCCGAATACAAGCGCCGTCAGGCCCCGCCGGGCGTCAAGGTTGGCGGCAAGAATTTCGGCCGGGACCGGCGCTATCCGATCACGAACCGGTTCCGGGACGATTAGGGCCTCGCCCTATTCCTCCGAAGGCGGAATGATTTCCTGGTCCTGGGCGTTGACGCCGAACGTGTCGGTAGCAATTGCCTCGCGCACGGCTTCCACGTCGCTCTCGGCGATGTCTGCCGCGTCGCCAAAGCCAGTGATCGGCGAGGGATAGATGCCCGGCTCTTCGATGACTTCATCGAACATCAGCCAGGCCTGTTTCCCGCCGAGACAGGTGACGCGGACCCAGAGGTCTTCGTCCAGCGAGGTATTGGCAATGTCAGTGACGTTGGTGAGCTCACCTTCGTTGATCTCGTATTCCTTGCCGTTGAACAGGAGCACGGTCACCCCCTCGCCGATATAGCGCAGGTAGGTCATCTGCTCGCCGGCCTTCAGGCTCAGCGTCTCCATGCCGGCTGCGCCGGCAAACTCGACCACCGCATCCTCAAGCACCGTGACAGGCACCTTCTTGGTGGCCACGAAATACTCGAGACTGTCGGCTTCGTTGCGGGCGTTGTTCCAGATCTGGTAGTTCGCATATTGCGGCAGGATGCAGGTGATGTCCTGCGGGTCGGTCGGGTTCGGCCGCGCACGGGCCGGCACCTTCACATCGGCGTCCAGCACGGCGAAACCGGGAGGGTACTCGCCCGGCCAGCCGGCGCTCAGGAACCAAGTTTCATCATAGCCGGAAATCGCTGCGTAATCGAGCGCGGGCCGGACAGGCCCTTCTGCCTTTACGGCCTCTGCCCCAGGCAGCGCTGCGCCCGGTGCCACAGCTCCCGGCGCCGCCCCGTCCTTTTGTCCGCAGGCCGCCAGAAGCAGCGCCCCAGCCAGCACCCAGCCGAATCTCATGACCGTCTCCCGGAATTTGGTAATCGTAGATGGTCGTTAAACAAAACAATAGCAAGAATGTGGCCGAAGCGCTTGGCTTTTGTCCCGATTTGATGTCGAAAGCGCCTTTCCCAACCCCGGAAGGCCCTGCCGCCATGACCGCCCCGATTGTCCGATTCGCCCCCTCGCCCACAGGCCGCATCCATGTCGGCAACGTGCGCACGGCCCTGGTGAACTGGCTGTTCTCGCAGGGCCAGGGCGGCAAGTTCATCCTCCGGATCGACGACACGGACCTCGAGCGCTCCACCAAGGAGAACGAGGAAATCCTGAAGGCCGACCTCACTTGGCTGGGCCTCGTCTGGGCGGACACGTTCAACCAGTCCGAACGTTTCGCCATCTATGACAAGGCCGCAGACAAGCTGCGTGCCATGGGCCTGCTGTATCCGGCCTACGAGACGGCCGAGGAGCTGGACGTCAAACGCAAGATCGCCCAGTCGCGCGGACGCCCCCCCGTCTATGACCGGGCGGCGCTCAGCCTGACGGACGCAGACCGGGCGAAACTGGAAGCCTCGGGCGTGAAGCCGCACTGGCGCTTCAAGCTGTCGGGAGGGCGGGTCGAGTGGAACGACCTCGTCCGCGGGCCGCAGAGCATCGACACGTCCTCGGTCTCAGACCCCGTGCTGATCCGCGAGGACGGCAGCTATCTCTACACCCTCCCCTCGGTGGTCGACGATATCGAAGCAGACATCACGCATGTCGTGCGCGGCGAAGATCATGTGACAAACTCCGGCGCCCAGATCGAGATCTTCATGGCGCTCGGCGGCAAGGCGCCCGAGATGGCGCACATGCCGCTCCTGATCGGCGCAGACGGCTCGGCCCTGTCGAAGCGGATAGGCTCGCTCTCGGTCGGCCAGCTTCGCGAGCACGGCATCGAGGCGATGGCGATCCTCAGCTACCTCGCAAAGCTTGGCACCTCGGACAATATCGAGCCGCGCAGCAGCGTGACGGAACTCGCCGCCGAGTTCTCCTTCACCAAGATCGGCCGCGCCCCGGCGCGCTTCGACGAGACCGACCTTGAAAACCTCAACGCTGCGTTCGTCCATGCGATGCCGTTTGCCGAAGCGCAAGCGCGCCTGAAGGCGATTGATCCGCGCGCGGACAATGAGGCCTTCTGGCTGGCCGTGCGGGAGAACTGCGCGCGGGTAAGCGATGCGGCGAACTGGGTGGAAATAGTGTTCGGCAAAGCCTCGCCTGACGTTGCGGCTGAGGACAGGGATTTCATCGCCGCTGCCGGCGCCCACCTGCCGGCCGGCGAGCTGACCCCTGCCAGCTGGGGCGAGTGGACGGGCGCGCTGAAAACCGCCACGGGGCGCAAGGGCAAAGGCCTGTTCATGCCGCTTCGCAAGGCCTTGACCGGGATGGAGCATGGGCCCGAGATGAGCGCCGTGCTGCCGCTGATCGGGCGGGCAAAGGTGCTGGAGCGGCTGGGTTAGTCACACCCTTCCGCGGTACAGCTCACACTCGCGACATCCCGTCCTTCGGCGATATCCTTCACCCACGCCGCCGCACGCACGCCGCCGGTGGTGGTGGAATAGAGCCGGTCATAGCGCAGCAGCGTGTGGTCCTTGCCGGGGGCCGAAAAGGACCGGAAATTCGGGATCTCCGCCGCCAGTTCGTCGAGGTTTGCCTGCATCAGGCCGCGCACCGGATCTGCGGCGCCCATCAGCCCGAGGAACATCTGCTGCACCTCGTCATCGACATTGTTGAACTGGCTCATCCGCATGTCCGGGTGGCGCGCGGCGGTCACGCGGTAGAAGTCTTCGGTGGTGAAGGTTGCGCGGTCATAAGCGGCCAGTTCCGGCCAGTCCGGCAAGCCGTTGAAAGCGCCCCAGGTTTCCAGAAGGCCTGAAACAGCGCCCGCGCGATAGCCGCCGGCTCCGCCGCCATACTGGATAACCTCCGCCTGCGGATAATGATCGGCCACGACGCCCGCATAGAAGGGAGAGGCAATCGCGCCTGCGCTGCCACCGCCGACGAAGATGCGGCCGGGGGCGGGATAGTTCGCATACACCCAGTCAAGCGCCGACTGGACGTTGGCCTTGCCCCGGTGGCGGATGGTCAGCTGCTTGCCGGCGCTGGTCGTGTAGGCTGCATCGCGCGCGCCGAGATGCGCATCGCCGGTGCAGTACGAGACGAAAACCTGCGTCCAGCCAGCGAAGGGATTCTCGGGGTTTGCCGCATCGAACGCGCCGCCCTTGGTGGCGGCATTGTTGGCGTCCATGTCGGCAAGCGGCGTGTAGGCATTGAGGCCCAGCGACACATCGCAAAGGTCGCCCGACCAGCACGCGCCGCCGCCATTCAGGAAGATCATCACGCGGTCTGGATCGGCGGGCTTCACCTGGAACTGGTAGGGCGTGCCATTGGCGCAGAGCGTATCGCCGCCGGGGGTGATCGTGGCCCACGCAGCGGCGGGCGCCGGGCTTGCAGGCTCGGCCGGTGCAGCGGATGCGCTTACTGGTTCGGCGGCCTTGCAGCCGGCCAGCAGGGTCAGGGCGAGAACCGCCGGGAACACGAGACGCATGGTGATTCCTCCACCGGCCTCTTTCGGGCCGTCACGCCTGCAAGCCTAGGCGCGTGCGCGCGGGCTGGCAATCAGGCCGGCGTCGGCGCCGCTTTGGGCTTGTCCACCTCGGGCTCGGCCTCGCCCACTTTGAGCACGCGGCCGACGAGGCTGATCGTCGTGCTCTGCAAGAGGAGGCTGACCAGCACCACAAGGAATGCGATGTTGAAAAAGTTGCCGGGCACGCCGAGCAGGACCGGGATGATCGCCAGGTAGATCGGGACCGCGCCGCGCAGGCCGACCCAGGAGATGAACAGCTTTTCGCGCCAGGTGAACTTCTCGAAGGCAAGGCTGATGAACACCGCCGCCGGGCGCGCGGCAAAAATGAGGATGGCCGAGATCAGCAGCGCGTCCGGGATGTCCTCAACAAGATGGGAGGGCGTGACGAGCAGGCCGAGGATCAGCAGCATCGCGAGCTGGGCGAGCCAGGCAATGCCGTCCATGAACTGCTTGACGACCTGTTTGGCGCGGTAGGCGTGGTTACCAAGGATGAGGCCGGCGAGATAGACCGCGAGGAAGCCGGACCCGCCGAGGATGTTAGCCGCGCCGAAGATCAGCAGGCCGCTCGCGAGCGCGAAGATCGGGTTGAGGCCGAGCTCCAGCGACACGCGGTCATAGAAGAAGGTGAGCAGGCGCCCGCCGCCGATGCCGAGAAGGGCGCCGATGCCGAACTGCTGGATGAAGCCCACAGGCACGGACAGGAGGCCGCCCTCCATGCCGGACATCCCGCCGGCGAGGATGATGGCGGTGAACGTCAGTGCAAGGAAGATGGCCATCGGGTCGTTGACGCCGGATTCCACTTCAAGCGTATTGGCCACTTCCGGCTTCAGCTTAATCCCTTGCTGGCGCAGCAGCAGGAACACGGCGGCCGCGTCGGTCGACGCAACCAGCGAGCCGAACAGCAACGCGTAGAGCGGATCGGTGCCGAGGAAATACCACATGCCGAGGGCGACAATCGAAGCCGTCACCATGACGCCCACACTGGCAAGTATCAGCGCCGGGCGCAGGGCCTGGCGGAAATTCTTCATCGGGGTGTGGATGCCGCCATCATAGAGGATGATGGCGAGGGCGAAGGAACAGGCAAGATAGCTGAGCGGCACATCATTGAAGACGATGCCGCCGGGGCCATCCTCACCGAACAGGATGCCCACGCCAAGAAACGTCAACAGCAGCGGCGCGCCAATACGGCGCGACAGAAAACTCGCGAAAATCGCCGCACACAGCAGCAGCCCGCAAAAGAATATCAGCTGGTTGGTCGAATCCATTCGGCCCCGGGCATTCTGGATAGGTTGTGAAGGTAACCTGCATTTGGAGCGTCTGCAGGGCCAGCACAACCGGGACACCGCGATTGCCCGCCAAAAAGTGCCCTGACGCCGGCGGAAGGCCCGTCAGACCAGCTGATGATCAGGTCCACCATCGATCTTGCCCACGCAATGGGCATGCCCGTCGTCGCCGAAGGCGCCGACGGGCTTGCGGCGGCACTGCTCAAGGAGACGGGCTCAGAAACCGCGCCGGGCGACTTCATCTCGAAGTCGCCGCTACCCGTGATGCCCGACTTCCTCAGCGAGGCCGACGGGCACCACGGAAGCGCCAGAAGGTCAGTTGACCTCGACGAAGGGCCCGCGAAGCGTATAGACGTCCGCGCCGACTGCCACATCCAGGTTGAGATAACCTGCGACCGGCCCCCGGTTGGCCGAGAGGATGCGCCGGCCATTGCCCCGCGCGAGCAGCTCGCCCTGCGCATCGCTGACCGACCAGCCGACCGGCGTCATGCTGGCACTGGCGAGGGTGGGCGTGATCAGTTCCGAATAGGCGAGATTGACCGGCAGGGGCTGCTCCAGCGCGCCGTCGATCCGGGCGAAGAGCTGAACGACGTAAACCCGTCCGCCGAATTCATAAGTGCCGGTGCCGGCATGGCTGAAGCCGCGGCGCAGGTTTTCCGCGTTTGAAGCATCTGACTGGATGGCGGCGTGGATGTCTTCGGCCGATGCCCCGGCGCCCAGCACCGCGATGCTGCTGGCGAAGGAGCCGATGAGTGCAGTGCGGTCCGACAGGCGAACCTGGTCGAGAAGCGACCGGCCTGAGGGATCGGCGTAGCTGACCAAGCCGGAGAGGGCCATGTCACGGGCATGGGCGCGCGCTGTCGCGGCGAGGCTATCGGACGATTGCAGCGCGGGAAGCGCGAGGCCGGCCCGGTCCTTGTTGGCTATGGCCAGAAGCTCGCTGTCGATCGGGCTGGCAGACAGCGGCTGCTCCAGCAGGGCTTTCGCCTGCGGATTGAGAGCCGTGTGCCAGTCAGCTTGAGCAGTCGCCACTCCAGGGCCCGCAAGCGCCAGAACGAGGAGTGACATGGAAATGGAAGTACGCTGTAACATAATTGTCACAATGCGCGCATGACGGATTTGTGTCAAGGATATACAGTATACGGTATTTTTACTGTACCTTTCCGGGCGTAGCGCCAGCCTACGCTTCTTTGTCATTCACCTGTCACGTCCCCGTCGTACCCGTTGCGGCAATGGAGGCGCGGATGACGGCGGCCATGGACGAAGACCTGATGACCTACGCCTGGGTGCGCCTGCGCGCCGGGGTGGAGCCGCATGAAGTGCGCCGGCAACTGAAGCTGAAAGGCCTCGGTGAGGCGCAGGTCCGCGCGCTGATGCAGGAAGCGCATGATGGCCGGAGGCCTTCAGCGGATGTTTCCTACCCTGCCCTCGCGAACGCGGCCATTGTCCAACGCGCCCTGATCCATCCCGATATCCAGCGCGTGCCGGCCGCGAAGGCGCAGCTCTATACCTGGAAGAATTTCCTGGTGCCCGACGTGTGCGACGCCGTGGTCGAGCTGATCGACCAGCGCCTGCGCGATTCGACCACCGCTGTTCCGTTCACAGACCCGAAGGTGCGCACCTCTCGTACCTCCGACCTCGGCCAGCTCGGCCACGATCTGATCATGCAGCTGGACGAGCTGATGGCCGAAGCCATCGGCATCCACTGGTCGTATTCAGACGTCACGCAAGGCCAGCGCTATGATCTCGATCAGGAATACAAAGCACACTACGATTACTTCCTGCCGGGCACGCGGGAGCATCAGGTATTCTGCCAGTTTCTCGGCCAGCGCACCTGGACCTTCATGATCTATCTCAATGATGTCGAGGAAGGCGGCGGCACGCGCTTCCGCCGACTGGAGAAGACGATCATGCCTGAAAAAGGCAAGGCCGTTATCTGGAACAATCTTAACCCAGACGGCAGCGTTAATCCGTATACGATCCATCATGGCATGAAGGTGCGCAAGGGATCGAAGCACATCATCACCAAATGGTTCCGCGAGCGCGGATGGGGCGAGATGTTTCCACAGGAATACTACAGAAGCCTGTAATTGTTGCAGTTCCGACACGACCTCGTCCGAAATCTTTTGGAAAGGTCGTTGTCACGTAACCGTCATCTAAACTTCCGGCAATTGTTGCAAAGCCTTCTTAAGGGTCACGCCTGCGGGTAGGCGGATCTCATCGTCTAGTGAGCGCGGCGGATGCCTCCGCCGGTGCACCCGCACAGGGATCACGACGGAGACACTCATGCTGAAAATCAATTCACTTCGCACGGCGCTGCTTGGTTGCGCCGCTGTTGCGATCCTCGGCGCCTGCAGCGGCTCGGATGGCGTTGCCTCGCCTGGCGTAGGCGCGTTCGTGCCTGCACCTTCGACCCCGGCGCCCACCACGCCCCCGCCGCCGACCGGCCCTGCCCCCGGCACGCCTGCCGCTGATTGCCCGGCCGGCTTCTCGAACGTCGGCACCGTCGCCAACCGCCGCATCTGCCAGCTGCCGTCGACCATCACCGGCAACCTCGTTGTTCCCAACCGCGCCGGCACCATCTATTCCGTCAGCGGCCGCACGCAGGTCGGAACCGACACCGGCTCGAACCCGGCCTCTCCCCTGCCCGGCCGCGCCGACGGCATTCTGACCATCGAACCTGGTGTCACGATCTTCGGAAACTCCGGTAACGACTATCTGCTCGTCAACCGCGGCTCGCAGATCTTCGCCGAAGGCACCGCCTCTGCCCCGATTATCCTGACCTCCCGCCAGAGCGTTGAAGGCACCACTAACGAAAACTCGATCGGCCAATGGGGCGGTCTCGTCATCAACGGGCGCGCGCCGACGACAGACGGCTGCCCAGGCGTTATTACCCCGCCAAACATCGCCTGCGAAGCCCAGGTCGAAGGCTCAAACGCCTTCTACGGCGGCCTTTCGCCCGCCGACAACAGCGGCCGGCTCCGCTATGTCCGGGTTATGCATTCCGGCTTCACGATCTCGCTGAACAACGAGCTGAACGGCATCACTCTCGCCGGCGTCGGTTCGGGCACAACGGTTGAGTTTGTCCAGGTCCACAACAGCTCGGACGACGGCATCGAGATCTTTGGCGGCAACGTCAACCTCCGCCGCATTGTCCTCTCTGGTAACGACGATGACTCGTTCGATACTGACTCCGGCTGGCGCGGCGCTGCCCAATTCGGCATTGTGTACCAGCGTACCGGTGGCGGCGATTTCGGCTTTGAAACGAGCTCGCGCGGCGTCAACACCGCCACGTTCTTCACCCGTCCGACTTATGCCAACTGGACGATTGTTATGCGCGCGACCGCCGGCCGCGATGCGATCATCCACAATACTGGCCACGTTGGTCGCGTCTACAACTCGGTGCTCCGTTCCGAGATCAACCAGCAGTGCCTCAACCTCACCACGGCGGTCACCCTGACCAACCCGAATGGCGCCGGTGTCGGCACGGCCCCGAACGGCCCGCTGTACAACTCGGTCTTCTTCTCGTGCAATGGCGGCAATACCGAAGGCGCGAGCGGCATCACCACCCCGCAGGTGGACGCGCAGGTTGCCCTGGGCGCGAACAACGTGCTGAGCGGCACCTCGACCCTGACCGGCGGCTTCATCAACGGCGCGAACGAAAACGCCGTCGTCCCGACCGCCTTCCCCGCGGCGCTGAACGGCACGGATCCGGCGCTGCCGGCCAACACTGCAGTCACCGGCTTCCTGACCGCGGTGCCCTATATCGGCGCCGTGCAGAACGCCTCGGACACCTGGTATGCCGGCTGGACCTGCGGCATCCCCGGCCAGCCTGCCTGCTGAGGCCATTGACAGAGCGGAGGCCCGGACGGGCCTCCGCTTCCTCCTTTTCACGATGACTCCCTTCAGGAACTCAGTCCCATGAAATTCAACGCGCTGTCCCTCCGGGCCCTGTTGATCGCTTCGACAGCGATCCTCGTGCCCGCCTTCGCCTTCGCTCAGACCGAAACCGAGGCCGAAACAGAAACCGAAACAGAGGCAGCGCCCGCTGCGGCAGAACCTGAGGCCGAAGAGGCTGAAGACTACCGGCTGAACGAAGTCGTGGTCCTCGGCCGCTACATCCCGGAAGTCCTGCGCAGCACATCGGAAGTTGCCGCATTCCTCGCCCCGGAAGACCTCATTCGCCAGGGTGATTCCGATGCTGCCAATGCGCTCGCCCGCGTGACCGGCCTCAGCATCGCCGAGGGCCGCTTCGTCTATGTGCGCGGCCTCGGCGAGCGCTACTCCGCTGCCCGGCTCAACGGCTCGCCGCTTCCGAGCCCCGAGCCGCTCCAGCGCGTGGTGCCGCTCGACCTCTTCCCCACGAAAATTCTCGAAAACGTGCTGGTCCAGAAAACCTACTCCGTTGAATATCCCGGCGAGTTCGGCGGCGGCATCATCGACCTGCGCACGCTGAACATTCCGGACGAACCCTTCTTCGAGCTCAGCGTCAGCGGCAGCTACAATTCCGAAACCACCGGCAAGGATGGTTTCACCTACTATGGGTCCGACACGGACGTTCTCGGTTTCGATGACGGCACGCGTAAGATTCCCGGCGCGGTCCGACAGGCCATGTCGACCGGCCGCCGCATCCAGAACGGCAGCTTTACGGCCGCAGAGCTGCAGGCGATCGGCCAGTCTTTCACCAACGCCGAGGTGAACCTTGTCCAGACCAATGACGGCCTTCCGATGAACGGCAGTTACGAAGCGTCAGGCGGCACCTCCTTCGATATCGGCGGCATGGAACTCGGTGTGATCGGCGTGCTGGGCTACAGCAATGGCTGGCGCACCAAGGATGGCCGCCAGGAAGTCGGCGAGATCAATGGCGGCAACCTGCAGGCGACCTCAACCTACGACTATCTTTCGACGGATCAGAACATCGGCTGGGACGCGCTGTTCGGCATCGGTCTCGACGCAGGTGACGACAAGATCGACTGGACCAACCTCTACATTCGCAAGACTACCAAGCAGACGTTCGTGCGGGAAGGCTTTGACGACCTCGCGCTGCGCGATGTCCGGGATGATCGCACGGCCTGGTATGAACGAGAGCTCTACAGCACCCAGCTCAATGGCCGCCACTTCCGCGGCGACTGGACGTTCGACTGGCGCACCGCCCTCTCGCAGACGAAACGTGACGCGCCCTACGAGCGCGAAGTGCGTTACATATTCGACCCGCTGGTCAACAATTTCATCTACAATCCAGCCGGATCCGGCTCGAGCAACAACATTGCCTTCTCCTTCATTGACGACCAGGTGGTCAGTGCCGGGGCGGACGTGCAGTACACGCAGGCGCTTTCTTCCGCACGCAGCATCGACTACTCGGTCGGCCTTGAAGGCTATGAGAACGACCGCAGCGCCCAGACGCGCAATTTCGGCTTCATTCCCACCAATCCGCCGCTCAACTTCCTTTTGACACAGCAGCGCGTGGACTTCCTGTTCTCCAACTTCAATATTGGCCCTAACGGCTTCGAAATCCGCGAAACGACCGGCGCCTCCGGTGCTGCGGCTTTCGATGCAGACCTCAAGGTTTTCGCTGCCTATGCGAAAGTCGATGCGGAACTTATTCCGCTTGTGCGGACTGCATTCGGCCTGCGTTACGAGAACGCCGTCCAGTCGGTCACGCCGCTGTCGCTGATCTCTTCAGAAGCCGATCTGGCGCCGGTTCCGGGTGTGAAGAACAACTATATCCTGCCCGCGGGCACGTTGACCTGGAACTTCGCGGAAGACCAGCAGCTGCGTCTCGGTGCCTCGCAGAGTATAGGCCGCCCGCAGTTTCGCGAGCTTGCTCCGCAGCAGTATTTCGACCCGGATTCGAGCCGCATCTTCATCGGCAACCCCTACCTGACCGATACAGAGATCCTGAACCTCGACGCCCGGTACGAATACTACTTCGACCGCGGCCAGACCCTGTCATTCGGCGTGTTCTACAAGGACCTCGACCGCCCGGTGGAATCGGTCGTCGTGACGCAGAGCGCCTCGGTCTTCCAGACTTATCTCAACGCGCCGCGCGCAATCCTTTATGGGGCCGAAGCAGAGTTCAAACGCGTATTCGACAGCCCGTTCGAGGCTGCATTCCTGCGCGACAAGGAATTCCTCGTGCAGGCGAACTACACCTACTCGAGCTCAGAAGTTAAGGCCGGAAGCGGCGATGTCGTCTTCCCGCTCCAGTCGGGCGGCCTGGCAAGGCCGGCGACCGACTTCGTCACGGATGGCTCGCGCCTGCAGGGTCAGTCTGAACACCTCGCCAACCTCCAGCTCGGCTATCAGGATGATGTGGCCCGCTCGCAGGCCACGCTGCTGGCAACCTATGCCAGCGAGCGCACCTCGGCCCGCGCCCCGGCCGGACAGCCTGACTTCGTGCAGGAGCCGGGTATCAATCTCGACTTCGTGTTCAAGAAAGGCTTCGACCTCCGCGGCCGCGAATTCACCCTGGACTTCAAAGTCCAGAACATTCTCGGCGAGGACTTCGACGAGTTCCAGTCAGGCTCGAACGGCTTTGTCCAGGTCAACCAGTACGAGCTCGGCACGACCCTCTCGCTTGGTCTTAGCACCGAGTTCTGATCCTCGGGTCGGGCAGGTCGTTGCGAAATTGCAACGGCCTGCCGCCTGAAGAAAAATTGGACGCGAACCGTCGCGGAAGTGTCGCACAAGTGTGATTAGCCTGCAGGGGCTGAACCTAGGGGTCTTCGGATGGCGGCGCTTTTCAGAATGGAAAGAGGCATCACTGGCACGGGCGTTGAAACGGCCGGACGCGTCGCGGTAGAGTCGCTTCTTGTGGTGACCCTCGGCGTCCTGTTCGGGCGCCTTGCCTGGACTGCCCTGGCGCCTTCGGATTCGTCTCTTTCCTCCACGTCCGCATCTTCCATAGCCTCGGGCATGAGCCTTTCGGATACGCGCGAAGAGACCGCCATGATCCTTACCCGGATCAACCCGTTTGCGTCGCAGGAAGCGGCCGCCGGCGCTGCTTCTGGCTCTGAAACCACGCTCGACCTCAAACTCTCCGGCGTGCGCGCCGTCGAGGGCAACACGACCGCAAGCAGCGCCGTGATCTCCTTCCCGGACGGCGCGCAGAAGCGCTTTGTGCCCGGCGATGAAGTGATGCCCGGCGTCGTGCTTGTGAACGTCACCGGCGCGGCAGCACATCTCAGCCGGGACGGCCGGCTCGAAATCCTCAGCCTCAATCCCGGACGAACCGCGCCGTTCGCGGTGCCCGCCGAGCCGCCTGTAGCGGGCACGCTCGTGATGGCTGCAGCCAGCACACCCGAGGCTGGCCCCATTACGCCGACTGCGCTCGCCGACGATACCGTGATGATGCCGGAAATGCGCAGTGGACGGGTGTCCGGTTACCGTCTCGAGCCGCGCGGCGCCGGCGCCTTCGAGGCCGCCGGTCTGGAATCGGGCGATCTCATCCTGCGCGTCAACGGCCAGGCCATCGAAGGCCTGCAGCCCGAGCAGATCCACCAGTCCGTCGCCAGCGGCTCCGATGTCGCGCTCGACGTGGTTCGCCAGGGTGCAATCGTGCGCCTGCGCGTCTCGCCCAACGCGGGCCTTTCCCAATGACAAAACGCCTTTTCCTGGCCGCCGCTGCGGCCTTGTCCGCCGCGCAATGGGCGGCCGCCCAGGCGCCCGCCGAGAGCGGCGACAAGCATGTGATGAAGCTCGACGATGTCGAGCTGAATACGCTGATCGCCGACGTCTCGATGCTGACGGGCTACACCTTCATCACCCACCCGGATGTGCGCAAGGTCCGCGTGTCGGTTGTCTCGCAGACGCCGATGAGCACGGCAGATGTCTTCCAGGTTTTCCTGACAACCCTCCGCGTACAGGGCTTTGCCGCGATCCCGGCCGGTCGCGACACCTACCGTATCGTTCCCGAATCGGTGGCTGCCACTGAAGCGCCGATCTCCGGACAGGGCGGTAACGCCTTTGTCACCGAGATCATCCGCCTCGACCATGCCAATGCCATGGATGTTGCCCAGCAGATCAAGCCGGTGCTCGACAGCCAGGGACAGATCGCGGCCAACGCGAATACCAATACGCTCGTCGTGGTAGACTATGCCTCGAACCTCCAGCGCGTGCGCCGGATGATCGAGACAATCGACCGCGACCCGTCGGTCACCGAGACCGTCGCGCTGCGCAATGTGCCGGCACTGGAAATGGAAGCGGTGCTGAACCGTCTTCAGGGCAGCACGGGGCCGGATGGCGGGAGTGCAACCGGTGGACGCAACTTCCTTGCGGTCGCCTCGGAGACAAGCAACGCCGTGCTGCTGCGCGGCGATCCGGGCACGGTCGCCAAGGCACGCGAAGTGGCCCTGCAACTCGATTCCACCGAGCCGCAACGCGACAACATCCGCATCATTCCGCTCAACTATACCGATGCCGGCGAGATCGTGCCGATCCTCGAACGCGTCGGCCTCAGCATAGCGGCGCAGCGTTCCCCGTCGGATACGGCGCCGCCTGCACAAACAATCTCACACCACCCCGCGACCAACTCCCTGATCCTCAGCGGCAATGCTGAAACGCTGGTCGCGATGGAAAAGGTCATCTCGGCGCTTGACGTGCGCCGGCCGCAGGTCATGGTCGAGGCGATCATCGTCGAGATGTCGGATGACGCGGCCAAGGAACTTGGCCTGCAATTCCTGCTCTCGGGCAGCGGCAGGAGCGACGTGCCGTTTGCGTCCACGAATTTCTCCCGCTCGGCCCCGAACCTGCTTGCCCTGACCGGCGCTCTGCTGACGGACGGCTTTACCGACCTCGACAAGACAAACCCCTTCCGCGACGCGGCCATCAGTTCGCTGACGGGCAGCTCGGGCCTGACGCTCGGCTTCGGCGGCCAGTCCGGGGACAACCTGTTCGGCGTGATCCTCAACGCCGTCCAGAATGACACCAACTCCCGCATCCTCTCCACGCCCTTCGGCATGACGCTGAACAACGCGACCTCCGCGCTGATCGTCGGCCAGGAAGTGCCGGTCACAACCGGGCAGGTTCTGGGCGATGCCAATTCCAATCCGTTCCGCACGGTCGAGCGCCAGGATGTCGGCATCCAGCTCGAAGTGACGCCCCGCATCGGCGAGAACGACACAGTACGCCTCGACATCCGCCAGGAAGTCTCCAGCGTCTTCGGCAGCGTCGGCACGGTGACGCCGGACCTGATCCTCGACAAACGCAAGATCACCGCCAGCGTGCTGGCTGACGATGGCGAAATCATCGTGCTCGGCGGCCTGATCGAGCAGACCGATACGGTGCGCGATTCGAAAGTGCCTGTGCTGGGCGATATTCCGTTCGCCGGGCGGCTGTTCCGCTCCGAAGGCAAGTCGACCACGCGCACCAATCTTATGGTCTTCATCCGGCCGACCATCGTGCGCGACAAGGCAGACGCCAAGGCCGCCACCGAGCAGAAATACCTTTACGTGCGCGGCGAGGAACTGATGCGCGGCATCACGCCGGGCAATTCCATCGACCATTATGTCAACCAGGTGCTCGGCGCCCAGCCGCCCGCGGGTCCGGCGGCCAGCCCGGCAGGGTAGCAGCATGCGCACGCAGGTGAATTACGCCTTCGCCCGGGACAAAGGCCTTGCCGTGATCCCCGGACGCACGCCATTGACGGTCGCCATGCGTGACGGCGCCGATGTACTGGCGCTTGCCGAAGTGCGCCGGGTGCTGGGATCCTCATTCGATATCGAGGCACATTCGGCCATTGCGTTTGAACGTCTCCTCTCCGAAGGCTTCGGCGGCGGCGCACTGGACGGCACGGCCGCAGCGGCCGCCGAAAAGCAGGAGAACCTGGAGACGCTGTTCGACGGCCTGCCGCAGACGGAAGACCTGCTCGCGGGCGATGGAGATGCTCCAATCGTGCGGCTGATCAACGGCCTTCTTCAGGACGCCATCAAGCGCCGGGCCTCGGATATTCACATCGATCCGTTCGAAGAGAAGCTTTCCATCCGTTACCGGATTGATGGCGAGCTGCAGGAAGTGCTCGCCGCCTCGCGCCGAATTGCGGCGCCGCTGGTCTCACGCATCAAGGTGATGAGCCGGCTCGACATCTCGGAAAAGCGCATGCCGCAGGATGGCCGGGTCTCACTGTCGCTCGGCGGGCGCGCGCTGGACGTGCGCGTTGCCACCCTGCCAACGCGTTACGGCGAGCGCGTGGCGCTGCGCATCCTCGACACACGCCAGGCCCTGGTCGGCCTCGACGGGCTCGGCATGGACGACGCGACGCTGGACCGGTTCCGTTCGGTCATCGCCGAGCCGAACGGCGTAATCCTCGTCACCGGCCCGACAGGCTCAGGCAAGACGACGACCCTGTATTCTGCCCTCGCCATGCTGAACACGGGCCGCGTCAACATCATGACGCTGGAAGACCCGGTCGAGTACGGTCTCGACGGGATCAGCCAGACGCCGATGGACCACAAGGTCGGCCTGACCTTCGCGGCCACATTGCGCTCCATCCTGCGCAATGATCCGAACATCGTGATGGTCGGCGAGATCCGCGATGCGGAAACGGCGGAAGTCGCGCTAGAGTTTGCTCTGACTGGCCGCCTCGCCCTCTCCACGGTTCACACCAACAGCTCCGCCGGTGCGATCACGCGCCTGCGCGACATGGGCATCGAAAGCTTCCTGCTCGCCTCGACGCTGCGCGCAGTCCTGGCGCAGCGCCTGGTGCGGCGCCTCTGCCCGAAATGCAAGACATCCTACCGGCCAGAGGCCGCGCTGATCGAGAAACTTGGGCTGCCTGCGGATCATTCCGGTCTGTTCTGCGGACCGGCCGGCTGTGATGCCTGCCGGGGCACCGGCTATGCCGGCCGCCTTGGCGTGTATGAGCTGCTTCTGATCACGCCCGAGATCAAGCGCCTGATCCACGACGCAGCGAGCGAAGAAGCGATCGAGCGCGTCGCTTTCGCCTCAGCCGACATGCTGTTCCGGAATGGCCTGCGCCATGTGCTGAGCGGCGAGACGAGCGCGGAAGAGCTGCTGCATGTCTGCCGCAGGGAGGCATGGAATGGCAGCGTATGATTATAAGGCGCTGACGGCGGATGGCGAGCGCACCTCCGGTGTGATTTCGGCCGACAATCCCCGCGCGGCCCGCCGCGAGCTGCGCGCCCGCCAGCTGATGCCGGTCGAGGTGGCCGAAGCGGGCACGGCAAAGGCAGGCAGCAAGCGCCTGCGCGGGCGCCTGTCGCACAAGCAGCGCACGCTGTTCACGCGCCAGATGGCCGTGTTGCTGCAATCGGGCATGACGGTCGAGCAGGCGCTGACCGCTGCCGCCGCGGATGGAAGCGCCGCGTCCGTGCGGGCACTGATCCTCGGCGTGCGATCGCAGGTCATGGAAGGGGTTCCGCTGGCAGATTCCCTGCGCGCCGCGCCGCTCGCCTTCCCGCCGCTTTATCGCTCGGTCGTCGCGGCCGGGGAATCTGCAGGCCGCCTGCCCGCAGTCCTCGATCAGCTCGCAACCAACCTCGAGCGCACCTACAAGATGGCCTCTCAGGCCCGCGCCGCGCTGGTCTATCCGGCCGTTCTCGGCGCCATGGCGCTGCTGATGGTTGCTGCGCTCATGGTCTTCGTCGTGCCGAAACTGGTCGACCAGTTCGCGATGCTCGGCACGTCCGAACTCCCCTTGCTCACCCGCCTCGTCATCGGCGCCTCGGACCTTGCCCGCAGCTGGGGCTGGCTGCTTGCCGGCGCCCTGGTCGCGGCCAGCGCGCTGTTCGCCCGGCTGCTCGCCGCGCCCGCTTTCCGCAAGCGCTGGGACGCCTTGATCCTCGGCCTACCCTTCGTCGGCCCGATGATCCGCACCCTCTGCGCGGCGCAGTTTGCCCGCGTTCACGCCACGCTCGCCGGCTCCGGCGCGACCGTGATCGAAGCGCTGGCCGCCGCACGCGGCGCGATGGGCAACACGGTATTCCGCGACGCCGCCACGTCGATCATCGAGCAGGTCCAGCAGGGCGCCCCGCTGTCGGCCTCGATGCGCAAGACCGGCGTCTTTCCGCCCATCCTGACCCATATGGTCCAAAGCGGAGAGGCCGCGCGCGACGTGCCGGCCATGATGAACCGCGGCGCTGATTTCCTCGAAAGCGAGTTCGAGGCAACCACGCGCACCCTGCTGAGCCTGCTTGAGCCAGCCATCATCATCATCCTCGGCGGTATTGTCGGCACGATCGTGCTGTCGATCATGCTGCCCATCATGCAACTTAACACCCTTGCCCTCGGCTGACGGAGGAAACCATGCCCCATCCCAACCCGTTCAAAGGACGCAGATCGCGCGCTCAACAGGCCGGCTTCTCGCTTGTGGAACTGATGGTCGTCGTCTTCATCATGGGCCTGCTGGCGACGCTGATCATCGTCAACGTGGCTCCGGTGGGCGACCGCTCGCGCATCTCGAAGGCCCGCTCCGACATAGCAAGCCTCGAAAGCGCGCTCGAGCAGTACAGCCTTGACCTCTACAACTACCCCAGCAGCGACCAGGGCCTGGCCGCGCTCTCTGCACCGCCGCAAGGCGTCGACCTCGCACTCTACCGGCAAGGCGGCTACATCCGCCGGGTACAGATGGACCCGTGGGGCAAGCCCTACCAGTACCAGATCCCGGGCACGCGTTCCGGCGGCCGGTATGACATCTTCTCCCTCGGCGCTGACGGCCAGCCGGGCGGCGAAGGCCCGGACGCCGATATCGGCAACTGGGACTGATCCCGCCATGCGCGCCGCCGCGACAGCCGTGCTCACCTGCCGGACGCCAACAGGCGCGCCGGCGCAGGCCGGGTTTTCGCTGACGGAAGTTCTCGTGACCCTGTCGATCATCGCGTTCACTTCCGCGATGATCATCGGCACAAGCCGGCCTGCCGATCCGCTGAAGCAGGAAGGCGAGCGGCTTGCGCAGACACTGGCGCAGCTGGAAAACCGCGCCCGCATATCGGGCGAACCGATGGGCATGGTGCTTGAGCCCGGCGCCTATTCGGCTGCAGCCTGGGTGGACAGTGAATGGATCGTCCTTCCGCGCTCAGCGCGCACGCTGCCCGCCGGAATTGTGGTCCAGTCGCCCGCCCCGATGCCGCGCGACCCGTCGCCAGCGGCAGACCAGTCACTGCGTCCGCAGATCATGTTCGATCCGCTTGGCCATTCCGGGCCGGTTGAGATCGAATTGCGCGCCGGGACCCGTACGCTGATGGTGCCCCCGCCGGAGGCAGGCCGCCGGTGAAAGCGCAGGGCTTCTCCCTCCTCGAGACCATGGTTGCGCTTGCGGTGTTCTCCGTCGCGGCGATGGGGCTTGTCTCGCTCAACACGCAGTCCGCGCGCATCAGCGGCGAACTCGATACACGGCTTCTGGCCCGCACGGTCGCGGAGAATCTTGCCGTCGACACCGTGACCGCCGAAACGCTGGACCTGAGCCCGGTCACTGAGGGCGAAGCCATCCAGCGCGGGCGCGCCTATGCCTGGACGCGCACGCTGGAGCCAACGCCGCAGCCGGGTCTCTACAGTGTACGGATTGACGTGCGCGAGGCCGGGGAGACGCCGGTCCTCGCCCGCCTTTCTCTGCTGGCTTCTGAGAGCGCCGCGCCATGACCGCGCCCCACGCCTCCGAAAGCGGCATGACGCTGATCGAAACGCTGATCGCGCTCTTTACGATCGCGCTGATGGCCTCTGCCGGCGCGGTGATGACGGGCCAGACACTGCGCGGCGCGCGCATGGTGGAGACACGCGGCGCCGAGTCCGGGGCGCTCGCCGTCGCCCTCAACACGCTTTCAGCCGACCTCGCCGCCTATACCGGCCGGCTCAGCCAGGATGCCGTCTTGTCCGAACCCGCGACCGCCTTCGCCGGCCATGCGCCGCGCGCAGATGGCCGTTTGATGGTTTTCGTGCGCAATGGCTGGGCCAACCCGTCCGGCGCCGTGCGAAGCGATTTGCAGCGCGTCGAGTACCGCGTCGAGAACGGTGCCCTGATCCGCCGGTCATGGCTCGCCCCTGATCCCGGCCCGGCAACGCCGGTTGTCGATGAAACACTCCTCTCCGGCCTCGCCGGTCTCGAGGCCCGCTTCGGTCAGGCAGACACCTGGCGCAGTGAATGGCTGGCCGATGGCGGGGAGGTGGCCCCCGCGCCGCAGAAGGTCGAGCTGACGCTGGCCTTCGCCGAGGGCGACGTGCTGACGGTCCGTTACCTTATCGGAGCGGGCTCATGATAACACCAGGCAAAGAGGCCGGCGCTGCACTTCTGTCGATCCTTCTGATAGTCGCCACACTGTCCGTCGCGGCGGTGATGGCGACGGGTGTCATCGCGCGCCAGACGGAGCTGCAGAAGCTCAGTGTACGGCGCACGCATGCCCTCTGGGCAGCGCGCTCCGCCGAGTCGGTCGCGCTCGCCTCCGCCGCAGACCTCTTTGCGGCGAGCCGCCTGCCCGCATCGGACACCGGCGAAGACCCGTCGCGCACGCTCGCCCTGCCGCTCGACGGCGGACAGATTGTGCTGACACTCTCGGCTCAGGCGCCCTGCTTCAATCTCAACTCCCTAGGCAACCCGGACCCCGCGCTCCGCGCGCAGCATATGCAGAATTTCGAAATCCTCCTGGCGGATATCGGCTTGCCGGGCGGCGACGCGGCCCGCGTCTCGGCTACCCTTGCCGACTGGATCGATGCTGATCCCGCGCCGCTGCCGCTCGGCGGCGAGGACGCTGCCTATCTCGGACAGGACAGCGGCTTCCGCGCCGCCAGCCAGCCGCTCCTCAGCCCGGCCGAACTCGCCGTCCTGCCCGGCTTCACGCCGGACCTGCGCCGCGCGCTCTCGGCTTTCACCTGTACTCTCGACAGCCCGGACGCCGCGCGGCTCAACATGAACGCGCTGACCGCCGACTCCGCGCCGGTCCTGCGCGCCGCCACCGGCGGCCGCCTCTCCCTTGCCGAGGCGCGCCGCCTCATCGAGGCCCGACCCGTCTCCGGCTGGCCGGATGTCCAGGCCGTGCGCACCGCGGCGGATCGCCTGCCAGGCGCCGGCGAAGCGCTTGCCGGCCTGCCGCTTGAGGTCCGCAGCGAACATTTCACCGGTACCGGCACCGTGAACCTTGATACAGGCAGCTGGCCGTTCCGCTTCATCCTGCGTGCCGGCGACGGGGCCGCGCCCGAGATCATCTGGCGCCGTTTCGGAGGCGCCGCATGAACGCCGACATCTATATCGAATTGCCTGCCAGCACTGGCGCGCCCTTTCGCCTCGCCGTTCGCCGGGGAAATACTCTGCATCCGGAGGATTTTTCAACCTTCAAGGCATCCGGTCGCCCGAAAGCCGTCGCCTTCGCGCCGGCCCTCAGCGTTGCGAAGTTCCGGATCCCGGTGGCCGCGAAGTCGGAATCAGAGGCGCGCAGGGCGGCGCTGTATGCCATCGAAGACGACCTCGCCCAATCGGTCGATGACGTGCACCTGCTGCTCGCACCAAAACAGGCCGGCACCCGCACGCGCGACGTCTACGTTGCCGACAAGGCCCTGCTGCAACACTGGACTACGCGGCTGCAGTCTGCTGGCCTTGGCTATGCGGAGATCGTTCCGGAAGCCAGCCTTGCCCTGGCCCCAGGTGCGCTGTTCGACTTTGGCGACCGGCTTCTGATGCATGGGCGGGACGGCATCCTCGGCGCAGACCGGACCTGGCCAGAAGACGTGCTGCTGGAAATCCTGCGCAAGGCGGGGCTCAGCGACGCCAATGTCACATCCGCCAATGCGCTCGAAACGCTTGCTGCACTCGAGGCCCGCGCGCCCGGCGTCCGGTTGACGGAGACACGCGGCGCAGGCGCTGCGCGGGAAGGCAGTGCCTTTCGCCGTTGGCGCCTCGCCGGGATGCTGGTCCTCGCGGCCACCGCCATCTGGATCGCCGGCATCCAGTTCGAAATCAACAGCCTGCTGACGACCGCACGCAAGCAGGAAGCCGACGCCCGCGCCGCCTATCGCCAGCAATTCGCCGGTGCGCCGGAGCCGGTCGACATAGACGCTGAAGTCCGTCGCCTCTCCGCGGCCACCTCCGCCGAGCCCGCAGGCAATTTCCTCGGCCTCTCGGCGGCTGTCTATGAGGCTCTCGCCTTGCAGCCGGGCGCGCAGCTGCGCCAACTTCAGTATACGCAGTCAGACGCCTCCCTGCGCGCGGTTCTCCGCTTTGCCGCCGCGCCCGAAGCTGAAGCCTACCGCGCCGCTCTGGAAGCCTCCGGCTGGAGCGCGCAGACCGAGAGCCTGACGGACCTTGCTCCGGGCACTGAGGCGGCCTTCATCCTGAGGGCTGCACCATGATGTCCTGGTGGTCCGCCCGCGCCCCGCGCGAACGACTGTTGCTCGGCGCGGCTGTCGTTGTCGCCCTGCTCGCCGCGCTGGTGCAGCTTGTCCTCGTCCCGGCCATTCAGCGCCGCGCCGAAGCGGAAACCCGTGTCGCCGAAGCGGCCAGCACGCTGCTGCGCCTCGAACGTCTGCGCGCCGCCGGCATCACCGAGGCCGCGGTCACGCCCCCGGCAGACCCCGCCGCGGCCGCCTCCGCCCTTGCCGCCGAAGCGGGCCTCATGATTTCTCCATCGGCGTCCGGCGCAGCGCTCAGCTTCGTTTTCGCCTCCGCGGATCCTCAACAGGTTTTCGGCTGGATCGCGCAGGTGGAGGCGCGCCTCGGCCTGAAGGTCCAGTCCGCCGAACTCTCCGCCGCAGAGCCGGGCCGTGTGAACGCCGCCATCACGTTCTCAAGGGCGGGCACACCATGAAACGGCTGATTTTCTTTGCCTTGCTCGCCGCAGGCTTCGTCGGCGGCCTGATCGTCTTCGCCCCGCTGAGCGCCGCGCTTACGGCATCCGGCGCCGGCGCGCGCGGCCTCGGCTGGTCCAGCGCCGAAGGCACCGTCCTGTCCGGTACGGTGCGCGGCCTGACACTGGACGCAAAGCCCTATGGCAATGCGGAGCTGGACTTCTCGCCCGGCGGCCTCCTGTCTGCGAACCTTCAGTATACGGTCGATTGGGCCGGGCCGCAGGGCAGCGGCCAGGGCAAGGTCGCGCTCGGCCCCGGCGGCCACATCTCGCTGCGCGACTACACGCTCAGTCTCGATCTCGGCCAGCTCGACCAGGCTGCCCTCTGGATCCGCCAGTCCGGCGGCCGGGTAGACCTTACCGGCGCCGCGCTCCGCTTCGGCCCCGCTGGCTGCGTCACCGCCGAAGGCATGGCCCGCAGCGATGTCCTGGAGCGCAACCGCGAGATACTCGGGCCAGGCTGGGCGCCGATGCAGGGCGCACTGCGCTGCGAAGATGGCACGCTGGTCATCCCGCTGTCCTCAGAAAACCAGACCGGCACGCGCTTTGAGGCTGACCTTCGCCTCTCCCCGGACGAGCCCGGCCGGTTTGAAGCGCGCGTCTCCGGCATCGTCCCGCGCGAGCTGGCCTTCGCCCTGCCCATTGCCGGCTTTGCGCTGCAGGGGCAGGACTATGTTTATCTCTTCCAGACCTCCGACACGAGCGCCCCCCAATGATGAGACCTGCCCTCCTCGCCGTCCTGATCGCCGTCCTCCCGGCCTGCAGCCATGACCCCAAGCCAGAGGCCTCTCAGGCGCCCCGCAGCACGTCGCAGGCGATCGCGGCCGTCCCGGAAGCCGGCCTGCCGCCCCAACGCCTCGCGCCCGGAAAGTGCGGTCTGTTCCTGTGGGGCATGTCGGCCCCCCGCCAGTTCGTCCTGTTCGCAGAAAGCCCTGCCGCAAGCGCGCTGGTCCTGCTGGACGGCAAGCCGGTCTCCCTGCCGATGACCGGCGCTGGCGGCGAGGTCTTCGGCCAGTTCGTCACGGACATGAAATTCGAGGACGCCGCCTCCCGCACGCAGGTTCAGGTCACCCTCAAACCCGGCGACGCTCTCGAGGGCGGCCAGCGTGTCGACACCGGCAACATCCTGTTCCGGGACGCGGAAGGCTGGGAAACGATCCTGCCGGTTACCGGCGTGCGCGCCTGCATGCCCGGTTAGGGCGGCGTCTGTCAGGCGTCGGGTAAAGAGCCCGAAAAAGAGAATGGTGCGGTCAAGAGGACTCGAACCTCCACGGGTTGCCCCACAGCGACCTCAACGCTGCGCGTCTACCAATTCCGCCATGACCGCACGACTGGTCTCTTAGAGGCAGACGGGCCGTATAAGGCGGCGTTCCGGCTTTGTGAAGCCCTGAAAAACGCCTATATCCCCGGGGCCATGACAAATTTCCCGGATGTCGACTGGGCGGTCTCTGACGCCCCTGTTCCCTACGCGGCCGCGCTCTGCCTGATGGAAGCGCGGGCCCGCGCGATTCGCGATGACGGCGCCCGCGAACTGGTCTGGTTCCTGGAGCATCCGCCCCTCTACACCGCGGGCACCTCGGCCAAACCCGCCGACCTGAAAGATCCCGCCCGCTTCCCCGTCTACGACGCCGGGCGCGGCGGCCAGTACACCTATCACGGCCCCGGGCAGCGAGTGGCCTACCTGATGCTCGACGTCGGCGCCCGCGGCCGCGATGTGCGCGCCTTCGTGGCCAACCTCGAAGACTGGCTCATCCGCGCGCTCGCCGCCTTCAATGTGGACGCCGGCGTGCGGGAAGGCCGGGTCGGAGTCTGGGTCGACCGCACCGCGCCTGGCGGCCCCCTGCGCGAGGACAAGATCGCCGCCATCGGCGTGCGCCTCAAGCGCTGGGTCAGTCTGCACGGCATCTCCCTCAACGTGGAGCCGGACCTCGCCCACTTCACCGGCATCACGCCCTGCGGCATCGAAGACGCCCGCTACGGCGTTACCAGCCTCGCCGGACTTGGCCGTGTCGTGACACTGGAAGAAACCGACATGGCGCTGAAAGCCGCCTTCGAGGAGGTGTTCGACAGCCGGCTGGTACGCGTGGCCGCGCCGGAGCTGAGCCCGGCGGTGTAGGCGCTAGTAGCTCGCCGCGATTTCTTGAGGCGTCAGATCACTGCCCGTGCGCATCGGCCCCTGCCCGCCATTCGGCAGGCGCGCCACCCAGAGCAGCGACCAGATCATCACGAGGCTCGAGCCAAGCCACCAGACCGCCAGCCCCATGCCCATGCCGGCGGCCATGGCCGCCTGCCGTTCGCTCTGCGGCGGGCCGGGCGGGCCGCGCCGCTGGGGCGGCTTCTTCTCGCCGTCCTTCTTGGCGGCTTCGGATTTTTCCGCGCCTGCCTCTGCGTCGGTCTCGCCTTCTTTTTCCTTCTCCACTTTCGCCGCCGGCGGCGCATTCAACTGCCGGTGCTGCGCCGCGCCCATGCTGGTGCCGGCGGTATAGGCCGCCAGGCCCAGGATCATCGGTACAAGGACGATCACGGCCAACCATGCGGGCTTCTGTGCATCCGCGAGGCGGCGCATGTGGGCGACAAAGGTGGTGTACTCCGTCATCAACGTGAACACCGCAAACGGCACCAGCAAGGCCGGCACCGTCAACAACAGCAGGTTCACCGGCGCATTCAGTCCATCGGTCTTCATGCCGGCAATCGCCAGTATGCCCGCAGTAAACGACGGCACGATGTAGAGCAGGAAGCGGCCCAGAAAGCTGAACGTCCAGGCCCGGGTGAAATGCAGCTTCGAGCTTTCCCCCATCGGGTTCAGCAAGGTCTGCGCCCAGTTCATCGCGCCCGGGTCATCCCGGAAATCGCGGATCCACGGGCGGTGCTTGTCAATTTCACCGGTCGTCGGGTTCATGGGCTGGCCCTCTTCTGCCTGGGTCAGGAAAGTTCGTCCGCGCGCGCTTGAAGCGTGGGCGGGCCGTGACGGTTGGGTTTGGGGTCGGAGCGCATCCGGAAGGCCGCAAAGCCGGTGAAGGCACTGCTGATCAGCAGCGTGGCGACCGAGGTCACCGCCGACAGGCGCGCATATTCGGGTCCGCGCGCCGCCAATTCCTCGAACGCCGCATTGAAGCCATCGGCCTGCATGATCTTCTGGATCTCGACCTGCACTTCATAGGCCAGCGGCGAGAGCAGCGGCAGCAGGATCGCCGACAGCATCATGTTCAGGAAGCCAGCCCCCGCGAGGAAGACCAGCCACAACCAGGCGCTCAGCCCTGCATCGTGCAGGCGCTTGCCGAACAGGCAGATGTACGGAAACACGACCGCGTATTGCAGGATGCCGAGGCCGGGCGAGACGACGGCCGCCAGCACGGTGATCACCATGAACACGCCGGTCAGCAGGATCAGGCCTTGCGCGAAGGGCTTGGGCGGCAGGCGGCCTTGCGGCTCGAGGAACAGGAATCGGAAGTCCATGGGAGGAGGGTTGTTTCCTTGCAGGGGGCGCGCCGGGATCATTCCCGCCCTTATCAATAAACGATAAGTTCGCGCAACAAAAAAGAGCCGGGCAGATCGCCCGGCTCTTCTTGTTACACGGGTTAGCGCCCCGGTTAAACGAAGACGTCGGCCGAACCGGCCGGGTTTTTCGGGTCCGGGCCATACTTGTTGGGGCCGACCGTGCCGGGAATACAGGCGATCACGATCTGGGCAATCGAGGCCAGAAGGCCGATCAGTGGCACGAAGCCGAGAACCACAAGACCAAGATAAATCCAGCCAGTCTGGTTGATGTCATGCAGACGGCGCACGAACAACGCGATCGACGGAATGATGATGCCAAGGGCGTAGAGACCGAGGAGGCCGATGAACACGTAGCCGATCGGGCCCATCTCGCCGGTTTCGAAATTCACACCGCCGAGGACCATGGCGAGCACCGTGCCCACACCGAACACGATGATGTTGAACAAGGCGACCCACCAGTATTCAGACCGGCGCGAGCGGCCCTGGAAGTCGACGTATCGCGAGAAGAAAAGCTGGATGGCTTCCGGAAAAGTGACCATGGTTCGTATCCCCTTTGGCTATGATCAGTTTACTGATTAATTGAACGCGGCGCCCGCACCGGCCGGACCGGGTCCGTACTGGTTGTCGTTCGGGTCGGTCTTGAACAGGCCCATCACCGCGCCGACCACGCCGGTAACGACCGCCGTAGACAGGATGCTCGGCAAAAGGTTTGCCTGCGCGATGGCTTTCGAAGCGTCCATTGCCGCGGAGAAGGCCTGCGCCGGGTCGCCGCGCGAGGCGCGTTCGATCTCTTCCTGCATCTCGACCTGCTGGGCGATCTGGTCGATGCCGAACAGAGGCGGCAGGATCATGCTGGCCACAAGCGACACAACGATCGCCAGCACCACCATGGCAATCGTCAGCCATCCGGACTTATCCGCATCATGGAAGCGCTTCACGTGCACCGCGATCCACGGCCAGACGAAGACAATGCCGAGGAAGCCGAGGAAAGGTGACACAAATGCGCTGATCACGCTCAGCGCAGCGCTGATCCCCAGAAGGATCAGCACGCCGCGCCAATACGTCGGCTGGTCGATCCGCCCGTTGGGGGAAAAGAGAAGGTTCATCATGGCTCGAGGCTCCCGGTCATGGGGCGCGCCCGCCCCGCTCGTTGCTGTCCCAGTCATAGCGGCGCGCCGGGACGGAAGGGTCCGCCATGGCGCAGTATGACTAGGATAGCAGACCTAACCGGTTTCCGAAAAGTTAAGTCTTGCCCGCGCAGGCCGTCAGCAGACGGTATTTCAGGCAAATTCGACCATGATTTCGTCGGCAGCGACGCTGTCACCCGCCTTGACGTTAATGGCCTTCACCGTGCCATTAGCGCCGGCCCGGATGATGTTCTGCATCTTCATGGCCTCGACGATGCAGACCGCCTCGCCTTCCTGTACTTCCTGGCCAAGCGCGACATCCATCGACACGACCAGCCCCGGCATCGGCGAGATGACCAGTTTCGACGTATCCGCCTTCGGCTTTTCCGGCAGGCGCCCGTGCAGGTCTGCAACCATCGGTGTGCAGACGAGTGCACGCAGCGCCACGCC
The DNA here is from genome assembly GCF_022844445.1 of Hyphomonas sp. Lineage (GTDB taxonomy): Bacteria > Pseudomonadota > Alphaproteobacteria > Caulobacterales > Hyphomonadaceae > Hyphomonas. The sequence continues at coordinate 50,932 of NZ_JALHLS010000005.1, forward strand.
CCGGCTACGGAACAGATAGCCTTCCGTGCGGTCCGCAAACTTCACCGCGAACGGTTTGCCGTCGAGCACGCCTTCCACCAGATGCTGGCCCGGCTGCCAGGACGTCACGAGGCTGTGGGCCTTGCCGCCATTCACCGAAATCTGCGCATCGCCATTGTCTCCGAGATCAATCGTCACCGGATGGTGCGTATCTCCGAGGATGACCACCCAGTCACGGCGCGGCTTGGCCGCCGCAGCCACCTTGCCGGAAACCTGCCCCGCACGGCGCGCGAAGAAGGCATGCACATAGGCCGCCGCACAGACGAGCTGCGCCTCCTGTTCCTTCGTCGGCGCAACGCCCTGGAAGCCCTCGGGGAACTCGTCCTTGATATACGCCGTCGTGATGTTGCCGGAGCGGAACCGCTTCTCGTCCATCACCGCGGCAATGAACGGGATATTGTCCTGTATGCCTTCGATGTGGAACCGGTCGAGCGCCTCGCCGTGCACGTCCAGCGCCGTATTGCGGTCCTTGCCCCACGTCACCAGCTTGGCGATCATCGGGTCGTAGAACATCGAGATTTCGTCGCCTTCGCGCACGCCCGAATCCATGCGCACTTCGCCCTTGCCCATCTTGCCTTCCGCAGGCGGATGGAATCGCTTCAGGCGCCCGATCGACGGCAGGAAGTTGCGGTACGGATCTTCCGCATACACACGGCTTTCAACGGCCCAGCCATTGATCTTCACGTCAGACTGCTTGATCTTCAGCTTCTCGCCATACGCAGAGCGGATCATCTGCTCGACCAGATCGATGCCGGTGATCATCTCGGTCACCGGATGCTCCACCTGCAGGCGGGTGTTCATCTCGAGGAAGTAAAAGCCCTTGTCCTTGCCGGACGCGACGAACTCCACCGTTCCGGCGCTGTCATAGTTCACGGCCTTGGCAAGCGCCACCGCCTGCTCGCCCATCTTCTTGCGCGTCTCCGGATCGAGCAGCGGCGAGGGCGCCTCCTCGATAACCTTCTGGTTACGCCGCTGAATCGAGCATTCCCGCTCGTTCAGCCACAGGCAGTTGCCATGCTTGTCGCCCAAGACCTGGATCTCGATGTGGCGCGGCTCAAGGATGAATTTCTCGATGAACACGCGGTCGTCGCCGAACGAGGCCTTCGCTTCGGCCTTCACGGCCGGGAAGCCCTCTTCGACCTCCTTGTCGTTCGCCGCGACCCGGATGCCCTTGCCGCCGCCGCCGGCCGAGGCCTTGATCATCACCGGATAACCGATCTGCTTGGAGATCCTGATCGCTTCCTTCGTGTCCTCGATCAGGCCCATATGGCCCGGCACGGTCGAGACGCCGGCTTCTGCCGCCAGCTTCTTCGAAGAAATCTTGTCGCCCATCGAATCGATGGCGAACGCGTTGGGACCGATCCAGCCGATGCCTTCCTGCTCCAGCCGCTTCGCAAAGCCCGCATTCTCGGACAGGAAGCCGAAGCCCGGATGGATCGCCTCGGCCCCGGTCTGGCGCACGGCAGCGATGATCTTGTCTGCCACCAGGTAGGACTGCGCCGCCGGCGAGCCGCCGATATGCACGCTCTCATCGGCCATCTCGACCGCCATCGAGCCCGCATCGGCATCGGAATAGACCACCACGGTCTTGATACCCATCCTGCGGCACGTCTTGATGACGCGAACGGCAATCTCGCCGCGGTTGGCAATCAAAATCTTGCTGAACATGCGCCCGGACGCCCCTCAATCTGCAAAAACATGCCGAGTTAAGCCGCGCGCCGCGCCTTGTCCATGCTTACCGGTACGGCAAGACACCGCGCCCCGCTCAGGCCGCAGCCGCCGGCCCCCGCGCCCGGCTGACGCGCACCCGCACCAGCCAGAAAATCATCACCCCCAGCGGCAGGAACGCCGCCACGAAAGGAAAGGCCGAATCCCGCAACACCTCCGGCAGAACCTGCATTTGCCCAAGGAAAAACGAGCCCGACGCGATGAACAGCGAGAAGCACATCCGCCACAGGTGCCGCGCCGTACGGGCCACCCCTGAAATCCCCCGCCGGACCAGCACATTTGCCTCCCCCACTGCCGCCAGCGCGCCGGCCACAGTAAACAGGATGAAAGCCTGAGGCGGCGAGCCGTCGATCGTCCCGGTCGGGCTTGCCGCGCCCATCTGCATGAACATCGCCCCGGTGCCCGTAATCGCCAGCGCAATCACCAACCCCGCCGCCTCCGCCGCCCCTGCCGTCGCTTTCCGGTGCCGCGCCGCCGACCAGCCGGTTACCAGCAGGTACAGCGCCATGATTCCCGCCACGAAATTCGGCCGCTGCCCCGTCTCCAGGAACGGCGCCACGCCCGCCCCGATGAGGTAAGTCACGAACATCGAGACGAAGAACACCGCCCCTGCCGCCCGGTGCAGGCGACCGCCCTTCCGGAAGGTCAGCGCCGCCGCGCCCGACAGCATGCCCAGCGTTCCGCCCCCGATATGCAGCCAGAGCAGCGCCGCCGCCCCGAAATGGGCCCACCACGGCGCGTCCGGTGCCACCTGCAGGTTGCCTGCCTGCGCCGCCCCGGCAAACATCAGCCAGGCCGCCGCCAGCATTGTCCATCCGGCTAGGATGCGCCCGAAGGCAGGGGTCGTCGGACGTATCATGGCGGCACTCCTTCCCGCAGGGTTGCGGTTCACAAAGCCGGTTCTTGCCGTTTTTCGATAAGGGCGCCATGATGCCCCGTTGCAGCCGCATGCTCGTTTGTAACAGGGGGCGCCCGAGGCATGACCGAATCGACCGTCTCCGCAGGCATCGTGCGCGGCCTTGCCGCCTTCGCCGCCACGCGCGGCGCGGACCCGGCCGCCCTCCTCGCCGCGGCAGGCCTCGCCCCCGCCGATCTCGAAGACAGTGACACCCGCATCTCGCTCGCCGGCTACCAGGCCCTCACCCGCGCCGCCGAAGCCGCCTGCCACGAGCCCGCCCTCGCCCTCCTCTATGGCGAGGCAGTCGACATGCCGGAGGTCTCCCTTGTCGGCCTTATCATGACCGCGTCGGCAACCATGGGCGACGCCTTCGCCCAGATGCAGCGTTTCGGCGCCCTCGCGGTCGAACTCGCGATGCCGCCCGGCGTGCCCCGCTTCGCCATCGTCCCGCGCGGCGCGGACCTCTGGATGGTCGACAACCGGCCGGACCCGAACGCCTTTCCGCAGCTCTCCGAAGCCGCCTTCGCCCGCCTCGTCTGCGGCCCCCGCCGCTTCCTCGCCGCGCCGCACGTCCTCGAAGTACACTTCACCCACCCTGCGCCCGCCAGCGCCGCTGAGCACGCACGCGTCTTCCAGTGCCCGGTCACCTTCTCCAGCCCCTGGAACGCCATGCGCCTCCACCCGGAGATCGCCGGCTGGCGCGTCGCACAGCAGCCCTCTTACGTCTTCGGCATCCTGACCCAGCGCGCGGGCACCCTGCTCGCGAGCCTCGAAGCCGGCCGCACCCTGCGCAGCGCCGTCGAGGCCCGCCTCCTGCCCACCCTGCATACCGGCGCGGCGAACGCCGACGCGATCGCCGCCGCCCTCGGCATCAGCCGCCAGACATTGTTCCGTAGGCTGAAGGCGGAAGGCACGAGCTTCAAGCTTGTCCTCGATGATCTGCGGCGCCGCATGGCCATCGATTATCTCACCGCGCGCAACACCTCGGTCAACGAAACCGCCTATCTCGTCGGCTTCTCGGACGCCCCCGCCTTCTCCCGCGCTTTCAAGCGCTGGACCGGAAAATCCCCACGCGACCTGCGCAGTGCCTGACCCCGCCGCTGTTGCATTGGTGAGCCCTTGCGGCGGCACTTGCCTGTCGCCGCGCGCCGCGCATTTCGATCGGGGCGAGCGGCCGTCCGCCCGAAGCAGGTCGCCTGGGCCGGCCTGCACCCAGACACCGGCCAGGCTGCATTTCAGCAAAGGCAAGCCCCCCCCGAATGCCACTTGCCGGACAATACCCGTTTATGTTAGTGAACGCTCACTATATTTCAGGAGCTGCTACCGTGCCCGTCATCCGCCTTGACCTTGCCGCCCTCCTCAAGGCCGGCAGCCTCTCCGAAGCCGAGGCCGCCCGGCTCGAATCCCTCGCCCTGCCGGACAGGCGCGGCAACCTCCTCGTCAATGTCCTCCTCATCTTCGGCGCGCTCGCTGTCTCCGCCGCGGCCATCGCACTTGTCCCGAACGCCGCGACTGGCCTCACGCTCGCCCTCGGCGCGCTTGTGGGCGCCGAAGCCCTGCGCCGCCTGGCGCCGGGCGAAGCCTTCAGCGTCCTCTCCTCTGGCCTCGCCCTGATGGGCACGCTCGGCCTCGCCGGCTGGATCGGCTGGCAGTTCGGCGACGCGCCGTCCGCCACCGCAACCGCGCTGCTGATCACCGGCGTACTCACCGCCGGCGCCGCCTGGTTCCGCTCGGCCTTCCTCGCCGCGCTTGCCGTCCTTGCCCTCGGCGCCGTCTTCGGTTCCGGCACCGGCTACTGGCACGCCTCCTACGCCCTCTTTGTCGAGGAGCCGGTCATCACGATTTCAGTCTTCGGCGCGCTGGCTGCCGGATTCTACCGCGTACGGACCATAGTGGACGCAGCCTGGTCGCTGCTGCTCACGGTCGCGGCCCGCACGTCAATAATTCTCGTCCATTTCGCTTTCTGGGTCGGATCGCTCTGGGGCGACCTGCTCGGCGATTCTGGCTGGAGACAGACCCGCTATGACGACTATGCCGCCTATGAAGCATGGGAGAAGACCGCGATCGCCCTGCCCGAATGGCCTTTTTCAATCGGCTGGGCGGCGCTGGCCATTGCCTTGGCGATGCTCACGCGGCGGGGCGGCTTCCTGTCGGTCAGCGCGATGGTCTTCCTCGCTATCCACGCCTACACGCAGTATTTCGAGGTCTTTGGCGCGGAGCCCGGGACGCTGCTGCTGGCCGGCCTTACGCTTGTGGGTCTTGCTGTGGGCCTGACGGCGTACCTGCGGAAGGAACACCTGGCGCAGATCCATCCGCCTGGCCCGGGTCCGGATAGTCCGCCTGCTGAATGAATTTTGAGAACAGGTGCAACACGTCCCGCGGCACGCCGGCTTCCATCAGGCTGTCCACACTGTCGCCGGCGCGCGCGACCATCGCGCCAATCCCGTCATGCCGGTCAACGCGGAAATAGTTCATCGACCAGTTCGGAAACACCCGTGCAGACGCCCATTCCGCCTGGATGCGCACGATGCCCGTATGGCGCCGGTCGCGCAGGATGCGCGCATAGATCTCGTCCACTTCGTCGAATGGCCCTTCGATCAGCTGCATGAAGCTTGCGCCGTTATGCACGAGATAGCCTGTGATGAAGCGCTCGTCATTGTTGGATTGCGAGATGTTCAGAAGGCTGTCGATGTCCCGGTCGCCCAGCCCGGGCACGGCCGTACTGACATAGACAATGCGGAACAGGTGATCCAAGGCCGGGCAAATCCAGAGCGGTTTCGTTGCCCCTTGTCGCGGCCGGTCCGGTTGCTTGCAAGCCGGGGTGAAATACCCGTCCCGCGAGCGCCCCAATGGACAGGCCCGGCCTGGGCGCGATACGAGGGAAACAGACAGATCAAACAACACCCGGGAGGAACATCATGACGCAGCCCAAGGACCTCGAAGGCCGCAGCGCCCTCGTCACCGGATCAGCCACCGGCCTCGGCCGCTCGATCGCGCTGCGCCTCGCCGAGCGCGGCGCCAGCGTCATCATCAACTGCACCAAGTCCGTCGCGGACGGCGAAGCCACCGTCGCCGATTGCCAGAAGGCCGGCGCGCAGGCGCGCCTCATCCAGGCCGACGTCTCGACCGATGAAGGCTGCGCCAAACTCGCCGAAGCAGCCGCCCAGGCCGGCCGGCTGGATATCCTCGTCAACAATGCCGGCATCACCAAGCACGCACGCGACCATTCGGACCTGGACGCCCTCTCGCGCGAAGACTTCCTGCACACCTATGCGGTAAATGTCGCCGGCCCCTTCCTGATGATGCAGAAGGTGAAGCCCCTTCTCGTCGAAGCCCACCGCCAGACAGGCCGTGCCTCGGCCGTCCTCAACGTCTCCTCGATCGCCGGCGTCACCGGTATCGGCTCCTCGGTCGCCTACGCCGCCACCAAGGGCGCCCTTAACACAATGACGCTCAGCCTCGCGCGCGCCCTCGCGCCCGCCATTCGCGTCAACGCCGTCTGCCCCGGCTTCATCGGCACGCGCTGGTTCAAGGACGAGATGAGCGCTGAGCAGTACGCCAAGATGGAAGCCGGCGTCGCCGCCTCCGTCCCGCTCCAGGTCGCCAGCGGGCCGGACGACATCGCCGATTCGGCGGTCTTCTTCCTCACCGATGCCTCCCGGCACGTGACGGGCGAAACCCTCATGGTCGATGCGGGCATGCACCTTGGCTATGCGCCCATGGTAGCACGTTAGAGCCGAAATCTGTGGCGAATCCGCCACAGGGGTGTGGATTCGCCGCAACGCCCAAAGGTGAGGCAAGGGGTGCATTGCCTGCCCAAAACCCCGGCGAACGCCCACCCCGGCAAGACTTTACGCTACGTTTCCCATCGAATTTTCCGTCACCCCCCGGCACCTTCCAGCGTGGCGCTCGATCAGGAGCGTACTGACAGAAGCGAGGTTTCCTCCAAATGACCAAGAAATTCACACGGGCGAGTCTGCTCGCAATCGCGCTGGCCTCGGCCGCAGGCGCAGCCTCTGCACAAGGCGACTTTTCCGCCAACGTCGCGGCGACCAATGACTATGTCTGGCGCGGCGTTTCCCAGAGCGACAACAACTTCGCCGTCCAGGGCGGCCTCGATTACACCAATGGCGGCTTCTATGTCGGCACCTGGGCCTCGAACGTCGATTTCGGCTCGGACGCAGATATCGAAGTCGATCTCTATGGCGGCTTCCGCGGCGCGCTGACCGAATCGCTCAGCTTCGATGTCGGCGTGATCGGCTACATCTACCCGGGTGAAGACGACCTCGACTTCCTCGAAGTCAAAGCCGGCCTCGGCTATACTGTCGATGCCCTCTCGGCCGGCGTTACCGCCTATTACGACCCGGACAACGAAAACACCTACGTCGAGGGCACCGGTACCTACGCCTTCACCGAGAAGTTCAAGGGTCTCGCCAGCGTCGGTAGCTACAGCTTCGATGCAGGCGGCGACTACACCAACTGGTCGCTGGGCGCGACCTACAGCTTCGACCTGTTCGATCTGACCGGCAAATACACCGATACGGATATCGACGGCGCAACCGACATCGCTGACGAGAACTTTGTCATCATGGTTTCGAAGGTCTTCTGATCTCCGCTTAGCCAGGCGTATGGCAGGGCTTGCGCCCCGCCTGTTGTCCCTCTTCCGGCCTGCCGGGAGAGGGACATTTTATTGCAGCACAGCCAAAGCCAAGCTTTTCGGCCGCCCCGGTGATACCGTCGGGAAACAGGCCCTGGTCGCTGTCACGACCTGTCGGCGACTGGCGCAGCCAGCAGATCGCTGAGAAGGCGGCGCGCTGCGCCGCGCGCCGAACAGGTGTTTGAACCCGCCCAGCCCCGCATCTCCTGAACTGACTGGACTTCAATTCCTTGCCCTCCGATACTGAAACCGGAGGCTGACGATCATGAAACCAGCGTCGTTGATGAAAGCATCGGTGTGCCTGATCGCCGCCGAGCTTCCCGTGTTTGAGAAAATGGCTGCGGCGCAAGGCAGCTGGACTGCCAATGCCTCCCTGGCCACCGACTATGTTGATCGGGGCATCTCTTCATCAAACGGGAACCCAGCGGTTCAGGGCGGGTTCGACTACGCAAACGGCGCGCTCTATGCCGGTGTTTGGGCGTCGACAGTCGATTTTGGTGATACATCCGCCGCAGACTTGGAAGTCAGCGCCTATGCGGGATTGGCTGACGTGCTGGAAAACGGCATCAGCTGGGATCTGATGGCAACTTTCTTTGACTATCCGGGCGCCGACGCGGAGGACCTGAGTGGTCTGGAACTCAGCGGCGGACTTGGATACAGCTTCGATACCGGTTTCTGGGTGGCAACCAACGGCGCCTTCAGTCCCGGTGAAGACTATGTCTATACGAGCCTCAAAGCCGGCTACGCGCTAAGCCCGTCTTTCAGCCTGGACGCAGCCATCGGATCTTACGCCAGCGAAACGGACGGCGACTATACCAATTGGTCAGTCGGCTCGACAGTTTCGCGGGGCAGCGCCGCAATCGGCCTTCGCTACTGGGACACCGATATCAAGAACTTTGCTCCGGCTTCCAGGCGCATTGTCCTGACGCTGTCGATCAGCAGCTAGTCAGGCGAAGTCTTGACCCCTGTACCGGCGTCTCGGCAGGGGGCTGGAAGTTGCCGGAAAGGGACGCTATACGGTTAGACTTTCCCCAATGAGAGGCCTCATGCGCATCGGCGTTCCAACCGAAATCAAGAAACAGGAATCCCGTGTCGGCCTGACACCTGAAAGTGTCGGCGAACTCGTCCGCGGCGGCCATGAAGTCCTCGTTCAGTCCGGCGCCGGCGTGAATTCGGGCTTTGCCAACGAAGCTTACGTCTCGGTCGGCGCTCAGATCGCGCCGGATGCAGATGCAGTATTTGCTGGCAGCGAACTGATCGTGAAGGTCAAGGAACCCCAGCCGGAAGAAACCGCCCGGCTCACGCCAAACCATACGCTCTTCACCTACCTCCATCTCGCGCCCGATCCGGTCCAGGCGAAGGGCCTGATGAAATCCGGCTGCCTCGCCATCGCCTACGAAACCGTCACCGATTCCGAAGGCGGCCTTCCACTGCTTCGCCCGATGAGCCAGGTCGCCGGCCGGATGTCGATGCAGGTCGCCGCCTGGGCGCTGATGCGCACCAAACGCGGACGCGGCATCCTGCTCGGCGGCGTACCAGGCGTTGCGCCTTCAAAAGTCATCATCATTGGCGGCGGCGTCTCTGGAACGCATGCGGCCGAAATCGCGGTCGGCATGCGCGCGGACGTGACCGTGTTCGACCGGAACAACATCCGCCTCAGCCAGCTCGACGAGCAGTTCCGCGGCAGCCTCAAGACGATGTATTCGACCGCGCATTCGCTCGCCGAAGCAATCAAGGACGCCGATCTCGTGATCGGCGCCGTTCTGATTCCGGGCGCCTCTGCGCCGAAACTGATCAGCCGCGCGCAGCTCAAAACGATGAAGCCCGGCGCCGTACTCGTAGACATTGCCATCGACCAGGGCGGCTGCTTCGAGACGAGCCACGCGACGACCCACGAAGATCCGATCTATGACGTGGACGGCATCCTTCACTATTGCGTGGCCAATATGCCGGGCGCGGTTCCGCGCACCTCCACCTATGCGCTGAACAACGCGACCCTCCCCTTCGTCATGCAGATCGCCAACAAGGGCGCCCGCGCGGCCATCAATTCGGATCGCCATCTCGCCAATGGCCTGACCGTTGACCGGGGCACGATCGCGCACAAGCTGGTTGCGCGCGACCTAGGCGAACCTTACGTGCGCCCGGACTGGCTGAACGTCGCGTTTACCTGAGATTTTCTCCGTCTACAGACGGATTAGGAATCCAAGGCCGCAATCGCGTCATCGATCGTCGCGCGCGGTTTATCGAGAATAGCCGCGATCTGTGCCCGCTGCTCGATGGCAAGCCAGAGGCCGAGCATTTCGACGTCAACGACGCGCCATTCTCCGTCCCGCTCCATCACGCGCCAGCGCACGATCATTTCGTCCTTTCCCGGAGGCGTAACCCGGGTCTCGACAATGGAATCCGTTGCACTCCGGTCGACTGAACCGATGACTTTCACTTCAGCATTGGTGAAGTCGTCCCGGTGTTTCTCAAATGTGCTGTCGATGAAGCTGTCGAAGGCTGCGGTGAAACGCTGGCTTTCGTCTACGCTGATCCGGCGGACATGCCTGCCGAGCGCGAAGCGAGCAACAGCCGGTACGTCAATCGACTCGGAAAACGCAGCTTCGCCGCGCGCCGGATCAGAAATCAGGGTCGCCGTGCTGGCGATCAGGGCTTCCGCTTCCTGTCCGGCAAAAGCCGGAAAGGCGGTCATCGCGAGGCTGGCACTGGCGAGAAGGGCGCGAATGCTCATGGGCCTGATCCTTCATGCTTTGCGGAGACGCTATCTGAACAAAGCGCTCGGCGCGGATTTGTTCCCGGCCCGGACCAAATCTCTTGTGACACGAACGTGGCATCGCCCGCATGAAACTTCCAGCAAGGAAGGATGAAGCACGACCGGGTGTTGCGGGCCAGCAACACCCGGTTAACTGCCGGTCTATTCTTTCGCGACTTTGCCGCGGACCATGACGAAATCGACAGCTTTGAGAACTTTTACATCCTTAAGCGGATCGCCTTTCACGCCGATCAGGTCAGCGCTCTTGCCCGGCTCCAGCGTGCCGATTTCGGAGGAGAGGCCAAGCAGGTCGGCGGCGTTGATCGTGGCGGCCTTGATGGCTTCGGATGCCGGCATGCCGAACTTCACCATAAGCTCGAATTCGTCTGCGTTGCGCCCATGCTTGGAGACGCCGGCATCCGTTCCGAAGGCGATCTTCACGCCCTTTGCGTAGAGGATTTCCAGGCTCTTTCCGGTGATGCCGATGCGCCATTCGATCTTGGCACGGACATCCGGCTCATAGGAGTCCGGATTGGCCTTCATGCGCTCGATATATCCGTTCACGGTCGAAAGCGTGGGCACGTAGTAGGCGCCGGAGTCGACGAAGGCGTCGATGGTTTCGGGGTCAAGGATCGTGCCGTGCTCGATGGAGTCGACACCAGCTTCGAGCGCAAGGCGGATGCCGTCCGCGCCGTGGGCGTGGGCGGAGACTTTCTTGCCGAACAGCTTCGCCGTTTCCACAATGGCGACGGCTTCATCCTTGAACATCTGCGCGCCGAGGCCCGCGCCGATTCGGCTGTTGACGCCGCCGGTGGCGCCAAACTTGATCACATCGGCTCCGCGCGCGATCTGCAGGCGAACGGCGCGGCGGCAATCTTCGGCGCCGTTGCAGGTATTGCCAGCGGAATTGAAATACTCGCGCAGCTCATCCCGGTAACCGAGCGAGCCATCCATATGGCCCGAGGTGCCTGAAATCGACGCGCCGGCATCCAGGATGCGCGGGCCGGTGACCTGGCCATCATTCACAGCGTCGCGCAGCGCCAGCACAGCGCCGTCTCCATCGCCAAGATTTCGCACGGTGGTGAAGCCGGCATTGAGCGTCTTCATGCCATTTTCCCAGGCATTGAACGCCTGCGCAGCGGGCGAGAGCGTTACGTCTTCCAGCTGAGAAGCTATACCGCCGGTATCCGAGGTCAGGTGGACATGGGCATCGATCAGGCCCGGCAGGACATAGCTGTCCTTCAGGTCGATCACGCGGGCCGACTTGTCCTTCGGCGCCTTGAGGCCGGGTTCGAGCGAGACGATCTTGCCATCCGTGATGACGATCGTGGTCTGGCCGAGCGGCGCCTCGCCCGGAACAGCGAGAACCTTGCCGGCCTGCACGTAGACGGTTTCGGCAAGCGCGGGCAGCGTCATCGCAGACGCAATGGCGACGGCGGCGGCAGCACGCAGGAAGCGGGCGGAAATCGGCATGTGGTTCAGGCTCCGGACTCGATTGGATAGAAGGACTGCATAGGTGTTATCAGGCGCGCGCTGATATAAAAAGCCTCGCCGCGAGGTTCATTGCCCATCGTGTGCGCCCCATATACCGGCGAGAAAGGAGCCAGTCATGATTGAACTCATCATCGACAAACGCTCGCGCGATCTGGGCGGCGGATTTGAAGTTGGCCGGGTGCTGCCGTTTGCCAGGCGGCGAATGGTCGGGCCATTCATCTTTTTCGACCAGATGGGGCCGGTGGATTTTGAGCCGGGTATCGCGCGCGAACTGGATGTGCGGCCGCATCCGCATATCGGTCTGTCGACCGTGACCTATCTGTATTCCGGCGCGATGACCCACCGCGACAGCCTTGGCTTCAAGCAGGAGATCAAGCCAGGCGCGGTGAACTGGATGACAGCCGGAAAGGGCATCACGCATTCGGAGCGGCTGGAGCATGCGCGGATGCACGGTGCGCATATGCATGGCATCCAGGCCTGGGTGGCCCTGCCAAACGAAGACGAAGAGACCGATCCCGCTTTCTGGCACCATCCGGCCAGCAGCCTGCCCGTGTGGAGCGAGAAGGGCCTCCGTGGGCGGATGATCGCAGGTGCGGCAGAAGGTATGGACGCAGGCGTCAGAGTGAACTCGCCGCTGTTTTACATGCATTGGGATATGGACGCAGGTTCGAGCCGCGCAGTGCCATCCGACCACCCGGAGCGGGCGGTGTACCTGACCGAAGGCGCCATTGAAGTGGACGGCGTGGCGCTTAAGCCCGGACAGATGGCCGTACTCGGCAAGGGTGACGTGCGCGTCAGCGCTCAGACGCCGTCAACCGTGATGGTGCTGGGCGGCGTGCCGGTAGGCGAGCGGTTCATCTTCTGGAATTTCGTGTCCTCCTCGAAGGATCGCCTGGAGCAGGCAAAGGAAGACTGGATACAGGGCCGGATGAAAATGCCGGACGGGGACGACTTCGAAAAGTCACCGATGCCCGCGGTTTGATAGACGCGGCGGAAGGGTTTGACGACCTGGACCGCGAGGGGCATGAATCCGGCATGATACACGCCGAATTGCTCTCATCCCTTTTTGCTCCCCGTGAAGCTGGCGACAGCCGGGACCTTCGGACTTTTTTGAGGACCTGGGGACCTGGCACAGTCTCCTCCTCCGCCTTCGAGCGGCTGGTTCGCGTCGCTCTGAAGGCCGACGGACGTCTCGCCGCCGGCGCAGCGGGCCATCAAGCCGCCATCCGGAGACTTTTCCCGGACACGCCAGACGATGCGATCGTCGCCTTCTGCGTCAGCGAGGACAAGGGCCCTCGACCTGCACATATCCTGACGACGTTGACCTCGAACGGCGCGGGCTTCAGCCTTAAAGGCACCAAGCGCTGGGGTTCGATGTCTCCCTTGTCGGATGTGCTCTACGTGGCCGCCTCAATTGGCGAATCGAACGGGCGAAACCAGTTGCGCATGGTACGTCTTCCAGCTGGCTGCAAAGGTCTTACGCTCGATACATCTGCCTACGGATCGTTTAAGGATCACATGCCGATAGCGGACCTGATACTGGATGATGTCGCGGTCCGAGCAGACGATGTCCTTTCCGCGGATGCCTACGAGGCGTACATAAAGCCGTTTCGCCTTGTCGAAGATGTGTACGGCACTGCGGCCACGCAGATCGGCGTGCTGGGAGTAGGCCTGACCCATGAATGGTCCCAAGACGTGCTTGAAGATCTTCTGGCACTGATCCTTCAGGCGCACACGATCTCGCAAACCCCGATGGCCCGGCCCGAAGATGTGGTTCTGATGTCGAGCTATTTCCGTGCCTCTGATATCCTCTGGGCGAGGCTTGGCGAGTGCTGGTCAAAGGTTCCGAACGACGAGCGCGCGCGTTGGAGCCCGGAGACGGGCACCCTGGGGGTTGCCGCAAGGGCCCGCGAAACACGACGGCAAAACGCCTGGTCAGAGATTGGTGCGGGCGGCCGGGCTTGAACCGGCAAGGCCTTGCGGCCGAGGGATTTTAAGTCCCTTGCGTATACCAATTTCGCCACGCCCGCACGTAAGGGAGACGGTTAAGGCGCGCCCGGGCGGATGGCAAGCGGGCAGCCCGGTTTCCCCTGCTGCCAAAGCGCGCTAAGCCTCAGTCCGTAAAATTCGGGGCTTGAGGAAACACGACATGACCGAGACGGGAGAGACATCCCCGCCGCGCGAAGGCTTGCCAACTGAGGGAAGCGGATTTGCCTCAGCCGCTGGCCTGATCGCGGGGCCCGTACTGGGCTTCATCGTGTGCCTGCTGCCGGCCCCGGCGGAGCTTGACCAGAGCGCGATGATGGTAGCCGGGCTGTTCCTGCTGATGGCGATCTGGTGGGCGACCGAGGCGGTGCCGATGGCGGTGACCTCGCTGCTGCCCCTGGCCATCCTGCCGCTGATCGGGCTGGTGCCGCTAAAGGAGATTGCCGCGCCGTATGCCGACCCGGTGGTAATGTTGTTGCTTGGCGGGTTCATCGTGGCGCTGGCGATCGAGAAATGGAACCTCCACCGACGCATTGCGCTGAACGTGCTGAGGGTCTCCGGCGCGCGGCTCAAACTCCTGACGGCGGGCGTGATGCTGACGACGGCGCTGCTGTCGATGTGGATCTCCAATACTGCGACGAGCCTGATGATGACGCCCATCGTGCTGTCGGTCGCGCTCGCAGCAGGCGGTGGTCCGCGTCTCGCGATCGCGCTGCTTCTGGGCGTTTGTTACGCGGCCTCGATCGGGGGCCTCGGCACGCCAGTGGGCACGCCGACGAACCTGATCGCAATAGGCTGGCTGCGCGACAATGCCGGCATCGAGATCAGCTTCAGCGAATGGATGGGCATCGGCCTTCCGATGATTGCGCTGATGCTGCCCGCAGCCTGGCTGATCCTGACCTGGGGATTGAAATCGACGCCGGACCAGGCGCAGGGGGCGAGCGAATCCATCCGTGCACAGCACAAGGCGCTTGGCCGCATGACCCGGCCCGAGGCACGGGTGGCGATGGTGTTCGGTCTGATCGCGGGCGCATGGATCCTGCGCGAACAACTCGTGAAGCTCGAGCCTCTGTCTGGCCTGACCGACATGGGCATCGCCATGATGGGCGCTGTGCTGATGTTCCTGGTACCGCATGGCGACCCGACGACCAGGACGGCGGGGCGCGGGCGCGGCTTGCTGGACTGGGATGACGCGCGCAATGTGCCGTGGGATGTAGTGCTGCTGTTCGGGGGCGGCCTGTCGATTGCCGCCGCGATCCAGGCAAGCGGCCTCGCCGGATGGCTCGGCGGCTACATGGCGGGGCTGGCGGCGCTGCCGCCGGTCCTGCTGATCCTGATCATCGTGACGCTGGTCGTGTTCCTGTCCGAGATCATGTCGAATGTGGCAGCGATGACGACATTCCTGCCGGTGCTGGGCGCGCTGGCGGAGGCGACGGGACTGGATATCCGCGCTTTGGTGATCCCCTGCTGCGTGGCGGCGTCGTGCGGATTCATGCTGCCGATTGCGACGGGTCCGAACGCCGTGGTGTTTGCCACGCGCAAGCTGACCGTGCGCGACATGGCCAAGGCGGGCTTTGCGCTGAACGTGACATGCATCGTGATCATCGCGCTGTATTTCGGCCTCTGACGGAAATCTGTAACAATTTCCCGCCAAACTGTCATAAAACATCCATCCAGAACGGCTATGCGCTGCGCGGAGGCCAATAGCGCCTTGATTCCTGTGGCGCATCTGGCGGGTCGCGGGCGTGTCAGATTTTTGTCAGACGGCTTGGTCCAGGATATATCCTATGCGGCACATGTTTCCGGTTCTCCTGGCCTTCGGGGCCGTCTGCGGCGCGGCTTCGGCCGAAAACCAGATCTGGACCAACTACGAGCTAAAGAAGAAACCGGCCGACAGCATCCCCTTTGAACTGACACTGAATGCCGAGGTGCGGTTTGATCCGGATGCCGACGTGTCACAGTTCGTGCTTCGCCCGGGCATTGGCTACGAGGTTAACGACCGGCTGAAGGTCAGCGGCGGCTACCGCTATAGTGAGGCCATCCGGTCGGGCCCCGACCAGATCGAACACCGGCTCTGGCAGCAGGCAGGCTATGACCTCTTCTCGCTGGGCGAAGTAGAGATTGCGGGGCGCACACGGCTCGAGCAGCGGTTTCGCGAGGGCGCCGACGGGACGGGCTGGCGGCTGCGCCAGCAGATCGCGCTGGAGTATCCGCTGACGACGTCGGGGGTAAAGCTGGCGCTGAGCGATGAAGTGATCATCGGACTTAACGACACCTCCTGGGGCAGCGCGAGCGACCTGCAGGAGAACCGTGCAAGGGCGACAGTCAAATGGAAAGCGGCGGGCGCAGGCTGGGAGGTGGGCTATCTCAACCAGTATCGCAACGGCACGCGCGGCGCCGATGACGAGACCAACCATCACGTTTTCCTCGGCTTCTCGAAAGACTTCTGATTTCTGTACAACGAAAAAGCGCGCCCCGTTGCCGGGACGCGCCTCTTCAGTTTGCCGCTGAGGCAGCCGCGCGAACGCGGCGCCAGCAGCTGCTGGCTTAAGCCAGTTCGATCGTGCTCACGGCAACTTTGCCGGAGCGCTGATCCTTGGCCGTGTCAAAATTGACTTTCTGGCCTTCATTCAGGGTCGCGATGCCCGAGCGCTCAAGGGCGGTGACGTGAACGAACACGTCGTTGCCACCGTTTGCAGGCGCGATGAAGCCGAAGCCTTTTTGGCTGTTGAAGAATTTCACAGTACCGTTCGTCATAGTTCTAAGTCTCATATCGTTTGTAGGCTGACAATGCGCCAGCCCTTGCATATCGAATTTTGGAGGGGTTGTCTGAAACTGCGCCCTTTTCGGGGAGCGGCGCCTGAGTGGCCGGCCAATGTCGATGAGGGGCATATGCGCTCCGCCCCGCCAAATAGCAAGTTATTTATCTGTAGGGTTTCCGGCGAACGGGAAGACCATCCGGATTCTGACATTCGGCAATCGGCTGGATTACCGCGCTACCAGGGCTTCTGGCCGGAATAGTTGCCCGGCGGATCGTAGCGGCAGACGAGAAAGATGGAGGCGCCCGCACTGGCGGTGGCGCAGCCCATGGAGGCCGTGCCTTCCCAGACCATCTGCGTATAATGTCCCACGTTGAACCAGTTGCCATCCGTGCTGACATCCGGGAAGGCGCCGTACTTGAAGAGCGCCTTCTCGTCGGCCCAGAGCTGGGCAAGCGCTTCCGCCGTATACCCGGATGAGCCCATGGCGAGGTTTTCGCCCGAACTGGGGTTCTCGTCATCGCCCGCGTGTTCGAACTTCCCCGTGGCGGCGAGGTGATCGGCCCAGCGCTGCGCATCTGCCGCGAGGCTCTCATTCCAGGTGAGCGCAGGCACCCCTACTTCCGCGCGCTCCCGGTTGTGGACCAGGAGGACCTGCGCGGCGATACCATCCGCATACGAAGCAGGCGCGGCGGCGATGAGGAGGCCTGCGGCGAAGATGGCCTTCTTGGCGAGCACGCTCAGCTCACGCGCTCGAATACCGCTGCCAGCCCCTGCCCGCCGCCGATGCACATGGTTTCGAGGCCGTACCGGGCGCCGCGGCGGTCCATCTCGCGCAGCATGGTCGCGAGGATGCGTCCGCCCGTGGCGCCGACCGGGTGGCCGAGCGAGATGCCCGAGCCGTGAACGTTAAGGCGGGCATAGTCATCATCCGAGAAGCCCATCGCCTTGGTGCAGGCGAGGACCTGGGCGGCGAAGGCTTCGTTGAGCTCAATCAGGTCGATGTCCTTCAGCGAAAGACCGGCGCGCTTCAGCGCTTTCTCCGTGGATGGCACAGGGCCGATCCCCATGACGGCCGGGCCGACGCCCGCGACGGCCCAGGAAACGAGCCGGGCGAGCGGCTTCAGGCCGTACTGGTCAGCCATTTCGCGCGTCATCACGAGGCAGGCTGAGGCGCCGTCATTCTGGCCACTGGCATTGCCGGCGGTGACGGTGGCTTCGGCGTCCTGCTTGGCACGGATGGCCTTCAGCTTGCCGAGCACATCGGCGGTTGAGTCCGCACGCGGATGTTCGTCCTGCGTGACGACCGTGTCGCCCTTGCGGCCCTTGACGGTGACCGGGATGATCTCTTCGGCAAAGACGCCGCTTTTCTGCGCAGCGACGGCCTTGGCGTGACTGGCGGCGGCAAACTCGTCCTGTGCGGCGCGGGTGATCTGGTAATCGCGGCGGAGGTTCTCGGCCGTCTCCAGCATGCCGCCAGGCACAGGGAAATTCTTGCCGCCGGCAGTGAGGCGGCCGGTGATCAGGCCGTCGTTCACGGTCATGTTGCCCTGGCCAAGGCCCCAGCGCCAGCTGGTGGAATAGAACGGCGCGTTGCTCATCGACTCTGCGCCGCCGGCGATCACGCAGTCCATCGCGCCGGTGGCGACCTGCATCGTCGCATTGATGATCGCCTGCAGGCCCGAGCCGCAGCGCCGGTCGATCTGCATGCCGCTGACTTCGATGGGCAGGCCGGCGTCGAGCGCGACGACGCGGCCGAGGGCGGGCGCGTCCATCGAGGGATAGCATTGAGCGAAGATGACATCGTCGACCTTGTCCTTCGGCAGGCCGGTGCGGGCCATCAGGCCTTCGACGACGGTGGCGCCGAGGACATGGGCATGGACGTCCTTGTAGGATCCGCCAAAGCCGCCGACCGCTGTGCGGACAGGCTCGACAATCACGACATCGCGCATGGTGTTCTCCCGAGTTTTCGCTGCGTCGTTGATAGGGCCGGTGGGGGCCCGCGCGCAACCTCGCTTTGGTCCATGCCGTTGCGGCATAGGTGTTAGCCGGGCGCGGCGGCTTACGGGCGCGCGCACCCGGGACTAGAAACAAAGAGACGCGCAGACTGCCGGAGGTTTGATCCTTGATTTCACCCATCTTTGTCTCGCATGGCTCACCGACGCTGATTTTCGATGATGTGCCGGCACGCGACTTCCTGCGCGGCCTCGGCGCCGTCCTTCCCCGGCCGAAGGCAGTCGTGATGGTCTCGGCGCACTGGGAGACGCACACCCCGGCGGTGAGCGCAATGCCGGTGAACACAACGATCCACGATTTCGGCGGCTTCCCGCAGGTCCTGTACCAGCAGCGCTACGACGCGCCGGGCGACCAGGACCTCGCCGCGCGGGTGGCCGGGCTGATCGGGGCGGCGGGGATGCCGGCGGCGCTGGATGCCCGGCGCGGCCTTGATCATGGCGCATGGGTGCCGCTCAAGCTGATGTACCCGGCGGCGGACATTCCGGTAGTGCAGGTGTCGTTGCAGACGCATCTTGGACCAGCGCACCATTTGCGGCTTGGCGAGGCACTGGCGAAGCTGGCGGCGGAGGATGTGCTGGTGGTCGGCAGCGGCAGCTTCACGCATGACCTGCGCAGCGTGGACTGGCGCGGGAACAATGCGGCGCCGGACTGGGTGACGGAGTTTGCAGATTGGGCCGATGCCGCACTGGCCCAGGGCCGCATCAACGACCTGCTCAACTATCGCACACAGGCGCCCCATGCGGCACGCAACCATCCGACGGAGGAGCATTTCCTTCCGCTGTTCGTGGCGCTGGGCGCGGGCGGACTGCATGCCGCACCACTGCACCGGTC
Organism: Hyphomonas sp.; assembly: GCF_022844445.1. Taxonomy (GTDB): domain Bacteria; phylum Pseudomonadota; class Alphaproteobacteria; order Caulobacterales; family Hyphomonadaceae; genus Hyphomonas. The sequence continues at coordinate 70,095 of NZ_JALHLS010000005.1, forward strand.
GCTGACGTTCAGTGTGCTGAGGATGGATGCATTCGCTTTTTCGGCGTGAGCCTGTTCCCCTCCCCTGTTCACAGGAAAGGGGTTCAGGGACGGCTCAGCTTTGCTGGTCGCGGCCGCGCGCGGTCACCTGCTTGCGGGCTTCTTCGACGGCAGACGCTGAGACCGACTTTGAGTGATCAATCGATCGCTTGACCTCTTCCTTCATGGCGGCGGCAAAGGTCATGCCGAAGCCGTCGTCGATCAGAGCCTTGTACTTGAAAAGCAGATCCGGGTTGGTGGAGGTCATCTCAGTGGCGAGTTTCAGGGCGGCGGGAACGAGTTCCTCAGCCTTGTAGACGCGGTTGACGAGGCCCCACTTCTCGGCGGTCTCCGCATCGAGGAAGTTGCCGGTGAAGGAAAGTTCCTTGGCGCGGCTGATGCCGATGAGACGCGAGAGTTTCTGCGAGAGGCCCCAGCCGGGTACGATGCCGACGCGGGCATGGGTGTCGGCGAACTTCGCGTTCTCCGAGGCGAGCAGCACGTCGCACATCAGGGCGAGTTCGAAGCCGCCGGTGATGGCGAAGCCGTTGATGGCGCCCACGATCGGCCAGGGATAGGCCTCCAGTGCGGCGAGCATGTTGATCGACTTGGAATCTTCATCGGCGCCGAGGGCGAAGCCGGTCTGGCCCGCCTCCTTGAGGTCGATGCCGGCGGTGAAGGCGCGGCCCTTGCCGGTGAGCACGACGGCGCGGATGTCCTTGTCGTCCTTCAGCTCGGTGAAGACGCGGACGATTTCGGCGCGCAGGGCGCGGGAGAGCGCATTCAGCGCGTCTGCCCGGTTCAGCGTGACGAGGGCCACGGCGCCGTGGCGCTCGACGAGGACGATGGGTTCGGACATGGCGGAAGCTCCCTGATGTGTCTGGGCGAAATGATACTGCTGGCAGAAGGCTCGCGCCAAGCCTGACCTCGGGGCGGCCTTAGGCCTTCTTCTTGGCGACGAGGCGGAAAACGGCGACGGCGGCGGCGATCAGGGCAATGAGGGCGGCGAGATAGAAGAGATTCATCTTCAGCGGCGAGACCCAGGCCTTCGGCTCCAGCACATAAGCCGCGCCGGACAGCGTGATCGCCTGAAGCGTGTTTTCCGTGAGATCCACGATCAGCACGCCAAATCCGGGAATGGCGGCGAGCGGGCCCCACTTGCCGAAAAAGCGCCAGGCCATGCCGGCGAAGAAGAGGCCGAAGGACAAGGGATAGGCCGTGTCGAGGAGGACGGTAACCCAGAAATGGTTGGTGCGCTGCTGCGCCGTCATCGATTCGTAGGCGGCACGCGTGTCTGCCGGGGCAGAAACCATGTCGAGGAACTGGCCACCGACCATCGGCGCAAGCGCGCCGAAAGCCAGGGTAAGGGCGACCGTCAGTACAAAGAGTGTCCAGAGGACGGGTGTGCGAGTGATCAGGTTCATGTAGTGACCTCCGGTTCGGCGCCAAGGCTGCGCGCGAGGGCTTCGAGACGGGTGCGGACTTCGGCGAGCGCGCCAGCGTCCGTAGAGCGGGCGACGAGGGCGACACCGTGATCCTCGATGCTGCCATACCAGGGATAGGAGCCGATGCCGACAGCGGAAAACTCTTTCGCGATCTCGCCGAGCCGGATGGCGAGGTCGCCCTCGCGTAGGCCCTTGCCACGAACACTGACTTTGTGGACGACCGTGCCGGTTTCCAGCCGGTGGCCGATATCGTCAAGCATGGCGCGGGCGATCTGGGGCACGCCGGCAAGCGTGAACACGTTGCCGGTCTGGAAACCCGGCGCGCCGGAGACGGGATTGGCGATGAGGCTCGCGCCATGCGGCACGCGCGCCATCCGACGCCGGGGAGCGGTGAACTCAGTGTTCATCGCGGCGTAGCGGGCAGCCATGTCGCGGATGGCGTCCGGGTGTTCGGAGATGGCGACGCCGAAGGCGGCCGCGATGGCGTCTGCCGTGATGTCGTCATGCGTCGGGCCGATGCCGCCGGTTGTGAAGACGTAGGTGTATTTCGCGCGCAGCTCATTGACCGCGGCGACGATCTCTTCCTGCACGTCGGAGACGGTACGCGCCTCGCGCACCGGGATTCCGAGCGGCTCCAGATACTGGGCGACCTGCTGTAGATTGATGTCGCGCGTGCGGCCGGAGAGAAGTTCGTCCCCGATCAGCAGGACGGCGGCGGTGGGGCCGGTCATCGGACCTCCTCGAAGGCGTCATAGACGAGCGCGGCGGAGTCCGTGCGCATTGTCTGGTCGAGCGCGCCGCCGAAAACCTGAATCATGCCGATGAAGTAGAGATCGTTGGCCGGATCGACCCAGAACCAGGTGCCGGCGGCCCCGCCCCACATAAAGGAACCTTTGGGCTGTGCCGCATCGTCGGCGAGGATGACACCGACATCGAGGCCGAAACCGACCCCGACGCGGTTGTCGTTGGATGTGCCGTTGTGCCAGATGTACTGGCCGTCGGCGAGGACGTTGGTGCTCATCATCGCGACCGTTTCCGGCTTGAGGATGCGCACGCCGTCCAGTTCGCCGTCATTTGCCAGCATGCCGGCAAAGCGGGCATAGTCGTCCATCGTCGAGACGAGGCCATGGCCACCGCCCTCGAACGTGATCGTGTCGGCCCGGAACAGGAAAGGCGGCTGCGTCATCGCTCCGCCGAGGGCGCCGGTCTCGGGGTCTCGGCCCCAGACATCCGAGAAGCGGTCATACTCCGCCTGCGGAACATGGAATCCCGTGCTATCCATGCCCAGCGGCGCGAACAACCGGGCACGGAAAAACTCGCCCAGTGTCTGGCCGGACAGGCGCTCGATCAGCGCACCCTGGAGATCGACGCCGATCGAATACTCCCAGGTTGTGCCAGGCTGGAATTTCAGCGGAATCGCGGCGACACGGCGGACGAGATCGTCCAGATCCGGCGCGCGCAGCACCTCGGCGGCGCGGAACTGGTCATCAACAAAATTGCCGGGCGCGAGGCCGTAACCGAAGCCGGCAGTGTGGCTCATCAACTCCTGAACGGTCGGCGGCCGGGTGGCGGGCACCAGGACCGGGACGCCGGCCTCGTCGAGGCCGGTGAAGACCTGAAGGCTCTCGAACTCGGGGAAGTATTTCGTGATCGGGTCATCCAGCTCGAAGGCGTCTTCTTCCCACAGCTGCAGCAAGGCCACGCCGGTGACCGGCTTCGACATCGAATAGATGCGGAAGATGGTGTCCTCGGTGACCGGGGCGCCGTCGGTCTCGCGGCGGATACCGGCGCGGGTGTCGCTGATGATCTCGCCTTCCCTGACGAGACGGGTGGCAATACCCTTGACCCGGCCCTCATCGACATATGCGGCCATGCGGGCCTCAAGCGCGCCTACCGCGTCCGGATTGAACGCAGCCTTTGGCGACGTGACGACCAGCGAGAGCGGCTGGGGCGCAGACGCGGCCGGCGGCGCGGCGCTGGCGCAGGCTGCAAGAAGCAGCGCCGCACCGGCCGCCGTGAAAGTTCCGATCGTCCGCATCATGTGAGTTTCTGCCCGGTCCCTGCCAGTCTTTTCGGGTCGATAACTGGCAGCGACCGGACGTTTCGGCAAGAAGGGAGTGGAAAACGGACGCCCAGCCTGCCATATTGCCGCGATGGACGATACCAACCTTCTTCTGCCCGTGCGAACGGGCGATATCCGCATTCACGGGCCGGACGGCTTCGAGGGTATGCGCCGCGCCGGCCGCCTCGTCGCCGAATGCCTCGACATGCTCGTGCCGGAAGTGAAACCCGGCGTGACCACCGAGTATCTCGACAACCTGATCTACCAGTTCGTGAACGACCATGGCGCAACTTCCGCGACGATTGGCTACCGAGGCTATCGCCATGCCTCGTGCATCTCGGTGAACCATGTGATCTGCCACGGCATTCCGGGGCCGAAGGCGCTGAAGGACGGCGATATCGCGAACATCGACGTGACGCTGATCGTCGATGGCTGGCATGGCGACCATAGCCGGATGTACGGCGTGGGCGACGTGAAGCGCAAGGCCGAGCGGCTGATGGAAGTGACCTATGAGGCGCTGATGGCGGGCATCGCGCAGGTGAAGCCGGGCAACCGTTTCGGCGATATTGGTGGCGCGATCAGCGAGATCTCGCGGCTGAACCGCTATGCTGTGGTCGACGATTTTTGCGGGCACGGACTTGGCCGCCTGTTCCATGATGAGCCGAACGTCGTGCATTCCTCCGCCTACGGAACCGGCCCGGAGCTGAAACCCGGCATGTTCTTCACTATCGAGCCGATGCTGAACCTCGGGCGCAAGGACGCCGCGATCCTCCCGGATGGCTGGACCGCCGTGACGCGCGACCGCCAGCTCTCTGCACAGTTCGAGCACTCGGTCGGCGTGACGGAATCCGGCGTGGAGATCTTCTCTGCCTCACCGAAGGGCTGGCACGAACCTTACAAGGTCAAAGCCTGACCCGGCCTGCTGTCGCCGCGGCTGACGCGTCCACGCGCATCAGGTAAAGTCGGGGCCATGGATCACATTTCGGAACAAAGTCTGCGGGCCTGAGCTGAGGTCGATGCGGCGCGTGATCCCAATGCGCTCCAGAAACGCGGAGTCGTGGCTGACCACCAGCAGCGCGCCGTCGTAAGCCACGAGCCCCGCCTCAACCGCTTCCAGCGCGGTGATGTCGAGATGGTTCGTCGGCTCGTCGAGGATCAGCAGTTGTGGCGGGGCCGGGCCGCCGAGGACGCAGGCAAGGCCCGCACGCAGGCGCTCGCCGCCGCTGAGCGTGGCAACCTGCTGCAACGCGGCGTCTGCCCGGAAGCGGAAACGCGCCAATGCTGCCCGGCAGGCGTTTTCCTCAGACTGCGGATTCAGGCGGCGGAAGTTTTCGAGGATCGTCTCGGCGGGCTGCAGGAGGCTTACGTCCTGGTCAAGCATCACGTAAGGCACGGCAACGCGTGCCGCGCCGGAAAAGGGTGAAAGCGTCCCGGTGAGCACCTTCAGCAGCGTTGACTTGCCCGACCCGTTCGGCCCGGCCACCACCACGCGCTCTGGGCCCCGCAACTCGAAGCTCAGCTCACGGATGACCGGCGTTCGCGGCTCATATCCCGCCACAAGATTTCGCACTGCAAGCACGGTTCGGCTCGCTGGCAGCCCGGAGGACGGCAGCGTCACCTTCAGGGTTTCCAGAATTTCGATCTTCTCCCGTGCCGCCCGGGCGGCGGCATCCGCCTCGGCCATCTGGCGTTCGGAGAGGTTCTGCAGGTCGCCGCTGGAGGCCTCGGCCCGGCGCTTCATGGCGCCCAGAAGGATGCGCGGCGCCCCGCCCCGGATCGCCTTGCGCTTGCCGGCGCCGTCCTTGCGCGCCTTTTTTTCGGCGGCGAGCTGCACCTTCTCGCGCGTCTCGTCCAGCTGGCGTTCGGCCTCGGAAAGGTCGCGGTAGGCCGCGTCCAGTTCCAGCGCCTTGCGCGCCTCGAACGCGCTCCAGCCGCCGCCGTACCGGCGCGCGCCGAGCGTCGTCAGCTCAACGATGGCATCCATGCCTTCGAGGAGTTCGCGGTCATGGCTGACCACCAATGCGCCGCCGCGCCAGCCTGCGAGGAGGCTCGCCACCGCGTCGCGCCCCTCCCGGTCGAGATTGTTGGTCGGCTCGTCGAGCAGGAGGAAATCCGGCGCGCCGAAGACCATTGCCGCCAGCCCCGCCCGGGTGCGCTGGCCGCCGGAAAGGGAGGCGAGCGGCACGTCCATGCCGGCCGCAAGGCCTGCCCGGCCGAGCGCTTCGGCAAGGCGCGCGTCCAGCGTCCAGTCGGCCGCCTCCCAGGCATCTGCTTCGCCCGCTTCGGCGCGGCGAAGATTGGCGAGCGCGGCGCGCACGCCGAACAGGTCCGCCAGTGTTTCGCCCGGCTCAGGCGCCAGCCTCTGGCGGAGCACGGCAAGGCGCCCGCTCACGGAGACATGACCGGCAGAAGGCGGAAGCTCTCCGGCAATCAACTTGAGCAGCGTCGTCTTGCCGGTGCCATTTGCACCGACCAGGCCGGTGCATTCCTGATTGAAACTGAAGTTAAGGTCTGAAAATAGAACCCGGCCGTCAGGCAGCGCAAAGTTCAAAGATGACAGGGTGATTGAAGCAGGCATGGTCGTGTCTTATCCGGCAAATTGATCCGAGGGCGGTCATCTTGCGGGTGCGATCCATGGCGCGAGGTCTCCAGTTGCCGGTGCGGCAGTGCCGAATTAGTCATAAACAGCGCCCGTTTCAACCCCAACGCCCGGCGCGCGGCGGCGCGAAGCCTGCCCTGACGATAACACTTGCAGGCGGCGGCGGGCAGGTTACCGTCACGCCACAATCAGGCGCGCCACAAGAAGCGCGTTTTCCCCTGGGAGGCGAGACATACCATGACGGCCACTGCAGCTGCGGCTGACAGCGCGAACGGGCATATCACGGGCTACGGCTCGAAGGGCTATCGCTCTTATGTCCTCGTTGCCCTGACGCTGATCTACACGTTGAACTTCATCGACCGCACCATCATCACGGTGGTTGCCCAGCCGATCATCAACACGTTCTCGTTGTCAGACACCCAGTGGGGCCTGCTCACCGGTCCGCCTTTCGCGCTCTTCTACGCGATCATGGGCATCCCTATCGCGATGTGGGCCGACAGGGGTAACCGGGTTTTCATCATTACGCTCTGCGTGATCGTCTGGTCGCTCATGACCGTCTTCTGCGGCCTCGCGGCGAGCTTCCTCTGGCTGCTCATCTTCCGTATCGGCGTCGCTATAGGCGAGGCCGGCTGCACACCGCCCGCCAATTCGATGATCACTGACTATTATCCGCCCAAGAGCCGGGCGAATGCGATCGGCATCTATTCGATGGGCGTCACCATCGGCGGCGTCATGGCGCAGCTCTTCGGCGGCCAGCTTGCCAGCCTCGAGGGTGAGACCTTCGGCGGCTGGATCAATGCCCTCGGCCTCGGCTTCCTGTTTTCCGGCGTGAACTGGGCAGAAGTCGAAGGCTGGAGACTGGTCTTTGTGATTGTCGGCGCCCCCGGTATCCTTGTGGCACTCATCTTCTGGCTCACCGTGCGCGAACCGCCGCGCGGCTTTTCAGATCCGAAATCGACGGTCCCGGAAAAGGCCGGCTTCTTCGAGGCGTTCAAGGAATTCGGCCAGAAGCCGACCTTCTGGACTCTGTCGCTCGGGGCGGCCTTCGTGGCTTTTGTCGGTTACGGCCTGATCAGTTTCCAGGCGCCGTTCCTGATGCGTGTCCACGGGGTCAGCGTTGCCGAAGCCGCGATGAATTACGGCGCGCCTCTCGCGGCCGTTGCTGCGTTCGGCACGTTCGCCGGCGGGTTCCTTTCAGAGAAACTCTCGCCGCGCTTTCCGTCCGTCGCCGCGTGGCTGCCGGGCGTCGGCCTGCTGATCGCCATCCCCGCCTATGTCGGCGCCTTCCTGAGCCCGACGCTGACGATGGCTTTCTGGCTCTGGGTAATCGCCGCCATTGCGCACTACGCCTACCTCGGCGCGCAGTACACCGTGTCCACTTCGATCGTCAGCCCGCGGTCACGCGCCACCACGGTGTCAGTGATGCTGCTGATCGTCAGCCTGATCGGCAATGGCATCGGCCCCCTCTTCACCGGCATGATGAGCAGCGCCTTCATGGGCGGCATCGTCAAGAAAGCCGGGCTTGAAGAGGCATTTGCAAACTTCAATCCGGGCCTTTGCGCCGGCCGTATCGCCGAGCTCGGCGAGACTGGCCCAGCGCTCTGCTCAGCCTATGCCGAGGGACTGCGCCAGTCGATGGTTGCGACAGTCCTCTTCTTCGCGATCGCTGCCCTGTTCTATTTCCTTGCGGCGCGTACCTACCAGAAGGACCGCTGGAGCCCCGCTACCTGATTTTGCCCTGCCTTACCGCCTTAACTGGAGACGCCAATGACCGACGCCGCCAATTCGAGACAGACGCCAGCTGTGAGCCTCCCGCCCCACGAGACAGGCTTTGGGACCAAGGCTTATCGCAGCTATGTCCTGGGCTCGTTGCTGCTGGTCTACATCTTCAATTTCATCGACCGCACGATAATCAACATCCTCACCGAACCCATCAAAAACTCATTCGGCGTTGAGGACTGGCAGATGGGCCTGTTGGGCGGCCCAGCCTTCGCCATTCTCTATACCATGCTGGGCATCCCGATCGCACGCTTTTCAGAGCGCTCACATCGGGTCGGTATCATCGCGGCAGCGGTGGTATTCTGGAGCCTGATGACCGTTCTCTGCGGGTTTGCAACGACGTTCCTGATGCTGTTCCTGTTCCGCATCGGGGTTAGCGTCGGTGAGGCGGGCTGCACCCCGCCTGCGCAATCGCTTATTGCGGACTATTTCAAGCCTGGCAGCCGCGCCACAGCGGTCTCGATCTATGCCCTTGGTGTCCCCTTGGGGGGAATGTTTGCTGCGGTCTTCGGGGCATTCGTGGCCGGCAATCTCAGTGGGACGCAGATCGCAGCGGCTCTGACGGACTGGGGCTGGACCTGGGCGCTCAACATGCTGGATTGGCCTTCCATCGAAGGATGGCGCGTCGCATTCGTCGTGGTGGGACTACCTGGCGTGCTACTCGGCCTGCTTGTGTTCCTGACAATCCGTGAGCCGCCCCGAGGTTACTCCGATCCGCCGGAACTTCAGAACAAGACCGGAGAGCGGACGAGCTTTGTTCAGGTTCTGAAAATTCTGATCAAGAAGCCAGCCTACGTGCACGTTGTTGCAGGCGCGACCATTGCGTCTTTCATCGGTTACGGTGTCGGTCAGTTCACAACCTCCTTCCTGATCCGCACACACGGGCTGAACCTACAACAGGCAGCACTTCTGTTTGGCGTGATTCTCGGTGTGATGGCCGCAATCGGTGTCTTCCTTTCGGGATACCTCTCGGACAAGATGGCGAAGACTCGCCCGACATCGCTTTCCTGGCTTCCGGCGCTTGGAATGGGCCTTTCGGTGCCTCTTTATGCGATCGGCTACTCTGTCGATAATCTCTGGCTGGCCATGCCCTTCCTGATGATCGCAGCAATGATCCATTATTTCTATCTGGGTCCAATGTATGCTGTCTCTGGAGGAGTTGTGGACAGCAGAATGCGCGCAAGCGCAGTCGCGGTGACCTTGTTTGTTGTCAACCTGCTCGGCTATGGGCTTGGCCCGCCGATTATCGGCGCGCTTTCTACATTCCTTAAGTCGAGCTTCCTGGCAGGAGCGGACCTCGGACTGTCGCTCGACATCTGCAAGGCGGCGGTCGCTCTTTCTGCCGAGCAACTTGCAACCTGCGTCAGCGCTGACGCACGGGGACTGCAATGGTCGATCATCATATTCAACGCCCTGTATGCCTGGGCCGCCCTGCACTACCTGCTGGCGGGCAAGACACTGGTACGTGACATGGTGAACAAGACCGCTTAATCCGGCAGGATGGCGGTCTACACGCAAGTATCCGATGAGGCGTTGGCGGAGTTCCTCTCCGCCTACGACCTCGGCGCGGCCCTGGCCTTCAAGGGCATTGCCGAGGGCGTGGAGAACTCGAACTACTATCTCGAAACCGAGAAGGGCCGGTTCATTCTCACGCTGTTCGAGAAGCGCGTGAACGCGGCCGAGCTGCCCTACTTCATCGGATTGAAGCAGCACCTGGCCGGCAAAGGCTATCCCTGCCCCGAGCCGGTGATGGGCCGCGACGGCGGCGCGCTGCGTACGCTCGAAGGCCGGCCGGCCGTGATCATCACCTTCCTCGAAGGCCTCTCGCCGCGGCGGCCGAACGTGCGCCAGTGCCGCGCGCTCGGCGAGGGCCTGGCGAAGATGCACCTGGCGCTCGCCGACTTCGCGATGACGCGCGAGAACTCGCTCGGCCCGAAATCCTGGGGACCGCTCTGGGCGGGCCGCGCCGGGGATGCCAATACCCTGCAGTCCGGACTCTCCGATACCGTCGAGGCGGCTTTCGCCGAGATCGTCCGTGCCCGCAGCAGTTTTGCCGACCTGCCGCGCGGGACGATCCATGCGGACCTCTTCCCCGACAACGCCTTCTTCCTCGGCGACAGTTTCTCCGGCGCCATCGACTTCTACTTCGCCTGCACAGACGTGCTCGCCTATGACCTTGCCGTCTGCCTCAATGCCTGGGCCTTCGATGAGGGCAATGCGTCAGATGCCTCCCGCCTAGAGTTCAATTTCTCAAAAGGCGCGGCGCTGATTGCGGGCTATCAGGCCATCCGTCCACTGCGCCGGGATGAACTGGACGCGCTGCCCGTGCTAAGCCTCGGCTCTGCAATGCGCTTCTTCCTGACACGCCTGGTCGACTGGACGTCGACACCCGCCGGCGCCTTGGTTCGACCGAAAAACCCTCTTGAATATGCCGCACGCCTCGCGTTCCATCTGCGCATGAAGGGTGCGGAAGGATACGGCGCATGACCGGCAGTGCGGAAAGCGAGACACCGCTTCCCGCCTACGCGACAACACCGCGGCCGAAGCGCGTGAAGCGGATCCGGCTGTCGATTCTGGCGGCCTCCGTCGCCGCCTGTTTCAGCGTGACCCTGATGGGTCTCGTGTTCGGCGGACTGATGCAACTCGCTTTCGGCATCCTCGGGCTCGGCGGGCTCGGCATCGGCGAGACGGGCTTCATCGGCGGCGCGCGGATGGCGATGAGTCTCGCTTCGTTCAACTTTATCCTGTTCTTCATCACCGTGCCGGCGGCGGCAATGGCGCTCGGCCTTTCGGTCGGCCGGTTTCCGCAGCGGGGCATCACGGCGCTGGCACCCTACATGCGCTGGGGCACGATCTGGGGCGCGGTCCTGGTCGGGGCCACGACATTTGGTTTCGGCCTGTTCGGCGGGGCGGCAGCGGCGGCGGGCGCACTTGTCACGGGCGCTGTGATCGGCGGGCTGGCGGGCGCCTTCTGCGGCTTCCTGGTGCACCGGATCATCGCGCCGGCAAAGCAGCTGACCGAGATGGATGTCAGCATTTTCTGAGCGTCTTGACGCGTCCGGCGAAGCGGGCCACCTCGCGGGACATGACCGACATGATCGAAATCTGGACTGACGGCGCCTGCAGCGGCAATCCCGGCCCGGGCGGCTGGGGCGCGGTGATGCGCACCGGCGGCCACCTCAAGGAAATCTTCGGCGGCGATCCGGCGACGACCAATAACCGTATGGAAATGATGGCCGTCATCGAGGCGCTCAACGCGCTGAAACGGCCTTCGAAAGTGACGCTGCATGTCGACTCCACCTATGTGAAGGACGGCCTGACCAAATGGATCAAGGGCTGGAAACGCAATGGCTGGAAGACCGCCGACAAGAAGCCGGTCAAGAACCAGGAACTCTGGATGGCGATGGAAGAGGCCTGCGCCCGGCATGACATCACATGGAAATGGGTGAAGGGCCACTCGGGCGATCCGAACAACGACCGCGCGGATGAACTCGCCCGTCAGGGTACGGACGAAGCGCGCGGGAAGAAGTAGAAGCGCCGCGAGGATACTTCAGAATGCAAAACGCCCCGGCCAGGGCCGGGGCGCTTAGAGGGGTTCGAGAAGCCTCAGGCGGCTTCTTCGATTTCGCCAGCCTTCTGGCCCGGCCTAGGGTCCCGGAGCACATAGCCGCGGCCCCATACGGTTTCAATATAATGGTTGCCGCCAGTCGCCTGCTGCAGCTTCTTGCGGAGCTTACAGATGAACACGTCGATGATCTTGAGTTCCGGTTCGTCCATGCCGCCATAGAGGTGGTTGAGGAACATCTCTTTCGTGAGCGTCGTGCCCTTGCGCAGGGAGAGCAGCTCGAACATCGCATATTCTTTGCCGGTGAGGTGCACCCGGTCGCCTTCGACTTCGACAGTCTTGGCATCAAGGTTGACCAGGATTTCGCCGGTGCGGATGACGCTTTCGGCGTGGCCTTTCGAGCGGCGGACGATCGCCGTGATGCGCGCGATCAGTTCGTCCTTGTTGAACGGCTTGGTGAGGTAATCGTCGGCGCCGTAGCCGAGAGTCTTCACTTTCGCTTCGATGTCCGGATTGCCCGAGAGGATCATGACCGGCGTGTTGACGCGGCTCATTCGGAGCTGTTTCAGCACTTCAAAGCCCGAGATGTCCGGCAGCGACAGATCCAGAAGGATCATGTCGTATTCGTAGACCTTGCCAAGATCGACGCCATCCTCACCGAGGTCCGTCATATAGACGTTGAAGCCAGCGGCCTTCAGCATCAGCTCGATGGAGCGTGCCAGAGCCCGATCATCTTCAATCAATAGGACGCGCATCGCTCGTCTCCCGAATCACTTGAGGCTGGTCTAGCCCGATTGTTAACCTTTGTGAATCTTAACGCCGCATTCTTTTCAACTAGTTAATGTGGCGCTTAGACTCTGGCGAAGTCTTCATAATTCCCGATACGGATCAATTGCCCACGTGCGCGGATTGCCCCTCGCCGATAAGCATTTGTGCGATGGCCATGACATCCTGCACAGGCTGGGCCTGCGGGTCTGTGGAAATCAATGTCTTCTGACAACGGATGGCATCGCGGACTTTCGAGTCCCGCATCACGGTGCCGGCATGACGGGGCCGGAAACCGAGGAAGGTGGTGCAGGCGCGCGCGATCGCTTCATAGGTCCGCTGACCTGCGGCGCGCGTGTCGGCCTGGTTGATGGCAATGATAGGTTCGACCTGCGGCGCGTAGCCTTTCAGGACCTTGATAAAGGCGTAGGCGTCCGTCATCGAGGCGGGATCATCCGTGATGACGACGAGCGATTTGTCGGCAGCGCGTGCAAGACGCATGCAGTTGGCTTCGATGCCTGCGCCGAGGTCGAGCACGAGGTGATCGTATTGCAGTGCGAGCGCTGAGAGGCCGGCAGCCAGGCGCGCGACTTCCTCGGTCGGGAGTTCTGCAAGCGCGCCAGAGCCGGAGCGCCCGGGCAGCACGTCGAAACCGCCGCCACCTGCGCCGCCATCGACAGGCGTGACCGCGTCATCAAGTTCGACCCAGCCGGCCACAACGGCGGCGAGATCGGTCTCGGGCGCGATGCCGAGCTGGACATCAACGTTGGCGAGGCCGAGATCGCCATCGACCAGCAGCACGCGGCGGCCGGCCTTGGCGAGGGCCGAGGCAAGGGTGATCGAGACGAAGGTCTTGCCGACGCCGCCTTTGCCGCTGGCCACGGCAATAATGGAGGCGGGCAGCACCCGAGGCGGGGGGCGCACAGCGGGGCGGTCCTGGGATCGTCGCATGGTGAAGCTCATGGGATCAGGCTGCTCCTCTGAGGGCGATGACGTCGCCTCGGGCTTCTTCCATCAGAAGCGCCGAGAGCCGCGAAGGCGCCGCCGGCACCAGGCCCCCGCCGATGAACGGCGTTATGGCAAGGTGCGAAAAGGCGATGCCCGCAGACGTCAGGGCCGAGATGGCGCCGCCGCGGCGGCGGACGACATCGAGTTTGGTGAGAATGGCGCGGCGTACGCCGGCACGCTGAAAGGCACGGGCCGCTTCCGCGAGATCGTCCGGGTGACCCTCAGCGGAGAGGACGAGAACGGGCTCGGCGCGGATGGCGGCCACGAGATCGGCAAGGCTGGCGAGGTCGTCGCCTTCGAACGGATTGATGGCTGGCAGGTCGATGACGCAGCGGCGGTTTTCATTGCGCAAGGTACGAAGCGTTGCGAACAACGCGTCTGGCGTTTCAGCGACGCGGATCTGCTCACGCTCAAGTTCGAGATAGGCGGCGAGCTGCGCGCCGGCGCCGGAGCCGTCGAGGTCGGCGGCGAGCGGGATGATTTCGGCTCTGGCAACCGAGGCACGGCGCGTGAGCTTGGCAGCGGTGGCGGTGCGGCCGTGGCCGGGCGGGCCGACGAGCAGGATGTCGCGGTCGAAGCGCGCCGGGATCGGGTCGCAGGTGATCATCCGGGCGAGGCCCTCGGCCATCGCGTCTTCCGGCGCGGCGAACTGGCCCGGAAGGCGGCCGGCGCCTTCATGCGCGACGCGGTCGGCAAAGCGCTGCGGGGCGCCGTGCCAGAGCAACGCGTCTCGGACGCGGGCATACATCGGATTGTCGACGCCCCGGCCATGGCCGCCGGCGCGGGCATCGCGCAGGAAAACGGGTTCATTGCCGACGGCCGCTGCGCCCATGCGGTCGATCGCGGCGCGGACTTCGACGCCGCCTTCCACTTCGCGCTCGGAAAGAATCACGGCATCAGAGCCCATCTCCGCGAAGATCATCGCTTTGGCAGCTTCCATCGACTCTGCAGCGAACATCTTCATGCGCATGGGGCGGCTTCCTCGCGACGCTGGGCGGCTGGGACAGTGATTCTGCCGGAAACCGCGAAACTCAGGTTCCAGCAAAGCCGGGAAATGGTTAATTTTTTGCCAAACCGGGTTAGTATTTACCGCGAATTCATGTTGGCGGCGCGCCCGCAAAAGGCCTGATATCGGCGCAACCGGACGCGCTTTACGCTGGGGAAGACGGCTGGCGGAGCGCCGGCGGGCAGACAGGTTCAGCGCTTAACTTCCTTCCAACCCGTTTCGCCCTATCCTTGGGTCTGAAAACGGGGATGAGACGATGCATTACAGTGAAATCCTTGCGCTGATCGGGCTTGGCCTCGGCGCGCTGCTGGGGCTTGGCGCCCTGTTTTCCCCGAACTGGGCGGCGGGCGTCGTGCGGTTGCAGCCCGATCCGGCAAAACCGGGCGGGTATTCGGAGTTCCGGGCGACCTATGGCGGCCTGCTTTTGCTGCTGCACCTTTCGGCCTTCATAGTGGTGCTGCACGCACCGGCGGCGATGGGGCTGGCGGCAGCGCTGCCGATTGCGGCAGGCTGGTTCGGCGCCGCGATCGGGCGGACTTTCTCGATGCTGCTTGACCGCGGCAAGGGCGGCGAAGCGAAGATCATCCCGATCTGGATGGCGACGGAAATCGCGCTCGGGCTTGCCATTGCAGCGCCGATCCTTCAGTTCACCGGCTGAAACCAGAAGAAAGATAAAACCATGACGGAGCGTCGCGAGACGGGCCGCCCCAGCCGGAAACCGTCCGGCCCGCGCCCCACTGCATCCGGGAAGCCCGCACCTGCCGGCACCCCCAAGACCGACGAAGAGTGGAACGAGGGCGGCGAGCGGATTGCCAAATACCTCGCCCGGGCCGGCGTGGCCTCGCGCCGCGAGATCGAGCGGATGATCGAGGCGGGCGATGTCAGCGTGAACGGCAAGACGCTGACCTCGGCGGCGTTCAAGGTGACCGGCCGCGAGACGATCAAGGTCGGCCGCAAGACGATTTCCGCGCCGGATGGCACGCGGCTCTGGCGCTATCATAAACCCTCAGGCCTGATCACCACGACCGATGACCCGGCGGGTCGGCGCACGATCTTTGACGAGCTGCCGAAGTCCCTGCCCCGCGTCGTCACCGTCGGCCGGCTCGACCTGACGACCGAAGGCCTCTTGCTGCTGACCAATGATGGCGAGCTCGCCCGCTTCCTGGAGCTGCCGAGGTCCGGCCTCGAACGCACCTACCGCGCCCGGGCCAAAGGCACGGTGACGCCGCAGAAGATTGACGAGCTGGCAAGCGGGATCACGGTGGAGGGCGTGCGGTATGCGCCGATCCGGGCCGTGTTCGACCGCGAGATGGGCGCCAATTCCTGGCTGACGGTCACGCTGTCGGAAGGCAAGAAGCGCGAAGTGCGCCGCGCGTTGGAAGCCGTCGGCTTGACCGTGAACCGGCTGATCCGGGTAAGCTATGGGCCCTTCCTGCTGGACGTCCTGAAGCCCGGACAGGTGGAGGAAATTCCCACGGGCCTGCTGGCCGAAGCGCTGGCAAGTCTTGGCGCGCCAATGGATTCTGCCGCGCCGCAGAAGAAGCCTGCCGCTAAGTCACACCTTGGCAGGGGGCCGCGTCCGGATACATTGGGGACGAAGCGGAAAAACCCGCGCCGCCCCTGAATTGCCGGAGAACATATAATGGCCGACACTGTCGCGCTCGCCGCGCCGCCTGAGACCAAGTTTGATCCAGCGCGTACCATGAGCAGGGCGGCAGCGGAGACGTGTAACCTGATCGTCACGCCCGCGGTTTACGCCGATCACAAATTGCTGGACGCGACCTTCACGCGCCTGCGCGCCGAAGACCCGCTGGCCTGGTGCGAGCCGGAAGCGTTCCGTCCCTTCTGGGCCGTGACCAAGCATGCCGACATCATGGAAGTGAGCCGGCAGAACGCGCTGTTCACGAATGGCGAGCGCGAGATGCTCTCCTACCACGAGGCCGAAAAAGGCGTGTATGCGAAGTTCGGCCAGCCGCACCTCCTGAAGACGCTCGTGCAACTCGACGATCCGCTGCACTACAAGCTGCGCCACCTGACCCAGGAATGGTTCATGCCGCAGAACGTGAAGAAGCGCGAAGACGCAATCAAGACGATTGCCAGGCAATATGTCGACCGGATGGAAGACCTCGGCGGGGAATGCGACTTCCAGCGCGATGTGGCGCTGTATTATCCGCTGCGCGTAATCATGCAGATCCTCGGTGTTCCAGAGTCGGACGAACCGATGATGTTGAAACTGACGCAGGAGATTTTCGGCGCGCAGGATGAAGACCTGATGCGTGACAAGTCGCTCGCCGAGGAGCGCGACGTCGAGAAAGGCCTCGCCTCGATCCAGGCGACGCTGGCTGAGTTCTTCATGTATTTCACCTCGATCACCGCCGACCGCCGTGCGAACCCGAAGGACGATGTGTCGACCGTTATCGCCAACGGCATGGTGGACGGCGAGCCGATCGGCCAGCTGGAAGCGATGAGCTATTACATCATCACCGCGGCAGCCGGCCATGACACGACGAGCGCATCGACCGGCGGCGGCGTGCTGGCGATGCTGCAGGATCCTGCCCAACTGAAGAAGATGATGGCGGATCCGAAGGGCATGTCGCGCACGGCAGTAGACGAGGCGATTCGCTGGACCACACCCGTGAAGCATTTCATGCGCACCGCTCAGGAGGACTATACCCTGCGTGGCAAGAAGGTCCTGAAGGGCGAGAGCCTGCTGCTCTGCTATCCGTCCGGCAACCGCGACGAGGAAGTCTTCGATGAGCCGTTCAAGTTCAAAGCCGACCGCAGCCCGAACAAGCTCATCTCGTTCGGCCATGGCGGGCACATGTGCCTTGGCATGCACCTCGCCCGCCTCGAAATGCAGGCGATCTACGAAGAACTGTTCAGCCGCGTGAAGTCCATCGAACTTGCCGGCGAGCCGAGCTTCATCAAAGCAAACTTCGTGGGCGGCCCGAAATCCATCCCGGTACGGTATAGATTCTAGATCAGGAGATCGTCATGACCGCTGCAGGCAAATCTGTCATCGTTACAGGGGCCTCAAGCGGCATTGGCGCCGCGACGGCCAGAGTGCTTGCCGCCGCCGGCGCGCAGGTGATGCTGGCCGCGCGCCGGGAAGACAGGCTGAAGGCCCTGGCCGCAGAAATCGGCGGCACTGCAGAGTGGCGGGTGACCAATGTGGCCAACCATGGCGACATGCTTAAACTGGGCGAAGCCGCCATCAAGGCGTTCGGCAAGGTGGATGTGATCGTCAACAATGCGGGCATCATGCCGCTCTCTCCGCTCGCCAACCGGCGCGTGGCGGAATGGGACCAGATGATCGATGTCAACATCAAGGGCGTTCTCTACGGTATAGACGCGGTGCTGACGCACATGCTTGAACGTAAGGAGGGACACGTGATCAACGTATCCTCCGTGGCCGGACTGATGACCAACCCGACCTCGGCGGTCTATAGTGGCACCAAGCATGCGGTGAAAGCCATCTCCGAGGGCCTCCGGAAAGAGACAGCCGGCGTCATCCGCGTGACCTGCATCTATCCCGGCAAGGTGAACACCGAGCTCGGCTTCTCGATCAAGGACCCAGCGGTGATCGCGGGCATCGGGAGCCGCTTCAACTACAAGGGCCTCGAAGGCGAGGACATTGCGAATGCCGTACTGTTCGCGGTGGCGAGCCCGCGGAACATGGGCGTCAATGACATCGTCATTCGCCCGATCGAACAGGAAATGTGAGACGAGCGATGACTTTTCAGAATGTGACCGAAACCTATCAGGTCGAGCGCCCCCCCTCCGAGCCCAAGTATCCCAGGGCCTCCAGCCTGACACCGCCCGCGGACCTGACGGACCCGGAAGTGTTCTCGCGGCGCGGCGGCTATACGCATGACGCGTTCGCCAAGATGCGTGAGACCGCGCCGGTGATGTGGCATCCGGAAGTGATGGGCGCGGGGTTCTGGGCGGTGACAAGCTACGACCTCGTCAAGAAGGTGGAGCTTACGCCGGAGACCTTCTCGTCCCAGAAAGGCGGTATACTGATGAATTACGGCATGGAGGGCGTGCCGCGCCATCCGCTGCTGCATTCCTCCTCGCTGAACTCCCTGATAAATCTTGACCGACCCTACCACACGCCCCTGCGCATGGAGCACATGGCCTATTTCCGCGCGGACTTCGTGGCCGAGCTGAAAAAAAAGGTGGAAGCGGAAGTCAATCGCCTCTTGGACTCCATGCAGGCGCAAGGGCCGGTGGTTGACATGGTGGAGATGTTCTCTGCCGAGCTGCCGCTGTTCACGCTGTGCGAGATACTCGGTGTGCCGGCGGCCGACCGGCCGAAGCTGGTGCATTGGATGCACTTCCTGGAGACTTCGCAATACCAGGCGCAGCAGGAAGGCCTCGGCAACGTCTCGCCCGAGCAGATCATGACCTTCCTCTCGGAAATCCAGGCGATGTTCGAGTTCGGCCGCTACCTCCTGGAGGAGCGGCGGAAAAATCCGCAGCCGGATCTTCTGTCCGCCATCGCGAACGTGAAGATCGACGGAAAGCCCTTGTCGCCGGAATTCCTCGACGGCTCGTGGCTTCTGATCGTATTCGCGGGCAATGACACGACGCGCAACTCGCTGTCGGGCACGATGAAACTGATCACCGACAACGCAAACATCCGCAATGAGCTTAAGGCCGAGCCGGACCTCTTCCCGAACTTCGTCAATGAAGCGATCCGCCTCGTCACGCCGGTGACCTACATGCGCCGCACCGCGACGCAGGACACCCAGCTCGGCGCGCAGAAAATCGCGGCCGAGGAAAAGATCGTAATGTATTATCCCGCCGCCAACCGCGACCCGGCAAAGTTTGCTGATCCGCACCGGTTCGACATCCGCCGAAGCAATGCGAAGGAACACCTCTCCTTCGGCCATGGCCCGCATGTGTGCCTTGGCCAGCGCGTCGCCAACATGCAGCTGGAGGCGGCCTACCGGCAGATTCTCGGCCGTTTCCCGAACGTGCGCGCGACAGGCGAGATGACGCTGGCGCCGAACAATTTCGTGCACGCGATCTCTTCTCTGATGGTGGACCTCGGCGCATGAGCGATCTCGTCACACGCCAGGACAAGGACGGCCTTGCCCTTCTTACCCTCAACCGGCCGGACAAGCTGAACTCGCTGACCGTAGGCATGTTCCGCGAACTGCGCGACCATGTCAGCGACCTGTACAAGGACGAGTCCATCGGCTGCGTCGTGTTGCGCGGAGCGGGCAAGTGCTTCTCTGCCGGACATGACCTCGCCGATATTGCCGAAGGCGAAAAGGTGCCTTCGCGCGGCTGGCATTCGGAGACGCTGCGCCTGATGGAGCGGCTGCCGAAGCCGGTGATCGCCGCCGTACACGGACATTGCTATACCGGCGCGCTGGAAGTGGCGCTGGCAGCGGATTTCATTCTCGCTGCAGAAAGCGCGAAGTTCGGAGACACCCACGCCAAATGGGCGTTGACACCGGTCTGGGGCATGAGCCAGCGCCTGCCGCGCCGCGTGGGCGTGGCCACCGCGAAGCGGCTGATGTTTACCGCCGAGATGATCAATGCGGCAGAAGCGTTCCGCATCGGGCTTGCCGAGACGGTCGTGCCGGATGCGGAGTTCGAGGCTGCGATTGACACCCTCGCGCGCCAGATCCTCGCCAACTCGCCATTCAGCCATGCCGCCAACAAGCGGCTTCTGGACGCGACCGACGCACGAGACATGGACAGCGGCCTGCAATGGGAAGTATTGAACAGCGAGGGCGTCGGCCCTGACATGCAGGCGCGAATCGGCGCCTTCATGGGCAAACCGAAGAAGTAACCAGCCAAGGGGACGGCGTTCATGGCAGATTTCCTGATCAAGCGCGCGGACCTGCGCGAAGGCAAATGGACTGACACCAAGCCGGGCCCGCTCGCGCCGGGCGCTGCACGGCTGAAGGTCGAGGCTTTTGCGCTGACCGCCAACAACGTGACTTACGCAACCTTCGGCGAGGCGATGGGGTACTGGAATTTCTTTCCGGCGGCTGATCCCTCCTACGGGCGCGTGCCAGTCTGGGGCTTCGCGACCGTGACGGAGTCGAATGCCGAAGGTCTGGCCGCAGGCACGCGCGTGTACGGCTACCTTCCGATCTCGGAGACTTTCGACGTGACGCCGGTGCGCGTGGGCAAGGAAAGCTTCATGGACGGGGCCGCCAACCGGCAGGGCCTTGCGCCGATCTACAATACCTACATCCTTACGGCAGCAGATCCCGGCTACGACCCCAAGCTCGAAGCGGAACAGATGCTGTTCCGCCCGCTGTTCACGACCGGCTTCATGATCGATGACTGCCTGATGGAAGGCGGCGGGAACGTGCCGGAAACCGTGGTGATCTCGAGCGCGTCGTCAAAGACCGCGCTGGCGCTGGCGCATTGTTTGAAGCAGCGCGGCGGGGTCGACGCGGTGGGCCTCACTTCGCCGGGCAACAAAGCCTATGTCGAAGGCCTCGGCCTCTACGCGCGCGTCGAAACCTATGACGCGGCCGACCGGCTGCATGCGCGCGGCCTGACCGCCTATGTCGATTTTCTCGGCCGCCCGACGCTGACCGCAGATGTGCACAACGCGTTGAAGGACCGTCTCGTGCGCAGCCTCGTGATTGGCGTGACGGACTGGGAAGGCAACCGCGCGCCCGTGGCGCTCCCCGATCCGCAGCCGGAATTCTTCTTCGTGCCGGACTATGCCGCCGCCCGCGCGAAGGCGCTTGGCGCAGACGTGCTGAACGCGCGTCTCGGCAAGGCGATGCGGGGTTTCTATGCCGCCTCGGGCCAATACCTCACGCCGCAGACGGCGAAGGGCAAGGATGCAATTGCGGCAGCCTGGCTGAATACGCTGGACGCGAAAGTGCCGCCGTCAAAAGGCCTTATCCTGAGCTTCTGAAGGCTCAGCGCGAAATCACCTTGAATTCGGTGCGGCGGTTGCGGTCGTTGGCTTCCGGCGTGGTGGCGGTGTCGAGCAGTAATGTCTCGCCGTAGCCGATCGACTGCAGACTATCTTCCGGCACGCCCTGGTCCATCAGGTAAGCGCGTACGGCATCGGCGCGGTCCTGCGAGAGCGTCAGGTTGTAATCGTCCGCACCCGGAGAAGCAGTGTGGCTGCCAATCTCGACCACGAAAGCATTGCAGAGCGTCGCCACGCCGGTGACGGCATCGAGCAGGCTGGCGCTGACAGGCGAGATGCGGGCATTGTTGGATTCGAACAGGAGGCTGCGGCCGGCCATCGTATCGTTGAAGGCGCGCTGGCAGCTGTCGAGGCTGATGGGCGACTCGGCCAGCACTGCGAGGCCTTCGCCAACACCGCGCTCGCCGCCATCCACCGAGACGGCGTCAATCACCATGAGGCCCGCCGGGCCGGCCTGCGGATGGGCCGCGATCGCCGCTTCACCGGAGGCAAGGGCTGCGGCCTTGGCATCGGCGCTGGGCGCAGTGCCGGTCAGCACTGCGACGCGGTCACGGATGCGCACGCCCATCCAGGGAAAGCCCGCGCCGGCAAAGCCGGCCGCAATCTCGTTCTGCCAGGCGGCCGCGCCATTAACCGCCGCATATGCGGAAGAGACGGCCAGGAACTGGCCATCATCGAACTCGTAGAGGCCTTCGGCGAGCGTCACGCAGTCCGGCGAATGCGCGGCAGACTGGTCAGACGCGGGAACGCCCGGCGGCGGCGCATCGCACGCACCCAACATCGCCAGCGCCAGCACCGACGCGCAAAGTGTACCAGAGCGGATCGCAACCATGTCTCATCTCACAGCTAAGAGGCCGGAAAACCGGCCGGCAGCCCCTGTTCCTGCAAGCCTTAAGCCGCCGCTACGCCGAGGTCAAAACGCCTGCGCAGGCCCAGGCGGCAAGGTTAACTGATCGGCTTGAAAACCGTACCGCCCTTCATCACGAAATCGACGTCCTCGAGTTCCTTGATGTTCTTCAGGGGGTCGGCGGTGACCGCGATCAGGTCTGCATACTTGCCGGTCTCCAGCGTGCCGATGTCCTTTGCCATCTGGACGTGTTCGGAGGCGACGACCGTGGCGGCCCGGATCGCCGCTTCTGGCGTGAAGCCAGCCTCCACCATCAGGGCAAATTCCTGCGCGTTGTCGCCGTGGCGGGAGACGCCGGTATCCGTGCCGAAAGCGACATTGACACCGCCCGCATAGGCACGGCGAAGCATGTCGAGCATCAGCGGGCCCGCTTGCAGCGCCTTGACGCGGGAGGCTTCCGGGAAGGTCGGATCGGTGCGCGCCCAGCCGGCCGCCGTAGCGCCGGCCAGGACGGTCGGCACGAGCGTCGCACCTTTCTCGATCATCAGCGCAACCGACTCGGCGTCCATGAAGGAGCCGTGCTCGATTGAGTCGACACCCGCGCGGAGGGCGGCATCGATGCCACCCTTGCCATGCGCGTGCGCGGTGACCTTACGGCCCATGAAATGCGCCGTCTCGACGATCGCCGCGAGTTCCTCGTCGGAGAATTGCTGGTCAAGGCCGGCCGCCGTGTTCGACAACACGCCGCCGGTCGCGGTGATCTTGATGAGGTCAGCGCCTTCCTTGACCTGCTGGCGCACGGCGCGGCGGCAATCGTCCGCGCCGTCGCAGATATTGCTGCCCGTCATCGCGGCCATCACCTTGGCGGAAAAACCGTTGATGTCGCCGTGCCCCCCGGTGACCGCGATGGCCCGTCCCGAGGCGCGGATACGCGGCCCTGGCACGGCGCCGCGCGCGATGGCGTCGCGCAGGCCGAAGATGGAATCATTTCCGCCGCCAACATCCTGCACGGTGGTGAAGCCCGCCATCAGTGTCTTGCGCCCGAAATCCGCACCATTGAAGGCCGCGTCGACATCGGAGTCCTCGAAGCCCTTGAGGCGGTTGGCCGGGCCGCCTTCGAACGTGATATGCACATGGCTGTCGATCAGGCCCGGCAGGACGTAAGCCTTCTTCAGATCGATGACGGGATACTTCTTCGGCACCGTGAAGCCTGGCGTCACCGAGACGATGCGGCCGTCCTCGACGAGAATTGTCTGGTTGGTGAGGTAACCCTCGCCCGGCACCGCCATCACGTGGCCCGCCTGAATGACGGCGTCTTGCGCATGCGCCATGGCAGACAGGGATACAGCGCCGATCAGCGCGGCAGCGAGCTTTTTCATGTTGGGTCCTTCCCCGGAATATCTGGCGCCACCGTAATGCAGTGCGCCGCAGAATCAACGCGCTAGTCCCCGATCAACCGTCCATCCGCGTCGCGCGTCTCGGGCCCATCCACCCGGGCACGGCCATCGCCGAAAGCCGCGTCGCGGGCGCGCAGCGTCGCCTTGAGGCCGTTCTGCTGTACCGACTTGCGGAAGCCGCCAGCGGCGCGCGTATTGTGGCCGCGCACATCGTTCTCCACGGCAAGCCGCTGCAGCGTGCGGGCCCCCATCAATTCCATCGCGAGGTTTACGATGCGCTTGTTGGCGGAAAGGAGGTCCGGATCGATCAATGCGAGGCGAGCGGCAAGGCCGGTGACTTCCGCCTCGAGGTCTGCCTCCGGCACGGCCTTCATCACGAGGCCGATCGCTTGCGCCTCGCGGCCAGTGATCGTGTCGCCGGTCAGCATCAGCCGCTTCGCCCACTGGGGCCCGCAATGATAAACCCAGAACTGGTTTGGCAATGCGCCGAGATCGCGCGCCGGCGGGAAGCCGAACGTGGCCGATTCGGCGGCGATCACCATGTCGCTCATCAGCGCCAGGTCGCATCCCCCTGCGAGGCAATAGCCATGTACCTTCGATATGACCGGCTTGTGCATGTCAAAGATCGCCATACGCCAGCGCTGCTGGCGCTCGAGCTGCCAGGCGTCATCGTCAATGGAGCGATGACCACGATAGGATTTCTCCGCCCTGTCCTCGACCGGCGAGACGGCAACCTCGCCGTCCGCGCCTGACAGGTCATATCCCGCACAGAACGCCCGGCCCGCGCCTTCCAAAATTACGCTGTGTACGGACGTGTCATTGTCCGCTTCCCAGAGTGCCGCGCAGAGTTCGTTCTGCATGACATAGGACAACGCATTCAGCTTGGCCGGGCGGTTCAGCGTGATGCGGGCATGGCCGTCCTGTGTGCTGTAGAGGATCGTTTCAAAACCAGTCATTGCGGGCGCTCCTGATGGGAACCCTGACTATCCCCCGCCTTCCGTCAATTGCCAAGACGCGGCGCGGCGCCCGGTCACTCAGTCTTCCATCGCGCGGGCGACAGCCTCAGCGATCGCCGGAACCGGGTGCTTGGTCAGGTCCTTGTCGATCCATGCAACTACACGCTTCGACAACTCTCCACTTGCCGCCTTGCGGAAACGCCCGAGCGAGACCGGCGGCGCCACGACCGCGATGGCCTTGAAGGCGCCACGGGCCGCTTCGGCGGCCAGATCTGCGGCGATCCGGTCAATGAAACGGTCTTCGGCAATCTGGTGCAGGTCCGGTGCTTCCTGCGCCGACCGACGCCCGTCAGCGGACTGGATTGTACGGGGCGGCTGGTCGCGGCCCTGCTCGTGCGTGCGCGGGTTGTCCTGATTGTAGACCTTGAGCGCCTTCAATTCCGGCGCGAGCGCAGTGCCCTGATTCTCGAAGACGATCGCGTGGCCTCCATCGGCGACAACGACCCACATGCCTGTCTTGAGCTTCATCGACGCCTCCGTGATTGCAGGCTCAGCAAACGCCATGTGTGCCGACGGGTCAGTCCGTAAAGTTACCTAGTCTCAGAAGGGCGGCAGAGCGGCTTGGACTTTCTTCGTCAGGCCGCTGCGGACGATGGCATAGGCCTGCCGGATACGCCCGCAAAGCTCTGCGTCCGGAAGACCATCGGCTTCAACACGAACCCATTTTGCACGGGCCAGATAAGGCGCCGGAATCGCTGCGCCGGAGTCGATCAGCAGGTAGAAGGCCTCGTCGCTGCACTTGAACGATATCTTCGTGAAAGCCGCATCGGTAACCGCGAACATCTTGCCCGAGATCTTGTAGACTTGGTCATCGCCCCATTGCTCCACGCACTCCGCCCCCGGAAGGGACAACGCATGCTTGCGGAAGGCGGCGGGGGTCATGCAAGGCGTTCTTTCGGATAGTGAGGATAGCTCGCCTTCATCACACCATGGTTGAGCAGCATTTCGGCCTTCTGCGTCTTGCCGGCGGCATCGAAGATACGCGTGCGCACCCAGTAATTCTCCACACGGCGAGATTCCGAAAGTGCAACGATCTCGCGGCGCAGGAGATACTCCTCCCCTACGAAAAGCGGGCCGTCGATCATGCGGATTTCCAGATCGGCAAAGAGGCCAATACTGGGATTCTTCACCGGAAAGCGGGCGCCGTGACTTGAATAGTTTGCCAGTACACTGACCATCTCCAGCGGGATAACCGCCCGGCCCCAGGGCGAGGCAGCAGCGTCCGAATACATTGGGTCCGTCTCGGTGATGACCTTGAGCTTGTCGGCCAGCGAGAAGGGATAGAGGTCGCCCATGTGCTGATCCGGTCCCATGCTGACAATCTCGTTATCGCGCCCTGTCATGCCAACCTTGAGATCCGAGAGGATAACGAGATCACCCGGCGGGCGCAGCGCCTTCATCCGGGCCTCGAGCAACGTCTCGCCATGGTCCGGTCCAACGCTGGCGCTCGCCTCCAGCACCGGCGTGCCGTCTGCTTTGAAAGCACGGGCAAGCGTGCGCGTGGCGTTCGGCGCCGGCGCGTCGATTTCCGCCCAGACCTCTTCGCCTTCGAACACCATGTTGAGGAAGTGACAAGAGAAGCACCCCCGCTCAAACCAGTCCCTGCCCCACACGTCTGCCAGCAACGGTACGAACTGGGAGAAATGCGTTGGCCCTTCCACAGGTCCGGCCTTGATACCGAGGCGCGCGGCTTCGGCATCGTCGTGCAGCGATTTGTGACCAGCGTATTTCTGCTCGGTCAGCAGATTGATGGGTCGGCGCAGTTCGCCTTTGAGGATCTCGTTCATGGTGTCTCCCTTTCGAATATCTCTGCCACTCCAGGCCGCGTTCGTCACGCCTTGTTGCGGCCGGGAGCCGTCCGCATGGCAAAGAACGACAACGCCACCAGCATCGCCGAGAGCCCGGCCGCCAGCATCGCGGTGCCGTCCCAGCCTTCATGTTCATACACCCAGGTCGCCGCCCAGCTCGCAAGGCCGCCGCCGATGAACATCAGCACGATATACGCCGTCATCAGGCGCGTGCGCACCGCAGCGGGAAGCGTCAGGAAGGTCATCCGGCCGGTAATGTCGATCAGCGGGCCGACGAGGTTCATCACGATCAGCGGCAGGACCAGCAGCCAGAGGCTGTGTCCGAACAGGCCGAGCAGACAGACGGCGCAGAACTGGATCAGCGAAATTATAAAGCGCGCGCGGCGCGGGCCCGTGCGGTCTGCCCAGGCGCCGAGGGCGGGCGTCGTGAAGAGGTTCAGCAGCGAGATAGCCGCGAGATAGCCGACCGTGTCGGCGCCGTACCCCATTTCCGGGCTGGTCAGGTGCAGGCCGAGGCCCAGCCAGACAGCGAGGAAGATGCCGAAGCCCAGTCCCTGGATTGCGCCGGACAACAGAACTTCCGGGTGCTGACGAATGATCGGGAACACTGAAAGCACCAGCGCCGCGTGGCTCTGCTGCGGCGGCTCCGCTTCGGACTTGTCCCGGTCCTCCATGATGCGCGGCAACAGCAGCGTAACGAGTAGCATCACGCCCGCTGCGCCATAATAAACCGTCCGCCAGCCGAGATGTTCGCCCACCCATCCGGCGCCGACGCGGGCCACGAGGATGCCCGCGATCACCCCGGTCGTCAGCGTGGCCGTCGCCTGCCCGAGACGCTGCGGCAGCACGCGCTTCGATGCGTAGGCAGGCAACAGGTAGGGGGTGATGGTGGAGAAGCCCAGGAAGGTGGAGCCCGCGACGAAGAGCCAGAAGTCAGATGCCAGCGCCATCACCGCGAGGCCGATGAGCTGACCGGCGGCAAAGATCGTGGCGAGCTGGCGATTGCTGAACCGGTCGCCCAGCGGCAGCAATACGAAGATGCCAAGGGCCAGCGCGATCTGGTTCAGCGCCGGAACCAGACCGATATCCGCGTGCGAGACGCCGAAATCCTGTGCGACGAGCGCGATGATCGGATGGATATAGTAGGCGTTCGCCGTCACCACCGCCGCCGCAAAAGCCAGCAGGACAAGCTCCCGCCGGCTCAGCAGCTTCCGCCCGGGCGCGCCGTCCGGCGTACCGGATGGCGGAGGTGTCACTCCTTCATGCCGGCGCGGCGGGCATACTCATAGGCGAACCGGGCCAGCGGCACGACGCGCGCGGCGTTTGATTCGGCATTGGCGCTGTTGGCGGTGCCGTCGCGCACGCGCCCGACGATGCCCTGCAGGATGCCCGCGAGGCGGAAGGCGTTGTAGGAGAAGTAGTAGTTCAGCTCCGGCAGGCCTTTGCGGCCCGTGTGCTGACAATAGAGCGCCACGTATTCTTCCATCGTCGGAATACCCCAGGCCTTGAGGTCCGGGATCGACATGATCGAACCGCGCGTGGAGTCGCCCGGCGGCATCACCCAGTTCATCAGGTGGTAGGAGAAGTCTGCAATCGGATCTCCCAGCGTGGAGAGTTCCCAGTCGAGTACTGCGATCACGCGCGGCTCGGTCGGGTGCAGGACCATGTTGTCGAGGCGGTAGTCGCCGTGCACGATCGTCGTCGTGTCGCCCGGCGGGATATTCTTCGGCAGCCAGTCGATCAGCTTTTCCATCTCCGGAATGTGCATCGTCTCCGAGGCTTTGTACTGCTTCGTCCAACGGTGGATCTGGCGCGCGATATAGTCGCCCTCCTTGCCGAAATCCTGCAGGCCGGCCTTCTTCCAGTCGACGTTGTGCAGGTCTGCGAACGTCTTGACCTTGGCCTCATAGATTGCGCGGCGTTCGGCCGGCGTCGAGTCCGGCAGGGTGCCGTCCCAGAGGATGCGCCCCTCCACCATGTCCATGACATAGAACATCGTGCCGACGACGCTTTCATCCGTGCACAGCCCGTACGGGCGCGCAACCGGATAGCCCAGCGGCCAGAGCGCGTTGATTACCGTGAACTCGCGGTCCACCGCATGCGCACTCGGCAAGAGGTTGCCCGGAGGCTTGCGGCGCATCACGTATTTTTTCTTGGGTGTGATCAGCTGGTAGGTGGGGTTCGACTGGCCGCCCTTGAACTGGCGCACAATCAGCGGGCCCTCATAGCCTTCGACATGCTTCTCCATCCACGCGGCCAGGTTGGCCTCGTTGAAACGGTGGGATTCGGCGACTTCCTTGGTGCCTGAAAACAGGTCCTGTGCGTTGGCGGCCTCTGCCATGTCGTTCCCTCTCAATTTTGCCGATTTTAAATGATAGCATAGCAATACAAGCTGTCGCGCCAAGACCTGCCGCGACGTCGCCGCCCATGAGGAGCTAGCCCGCATGTTCCGCCTCTTCGCCCTGTTCTTGCTGGGAATTTTTGGCCCGGCAGCTTCCGCCGACGCCAAGACGATCGATCCGGGTGGCCTGATCCGCCCCGCCCTTCTGGAACGCGCCGTAACCGCGATGGAGGCCCACACCGCCAAAGGCCGAACCACTGACAAGCTGGTCGTCGTCGACTATAGCCTGCATTCGAGCAAGGAACGCCTCTTCGTCATCGATCTGGCGACCGGCGCAATCTCCGCCTACCGGGCCGCCCATGGGCTCGGCTCGGACGCTGACCATGACGGCTACCTCGACGCGTTCTCCAGCGCTAACGGCTCGCAGGCCAGCCCGGAAGGGACCTTCCGCGTCGCCGAGGAATATTCCGGCAAGCATGGCCAATCGTTCCGTCTCGACGGCCTCGACGACACCAATCGAACGGCGCGGGACCGCGCCATTGTCATCCACTCCGCCAGCTATGCCGAGCCCACCTTCGTCCAGACGCACGGCAAGCTCGGCCGCTCCAACGGCTGCATCGTCTTCTCAAGTGCCGACCTCGCCCGCTTCGTGGACGAGGTGCCCCAAGGCACGCTGATCTTCGTAGGGAAGTAATCCCTTGATCGCCCGGCCCCGGCGAGGCTAAACCCCGCGCATGACCGATACAACGCCCCCCGACCGCCTGTCCGTGAACCCGCGCAGCCCGCACTACAACTATGACGTTCTCATTCGAGGCGTCGGTGTGCGCTTTCGCGGCGAGGAGAAAACCACGGTCGAGGAGTATTGCGTCTCCGAAGGCTGGATCAAGCTTACCGCGGGCAAGGCGCTGGACCGCAAGGGCAATCCCCTGACGATCACGCTGAAAGGACCGGTCGAGGTCTGGTTCAAGGACGACGCCCCGGCCGCCTGAATTGCCTCCCCATTTTTTGAAATACAGGCTCAAACCCTTATTCAAGCCCTCCTCTTCCGGGGGGATCGGGGCAGCCTGACTTCGCAGGAAACCAGGCCTCCACCGGACGGGTCCGATACGCCTGCCGCTGCCTGACCTGCCCGGCGGCGACGCTGGCCAATTTTGCGCCGGACTCGGACGATTGCCGCGCCGCAGGCTCGAATATGGATTCCGCGACATGGACGAAAGACGGCGCCATCCTGTCCAACGAATGGAGCACGCTTCGCGCCTCGCGGGCCGAGATGCCGCCCTCTGTCACCTTCCAGTATGATCCGGCGCAGTTTGCAGACGCAGAGCTTCGTGAAGTCCGGGCGATCCTTGCGATCGTTGCCGTGGATGAGCCCTGCCCCTCAGCGCCCGGCCAGCACCCGGTCGCAATGCGCCGCGTGCTGCGCGCGGATCTGGTCCAGCGCGCGGTTGATCATCTTGCGGCGCGAATCGAAGGAAAGCTCCAGCGTGATCCCGCGCAGGCTCAGAATCAGCAGGCGCCCGTGGAGCAGGCAGACGTCGATGTCACGCTCTTTCACGCCCGCCGCCCGGGCCAGCTCCCCCGTATACTGATCAATCTCCGCCTCGATGCGCCGCGCCACCGGACGGAAGGCCAGCGCCAGCGCCTCGTCCCGCCGCGCTGCCAGCAGCACTTCGGTCACCGCCGTTCCCTCGGTCATGTTCTGCGCCGCCCAGGTGACATCGCACATCGCCCGGTAACGCCTGACCGCGTCCGGCATCGCGTCCATCCGTGCGTGCGTGTCGGCAATCATCGCCTGCATCGCTGCCTCGCTGGTCGCCGCCATCAGGGCAATCCGCGTCGGGAACTGGTTCAGCAGCGAGCCGCGGCTGACGCCCGCCTCCGCCATCACGGCCTCGATCGACGTGCCCGCATAGCCGTGCGCGTTGAGGCACCGGATCGCCGCCTCGATGATCTGGCGGCGCGCGGCCTCGCCTCGCTTGTTGCGGCGGCGCGGGGCGCTCAGCGTCTCGGCGGCGGGTGTCTTCGGCATGCACTGACTAACCCTGCTCCACCCCGGCCAGTCAACCGGCTCAAGATAAAAATCAGTCAATATTGACTGATTTTGGATTCACAGGCACCTTCTCTCAAACGGCAGCGCCCGGCCGGTGCGCCGCCCGCCAGAGAAAGCCGGCCCCGGAGGAGACATCATGGCCGACACCGTTCACACCCCATCCGCCAATACCGGTTACGAAATTTACCGCACGTCATCTGCGCCCTCGCTGGACGAAACGGCGCATATGGAAGTCACCGGCATGAACCCGGAGTTCGAAGCCGGGATCACGAAAGCGCTCGAGGCCGGTTTCGCTGAAGGCAACATCGTCAAGACGCTCTTCTCCCGCCCCGGCTTCAGCCTCACCTATGCCTGGTTCAAGAGCGGCTTCCCGCTTCCTCTGCACACGCACAATGCGGACTGCCTTTACTACATCGTCGCCGGCTCCCTGCAGCTCGGCACCGACACGCTCGGCCCCGGCGACGGCTTCTTCCTGCCCGCAGACAAGGCTTACCGCTACACGCCGGGTCCGAACGGCGTAGAGGTGCTCGAATTCCGTACGCAGGAAAACTTCGACATCAACTTCCTCGCCAAGTCGCTCCCCGCCTGGGAAAAAATCGCGGCCGCCGTCACCGCGCGCAAGCCCGACTGGACAAACGAGACCGCGCCGCCCAGCGCCGTGCTTGCCTGATGACCACCAACCGCTTCGAGAACAAGGTCGCCGTCATCACCGGCGCAGCCTCCGGCATTGGCGCGGCCACTGCCCGTCTCCTCTGGCAGGAAGGCGCGCATGTCGTCCTCGCCGACATTGGAGATAATGGCGGCAAAAGCCTCGCCGCCAGCCTCGGACCCTCTGCCATGGCGGTAAAGTGCGATGTGTCGAAAGCTGACGAGGTCGAAGCCCTCATCAAGGCTGCCGTCGCCCGGCATGGCCGCATCGACATCCTGTTCAACAATGCCGGCATCGGCAGCTTCGGCACCTCCGTCGAACTCGCCCCCGCCGAGTGGGAAAACATCATCGCTGTCGACCTTAACAGCGTCTACTACGCTTGCCACTTCGCCATTCCCCATATGCCCGCCGGCAGCGCCATCGTGAACACGGCCTCTATCTCCGGCATGGGCGGCGACTATCGTTTCGCCGCCTACAACGCCGCCAAGGGCGCCGTTATCAACTACACGCGCGCGCTGGCCGTGGACCACGCCCGCGACGGCATTCGCGTCAACGCCCTCTGCCCAGGCCTCGTCGATACGCCGATTACGGCCGGCGTCTCCCAGATGCCGGGCCTCAGGGACGAGTGGACCAGCCGCATCCCGCTCGGTCGCGCCGCCCAGCCCGAGGAAATGGCCAAGGTCGTCGCCTTCCTCGCCTCGGGTGATGCCTCCTACATGACCGGCGCCATCGTGGTCGCCGATGGCGGTACCACGGCTCATACCGGCCAGCCGGAAGTCGCCCGGTTCCTGCTGCCACCCAACCTGTAAGCTCAGGACACGGATCATGCGCGCCGCCACACTTCACGGCAAAGCCTTCACCGTCCGCGATATGCCGGATCCGACACCCACCGTCGGCCAGCTGCTCGTGCGCCCGCTGTTCACCGGCATCTGCGGCAGTGACCTTTCGCTGCGCAAGCAACTCGCCGCGCTTGCTGAAACACTCCCCGCCGAACAGCTGCCGGTGATCATTCCGGGCCACGAATTTTCCGCTGAAGTCATTGGCATCGCGCCGGGCACCGAGACGAAGCTGAAGTCCGGAGACCGCATCACTGGCCTGCCCTTCACGCACACCCATGACGGCCCGCAGACCATCGGAATCTCCCCTGGTCATGGCGGCGGTCTCGCCACCCTGAGCTGCATAGACGCCGCGCGTAGTTTCCGTATCCCCGAAAGCGTGCCGGACGATCTGGCCGCCCTCACCGAGCCGCTCTCGGTCGGCCTGCACGCCGCCAACCTCGCCAGGCGCCACAAAGGCCCGAATGTCGTCATCGGCTGCGGCCCGGTAGGCCTCGCCGTCATCCTCTCGCTCAGCCTTCAGGGCCGCGGCCCGATCCTTGCCGCGGATTTCTCACCCGAGCGCCGCGCGGCCGCAGCCGCCCTCGGCGCCGACATCGTGGTCGATCCGTCCACGGAGTCCGCCTTCACGCACTGGGACACGCTCGCCTTTACGCCGCATACGATGTCACCCTTGCTAGCCCGCGATTTCCGCGGCCTGCCACCCGGCCCCAACATCTTCGAATGTACTGGCGCCCCCGGCCTCATCGACCAGGTTATCAAGGGCGCTCCGCCGCACAGCCACATCATCGTCGCCGGTGTCTGCCCGCACGAGGAAAAGCTGACGCCGCTCGACGGCATCCTCCGTGAACTGACACTAGAGTTCAGCTTCGCTTACCGGCCCGAAGAGTTCGCCGCCGCCCTGAAGCTGATCGAAGCCCACCCGGACAAGGCTGCGCGCCTCATCACCAGCCGGCAGCCCCTCGCAAGCACCGAAGCCGCCTTCGACGCCCTCGCGAAGAACCCGACCGAAATCAAGATCCTGATCGACCCGAACGCCTAATCCTTCAGCGCCCGCCAGCCGATATCGCGCCGGCAGAAGCCTTCCGGCCAGCCGATCGCGTCCACGCCTGCATAGGCGCGCTCCACCGCTTCCTTCAGCGTCGCGCCGCTCGCCGTCACGTTCAAAACGCGCCCACCCTTCGCAACCAGCTTGTGGCCCGGCGCAATGTCCGTACCTGCATGAAACACCGTCACACCCGGCAACGCATTCGCGGCGTCCACGCCCTCGATCACGCTGCCCTTGTCATAGCTGCCCGGATAGCCCTTCGCCGCCATAACGACCGATGCCGTCGGCCGGAAAGCTTCCAGCTCCAGCAGCCGCTCGAAATCCTTCTCGCTGCCCTTCAGCCCGCCTGTCGCTGCAATCAGGATCAACGGCACGATATCACCGGTGAGGCCCTTCATGAGCACCTGGCATTCGGGGTCGCCGAAGCGCGCGTTGAACTCGACCACCTTCGGCCCTTCAGGCGTCACCATGATGCCGATATACAGCGCGCCCTGATACGGCATCCCGTCTTTCGCCATGCCCTTAAGCATTGGCTGGGCAATCTCGCGCTTCACCCGCTCCATGATCTCTGTACTAACGACCGGCGCCGGCGCATAGGCGCCCATGCCGCCGGTGTTCGGCCCCGTGTCGCCGTCCCCGACGCGCTTGTGGTCCTGCGCCGCAGGCAAGTAGACCGCGCCGACGCCGTCGGTGATGACGAACACACTCGCCTCTTCGCCGTGCATGAATTCTTCGATCACCAGCGTTGCCGAGGCCGAGCCGAACTTACCGGACAGCATCTCGTCGACTTCCGCTTCCGCCTCGGCCAGCGTCTCCGCAATCACGACGCCCTTGCCCGCCGCGAGGCCATCCGCCTTCAGCACATACGGGGCCTGCATCTTCTTCAGAAATGCCTTCGCCGGTCCCGCTTCGGTGAACTCGCCATATGCCGCCGTCGGCACGCCGTATTTCACCATCCGCGCTTTCGAGAACGCCTTCGACGCCTCCAGTTGCGCCGCCGCCTTCGACGGCCCGAACACGTCAAACCCGCGTGCCCGGAGAATGTCAGAAAGCCCCAGCGCCAGCGGCGCCTCCGGCCCGATCACCACCAAGTCCGGCTCGACCTGCAGCGCGAGCTTCACGAGCCCGTCCACATCGTCCGCCGCCACGTCGAAACACGGTCCGACCGCGTCCATGCCGGGATTTCCCGGCGCGCAGTGCACCACGTCCACCAGCGGGGAGGCCGCCATCTTCCAGGCCAGGGCGTGTTCACGGCCGCCCGATCCGATCAGGAGAATGTTCATGGGATCGCTCCATGCGCGGAGCGGCTCTGGAGATCAAGAGCTGAGGCGGCCTGCCTAGGACACCACGCGAACATTTTCCGCCAGCCGAAAACCCCCCATTGCCAGCCCGCCCTTGCCCGCCCGCCTGCGCCTTGCGACAAGGGGCGCATGAGCGACTCGCCCCCCAGCAACGACCACGCCCTCTCGGTCTCCGAACTCGCCGCCAGCCTGAAGCGGACGATCGAGACGAACTATGATCATGTCGTCGTGCGCGGCGAGCTTGGGCGCGTCACCATTGCCAAGTCCGGCCACATGTATGCGGACCTGAAGGACGACAAGGCCGTCCTCAACACGATCATGTGGCGCGGCCAGGTCGAACGCCTGCCCTTCCGCCCGGAAGAAGGCCTCGAGGTCATCGCGACGGGCCGCCTTTCCACCTATGAGGGCCGCTCCGCCTACCAGCTGATCGCAAGCTCCATGCGCCCGGCTGGCGCCGGCGCGCTTATGCAGCTCCTCGAGGAGCGCAAGAAGAAACTCGCCGCTGAAGGCCTCTTCGATCCGAGGCACAAGAAACCGCTGCCTTACA
Source organism: Hyphomonas sp. (assembly GCF_022844445.1). GTDB lineage: Bacteria > Pseudomonadota > Alphaproteobacteria > Caulobacterales > Hyphomonadaceae > Hyphomonas. The sequence continues at coordinate 105,101 of NZ_JALHLS010000005.1, forward strand.
TGCCGCGCACCATTGGCGTCGTCACCTCGCCGACCGGCGCGGTTATCCGCGACATTCTCCACCGCATCCGCGAGCGTTTTCCCGTGCGCGTCATCGTCTGGCCCGCCCTCGTACAGGGCGAGCAGGCCGCCGCCCAGGTCACCGCCGGCATCCGCGGCTTCAACGCGATGACCGGCCCGGACCGCCCCGACGTGCTGATCGTCGCACGCGGCGGCGGCTCCATCGAAGACCTCTGGCCCTTCAACGAAGAAATCGTCGTCCGCGCTGCCTTCGAGAGCGAGATCCCGCTGATCTCTGCGGTTGGGCACGAAACCGATACGACGCTGATCGACTATGTCTCAGACCGCCGCGCGCCCACGCCCACCGGCGCCGCCGAGATAGCCGTCCCGGTACGGACGGAACTTCTCCTCTCCACCGGCGAGAGCGGCGAGCGCCTGAAGCGCGCTCTCACGCGCGCCCTCTCCCGCAGCCGTGACAAGCTCGCTGCCGCACGCCTGCCGCGCCCGGAAATGTTGCTCCAACCTGCCCGGCAGCGGCTGGACTTTGCCAGCGCCAACCTGCCGAAAGCCGCCCTCGCGCTGACACAGAAAGCGCGCCTGAAGCTCTCACGCCTGCAGCTCTCGCCGGCGCTTCTGAAATCCGAAATCCGGACAAGTCGCCAACGGCTGCGTGATGTCTCCGTCCGCGCGCGACCCGCCCTGATGCGCCTCATCGAAAAGCGCGCCGCTGCGCTGAACACCGAAGCCAAGATGCTGGAGACGCTGTCCTATCAGGCGACGCTCAAGCGCGGCTACGCGCTTGTGCGCGGCACCGATGGCCGCCTCATCCGCTCGGCGGACATTGCGGCCGTTACGGATGAATTCAAGGTCAGCTTCGCCGACGGTGACGTCGCCGCTGCGCCGCTCGGGAGTGCGCCGTCCAAGCCCAAGCCCCCGCCGCGCAAGCCAGGCCAGCAGGGCAGCCTGTTCTAACCCATGCACCCCGCCCCGTTCTTTCGCGAATCCGATCCGGAAACGCTGCTCGCCCGCATTCGTGCCTATCCGCTCGGCCTTGTCTGCGCCAATGGCGAAGTCGCCCCACTCGCGGCCCATACGCCCGTGCTTGCCGACATGGAGACTGGCACACCGCGCCTGCGCTTTCATCTGTCTGCGCACAATCCGCTGACCCGCCGCCTTGAGTCCGGCGCGTCCGCGCTGATCGTCTTCACCGGTCCGGACGCCTATATCTCGCCCGACTGGTACGGCCCGGTTCCCGATCAGGTGCCTACCTGGAACTACCTCTCCGTCGAAGCAGACGGCGCCGCCGAGCCGACGGACGCAACCAGGTTCCTTGACGATGTCTCGGACCATTTCGAAGGGCTCCTCCTGCCGAAGCCGCCCTGGACCCGCGCCAAGATGGCCCCCGGCGCGTTCGAGCTGATGCTGCGCGGCATCCGCGCCTTCCAGCTCACCCCCGTTCGTCTCGAAGGCATCACCAAGCTCAGCCAGAACAAGACGACCGAATCCCGCGAAGGCGTGATCGAGGGCCTCTCTGCGACAGCCGGCGGCCTCGCCATCGCTCAGGAAATGCGTAAACTGCCGCTATGACCTCGCCCCCGCCCCCCGCCTTCCTCACCGCCGCCAAGGACCTGCTCGGCCCGAAAGGCTGGACGGACGATCCGGAAAAACTGAGCGCCGCCTCAACGCCCTGGCGCGGGACCTATCAGGGCGAAACGCCCTTCATCGCCCGCCCGGCCTCTACGCAAGAAGCCGCCGCGTTCGTCAAACTCTGCGCCGCCCACCGTGTCGCGATGACGCCGCAAGGCGGCAATACCGGCCTGGTCGATGGCGGCACGCCGCATGGCGAAGTCTGCGTGTCGATGACGCGCATGAACGCTGTGCGCGAGGTTGATCCCTTCAACAATTCCATGGTCATCGAAGCCGGCGCCACGCTCGTCGCCGCGCAGGAAACAGCCGAAAAGGCCAACCGCCTCTTCCCCCTCGCGCTCGGCTCGCAAGGCACCGCCACGCTCGGCGGCCTCATCTCCACCAATGCGGGCGGCGTCGCCGTGCTGCGTTACGGCATGATGCGCGACCTGATCCTTGGCCTCGAAGTGGTCCTGCCCTCCGGCCAGATCTGGGACGGACTTTCCGGCCTGCGCAAGAACAATACCGGCTATGACCTCAAACACCTTTTCGCCGGCGCCGAAGGCACACTGGGCCTTATCACGGCGGCGACCTTCAAGCTCTTCCCGAAAGTCCAGCGTGCGACAGGCTGGGTCGTTGTCGAGACCGCCGAAGACGTCGTGAAACTCCTCGCCCTCGTGCGCGACCATGCGGGCGACTCTGTAACCAGCTTCGAGATCATCCCAGCCAACGCCGTCTCGATGGTCGTCGCCGATATTCCGGGCACACGCGATCCGCTGCCCGCGAATGCCGAATGGCGCGTTCTCATCGAAATCTCCCAGCCACGCGCCGAGCAGGCCGAAGCCCTCCTCGCCGCCGCCCTCGAAGCCGGCGCCGAAGCCGGCCTCGTGCAGGACGCTGCCATCGCCGCCAGCGAAACGCAGGCGAAAGCCTTCTGGAACATTCGCGAGACGATCCCGCTATCCAAACGCGCCTACGGCACCGCGCTCAATCAGGACATCTCCGTTCCGATCAGCCGGATCCCCGCCTTCATTGCGGCGTGCAATGCGAACGTCCGGAAACTTGTTCCGCCTGCGGACTTTGTTATCTTTGGCCATGTCGGCGACGGCAATCTCCACTACTCGGTGGTCGAGCCCGCAGGGGCCTCGACACCCGTCCTGAAACAGCACGAAGCCGCGGTCACGCGCACCGTATTCGACACGGTCATGGAATTCGGCGGCTCCATCTCCGCCGAGCACGGCGTCGGCCGCCTGAAGCGCGACGAACTCGCCCGCCTGCGCCCGCCCGCCGCCACCGACGCGATGCGCGCCATCAAGAAAGCACTCGACCCCTTGAACATCATGAACCCGGGCCGCGTCGTCGACGTCTGATCGCCCTGCTTTCATGACGCATTTCACCATTCGTTAACGCGCCGCTAACCAAACTTAACGATTGATCGCCCGTCGCAGAATGCGAGGGGACAAGGGCATGGTCTGGTACACCGATTTGCGTAACGAGCGGCTGTTCACGCTGGCCGAGCGCGACTGGACCTCGCGCCGCCTGCTTGACCTGCGCGCGCATCTCGCCTCGCCGCCGCCGAAGGGCGTGCCGCGCCGGACGAAGGATGCAAGCCTCATCATAGGCACCTGGAACATCCGGGACTTCGACAACAACAAGTTCCGCCACGGCCCGCGCCGCCGCGAAAGCCTCCACTATATCGCCGAGATACTCTCCTCTTTCGATGTCTGCGCGCTGCAGGAAGTCAATGAAGACCTCCAGCCCCTGAAGGATGTCATCCGCCTCATGGGTCCCGGCTGGGACTTTATTGCCACCGACGTCACCACCGGCTCATCAGGCAACCGCGAGCGCATGGCCTTCGTCTATGACAGCCGGAAAGTCCGTTTCCGGAACATCGCCGGCGAAATCGTGTTGCCCAAGCACGCACTCCTTCCCGGTGAACAGCAATTTGCGCGCACACCTTTTCTCGTTTCCTTCCAGTGCGGCTGGTTCAAGTTCTCGCTTTGCACCGTGCACATCTACTTCGGCGAAGAATCCAAAGGATCTGAGGGCTATCAACGCCGCGTTCAGGAAATCGAATACCTCGCGAAAGAGATGGCCGGGCGCGCTGAGCGCGAAAAGGAAAATTACATCCTGCTCGGCGATTTCAACATCAAGAATCCCATCGACGAAACAATGCAGGCGCTGAAGAGTGCCGGCTTCCAGCTGCCCCCGGAACAATATCCGTCAAACCTGCTCCGCACGAACTACTATGACCAGATTGCCTTCCGTACAAAACAGGATGAGCTGACCTTTCTCTCGTCGGGCGCCTTTGACTGGTCAGCGACCGTCTTCAGGCCGGAGCATTACGACCACTACGCCCCAACCCTGCCCGCACGCCACCGCGACCTTGGACCGGATGGCACGCCGAAAGACAAGGCGAAGGACAAGGAATACTACGCCAAGCGCTGGCTGACCTGGCAGATGTCGGATCACCTTCCGCTCTGGGTGGAGCTTGCCGTCGATTTCTCCGACGCCCACCTTCTCGGCAATCTGGACCCAGCCTTTGAAACCGCCGGCGCGCCTGCCCAGCTGGAAACGGGCGCGGAAGACATCATCGCAGCCGACATTCCGCCGACCCTTCCCGAACCCGTCCGCACAAGGACGCAACGCCGCAAGCCGCCGAAGATCGCCCCGCCCGAGAAAAAGGGCACGCTGGCGCCTGCCCCGAAGATGACTGCAGGCGAAGCCTGGCGCATCTTCAAATGGGTTGCAGGCGGCGGCATGGACCGGATGCGCAAGACGCGCGAGGCCGGAAAGTCCGCAGACAAGCCAAAGAAAGCGACAAAGAAGAAGGCCTGACGGGCGGCGCCTGACCTAGCGCCGGCCGAACAGCTTCTCGATATCGGCGAGCTTCAGTTCCACATAGGTCGGCCGGCCATGGTTGCACTGGCCGGAATGCGGTGTGGCTTCCATCTGGCGCAGCAGCGCGTTCATCTCGTCTCCGTTGAGACGCCGTCCGGCCCGCACGGAGGATCGGCAAGCCATATTGCCCATGACGTCCTCGAATCGCTCCTTGAGCGCAAGGCCGGCATTATACTCGGCAAAGTCATCCGCAAGATCGCGCAAGAGGCCCGCCGTATCCATCTCGCCGAACAGCGCCGGCGTCGCCCGCACGCAGACGGCGCCGGGCCCGAATGCTTCGACTTCCAGGCCCAGCGCGCCAAGGTCATCCGCGCGGTCCAGGATGCGGCCAGCCTCGTCTTCGCTCATCTCGACAATATCCGGGATCAGCAGCGCCTGACGGCGCACGCCGCCGTCTTCCATCTGCCGCTTCATCGCCTCGTAGACGAGGCGTTCATGCGCAGCGTGCTGGTCAACGATGACAATACCATCCGCTGTCTGAGCAATAATATAAGTCTCATGCACCTGCGCGCGCGCCGCCCCAAGCGGGAACTCGCCGGTATGTGGCTGAGATTTCTGCTCATCAAAGCGCGCGGCAGGCGCGGTGTTCGGCATGAAAGGCTCGCGCGAGACTTCCGGTACGCCGCGCGGCAAGCTGACCGGGCGGTAGGCCGCCGATGATGGCGACTGCCAGAGGAGACCAGCCTGCGCCGCCTCAGGCCTTGCCCGGCCGAGCGCAAAGCCAGCCACCGTGGTCGAGGCACGATGGCCTGCATCGGCGAGCGAATGGCGTAGCGCGCCAATCATCAGGCCGCGAATGCTGGCGCCGTCGCGGAACCGCACCTCGGTTTTCGCGGGGTGGACGTTCACGTCGACTTCCTCGGGCTCGACATCAACAAACAGCGCGAGCATTGGATGGCGATCCCGCGCCAGAAAATCCTGGTAAGCCGCGCGCACAACGCCGGTCAGCATCCTGTCCTTCACGGGGCGTCCGTTCACAAACAGGAACTGCATCTGCGCATTGCCGCGATTGAGCGTCGGCAGGCCTGCAAAGCCGGTAAGCCGCGTACCGTCGCGCGTCGCATCAATCGCGATAGCATTGTCGCTAAACTCGCGGCCCATGATGGCGCCGAGCCGGGCGAGGCGGCCGGCTTCATCATCAAACTCCGGCGCGTAGCGCAGCACGTTGCGGCCATTGTTTTCCAAGGTGAATCCCACGCCCGGATTGGCCATCGCGAGGCGCTTGACGACATCGGTTACCGCGAGCGCTTCGGCGCGCTCCCCGCGCATGAACTTCAGGCGCGCGGGCGTGGCATGGAACAGGTCCGCCACATCGATGCGCGTGCCGGTTTCACTTCGCCCGGTGAAGGCAGCCGGTTTCGGTCCATCGATCCGTCCGGCCTCGGAGTATATTTCTGCTGCTGCTTCGCCCGCCGCGCGGCTGACAATCCGCAGGCGGCTGACCGAAGCGATCGACGGCAAGGCTTCGCCGCGAAAGCCCATCGTGTGAATGTTGAGAAGGTCGACGCGCCCATCGGCGTCCGGCACAAGTTTCGAGGTCGCGTGCCGCTCCAGCGCCACCGACAAATCCTCTGCCGAGAGGCCGCAGCCATCATCCTCGATGGTGATCCGCTTCAGGCCGCCTTCCTCGATGGCGATCGAGATGTTGAGCGCGCCAGCATCGAGCGCGTTTTCCACTAGCTCCTTTACAGCGGCCGCCGGTCGCTCAACCACTTCGCCAGCGGCGATACGGTTGACCACCTCGGGCGGTAGCCGGAGTATGACGGGACGGAGGCGCGCAGAATCAGGCATCAGCCGCATATTGTAGCCGCCCGCCCGGCGCCTGTCCCGCGCGGAAGTGCGCGCTTCGGACGCGAGGCTTTAGCGTTGAATTTTCCCCGCTTCCCGGCGACACTGGTTCATCATTCCTCACTCAAGGCCTTGCTGTCATGCGCATTTTCGTCTCCGCCGCCCTGGCCCTCTCTCTCATTGCCGCCTGCGGCGGCCCGGCCGAAACGGTGCCCGCTGCCCAAGCCGCCCCGGCTGCCGCCCCCGCCGAGGCGATGCCGGCCCCGGCCGCGCCAGCAGCGTCACCCGGCGAGCCGAGCCCGGAATTCGCATCGCTGCCCGCGCCCTACAACACCGCTAGCTATGCTGCCGGGAACCGGACCTGGAAACTCTGCCAGTCCTGCCACCTGACTGCCGAGGGCGCTGGTAACCTCGTGGGCCCGAACCTGTATGGATTGTTTGGTCGCCCGGTCGCCTCGGCGCCGGACTTCGACTATTCGCCCGCACTGAAGGCCGAAACCTTCATCTGGTCGCCGGAACAACTCGACAATTGGCTGGCCAATCCGCGCACCTTCGTGCCCGGCAACCGGATGAGTTTTTCCGGCGTGCGCAAGCCGGAAGACCGCCTGGCTGTGATCGCGTACCTGATGGTGCAGACTGGATATTCGGCGCCGGAAGAAACACCAGCGGAGTGACTTTCGCTAGCGCCGGGCGCCGATCTAGCCCGCGGCCCTGATCGTGCGAGCACGGCGGCGGGCTTCTTCGATTGAGGGCTGCTTTGCGGTCAGAGCTTGATATAGTCCGAGATGATTTTCGGTGCAGGGGCGCCGGCGATGGGCGCGCCGAGGCTGATATGGATACCGCCTGCCAAAAGAGTGTTCACTTCGACGACCTCATCGACGGTGGCGAGGTTGTCCTTGTGGCGGGCTGACCAGTCGGGCGAGAGCGCGCGGGCGCGGCTCCAGATCTCGGCTTTGTCTGCGCCGGCCATAAAGAGATAATGGTGCTGCTCGCCGAAAAGTTCGGGCGTGTAACCACCAACATTGATGAACCAGAGGGAAGCACCGGGTTTCGCCGGCGCAGGGCCCGCGACGACCTCGACCGGCCGGCCGTCGACATGGGTAAGTTCGGCATATCCATCGATATGCAGAGAGGCCGGCGTGCCCCACCAGGCGGCGCGCAGCTGGGGCACGGTGTCCATCAGCGTCTCGCCGGTGACGAAGCGCAGGTCATGAAGCTCAATGTTGGCGCGGGGATGATTGCCGCCCACGAAAACCGCAAAGAGTTTCATCGGTCACTCGCCTCTGCCACCTCGACCGATTTGGCGCAGCCGGGCGGGCGGGGCAAGCCCCGGTCATTTCACTTTGCTTTGCAAAGTTGTTTGTTGACAGGCGTTTTAACTTTGAATTACAAAGTGCTTGTCATTTGACAAAGGAGACCGACATGACCCGTTCTATATCCCTGAAATCCGCGCTCGCGCTGGCGGGCGCGCTGGCCGCTGCCGGCATGGCGCAGGCGGCACCGCTCACGGTGAACGTGGAGGGCATCGAAGCGCGCGGCGGCAAGTTCTATGTGGGCGTGCAGACCGCGGCGCAGTTCATGAAGGAAGAAGGCATCGCCGGCGAGATCATTGAGGCGCCGGAGGCCGGCAGCCGCAGCTTCACCTTCGACCTGCCGGAAGGCGCCTATGCGGTATCGATCTGGCATGACTTCAACGCCAACGGCAAATTCGACACAGCCGAGAATGGCCGGCCGCTGGATGGCTGGACGTCGCCGAATGCCGAGACCCTGCGCGCGGCGCCGACCTTTGAACAGTCGGCCGTAAGCGTTGGCGCGGCCGGCGGCGGCGCTACGCTGAAGATGATCTATCCCGAGTAAGCCGGGCAAGTCCGTAGACGGAGGAGGAAGCCCCGGCCCCTTGAGGGGCCGGGGTTTTCGCTAGCCTAGAGGCGGTAGCGGATCTGGTCAGACCAGAAGCGTTCGAGGCGCGAGATCGTCTTGTTGAGCTGCGACAGGTCGTCGGCGCGGACGCTGGCAGTGGGCTCGAGGGCAGTCGCCTGCTTCTCGAACAGTTTCGCCACGCGGACACGGACCTTCTTGCCGCGGTCGGTGAGACGGAGCGTAACTGTACGCTTGTCGTCTTCCGAACGCGTCTGGATCAGGTAGCCACCTTCCTGCAGTTTCTTGACGTTGTAGGAGAGGCTGGTGCCGGCAAACGCGCCGCGGGCGCGGAGCACGGAAGCCGGAGCTTCGCCTTCGCCAATCTCGTACAGGAGGAGCGCCTGGACGCCGGTCAGCGAACGCTCACCACCGCGCTCAAGGTCGTCCTTGACCACATCGTGGAGACGGCGATGGGCTTGCTCAAGAAGCGACAGAGACTTCAGGAAAGACTCGCCGATAGAAGTATTTGCAGTTTCCTGCATGTCGATCATCATCATTGTAACCACCACTCAACTTTTGTTGTAGTTTGAGTAGAGTTACATGATGAGAACTAATATTTTGATAAGCATGCTTGGTATACGCAAGCACAGAGTTAATAAACGACGATTTTCATTAACCGTTACTGAGGCGTAACGGAATTGCCATCAGGCGAAGACGTCTACTGTCTGCGCACCGCCGTACTTTGGAGAGGGCCCGTGTTTGTTGGGCTGTGGGCGAGAATCGAAGAACATCAGAATGAAAAGTATGATCGCTCCAATATAAGGAATGAAGTTGATCAAGTAGAGCCAGCCGGACATGTCCTGGTCGTGGAGGCGCCGGACCGTAATGGAGATTCCCGGGATCAGGCTATAAAAATAGAACAGGACAATGAATATTGGCAGGAATCCAGCTTCTCCGTCAGCGTAGGCAATGAATACAGAAGCAGACACTACAGAGTCCGCGACGAAGCAAACAATCAGCGTGACTATGTAGAAAAACAGGTAACCCCAATACTCGGCGCGCCGGGCCCGGCCGTAGAACTGAAAGTAATTCCGCGACAGGGCCCGCAAGAAATATTGCAGCATCCCATCCGATTTTGCTGCAACAGCCGGAATATAGGCTGCATCTGTATTGGTGACCGGAAGCTCAGACTGGGCGCTGGCAACAATATAGATGTCGCGTGCATCCTCGCCGAGGCCGATGAAATCCACCTGCGCGCCGGCCGGCAGCACAGCGGCGCGATGAACATGGGCCGTGGTGAAATGATAGCGCTTGCCGTCCACGCCGAGGATCAGACCCGGGCCGCTCGCATCCTCAGGCTTCAGGACTTCGCCGCGCATTGATCCCTACCCTGCTCTGTGGTCGGGGCGAGTATCGGCGCCGGGCGCGGCGCCTGTCCAGCCCTGCCGGTCATGCGCTGAAGGTCAGCTCGTCAGGGCCCAGAGGCGCGAAATAGCGGGCGACATCGGCGTCCGACACGTCTTCCAGGCACGCGGGCTTCCAGACGGGCGCATTGTCCTTGTCGATGATGACGGCGCGCACGCCTTCCAGGAAATCCGCACTCTGAACCTTGCGCCAGCCGATCCGGAATTCCATGCGCATGTTGTCCTCGAAGGTTGCGGCGGAGCGGCCTTCGCGCAGCTGACGCAGGGCGACCTTGACAGTTTCCGGGCTCTTGGCGCGGAGCGTTGCGGCCTCAGTGCGAGCCCAGTCACCGCCATCAGCCTCCAGCGCAGCGAGGATGTCCTCGGCGCGGTCTGCGGCGAAGCAGCGATTGATGACAGCGCGGTGCGTCTCGAAGCTGCCAGGCGGGACGGCGTGGGTGAGCCGGCCGAGGATCTCGTTGAGGAGTTCGGCGGCGCCAGCGGAGAAGTCTGCTGCCTCGACTTGTTTGGCGAGGGCCGGAATGAGCTCGGAGGGGAGGAAATGCGTGGCGACGCGGGCAGCGGCGACGTCCGCGCCCTTGAGGCGCGCCCCGGTCAGCGCCAGCCACGTCCCGAGTTCGCCGCCAAGGCGCGGCAGGAACCAGCCGCCGCCGACATCCGGGAAGAGGCCGATACCGGTTTCAGGCATGGCGAAGACGGTGCGCTCCGTCGCTACGCGGTGTGATCCGTGGACAGACAGGCCGACGCCGCCGCCCATCGTAACACCGTCGATGACGGCGAGAACCGGTTTCGGGAAAGCTTCGAGGGCGGCGTTCATGCGGTATTCGGTTCGGAAGAAACCGCGGGCCTCGGCCCCGTCCGCTGCGCCGCTTTCAGCAAGCATGCGGATGTCGCCGCCGGCGCAGAAGCCGCGGGTGCCCTCCTGATGGTCGATCCAGAGAAGATGTATGGAGGGGTCTGCAGACCATCGGGTGACGGCGTCCAGGATGGCCGCACACATCGGCGTATTCAGGGCGTGCAGGGCGCCCGGGCGGGTCAGCGTGATGCGGCCGAGCCCGCCTTGCTGGCGGATCAACACGTCAGATGTCATGGCAGGTCTCCGTCCGGAAAGCGTAACGCAAACGTAAATGCCCACTTCCAAAATTGAGACAAGCTGTTTCGCCAAGCCTTTACATGTTTGTGCGACAACAGCGGTGAAACCCTGCCCTGTCCCAGCCCCGGAATGCCGATGTCCAGCCAGCTAACCACCAGCTCACGTCTTGAAGTGGGCAAGTTCAATCGCCGCGGCCAGCGCGTTCGCGTCGATGCTCGCGGACTGGTCAAGCTCGGCTGGTTCCGCAAACAGGAAGTGGAAGTGCGAGACGTCTCACCGGGCGGGGCGCGTCTTGCCCTGCCGGAAGGCGTGCTCCTGCCGGACGAGTTTGAGCTGCGCATCCCGCAGTTCAAGTATCCGCGCACGTGCATGAAGCGCTGGGAAAGCGGTCTGGAAATCGGCGTCGAGTTCAAGTTCGAATAGGGCGTCAGTCGCTCAGTTCAGCGCGCAGCCTTCGATAGTGATGCGGTGCATCAGGCGCCGCTCGCCGTGATAATCATTCATCGCCCAATGCCAGGTCGCGCGGTTGTCCCAGAAGGCGACCGAGCCGGGCTGCCATTTGAACCGGTGGGCGTGGGCCGGGTTCATTGCATGGGCATAGAGGCGCGCGAGAAGTTCATGTGACGCCTGGTCCGTGTATCCTTCGATCCGTGTCGTGAAAGCCGGGTTCACGTAGAGCGCCTTCTTGCCGCTCAGGGGATGGGCAATCACGACAGGATGTGTGACATCCTCCAGCACGTCCGCTGCGGCGGCATTTCCAATGCGGCTATCCGTGTCGCGGTTGGCTTTGTAGTGATTGTCCGGCGCCGAACCGAAGATGTGCCGAGCCGAGTGAACGGCCTGCAGGTCCGCGATTTCGGCCTTCGTGGAGGCATCGAGCGTGTCGTAGGCGGCATACATGGAGGCGAACCATGTGTCTCCGCCGGCATCCGGTAGCTGACGGGCGACGAGGACAGAGCCCATCGCCGGTTCGGCGTCATAGGAATGATCCGTATGCCAGCCGCCGCCGATATTGGTTTTCTGTTCCTTTTCCTTGAGCACCAGCGCAATTTCCGGAAAGCGCTCATGCGCCTGGAAGAAGCGGTTGATATTGATGGGGCCGAAGCGGCGCGCAAAGGCAATATGTTCGTCTTCGGAGAGCGACTGGTCGCGGAAGAAGATCACACCGTGATCGGCATAGGCCTGACGCACAGCGGCGAACTCGCCGGGCGTCAGATGACGGATATCCACGCCGGTGATTTCGGCGCCGGCGCCTTGAAGGGGCGTGACCTGCATGACGGACTCCTTCGGTGTCTAAGAGGCGGACTGCCCGGTCAGCATGCGCCGCAGGGTGCTATCGCGGTCGATGAGCGAATGCTTCAGGGCGCCGGCGATATGCAGGACGATCAGCGCGGCGAGAGTGTAGGCTGCATAACCGTGAACCGCGCGGAAGGACCGCGCGAGATCCTTCATTTCGGCCACCGGCGGGATCGTGAAGAGTCCGTACATGTCTATCGACCGGCCGCCGACCAGCGACATTAAAATGCCGGACAGTGGCATGACGATGAGTGTCAGGAGCATCGCGCCGTGAACGGCCTTTGACAGGGCGAGTTCCCAGCCGGCGCGGTCTGACGCGGCCGCCGGGAAACCCTGGCCAAGGCGCCAGGTGACCCGCCAGAGGGCGAACAGGAGCAACAGCGTACCGGTGGCTTTGTGCAGGTTGCGCACTTCGCCGGCCTGCTCGTCCGGCAAAACGTCATACGAAAGGATGAAGCCGACGATCAGCAGGCTGGCGAAGAGGACCGCGCCGATCCAGTGATTCAGGCGCGAGACGCTGCCATAGGTGCCTTCGGTCTTGTCGGTCATATGAAGCCCTCTCCAGACGCCTTCGTCCAACCTAGCGGAGCTTGCGCGGCGGCGCCAGTGGGTCAGGCGATGGATGCGATCTCGGCAAGGCGCGTCTCCCAGGCGGCCGCAGCTTCGGGTGTCCAGCTGGCGCCGTTCAGCTCACGAACCGTGTCGCGGATGGCGCCGAACATCAGGTCGAGGTCGGTTTCGGCAAGACCGTAGCCCGTATGGCTGAAGCGGGAGGACGAGATGATGACGCGCTGGACGGCTGCGTCATCGTCAAGGCCGAGGATGGCGTTGAAACAGGTTTCCAGCATCGAACCACGCACGCCGCCGTCTGTGTCCATCACGAACAGCGGCTCGAATTCCGGGCGCAGCGCGAACAGCCGCCGGTAGACCAGCGGCGCCGGGTCTGCGCAGGCCTCTGCGGCGCGTTCGAGCGTTTCGAGGATCAGGGCAGCGGTCATGAGACCTGTTTCGCAGATCGGAGCGGCAGCGTCAAAGCTGACGCCGGGGAGCCGATTGCGCCGCCGCACCGGCGAGCGCAGGATGGCAAAAACATCGGGAGGAAAACATGAAACACCTTGAAGGCAAAACTGCGTTCGTGACGGGCGCGGCCTCGGGCATCGGGCTCGGCATTGCGACCGCGCTGGCGCAGGCGGGCGTGAAAGTCATGCTGTGCGACATCGAGAAGGACGCACTGGACAAGGCGGTCGCGAGCCTCAAGGCGACGAATGCAAACGTGGCCGGCGTCGTGGCGGACGTGTCGCTGAAGGACAATCTGCAGCGCGCGGCCGACGAGACCATTTCGCAGTTCGGCAAGGTGCACATCCTCGTCAACAATGCCGGCGTCGGCGGCGGCGGTGACTATGGCACGTGGAACGACGCGTCCTGGAACTGGGTGATGGGGGTCAACCTCTGGTCAGTGATCTGGGGCATCGAGATTTTCGGACCGCTGATCGAGAAACATGGCGAGGGCGGTCAGATCGTCTCGACCGCATCGATTGCAGGCATGGTGGCACTGACGAACCCGTCCTATGACGTGACGAAGTTCGGCGTGGTGGCCCTGTCGGAGGACCTGCGGCCGAAACTGGCCGCGCGCGGCATCGGCGTGTCCGTGCTGTGCCCGGGGGTAATCCGCACGAACATCGTGTCTTCGGGTCGCAACATTCCGGACCGTTTTGCCGGGCAGATCCAGGCGGTGCCGACGGAAGGTCCGGGCACGGAGATCCTGAAGGCCGTGACCGAAGCGATTGCCAGCGGCATCGACCCACTCTACGTGGGCGAACTGGTCCGCGAGGCCATCGAAGGCGACTGGCCACACATCTTCACCGATCTGCAGTTTGAACCGCACATCGACGCACGGTTTGCGGCGATCAAGCAGGGCTTTGACCGGATTCGGGGAAGAACGCCGCGGCACTGAGGCCCAAACCTCGAAGGGCCTCTCACCGCCCAGGTTGGTTCCGGTTATCGATTTGCGATTATCGGCAGGGTCGCCTCGGTCCGGTCACTCGAGAACCCGGCGGATATTCGGCAGGACTTCGCCGCTGCCAGCCGAAGTCGCTTGCTGGCAGGCGTCCATCAACTCACGACGCCGATCTGTTTGCGCTAGCCGTCGCGTGGCCTATGTCTGACGCTGTTCCGGAGCAGCCGCCGGCGGGTGGCTGCCGCCGTGCTTGACAGCCACTTATCCCGCGTCGATGTTTTTCAGAAGAATGCCAGCTCGCCGTAGGCCAGGAGAAGCTATGTTACCAGGCGCAATCGCAACAACCGATCCGGAACGGATCGCGGTGATTATGGCGGGGTCAGGTGAAACCATTTCCTATGGCGAGCTTGAGAAGCGTACCAACAAGCTCGCACACTTGTTTCGCCAGCAGGGCCTGAGCCGTCTCGATCACTACGCCATCTACATGGAAAACAACGCGCGCTACGTCGAATGCTGCGGCGCGGGCCTCCGGGCCGGGCTTTATTTCACACCCACCAATTCCTACCTCGGCGTCGACGAACTGGCCTACATTCTCAACAACAGCCGCTCGAAGGTCCTCATCACCTCTCAGGCTAAACTGGAAGTGGCGCGAGCGGCGATGGCTCAGGCGCCGGGTGTCGCGCTTTGCCTCGTCGTCGATGGCGCAGGCGACGATAAAAAGGTCCGCGCATTGGACGACGCCGTCGCGGGAATGCCTGACACGCCGATCGCCGATCAGTGGCTTGGTACGGCGATGCTCTACTCGTCTGGGACTACCGGCCGGCCTAAGGGCATCGTTCGCCCGCTACCGGACGCGGGGCCGGACGAAGACCTGCCTGTGTTGAAGTTCCTGCAAACTCTCTGGCTTTACCGCGACCGGATGATGTACCTCTCGCCGGCCCCCCTTTATCACTCCGCACCGCAGATGGCGGTCGCATTGACGATCCGCGCGGGCGGCACAGCCGTCATCATGGAGAACTTCGATGCCGAGAGCTACCTCGCACTGATCGAGCGCCACCAGGTCACGCACAGCCAGCTCGTGCCGACAATGTTTTCGCGCCTCTTGAAACTTCCCGAAGACGTGCGCTCGCGCTACAATTTGAGTTCGCTCGAAGTCGCCATCCACGCCGCCGCCCCTTGCCCGGTTCAGGTCAAGGAGCAGATGATCGCCTGGTGGGGACCGATCATCCACGAATACTACGGTGCCACAGAAGGTCTTGGCTTCACCGCCTGTAACACGCCCGAGTGGCTCGCGCACAAGGGGACCGTCGGGCGCGTGGTGCTCGGTGACATTCACATCCTCGACGAAGACATGAACCCGTCGCCCAAAGGCGAGCCCGGCACGATCTGGTTCAAAACGGCCTCGCCGTTCGAGTATTTCGAGGACGAGGCCAAGACAAAGGAAAGCCGCTCACCGGACGGATCGATGAGCACGGTAGGCGACGTCGGCTACCTCGATGACGATGGCTTCCTCCATCTCACCGACCGCAAGACATTCATGATCATTTCCGGCGGCATGAACATTTACCCGCAGGAATGCGAAAACCTGCTGATCACGCATCCGAAGGTGACGGACGCAGCCGTGTTCGGCGTGCCGAACGAGGATCTCGGTGAAGAAGTGAAGGCCGTGGTGCAGGTCGCACCCGGTTTCGTGGCGGACACGGCCTTGGAAGCGGAGCTGATCGCCTACTGCAGAGCCAACCTGGCGCACATAAAATGTCCGCGTTCGATCGACTTTACCGACCAGCTGCCGCGCCTACCGACTGGCAAGCTTTACAAGCGTGTGCTGCGCGATCCCTATTGGGCAGGGCGCAAGAGCAAAATTTCCTGACGAACCAAACCTGCTCTTGCAAGCCCATTTCCGAAAGCTTGGTCTGGTTGCTTCCGGAAGGGTCACGTTCGCTTCTCGTGCCTGTACTTGGAACAACAAGTTAAGCTTGCCTGCAAACGGCCGCCAGGGGCTGACCTGCCACAGGATTTTCGGCCAAGCTAATGCCTGGGATACGACTGCCGCGCGGAAGTGAATGGCGCCTTTGGGCGATTGCTGCGCAATGGTGTTGCGCCCTTCCTCACCTGCGTGGCCGGTGAGGGGCTGGGATCAGCCCTTCAGCATATCCCTCGAGATGATCACGCGCATGATCTCGTTGGTGCCTTCGAGGATCTGGTGGACCCTCAGGTCACGGACGATGCGCTCGACCCCGTAGTCAGCGAGGTAGCCATAGCCGCCATGGATCTGCAGGGCGTCATTGGCGACCTTGAAGGCGGTGTCGGTGACGAAGCGCTTGGCCATCGCGCACCAGCGGGTGGCGTCCGGCGTCTTGCCGTCGAGGCGGCCGGCGGCTTCGTAGAGCATGACGCGGGCCGCCTGGAGTTCGGTTTCCATGTCGGCAAGCTTGAACTGCGTGGACTGAAAATCCGCGATCGCCTTGCCGAACTGCTTGCGATCTTTCGCATAGGCGACCGCCTTGTCGAGCGCGAGCTGGGCACCGCCGAGCGCGCAGGCGGCGATGTTGAGACGGCCGCCATCAAGGCCCGCCATGGCGAAGCGGAAGCCGTGGCCTTCCTCGCCGATGCGGTTGGCTGCCGGCACGCGGACTTCATCCAGGATGACCTGCGCGGTGGGCTGGCTTTTCCAGCCCATCTTGCGCTCGTTGGCGCCGAAGGAGAGACCGGGCGTGCCCTTCTCGATGATGAAGGTGGAGACGCCTTTTGCTCCGTCCTCTGACGTGCGCGCCATCAGGACATAGACATCCGAGGTGCCCGCGCCGGAAATGAACTGCTTGGTGCCGGTGATGACGTAGTCGTCGCCGTCGCGAACGGCCCTGGTCTTGAGGCTTGCGGCGTCGGAGCCTGCGCCCGGCTCGGTCAGGCAATAGGAAGCGATCAGCTCCATTGAAGTGAGGCGCGGCAACCATTGGGCGCGCTGTTCGTTCGAACCGAACGTATCGATCATCCAGCTGGCCATGTTGTGGATGGAGATGAAGGCCGCAGTCGAGACATCGCCGTAAGACAGCTGTTCGAAAATCAGGGCCGCGTCGGTGCGCGTCAGGCCCGAGCCGCCATGCTCTTCCTTCACATAGATGCCGGCAAAGCCAAGCTCGGCGGCCGAGCGAATCACGTCCACCGGAAAGTGGCTGTCGCGGTCCCAGGCCTCGGAATGGGGCAGGAGCTGCGCCTCGGCGAACTTGCGCGCCATGTCGCGGATCATGATCCGTTCGTCATCAAACATCAGGCTCATTGGCAAGGCGCCCTTATCTCAATATGTGTGGCCCCGAATTGCGATAGAGCCCGGCCTTATGTCAATGCGACGCCTTCCCGAAGGATACTCGATTTCGGGCGTGGCCGCCGACGAAATCCCGGACCTGATTGCCATCGACCTTGCCGCCAGCCAGCTGTTTGCAGGCACCGGGATGTTGCCCGATGAAGAGCTGTCGGACCATGTGCCGGCGGAGGTTTTCGAGGCAGCGATGCCCGGCGGGCATGTGTTCGTCGCGCGGGGACGGAAGGGCGTGCCAGCGGGCTTCGTACTGACCTCGCTGCGGGGGGACACGCTGTACCTCGACCAGATCAGCGTGCACCCGGAGCATGGCCGCAAAGGCCTCGGCGCGGCGCTGGTGCGCCGGGTGTTCCAGGACGCGGAGGACCGGGGGCTCAAGACCGTGACCCTATCGACCTTCCGGGACCTCCCCTGGAATGCGCCTTTCTACCGGACACTCGGATTCCGCGAACTTCCGCGCAGGGAGATGACGGCCTGGATGCTGGAAATCGAGACGCGGCAGGCCGAAGTGATGGATGTGACGAAACGCTGCTTCATGCGCCGCAAGGCGGGGTGGTTGTGAGCGGGGCGGATTTGGCGCTAGGAAGGCATATGACCCAGTTTCCCCAGTCCTTTCCCGCCACTCGGATGCGCCGCCTGCGGCAGGCGCCTTGGGTGCGTTCGCTGACCGCTGAAAACGTGCTCACCCCGGCCGACCTGGTCTGGGCAGTGTTCGTGCATGATGGCGAGGGCCGGGTCCCGGTCGCCTCGCTGCCGGGCGTGGACCGGCTCTCCGTGAAAGAAGCCGCCCTCGCGGCGAAGCGAGCGAAGGCGCTGGGCATTCCGGCGATCGCGGTGTTCCCGTATATCGGGCCGGAGGGCAAGGATGCCGAAGGCACGGGGGCGCTGTCGCCGGACGGCCTGGTGCCGCGGGCCCTGAAGGCGATGAAGGATTCGGCGCCGGAAGTCGGTCTGATCACGGACGTAGCGCTGGATGCCTATACGAGCCACGGGCATGACGGCCTGCTGGACGAGGACGGCACGATCCCGAACGATGCGACCGTGGAGCGTCTCGTGACGCAGGCTCTGGTGCATGTCGGCGCCGGCGCGGACGTGGTGGCGCCGTCGGACATGATGGACGGGCGCATCGGCGCGATCCGCGCGGCCTTCGAGGACGAGGGTTTCACCAACGCGATGATCCTTGCCTATGCGGCGAAGTATGCGAGCGGCTTCTACGGGCCCTACCGAGAGGCGATAGGTTCGGCGGCGGCACTCAAAGGCGACAAGAAAACCTACCAGCAGGATCCGGCGAACACGCACGAAGCGTTGCGCGAGGTCGCGCTCGATCTCGCCGAGGGCGCCGACATGGTGATGGTGAAACCGGGCTTGCCCTATCTGGACATCGTGCACCGCGTCGCCACCACGTTCGGCGTACCGACTCTGGCCTACCAGGTGTCCGGCGAATATGCGCAAATCATGGCGGCCGCGCAGAACGGCTGGATCGACGGCGACCGCGTGATGATGGAGACCCTGCTGAGCTTCAAGCGGGCGGGCGCCGCGGGCGTGATCACCTATTTTGCGGAGCGCGCGGCGGAGAAGCTGGGCGGATAAGGCGGCACTCAGGTCAGCCTGCTGGCCGGACGGCACGAACCATTGCGGGACCCCACCCAGGCAGCGCCAGCGGCGGCGCCGACTGAGCGATGAAGACCTTGCCGCACATCGAGCGCGGCATCCGCCAGAGCCACAACATCCCGATCGAGTTTCGCCCCGAAGGCGCCGCGCCCGACAGCTGCTTTTCGGCCTTTCACCGCCCGCGCGACGACGAGTGGTGTAATCTCAACCGCGCCGGGGGGAGGCTGGACCGAAGAGATGGCGTTGCCGCCAGACACTTGGGCCGAACGCTTCGGGCGCCGAACGCCGATCGGCGGCTGACAGATGGCGCGCCCGCAATGATGGACGCATTGTCATGTACAGCGGCGAGCCTCAGCAAGGTGTCATATCCTGTTCAGACGGCAAGCCGGGCATGTTAGCCTTCAGGGGAAGATAAGCCCGGAGTTTCATATGATCCGCACACTGATTGTTTCTGCCGCCCTGCCTTTCATCGCGCTGAGCGCGGGCGCGGGCGAACCTGCCAACCCGCTCGCCACCTGCATGATTGCCAACACCACCCCGTCGCAGAAGGCCGGCATGAAGCAGATGATCATTCACGCGCTGCAGGAGAACAAGCCGGCGGCAACGGAGACCTTCCTGAAGCTCAGCGTCGAGGCCATCTCGATCGCAGCCGCACAATGCGGAGCCACGTTTGCGGACGTTCAGTCACCTTCCTTCCAGGGCGCCCTGGAAGCCTATGGCCAGAGCCTGGGCGATGCCGTGATGAAGGACGCGCTGGCCTTCATGGACATCCCGGTCGACTGACCTGCCCACAGCGTCCTATTGATAGACCGGCAGCGGGCTGTCCTTGAACTCTTCCTTCGAGAACATTTCCGCCTGGTCGGCATAGTGCGGTGAAGCCGGGTGGCCCATGGCGGCGCCGAAGGGGTAGATAGTCCGCGTCTGCGGGGCGCTGCCATCCTTCGGCCATTTCACCACTAGCATGAAGCTGTCGCCACCGACGGCCGTGTAGCGGCCATCTTCGGCCGGGCGGTACATCAGGGCGCGGAGGGTTTCAGGGCCGCCGGCGAGGGGAAAATCCGCCTTGCCGCGGATGAGTCGCGCGAAGTCCGCATACGGCACGTCGAGCTTGCCAAAATGTTTGCGCAGATGGGTATCGGCATCGCCAAGGATTTCTCGGCCCGGACGCGGCTCTTCACGGGCATAGAGGTTCCACTGCAACTCCTGCAGAATGATCAGGGCAAGCGCGTCGGCGGCGCCCTGCCCGTCTGCTGTCCAGTCCCAGGTGTCGAGAAGCGTGACCGCCTCGGACAGCGTTTCGGCCGCGCGCGCATCGTCCACGGCGGCGAGGAAAGCCTCGCCGAGACGGGAAGCCTTGTCATAGCCCTTGTCGAACTTGATGCGGTGGATGTCAGCATCGTCGAAGATGTCGTCCGCTTCCAGCAATGTCTTTGCCCGGAGGATGCGGTTGGTCATCCAGGTCTCGATGCCGACGAGGTCAGGATAGTCTTCCGGTTTCATATCTTCCGCAGGCGCAGTGGCCAGCCAGGGAAGGTTGTTGGAATTGACGATGTAGCCGGCGGGCGGAGACAGCAGGAACGGAATACGCTCCGGCGGCTCATACTCGGTCCAGATCAAGTCAGACCGGTCGCCCGGAAGGACCTTCTCCCAGGCAATCGCGGGATCGCGCTTTGGCAGGCGGGCATTGTAGAGGTAAGCGATGTTGCCGAGCTTGTCGGCATAGATGTAGTTGGTGGCGGGGATGGCCTGCATAGCCATTACGGCGCGCCAATCCTCCAGCGATTTCGTGCGGCTGAGCCTGTAATACTGCTCGAACTGGCGCACCTCTCCGAATCCGGCGTAGCGGATGGCATAGGCGCCGGATTTGTTCTTGATCACTGGTCCGTGCACGGAGCCCCAGACGTTCTGGCGCACGGGGACAACGACCGGGCCCATCTTCACCTTCAGCCAGACATGGCGGTGCGTCAGGTCTTTCCACTCGCCGTCGAGCTTGTAGCGCTTCCCGCTCTCGTCCAGCACCAGCTTGTACACATCCGTCAGATCGGCGCGGTTGACTGTATTGGTCCAGCCGAGATGGGCGTTGTGGCCCATCAGGATCACCGGACTGCCGGGGAACAGCGCCCCCTGCATAGACCAGCCCTCGCCGCTGGCGATGCGCGCCTCGTACCAGGCGGCGGCACCTTCCCAGGGCTGGTGCGAGTTCGAGACGAGCACGGTGGAGCCGTCCGCCGTGCGGTGCGGCGCGAAGGCGAAGGCGTTCGATCCGCGCTCCTCGGGCTCGCGGTCCGGAGGGATCTCGCCATTGCCGAACAGGCGCGCGACGGTCGCGTCGACGCCGAAGAACAGCGGCGAGACGAGAACAAAACCGCCAATCACATCCTCGCCAGTCAGCGGGAAGACCTGCGGACGCAGCACTTCCTTCGGATGCTTCGCCGCGTATAGGTTAAGTCCGTCGGCATAGCCCTGCGCCATCGCGCGCGCTTGCGGGGAGACCGTCTCGATGCCGGCGGCGATCTGGCCCTTCACATCGATCAGCTTGCCGAAATAATCCGCCTGCGCCCCTTCTGCACCGTCCACGGCGCCCAATTCGCCGCGGACGGCAAGCACCTGGCGCTGGATCGTGGCGAAGTCGTCCTCGGCATGCGCGTAGGCCAGACCGAACGCCGTAGCAGCGTCCGTCTCGCCATAGATGGTGGGCACGCCGTAGGCATCACGCTCTATGCGGTAGGGCGCCGGCGGCGCCGTGCGATCGAGCGCCGAGAGACGCGCGGTGTTGCTGACACAGGATGAAACGGACAGGCCAGCCACCAACAGAAAGGCGCCGAGCAGTACGAAACATGCAATCCGGAAGAAAGACTTCATCCGTCAGAAACTCCGCACCGGAATGGAATGGAGAGACGCGGTTACGCGTCCCAGGATTGGTAGTTCTTACGCATCTGGGCGAGACCTTCCGTGACGATCTCTTCCAGAACCTTCATGTCCACGTCGGCAAGCTTGTTGATGTAGAGGCAGCTCTTGCCGATCTTGTGCTTTCCCAGGCGCGAGAGCGGCCCGGAGAGATCGCTGTAACCAGGGAGAATATAGAGCACCATGTTCGCCTTGCGCGGGCTGAAGCCGGTCAGGCACATTTCGCCGGAATGTCCGCTGTCATAGGTGTAGGCATAGCGGCCATACCCGACGATGCTGCCCCCCCACATCTTCGGCTTGAGACCGGTGACCTTGGTCATCCACTTCAGCAGGGCTTCAGCATCCGCCTTGCGCGGGCCGTCTTCCATTGCCGCGATGAAATCCTTCGGCGTGGTTTCCGTCGGCTTTGTTTTCGGTTCGTCCTTCGCCTTGGCCATCGGTCCCTCCTCCGTTGGCGTAAAGACTACGCGTCCCGGTTCAACCGGGCAATCAGGCTTGACGTATCCCAGCGGCTGCCGCCCATCGCCTGCACGTCGGCGTAATACTGGTCGACCATCGCTGTCAGCGGCAGGCTGGCGCCGGTCTCACGGGCGGCGTCCAGCGTGATCCGCAGGTCCTTGCGCATCCAGTCCACCGCGAAGCCGAAATCGAACTTGCCTTCGGTCATCGTCTTCCAGCGGTTCTCCATCTGCCAGCTTTGCGCCGCGCCGCCGGAGATCGCCTCGATCACCTTCTCGGCGTCGAGCCCCGCTTTCTCGGCAAAGTGCAGTCCTTCGGCGAGCCCTTGCACGATGCCCGCGATGCAGATCTGGTTGACGGACTTTGCAAGCTGGCCCGCCCCGATTTCGCCGATCAGCGTGATCTTGCGCGCGAAGGCGTTCATCACGGTCTCGGCCGCGGCAAAGGCCGCCGGCTCGCCGCCGCACATGATGGTGAGTTTGCCGTTTATGGCGCCGGCCTCGCCGCCAGAGACGGGGGCATCGATGAAGCGGGCGCCCTTCGCTTTGCAGCGCAGAGCAAGGTCGCGGGCAAGGCCGGCCGAGGCGGTCGTGTGGTCGATCACGGTCATGCCCGCCCCAAGGCTTGGCTCCAACGCCTCGAACACGGCGCGCACATCGGGGTCATCACCGAGGCACATCAGCACGAATTCGGCGCCGAACACGGCGGAGGCCGGATCTTTCGCCACATCGCCGCGGTGCACGGCCTTCCAGGCCTGCGCCTTCTCGGGCGAGCGGTTCCAGACGGAGACCTGATGGCCTGCCCGGGCAAGGTGGCCCGCCATGTGGAAGCCCATGACCCCAAGGCCAAGGAAAGCAGTGCGCGCCATGAGTGTCTCCTGATCTGGGTGTGCCGTTCTGGGACGCCCAATACATTGAATTTCATCGAAATCCCATCCCTGCCTGAAGCGTGGGTTTCACCATGACCTGATACACGATGATCTCCGTCAGAAGGACAGGAACCAGGACGATGGCTTACGCCACGACCCACCGGCAACTCGCAGGCAGAATGCCTGCACCACCGGCCCGCAAGATGGGCACGTGGAAGATGGCGTATGCCGACTTCCTGACGGCCCTGATGGCCTTTTTCCTGTTGATGTGGATGGTCAGCGGCGTCTCGCCGGATGCCCGCGCTGCCATCGCTGCCGAGTTCAAGACCAAAGAAACCGTCCTCGCCAGCGCCGCCCCGGTGGTGCCGACCGAAGCGGCCGAGCTGTTCAGCCTTTTGCAACTTTCCGAAAGCCTTAAAGGCGCCGGCGAAAGCGTTATCCTTTCCGCGGAGCCGGATGGGGTGCGCCTTGATCTCGTCGACACGGCCGGGCGCCCTCTGTTTGAAAGCGCCAGCGGCGCACTGACCGCTGAAGGCGCCAAACTCGTCGCCGCGGCGGCCACGACGCTTGAGCCACTAGCCAATCCCGTCTCCATCGAAGGCCACACCGATGCCTTCAGCCTTGCCCAGGCCGGCTATTCCAACTGGGATCTGTCATCCGACCGGGCGAACGAGGCCCGCCGCCTGCTCGAGGCCGGCGGTGTGGCAGGGGCCCGCTTCCAGGCGGTTACCGGCCTCGCCGACACAAAGCCGCTCGAGCCCGGCCAGCCGCACCTTGCCCAGAACCGCCGGATCAGCCTGAAAGTTCATCTGAGCGCCCAGCCATGAGGCTTTCCGGCAACGCCGGTGTGTCTTTTTTGCCGTGTCTCCGGGTCTGCCCGGTTTTCGCCCCTTGGCGCTGGCCCGGCGGCGTGTATCGTCAGCTCACATGAAGTTCACGGATTCCCATCTGTTGCCGGCCGGCCTGGAACGGTCGCTGAGGTTCTACGTTACGAACCCCAGCCCGTGTCCCTATTTGCCTGACCGCAAGGAACGGAAGGCGTTTACCAACCTCGCGATTCCGGAAGCCGATGCCGTGCACAATGTGCTCAGCCAGTCCGGTTTCCGCCGCAGCCAGTCCATCGCTTACCGGCCCGCCTGCCTGCGCTGTAGCGCATGCCGCAGCGTGCGGGTGCCGACGCGCGAGTTTGATGTCAGCCGCAATGACCGCAAAGTGATCGCCCGGAACGCTTCACTGGTGCGCCGCCCGGTGGCGTCCCAGGCCACGCGCGAGCAGTTCCGGTTGCTGAAGTCCTACGTGAAGACACGCCATGACAACGGCGGCATGTCGGAAATGACCTACCGCGACTATGTCGCCATGGTCGGCGGTAGCCCGGTTCAGAGCCTGATCTTCGAATACCGCGACGGGCCGGATGAAACCGCACCTCTGGTCGCCGCCTCCATCACGGACGTGCTGCGCGACGGCTTCTCGATGGTCTACACCTTCTTTGACCCCGAAAAGGACGCGCGCAGTCTTGGTCATTACGTGATCCTCGATCACATCCGCCATGCGCAGGAGATGGGCTTGCCCCACGTCTATCTGGGCTACTGGGTCAAGGGCAGCCCCAAGATGGCGTACAAGCGGCGCTACCAGCCGCTGGAAGTACTTGACGGCGACCGCTGGCGGCTCTTGAGAGACGACGAGTAAGCTGCACTTTCGACCGGCCCGGAGAGGCCGGACGGGCAGCACATGGGGAGGCTGCATATGATCAACCGGCGCAATCTCGTAGGCGCAGGCCTGCTGGGAGCGGCAGGCGCGGCCGCCACCTTCGCCAATCCGAAATCCGGCGAGGCGCTGTCCGGCCCCGCCATCGCGCGCAGCCGCCGCCGCTTCAACATGGTCACCACCTGGCCGAAGGGCCTGCCCGGTCTCGGCCGCGCCGCCGAGCGCGTTGCCGAGAAGGTGCTCAAGATGTCGGACGGGCTGATGGAGATCAAGGTCTTCGCGGCCGGTGAACTGGTGCCGCCTTTCGAGAGCTTCGACGCGGTCGCCAACGGCTCGGCCGACATTTACCACGGCGCCGAGTATTACTGGACTGCCAAATCCACCGCCTTCCCCTTCTTTACCGCCGTGCCCTTCGGCATGACGGCGCAGGAGATCATGGGCTGGATCGACCATGGCGGCGGTCAGGAACTCTGGGATGAACTTTCTGGCCAGTTCGGCATCAAGTGCATTCAGGGTGCCAATACCGGCCACCAGATGGGCGGCTGGTTCCGCAAGGAAATCCGTACGCTGAACGATTTTGTCGGACTCAAGATGCGCATTCCGGGTCAGGGCGGCGAAGTGCTGCGGGCGCTCGGCGGCGCGTCCATCTCTCTGGCGGGCGGCGAGATCTACCAGGCGCTGCAGACCGGAGCGATCGACGCGACCGAATGGGTTGGCCCCTGGAATGACTACGCGCTCGGCTTCCACCGAGAGGCGCCCTACTATTACGGCCCCGGCTTCCATGAACCCGGCGCCAGCCTTGCCGTCGGCATCAACCGGAGCGTCTGGGACAGCCTGATCCCCAGCGAGCAGGCGATCCTGAAAGCGGCTTGCGAGTCCGTGAACCATCTCTCGCTCGGCGAGTTCACCTACCAGAACTCCGTCCACCTCGACCTGCTGGTGCGCGAGCACGGTACACAGCTTCGTTCGTTCCCGGATGAAATCGTCAAACGCATGTCCGAGGCCGCCTTCGATGTGCGCGCCGCGAGCGGCAAGGACGGCATCGAGAAGCGTATTTATGAAAGCTTCGAGCGCTCGCTGAAGCTGATGCGGGGCTGGGCCAATGTCTCGGATGGCAAATACTACGCCGCCCGCGAATTCGGCAAATAGGCAGCGGGGCCAGGGCGAATGGATCCGCATATCTTCCTGACACTGGGCACGGCGCTGAAATGGGTGGGCCTTGCGCTCCTGCCGCTGTTCGCCCTGCCGCTCATCGTGCTCTCCGTGCCGCGCCTTCTCGACGGCGCGGCCAAACACCTGATTGCCGTCATCGACCGGTTCTCCGGCTTTGCCCTCGGCGGGGCCATGGCGTGCGGCCTGCTGTTGGTCTTCAGCCAGCTGATCGTCGTGCTCCTGCGCTATGCGTTCGGCCTGTCTTTCACCTGGCTGAACGAGATCGTGACCTATGCCTTCGCGGCGATGTTCATGTTGGGGGCCGCCGCCGCCCTGCGCGACGGCGCGCACGTACGGGTCGACATCCTGCGGCCACGCTTCGGCGAAGCAGGGCGCAACTGGATTGAGCTGGCCGGCGCCTACCTCCTGCTCTTCCCGATCTGCGTCCGTATCCTGATGACCAGCGAAGCAGGCCTCGCGCGCTCCTGGATGCTGCTGGAAGGCTCTCGCGAGTCCGACGGCCTGCCGATTCTCTATCTCTTCAAGACGCTGGTGCCGGTGTTCGCCGTGCTGCTGATGGCGCAGGGACTGTCGGAATCCCTTAAGGCCGCGCTGCGCCTTACCGGCGCACTGCAACCTGCCGAACCGGCATCCGATGCGAAGGTGAGCGGCCATGGAACTTGAAACGATCCTCGCCGTCACGATGTTTGTCGTGGCACTTGGCGGCCTGCTGGCCGGTTATCCCGTCGCGTTGACGCTCGGCGGCGTTGCCCTGATCTTCGCCCTGATCGGCATTGCTCTTGGCGTCTTCCCTGACTCTTTCCTGAAGGCTTTCCCGAGCCGTATCGAAGGCACGGGCATCATGCAGAGCCCGACGCTTATCGCGGTGCCGTTGTTTGTCCTCATGGGGGTCATCCTCGAGCGCTCGCGCGTGGCGGAAGACCTGCTGACCATGGCGGGGCGGCTGCTTGCCGGCGTACGCGGCGGCCTTGCCTATGCCGTAGTCCTTGTTGGCGCGCTGCTCGCAGCGTCTACCGGCATTGTGGGCGCAACCGTGATTGCGATGACGCTGATCGCCCTGCCTGCCATGCTCCGCCAGGGGTATGACACGCGCCTTGCCACAGGCACGATCGCGGCCTCCGGCACGCTCGGCCAGATCATCCCGCCGTCGATTGTCCTCATCCTTCTGGCCGACGCAATTTCCAATGCAGCCAGCCAGGCAAGCCTTCAGACCGGCGGCGGCTCCGCGGTCGTCTCGGTCGGGGACCTTTTCGCGGGCGCGCTTATTCCGGGATTGCTGCTCGTTGCGCTCTACCTCATCTGGATCGCTGTCATTTCCTTTCTGCGCCCTGAAGCCTGCCCGCCGGCAACATCGACCGACGATCTTGAACCTGTGGCTTTCCGCGACATCGCGCTCAGCCTCGGCGCGCCGCTCGTTCTCATCATCGCCGTGCTTGGCTCGATCCTCGCCGGTATTGCACCGCCTACGGAAGCCGCAGCAATTGGCGCCGGCGGCGCGCTGCTGCTCGCGGGCCTTCGCCTCGACAAGGAGACCGGCAGCCGCCTGTCACCTGTCATGTACCTCGGTCTTGCCGGCCTCCTGCTCATTCTGGTGCTTCGCAATCTTCTCGACCTGCGCGCGGGCGCGGCCACACACACACTGGTGGAGTATGCCGGCCTCGCGATTACCGTCCTTTCGACCATTGCCTTCTTCGCTGCCCTGACGGCTGGCCTTGTCGTGCTGCGGAATGCCAAGCAACTGACGCCTGCCCTGAAGAGCGCGACGCACATCACCTCGATGGTGTTCCTCATCCTGATCGGCGCGTCCCTCTTCAGCCTCGTTTTCCGCGGCTTTGACGGGGACGACATCGTCGCCGAGATCCTCCACAGCGTGCCCGGCGGCAAGTGGGGGGCGCTGGCGATGACCATGCTGGTCATGTTCGTGCTCGGCTTTTTCCTCGACTTCATCGAGATCGTCTTCGTCGTGGTGCCGCTCGTCGCGCCGCCGCTGATCGTGCTGGGGTGCGATCCGATCTGGCTCGCCATCCTGATGGCGGTGAACCTGCAAACCAGTTTCCTGACGCCGCCTTTCGGATTTGCATTGTTCTACCTTCGCGGCGCCGCGCCGCCAGAAGTCAGCACACTTCAGATCTGGCGCGGGGCAATTCCGTTTATCGGATTGCAGGTGTTGCTGATCATCCTGATCGCTGCTGTGCCATCGCTTGCCACCTGGCTGCCAGCCATCGCCGCGAAGTAACTGGTGGGACAGGACATTTCTCCCTTCCAGGCGATTACCATCAGCCGGCGCGCGCATGAACTGAAGGCGGCGGGCCAGCGCATCCTGCATATGGAATTCGGCCAACCCTCGACCGGCGCGCCGTCTGCGGCGATTGCTGCCGCGCACGGCGTGCTCGACCAGGAAGCGATGGGCTACTGGGAAAGCGTGCCGCTCAAGGCGCGCATCGCGCAGCACTATCAGGGCACCTATGGCGTCACGGTTGATCCGCGGCGCATCGCGCTGACCTGCGGGGCTTCGCCAGCGCTGGTGCTCGCCCTGTCAACGGCGTTCAATCCGGGAGACCGCATTGCCCTCGCCCGGCCCGGCTATGTCGCGTATCGCAACACGATCCGCGCGCTGAACCTCGTGCCGGTCGAAATTCCCTGCGGCGAGGCAGAGCGGTTCCAGATCTCTGCGGCGGCTATCGCCGCGCTGGATCCCGCACCGCAGGGCATCCTGCTGGCAAGCCCTGCGAACCCGACCGGCACGATCCTTCCAAATGCGGAGCTTGCCGCAATCGCCGCTGTCGCCCGCCGCATCGGCGCCCGCCTTGTCTCCGACGAGATCTATCACGGCCTCAGCTATGGCCCGGCGATCCATTCGATGCTGGAGCATGAGCCGTCCGCCTATATCGTGAACAGCTTCTCGAAGTACTTCTCGATGGCTGGTTGGCGGCTCGGCTGGCTCGTCTCACCTGAGGACGGCGTCGCGCGCACCAGCGCCTATATCGGAAACCTGTTCCTTACCGCGCCCTCGCTCGCCCAGCATGCGGGCCTCGTTGCCATGGACAGCCGCGCGGAGCTCGACGGGCATGTGGAAGTCTACCGCGCCAACCGCACGCTGATGCTGGAGGCGTTGCCGCGCCTTGGCCTTGAGCGGATCGCCCCGCCGGACGGCGCCTTCTACATTTATGCCGACATCTCGCGCTTCACCGATGACAGCCTTGGCTTTTGCCTGCGGCTGCTCGAGGAAACCGGCGTCGCAACCGCACCTGGGGTGGATTTCGATCCCGTTGAAGGCCAGCGCTTCATGCGGTTCTCGTTTGCGCTGTCGACGGAAGAAATCCGCGAAGCGCTTGGCCTCCTCGAGCCGTGGTTCAGGGCGCAACCAAGGCGCTGAAGCGGACGGCCCGGCAGGTTGCAGCTCTTTTGGCGTGGACACCCGGCGGTTTCTCGCCCGCGCCTTTGGCTTCGGCAGTTTCCGGAAACGGCTCTGGCACCAGGCGAACTCGACGCCGACATCGATCAAGGCATCAGACCGCCCGCACGGGCAGGCAAACTCCCAGAGATCCAGCACCCGGTAGGTCTCGCCGGCAACGAGCGGAACAGGCCGTCCCGTCACATGGTTCGGGGCCGCGTTGACGCACAAGACCAGATCGCCGGGACCAAGAGTATCGCTCATCGCGCGGCTTCCATACCACAAGCCGCGCGCTCAGACTATTCCAAGCGGTTGCGGGGCTTGGGCGCGCGCCGCGCTATTCGCAAGCACCCCAGAAGGTCTCGATGCCCGGCAGGGCACCTTCGGTGAGGACCTGCTCGGGCACGAAGACCTGAAAGTCCTCTTCCGGCATGACGCGAATATAGAGCGTCCGCGCGAGGCTGCCCGGGGTCTGTTCCGGCTCGTTCCAGCAGCCGGGGGCCACGGCGCCGAAGTTCAGTTCGTTCTCGCCAGGCGCTTCCGCCTTGAGGCGCGCGAGCTCGGCGCTCAGCGCGGCGAGGCGGGCGGCGTCTTCCGGCCGAGTGGCATAGGTCCAGATGGTGAAGCCGTCCTTGTTCTCGGTGGCGAGGAACTGGCTGTCGAACCCTTCGGACGTCACCAGCGGGAACGATTCAGCGAGGTCCACGCCCAGGCGCGGGCTGATCACGTTGATCTGCAGGTAGGCGCCGTCATCATAGGCGCGGAAAGTGGACGGGATGCGCATCGCCAGCGCGATCTTCGACAGGTCGAGCTGCGTCGGGTCGAGCGTCGGCGCCGGGGGCGGCGTCTCGGTCATCACGCTCGTTTCCTCGACCGGCAGCGGCGCCTCGGGCGCGGGCTTTTCGGCTTTCGGCGAACAGGCCGTAAGCAGCAGGGCGGCAGTGGCAACAACTAGGGCAAGGCGCATTGCATGGGCCTCCTTTCCGGATCAGCGCGCTATGCTCACCCGAAATCGCGGGTTTCGTCCAGCGCTTCGCTTCAGGCGCAATCATAAGCGGCTTCCGCGCCGCCGTCTTGCGTGCGGGTCAGCGAAAGAAATGTGCAACCCTGCGGCGCCGCCTTGCGGGCCGCTTCCTCCAGTTCGGCGGCCAGCGTTTCCTCGCCCGCCTGAACCCGGAAGTCGCCGTCCATGGCGAGCGTCAGCTTCAGCTTGAAACCCTGGCCATCCAGCGGGGCGGCGAAGAAGTTGTAATTGTCCGTGCCGATGGTCTGGGCCGCAAGGCCGTCCCAGGCCGAGGCGCTCCACCGGGCGGTCGGCGAACCACCGGATGCGCAAGCGGCGAGCCCGATGAGACCCGCCGCCAGAAGGATTGAAGCTTTCATACCGGCCTCCTGAGCAGGAAGACCAGTCTAGCCGAAAGCGGACAGGCTAGAAACCAACCTTCGGCGGCTCGTCCAGCGCGGCGCGGCTGTCGGCGCCGACATCGAAGAATTCGCGGGATTCGAAGTTGAAGCTGCCGGCGATGATCGACCCCGGGAACTGTTCGCGGGCCGTGTTATAGTCCTGGACCGCCGAGTTGTAGAACCGGCGTGCCGCGGCGAGCTTGTCCTCGATGGACGACAGCTCGTTCTGCAGTTGCAGGAAGTTCGTGTTGGCCTTGAGGTCCGGATAGGCCTCGGCGAGGGCGAACAGCTTGCCGAGCGCCTGGCTCAGCACGCCTTCGGCCCGCGCCATGTCGCCGGCGGTGCTGGCGGCCTGCGCGGCATTGCGCGCGGCGATCACCTGCTGGAACGTCGCCTGCTCGTGCGCCGCGTAGCCCTTCACGGTTTCGACGAGGTTGGGGATCAGGTTCTGGCGCTGCTTCAGCTGCACGTCGACGTCCGCGAAGGCCTGATTGACGCGCTGCCGCTTCATCACGAGGCCGTTGTAGATGAGGATGATCATGCCGACGATGGCGACGATCACCGCCAGGACAATGAGAACCAGGTTCATGGGGAGCCCCTCCGGAATGCCTTAAGTGCCAAGGCCTAACCGGCGCTGCGCCGTTTCGCAAGCAATATGCCCTCAGCGCGGCGGCGAGTAGGCCGCGGTGCTGACCTGTACAAAGTGGCGCGGGGCGGCCTCGGGATAGACCACCGCCGTCAGCGATCCGCCATGCACCGCGCCCGTGTCGATGCCGGTTGCGTGCGGAAACTGTGCCGACCCCGAACCATGTGACGGGACGGCATGTTCCGCTAGAACTTTCGGGCGAACGAATTACTCTGTCAGGCATGACAGATGCCGACATCCTCGCCCACATGATCCGCAATGCCCACAGGGTCGCCGTGTTTACCGGCGCAGGCATCTCAACCGAAAGCGGCATCCCGGATTTCCGCTCCCCCGGCGGCGTGTGGAGCAAGATGCAACCGATCATGTTCCAGGACTTCGTCGCCTCGCGCGACAAGCGCCGCGAAGCCTGGACGCGTGTGTTCAATCGCACCGCCGGCTGGACCGGTGCCTCGCCGAATGCCGGCCACTATGCGATTGCCGAACTGGTCGCCGCCGGGAAGGTGGCCAGCGTCATCACGCAGAACGTCGACAACCTGCACCAGGATTCCGGCGTCCCTGACCGGCAGGTGATCGAGGTGCACGGCAATGCCAGCTATGCCAAATGCCTCACCTGCTCGAAGCGCTACGAGATTGAAAGCCTGCGCCACCGCTGGGAAGCCGACGAGGACATCACCTGCATCTTCTGCACCGGTCTGATCAAGACCGCCACCATCTCCTTCGGCCAGGCGATGCCTGAAGCGGAGATGGAGCGCGCTTCGGAAGAAGCTTCGCTATGCGACCTGATGCTGGTAATGGGCTCATCCCTCCTCGTCTATCCGGCGGCCGGCATACCGCTGCTGGCCAAGAAACTTGGCGCCCAGCTTGCGATCATCAACCGCGAACCTACCGATCAGGATCCGTATGCGGACCTTGTGATAAATGACGAGATCGGGCCGCTGATGACAGATGTGGTGGGAAGGCTTTAGGCAGCGCTCTTGAAGCGCTTTCGCGAAACGTCCCATTCGGCGTGCGTCTGTGACCATTCATCATTCGGAAGTGAGTCAAAGGGCGGCGGCAAGACGATAGGCCCAAGATTTTTTGAACCCAGCCGAGCGGCCAGCTTCTGGGAAGCTGTGTTTGCAGGACGGATGGTATGGATGACGCGCGGCTCGCCGAGCTGATGAAACGCGAAATCCATCGCGGCGACGGCGCCCTCCAGTGCCAGGCCCTTTCCCTGATATTCCGGAAGAAGCATCCAGCCGACTTCGACACACGGCCAGCCAAATGGTTTCGAGGGGCCGAACCGCCCCACGAAACGGCCGGTAGCTTTCTCGATCGCGCAAAGCGAGCCCCAGCCCATAATCTTCCAGTGGCCAGCGATCGAAAGCAGCTGGTTCCAGCTCTCGCGCAGGTCCTGAACGCCACCCGTATTGGCTTTGACGGACTCGTCCGCCTCCATGATGGCCCATGCCTCATAGTCCCCTCGTTCCGGTGGCCGCAAAATCAGTCGCGAGGTTTCGATCCGAACCATCGTGATCGCGTCCTGAAGCCCTACCCCGTAAACGTTCCGCCTCTCGGGAAGCCTTTCGGGACGACCTTGCCGGCCTGGGCGCGCTGGCCGCGCCAGCTCTTCCATTCCTCGAAGGCGCGGTGGCGCCCGCCGGTCATCACGATCAGCCCATCGCGCTTGTCGAAGGTGATAAGGTCAGCCAGTTCGGACTTGCCGCTATAGGCTTGCAGCTTGTTGCCCTTGCCGCGGGACATTTCCGGCAAGTCCTTCAGCGGGAAGATCAGCATCTTCCTGTTCGTGCCGACCACGGCGATCATGTCGCCTTCCACCGGCGCGCAGACCGTCAGGCGCCCCTCACCCGTGTTGACGACCTGTTTGCCCGCCTTGCGGTTTGATTCCAGCTCGGTCTCCGGAATGACAAATCCGTACCCGGAGCTTGAAGCCATCACGCGCTTACGCTCGGCGTCAAACTTGAACATGGCGACGATGTCCACATTGTCTTCCAGCTCGATGGACAGGCGGATCGGCTCACCATTGCCGCGCCCGCCCGGCAGCTTGTCCGCCGCCAGGATAAAGGCGCGCCCGTCGGACGACATGATGACCAGCCGGTCGGTCGTCATCACCTCTTCCATCCAGGCCGGGCCATCGCCTTCCTTGAACTTGATCGAGTCCGCATCGATGCTGTGGCCCTTCATGCCGCGGATCCAGCCCTGCTGCGACAGGACAACCGTTACCGGCTCCTTTGGCCTGGAGGCTTCAAGCGCAGCAGCAAGGTCAACCTCTGGCGCTGCCTCGAATGTGGCGCGCCGTCTTCCGAGCGCCGTCCCCGGATCAAATTCATCGCGGGCGGATTTCAGGTCTTTCGATACGCGCGACCATTGCTTGCGCGGCGAGGCGAGCAGCGCGACGATTTCCTCGCGCTCTTCCTTGAGCTTTGTATGCTCACCCTGGATTTCCATCTCTTCCAGCTTGCGCAACGCACGCAGGCGCAGGTTGAGGATGGCTTCGGCCTGAATGTCGGAAATCTTGAACCGCTTCATCAGGACGGGCTTCGGCTCGTCCTCGGTCCGGATGATGCGGATCACCTCGTCGATGTTCAGGTAAGCTTTCAGGAAGCCTTCCAGGATGTGCAGGCGCTTCTCGATCTTGTCGAGGCGGAACTCGGAACGGCGCACCAGCACTTCGCGGCGGTGGTCCAGGTAAGCCTGCAGCACGGCCCTGAGGCCCATCACCTGCGGCGCGCCCTTGTGCAGCACGTTCATGTTGAGGCTGAAGCGCGTTTCAAGATCGCAGACCTTGAACAGGCTCTCCATCAGCACGCCCGGCTCGACCGTCTTGGCGCGCGGCACCAGTACAAGGCGCACATCCTCCGCGCTTTCGTCGCGCACGTCTTCCAGCAGCGGAACCTTCTTGGTTTCCAGCAGTTCGGAGAGCTTTTCGAGCAGGCGCGACTTCTGCACCTGGTAGGGGATCTCGGTCACGATGATCTGGTAGGTGCCCCGGCCGGTGTCCTCGACCTGCCAGCGCGCTCGCATGCGGAAACTGCCGCGGCCTGTCTCGTAGGCCTCCAGCATTGCGGCGCGTTCTTCGACGATCACACCGCCGGTCGGAAAGTCCGGACCCTGAACAAATTCCATCAGCTCGGCGGTCGTCGCCTTCGGCTTCTCGATCAGGAAGCGCGCGGCATCGATCACCTCGGCCACATTGTGCGGCGGGATCGAGGTCGCCATGCCGACGGCGATGCCGGTGGCGCCATTGGCCAGCAGGTTCGGATAGCCGGCGGGCAGCACCACGGGCTCTTCGTCATTTTCGGCATAGTTCGGGCGGAAATCGACCGCGTTCTCGTCGAGCCCGTCCATCATCAGCTCGGCCGCGCGCGTCATCCGCGCCTCGGTGTAGCGATAGGCCGCCGGGCTGTCCCCGTCGATGTTGCCGAAGTTGCCCTGCCCGTCGACCAACGGGTAGCGCACGTTGAAATCCTGCGCCAGGCGCACCAGCGTGTCGTAGATCGAGCTGTCGCCGTGCGGGTGGTAGTTACCCATGACGTCGCCGACGATCTTGGCGCACTTGCGGTAGCCGCCTTCAGGGTCGAGCCGCAATACGCGCATGCCGTAGAGGATGCGCCGCTGCACGGGCTTCAGGCCGTCGCGCACATCCGGCAGCGCCCGCGCCGTGATCGTGGAGAGCGCATAGGCGAGATAGCGCTTGGACAGCGCCTCGCTCATCGTCTCGTTGATGATCCGCTCTTCCGGCGGCGGAGTCGGTCCGCGCTTCACCATTCTGGTCTCTTCTGCAGTTCGTGCCACATTCTGTGCCTGCACGCGTTCTAGGGTCGATTCCGGCCCGCGTGCCAGCACTGGTTAACAGAAACAGGCGTTTGGTTAAGGAAAGGAAAAGGGTGAAGCTGCGAAAGGCCCTCACGCGCTATTTCACGTTGCTGGTCCTGCCTTCAGCGCTCGTGATCGGTGTTTTCCTGCGTTTTGCGCCGCCCCAGCACAACCCCTTCCTGCCGCTCGACCTGAACGACAGGCCGGGCCTCGCCTCCCACTTCAAGATGACCCAGCTGGTGCGCCATCCCTCGGCTTGTTTCGACGCCCTGGACGCGACGGGCGTGCTCTACACCCTGCTGGAAGACTCCCCGCCCGGAGAGGCCTGCGGAAAGTATGATGCCCTGACACTGGAACGCTCGCTGACCCCCTATTCGGCCACGCTCAGCATGACCTGTGGCCAGACCGCCTCACTCTACCTCTGGGAGCGCCATATCGCCCGGCCCGCGGCTGTGGAAATCTTCGGGTCCCCCATCGCGCGGATCGAGACTTATGGCAGCTTCTCCTGCCGCAACATCGCCGGGACGAGCCGCAAGTCCGAACACGCGCGGGCCAATGCCATCGACATCTCCGGCTTCCGCCTCGAGGACGGCCGCCTGATCAACGTGAAGACCCATTGGGACAATGGCGGCAAGGAAGGCGCTTTCCTGAAACGCGTCCACAAGGGGGCCTGCCGCATCTTCTCGGTCACCCTTGGTCCCGACTACGACGCCGCCCATGCCGACCATTTCCATTTCGACATGGGCAACCGGCGCACCTGTCGTTGAACGGCCCTTGCCGGACGCAGCGTCAGGGCCTCATTGTCCCTCCTGACAACACAAACCGGGAGGACCACCATGAAGCTCATCAATTCTGTAGGCCCCAATCCGCACGTCGTGCGCATGTTCATGGCCGAGCGCGGCATCACCCTACCGCTCGAAGACATCGACATCCTGAAGGGCAAGAACCGCGAGGGCGATTACCTGAAGACCAATCCCGCCGGCCAGTCGCCGGCGCTGGTGCTGGATAACGGCTCGGTCGTCACCGAAATCACCGCCATCTGCGAATACCTCGACGAGAAATTCCCGGGCGACAGCCTGATCGGCAAGACTGCCGAAGAGCGCGCCCAGACGCGCCGCTGGACCCGCTGGGTCGATCTCAATATCGTCGAACCGCTCGCCTCGGGCTTTCGCTATTCCGAGGGCCTGCCGATGTTCCAGGCGCGCATGCGCTGCCTGCCGGAAGCGGCCCCGGGCCTGAAGGCCAAGGCGCAGGACGGCCTCGCTTTCATGGACGCGCAGCTCGCGAGCCGCACCTTCGTCGCCGGCGAAAAGTTCTCACTCGCCGATGTGCTGCTGTTCTGCTTCCTCGCCTTCGGCGGCGCCGTAGGCCAGCCGCTGAACCCGGAGCTGAAAAACATCGGTCGCTGGTTCGCGGCCGTCGGCGCGCGCGCGAGCGTGAAGGCCTAGGGCTTCGTCAGCAGGCGGAGAACCAGGCGCTCCCGCTCCGGCGGCACGCCCCGGTGCACGGCGGCGAACAGGCGGTTCTCCAGGAAGTGACCGGTCAGCTTCAGCCCGGCGGCAATGTCGCCGGGCTTCACTGCCGCCGCAGGCCGCATGAGGAAATCCGGCAGGGCCAGGAGCCGGTCGAGGTATTGCTCGGCTTCCGACCCGCGCACAGCGCGCCCGGTCTTCGGCGAGACGTGCGTCAGCCCGTCATTGGCGCCGGATATCGCGCATTCCTCAAGGTCCAGCCCGAAGCCCAGCGCTGAAAGCAATCCCAACTCCCAGCGCACATACAGCGCCGGCCAGATGTCCCCGTTACCGAGTTCGTCGAGCAGCACCATCGTTGCCTCATAGAGGTTCGATCCAGCGGCATCGCCCTCGTTCATGCTGGCGCGGAGCATCGCCGTGATCGCGGAAACCGCCGCCAGCGCCGCCGGATCATCCAGCAGGCGCGAGGCGCGCTCCTTGCGCGGCTCTGCCATGTCAAACCGGCCCAGCTGGTCATCCAGCCGCCCCGACCAGGACAGCGCCACCGTATTTCCGGAATCGTAGTGCGCCCGCCGCTTTCGGGAGGCGCCGCCATAGACGAGGCCGGACCGGCGGCCCCGGGTTGCCGTGAGAACATCAAGGATGAGGCCGCCTTCGCCGAAGCGGCGCCCACCAAGGATTATTCCGTCATCGGACCAGTTCATACATCAAATTCGAGGCCGAAACCGGAGTAGTTCTCGCGCTTCTCCTGCCACCGCTCGTCCACCTTGACGAACAGGAACAGATGCACCGGCCGTTGCAGCATTTCCGTCAGTTCAATTCGGGCCTGCCGGCCGATTTCCTTGATCAGTGCGCCGCCCTTGCCCAGAACCATCGCCTTGTGGCCCTCGCGCCCCACAATGATGACCTGCTGTACACGAACTGACCCATCCTTGCGTTCCTCCCAGCTCTCGGTCTCAACCGTCAGCTGGTAGGGTAGCTCCTGATGCAGGCGCAGCATCAGCTTTTCGCGCGTCACTTCCGCCGCCAGCACACGCATCGGCAGGTCGGCAATCTGGTCCGGCGGGTAGAGCGCTTCGCTCTCCGGCATGCGCGACGCGATTGCGGCGGCCAGTTTGTCAACCCCGTCGCCCTTCTCGGCGGAGATCATAAAGATCTCCTCGTAGACACCCTCGGCGCTGAGTTTCGCCATGATCGGCAGCACACGATCATGCGGGAAGAGGTCGATTTTGTTTAACGCCAGAATCGCGTGCTTGCCGGCATCCTTCAACTGGCTGATGACCCGCTGATCGTCCTCGATTGAGTGGCGCTGCGCGCCGGTCGTGTGGCCCTCGTGCTCAGCCACCCAGGCCGAGGCATCGATCAGGTGCACGATCGCATCAGCATCATCCGCTCCGCCCCACGCCGCTTTCACCATCGCGCGGTCCAGCCGGCGTTTGGCGACAAAAATGCCGGGCGTATCGACGATTACCACCTGCGCCGCGCCGACCTGCGCCACGCCGCGCACCGGAAAGCGCGTCGTCTGCACCTTGTGCGTGACGATGGCCACCTTCTGCCCGACGAGCCGGTTGGTCAGCGTCGACTTGCCAGCATTCGGCGCGCCGATGATAGCGCAGAAGCCTGCATGAGTTACGGCCTGTTCGCTCATGTATTCCCTTTCAGTTGTTCCAGCATGCGCGCCGCAGCTTGCCGCTCGGCGTCGCGCTTGGAGGGGCCCGTTGCGGCGGCCGTCCCGTTCTGCGCGATGCGCACTTCAACCTGGTATTCCGGTGCATGATCCGGGCCGGAGCGGCCGGTGACGACATATTCCGGGAGCGGATGACCCTGCCCCTGCGCCCATTCCTGCAGCAGAGTCTTCGGATCCTTCATTTCGGCCGGCCCGCTGTTGAACTGCGGGGCCCAGCCTTTCTCGACAAACTTACGCGCTGCTGCAAGGCCGCCGTCGACGTAAATCGCTGCGATCACCGCCTCGCAGGCATCTCCCAGTGTCGATTCCCGCTCGCGCCCGCCGCTTGCCACTTCGCTGTCTGAAAGCAGCAGGAAGGCGCCGAGCCCAAGATGCCGGAAAGCCTCCGCACACGCACCTTTTTTCACAAGCCGGTTAAGCCGCGGCGCCAGATCGCCTTCGGTCTCGTTGCGGCGCCGGTCGATCAGGCGCTCGGCGATCAACAGGTTCAGCACCCTATCGCCGAGGAATTCCAGCCGTTGGTTCGCATGATGCAGCGACTCCGCCGCGCTCACCGCGCTCGGATGCGTCAGCGCCGTAAGCAGAAGCGCCTTGTCCTTGAACCGGTGGCCGCAGGCCGTCTCGGCCGCGAGAACGGCGGCCTCGCTGAGGCCCGGCCGGACGGCCTTGGCCGCAGCGCGTTGGCGCGTACGCTTGGGGCGAGCCTGGTTCATGGCGCTGCCAATGGGATGGCTTCGATGATCACCTGAGCTTCTGCCCACGGATGATCGTCTGTCAGTGTCAGGTGCACCACCGCACGGTGTCCCGGGGGCGTCAGCTTCGCGAGCCGCGCCGCCGCCCCGCCCGTAAGCTCGAAGCCCGGCTTGCCTGATGGCAGGTTGACCACGCCCAGGTGCTGCCAATGCACGCCTCCGCGCGGCACGCCGGTTCCGAGCGCCTTGGCGCAGGCCTCCTTCGCCGCAAACCGCTTCGCATAGGTTTCCGCTACACGCCGCCGGCCGCGCGCCTTCGCAATCTCGTATGGCGTAAAAACGCGCGTCTCGAACCGTTCTCCAAAACGGTCAAGCGAGCGCTGGATGCGCTCGATATTGCAGAGATCGTTGCCGATGCCGATGATCATGCCGCCGCAACAGCCCCGCGCGCGATGTCCATGCGGCGACGCATTTCGCGGATTGCTGCGTCGAGCCCGATGAAGATCGCTTCGCCGATCAGGAAGTGGCCAATGTTCAGCTCGGCCAGTTCGGAGATCGCCGCGACCGGTCCGACATTGTCAAAGGTCAGCCCGTGCCCGGCATGCGGCTCAATGCCCCGGCGGCGCGCATCGGCTGCCGCAAACTTCAGCCGCTCCAGCTCGGGCGCCGCGGCCTCAGCCCCGCCGTCCAGCCACAGTTCCGCATACTTTCCAGTGTGAAGTTCCACGACCGGCGCGCCGAGCACTTCCGCCACCGCGATCTGAACCGGATCCGGCTCAATGAACAGCGACACGCGCGCGCCCGCGCGGCGCAGCGTCTCGACCATCGGCGCGATCCGGTTGTGCATGCCGGCGACATCAAGCCCACCTTCGGTCGTACGCTCCTCGCGCCGCTCCGGCACGAGACAGGCCGCATGCGGACGAAACGCCGTTGCAATCGCCTCCATCTCGTCGGTGACCGCCATTTCCAGATTGATCGGCAGGCGCGTCGCGCGGCGAATGGCTTCAAGGTCGCCGTCGCGGATGTGGCGGCGGTCTTCACGCAAGTGGATGGTAATGCCGTCGGCGCCCGCGGCTTCAGCGATCTGCGCTGCGCGCACGGGATCCGGATGCGGCCCGCCGCGCGCGTTGCGAATTGTGGCAACGTGGTCGATGTTGACCCCGAGGCGCAGGAAGCCCGCCATCAGGCAAGCCCCCGCGAGCCGGGCTTCACCGCCGGCATCGCGGCCAGCTCGGGCGGCAGCGCATCGGCTGAATAGTCCGGGAAGTTCACCTGAGCGAGTGAGACCAGCTCGCAGCCGACATCGGCGCGCCCGCCGGAGCGGTCGATGATGCAGGCCCCGCCCACAACCCTGCCCGGCAACTTGTCGAGCGCCTCAACCGTCTCGCGGAACGAGAGGCCGGTCGTCACGATATCTTCGGCAATAAGTACACGGTCATTCTCACCGATAGAAAAGCCGCGGCGGAATTCCAGCTTACCGTCCACGCGCTCGGCAAAGATCGCCCGCGCGCCGAGATGGCGGGCAATCTCATAGCCGGGAATGATCCCGCCGACGGCGGGGCCTGCGACGACGTCGATCTTCCCGAACTTCGCCGTCAGCTTCTGTGCCAGCGCCTTGCAGAGTTTCTCCGAAAGGTCAGGGCGCGAAAAGACCAGCGCCTTCTGCAGGAAGACCGGGCTGCGGCGCCCCGAAGAGAGGATGAAATGCCCCTCCATCAGCGCGCCGGCATCGCGGAACACGTCGAGTACCTGATCACTGTTCATCCTGGCTCTCCTGGTCGCGCACGGCGCGGTCGACAACGGCCAGCGAGCGCAGGGCCGCCAGAATCTGGGTCAGGCGTTTCAGGTCTTCCACTTCAATATCCATCAGCAATTCAATGAAATCGGGTTGGCGCGTGCCGGTCGAGATGCCAACGATGTTTCCGTTCGACTCCGCTACGGCGGAGCAGAGCTTGGCGAGCACGCCTTTCTGGTT
Organism: Hyphomonas sp.; assembly: GCF_022844445.1. Classification (GTDB taxonomy): domain Bacteria; phylum Pseudomonadota; class Alphaproteobacteria; order Caulobacterales; family Hyphomonadaceae; genus Hyphomonas. The sequence continues at coordinate 146,169 of NZ_JALHLS010000005.1, forward strand.
GGACGCATTGATCCGTATACGCGCAGTTGCCACTGCGCCGGTCTTCGCAAGTTCGGTCCATTTCAGGTCGCGCCACAGTTCCGGCCGGTCGTCATACTCGGCAAGGCGCGGGCAGCTGGAAATGTGCACCACGAGCCCCTTGTTGGGCACCTGGACGCCGATGATACGGTCGCCCGGCAGCGGTCGGCAGCACTGGCCGAGATGCAGCGTCACGCCAGGCATCAGATCCTTGCCTTCTACGAACAGCGGCGCATGGCGGCTGTCGATCGGCGTCTTGTCGGCATCGTCCGTGCGCTCGGCGGCATAGCCCGGGAACGCGGCATTCACTACCGCCGACGTCTGCAGCTTGCCCCGGCCCACATCCTCTCTCAGGTCATCGATCGAGGAAATGCCGATCTTGTTGGCGACGTCGATCAGCATAACGTCCACAGGTTCGGCGCCTGCGCGGCGCAGCGCCTGGTTGATCAGGCCCTCGCCAAGCCGGCGAAACTCGGCCGCTTCCCGGTCGCGCTCCAGCTTGCGCTGCTTGGATTTCGCCCGGCCGGTATAGGTCATCGCCTCCCAGCCGATCACCGGCGCCGGCGCCCGCCCACGGATGATGTCCACCACATCTCCATTCTTCAGCGGCCGGCGCATGGATTTTTCCTCGCCGTTGATTCGTGCACCGGTGGTCGTGTCACCCACGGCCGAGTGAACGGCATAGGCAAAGTCCAGGGGCATGGCGCCTGCTGGCAGAATGATCAGCTTGCCCTTCGGTGTGAAGGTGAACACATGCTCCCGGTACATCTCGAGCTTGGCATGCTCGAGAAACTCACCCGGCTCGGCTCCATCGCGCAAGAGTTCGGCAAAGGCCTTCAGGTTAGCTTCCGGGTCAAGACCGGCCGCGCGCGCGGAGTCCACGTCAAAGCCATAGGCACGGTTCTTGTACCCCCAGTGCGCCGCCACGCCGTATTCAGCCGTTCGGTCCATCGCCTCGGTCCGGATCTGCAACTCGACGCGGCGGTTGCCGCTGGCGCGTACGGTTGTGTGCAGGCTCGCATAGCCGTTCGGCTTCGGCACCGAGATGAAATCCCGGAACCGGTCCGGAATGCATGACCAGTGCGTATGGATTGCACCGAGTACGGAATAACAGTCCGGCACATTGTCCAGGATCACGCGGAAAGCGAACAGGTCCGCAACGTCACGGAAGGAGATCGACTTGCGCTCCAGTTTGCGCCACAGCGAATAGGGCTGCTTGCGCCGGCCCTTGAGACGGTAGCGGATGCCGGTGGCGTCGAGCAGCTTGGTGAGGTCGTCGCGGATCCGGTCGAGGTCGCCGCGGTTCTCGCGGTCGAGTTCTTCCAGCCTGAAGAGGATCGCACGGCGCGCTTCTGGGTTCAGTTCCTGGAAAGCGAGATCGTCCATTCGCGCGGCCACGTCATAGAGGCCCACGCGGCGCGCCAGTGGCGCATAGATGTCCATCGTCTCGCGCGCCGTCCGCTGCCGGCTTTCCGGCTTCTTGCGGTGGTGCAGCGTCTCCATGTTGTGCAGCCGGTCGGCGAGCTTCACCAGCAGCACGCGGATATCGCTCGTCATCGCAAGGATGAACTTCTGGAAGTTCTCCGCCTGCGCCGCTTCCTTGGAGGTAAACTCCAGCTTGTCGAGCTTGGTCACGCCGTCGACCAGCTCCGCCACATCCGCGCCGAAGCGCACCTCGATGTCGCCGATGTCGATGTCTGTATCTTCCACTACGTCGTGCAGCAGCCCTGCAACGATCGTCACCTCGTCGAGGCGCACATCCGCCAGCAGGTTTGCGACGCGGATCGGGTGGGAATAATAAACTTCGCCGGAATCGCGCATCTGCTCGCCGTGATGCTTCTTGGCGAAGTCATAGGCCCGGCCGAGCAGCTCGGAGCGCACGCGCGGGTGATAGGCCCGCACCTTGGCAATCAGCTCTTCGCGGGTAGGAACCGGCGGCAGCGCTCCGGCGCCATCCGGCGCAGCGGTCGTCTTGCCAGCGTTTGCGCCAGCCCCTTTTTCCGGACCGGAAAGGGCGCTGCCGTCCATTTGCTCTCCTAGAGGCGGTCGTCGCGCCCGGATTCGATTTCAGCCTGGTAGGCACGCAGCACGTCGTCCTCGGTGGCGGCCGGAGCAGCCATGAGAGCCTGGCGGTCGGCTTCGCGCTCGTTCTCTTCGCCCGGACGGATGTCCTGCAGGTTCGAGATCAGCGCTTCCTTGACCACTTTCAGGTCGATCGAGGAGTCGGCGATCTCGCGCAGCGACACGACCGGATCCTTGTCATTGTCCCGGTCGACGGTCAGCGGCGAGCCTTCGCGGATCATCCGCGCACGGTGGCCGGCGAGCAGGACGAGCTCGAACCGGTTGGGGACTTTCTGGATGCAGTCTTCGACAGTAACGCGGGCCATTTCGGGAAAATCTCCTGAGAACCGCCCTTTATATGCGCTGCAACACATCGCGGCAACCCAATCCTTGCAGGGTTCCGCTAGGACAGGTAAGCGATGTGAATACACGTTTCCGGGCAATTTATTGGCCCCTCCTATTTGAAGAAAAGGGTATTGCCAATGGCCTTCTACAAGGATGAGCGCCTGGCCCTGTTCATCGACGGCGCCAATCTCTACTCGGCCGCCCGCGCGGTCGGCCTGGAGATCGATTTCCGCAAGCTCCTCAAGGAGTTCCAGAACCGAGGGCGCTTGATCCGCGCCAACTACTATACGGCCCTCGTCGAGAACGACGACTACAGCCCGATCCGCCCGCTGGTCGACTGGCTGGCCTATAACGGCTTCAACGTGGTCAAGAAGCCGGCCCGGGAGTTCGTCGACCGCGATGGACGCAAGCGGGTGCGGGGCAACATGGATGTGGAGCTGGCCGTCGACATGCTGGAAGCCGCCGGCTGGGCCGATCACATCGTCCTGTTCAGCGGCAATGGCGACTTCCGCCGCCTCGTCGAGTCCGTGAAGGCAAAGGGTGTCCGGGTTTCAGTCGTCTCCACCATGAACGCCACCCCCCCGATGATCGCCGACGACCTGCGCCGCGAGGCGGATACGTTCATCGAGCTCGTAGACCTCGGCGAACTGATCGCCCGCCCCCGCCGCGAAACCGGCGACGCGCCGCAGGATGACGACGAGGACTGAGCCGGGGAGCGCCGCCGGCGTGAATTGGCGCGAAGGCGAGATCGACCTGGTCACTGACAACCTCACCTGCAAGGCGACCGAAGGCGTGTGGCGGAGGTTCCCACGCCGGCTTGTGGTCGGTCCAACTCTGGCTTTCGCTGATGTCCATCCAGCCGTTTTGCGCGCGTTCCTCGTCGCGCTCTGACATCCGTCAGTCACCTTGCCTTCGGGCAGCCGGGATGAGCACACAGCCGAGGCGCAGGTCTTGCGCTCCCATCACAACCACGCACCCGGCAATTATATCGAAGCAACGGCGATCGCCTTGCGGGCGACGGTCAGGCCTGACGAGATCGATCCCGTGCTCGCCGCCCCTGGGCCGCACATCCAGGCTTTCTGCCATATTGGCCCGGCGCGCCTTGGCCCCGTCGACTTTCCCTGAACTGCGTATTGCCCGCGCGCGTCGGAGTCCAAAAACAAAACCCCTGCCGAAGCAGGGGTAGAGGAGTCAATCGCAATGGGTTCGGCAACGTAGCATTAGCGCCGCATCGTGAACGTGATGCCGGCGAAATCTTCGGTATCCTGCAGTGTCTTGTTGCGGTCGCTGAATTCGATCTCGCGGCGGATATAGCTGAGCGACAGCTCGCCCCCCGCGCGCTGGATGGAGAAGCCGGCCTGAAGGTCGCCGACAGTCAGTTGATCCGTCATCTGAACATCGGTCAGTGTGTTCATGCCGAGCGTATTGAGTTCGGTATCCCAGACGAGCGCTTCACCGTCGGCGCCGACAAACACGTACCAGCCTTTTGGCGACGGGCCATCTGCCAGGTCGAGGCCCTGACCGAAGCGGAGTTCACCGCCGATGCTGCGGCCGCGCAGGTCGCCGCCATCGCGGATGGCCACGCGCGGAGCAAGGCCGACGTCGAAGCCGAGGCCGGTCTGGCCGCTGGTCGCGGCAATCGACACACCGAGCGACATGTCGTTGTATTCGGGGTTCGGCTGGCCGTAGCGGCTTGAGGCGAGCTGGGCAGCGACCGAGGCGATCGCGGGGTTGGCGCTCCAGCCAAAGTTCACGTCGGCGTCTGGCACGCCGCTCATGCCCGAGCCGGAAAGGCTGAACGCGGCTGGCGGGGCGCCGCCGGCGACAACCGAGACCGGCGCGTCGGGCGCCGTCAGGCGAATGCCGGCAGGAATGGGGGTCGAGATGGCGAGCGGAGAACCGGCGAAGGCGTTACCGGTCGGCGTGTTGAGTGCACCGTCTCCGAACGAACCTGGCACTGCCATTGTCATGCCGAGCGATGGCGCAACAGCCGGCTCCAGGCTGGCATAATAGTCCGCGCCCGTCGCCACACATCCCTGGCAGGCCAGGGTGATCAGGCTGGATGCGATTGCGTACACCATTCCCTTAAAACCTTTCACGGTCAGCTTCCTTACTCACACTCGTAAGAAAATGACCCTGTTCCACTAATCTACCATGAAGCTTTCAGGCGTCCCAAGGCCAAAACACGCTTCAAAGATTAATTCCTCAATACAGATCCTGAACGTTCAGAAGCCTCTGCAGTTCCCGGATTTTCAGGTAAATTTTGTCGCAAGAACCGCGCCAGAACATCTTACCGCATGATTAACCTGTTGAGATAATTGGCGAAAATGCAGCAGCCCGAACGCAGAACGGCCCACCTCTCGGCGGGCCGTCCGGGCCTTTCGGCGATCAACCTTGGCGCGGGCCTACTGGCAGGCGAGGCACTCGTCATAGTCGGTGCTCTCGGCGTCCATCTTCTCCGTCTCCAGCTTCTCTGAGCCGGCGAACGAGGCGCGCTGGACAGATTTGGACCGGCAATAGTAGAGCGACTTCAGGCCGCGCTCCCACGCCGTCCAGTGCAACATGTGCAGATCCCACTTGGACACATCGCCCGGCAGGAACAGGTTCAGCGACTGGGACTGGCAGATGAACGGCGTGCGGTCCGCCGCCAGTTCGATGATCCAGCGCTGGTCGAGTTCGAAAGCCGTCTTGAAGACATCCTTCTCCTGCTGGTCGAGACAATCGAGATGCTGGACCGAACCTTCGTGCTCGAGGATCGAAATCCAGACATCCGGCGTGTTCAGGCCCTTGGACTCGAGCAGCGTCTCGAGCTGCTGGTTCTTGACTGTAAACGAACCCGACAGGGTCTTGTGCGTGTAGACGTTGGCGGGGATCGGTTCGATGCCGGCCGAGGTGCCGCCACAAATGATCGAGATCGACGCCGTCGGGGCCACAGCCAGCTTGTTCGAGAAGCGGGCCATCATGCCGACATCGCGCGCGTCCTCGCAGGGGCCACGCTCCTTGGCGAGTTTCACTGAGGCCGCATCCGCGCCCTGGCGGATATGCTTGAAGATCTTGAGGTTCAGTGATTTCGCCGTCGCGCTCTCCAGCGAGACATTCATCGCCTGCAGGAAGGAGTGAAAGCCCATGACACCGAGGCCGACCGACCGCTCGCGCTTGGCCGAATAGACGGCGCGGGACATTTCCGGCGGGGCGCGCTCGATGAAGTCTTCCAGCACGTTGTCGAGGAAGCGGAACACGTCCTCCATGAACATCGGCTCTTTCGACCATTCCAGGAACGTCTCGGCGTTTACCGAGGAGAGGCAGCAGACGGCCGTGCGGTCGACGCCGCGATGGTCGACGCCGGTCGGCAGCGTGATCTCCGAGCAGAGGTTCGACTGCGTGACCTTCAGGCCGAGGCGTTTCTGGTGGGCCGGCATCGCATTGTTTACGGTGTCGGTGAACAGAAGGTAGGGTTCGCCGGTCTGCATGCGCAGCTCGAGAATCTTCTGCCACAGCTTGCGGGCATTGACCGTCTTCAGCACATCGCCGGATTTCGGCGAGATCAGCGGGAAGTCCTCGTCGTTGCGGACCGCCTCCATGAAAGCATCAGTGATGTTGATGCCATGATGCAGGTTGAGACTCTTGCGGTTGAAGTCGCCGGAGGCTTTGCGGATCTCGAGGAACTCCTCGATTTCCGGGTGGTGGATGTCGAGATAGCAGGCGGCCGAACCGCGGCGCAGCGAGCCTTGCGAGATCGCCAGCGTCAGCGAGTCCATCACCCGAATGAACGGAATAATACCTGAGGTCTGCCCGTTCTGGCCGACCTTCTCGCCGATCGAGCGGACATTGCCCCAATAGGTGCCGATGCCGCCACCATTCGAGGCGAGCCACACGTTTTCGGTCCAGGTCTCGACGATATCGTCCAGCGAATCGCCGACCTGGTTGAGGAAACACGAAATCGGCAGGCCGCGATCTGCGCCGCCGTTCGACAGCACCGGCGTCGCCGGCATGAACCAGAGTTTCGAGATATAGTCATAGATGCGCTGGGCATGGCCGGCATCGTCGGCAAAGGCGGAGGCCACGCGGGCAAACATGTCCTGATAGGACTCACCCGGTAGCAGATAGCGGTCATCGAGCGTCTTCTTGCCGAAATCCGTCAGCAGCGCATCGCGCGACGGATCGGTCTGGATGGAGTGGCCCTGCACCAGCGTGATCTTCGCTTCGGCGCCTGTTTTCGGCTTGCCCTTGCGAGCGGCTTCTTTGGCGACGGATGTAGCGTTGGTAGCCCGCATGGCGACCCTCCTGAATCATCTGGTTTTACTGGGATTCCGGGGCGTTTCGACCATATCTGGTCCGGCGCCTCTTCCCTGACACAACATATAGTGTCCGAAGGTTAATAGGGGGTCAACGGTGCATTTCGCAAATCCGTCAAAGAAGGGGTGGATAACTCCTGAATCAAAGGTTAACGGCGGGTCCGGATCGCCCGTGTTGCAGGGGCTTTGGACAGGATGTAGCCTTTCTCAAGCGACACCCGAAAGGCCGGACCATGAAACCCGCTTTTTAGGCGCTTGCGCTTCTGGTTTTTCCCTCCCGGCCATCTCACAACGCGACACGGCGCCCGGAGCAAGCGCCAGCCCGGCGGGGCCGCCGCGCCTCTCTCCGCGCTGGCCCAGCAGGCCCACAACGCCTGTCCCGGCCTGATGAGCCGTACCGAATCGGCAGTCGCAAACGGGTATATTCAGTACTACTACCTGAGCGACTGCGAGCGCATGGCCCGCGCCATCGACTTCAACACCGGGAACGAATCGACCGCTACCTATGACGGCCCGAAGCTGCCCGACTCGGACGCCTAAGTGATCATCGGCGCCCTCTGGAGCTCTGCCACGATCGAGGACGCCGTCGGCATGCCTTTCGGCCGGGGCTTTTCCCTGAAGAGCGAAAAAAGCCTCTACTGCTCGGAACTCGTCTGGCGGGCGCTTTCAGCGGGCGCAGGTAAGGATGCTGTGCCGCAGAAAAGCGAACGCTTCGGCCGCGTCTATGCCTCGATCTCGGACCCGTCGGAGAATGACCTCGCGCGCGAGGCGGCAGTGATCACGGCGAAGTCGGATCAGGGTGGAGACAGGCAAACGACCCGGGCTGAAGCTCGTTAGGGCTGCTCGGTTCCCCGCCTGACCCGATTGGCGAGCGACCCGTCCGCCGCCTGCCTCCGAGGGCTATATGCGGGAGGGGCGGCAGAATCGCAAGCTCGGCCTCCACCTGACGCCCGATTCCGCGCTATCGCCTTGTTCCACCTCATGTTAGCCCTTCGTCCACACACCGCTGACGGAGGGCTCCATGATCAGCCGCACCCTTACCCTGACGGCCCTTACCGCTGTCCTCGCCGCGCAGACCACTTTTGCGGAAACCGAAAAGGCGCCGTCCAAGCGCTTTACGGCCGAACGCGTGTTCGACATAGAATACGCCACCGACCCGCAGATCTCGCCTGACGGCAAGACCATCGTCTATGTACGCAATGCGATGGACCGGATTGCTGACCGTGACATCGGCTCGCTCTGGAGCCTCGATGTGGCGAGCGGCGCGCACCGCCCCTTAGTGACCGGCGTCTCCGCCACCAATCCGCGCTGGTCTCCGGATGGCTCGCGCCTCGTCTATTCGACGACCAATGGCACCAAGCCGGAAATCCGGATCCTCTATCTCGATACCGGCCGCAGCTTCTCGCTCGCCCAATTCCAGCAGGGCCCCTCGGAGACCGTCTGGTCGCCGGACGGCAAGACGCTGGCCTTCACGATGTTCGTACCCGGAGAAAAGCCGGGCTTCGCCAAGCCCCCTGCCGCCCCGGAGGGCGCGGCCTGGAGCGAGCCGGTCAAGGTGTATGACAATATCCAGTTCCGCGCCGATGGCGCCGGCTATCTCGAGGATGGGTCGACGCATGTCTTCACGCTGCCGGTAGAGGGCGGCACGCCGCGCCAGGTCACCTCGGGCGAAGCCTCGATGCAGCAGCCCGCCTGGCTGGACAACGACACCCTTCTCGCCTCCGGCAACAGAGCTGAAGACCGCGACATGGACCCGGTCGAAAGCGAAATCTACGCCATCGAGTTGTCGGACCTCTCCGTCCGCCCGCTGACGACCCGCGACGGCCCGGACTATGGCCCGGTTGTTTCGCCGGACGGTAAGCGCGTCGCCTATCGCGGCTATGACGACAAGGTCCTCTCCTACCAGCAGGATAATCTCTATGTGATGAACGCCGACGGCTCGGGCTCCACCGAGCTGGCCGCAGATTTCTTCGGCAGCTTCGACCAGACCGTCTGGACGCCGGATAACAAGAGCCTCCTCTCCCTCGTTGGCGATCACGGCGTGCTGACACTCTACCGCGTCGGCCTTGACGGGAAGACCTCGCAGGTCGTCACTGATATCGGCGGCGCCTCCATCGGCCGACCCTATGCGGATGGCAGTTTCTCCGTGAGCGGCGGAAAGAAGCCGTTGGTCGCCTATACCGCCGGCTTTGCCGACCGCCCTTCGGAAGTCGCCAGCACCGGCCTCGACGGCAAGGGCCAGAGGGTGCTGACCGCGCTGAACGATGATCTGATCCCCTATCTCGAGATGCCGCGCATCGAGGAGATCAAGGTCGCCTCCAGCCATGACGGCAAGGAAATCGAGGCCTGGATCGCGCTGCCTCATGATTTCAAGGCGGATGGCAGCTTCCCTATGCTGCTCGAGATTCATGGCGGCCCGTTCCAGATGTACGGTCCCTTCTTCGCCAGCGAGATCCAGCGCTACGCCGCCGAAGGCTATGTCACCGTCTGGTCCAACCCGCGCGGCTCGACCGGCTATGGTGAGGACTTCGCCCATGCCATCGACAAGGCCTATCCGGGCAACGACTATGACGACCTGATGAGCATCACCGACGAACTCGTCGCGCGCGGCTATGTCAGCAAAGACCGTTTGTTCGTGACCGGAGGTTCGGGCGGCGGCATCCTCACCGCCTGGATCGTCACCAAGACCGACCGCTTTGCGGCCGCCGCTTCAATCAAGCCGGTGATCAACTGGATGACGATGGCACTCGCCGCCGACATCTCGCAATACGTGCGCCGCCACTGGATACGCGCCGACCCCTGGACGGACCCCGAGGCTTTCCTGAAATTCTCACCGATCCGCTACGTCGACAAGGTGGTGACGCCGACGCTGATGATGGTGGGTGAGGAAGACTTCCGCACGCCCGCCTGGGAAGCCGAACAATTCTACACCGGCCTCAAGATGAACGGCGTCGACACCGCCCTCATCCGCATCCCCGGCGCCTCCCACGGCATCACCGCGCGTCCCAGCCGCCTGATTGCCCTCACGGACAATATCATGGGCTGGTTCGCGAAATATGATCCGGCGAAAGCAGCAGGCGCGCCCGCCGCGCCGGTCGCTGCGGCGGTCGAGACATCCGCGCAGTAGGCTGCTTCAGGTCTCGTTGGCAGGCGACTCGTCCCGGCGGCGGGTCTTGCTGACGGCCGTTATGACGCCGATACCCGTGAGCACCACGGCGCCGGTGCCGATCCAGACCGGCTGGAGGCCAAGCAGGTAGGCGCCGTAGCAGAGACCTCCGATCAGGATGATGAAGCCGGTCAGATAGAGCGCGAAGGACGACATGGGACACCTTGGGTGACTGAGGAAACTCAATCACAAACGCTGGACTCCGGCAGCGGTTCCATGAGGCGGCAATTGCCGGCCCGGCGATCACCGAATGAGGCGCTCACCTCGCGAGAGGTGCGGTTGTGGCCGGAGAGGGACTTCAGCGCGCCGGCACATGCGCCGCGATAAGGTGCGGCCCCGGCTCTGCGAAGGCGCGCTCAAGCGCCGCATCAAACTCCTCCGCCGCCCTCGCATTCACCGCCGGCACGCCCTGGGCTTCGGAGAGTTTCACCCAGTCGATCTCCGGGCGTCCGAGGCCGAGCAGGTCTTCCGCCACACGGCCCGGATTGCCGGCGCCAGTGCGGGCGAGTTCGATGTTCAGTATGCGGTAGGAATGATTGACGAAAATCACATTCACTACGTCCACACCTTCACGCGCCATGCTCCACAGGGCCTGGTTCGTATACATGCCGGCGCCATCGCCCGAGAGGCACAGAACCTTCGCGCGCCCTTTGGCCGCTACCGCTGCGCCGAGCGCCAGCGGCATGCCCTGACCGATGGCGCCGCCGGTCAGCATCATCCACTCGTGCGGGCGAGCACGGCCGGTCATCATGAAGGCAGGCAGTCCATTGGAGACGCCGTCATCGGAAACGAAGGTGCCTTCCGGCATGTGGCGCGCGATGGAGGCGCCGACTGTCGCAGCGTTCAGCGCCCCGGTTGGTGCACCGGGAATGTCCAGCAGCGCAGGATCGGCCGCGCCCTTCGCACCGAGCGCATCGGCCAGCGCGGCGAGGATCGCGGCGGCGTCGCTTTCCGGACCGCCAATCACCAGCGGTGTGCAGCCCTCCGGCACCAGCACGCTGGGCCGGCCCGGATAGGCGAAGAACGCGACCGGCACCTGCGTGCCGGCGACCAGCATGAGGTCGGCGCCTTCCAGATCAGCCATCGCGCCTTCGGCAAAGTATTGCATCCGGTCCGGCGCAAAAAGACCCGCGCCGCGGGCCATTCGCGGGAAGAAGGTATCCGTCAGTACACGGATGCCTGCCGCCTTGAGGCGCGCCGCCTGCGCAAGGCCCGCTGGCGTCAAGGCCGTACCGTTGATCAGGATCACCGGCTTCATCGCGCTGCGCACGGCCTTTGCCGCAGCCGCGATCCGGTCCGCATCCGGGGCGCGCAGCTTCGGGCGCGCGCGCTGTGCGCCGGGCTTGCCGCCTTCGGTCCAGGCGGTGTCGGCGGGCAGCAGCAGCGAAACCGGCCCCGGCACAGGCCCGAAACTCGCCTCCCAGGCCTCGGCGGCGAGATTGCCGGCTTCCGCCACCCGGTCGGCCGACTTGATCCAGACGGAGTTCGGGCCGGCAAGGCCGAGAATGTTTGAGGTCAGCGGCGCGTCATAGCGCAGGTGAGGCACGGCATGGTCGCCGATCACGTTGATCATCGGCGTCCAGGCGCGCTTGGCATTGTGGATATTGGCGCCGCCATTGAGATAGCCCGCGCCGAGATGCAGCAGTGTCATTGCCGGCAGGCCGGTCACGCGCGCATGACCATCGGCGGCGCCGGTCGCCACGCCTTCGAACAGGCACAGCACGGACTTGATCCGCGGCTCATGGTCGAGCGCCGTGACGAGGTGCATTTCTGAGGTGCCGGGATTGGCGAAACAGGCGGTGACGCCGTGGTTGGCCAGGGTCGAGACAAGGGCCTCCGCGCCGGTTTTCACGCTGCTGGTTGTGTCTGCCAATTCCGCCTCCCGAAGTGATCTTTCAGGCGTGCTTAGGCGAATTCAGGAGCGGGTGCAAAAGCGAAACGGGCCGCAGATCGCTCTAGAAGCAAGGGGGTCTTCCATGAACGGCCTGCGGCCCGCCATAGCCAAAGGGGAATGGCTGGGCTGCAGCATTCACTGCAGCTTGGGCGGGAATATACATCCCGAATGTCAGAAATCGACCCTTTTCTGAGCAGCCCCGCTGCAAACCACCGGTACGTATGCTCCGACAGGTGTCAAAACAGGAACTTACCGGCAAAGGCGTCCGCGGAATAAAGCCGTTCTATCTGCTCGGCCCGCAACTCCTGGGTGCGGGACTGGTTGATGTATCCCTTTTCGGTTATCTCGCCGAGGTCCGCCTGGGGCTGGCTGGCCTGCAGAAGCAGGCGGGCGATTCGGGCCGCGGCGTTGGGATTCTTCTTGTTGTAGGCCATAAATCCGTCTCGCAGCGCCGCTTCAACTGACGGATGGCGGACGAGCTCTTCCAGCCCAAGCGGCGCTCCGGCGAGGCGCTGGCAATAAGCCTCGTTGAGAAACCCGAGCAGGCCGATCTCTTCACGATTAAGCCCGCAGACGATCGCGTCCGACAGTACCCCCCCACTCGCCGCGACGGCGGCCACGCGGACTGATCCAGTGGAGACCCAGGTGCCGCTGACCAGCTTGAATTCCTCCACCGTGCGCCCGTCGAAGGCGAGGCCCTTCTCCGGCTTGCCAGGATCGACGAACTTCACGGCGTCGCCGAGGCGGTAATAGCCATCCTCATCGAAGGCCTCGGCGGTTTTTTGCGGATTGCGGAAATAGCCGGGCGTGACGTTGACGCCCTTGACGCGCAGTTCGAGCTTCTCGCCGGCGGGCACCAGCTTGAACGTGTTGCCGGGCAGCGGCAGGCCGATCAAGCCCATCTTGTCATTCGGCCAATGAACGTTCGAGGCGGTGGGCGAAGTCTCGGTCGCGCCATAGCCGGCAGAGAGCGAGATGCGCTCACTGGTGATGCGCACTGCGACTTCCTGGATACGCTCGTAGATGTCCTGCCCCATCGAGGCTCCGCCATAAGCCATCGAGGTGAGGCGCGAAAAGAAGACTTCGGCGAGCCCGTCATCCTGCTCCAGCGCAGTGGCGAGCGCCGCCCAGGCCTGCGGCACGGTGGTGTGCTGCGTGGTCGGAATTTCCTTCAGGTTACGGAGCATCTCGGCCAAGCGCTGCGGCGTCGGCGCACCGTGGCAGATGTAAAGCGTGCCGCCCCAGTCCAGCATATTGTGCAGGATGGAATGCGTGCCGTAGGTATGGCTCCAGGGCAGAAAGTTTACCATCACCTGCGGGCCGCCGGTGATCTCGTCGAGGCGCTCCTCGTCCCAGACCGAGCGGATCATCTTGGCATTCGCCGCCACCATGCCGTGCAGGTTGATTACCGCTTTCGGCTCGCCGGTCGAGCCGGAGGTGAGCATGTACTTGGCCACCGTCTTAGGCGTCAGCTTTGCATAGGCTTCGTCCACCGCCGGCCCGGTCTGCCCGGCAAAATCCTCGAGGCTTACGGCGCGCGGCACGTTCGGCGCGTTGCGCGAATAGATGACGATGCGGCCGGTCAGGTCGAGCGCGTCCAGCGCGCGCTGGTATTCCTTGCCGTCTTCCACATAGATGAATTTCGGGCTGGTCAGGTCGTCGATGTAGCGGAAGCGGACGAGATCCTGGCTCAGCGTCGCATAGGCAGGCGTCACCGGCACGACGGGACTGGACACCCACATGCCGGCATACATGACGAGTGCATTGTCGATGGAGTTCTTCGACAGGATCATTACCGGCGCATCCGGCCCTGCCCCCTCACTGAGGAAGGCGGCGGCGATGCGGCGCACCGCGGCGAGGCCTTCAGCATAGGTCACCTTGCGCCAGTCATCCTGCGCGGGATCTTCCGGCCAGCGCTCCGCGAGCCAGACCTGGTCCGGCCGGTCGGCCGCCCATTTCTCCAGCGGGGCGAGCATGTGCGGCGGGTGCGCCTTCAGCGGCAGGCCGCTTTCGAGATAGATCGTCCCGTCGGGGCGGCGGTCGATCTTCAGCTTCAGCGGAAGGTAGGGCACCTCGCGGAACGGGATATGCGCAGTTTTGCTCATGGGCGAATTCCTACCTCCAGCAGGCCTCCCGGAAGGCGCCGTGCATGTGTGCGTGTTGCTGATTGCTCGCGCAGTGCGGCGGAAAGGGCAAGCCCCCCGCCCTACTCCTTGGCGCCCGCCAGTTCCTTCAGAATCACGTACCAATGGTCCAGGCCGTCATAGAATGAGGCGACCGGCAGACGCTCGTTGAGACCGTGGGCAAAGGTGTCGTTCAGCTTCGCGCCGCTGCCGCCGATACCGAGCGTGTCATAACCGAGGTTACGGTAGTGCATCCCGTCGGTCCCGCCTGAGGACATGTGCGGCAGGATGGCGAGCCCGCCCAGGCCGCGCTCGGCCAGCGAGACGTTCAGCGCGGCGAGCACGTCTTCCGGCAGCTTTGATTCCGGGCTTTCGACGAGGGTGGAGATCAGTTTGAACTTCACGTCGTCATTGCCGATGACTTCCATGAGAGTCTTCTCGGTCGCCTCGATGCCGACGCCCGGGAAGATGCGGCAGTTGATGGTGGCGGTGGCCCATTGCGGCAGCGCGTTGTCGGCATGACCGGCGCGCAACATCGTGGGGATGCAGGTGGTGCCGAGCGTGCCGACGGTGGAGGGATCAGCTCGCAGCGCCGCGATGGCGGCCGCGTCGGCTGGGTTCGCCGCGAAGGCGAGCATCGCCTGACCGAGCGGGCCGGGCGTCTGCGCGCCGGCGGCCTTGAACGAGGCAATCGTCAGCGGGCTGTGCAGGACCGGGAAAGTGTAGGCTTCAATCTTCTTGAGCGCCGCGGCGAGTTCATAGATGGCGTTGTCCGCCCGCGGCGCAGACGAATGCCCGCCCGGATTGTTGATCGTCAGTTCGAAGGAGGCATAGGTCTTCTCGGCGCCCTGCACGCTGTAGAACAGGGCCGTGCCGTCAGTGTCCAGCGTCAGGCCGCCGGCGTCGGCGTTCAGCACATAGGCGGGGTCGACCGTCGCCGCGACATATTCCGCCTGCGCGCGCGTGGAGACCATGCCGGTCTCTTCGTCACCCGAGAGGGCAATGACGAGATCGCGGTTCGGTTTGAAGGCTTCCTGCTTCAAGCGGATGAAAGTGGACACGAGGCTGATGACGCCGTACTTGTTGTCGGCCGTGCCGCGCCCGAAGAAATAGCCGTCTTCCTCGATCAGCTCGAACGGATAGCGCACCCAGCTTTCCGGCAGGGCATCGACGACATCCATGTGGGCGAGCAGCACGATCGGCTTCTGCGCTGCAGCGCCCTCGGCGCGGTACCAAACCATGAGGCCCTGAACCGCCTCGCCGTTATTGTCATGGTCAGTGATGCGGATGTCAGCATCAGCAAAGCCGGCAGCCTTCAGCTCACGGACGAGATAGTCGACCAGCTCGGGCGTCTTCGCCTGGCCGCGCGCGGTGCGAATCTCGACGGCCGTCTGGTACATCTCACGAGCGGACTGTTCAAACGGCGTGCGCTCCTCGGCGCGGCCGAGCGGCGCGGCGAGCAGCAGCGCGGCCGAGAGGAGGAAGAGTTTGAGTTTCATGGGGGCCTCCGGGCGGTTTCAGCTTCCTTGCTCGCGCAGCGCGGGAGAAAGGGCAAGCCCCGATCAGGGGTCAAACCCCTCATTCTCGATATAGACCACCTCGCCGCAATGTTTGCAGTGCACCGCGTCGCGGTCATGCCGATACAGGCCGCAATTGGTGCACTCGACTTCGGCCTTGTCGGAAGGCGTGACGAGGGCGCGCAGCAGACGCAGGAAGAGCGTGACGCCGAGCAGCATAATGATGATCGGCAGCACCCTGCCCGTCCAGCCAACGAGGGTGATGTCGCCATAGCCAGTCGTCGTCAGACTGGTGACCGTGAAATAGAAGGCGTCAAGATAGTTGTGCACATCCGAGCCGGGCTTGTTCACCTGGTCGGCATAGACGAGGGCTGACATGATAAAGAGGAAGACGACGACATTGATCCCCCGCTCGATCACGACCCGGTGCAGGTGAAAGTATCTGGACAGCGGACTGTTGTCGCGCAGAAAAGTGAAGGCGCGCGCGATCCTCAGGGCCCGGATGATCCGCAGGAAGGCATAGTTCTGCGAGATCAGAGGCGCGAACATCGTGAACACCACGATGAGATCGGCAATGTTCATGAACCGCTGGAAAAAGCGCCGCTTGGTTGGCGCTATGTAGAAGCGCGCCAAAAGGTCGAGCGCGATGATGCCGCCGATCACATAGTCGAGCCAGAAGTGATAGCCCTCCTTCGGAATGAAGGGCGAGACGAGGAAATAGCCGATCGTCAGAATATCGAAGATCAGCACCGCCCAGCGGAACGTGACGGGCCACTTGCCCACGCCTTCATAGAGCCAGACCAGCGTGCGCCTGAGGCCTAGCGGTTTGCGCTCCGGGGTCGTCTCGGTCATTCCGTCTTCTCCTGATTGGCGCTTATGGCGGGTCAGGGCGGCGGTGTCACGGGGGGGGCGGCTTCGGTTTGGCGTCAGTCTCGGCGACGATGCCATCGATCAGGGCGACATAGGCGGGATCCTTGGCGAAGGCCCGGTATTGGGCGCTGCGCGAGATCGGATTGCCGGACCACCACGCCGCGATTCCCGGATTGGTGATGCTCCACTTCAAAGTGCTCAGCTCTGCCTCGAACCGCTTCGGCTCCAGCCCCCCGTGAGGGACTGGTAGTGCAGCATCTCAAAGATGCGCATGTGGCCGAGCGCGATGAAGCCGAAGGATGTAGGCTCATCATCGTCGAGCGTGTCCAAACCTGAAAGGCCGACACGCCGCAGGCGCGCAATCCCCGGATCGCTTGCAATGAGCCTGTTGATCGCGCTGAAACTGTCGCTGACGGCCTGGTGAGCCGTCGCCCTCAATGCCCTCCTTTTCCGGCGAATCTGATAGCCGACGAAACCCAGCGAGCCGACAATGGCGAGCACGGCAGTGTTCCGGCCAATGCATTAGTCCTCTTGAAGAGCTACGGCGCTTCCCTCAAACGCACGACAGAAACAAAGATATCTCAGGGCCGGAAAGAGCATGACTGGTTCGTCCGGATGCGGCCCAAGGCGTGGCTTCGAGTGCCGCGATGGCGTGTATGAGGTTGGCGCGGGCGGGCATTGCGGCGGGAAGGCGGGCGGACTAAACCGTTGGGCATGCACCGCCTCCCGAACCGCGCGATACTCCGTCTTGAAGGCTCCGACACGCTGGCGCTGCTGGAGCGGACGGTGACGCATACTGTGGCCGGCTGGGAGGCGGGGGTAGCGCGGTACGGCGCGTTGCTGACGCCGCAGGGCAAGGTGATTGCAGACTACATTGCGCACCGGACGCCCGAAGGCGTGCTGATCGACGTGCACGAGGATGCGGCCGAGGATCTTGTGAAGCGGCTGAAAATGTTCCGGCTGCGTTCGGCCGTGGAGATCGTGCGAGACGAGGCACTGGTTCCAGTGATTGATGCGGAAGGCGTGGCCGATCCGAGGACAGGGAAGCTGCCGCACCGGTCGGTTGCCACGGCGCGAGAGGCCGAGGCGCCCCTGCCCCGCTGGGACGCGCTGGCGATCAGCGCGGGCATTCCGGAATGGGGCCGCGATTTCCGCGCAGCAGAAGTGTTCCCGACTGACATCAACATGGATCTGATGGACGGCATCGACTACAAGAAAGGCTGCTTCGTCGGCCAGGAAGTTGCGAGCCGGATGAAGCGCAAGGCGCTGATCCGTAAACGGACGGTCCGGGTGAAGGGCAAATCGCTGGCGTCGGGCGCGCAAGTGCGTGCGGGCGCGAACCTGCTGGGCACAGTGACGAGCGCCGCAGATGGCGAAGGCTTGGCGCTGATCCGGACGGACCGGCTTGCAAAGGCAATCGAGGCCAAGGAGCCGGTGACAGTGAATGATGCGGCGGCAGAGATTGACGGCGCGCCCTGGCTGATCGCCGAAGTGAAAGCCTTGCTGGAGGCGCCGTCCGATGAGTGACGATACACCTTGTTGCGGCTGGGCGCCGGCGAGTGACAAGCTTTACCGCGACTATCATGACACCGAATGGGGCGTGCCGGAGCGCGATGCGCGGGCGCTGTGGGAAAAGTTGCAGCTCGACGGCATGCAGGCGGGTCTGAGCTGGATCACGATATTGAGGAAGCGCGAGTCGATTCGGGAAGAATTCGACGGGTTCGACCCGGAGCGCCTCGCCCGATGGACCTCGAAGCGGACAGCCAAAGCGCTGGAGAATCCCGGCATCATCCGCAGCCCGAAAAAGATCGAAGCGGTGATCGGCAATGCGCAGGCCTATCTCTCCATGATGGAGGAGGGTGAGGACTTTTCAGACTATTGCTGGGGCTGGGTGGGCGGCAAGACGATCCACGGGAAGTGGGAAAACTTCCGCCAGGCGCCAACCTTCACGCCCTGGTCAGAAGCGATGTCCAAGGACCTGAAGAAGCGCGGCTTCAAGTTCGTGGGGCCGACGATTGTGTACGCATGGGCGCAGGCAGTTGGCATGGTCAATGACCATGAGGTAAGCTGCCCCCGGCACAGGGCTGTGAGGAAGCACACATGAAGACCAAGTTGATACTGTTTGCCGCCGTTGGCGTGCTCGCGATGACCAGCGCCTGCCGGTCGGCCGAGCAGCCGGCATCGTACGCCAATCCGGTGGACGCGTGCGCGGGCGAGGAAACCGAGGAAGCGCGCGACCGCTGCATGAAGAACGTGGTGGCCGATGTGGCCACTTCGGTGAAGCGGGAAGCCCAGCGGAAAGCTCAACCGCCGCAATGAGCCGGGCTGGCGCACTGGCTGCCGGACTGGTTGCCGCAACGGCGCTGGCGGGTTGCCAGACCTGGACCGACAAAGCGGACGCAGCAATGCTGGCCGAATGCGCCCGGATCGCCGATCCGGACGCGCGGGACCGCTGCCAGACCGAAGTGATGACCGCGGCGGCGGATGCCGAAAGGGCCTTCCAGGAGAAGCAACGAGAGGCCGCCGAGGACCGCGAGCAGCGCGAGGCCTTGCGGGAGGCCTACGGCGTGCCGAAACGGGCCGCCTGGCCCTGAGGCCACGAGCCTTGGCCCCAAGCGGAACGCACGCTAGAGGTTGAGTCACATAAGGACATGAGGCCGCGCGCAAACCTGCCCTGCGCGGCCCGGCAATGGAGAGCACAGCTTTGACCCGCCCCGTCATTTCGGCCACCGGCCTCTGGACCCCGCCCCATTCGATTTCGAACGCCGAACTGGTGCAAAGCTACAATGCCTGGGCCGACACCTGGAACCGCGAGAACGAGGCAGAGATAAAATCTGGCCTGATGGAGCCAAAGACCCA
Organism: Hyphomonas sp.; assembly: GCF_022844445.1. Taxonomy (GTDB): domain Bacteria; phylum Pseudomonadota; class Alphaproteobacteria; order Caulobacterales; family Hyphomonadaceae; genus Hyphomonas. The sequence goes on from NZ_JALHLS010000005.1 coordinate 165,317, forward strand.
TTCCTCGGTGGAGTTCATCGAGAAGGCTTCCGGCATCAAGAGCCGCTATGTGGTGAACAAGGACGGCGTGCTCGACCCCGACATCATGGCGCCGCGCCTGCCTGAGCGGCCGAACGAGCAGATCTCGATCCTTGCCGAGATGGCCGTGCATGCGGCGCGCGAGGCGCTGAAGAAGGCCGGGCGTGATCCGAAGGACGTGAACGCGGTGATCTGCGCGGCCTCCAACATGCAGCGCGCCTATCCGGCGATGGCGATCGAGGTTCAGGACGCCCTCGGCATCGAAGGCTTTGCGTTCGACATGAACGTGGCGTGCTCGTCTGCGACCTTCGGCATCCAGACGGCGGCGGATTTCATCCGGTCAGGCAATGCGAAATCGGTGCTGGTGGTGAACCCGGAAATTTGTTCAGGCCACCTGAACTTCACCGACCGGGACAGCCATTTCATCTTCGGGGACGTGGCGACCGCCGTGCTGGTGGAGGCCGAAGACATCGCGCCGAAACAGCACTGGAAGATCCTCGGCACGAAACTGAAGACGCAGTTCTCGAACAATATCCGCAACAATTTCGGTTTCCTGAACCGCACCGCGCCGGAAGGCGTCGGCGCGCCGGACAAGCTTTTCGTGCAGGAAGGCCGCAAGGTGTTCAAGGAAGTGGTGCCGATGGTGGCGGAGATGATCACCGCACATTCCAGCGAACTGGGCATTCCAGCGGGCGAGTTGAAGCGCATGTGGCTGCACCAGGCGAATGCCAACATGAACCGGCTGATCTCGTCGAAAGTGCTGGGCCACGAGGCCAGCGATGAGGAGAGCCCGACGGTATTGGACACCTATGCCAACACGTCTTCGGCGGGATCAATTATCGCCTTCCATAAGCACTCGGACGACTTCCGCGCCGGCGACAAGGGGCTGATCTGCTCCTTCGGTGCGGGCTATTCGGCAGGGACGGTATTTGTGGAGAAGGTGGGGTAAACGAGGGCTCGATCAGCCCCTGCCCCTATTCCTCGAAATCTTCGGTGAACATGTCGCCCCAGAGGGCGCGGCGGCTGGCGCGGACGGCTTCGACGACGACGACCAGTGTGCCACAGGCGAGCATCATCACTGCAAAGCCCTGGCCGGAAAAGAAGTTGTAGAAGGCTTCCATCATCGCGTTTCGCTCTCTCGTTTTTTCTTGAGACCGTTATGCGCCAGATGCCTTAATGCGGCATTGGGGAATGGTGACCGCTATCGGGCGAGTTTGTAACCGGATCGCCGTGGTTTCTTTACCCGTGCTACCAATACCTTAAAGATGCGCCGATGGAGGCCTCTCGTGAAGCGATCTGTTAAGCCGCCCCGCGTCTGGCAGCGGATGTTGTCCGGCCGGCGGCTGGACCTGGCGCACCCATCGCCGCTCGACATCGAAATCGAGGACATTGCTCATGGCCTGGCCCGGGTAGCGCGCTGGAACGGGCAAACGCGGGGGGAGCATGCCTTTTCGGTGGCCGAGCATTCTGTGCTGGTGGAGAAGCTGATGCGAAAGCTGGAGCCTGGCCTCGGGCCGGCGGACCAGCTGACGGCGCTGCTGCATGACAGCCCGGAATACGTGATCGGGGACATGATCTCGCCGTTCAAGGCGTTGCTGGGCGAGAGCTACAAGGGCGTGGAGGCGCGCCTGCAGGAGGCGGTGCACCTGCGCTTCGGCCTGAAGGCTGTAACGCCGGCGGGGCTAAAGAAGACAATCAAGCGGGCGGACAATATCTGCGCCTGGTTCGAGGCGGTACAGCTGGCAGGCTTTTCGGAGGCGGAATCGGACGGCTTCTTCGGCAAGCCGCCGGAAGGGCTGAAACTGAAGCTCGCGCCGCTGCCGCCGACCGAGGCGCAGGCATTGTTCCTGAAACGCTTCGGAGAAATCCAGACGGCGATGACGCGGCAGGAAGCGGCGAAATGACTGTAATGATCGGCCTGTCTGCGGTGATGGTGGCGCTGGAGGACGGCGAGCCGCAAGTGCTGGTCACGCGACGGCCAAGTGGAGAATGCGCCCTGCCTTTCGGCCCGTTCGATCCGGCGGGCCACCGCACGTTTGACCTGTCGCTGCGCGGCTGGGTGCGCGAGCAGACCGGCTTCGAAATCGGCTATGTGGAACAGCTCTACACGTTTGGCGACAAGGACCGCGAGACGCCGGAAGCAACGCTGGCGGGCGCACCTCCGGATGCGCGGGTGATTTCAGTGGGCTATCTCGCGCTCACGCCCGAAGCAAGGCCGGCCGGCGCCTCGTTCGAGGCACGCTGGCAGGACTGGTATCATTATTTTCCATGGGAGGATCACCGCGTCCGGCGGCCGCCAATGATCGAAGTGGAGATTGCGCCGCGCCTGAAGACCTGGGCGGCGGGCAATGACCGCCGGCTCGGCCGGGCGCAGATCGCCTTTGGCCTCGACGGCGCGCGCTGGATGGAAGAGCGCGTGCTGGAACGCTACGAGTTGCTCTACGAGGCGGGGCTGGTGGCAGAATGCGCGCGCGATGCGGGCCTGCCGGAGCCGGGCATCTCGCTGGGCGGGAGCATGGCCTCCGACCACCGGCGCATTCTGGCGACGGGCCTGTCGCGCCTGCGCAGCAAAATCAAATATCGACCTGTGGTCTTCGAGCTGATGCCGGACCGGTTCACGCTGTCGGCGCTGCAGCGGTCCGTGGAGGGCATTCTTGGCCTGCAGCTCCATACGCAGAATTTCCGGCGGGCGCTGGACAAGGCGGACCTCGTGGCAGGCACCGGACAGATGGAGACCGGCACGGGCGGGCGGCCTGCGGAACTCTTCACCTTCCGGCGCGACCATGCGAGCAGCTTCTCGAGCCCAGGACTGGCGACGCCGAGAAAGTCTGCGGACTGAACGTGTGATCAAGCCTCTCACCGCAACCCCAGCTCCCGGGCGGGAGAGGGGTTTCAAGATCACTTAAGGGGTAACGGGCGCTTCGATCCCCTGCGGCTGACCGACCACGAAGAAAGAATAGCGGGCGGGGTCGAGGTAGGTTTTCGAGACGCGGTTGACGTCTTCCAGCGTGACGGCGGAGACGAGCGCGTTGCGGCGGTCGAAGTAATCAACGCCGAGATTTTCCTGGCGCACACCCATCATCTGGTTAGCGATCTTCGCATTGGAATCGAAACCGAGCGGATAGGAACCCGTGAGATAGGCCTTCGCGTCGGCGAGTTCCTGCTCGGTCACGCCGCTCTCAACGAACTTCGCCAGTTCCGCCTTGATGCCGGCAATGAACTCGCCCGCGCTCTCGTTCTTGGTCTGGCCGCCACCGGACCACGTCTTGAGGGTCGGGCCGGGGTCGATGCTGGTGGAGATGCCGTAGGTGAGGCCTTTCTGCACACGGAGCGTCTGCACAAGGCGGCTTTCAAAGCCGCCGCCGCCGAGCGTGTAATTCAGTACGAAGGCCGGGAAGAAATCCGGATTGTCCCGCCCGATGCCGGGCCCGATGAAGCGCACAAGGCTCTGCGGCTGTGGCAGGTCAATGACGGCTTCCGTTGCTGCAACACCTGTGAGGTCGATCGGCGGGATCGGGGCGAGCGTGCTCGTCTGCGGCAGGCCGGCAGCAACCTCGTCAATCAGCGGGGCCAGTTCTTCCGGTGTGACAGCGCCGACGGCTGTAACCAGGAGGCGGTCCTTGGTCACAAGGGCGCGCATGTGCTGGCGGGCAAGATCCGGCGTCAGGGCCCCGAGGCTTTCCGATGACAGCTCACGCGCGAACGGGTGCTCCGGGTACAGAGCTTTGGCCGTGGCGCGCCAGGCGAGATAGTTGGGGTTCGTCTCGCGCGTGTTGAGGCCGACTTCCTTCTCGCGCAGGAAGCGCTCGAACGGACCCTCATCGAACCGCGGCGCCGCGAAGGCGGATGCGACGAGCGACATCGCGCCTGCGGCATTCTCGGTCAGCGTCGAGATGGAGCAGCTCGTCCACTCCCCGCCAGCCCCGCAGCTGAAGTCCATATTGAGGTCTTCCATCGCGGTCTGGAAGCCCAGGGAGTCGAGGTCACCGGCACCCTCATTCATGTTGTAGGTGACCACCTCGCCGAGGCCTTCGAGGCCGGCGGGGTCAGACGCGGTGCCTCCTTTCCAGGCCATCTGCACGGCGAGGATCGGGATCGACGGCTCGGACACCAGCCAGACCGAAACCCCGCCCGGCGTGACGAATTGCTGGATCTGGGCGAACTCGCCGTCATGCACGATGACCGCCAGCTCAGGTTTGTCCGGCGATGTGAGGAGCGCTTCAGCGGCCGGCGGCTGCGGCGTGCCGACGAACCAACCCTTGATCGTGGAACAGCCCGTGAGCGCAGAGAGCGCAGCGGCGCACAGGAGAATCTTTGCGGCATGCATCAGAGGTCTCCTTCAGCCGGGAGAAGGTGGGCTTCGATATAGTGTTTTTCCGGCGCGAAGACGGCGCGGACCGCGGCAAGCGCCTCTTCAGGCGTGACGGCGCGCACGGCGTCCGGGTAGCCGAGGATGTCTTCCACCTTGCCGCCGAGGGCGAGCCAGGCGCCGAACGTTTCCGCCATGCCCGACTGGCTGTCGCGGCCGTAGATCGCATCAGCGGCCAGCTTGTTCCGGGCACGGATGACTTCAGCTTCGGCGAAGCCCTCAGCAAGGACCTTCTCGACTTCCGCCATTACAGCGGCTTCGAGCGTCTCCAGCGTGACGCCCGGCGCGGGGCTGGCGGAGATGACGGCCGGGCCCTCATCGTGGAGCGTTGTCCAGGCGAAGGTGCTGGCGGAAATGGCGAGTTGCTGCTGCTCGACCAGGGACTGGTAGAGCCGGCTGGTCATGCCGCCGCCCAGGACTTCGAGACCGACATCAAGGGCCAGCGCGTCGTCCGGCTGCCGGCGCTGGGAGACGCCGAGATAATACCGGCTCCAGTTGGGTTGGCGCACTTTCGGATCGGCGTGGGTGAGCAGGACGGTTTCGGTGAGCGGGGCAACCGACTGCCATTTGCGCGGTCCGTGTTCGGCCCCCGAGGCCGGGATTGCGCCGTAGTGTTCTTCAGCGAGAGCGCGCACTTCATCCGGCGTCACGTCGCCCGCAACGACGAGGATGGCGTTGGCCGGGCTATAATACTCTGTGTAGAAATCAAGGCCATCCTGCGGGGTGAGCGCGGCAACTTCCTCCATCTTGCCGATGACGGTGATTTCGTAGGGGTGGCCCTTCCACAGCGCGGAGAGCGCCTTTTCCTGCAGGATGGCGCCTGGATTGTTTTCGATACGCTGGCGGCGTTCTTCCTTCACGACGTCGCGCTCGGAGATGAACGGACCCTTGGGATCATCATTGATCACGAGGTTGACCATGCGCTCGGCCTCAAGGCCCATCATAGTACCAAGCTGGGCCTTGTGGACGCGCTCGAAATAGGCGGTATAGTCCCAGCTGGTGAAGGCGTTGTTCTGCCCGCCGGAGCGGCTGACGATCTTGTCGAACTCGCCGGGGCCGAGATTTTTCGTCTCCTGGAACATCACGTGTTCGAAGAGGTGCGCTATGCCAGACTTGCCTGGCGCTTCATCGGCGGCGCCGACCTTGTACCAGACCATGTGGGTGACGACGGGCGCGCGGTGGTCCGGCAGGACCACGACGTCCATACCGTTCGAGAGCGTGAAGGTTGAGGGCGCCCACGCGGCTTCCTCTGCAGCGGCATAAGAAGCAAACAGGGCGAATAGCCCGGCAGCGAGACTCCGTTTCATGGGCGTCCTCCGGTTAGGTGTAGCTGTAGTTTTCGGGGCGGATCAGGTTCCGGGGAGCCGGATCCGGTTGCCGCCGCTGGTTTGCTGGATGATCACCGGCTGGTCGCCGGTGGCATTGTCGGTGGCAGCGGACGCTGCGTCTTCCGGCTTGTCCTTGCGCCAGAACAGGATGCGGTCACCGATAGTGGCCGATTTGCGGATCGCTTTGGTCTCTTCATAGTCGACCTGCGCGCGCACCGAGGGGTTTGCGGCATTGGCACCTGCGGCGGCGACGAGTGCCTTCTCGGAAGCGCTGGCGTCCTGGCCCATCGTCGTGCCGAAGGCGGTCGTGTTGCCAGAGGTAGCCGCTTCGACTTCAGAGGGGATACTGGTGCCGGCCGGCGGCGGGCGCAGGCTGTATTCGGGCGGGATGCTGAGCGGGGCCTTGGTGACGACGCGGAACTCGTTGGGGGTCGAGCCGCCGCCACCGCCGTTGGAGGTGCAAGCCGCGGTGGCAGCAAGGGCAGCGCCGGCGGCGAGAATGAGGAAAGGATGCTTCATGGGCGGGGCAGATCCGTTTCTGGTGGCCGGTGGCCGGGGGTTTACGAGCTTGTAGCCTGTTTTGGACGCGAAAGCAGGAACTGGTCAATGAAGAGCAACACCGCGCCGACACTGATGGCGGCATCGGCGACGTTGAACACCCAGGGGAAATAGAGGCCGTTGGCATCGATGAAATCGACCACGGCGCCAAAGCGCACCCGGTCGATCAGGTTGCCGAAGGCCCCGCCGATCACAAGCGCCAGCGCGAGTCGCAGCCAGCGCCCTTCGGCCTTCAGGAGCCAGACAAAGAAGCCGATGGCGATGGTGGCCATGATGGCGGCGAGGATCCAGCGGCCGATTCCGTCCGTCTGGAACAGGCCGTAGCTCATGCCGCGGTTCCAGAGCATGGTGAAATCGAGGGGTCCCGGGAGGGGAATCCGGCCGCAGGGCTCCATCCGGTCAAGGCAGCCGAGCGCGTTGAAGCGCGGCTCCTGCAGGACGAGCCATTTGCTCCATTGGTCGAGCAGCACCACGACGGGCACCAGGAAGAACGGCCAAGCTGAAGGTGACGGCAATTTCATGGGGGTGAGATTGCAGACCGCGCCGGGGGGATCAAGCTTTTGTGTGCACTTCTGTTCCCCTCTCCCGCAAAAGGGGAAAGGGGTTCAAGAGGGCCAGACAATGGCCTGGTCCCATGCCTTCACGGCCAGCGCGTCGCGGGGCGTGATGTCCGGGAAGCCGGGGGTGGCGGTTTTGGGGTCGAAGTATTTCCAGCTGCGGCGGCATTTGATGCCGGGCGCCTTGGCAGGCACCACCCAGATGCCGGGCGAATCGTCGAGCGTGAAGGCGCCGGCCGGACCGGAGGCGCCCTGCACCAGCGTCGCGCCGGAGGTGATGAAGAGGTCGCCGGCGTCTTCGCCCGCGAAGGCATCCAAGAGCGCCTTGTCGCTGACGATGACTTCGGGCGCAGCTTCCAGCGAGGCCCCGATACGCTTGTCCCGGCGCTCGACTTCCAGCGCGCCGGTGACGACGCGGCGGACACGGAAGATCTTCTCCCAGCGCGCCGCGAGGGCGGCGTCGCGCCAGCTCTCCGGCGTTTCCGGGAAGAGCAGAAGGTGGACGGACGGCACCGAGCCCTTGAGGTGGCTTTCGCCGAAGGCTTCGTCCGTAGTGAACGGCATGACCGGCGCGAGCCAGGCGAGGAGTCGTTCCATCACGGCGGCCATCACCGTGCGCACGGCACGGCGGCGATTTCCGTAAACGGAGGTTTCAGCGTCCCAGGCTTTCTTGGTCGCGAAGGACGGGTCACAATAGAGCGCGTCCTTGCGAATGTCGAAATAGACGGCCGAAAGCTCGACGTTCACGAAATTCACGATCGCGGTCATCACGCGCTTGAAGTCGAATACCTGGAAGGCGGCGCGCACTTCGCTGTCGAGTTCGGCGAGACGGTGCAGGATAAAGCGCTCGAGGCCGGGCATATCCTTCGCATCGACAGCTTCGGCGACGCTGTAGCCATCCAGCGCGCCGAGCAGGTAGCGCAGCGTGTTGCGCAGCTTGCGATAGGTCTCGATCGTGCCCTTGATGATTTCGTCGGAAATGCGGGTATCGTCCCAGTAATCGGCCGATGCCGTCCAGATACGGAGGATCTCGATGCCATGCTGTTTCTGGAACTCGTCGGGCTCGATCGTGTTGCCGATCGATTTCGACATCTTCTTGCCTTCCGCATCGACGACCATGCCGTGGGTGACGACCTTCTTGTAGGGCGCCATGCCTCGCGTCGCACAGGACTCCAGAAGCGAGGACTGGAACCAGCCGCGGTGCTGGTCGGAGCCTTCCATATAGACGTCCGCCTGCCCGGTCGCGTTGTCGATGATGCCGCGCGCCCGCAGCGCGAAGGCATGCGTCGTGCCGGAATCGAACCAGACGTCGAGGACGTCGGTGACCTTCTCCCAGCCATCCGGCGAGACGCCCGTACCCTCGAAGAAAACGGCATCGGCTGTGGCGAACCATCCGTCCACGCCGGCTTTCTCGATGGCGGCCTTGATATTGGCGTTGAGCTTGTCGGCCTGCTCCCCGGAAAGGGCAGCGGTGTGCGGTTCGCCCTTCGCGTTGACGAACAGCGTGATCGGCACGCCCCAGTTGCGCTGGCGCGAGATCAACCAGTCGGGCCGGCTTTCGACCATGGCGGACAGGCGGTTGCGGCCGGTGGCGGGGAAGAACTCGGTTTCGGCGATGGCCTTCACGGCGAGTTCGCGCAGCGTCTTGCCCTTGTGGACCGGCTTGTCCATGGCGATGAACCATTGCGGCGTAGCGCGGCGGATAACCGGCGCCTTGGAGCGCCAGGAGTGGGCATCGCGGATCGTGGTGATGCCGCGCGCGAGCAGATTGCCACTCTCGGCGAGGAGGCGGATCACTTCATTGTTCGCCTTTCCCGCCTCGCCCCGCTTCTTGCCCGAGGTGACAATGATGTCGAGGCCGCGGAGCGGCTCCGGTACTTCGTCCGTATACTTACCATCTGGATCGACGATCTGGCGGATCTGCTGTGTGGTGCGCCCGGAGGCCACCCAGACTTCGAAGTCATCTTCGCCGTGGGCGGGCGCTGTGTGCACGAAGCCGGTACCCGCATCGTCGGTAACATGGCCGCCGGCGAGCATTGGGATCGGGTGCTGGAAGAAGGGCGAAAGACCGTGCAGCGGGTGCTGGAGACCCCAACCTTCCGGGTCGACGTCACAAAGGTGCTGATAGCCGCCTGCACGAACCTTGGCCGAGCTCATGGCGTCAGCGACCAACTTCTTTGCAAAGATCAGCTTGTCGCCTGCCTTCACATAGGGCGGGAAACCGAGTTCCTCCGCCGTCATCACATCGGTGACTTCATAAAGTCCGTAGGCGATTTCCGGATTGAAACTCACAGCCTGGTTTGCGGGGATCGTCCACGGGGTCGTCGTCCAGATCACGACCGACGCGCCGGCCACCTGTTCTGAACTCGGACCATCAGGCGCCTCCAGGCGAACCGGGAACTTCACCCACACCACCGGCACCTTGCGGTCGTGGTATTCCACTTCCGCCTCGGCGAGCGCCGTGCGTTCGACGGGGCTCCACATGATGGGCTTCGCACCGCGCACGAGGCCGCCCTTCATCGCCATGTCGAGGAATTCGGAGACGATCATGGCCTCGCTCTCGAACGCCATCGTCAGGTAGGGATTGTCCCATTCGCCCTCGATGCCGAGGCTGCGGAATTCCTTGCCCTGCACTTTCACCCAATGCTCGGCATAGGCGCGGCAGGCAGCGCGGAACTCATCCGCCGGTACCGAATCTTTGGGGCGGTTCTTGGAGCGGAACTCCTCCTCCACCTTCCATTCGATCGGCAGGCCGTGGCAATCCCATCCCGGCAGGTAGGAGGCGTCGAAGCCCTGCATCTGGTGCGAGCGGACGATGATGTCTTTGATGATCTTGTTGAGCGCCGTACCGAGGTGGATGTGGCCGTTGGCGTAAGGCGGGCCGTCATGCAGGATAAAGGGCTTGCGGCCCTTCGCATCGGCGCGGAGTTTTGCGTAGAGGCCCATTTCGTCCCAGCGCCTGATCCATTCGGGCTCGGCCTTGGGCAGGCCGGCGCGCATCGGGAACTCGGTTTTAGGCAGGAACAAGGTGTCGCGGTAATCGCGTTCAGTCGCAGCGGTATCGGTCATCGTGGATCAGGTCTTCGTCAGCGGAAACGGGAACGGGCGGGCGGCCTCAGGCCATACGGGATTACCCGGCCACGGCTGAACAAAGGGTTCAGCCGGCGGCCGGGCCGCTAATTCGAATTGCCTGAATCGCCACGGAATATGTCATCGCCGCAGCGGTTATCACGCCCCAACGGGGACTGTCACCCCTTGAGGCGAAGGTTCCGGGCTCGGGCCTACCACTCCTCGTCGTCGTAGTAATCTTCTTCGCCGGGGACGTAGTCATCGGCGTAGATGCCGGTTTTCCAGATGTAATCTGCCGCCTGCGGGGCGATGGCCAGCAGATTGAGGAGGTTGTCCTTGACGTTGCGGACGGTCATGCCGCCGTCGAGGATGACGTAGCGGGTGATGCCGACCGTCGGGGTTTCGCCGTCCACGCCGCCGGCGGAATACCAGGCAGAGGTGGCCGCCCACATCAGGTTGGCTTCGTTGATCCGTTCCAGCGTTTCCTGACCGTCCGCGTCATAGCGGACCTGCATGTTGATGCCGAGGCAGCCCGGATCGTAGCCTTCTAGATCGCAGGCCGTTCCCATAAGGTTGAAGATCAGACCGGTGTTGGCCGTATCGGTGGCCCGGACGGAGACATCGCCATCATCACCCGAACTATTGATGGTGTAGCCTTCCTCAATCAGGATGGTCTGCAGCTGCTGCAGGTTGACCGTTTTGACGAGCTGGTTGTCGTCGGCCAGTGCGGGCATTGCCAAGGCTGCCAGAACGGCCATGGAAGCGATGATACGGCGCATGAGATCCTCCCCTTGAGGCGCTGAATACCGCAAAACCCTCTGCCTATTTCGGGCGGCTGTGAAGGGCGGGAAAGCCGCCAAATTGCGGAATTTTCATGATTTCGGCGAGAATTGGCCACCAGAGCGCACAGGTGTGCCACGTCCCGGCGAAACTTGCGGTCAGGCGCCGCGCGCGAGGATCGCTCTCGCCTGCGCCGCGTCGCGGTGCATCTGCTCGACCATGGCATCCAGAGAGGGGAACTTGTGCTCCGGACGAAGGTAGGCAACTAGCTGCACTTCCAGGCGCCTGCCGTAGATATCGCCTGCAAAATCAAAGATATGACTTTCCAGTAGCGGGTCACGCAGGCCGGTGGTTGGCGTGCGGCCGAAATTGGCGACGCCGTCCCGCCACGCCTTCTCGCCTTCGATTCGGGCCCGGACCGCATAGACACCGTGCTTGGGATGGATCAGCTCGCCGAGCAGGATGTTGGCGGTCGGGAAGCCCAGCTTGCGGCCGTTCTGCTCGCCGGACTCGACGATCCCGTCGGCGATCCAGGGGCCGCCCAGCATTTCGGCGGCGAGTTCCGGCTCCCCCGCCATCAGCGCCTGCCGGATAGCGGTGGAGGAGGCCTTGGCGCCGTGGTCCTCGACTTCCTCCACAATCGTGACGCCGAAGCCGAGCGCGCGGCCAAGACTGGAGAGGCGCTGGGCATGACCCATACGACCCCGGCCGAAGCGGAAATCGGAACCGACACAGACATGCCTGGCCTTCAGGCCCTCGACCAGCACGGCGCGGACAAAGCCCTCATCGGTCATCGCGGCCATCTCGCCATTAAACGGGAGTTCGAACACGGCGGCAGCACCGGCGGCGAGGATGGCGGCGTTGCGCCGCTCGGGCCGCAGGATGCGGAAAGGCGGATCACCCGGTCGGAAATAGGCGCGCGGCGGGGGCTCGAAGGTCGCCACCGAGAACTTGCCGTGCCCGGCAAGGCGGGCGGCGTCCATCACGGCCTTATGGCCGATGTGCAGCCCATCGAAATTGCCGAGCGCAATCGAGGCGCCCTGGGCGCTTTCCGGAAGACCGCGATAGTCCGCGAAAACGGGCATTACTTGTCTCGGCTCGGGGCCACGACCTCGGCTTCTCCCGTAATGACCCGCTTGCCTTCAACGAGGCACTCAACCTTCAGGGTGACACGGTTGCCGCGGTCCTGCTTGTCGGCGACTTCGGCGCGTACCGTCACAACGTCGCCGATATGGACCGGGCGTTTGAAGCGCATGGAGAGGCCGACGAAGATGGCGCCCGGGCCGGGCAGGTTGTTGCCGAGGATGCCGGAGATGTAGCTGGCCGTCAGCGCGCCATGAGCGATGCGCTTGCCGAAGATCGTGCCGGCGGCGAACTCGTCGGACATATGCAGCGGGTTGAAGTCGCCAGATACTTCGGCGAAGCGCTGGATATCGTTCTCGGTGATCGTGTGCACGGTTTCGTGCGACTGTCCGAGCTGAAGGTCTTCGTACTTGAAACCGGTGAAATTCGTCATGCCGTCGGGGCTCCTGAATCCTTGATGTTTTGTCCGTTACACGCCGCGGCGCGCGGCGTCACCACCTGAGGCCTGTCATGGCATAGGTGGCTTCCTCGCCGTAATCGGCCAGCAGATCCGTCACTTCCGCTTCAAAATCTGCGCCATGCTGCTTCAGGCCTGTCCCGACATAAAGGCTGTCGAAGCCCTGCAGGCGGGCGCCGCGCACATCCGTGGCTGGGCTGTCGCCGATACACAGGATTCGCGTCGGGGGCGATTTCAGCTCCGAAAGCCGCGCAGCGGCCAGGGTATAAATCGGCGCATAAGGCTTGCCGGGGTAGATTACCTGCCCGCCCAGATCCTCGTAGATGGCGGCGAGCGCACCGGCGCACCAGTAGAGCTTGCCGCCTACGCGGACTTGCTTGTCGGGGTTGGCGCAGAGCATCGGGATGCCCTTGGCGACCGCCCGGGCAAGCTCGGCGCGGTAGTCCTCTGGCTGATCGTTCACCTGATCGCGCAGGCCGATGCACAAAAGAAGGTCAGCCCGGTCATCGTCGATAAAGGTGTGGCCGAGGCCTTCATAGAGGAACCGGTCATGTTCCCAGCCCTCGTCGCCGCCCATCCGCCAGACCGTCATCTCCGGCCGGGCGGCGAGTTCGGCGCGGGTGGCATCGCCCGAGGAGACGCAGGTATCGAACACGGCGTGCGGTACGCCAAGCGGCTCGAACAGGCGGATGACCTGCTTGTTGGGCACGGGCGCATTGGTGATCAGGCTCACCTGCCCGCCCTGCTGGCGGAATTTTACCAGCGCGTCGCAGGCCTCGGTGAAGGCGGCGCGCCCGTTATGGATAACGCCCCACACATCGCAGAGGATGGTGTCATAGCGCGGCGCGAGGGCGGCAAGCCCGGCAGGAAACTGGAGAGCGTTCATCGGGGCGGGAGGTAGGCCGGACAGACCAGAGGGTCAATCGCCAAGGCCGCAGGCCGAGGCCGGCAGCGGGTTGAGTACCCACTGTACCGCCGTCGGGACCGAGACCGACTGCGGCAGGAAGCAGCCGCGCAGGCGGTAGGTCGTGCCGACATCGTCCCCGGTGGCGCTCGCGGGATCATACTCGCAGGTGAAGAGGTTAGCCGGGTGGTCGACCGGCGAGCCCATGCGGACATCGAGCAGCATGTGGTTGGAGCCGGTCGGCACGGCGAGAACACCCGCGTCCATGGGCCCGAAACCGCAATCTGTGATCGGCGTATAGAAGCCGTCCTCGCCCTGCACGGTCGGCGACAGAGGTGGGCGGAGCGTTACGTCCAGCCGGACGGGCACAAGGTCGATCAGCGGATCAAGCAGCGCGGGCGGCAGGTCGCTTCCCGACTCCGGCAGCGAGCCGGTGATACCGATAAAGGCGAGGCGCGCTTCGGAAACCGTGGTGATCTCCGGAGGGGCAACCAGTTCGGTCGACTGAGGGGCGATCACGCAGGCGCCGATCAGCGACAGCAGGCCGACAGGAATCATTCCGGCAAGTTTCATGGGACCGCTTCCTCCGCAGATCCGCACCAGAAGGCCCCTGAATTCCGGCTAAATCAAGCCGGAACCGGGTCAGCCGAACTTCGACAGACGATCAATCAGTGCCTGAGGGGGGGCGGTGTCTTCCATCAGAGAGGCCTTGATAGGGCGCGGGGAGCCGAACACGTGACCCTGGCCATAGGGGATGTCGTACTCGAGAATCTCGATGACGCTGGCTTCGTCCTCGATCTTCTCGGCCACCATCGTGATGCCGTAGCGCGACATGACAGCGGTAACTTCCTTGCCGTCGAGGCGGCGGTTGATGTTCGAGGACGGACGCTCGCCCTGCGGATCACGCAGCATGTCGATCAGCTGGCCGCTGTTCATCTTGATGAAGCGGACACCGGCAGCCTGGAGGCGTGACAGGTCGAAGTTCAGGCTGGTCGCATGGTCGAGCGAGAAGCGGAAGCCGAGCGCGGCGAGCTTTTCCATGTTGGCGCGGATCACCGGCGAGCGGTTCTCGAATTTGTCGGCGCGCAGTTCGAAGATCACCGAACCGGAGAGGTCGCGGTTCTCGGTCATGAATTCGAGGAAGAGCGGAAACAGACCGGGATCTTCGAGCGATGCTGCCGCGATGTTGCAGAACACACCGACGCGGCGGTCGCGCTCGGCAAGCTTCCGCACGATCTGCACGCAGCGGAAAAGGGTCAGGTTGTCGATGATACCCATCAGGTTCGCGCGGCGGCCGGCATCGAGGAAATCGGCTGGCGGGATCAGCGAGCCGTCTGCCCGGCGCAGGCGCGTCAGGCCTTCATAGAAAGAAACGCGGCGATGCGGCAGCGAGACGATCGGCTGGAGATGAAGGTCGACGCGGCCGTCCTTGAGAGCGGCGCGCACATCGCGAAGGACCGAGTCTTCGATCGGGGTGACGCGCTGCTGGACTGAGGTTTCGGTCAGCTTGCGCTCGAAACTGACGGTCAGCCGCTCGATCAGCGTCTGCAGCTGTTTCATTTCCTTGGCGAGGTTCTCGCGCTGCTCGCCCATCTCGTGCTTGAGCGTTTCCTCGACGACATCAGTGCGTGCCTCGATCACCTTCACGGTGCGGCCCACGGCGGTGAGGTCCTTCTCGATGCGCTCGATCCGCTCGTCGAATTTCTTGGTTGCCGAACCCGCCCGGGCAAGCACGTGGATCTGGCCGAGAACGGCAGACGTGATGGCACCGCCGGCAATGGCCAGGGGGAGTCCCACGGTGGTGAAGGTGAAGATGCCGTAGCCTACGCCTGCGCCGGCGGCGAGGTATAGAAGGAACAAGACGAACGTCATCAGACCAGCACCCGGAAATAACCCATCAATCTTAACAATAAGGCAGAATTGGTTAACGAATTGCTCGGAATTGGCTTGATTTGCCCCGTCGGGCAACCCGGGCCCGAACCGTTGCCCGAACGCAACACGCCGCGATTTCCTGAGCCGGAACGGCAGATCCGGCATGGACCATTGCAGGGCGAGGCGATTAACAAATGCTTAAGCCTCATACGGCGCGCCGGTCCGCGGCCATTATTGGCCGGAGCGGGGGCGTCTCGGGGGAGACACGGGCCCTGTCCGCAAGGACGGGGCCCTGTCCTTACACCCTGATCTGCGCCTAGCCGATCCGCATCGTGTCCGGTTCCTCCACAACTTTATTCTCGATATGTCCGAGGCCATCGATCTCGATGCGCACCCTGTCGCCCGCTTTCAACCATTTCGGCGGATCAAACCCTGCGCCGACCCCGGCTGGCGTGCCGGTATAGATCACATCGCCCGGCTCCAGTGTGAAGGCAGCCGTCAAGTGTTCGATCTGGGCGGCGATGTCGTGGATCATGTCGCTTGGCCGCCCGGTCTGGCGCAGCTCGCCATTGACGAATGTGCGGATCTCCGCGCCGGAGATGTCGCCCGCCTCGTCCGGGGTCACCAGCGCGGGGCCGAACACGGCATGGGTGTCGAAGCCCTTGCCCATGATCATCGTCTGGCTCGCCTTCTGCCAGTCGCGCACCGAATAGTCGCCGCCGACGCAATAGCCCGCGACGATCTCCATCGCCCGCGCGCGCGGCACATGTCGACCGGCCTTGCCGATGACCACGACGAGTTCGCCTTCATAGTCGAGCTGCGAGGACACCTTTGGCAGGTGCACGTCATCATATGGGCCGTTCGTGGCCGTCGCCTGCTTGTTGAACCATTTCTGGACTTCGGGCTTCGCGGTGTTGACGAAGCTGACACTCTCCGCCGCATGGGCCGCATAGTTGACGCCGATGCCGAGAATCTTTCCGGGCCGCGCGACCGGCGCGAGCAACCGCACCGACGCGAGCGGCAGCGCATCGCCCAACGTTTTTCCGGCCAAAGCCTCCCCGAGTGTCGCCCCGGCGACACGCAGCACGCGGTCACCTTCGAGACGGCCATATGCAGCCTCACCGGCGAGTTCGAACCTGACCAGACGCATGGCGTTACTCTCCTGTCACACTCTATCGTCAATTGCATTGCGAAGCGTTCATGTCTCGTTGTGAACGCGTTTGGCAAGGGCTAGGGGAGAGGGCTTGTAAAGGGGTAGACGCATGCATCTCGGCGTTCGCGCGCAGGAAAGCTCGTTGAGCGACGTGTTTGCGCCCGGCGAGCGCCTGCGCATGCCGCCTTACCAGCGCAGCTATTCCTGGGGTGAGCCGGAGGCGCTTGAGCTGCTCGGCGACCTGCAGGAAGCCACCGATGCGCAGATTCCGCACTTCATCGGCGCGGTCGTTTTCGTGCATGGCGAGGAGCCAGGTGTACTGGAAATCGTTGACGGGCAGCAGCGCCTGACGACGCTGACCATCCTGCTCTGCGTGCTGCGCGATCTCGAGCCTGACAAGGACCGCGCCCGCAGGCTGCACACCCTGATTGCCGACGAGGCGCGGCCGATCCTCGGCGAAGGCGCCAACTGGCGCATCGCGCTGAACTACCAGGACGGCGCTTTCTTCCGCGACACGGTCCAGCGCCCGGGTGCGACACTGGTGCTGGACGCCGATCCAGGCGAGAGCGAAAGCCAGGCACGCATGGTGGCCAATGCGGCTGTGTTCCACAAGGAACTGGGCCTGATGACGCCGGAGCAACGCCGGGCGCTGGCCGAGATTGCCATGAAGGGCTGCGCCCTTGTGCGGGTCGTCGTGGACAACAAGGATCAAGGTTTCAAGGTTTTCCGTGTACTGAACACACGCGGTAAGGAGCCGGGCGCGCACGACATTATCAAGACCGAACTGTTCCAGCGGGCACGGTTCACGTCCGCCGAGGCGGCTCGTTATGCCGAGCGCTGGGCCGAGCATGAGGCCACGCTGGGTGGCACCGCGTTCGACGACCTGCTGCGTCAGATTCGCACGATCTTCGACCGCGGCACCAAAGGCGACATTGTCGCTGCATTCCAGAAGGGTGCGCTTGCCAAGTTTGATTCACGCAAGTTCCTCGACGAAATGCTTCCAGCCTATGTGCGCGCCTACCGCCAGATCGAGACCGCGCAGCTTGATGAAACGCCGCGCTCCGAGGCCATCGCCAACTGCCTGCATCAGATGCGGGCACTGGAGCAGCAGAACTGGCGTGCCCCTGCCCTGCACTTCCTCGCCGAACGCGGGGTGGAAGATGCCTCGGCTCCGGAATTCTTCCAGAACCTTGAACGCCTCGCCTATGTGATGCAGCTTCTGGTACACGACCGCGACCAGCGCAGCCGCCGCTTTGCGCGCGTGACTGAGGCGGTGCGCAATGACCGCGTGCTGCTGTCGAAGACCGGACCATTTGCGATTTCCCGCGATGAAGCGAAGAAGACGCGCGAGCGCCTGATCGGCCGCTTCGCCACCTTCGGCCAACGCCGCGCAATTGCGCTGCGCCTGTGCGCCGCGCTTGCGGGCGGAAGCACCATTCCGCCGGAATCCGACGCTACAGTAGAGCACGTCCTGCCCCGGACGATCCCTGATGACAGCCACTGGATGTTCACCTGGCCGGATGCCGGGCGGCGGCGCGAACAATGCGACACGATCGGAAATTTTGTGCTGCTGACCACCAAGGTGAACCAGAAGGCCGACCGGCTGGACTACCGGGCCAAGAAGGAAATCTACTTCAATGGCGGCGGCGGGCAGGAATTCGCCCTGACGCGCGACCTGATGGAGCAGGACGCGTGGACGCCTGAAATAGTCCGCAAGCGGACGGAAAAGCTCGCCGGAATCCTTGCGGACGCCTGGGGCCTCTAGGACCTCTTGCCGCCAAGGCGCCGGGCCGCCGAGATCAGAAGGTCTATCGTCAGCGCCGCCAGCAGCGTGAGGCCCGCCATCGGCAAGAATACGCCCAGCACAATGATCAGCGTGACCACCCCCAAAGCGAGGCGCTTGTCGCCCGGCATCGGCGGCGTACCGAGACGGCCTTTCGGCCGGCGGCGCCACCACATAATACCCCCAGTGGCACTGAGCAGGATCACACCGAGCGCGGCAATCACGCCGACCACCTGATTCAGCCAGCCGAACAGCGCGCCTTCGTGGAAAGCGACACCGAGCGCCATGAACCGGTCAACGGGATTGTGGTCGGTGAATTCGATGCGCATGATCTCGGCGCCAGTCCAGCGGTCATGGTGGACGGTAATCCTGTCCGGACGTGAGGGCGCCATGGAGCGGACGGTCCATACACCATTCTCCCCGCGCGGAGGCTGCACCTCGACCGGAGACGCGTAGCGCTCCGGCGCGGCGATGCGCAGCACCTCTTCAAGCGAAAGCGGGTTCAGGCCCGTGCTGCCGGCCCCAGCCGACTGCACGCCGACCTCAGCTGCGCCCTTCCCCTGATCCCAGAGTTCGGAACCGGTTCCATGATCCATGCCAGCATGCATGGAATGATCCGTATTCGGCGGGCCGGATTCCAGGGTGACGAACCATTCCTGGCCCGGTGCCTTCAGCCCTGCGAGCGTCTTCACCTTGTTGAACCCGTCGCCCCAGACCTGCGTCCATGGAAGACCGAAGAACAGGATGACCAGAATGACGCCGCCGATCCAGGCGCCGCCCATGCCGTGAACCTTGCGCCAGGTCTCGCGCTTGCCTGGGCCCTCGCCGAACCTGGGCAGGAAGACGCGCCAGAAAGGCATGTTGCGCGGCCACCAGAGATAAACCCCTGTGATGATGAGTATGATCATCCAGCTCGCCATAATCTCGACGACCAGCGAACCCCGGTCTCCGCCAAGCAGCGTGCCGTGGATTCGTTTGACCAAATTCATGAACCGGTCCGGCGTGGCAACGCTGTGCAAAACGTCGCCGGTGGAGCGGTCGATCCAGAGCGTGCGCGGCCCAGCCTCGCCCTTGAGGTCCAGTTCAACCGTCGGGTCATCCGGCCGGGAGGGGATGTAATACTTGCCGAGGCTGGCGCCCGGATAGGCGGCAAGGCCGGCGCTCAGCAGCGCATCCGCCGGCAGGGTTTCCCCGGCCAGCGGCGCGGCGCGGGCATTGATCCGCGCTTCGACAGCCGCGTCGAATTGCGGTTTGAACAGGTAGATTGATCCCGTCACCGCCAGAATGATGGCGAAGGGGATCACCATCAGCCCGGCGAAGAAGTGCCAGCGCCAGACGCGGTGCTGGAGCGTTGTGCGAACGGCGCTGGCCATGGCTCAGAACCTCGCGCGGATACCGCCGAAAACGGCGCGGCGTTCAACGGGGTAGTAGATGACTGAAGCCGGCGTTGCGGTGATCACCGCACCGACATCGCCGGCTGCCTTCTCGTCTGCGAGGTTGCGGGCATCGAGGAAGATGTCGATGTTGTCGGTCGCCTTGAAGCTGCCGGTTACGCCGAGCAGCGTGTAGCCGCCGGTCTGGGTCGTGTTGTTATAGTCCGCATATGGGCCGTCGGGCAGCCATTCGAGGTTCGGCGCGATGCTGAACCGGTCTCCGGAATACTTGATCTCGGCCCGGTAGACATGCTCCGGCACCACCGGAAGCGTGTTGTCGCCGTACTGTGCATCGCCCCGGAAGGAGAAGTCCGAGTACTGATAGACCTGGCGCAGCGTGATGCGGTCCGTCAGGTCGAGCGAAAGCCCGGCCTCGAGTCCCCTGTGGCGCGTCTTGTCGGCGTTGAAGGTCGTCGCCGGGATGTCCGGGCCTACCGTAAACTGCAGCATCTCGCCATCGATGTCGGCCGAGTAGATCGCCACATCCCATTCGGCGATGCCGGCGCGCCCGCGCGTGCCGATTTCTGCTGTCCAGGCGGTCTGCGCATCGACCGGCACGAAGCTGGCAACCTGGGCGACTTCCGAGAAGCCCGGGAACTCGGCCGAGCGGCTGTAGTTCGCAAACATCTGGATGTCCGGCGCGATTTCATAGAGCGCGCCGAACTTCGGCGAGAACTCTTCGAACTCCGCCGAGCCCTTCACGTTCGCGGGCAGGGCGTTGTTCCGGGTCAGCAACTGCTCGCGCTTGCCTTCTGCATAGATCGCCCCGGCCACCAGCGTCAGCTTGTCGGTTACGCCATAGCGGCCCTCGGCATAGACGTTGCGCGTCCAGGCGTCCTGGTCGGCACCCTGGGTCTGCGTACCGCGGGCGCCGTTGATATTGACGAAGCGCTTGGCATCCACGTCGCCTTCGCGCGCTTCGGCGCCAATCGTCAGACCGACCGGACCGGCCTGCCATTCATACCGGGTCCAGATGCCCTTATCGAGCGACTCGTTGTCGATCACCTGGAAGATCGGGTGATAGAGTTCCTTGTCGTTTAGCCAGAGGCCGGCGGCGAAGCTCGAGTTCTCGAAGTCGATGCGCGTCTGGTTCTGCACACGGATCGACTTGATGTCGCGGGCCTGGTCACCCACGAAGTTGCCCTGCTTCGGATTCGACAGCACGGTGGCGATGTTCAGCGCGCCGGGCAGTTCCTGGTTGATGTCGTTGACGCTGGCATAGAAGCGCGTGGTGATATTGTCGGTGACGTCATAGCCGAGATTGCCGTGGAAGCGCATGGAGTCGCGGTTGACATGGTCACGGTCACCGTTCGACGTATCAGCGCTGACGGCTGCCCAGGCATCCCACTTGCCGGACGAGACACCGCCCGAGACGAGGCCGCGATAAGTGTCGAAGCTGCCCACATCGCCGCGCACATAAATGCCCGGCGCAGTGTCGCCCGTAGGCGTCACGCCGTTGACGGCCCCGCCGAGCGTGCCCGAGCCGAAGCGCAGCGCATTGGCGCCGCGATAAACTTCGAGGTGATCGAAGAAAATCGGCTCAAGTTCCTGAAAGTCTCCGTTGTCGTCGGCGAGATTGATCGGGGCGCCGTCCTGCAGGAGCGTCAGGCCGCGCATGTGGAATCCCCGGCTGATGCCCGAGCCGCGGATCGAGACGCGTACTTCCTGACCATAGCGCGGCTGGGTGTAGACACCCGGCGAGAAGGCGAGCGTGTCGCGCATCGAAACGAGGAACCGGTCGGCATATTCCTCGTGGGTGATGACATCGGTGCCGCCTGGTGTGGCAGAGGCGCGGGCCTGTGCTTCAGCGGCGGCGGCGGTCGAGGTGACGATGATCGTCTCCTCGATGCGCACGTCGTCTTCGGTGTCTTCGATGGCTTGGGCTGCGGCTGGAAGGCTTGCCCAGACCGCAAGGCCAAGGGCGGAAAGGCTCAGCGCGGAGCCCGTCTTGAAGGTGAGTTTCATGGATCTTGTCTTCAGATGAAAGTGATCCGGACGGGAGACGTCCGGCAGTCAGCCCCTCCGTGGAGGGACGGCTAGGATCAGGCTTTCAGGAAGACGGGTGGGGCGCGTGAGCCGAGCGGGGGCCCGCGCGGCATGGCCCAGAAGCGGACGTCGCTGCGCGGGGCGATTTCGGGTTCAGGCGCGCTGAATGCAGGCGCGGCGACGTCCGGCACCACCGGCACCGTGGCGCCCTGGGCGAGCACGCAGTCATGGCAGTCGTGGCTCTCATCCGGCAGATCGCCGGCGGCCTTGTCGGCGAGCAGGGCAGCAAGATCGGCCCCAAGCGCGCTGGCGCCGGCGGACATTTCCTTGCCCGGCATCGCGCAGACGATGGCAGCAACCTCGCCCGGCCGCGACATGGCAGCGGCCATCGCACCCGGCATCAGCGCCTGGGTAACGAGGGCGAGCATGGCCAGCACGCGCGCGAGCAAAATGGCGGTGTTTCCCCACATCGCCGGCAGAAATATCAGGTTTCCGGCCGGCGAGAACAGTCCGCTTCGCCGCAGGTGGCCGGCCCACATAATTACCCCACGGAAACCCTAGCCGACCCGCGCCCGCTCCCCTAGGGTCGCCCCCGCTAACAAGCCTGCAAACAACACAAGGGAGGGCCACCATGAGCCTGTTCGATCTGAAGGGTAAATCCGCCATCATAACCGGTTCGTCGCGCGGTATCGGCCGGGCGATTGCCGAAGCCATGGCCGACCAGGGCGCCCGCGTTGTCATCTCCTCGCGCAAGCCGGGCCCCTGCGAGGAAGTCGCTGCCGCCATCAACAAGAAGCACGGCGACGGCACGGCCATCGCGATCCCCGCGAACATCTCCTCGAAGGAAGACCTGCAGGCGATGGTCGACGAGACCAACAAGTCGTTCGGCAAGATCGACATCGTCGTCTGCAACGCGGCGTCGAACCCCTATTACGGCCCGATGGCCGGCATCTCGGATGATGCCTTCACGAAGATCCTGCAGAACAACATCATCTCGAACCACTGGCTGATCCAGATGTGCGCCCCGCAGATGCGGGAGCGCAAAGACGGCGCCATCATCATCGTCTCGTCCATCGGCGGCCTGCGCGCCTCGCCCGTGATCGGCGCCTACAACATCTCCAAGGCGGCCGATTTTCAACTCGCCCGCAACCTCGCTGCCGAGTTCGGCGCCGACAATATCCGCGTCAACTGTATTGCGCCCG
This sequence comes from Hyphomonas sp., assembly GCF_022844445.1. Taxonomy (GTDB): domain Bacteria; phylum Pseudomonadota; class Alphaproteobacteria; order Caulobacterales; family Hyphomonadaceae; genus Hyphomonas. Next base: position 187,869 of record NZ_JALHLS010000005.1, read on the forward strand.
GCCTGATCAAAACCGACTTCGCCAAGGCTCTCTGGGACAATCCGGAAACGCTGAAACGCGCCCTCACTGGCACACCGCTGAAGCGTATCGGCGACCCGGAAGAGATCGCCGGCGCGGCTGTCTACCTCGCCTCGAAAGCCGGCGCCTACATGACCGGCCAGATGCTCGTCGTCGATGGCGGTGCCACGGTCACCTGATGCACCTCGTCGATCCGCCGGAGAACCCTCCGGCGCCTGAATTCACCTTCGAGGATTTCCGCCGTCCGGATATCCGCGCGGAGACGGTGCTGGCCGCCGCCCCGCTTGAAGGCGCGCGCAGACCGTCGATCCGGCCGGTCATCGATTTCGGGCCCGGGATCGGCGAATGGAACAGCTATGCCCAGATCACGGCGCATTACCAACCTGCCACTCAGGTTGGCCGGCAGATGACGGCACTTGTCCGTTCCCCCCCGCGCCGGATTGGCAAGTTCATGTCTGAAGTTCTCACTCTCAGCTTCGCCGATGTCGCGGGCGAGACAGTCCTCTTTTCACCGGATCAACCGGTCCCCAACGGAGCCCATCTCGCATGACGCGTACAGAACTCTCCGCCCAACAGACGGCCTTCTTCGCCCGGCTCCGGTCCGGCGAATGGGAACTGCCGCCGGGAATTCGCAATCTCGGCATCCGCCCGCAGGACTGGCTGAAAGACGTCTCCTATGGCCGCGTGCTCTATCAGTGGCCGAACGACGGCAGCCGCGACATCCAGCCAGACCGCGTGTTCGGCGGCTGGGTCGCCGGCCTGTCGGACCATATCGTCTCGATGACAATGGCGAGCGCGCTGGAAGACGGCGAATGGTTCACCACGATGGAACTGCAGACGCGCATCCTGCGCCCGGTGCCGAACGGCCTGATCACCATCGAGGGCCGGCTCGTCAGCCGAGGCAAGACGACCGGCCTTGTCGAAGCCGACTGGTATGACGACAAGCGCCGCCACCTTGCCCGGATTACGGCAGCCAAGGCCATCCGTGCCTATTCGGAGTTGCGCGGACCTGCCTGAATACGCGCCGAACGATCTATCCTCTGGACAAAACTGCCTTCGCGTGAACAAGGCGTGGCGAACCCGGAGATGACCCCGCCATGAGCCAAATCAACCCGCAGGACCCGCAGAACGCACCGCGCGACCCGCTGGCGGAGCGGATTGTCGAACAGGCAATCTTCAGCAGCCGCTGGCTGATGGCGCCGATCTATCTCGGCCTCATCGGCGCGCTGGGAATCCTGATCGTTACCTTCTTCCGCGAACTGATCCACGCCATTCCGGACGTCATGAGCATGGAAGAGGCGGACGTCATCCTGCTTATCCTGTCGCTGGTCGACATCTCGCTCGCCGGCAATCTGGTGCTGATCATCCTATTCTCGGGCTACGAGAATTTTGTCTCCAAGATAGGACCGGCGCAGCACCGCGACCGCCCAGCCTGGATGGGCAAGGTGGATTTCTCCGGCCTGAAGTCGAAACTGATCGCATCCATCGTCGCAATCTCAGCGATCCACCTGCTGAAGATCTTCATGGACCTCGGCAAGTACACAGAACAGCAGCTGATGTGGTACACGATCATCCATCTGAGCTTCGTCGTTTCCGGTGTCGGCTTCGCGCTCATGGATTTCATCGACTCCAAGTCCAAATCGAAATCGAAGTAGGCGAACCGGCTGCACGCTTGCGACGGTTGCGCAGGCAAGGCCCATGCGGATCGAACGCGTCAACCGTGCCTCGCCCAAGACGCTGTTCATCACGCGCACCGATAGCACGCGCGCCGAAGCCCCGGTTCCGAAGAAGGGACCGTTGTCTCATGACGGTATGCGCGTCGCGGTCGAACAGGTTCTCTGCGTCCGGCGCAGCTTCTTCGGCCTGCTCGCAGAAGGCCGCCGCCCGGGCGAAGTCGCCAGCCTCACATCCGCTGATCACGCCGCGTAACCCCTGATGATCTCCGCATCTCCCCGGCGCGGGGATTTCTCATGGCAGAAGCAGACAGGCATCGCCGTAGGAATAGAAGCGGTAGCCCTCACGGATCGCGTGCGCATAAGCCGCCTGCATCACATCTGTTCCCATAAGTGTGCAGACGAGCATGAACAGGCTTGATTCCGGCAGGTGAAAGTTGGTGACGAGCGCGTCCGTCGCGCGAATTTGGTCCCCCGGCTTCAGGAAAATATCCGTCGGCCCCGTGGCCGCATGCAGCGTGCCATCAGCCTCGGCGCAGCTTTCCAGCGTGCGCATCGCAGTCGTCCCCACCGGCACGATCCGGCGGCCTGCTGCCCGCGCCGCATTGAGCCGCGCCGCAACTTCAGGCGTGAGGCGGCGCCATTCCTCGTGCAGCCGGTTTTCGGCAAGGTGCTTTTCCTCCAGCGGCTTGAACGTGCCGAGGCCGACATGCAGGCGTACATGCTCACGCGCGATCCGTGCCGCCTCGATCTCTTCCAGAAGGCGCGGCGTGAAATGCAGCCCCGCCGTTGGCGCAGCCACGCTGGCCGCCTCCTCGCCTGCAAATTTCGTCTGGTAGGTCTCGCGGTCCTTCGCATCGGCCGGCCGGCGGCGCGCGATATAGGGCGGCAACGGCATCGCGCCGTGTGCCTCGAGGGCCGCCTCCAGCGCCGCGCCCTCGCAGTCGAACGCCAGCTCGATCTCGCCGCCTTCGCGCCGGCCGCTGATCGTGGCGGAAAATCCGTCGGCGAACACAATCGTGTCGCCTTCCTTCAGCCTCCGGCCCGGACGCGCCAGAGCCAGCCAGCGCCGGGCGTCGATCCGCTCGACAAGGTTGACGTCCACTGCCACATCGCGGCTGACGCCGTCGCGCGCCGACCGCACGCCCTTCAGCGCCGAGGGGAGCACGCGCGTATCGTTGAACACCAGGACATCGCCTGCTGCGAGATAGCGCGGCAGGTCGCGCACACCCGCATCCTCCAACCGCCCGTCCCCGTGTACCACCAGCAGCCGCGCCGCATCCTGCGGCTCAGCCGGGCGCAGCGCGATCAGCGCCTCGGGCAGGTCGAAACTGTACGGGGTAAGGTCCATGCCCGCGCTCATCGCGCAGGCATGGTCCAAGCGTCAAGCCTGAGCTTACTTTACGATCGCCGGGATGGGCGGCAGGTCGCACACATCGACCTCGCCCTTGGTGGACAGCTCGGCGGCAAACGCCTCAGTATCGGTGCGAAGCACCCAGGCTTTTGGCCGTTTGGCTTCCGGAATGTCAGCGGCGATCTTTACCGACGTCAAAAGGTCCGGATCGGTCACCGATCCACTGCCCGGCGCGCCCTTCTTCAGCGCCTTTACTACGTCCTGCCCCGCGATGACACGTCCCCAGGACGTGTACATCTTGTCGAGGTGGGGCGAGTGTTCGCGCATCAGGAAGAATTGCGTATCGGCCGAGTTCGGATCATCCGTCCGCGCCGTCGACAGAACGCCGCGGCAATGCGGGATCGACGTGCCGACAAAACCGTCTGCGGACATTTCAGCAAAGAAGGCTGGCTGCGTCAGCATGGGGAACCCCTTGAGGTAGCCCATCTTGCCGGTGTCGCCCGGCCCGATCACGACATCCAGCGGCATCTTCGCCACATCTCGGCGAATGGTAAACTCGCCCGGAATGCCCGGCCAGCCCGGATCCTCGCCCTTCTTGGCCCAGACGTCGCCGCCCTGCGCCATAAAGTCGTCGATCACGCGGTGGAAAGTCGTGCCATCGAGATCGCCCGATTGGATGATCTTGGTGAACTGGGCGAAGTGCTTCGGCGCCATGTCGGGAAAAGCCTCAACCAGGACGCGGCCCTTGGTCGTCTCGAACACCAGAAGGTTTGCCGGGTCCACGGCGCGCCAGTTGGCGTCGTCCGGCGTCTCGACACCGGCGCCAATCGTCCAGGCTTTCGCTGCCGTCTCCCCGCACGCAGGCATCGCCAGCCCGAGAAGGCCAGCCGCAATTCCAAACGCTACACGTTTCATTTTCCGTACTTCTCCAACAGCGCCCGCTTCACGTCCGGCGTGACAAAGGGCGTGATGTTGCCCCCGAGGCTCGCGATTTCCTTCACGAGCCGAGAGGCAACGGCCTGATGGCGAACATCCGCCATAAGGAAGACGGTTTCAATGTCGGGATTCAGTTGCTCGTTCATCGCGGTCATCTGGAACTCGTATTCGAAGTCCTGGACCGCGCGCAGGCCGCGCACAATGATCTGGGCGCCGCAGGCCTCGGCAAACTTCATCAGGAGGCCGTGCATCGGCATCACGCGTATTTCCGCCAGGCCCGGCCCATTCAGCTTGGCGCATTCGGCTTTCACCATCGCGACCCGCTCTTCCAGCGTGAACAGGGGCTTTTTCGACTCGTTGACCGCCACACCGATCACCAGTTCGTCGACCAGTTTCATGGCCCGGCCGAAGATGTCGATATGCCCATTGGTCGGCGGGTCGAATGTCCCGGGGTAAAGTCCGATACGGCGCATCTGCTGCCTCCTGTTGCCAGTCCAGTTGTCCGGCAGCGCGCGTCAGCCCTGTCCGCCTTCGACCTTATCCATACCGCCTTCGCCGTCTTCGACAAGCCGGGCGACCGAAACAACCTTCTCGTCGCCGTTGGTGCGCAACACCCAGACACCGCCGGTCGAACGCCCGGCGATCCGGATCTGGTCCACCGGCGTGCGGATCAGCTGGCCGGCATTGGTCACCAGCATCACTTCGTCACCTTCGCCTACAGGGAAGGATTGGGCCACGCGCTTGACCGGACCACCCTTCTTGTCGCGGCCCCAGATGTTCTGGGCCACCAGGCCTTTGCCGCCGCGTCCGGTGACACGGTAGTCATAGGCGGAGGAGCGCTTGCCCATCCCGTCATCGGCCACGGTGAAGATGAACTCTTCGGCCGCGCCAAGCGCCGCGATGCGCTCGGCAGACAGCGCGGCCTCAGCCACGGGCTCCTCATCGTCCTCGGAGATTTCCTCTTCCTCGCCCGTCGCCGCGCGCCGCATGGCGGCGGCATGCTTCAGATAGGCGCGCGCCTCTTCCGAGGTTACGTCCATGTGTCGCAGGATGGCCATCGAGATCACTTCGTCGCCGTCGGCGAGACGAACGCCCCGCACACCAGTCGAATCCCGGCCCGCGAACACGCGCACTTCCGTCACGTCGAAGCGGATGCACTGGCCGAGCGCGGTCGTCAGCATCACATCTTCCTTGTCGGAGCACACCTGCACCGAGACAATGCCGTCACCCGGATCCAGTTTCATCGCGATCTTGCCTGCGCGGTTCACGCGAATGAAATCGGCAAGCTTGTTGCGGCGCACGTTGCCGCTGCGCGTCGCAAACATCACGTCCAGCGTCTCAGCGGCGTTCTCGTCTTCCGGCAGAGGCAGCACGCTTTCGATGCGCTCGTCCGTGGCCAGGGGGAAGATGTTGACCAACGCCTTGCCGCGCGAGGTCGGCCCGCCGACAGGCAGCCGCCAGACCTTCTCCTTGTAGACAAGGCCGGCCGAGGAGAAGAACAGGATTTCGGTATGCGTCGTCGCAGTGAACACGCGCACGACAAAATCCTCGTCCTTCATCGCCATGCCGGAGCGGCCCTTGCCGCCGCGGTTCTGCGTCCGGTAGGCGGCAAGCGGCGTGCGCTTGACGTAGCCGCCATGCGTCACCGTCACGACCATGTCCTCGACTTCGATCAGGTCCTCGTCGTCCATGTCGACGCCGCCTTCGGTAAAGGCAGAGCGGCGCGGCACCGCGAACTTGGTCTTCACCTCGTTCAGCTCGGCCTTGATGATCTCGAGGATGCGAGGGCGCGAGCGCAGGATCGCCAGGAAGTCGGCGATCTTCTCGGCGAGGCCGCGGGCCTCATTGCCGATCTCGTCACGGCCGAGGCCGGTCAAGCGGTGCAGCGGCAGGTTCAGGATGGCGCGGGCCTGCTCGTCCGACAGGTAGATCGTGCCGTCTTCCGGGCCGCGGCGCGTACGCCGGTCGGCGATCAGGTCGATCAGCGGACCCATGTCCTGTTGCGGCCAGGCCTTGTCCAGCAACCGCTCGCGCGCCGTCGCCGGATCGGGCGAGTGGCGGATGATGCGGATGATCTCGTCGATGTTCGCGACGGCAAGCGCAAGGCCTACCAAGACGTGCGCGCGGTCGCGTGCCTTGCCGAGTTCAAACTTGGTGCGCCGGACGACGACCTCTTCGCGGAAAGCCACGAAATACTCGAGCACCTTGCGCAGGTTCATCAGTTCCGGCCGGCCGCCATTCAGTGCCAGCATGTTCACCGCGAAGGAGTTCTGCATCTGGCTGAACCGGTAGAGCTGGTTCAGCACCACGTCTGCGCTCGCATCCTTCTTCAGCTCGATGACAACGCGGATGCCGTTGCGGTCGGATTCGTCGCGCAGGTCCGAAATGCCTTCGATCTTTTTCTCGCGGACGAGTTCGGCGATCTTGGTGATCATCGCGGCCTTGTTCACCTGGTACGGAATTTCCGTGACGATGATGGCTTCGCGGTTATTCTTCGCCTTCTCGATTTCCGTCTTGGCGCGGACGATCACGCTGCCCCGGCCGGTCAGCAGCGCCTTGCGGCTGCCGGACAGGCCCATGATCAGGCCTCCGGTGGGGAAGTCCGGGCCCGGAACGATGGAGCAGAGTGCCTCCTCGTCGATGGCCGGGTTCTCGATCAGCGCCAGTGTCGCGTCGATGATCTCGCCGAGGTTATGCGGCGGGATGTTTGTCGCCATGCCGACCGCGATGCCGCCGCCGCCATTGACGAGCAGGTTCGGGAACTGCGCCGGCAGGACAATCGGTTCTTTCTGCGAGCCATCATAGTTCGGCTGGAAGTCGACTGTGTCCTTGTCGATGTCGGCGAGCAGGTAGGTCGCCTCCTTCGACATGCGGCTTTCAGTGTAGCGCATCGCCGCGGGCGGATCGTTGTCGATCGAGCCGAAGTTGCCCTGGCCGTCGACCAGCATCACGCCCATCGAGAAGGGCTGCGCCATGCGCACCAGCGCGTCATAGATCGCGCTGTCGCCGTGCGGGTGATAGTTACCCATCACGGAGCCGACGATATTTGCGGATTTCTTGTAAGGCTTGTCCGGCGTGTTACCGTTCTCGTTCATCGCAAACAGGATGCGCCGGTGCACCGGCTTCAGGCCGTCGCGCACATCCGGCAGAGCGCGGCTGACGATCACGCTCATCGCATAGTCGAGATACGAGGATTTCAGCTCCGACTCGATCGAGATCAGCTCGATTCCATCCTGCGGACCGGGGGGGCCACCCGCGCCATTTTCCGGGGATTCCGGCTCGTCCGGAGGGGTCGTGGGGTCGCTCATGGGAAGGCCTTCTGCATGTCACCGGCGGGGTACGGAACAGGCGTTCCGAATCGCCGTTTTTCGCTGGCTTTTACCCTAGCAGCCGGGCCGCGCCGGGGCTACCTTTCAATCGCCGGAAATAGCAGTCCCCATAGGGCTTTTCCGGCCTTTTCAGCCCCCTTTCCGGAGCCGCCTGACATGCCTCAGAAACACCCTTCGGGAATCACCCGCCGCTCGGCGATTACCGGCCTTGGCGCGGGGCTCGTGGCTGCGGCCTGCCAGGCCGCACCAGACGGGGCAGATTCCCCAGCCCTGGGAGCTCCGCAGGGCTGGTCGAGCGGTGATGCGCTGCCTTTTCCGGCCCAGGAAATCTATCCCTGCGCGCATGACGGCGCGGTCCACCTCGCCGGCGGCTTTGTCGCTGCCGCTGGCCGCATCACCGGGCCGACAGACCACCACCATATCTGGCGCCCGGATGGCCTAGGCTGGCGCCCCTCGGTGCCGCTGCCCGCCGCCCGGCACCACCCGCACCTGATCAGCTGGCGCGGCCAGGTCTGGGCCTATGGCGGCTTCGAATCGCCGTCGCCGGACGCCATCTGGACCATGCGAGAAAGCGGCTGGATCTTCGATGCTGCGAAGGGGCACTGGAGGCCCGCTCCGGCGCTTCCCGTGCCCTGCGCCGAAGCAGTGATGCTCGTCACCGGCGCCGGCTACCTTCACCTCGCGGGCGGACGCTCACCCGCCGGCAGCGCCAATGCCGCCTGGCAAGACCAGGCCGACCAGACCCACCACTACCTTATGGATGATCCCGGCGGCCCTTGGCGGACGGCGGCACCCTGCCTCACCGCGCGCAACAGCGCCGCAGGCGCGGTGCTGGACGGAAGACTGCACATCGTCGGCGGGCGCAGCGTCAGCGGCGGCAATACCGCCGCGCACGAGGTCTACGACGTGGCTGAAGACCGCTGGCGCACCGCCGCCCCGATGCCGCAGGCGCAAGCTGGCCTTGCAGCGGCCGAACTCGGCGGAAAGCTCTACGCTTTCGGTGGGGAGTATTTCGACAACGGCGGCGGCGTATATCCCGAGGCTTGGGCGTACGATCCTGCTACCGACACCTGGTCGGCCATCGAGCCTATACCCAACCCTCGCCACGGCCTTGGCGCGGTCGCGTTAGGCGGCGTGATCCACACCATCGGCGGCGCGCTGAAGGCCAGCGGTGTCGAGACGAGCGCGCTGGTGGAACTCTACCGGCCCTGATCGTCCGGAGGCAGCGCGCCGATGCTGCGCAGCGCACGCTCCACCGCCGCGCGCCGCTTGGGCGCCTCGGCCATACCTCCCGGCATGTCCATGTTCAGCGCGAACACATAAGTCCCCGGCGAATCGCCCGTTGTCTGTTCCGCCCATCCCACGAACCAGCCGATATCCATCTGGTCCGCGACGCTTTTCCAGCCGGTCTTGCCGTACAGCGCCCAGCCATCGCCGCGGGCCAGCTCCATCAGTGGGATAGTGGCCTCATAGGCTCCCGCCGAAAGAGGCAGCGTCCGGCGAACCAGCCGCGACAGGAACGCGGCCTGCTCCGCTGCCGAGATCGCCAGCGGCCCTTCGAGCCAATAGCGCGTGATCCGGTCCGGCGCGCCGATGTCGCCATTGCCATAGCCAAAGGCAGCGAATGCGGCCGCCAGATTCTCCGCGCCGATCCGCGGCACGACGATCTGGTACACCCACACCGTCGAGCGCCGGAAAGCGGTCGCAAAGTCCTGATCCTCGTTCCAGCCATCGACGAAGCGTTTTTCGCCGTCCCACGTGAACCGCTCGCCGGGGCCTGTCACCGCGCTCTGTTCGAATGCGAGCAATGTGTGCGGGATCTTCGACGTCGAAGCCGGCGTGAAGCGCTCCTGGATCCGCGCGCCGCCACTCAACCAGACATGTTCGTCTTCCAGACGGAGGATCACCAGCGCCGATTTCGAGGGATCGATCCCCTCTGCCTTCAGTGCGCTTTCCATCAGCGCCATCTCGGCTATCGGCTTCGCCGGTCCGGGAAGAGAGGCGCAGGCCGCGACACTCAAGGCCGCCATCAGCGGTAAGGCAAGCAGCCTGCGCAGGAACCCTGCCATCGTCAGATCCTAGAACGGGATCTCGTCGTCGAGGTCTTGGCTGAAGCTTTCCTTCGGCCCGCTCATCTGACGACTGCCGCCGCCACCGCCCGAATAGCCCATGTCCCGCTCGCGGCCACCACCGCCGCCGCCAGCACCGCCACCTTCACCGCGCCCGTCGAGCATCACAAGGGTCGCATCAAAGCCCTGCAGCACGATCTCGGTCGTGTAGCGGTCATTACCGTCCTTGTCTTGCCACTTGCGGGTCTGCAGCTTGCCTTCGATGTAAACCTTGGAGCCCTTCTTCAGGTAGCTCTGCGCAACCTTGATCAGGCCTTCCGAGAAGATCGACACGGCATGCCACTCGGTCTTTTCCTTGCGTTCTCCGGTCGCTTTGTCGCGCCAGTTTTCAGACGTCGCGATCCGCAGGTTGCACACCTGTCCGCCATTCTGGAACTGCTTGACCTCGGGGTCCGCCCCCAGATTGCCAACCAGGATCACCTTGTTCACTGAGCCCGCCATGAGGACCTCCGTCTGTCTGTTTCGCTATCGATTCGAACGCTTGTACGCTTTTGCCGGCCGGATGTCGCCTCACAGGCGATGAATTCCACTGGTGCCTGCACCTTCTGCCCAACAGCAGCCCGCAAGACATGTTCACATTTTGTTCTTGTCGTCAACAGGGACTCGCGGCACAGATAGTCGGAAGGCTGTTTCGCCGGTGCTTGTTTTGAAGAGATCAGTTGATGCCCAGCGCCCTCGCTGCTTTTGTGGTTGCTGCCATGCTCGTCTTGGCCATTGCCTGGTTCGTCATCATATCCCGGGCGCTGGCCAATACGGCCAAGGTCGAGTCATTCTTCTTCGGCGTTAAACCGCCTGAAGACCCAGTATAAACCTTCCCGTCAGCCCATCCTCCCGAGCGAGCCCCGATCCCCATGGCCGAATCCCCCTTCATCCGCGTGCGCGGCGCCAAGGAACACAATCTCAAGAACATCGACGTGGACATCCCGCGCGGCGAGCTTGTGGTGATGACCGGCCTGTCGGGCTCCGGCAAATCCTCGCTCGCCTTTGACACGATCTATGCCGAAGGCCAGCGCCGCTATGTCGAGTCGTTGTCGGCCTATGCGCGCCAGTTCCTGGAGCTCATGCAGAAGCCGGACGTGGAATCCATCGAAGGCCTCTCACCCGCCATCTCGATCGAGCAGAAGACGACCAGCCGCAACCCGCGCTCCACGGTCGGCACTGTCACCGAGATCTACGACTACATGCGCCTCCTCTGGGCCCGCGTCGGGGTGCCCTATTCGCCGGCCACGGGCCTGCCAATCGAAAGCCAGACCGTCAGCCAGATGGTCGACCGCACGATGGAGCTGCCCGACGGCACACGCCTCTTCCTGCTCGCTCCGATCGTCCGTGGACGGAAAGGGGAGTACCGCAAGGAATTCGCTGAACTGCTGAAAAACGGCTTCCAGCGCGTCAAGGTCAATGGCACGTTCCACGAACTGGAAGACCCGCCAAAGCTCGACAAGAAGTTCAAGCATGACATCGACGTCGTCGTCGACCGGATCGTCGTGCGCGCCGGCATGGAGCAGCGCCTCGCCGAAAGCTTCGAGACCGCACTCGGCCTCGCGCAGGGCATCGCCATCGCCGAATATGCCGATCTCGCTCCGGGCGAGACGGAGCCGAAGCGCATCAACTTCAGCGCCAATTTTGCCTGCCCGGTTTCCGGCTTCTCGATCCCGGAAATCGAGCCGCGCCTGTTCTCGTTCAACAATCCATTCGGCGCATGCCCCTCGTGCGACGGTCTCGGCGAACAGCTCAAGATCGATCCTGCGCTCGTCGTGCCGGACAAGGACCTCGGCCTTCTCGACGGCGCCATCGCGCCCTGGGCCAAGTCTACCTCGCCCTACCAGACACAGACGCTCCAGGCGCTCGCCGCGCACTACCGCTTCGACCTGACCAAACCCTGGAACAAGCTGCCCGAAAAGATCCAGGACATTATCCTTCACGGCACCGGCGATGAGGAAGTCCAGTTTCTCTATGACGACGGCATGCGCAGCTACAAAACGAAGAAAACCTTCGAGGGCGTGATCCCGAACCTTGACCGGCGCTACCGCGAAACCGACTCCGCCTGGGTCCGCGAGGAAATCAGCCGCTTCCAGTCCGCCGCGCCGTGCCCGGCCTGCGGGGGCAAGCGCCTGAAGCCGCAGGCCCTCGCCGTGAAGATTGCGGGCCTGGACATTTCGCAAGCCGGCGAATTCTCCATCCGCAAGGCGGGCGATTGGTTCGGCGGCGTCAACAAGACGCTGACAAAACAGCAGAAGGAAATCGCCGCGCGCATCCTGAAGGAAATCAACGACCGCCTGAACTTCCTCAATGATGTCGGCCTCGACTATCTCTCGCTCGGCCGCGCCTCAGGCACGCTGTCCGGCGGGGAAAGCCAGCGCATCCGCCTCGCCTCGCAGATCGGCTCCGGCCTCACCGGCGTACTCTATGTGCTCGACGAGCCCTCCATCGGCCTTCACCAGCGCGACAACGAGCGCCTCCTGCAAACCCTCCGTAGACTGAGGGATCTCGGCAACTCGGTCATCGTAGTCGAGCATGACGAGGACGCGATCCTCACCGCCGACCATGTGATCGACATGGGCCCCGCCGCCGGCGTGCACGGCGGCGAGATCATCGCCAGCGGCACGCCCGAAGAATTGATGGCGAACCCGAAAAGCCTGACGGCGGATTACCTGAACGGCACGCGCGAAATCCCGATCCCGAAGCGCCGCCCCGTCACCAAGGGCTCGCGCAGCCTCGTCGTGAAAGGCGCCACCGGCAACAACCTGAAAAACGTCACTGCCTCGATCCCGCTTGGGACGTTCACCTGCGTCACCGGCGTCTCAGGTGGCGGCAAGTCAACGCTGATCATCGAGACGCTGTACAAGGCGCTGGCGCGCAAGCTCAACGGCTCGTCAGACTCCCCTGCGCCGTATGACAGCCTCGACGGGCTGCAGCATCTCGACAAGGTCATCGACATCGACCAGTCGCCGATCGGCCGCACTCCACGCTCCAACCCCGCGACCTATACCGGCGCCTTCGGCCCGATCCGGGACTGGTATGCCGGCCTGCCGGAAGCGAAAGCGCGCGGCTACCAAGCCGGCCGCTTCAGCTTTAACGTAAAGGGTGGGCGCTGCGAGGCCTGCCAGGGCGACGGCGTCATCAAGATCGAGATGCACTTCCTGCCGGACGTCTACGTCACCTGCGAGACCTGCAAAGGCAAGCGCTACAACCGCGAGACGCTGGAAGTGATGTTCAAGGGCAAGTCGATTGCCGACGTGCTGGACATGACCGTGGAGGACGGCGCGAAGTTCTTCGCTGCTGTTCCGGCGATTGCCTCGAAGCTCGACACGCTGAACCAGGTCGGCCTTGGTTATGTAAAGGTCGGCCAGCAGGCGACGACGCTGTCGGGCGGGGAAGCGCAGCGCGTCAAGCTTGCCAAGGAACTCTCCAAGCGCGCCACCGGCCGCACGCTCTACATCCTCGACGAGCCGACCACGGGCCTCCACTTCGAGGACGTGAAGAAGCTTCTGGAAGTGCTGCACGAACTGGTCGACGCTGGGAACACGATCGTCGTCATCGAGCACAACCTTGATGTCGTGAAGACGGCCGACTGGGTGCTGGACCTGGGCCCGGAAGGCGGCGATGGCGGCGGCATGCTGATTGCGGCGGGTACACCCGAAGAGATCGCCGCAAAGCCGGAAAGCCACACGGGCCGCTTCCTCGCCGAAACCTTCCGCCGCCAGGACGAACGCCGCGCCCAGCGCAACAAGCGCTCCAAAGCGGCGGCGAAAGCTCCGCCCGCGGAGGACAAAGCGAAGAAGCCCACGAAGAAATCCAAAGCCGGCGCCGAGGCAAAATAGCCTACCCGAACGTCTCCGAAATCACGGTCCCGCCCGCCAGGCTGTCCTGCCGCACAACCCAGGCGGCGGGGCCGCCGAGCGCGTGGGCGAAGATGCTCTGCACCATCATCGCCATAAACATGGCAAAGGCGAGCGGGCCCCAGAAGCTGGGCTGGGCCATCGTTGCCAGTACGGCGTCCGCAGTTGCGGCGCCCGCGCTGGAATCAAGGGTCGGCGCAATCAAGACGAAACCGAGGATGCCGACCACGCCATAAGCCACCAGCGACAGGACGGTGAACCCGAGGAACAGCATGAAATAGCTGCCGGTCAGCCCCCAGCCGTTGCCTTTCGTCACGTTCCATGCCTCGAAGAAGCGGATCTGCCGGTCACGGATGGTCAGGGCCGAGGCAGGCGAGAGGCGCGCGAAAAGCCAGAGCGCCGCAATGATTCCGGCAAGGAAGATGAGGCCGCCGACGGCCACGCCGCCCGCAATACCCGCGATCGCGCCCACGATCACGCCAGAGATGATAGCCCCCAGCGCAAGCGCGAAATAGCCGCCGATCATCAGCGCGCCCCAAATCAGGCCGACGAGCGCGAGCCGGCCTTCATCGGCGCCAATCCGCAGGCGGAATCCCTCCGCGCGGATGTAGCGACGCTGACTTGCCCCTTCGAACAGCACCCAGATCACCAGCGAGAGGGGCAGCATCAGCAGCGAGCCGAGGTTCGACTGCATCGAGGCAGCGCTGAGTTCGTCCGCATACGCTGTGATGTCCCCGTCATTCTCCACGAAGGCCCGAAGATAGATTTCGTATATGGGCGCCTGCAGCCAGAGGCCGAAAGCCTGCATGACCAGCGTCGCTGCGGCATAAACGAGCGCGAAGCGCATAAGAAAGCCGCGCGGGCCTTCCGTGCGCAGGAAGTGCAACGTGGCGCCGCTCAGATCCGGGCGGTCGTCGGTCATCTTTTCGCTCCGACGGGTTCAGGTGAAGGATTCAAGCTGGTTTTCCTCATCGATGCCGCCGCGTGGATCGTGTCGAACCGCGAAGGCGGCAGGGCCGCCGACGACATGCTGCAATACGCCTTGCAGGAACATCAGTACAAAGACATACAATCCGACCGGGATGAGAAAGGCGGGTGACAGCATGTGAGCGGTCACATCGCCGCCTGCCTCCGCATCCTGCACCATCGCCATGAAGGCCGGCATCATGCCAAGCTGGACGATGCCGCCGACGACCTGAGCCAGGAGGCTGCCGGCAACCGACAGGATGAGGTAGGCGCCAAGGATCGGCCAGAACCGGCCACGCGAGACGTTCCACGCGTCAAAGAAACGTATCTCGCGGGCCCGAACCGTCAGCGCAAAGCAGGGTGCGAGCCGCGTGGCCAGAAAGACAAAGAGCGGCGTCAGCAGCAGCAAGAGACCCATGGCGGCGAATGTTGGCGCGACGATGCGCTGCCCGACTTCATCCTCCGTCAGCCCCTTGCTGGCAGCATCAATCGCCGCCCACACGCCCCCGAAGATCAGGCCAATCGGAACTGCCCAGATCAGGACACTGAACAGCATCCAAAAAAGACCGACCACCATCATCCGCACTTCGTCGGCACCAAAACCGAGCGAGAAGCCTTCGCCGCGCACGTACCGGCGCTGGGAGGCGGTCTCGAACATCGCCCAGACGACCCAGTAGGCCAGCATCGACAGGCCGTACCAGGGCAGCAGGGAGACCATCCCGCCGAACAACTGCCCGAAGACAAGATCCGGATCGGTTTCATTCTCGATCGATTCCATGGCCTGCGCCCAGGCGGTCAAATCCCCGGCTGCAGCAAAGCCGATTGCGGCGACGACCACCGAGAACACACCGGCATAGGCCAGCCCGTAGAGCCAGGGGAAGGAGTTGAAGTGCGGCGCAGCGAAGGGCCAGCTGAGCGCGCGCTCGAAGGTGAAACCCTTGATCATGCAGTGACCCTCCACGGCAACTGGCCGGGAGCCTAGCCGCGTTCGTGGGCTGCGATCAACCGGTTGCCGGTTCAGGCGCCGCGGCTTCGGGCCTGAGGCGCCGCCAGGCTGCTGCCGCCATGCCATGCCCGGCAAGCAGGAAGGGCGTGAACAGCAGGATCGCCGCCGCGCCTTCGATCAGGTGTCCCACCGGGCTGTCCGGCAGCGCCGCCCGCAGCGCTGCGTTGGCGCCGAGGCCCGCCGCGAAAGGAAGCACGTGCGTGGCGAGCGCGGCCAGCGTGAGGGTTTTCAGCTGGCCCCGCGTCCAGGGGAAAGTGATGAAGACATGCGCCTTGCCCCGGTCGATCGTGGCCGCGCCGAAGAGCGTCAGGCGCAAGGCGAAGTAGGCGAGCACCGCGACGCCCGCCACTGCGACGATCAGGTAGAGCGCCCCATAGGGTGTCGGCAGCATGTCGAGAAATGCCTGCTGCACGAGTTCCGGCGGGGCATCGCCCGCGAGGTCATGCTTGCCCTGCGCCTCGATCAGGATGCCGGGCAGGATCAGCAGGAAGAAGCCGACGAAGAAGCCGATGAAAAGGAAGGCCAGATAAACGGCGAGGTTGGCATGGGCGAGCTGGAGGAAGCCGCCGGGGCGCGGGCCGATCAGTCTGCGGTAGAGGCCGCGCGAGAACTGGATACCGGCGCCGAAGGTGAGGATCGCCATCGCCAGCGGCGCGGCCATGTTTCCTTCGAGGTGCAGGCTGGCGCTGTAGAAGGCGCCGGCCAGCGCGAACAGGCCCAGCCAGCGCAGGTTCGGGCCCAGCGCGGCGAGGCCTTGCTGCCAGCCTTCCTTCACAAGGTTTCGTGCGGAGATGCGGCGCGTCATGGGGCGAACAGGTAATTCGCCCTTGCCCGAGGGGCAAACGCCATCTTGACGCGCCCGGCCCCGGTGGCCCATGTCCGCCCCATGACCCTGAACCCCATCCACGTTATCGGCGGCGGCATGGCCGGCTCTGAAGCCGCCTGGCAGATCGCCTCAGCGGGCGTGCCCGTCATCCTGCACGAAATGCGCGGAACCCGCGGGACCGAGGCCCACCAGACCGACCGGCTGGCTGAGCTTGTCTGCTCCAACTCCTTCCGCTCGAACGACCATACGGCGAACGCCGTGGGCGTGCTGCACGAGGAAATGCGGCGCGCGAACGGCCTGATCATCTCCACAGCCCGCGATCACCAAGTGCCCGCCGGCAGCGCGCTAGCGGTAGACCGCGAGGGTTTCGCCGAGGCCGTGACCGCGAAACTGGAAGCGCACCCGCTGGTAACGATTGTCCGCGAGGAGGTCGACGGGATTCCGCCGGAGGAATGGGACTCGGTGATCGTTGCGACAGGACCGCTGACTTCGATTGCACTCGCCGAAGCGATCCGCGCTCATACCGGCGAGACAGATCTGGCCTTCTTTGATGCCATTGCCCCGATTGTCTATGTCGAAACAGTCGACATGAGCAAAGCCTGGCGCCAGAGCCGCTATGACAAGGCAGGCCCTGGCGGCGACACGGCGGCGTACATCAATTGTCCGATGACGGAGGAAGACTACAACCGCTTCCTCGACGCGCTGCTGGCGGCACCGAAAACCGAGTTCAAGGACTGGGAAAAGAACACGCCCTATTTCGAAGGCTGCCTGCCGATCGAAGTGATGGCGGAGCGGGGTCGCGAGACATTGCGCTTCGGCCCGATGAAACCCATCGGCCTGACCAATGCGCACAACCCGGCCGTCAAGGCACATGCCGTGGTTCAGCTGCGTCAGGACAATGCACTTGGCACGCTGTGGAACATGGTCGGCTTTCAGACCAAGCTAAAGCATGGCGCGCAGACAGATGTGTTCCGCATGATCCCTGGCCTTGAGCAAGCCGAATTCGCCCGCCTTGGCGGCATTCACCGCAACACGTTCCTGAACTCGCCCAAGCTGCTCGACAGGCAGCTGCGCATGAAGACGATGCCGCGCCTGCGTTTTGCCGGCCAGGTGACTGGTGTGGAAGGCTACGTCGAGAGCGCGGCGATGGGCCTCCTCGCGGGGCGCCTCGCCGCCGCCGAGCGGCTTGGGACAAAACTGGAAGCCCCACCGCCGACTACCGCAATGGGCGCGCTGGTCCACCACATCACGGGCGGGCACCTTGCGGCTGGACAAACCTTCCAGCCGATGAACGTCAATTTCGGCCTTTTCCCGGATATCGAGGACTATTCGAAGAACGGCGCCGACGGTAAACGCCTGAAAGGCAAGGACAAGGGCAAGGCAAAGAAAATGGCGCAGGCCGTCCGCGCGCTGGAAGACTTCGACACTTGGCTGGCGGGCGAAGCCGTCGTGGCGGCGGAGTAGGCTGCCTACCTTTTTGTCACGCGCCAGATGCGATTGCCGACATCATCGGCGACCAGCAGACCGCCGCGCCGGTCAAGCGCTACGCCGACCGGACGGCCGCGGGCGATATCGCCGTCGAGGAAGCCGGTCAGCACTTTGCGCGGCTCGCCTTCCGGGCCGCTGGCACCGAAGGGCACGAAGATGACTTCATAGCCGCTGCGCGGATCACGGTTCCAGGAGCCGTGCTGGCCGATGAAGGCGCCAGGTCCGAAGGCAGCAGACATGCCAGGCGCCTTGCCATCCGTCACATCGAGGCCGAGCGAGGCGGTATGTGCGCCAAGGGCATAATCAGGCGCGATGGCGCGGGCAATCAGTCCGGCGTCAGATGGTTTCACGCGCGTGTCCACGTTTTGCCCGTAATAGCTGAAGGGCCAACCATAGAAGGCGCCGTCCTTCACGGAGGTGAGGTAGTCCGGCACGAGATTGTCGCCCAGCTCATCGCGCTCGTTGACGACAGTGTAGAGCGTGCCATCCGCTGAGAAATCCATGCCGACCGGATTGCGCAGACCAGTCGCGAAGAGGCGACCCTTGGCGCTCGCAATATCGATCTCCCAGATCGCGGCGCGGCCGATTTCGGCGTCGAGGCCGTTCTCGCCGACATTGCTGTTCGAGCCGACGGCAGCATAGAGCTTGGTGCCGTCGGCGCTGGCAACGATGTTCTTGGTCCAGTGGTGGTTGATCGGCCCGCCCGGCAGAGTGAAGAACGGCTCCGGCCGCGCAGGGTTCGTGGTTTCGCCCGTGACATAGGGTACACGGACGATCTCGCCGGCATTGGCGATGTAGAGCGTGTCCTCGATCAACGCCATGCCGAAGGGCGACGTGAGGCCGGTCATGTAGGCGGTTTTCGTCTCCGCCACACCGTCGCCATCAACGTCGCGAAGCAGGGAGATACGGTCCGCGCTTGGCACGCCGGCACCGGCTCGGGCCATGGCGCGCTTCATAAAGAAGCCGCGGATGCCGCCGCCATCAGTTTTGGGCGGTGCGTTGGATTCGGCGACCAGAATGTCTCCGTTCGGAAGTTCGTAGAGCCAGCGCGGATGGTTGAGACCGGACGCAAACTCAGTAAGCGCATAACCATCGGCGGGCGCCGGCATCTGACCTTCAGTCCAGGCTTCGGCAGCCGCAACCTTGACAGTCGGCAGCAGCTTCTTCTCCGGGGCCGGCAGTTGCGGCGACGGGCCGAAGCCAATCGAGATGGGCGAAGTCTCTTCTGACGCGCAGGCGGATACCAGCGCAAGCAGAGCCAGCGGGAGAAGGCGGAGATGTTTCATTTTTTGGAAGCCCTTCGAGGTCTGGGCGTACAACGCGGTAGTCAGGCGGATGTTCCGCGCCGTACGTTTGGCCGGATGCAGCTTTCAGGTTGGCTGGAATCCAAGGGTGAGGGCGCAGCCCCGTCCTGGATAGCCCGAGGCTTCTCAGGGAGACTTCCTCCACCCCGGATGCGACCGGATTCGAAACGCGAAAAAACTTTGCTCAGGCGTCATCCCGGTCTTCGCCTGCACCGAAAGCGGAACGTCGACACCATGAGGTGGGAAATGGGGCGCGCACGGGGGCGTTCGCGAAAACGTGCGCCCACCGTGGCAGCTACACTTCGCCGGTATTCATCGCTTTCATGATCGAGAAGCGTTTCGACAGCGGGTTGGGCGCCTTGCCTTCACAGTAGAGTTTGCGGAGGCGGAAATGGGCGACGGCCGGGCGCAGGGGTTTGGGAGCCGGTGAGACGTGGGGGCCGAAGGCGTGGCCGGCCTTGCGGCGGACGGTGGCATAGGCGGCGGAGACGCTGCGGATTTCCTCAGCCCAGTTATGGACTGGAATGAGGATATTGGCGGCGGTGAGGGCGACCCAAACTTCCGGCTCCTTCGAGCGGTCCTGTTCGGTGAAGGCGGTCTGATAGCCGTCCACCAGTTTCTGCAGGGCGCCCGGCTTCAGGCGGCCTTCGGCGGCCTCTTCTGCAATGGCGAGGCAGACATCGTGGCCGCGCGGGGCCTTGCCGGCCTCGATTTCGGCGATCGCTTCGCGCCACCACTGGAAGCGGATGAGACCGAGGGTTTCTTCGCTGACCACTTCCTGCACGCGGACAAGCTCATAGTTCAGGGCGTAGAGCGCGGTGAGGGCGCGGCGCTGGGAGGCAGGGGCGAAACGGCTGGATATCCAGCGGTCCTCGTCGACGCGGCGGACGCGCTTGTCGATCTCGGCCCAGGGAGTCTTGGTCAGGGGTCTGGTCTCGTTTGACATGGCCCCCATATGTGCGAAACCGCTGCGAAGCGAAAGACATCAAAGCTGCAATAAAGGACGTTTCCCCATGGCCTTCACCCTGCCCGACCTGCCCTATGCCCGCACCGCCCTTGCCCCGCACATCTCGGAAGAGACGCTGAATTTCCACTATGGCAAGCACCATCAAGCCTACGTCACCAACCTGAACGGCCTGGTGAAAGACACCCCCCTCGAGAAGGCCTCGCTGGAAGAGGTCATCAAGGACTCAGCCGGCGACAAGGCCAAGGCCGGTATCTTCAACAACTCGGCGCAGGTCTGGAACCACACGTTCTACTGGCATTCGATGAAGCCCGGCGGCGGCGGCAAGCCGCATGGCAAGGTGGCAGAGCTGATCGACCGCGACCTCGGCGGCTACGACAATTTCGTAAAGGAGTTCAAGGCCGCGGGCGCCACGCAGTTCGGCTCCGGCTGGGCCTGGCTTTCCTACAAGGGCGGCAAGCTGGTGATCAGCAAGACGCCGAACGCCGAAACGCCGCTGACCGAGGCCGGCACGACGCCGCTGCTGACGATGGATGTGTGGGAGCATGCCTATTATCTGGATTTCCAGAACCGCCGCCCCGATTACATCGACACGTTCCTGTCGAGCCTCGTGAACTGGGACTTCGCCAACCAGAACCTGGCTGACGCGGGGGCCTGATCGAGCTAGATTCCCCTCTTCGATGAGAAGAGGGGAGTGCCTCGAATGTTCTGTACCCAATGCGGCAAGGCGGCCGCGTCCGAGCATGTGTTTTGTGCCGGCTGCGGCACAAAGCTGCTGCGCGAGACGGGCGCGGCGCCGGTGGGCCCGATCGCGGCCGTCAGCGAGCCGGCTACGGCGCCGGTTACCGAGGCCACCTCCTGGGAAGATTGGCGCGAGACGACAAACTACCGCGTCGTGCTCGGCCACCCGGAAGTGAAGGCTCTCATCGCGGACGCCGCGAAGGTCAGCAAGGCCGGTATGACCGGCGACGAGTTCCTGAAACTGGCGCAGCCGATCCTCGATGCCTCGGGTTCGGGCGGCGTGCCGATGAAGCTGATCGCAGAGATTGCGACGCCGCTCTATGCCAAGATGGGCGTCAAGACCGGCAAGGATGCGAAGAACGGGTACGCGACCACTTACGGGCGGACGCTCGGAGCTATCCTCTGCTCACTGGCGAGCCGGAACCAGACGCTGGTTGCGGTGCATGAAGGCACGGACGGGTGCGTGGTACAGGCGGAGATCCCGTCGAGCATGACGACCTGGAAGGGCAAGCTGTCGCTCACGCTGGAACGCAAGGCGGAAGGCACTCTGGTGTCGAGCGCGGTGGTGTTCGAGGGGCAATCATCAGACTGGGGCCGGTCGAAGCGCATACTGGATGATCTGCATCAGGACATTCTGAATTATCGCAGCCTGCAGCCCTGACCCGTTCAGGGCTGGGCGGCGACGCGGAAGCCGGTCAGCTCGTCTCGCGCATTGCTGTCGAGACGGGCACGGGCGGCGATGCGCAGCTCCGCGGGGGTCGACTTGTACGACCCGCCGCGCACGACCCGCAGTTTGCAGGCGGCGATCTCGACCGAGCGGCCATCGAGTGGGGCGTTGGCGAAGGTGTTGACGTAGCAGTCCTGCACCCATTCGCGCACATTGCCGGAAACGCCGGCGAGCCCGAGCGCGTTGGCGGGAAGTGTGTCGACGCCGCGGGGGTCGGTGCCGGTGGCAGCTTTCTCAGCTTCGAAGAGAGGGCCCCACCAGAAGGGCGTGGTGGTACCGGCGCGGGCGGTGAACTCCCATTCGGCTTCGGAGGGCAGCCGATAGAGACGGCCGGTCTTCTTGCTCAGCCATGTGGCGTAAGCTTGCGCATCTTTCCATGAGACTTTCGCGACCGGCTGGAGGCCGCGGCCTTTAGCGCCGGCGGGGGGCGTATAGCCGCCGCAGCCGCCATCAGCGACACAGGCATCCCACTGGTCATAGGTGACTTCGGTCATGCTGATCGCAAAGGGCGCCATGGCGACCTTGCGCTGCGGTCCCTCCCAGGCATTGCGGGCAAGTTCTTCCTCGGGCGCGCCCATCAGGAAAGTACCTCCGGGAATGTTGAGCATGTCCGGGCACATGTCGCACTCGCGGAAGGTGACGCTTGCGGCTTCGGCAGGTTCTTCCTGGAGCGGCTCGGGTTCCGGTGCGAGGATCGGCTCTTCCGCAGGCGGAGCAACTACCTCGGCGGCGACCGATGCGCTGGCGGCAGGCGCGGCTTGAGCGGTATCAGCCGAAGCGAGCACAGCGAGGCGCGTCAGGACCGGAGCGACAAGATCGGGTCGCAGAATGTAGATGCCGGCGGCACTGAAGATCCCGAAAAGGAAGGTCAAAGTGATTGCGGTGAGCAGGCCGCCCCCGGAGCGCTGTTTCGGCTTGGGCGGCTTGACGCGCCTGCGGGCTTTCTCTGAGGCAGGACGTCCGCCCCGGCTTTCGCTGCCCTTGGACGCGGTGGGCGCAGCGGCGAGGCGTTTTTTGATGACCTCAATGAAGGCGAGCCAGGCCGGATCAGCGCGGTCTCCGTGCCATTTCGACAGGTCGGTGGTCTGGATCAGCTCGAACATGACCGGCCGGTCGCATTCCTCGATCATCAGGGGCACGAGCGTGTTCTTGCGGGCGCCGATGGTGGCCTCGGCGCGGACCCAGCGCGATTTTACCGATTTGCTGGACCAGAGGACGACCACTGCGCGCGCCTTGTGCAGGCGCTCTTCGGTGATTTCGTCATAGTTTTCGCCAGCCTGGAGGTTCTGGTCCATCCAGACATTGAAGCCTTCGGCGATCAGCCCATCGACGATGGCCTGCGCGGTTTTCAGGTCTTCGCGATTATAAGATACAAATATTTCCGACATACGATCCCCCGGTCTTTCGGGTCCCACGACCGGTGGCACTAGAAGCGCCAATTTCAGCACGGTTGCAAGGGCATTGGTCCGGTTTTGCTGCAGGATGCGGGGTTTGCCTGAATGGCGGGCTATACGGCGGGCTGAAAATGCAGTATGGGCCCCGAATGTTCCGGGCATGGGATTCGCCCGGCTGCAGTTCTTCTGGCCATTGGGGCCCGATAGACGCAGGACGAGCGCCGCCAATACGGGTGGCCAGGCAGATCAACCAGACATCCCGGAGACACTACCCTTGACTGAGACAACATTCGCGGATTTCGGCCTTGCCGAGAACATCCTCAAAGCTGTGCTTGAAGCCGGCTACTCCATCCCCACCCCTATCCAGACTGAAGCGATCCCGCACATCCTGATGGGCGGCGACGTGACCGGCATTGCCCAGACCGGCACCGGCAAGACGGCTGCCTTCGTGCTGCCGATGATCCAGCGCCTCTCCACCGGGCGCGCCCGGGCGCGCATGCCGCGCTGCCTGATCCTCTGCCCGACGCGCGAGCTGGCGGCGCAGGTAGCCGAGAACTTCGAGAAGTATGGCAAGTACCTGAAGCTGACGATGGCGCTGCTGATTGGCGGCGTGAGCTTCAAAGAACAGGAAGGCCTTCTGCAACGCGGCGTCGACGTTCTGATCGCGACGCCCGGCCGCCTGATGGACCAGTTTGACCGCGGCAAGCTGTTGCTGATGGGCGTCGAGACGCTGATCATCGACGAGGCGGACCGGATGCTCGACATGGGCTTCATCCCGGACATCGAAAAGATCTGCTCCAAGCTGCCGGCGAGCCGCCAGACGCTGCTTTTCTCGGCGACCTTCCCGACGGACATCCAGCGCCTCGCCAAGACGTTCCAGAAAGATCCGAAGAAGATTGAAGTGGCGCGCCCGACCGACGCCGCCCAGACAATCACGCAGCATGTGGTTCATCTGCCCACGAACGATGGCAAAGCCCGCCGCACGGCGCTTCGCCGCGTGATCGAGACGTGCAACGTGAAGAACGGCATCGTATTCTGCAACCGCAAGGTCGAAGTCGATATCGTGGCGGCTTCGTTGTCGAAGCATGGCCATGACGCTGCGCCGATCCATGGCGACCTGCCTCAATCCGTCCGTACAGAAACGTTGCAACGCTTTCGCGATGGATCGTTGAAACTGCTGGTCGCCTCGGACGTTGCCGCACGCGGCCTCGACATTCCGGATGTCGGCCATGTGTTCAATTTCGGCCCGCCGCCGAAGGACGAGGACTATATCCACCGCATCGGCCGCACGGGCCGCGCCGGACGCACCGGCGAGAGCTACACGCTGGTCGGGCCTGCGGACGAGAAATCCTGGGGCTTCGTGCTCAAGATGATCAAGCAGGACGTGAAGTCCTTCATGCCGGAAGGCCTGCTCGAAGAGCTGAAGGACTTGCCGCCGGAAGAGAAGCGTGACCGCCCGGCTGGGCGCGGCGGCCGTGACCGCGACCGCGAACGCGGCCCGCGCGGACGCAGCGAGCGCGGCGAAAGCCGTGAACGCGGCCCGCGCCGCCGCGAGCGGAGCGAAGAGGCTCCGGCCGCTGTTGAGGCCGTGGAGGCCATCAGCGATGTCGCCGTGATCACCGAGGCGCCAGCCGAAGCACCGGTGGCGCGCGACGAGGCGCCGAAGCGCGAGCGCGGCCCGCGCAGCGACAAGCGCCGTGAACGCGGTGACAAGCCGCGCGCCGAGCGCAGCGAACAGCCCCGCATGGAACGCACCGAGCGCACCGACCGTGCGAGCGACAAACGCGAACGCCCAAGCCGGGACTACAAGCGCAAGGATGACGACCTTATCCTCGAGCCGGCCCCGGAACGGGTCAAAGGTTTCGGCTCGGACATTCCGAGCTTTCTGAAAAAGCGCTGATCGGCGAATAAGCCCTGCACTGAGAACGCCCGGCCGTGTGCCGGGCGTTTTGCATTTTCAGAGAAATGGCCGCTTGAATTCTGGGTAGAAGCGGGGGAAACCTGAAGCTTCAAGCGGAGGGTGAACCATGCGTAGCCAGATCTTGGTTTCAGGCTTGCTTATCTTTGCATTCGGCGCCCCAGCGGCGCTGGCCCAGACCGCGCCGCCGCCCCTCGAAGTGTATGGCGGCCTTCCCCTGTTTTCCGATGTCGAACTTTCGCCAGACGGCACCCGGGTCGCGGCGATTGCCAATGTGCAGCAGGACACGCGACTGATGGTTCTGGGGACGGACGGAAACCTGATCCTGCGGGTTGGCGTCGACTCGATCAAACCCCGAGGTGTCTCGTTCTATGACAACGATCACATGCTCGCCCTGGTATCGGACACGACGAAATTCTTCGGCTCCCGCAGCAAGCTGGAGTTTTCCGGCGCCTACTCGATCAACGTAAATGAAGGCGGGCCGGTGCCACTGCTCTACAAAACCAAGGACCTATTTCCTGCGCAGAGCGGGCTCGGCCGGATCGTCGGGCACGGGAGTAAACCGGGAACGGTGCTGATGCCCGCCTATATCGGTTCAATGTACCAAACGCCATCGAAGGACCTGCTGGAGGTGAGCCTCAAAACCGGCAGGGGTATAACGAAGTTCAAGGGTACAACGGACACGATCGACTGGTTCACGGATGGTCATGGCGGCGTGCTCGCGCGCGAACGGTACAACAACGAAAGCGATGTCTATGAGGTACAGATACGCGATGGCGGCTGGAAAACGATCTTTGAGCGGAAGAAAGTCGAAATCCCTCCACTCTCCATCACCGGCGTCATGCCGGACGGCTCGGGTTTCGCATTTGTGGATCCAGGTGATGAGGACATATTTGACGGACTGATGGTGCTTGGGCTCGACGGCAAGATTTCCGGCCCGGTCCTGAAACGTCCCGGACATGACATCGACGCCGTCTACCGGGACGATGAGCGCCGCATTCTGGGCGTCCGCTATTCAGGCATGAAGCCGGACTACGAGTTCCTCGATGCCGGACTGAAGGCGAGCCATGAAGCCATGACGGCGGCGATGCCGAACGCGGTGCTGTATCTCGACTCGTGGTCGGATGATCGCAAAACCGTTCTCTACTACGCCTTCGACCCCGCACTCGGCGAGGTCTGGCTGGTGCAGGATATGACGACGGGCGGGCTGCAGCTGCTGGCGCGGGCACGCGAAAAGCTGGCGGCAGCACAGACTTCCGCGCCGGTCGGCATTGAATACAAGGCCCGCGACGGCCTGACCATTCCCGCCGTCGTGACCCTGCCGCCTGGCGCTTTGATCGACGATCAGGCGAAGCGTCCGCTGATCGTTCTGCCGCATGGCGGGCCGGCCGCCTATGACCGGCTCGACTTCGATTGGATGGCGCAATTCTTTGCGAGCCGGGGATATGCCGTCCTGCAACCGAACTTCCGGGGCTCGGCGGGTTTTGGCAAAGACTTCTTGGATGCCGGCGCGGGCGAATGGGGCGGCAAGATGCAGGATGACCTGACCGATGGCGTGATCGCGCTGGCTGACTCAGGCATTGCCGACAAGGACCGCGTCTGCATCGTCGGCGCCAGCTATGGCGGGTATGCGGCGCTGGCGGGCGCGGCATTCACGCCGGACGTCTACAAGTGCAGCGTTGCAATTGCGCCGGTGAGCGATCTCAACGCGATGCTGCAGGAGAGCCGGCAGAAATACGGATACGATCACTGGGTCATCAGCTATTGGGAAAGCATAATGGCGGATGGTGAGGCCCGGCGGAAAAAGTTACAGGCCATCTCTCCGGCGAAGGCGGCGAGCCAGATCAAAATACCTGTGCTGCTGATCCATGGCGTGGACGACACGGTCGTCCCGATTTCCCAAAGCGAACTGATGGAACGGGCGCTGAAAGATGCGGGCAGGCCAGTGGAGTTCGTGATACTGAAGGGTGAGGACCACTGGCTGTCGGGCGCCGAAACGCGCTTGCAGTTACTCAAGGAAATCGACGGGTTCCTGCAAACCCACCTGCCCGTTGATTGACCAGAGTTGCGGAGATGCCGGTACTTGGAATTGGAGGCGTGTTCTTTCGCGCGAAGGACCCTGAAGCGCTGAGCGCATGGTATGACCGCCACCTTGGCGTAGGCAGCGGGCATGATGGTAGTGGCACGAAGAACGCGGACGACTGGTTCTGGCAGGTGAAAGCGGGGCCGGTGGTGTTTGCGCCTTTCAAGGCTGCGACGGATTATTGGCCGTCGGGCAAAGAGTTCCTGCTGAACTTCCGCGTTTCGGGGCTGGACCACCTGCTCTCGTCCCTGCGCGCGTCGGGCATTGAGGTGGAGACCCGCGCCGAATGGGACGCGCCGGAGACCGGGCGGTTTGCGCGTATCTGCGATCCTGAAGGAAACCCCGTCGAACTGTGGGAGCCCCCTTCCGCGGGCTGATTAAAAAATGAGGGGCCCTCTCCCCGGGGGAGGGGCCCCTTCTGGTTGTTTGGCCTACTTCTTCAGGCGGCCCTTCACCTGGGCGCGGAACTTGTCGCCGTAAGGCGGGCGCATCATGGCGAGGATTTCGTTGTTGGTCTGCGTGTAGATAGCCTTCTTGTGACTGAACTCCAGGAAGCCGTCGCGGCCGTGATAGGCCCCCATGCCGGACGGGCCGACGCCGCCGAAGGGCAGGTCTTCCTGTGCGACGTGGAAGATCACGTCATTGACGGTGACACCGCCTGAGGTGGTGTTGTTCAGGACAAGGTCTTTCTCGGCGGCATCTTCGCCGAAATAATAGAGGCCGAGCGGGCGCGGATGCGCGTTGATATAGGCAACCGCGTCTTTCGCATCGTTGTAGGACTTTATGGGCAGGATCGGCCCGAAGATTTCATCCTGCATCACCTTCATGTCGTCGGTCGGATCGATGATCAGTGTCGGCGGTATCTTGTGGTGCGGCTGCTGGGCAAAGTTTTCGGACTTCGGATTCAGCGTGACGACCTCGGCGCCCTTGGTGCGCGCATCTTCGATATAGCCCTGGATCCGGTCGAAGTGGCGCTGATTCACGACGGAGGTGTAGTCGTCATTGTCTTTCAGGCCGGTGGGATACATCGTCTCGATGGCGCGGGTGGCGGCGCCTACGAATTCCTGCGTCTTGTCTTTTGGCACGAAGGCATAGTCCGGCGCGAGGCAGATCTGCCCGGCGTTCAGCGTCTTGCCGGCCATGATGCGGCTGGCAGCTTTCTGCAGGTCGGCAGAGCGGCCGAGGATGACGGGCGACTTGCCGCCCAGCTCCAGCGTCAGCGGTACGAGATTGTCAGCGGCGGCGCGCATGACGTGATGGGCAACCGACGTCGCGCCGGTGAAGAGGATATGGTCGAACGGAAGCTTCGAGAATTCAGCGCCGATATCCGGCCCGCCGGTGACGACGACGACTTCCTCGGCGGTGTAGTATTTCGCGAACAGCTCTTTCATCAGCTCGGACGTCGCCTCGGTGAACTCCGACGGCTTGATCATGCAGCGGTTGCCGGCGGCAAATACGCCCGCGAGCGGCGTGAAGGTTAGGTTCACCGGGAAGTTCCACGGGCTGATGACGCCGATGACGCCTTTCGGCTGGTACTGCAGCTCGGCCTTCGAGCCGAGCAGGCCGAGCGGGAACTCCACCTTGCGCTTTTCCGGCTGCATCCATTTCGCGACATGCTTCTTGGCGTGCTTCAGGGCGCCAATGGAGCCCGCGATGTCGGTGAGGTTCGACTGGTCCTTCGAACGGTGGCCGAAGTCTTTCGCCATCGCATCGTTCAGCGCGTCACCGTGCGTGGCGAGCAAGTCGATCGACTTGTCCAACCATTCGATGCGCCGGGCGAGCGAGGGCGCGCCGTCGCGCAGGTGCGCAGCTTTCTGGCGGTCGAGCAGTGTACGCATGCCTGTACCGGTGATCGCGTCGAGGGCCATTGAAATTCTCCGAAGTTGAGCTTGTGAACAGTGTAGCGTGCGTTCAGCATTTGCGCCATGGGGGCCGGAACCTGACCCGGCGTGAGGCTTTTCGCGGGCCGGGCAATCGGCTTAATTCGCGCTCAAACCCGAATATGGGCCGGCATATGGGAGCGTCTGCGATGACCAAGTACGAGAAGATTTCCTACGAGCGCGACGGCGATATTGCGATCATTGCATTCGATGACGACAAGACGCTGAACGCCTGCGGCGTCGATACGGCCATTGAGTTGCTGCACGCTTTTGAAGTTGCCGCAAAGGAAGCGCGCTGCACGATCCTGACCGGCAAGGGCCGCGGCTTCTGCTCGGGCGCCAATCTCGGCGGCATGGGTTCCGGCCCGGCCCTCTCCCACCCTGATTCGCCGCCGGATGCCGGCAAGGCGCTGGACGCATTCTACAATCCGCTGGTCACCGCGATCCGCGAACATCCCCATCCGGTGATCACCGCCGTGAACGGCGCGGCGGCCGGCGTCGGCTGCGCGATCGGCCTGATGGGCGACTTAGTGATCGCCGGCAAGAGCGCCTACTTCCTGCAGGCCTTCCGCCGCATCGGCCTGGTGCCGGATGGCGGCTCGAGCTACTTGCTTGCCAAGACCATCGGCCGGGTGCGCGCTATGGAAATGGCACTTCTGGGTGAAAAACTGCCAGCTGAAACGGCGCTGCAATGGGGCCTCGTGAACCGCGTGGTCGAGGATGCGAAGCTGATGGAAACCGCAAAGGAATTTGCGCAGAAACTAGCGACCGGCCCGACCGTCGCGCTGTCGCTGGCACGCCAGTGCATCTGGGACGCCTGCGATGACGATTTCGGCGCCGCGCTTCACAATGAACGGGTCGCCCAGCGCGATGCGGGACGCACGGAAGACTTCCGCGAAGGCGTCTCGGCCTTCCTCCAGAAGCGTGCCGCGGTATTCAAGGGCAGGTAATCCCTGATTGCAGACCTGAAATTGCGTTTCCCTTAAAGATTACGAAACCCATTTCGCTCTAAGTACCGTTTCGGACGCAAAACCGGATTGGGCGCAATGGACTACAGGCTCGTGCACTTCAACTGCGCTCGCCCCATGGGCAAGTTCGACTTCAGCAATGAATTCGTTCAGGTTTTTGTCGCGCTGCTGCCGCGCATCTTCAAGGATGGCGACGCGTTTGAAGGCCTGATCCATCATGATCATGGCCTGCGCTGCCCGGACGGGAGTTGGCGCGGGTTCACGAATGCGTTTCCGTATCCGCAAGAATGGCGTGCGCCCGATATTTCCACCCTCGCCGTCTGGCGTTCGCTGGAAGACCTGAAGGCGTTCAGCCACAATGGCCGCACCCATCCGCCTGGCATGCGGCGCCTGGCTCAGGAAATCGACCGCAGCGATGGCCCCGGCTTCGTGATGTGGTGGGCTCCGAAAGGCGCGCGCTTTACGCTTGAGGACGGCTGGCAGCGCCTGCAGCATCTGCGCCAGCATGGCTCCACCGACTATGCCTTCTCGCTGGATCAGCCGGTGAAGTGTCCCGTGGCGGCCTGATCACTTCTTCTTTCTGGGCTTCGGCTTTGCCGCCGCCTTTTCTCGGGCGACCGCGAGCGCGCGTTTGCCCCACTGGCTCGCTTCATCGGGATCGTCCATCGCCGAGGATGGCAGGCTGACATAGCCCATGTCGATCACTTCGCCGGTGCTGGGTTTCGTCCAGAGGAAAGGCGCGCAGCCTTCGGCTTCAAGATCAGCGCGCAGTTTAGGGTCGGTCTTCAGATAGACGGTATCATCCCCGAGCAATGCAAACATCAGACCTTCGCGGAACACACCCGCCCCGCCGAACATGCGCCGTATGCTGACGGTCCCCATCGGGGCGAACAGCTCGGCCACGAACTCATGGAAGGGGTCAGGCGCCTTGGCCATGGCTCAGGCCGCCGGCAGGCCCAGCCGGTAGACACCCTTGAATGTATCCGGGTCTCCGACCGGCTTGCCTTTCCGGTAGATTGCGATAGCGCCCGCCTTGTGCAGCCGGATCGCTTCGGCACGCACATCCTTCAGTACACGCACGAAGTTCTCCGGGCTGACGGCCTTGGCGGCGTCCTCCGGCGCGATCGTCTTGCCAGCGCCTTTGGCGGCGGTCAGCGCGAGGATTGCGTCGCGAACCGGATTCTTGGGCGGTTCGCTCACCAGTCGATCGCCGAATAGACGAGCTGCTGGAACTGCATGCGCATCGGATAGGTGGACGACGGCATAAGCTGCGTGGCCTGAATGGCGATCAATTCTTCTTCGGAATCGATCCAGAAGAAGGTGGAGGCCAGGCCGCCCCAGCTGAAGGTGCCGTTGCTGCCCGGCTGGCGGGTCTGTACAATATCGGTGACGACCGAACCGCCGAGGCCAAAGCCAACACCATCTGCCATAACTTCGGTGAAGGCCGAGCGGCCCATACCGCGCATGGTCTGGCCATCCGGCAGGTGATTCTGGCGCATGAACTCCCAGGTCTTGGGACTGATGATGCGTGCGCCGTCGAGCGTGCCGCCGCGCAGAAGCATCAGGGCAAAGCGGTGATAGTCACGCACCGTGGAGGCGAGACCGCCGCCGGCGTTGAGCAGGTTCGGGCGCTTCGAATAAAGTTTCGATGCAGCGCCGCCGGGGTCGGCGAGCGTCGTCTCACCAGTCTTTGCGTCCTTCTGATAGCAAGCCATCAGGCGATGGATCTTCTCCGGCGGCACCCAGAAATCAGTGTCGTCCATGCCGAGCGGACCGAAGATGCGTTCACGGAAGAATTCGTCAAGCGGCTGGCCTGAGATGATCTCGACAAGGGCGCCGAGCGTGTCGATGGAGTGGCTGTAGCGCCATTCCGTTCCAGGAGAGAACGCCAGCGGCAGCTGGCCGATCTGGCGGGCCATGTCCTGCAGCGTATCCTTCGGATGGCCGACCTTGTTGATGCGGTAGATTTCGTCGGTCTCGTCCTGCATCAGGAAGCCGTAGGTAAGGCCGGATGTGTGGGTTACCAGATCCAGCACGGTCATTTCGCGGTCGGGCTTGCGGAGTTTCGGCGCGGCCGCCGTGCCGCCGTCCCAGACCATGGCGTTCTTGTATTCCGGAATGTAGCGGCTGACCGGATGGTCTAGCCGGATCTTGCAATCCTCGAGCAGCATCATGATGGCGAGCGTCGTGATCGGCTTCGTCATCGAATAGATTCGGAAGATCGTCTCGGCACTGATTGCTTCCTTGCCGCCCATCTCGGTCGTACCGGTATAGCTTTCATGCGCGATCTCGCCGCCGCGCGAGACCAGCAGCGCCATGCAGGGCAGCTTGCCGGAGTCGATATAGTTTTCCTTGAAATAAGCCGGCATCGCGGCGAGCCGTTCTGCATTGAGGCCGACTTCGTGCGGGTCTGTGGGGTCGTGGTCGAACATCAGAGGGTTCCTGCTTTGGCGGCCCGGGCAAGTTCGCGGGCGATGATGATCTGCTGGATCTGGCTGGTGCCTTCATAAAGGCGGAAGATGCGAACGTCGCGGTAGAAACGCTCGATACCGTAATCGGTGACGTAACCGGCGCCGCCGAAGATCTGGACGGCACGGTCGGCGACACGGCCGCAGGCTTCGGTGGCGAAGAGCTTGGCGCAGGAGGCGAGCATGGTGACGTCTTCGCCCGCGTCGCGGCGGCGGGCGGCATCGAGGATCATGCACTCGGCGGCATAGGTTTCGGCCTGGCTGTCGGCGATCAGGCCCTGCAGCAGCTGATGCTCGAAGATCGGCTTGCCGAACTGCCTGCGCTCCAGCGCGTAGGCGACCATTTCGCGGATCAGGCGTTTGGAGACGCCTGTGGCGACGGCGGAAATGTGCAGGCGGCCCTTGTCGAGGACACTCATCGCGACCTTGAAGCCTTCGCCTTCCTTGGCGATCAGGTTGGCGGCGGGCACGCGGGCATTCTCGAAGATCACGTCACAGATATGCGCGCCTTGCTGGCCCATCTTCTTCTCGGGCTTGCCGACCGAGAGGCCGGGCGTGCCGCGCTCGACAATGAAGGCCGAGACGCCCTTGGCGCCGGGCTCGTCCGGATTGGTGCGCGCCATCACTGTGAAGAGGTCTGCCTTATTGGCGTTGGTGATGTAACGCTTGGTGCCGTTCAGTACGTAATGGTCGCCGTCGCGGACCGCGCGCGTCTTGAGGCCGGCGGCGTCAGAGCCGGCTTCCGGCTCGGTCAGGGCGAAGCTGGCGATCAGGTCGCCCGAGGCCACGCCGGGGAGCCATTTCTGTTTCTGGGCTTCTGTGCCGAACAGGATCAGCGCCTGGCTGCCGATGCCAATGTTGGTGCCGGCTACGGACCGGAACGCGGGCGAAGTCTTGCCCAGCTCCATGGCCACGAGGCACTCGGTTTCCATGTCGAGGTCGAGCCCGCCATACTGTTCCGGCACGGCTATGCCGAACAGGCCGAGGGCCTTCATCTCGTCGACCACGTGCTGGGGCACGGCGTCTTCCTCGCCGACCTGGGCCTCGACCGGCACGCAGGTTTCGGTCACGAAGCGGCGCACCTGTTCGATCAGTGCAGCGCGGGTTTCGGCGTCAAAGGCCATGGGTTTCGTCTCCCGGACAGGTTTCTTGCTGGCCACTTTATGCCGCTACGGCACGCTTGTCGAAGGGGGCCGTAAGGGTATGGTTGCCGCAGCCGGATCAGGCCACCGGGAGGGCACATGGCAACGACGATCGAGACCAGCGGGGAGTTCGCGGGTTGGACCACCTGGAAGGAGGAGCCGTTCGAACATGATACGGCCGGGCCTTTCTATTTCAAGGTAGACGAAAAGGGGCCGGTGGCCGCCTTCCGCGTAACACGTAAGCACATGAACGCCGGCGGCGTGGTGCATGGCGGCTGCCTCATGACCTTTGCCGATTTCGCCCTGTTCGCCCTCGGCCATGATGCCATGGAGGGCAGCTATGGCGTGACCGTTGCCTTCACGGCCGAATTCATAGACGGGGCTCTGGAAGGCGAACTGCTGACGGCGCGCGGCGACACACTGCGCAAGGGCGGATCGCTGAGCTTCGTGCGCGGCATCATCCACGGCGAGGACGGCCGTCCCGTCCTGAACTTTTCCGGTACAATCAAGAAACTGAGGAAACCCGCATGAGACAGCAGCCCCCCTATCAGGAACTTTCCCGCTCCATCAAAGGCAAGACCGCGCTGATTACCGGCGCGGCGAGCGGCATGGGCCGCGCCACCGCGCACCTGTTCGCGCGCGAAGGGGCGAACGTGGCCGTGACGGACCTGAAGCAGGAAAATGTCGACATCGTCGTCGAGGAGATCAAGGCCGCGGGCATCAAGCATGTGCGCGGCTGGGCGCTGGATGTCGGCGACGGCGCGGCGATCAAGCGCGTGGTGGATGAAGCGGCGGCGCATTTCGGCGGGATGGATATTCTCGTGAACAATGCCGGCTTTGCCATTCCGGCGCAGGTGGGCGAGGAATCCTATGAAGACAGCTGGGGGCCCAGCATCAACGTGATGCTGACCTCGCACCAGCGCGCGATCCGCGCGGCCTTGCCCTACATGCGCAGGAATGGCTGGGGACGAATCGTCAACATCGCCTCGACCGAAGGCCTCGGCGCGACGCCGGGTAACTCACCTTACGTGGCCGCCAAGCATGGCGTAATCGGCCTGACGCGCGGGCTGGCTGTTGACCTTGGCCGTGAGGGTATCACCGTCAACTGCATCTGCCCGGGTCCGATCACTACCGGCATCACGGCGGGCATTCCTGACGAGCACAAGGAAATCTATGCCAAGCGCCGCGTACCGCTGCGGCGCTACGGGATTCCGGAAGAGGTCGCCAACATGACGCTGTCGCTGGTTCTGCCGGCGGCGAGCTTCCTCAACGGGGCACATATTCCCGTCGATGGCGGCATGAACATCAAGAACGCCTAGAGGGCTTTGGCCGCCGCGGCGGCCTGGACCGAACAGAGCGTCAGGTACTCGCGGGTTTCCGCGAGAGCCTGTTCGTGGCCGGGCACACCGGCCGCGTTGGCAGCGAACAGTGCTTCCAGTTCCGGGATGCGCCCGGCATCGCAGAAGGCGCGCGCGAGGCGCGGCGCGCTGCGGCGCGACTGGGCGGGAATGACCTTAAGGAATTCCGGGAAGTGCGCGTTCAGCCGCCTCCAGGTTTCGTCCCGGTGCTGAGGATTCGCCATCAGGCTGCTGGCAATGGAGTAGCTGGCCGCTCCGCCGAAGGCGCCTTCATACATCATCGCCTCGGCGCGGCGGGCAAGTGCCGCGTCTGTCACCACGCCGATGGAATCGGCGACGGCCTGCGTGAAGACGGCATCGTCCAGCCGTGTGCGCGCGGCGAGGATCTGGTCGAATGCGGTCGTACCGCCATCGGCAAATTCTACCTTGAGCGCGGCGACGTAGAGATCGCTCGACAGACCGCCGGTGCCCGCGAGGAGCGGCGCGATGCGGCGGCGCAGTTCGACACGGGCCTCGGCGTCCTTCAGCGTCAGCGCGCGGAACGCGAGGATGCGATCTGCCGCATCCGGCGGCGTGGAGGCGGCAACTCGTGCTGCGAGCGCGGCTGATATCTCTGTGCGGAGCGCTTCGGCTGACGCGGCGCTGGCCTGCTCCAGCAGCGCGTCGGCGGCGTGCAGACCGTAGATCAGCACCATAGGCTCGGGATGGACGAGCGAAGCCAGGAGCAGGCGGCGATAGGTCTCGCCCGGTATGGCGCCGGCGTTGAATCCGGCCTCAGCGCTGTCAAGGCTGACGAGCGCTTCGGTGGCTGGCAGGCTGGCGAAGGCTTCGCTGAGGGCTGCCCACGCAGGGGGCTTCAGGCCGAACCGGTAGTAGCCGGCACCATCCGCATTCGGAACAATCAGCGACGGGCACATCGCGCCGCGAAGATCGGTGGAAGTTTGCTCGGCGGTGAGCATCGTGCAGGTCTCACCGCGATTGGCGCCGTCCTGCCAGGCGACGCAGACCGGAATGGTCCACCGCGTGCCGGGGGAAATGGTCGATCCGAGCGGGCGGTAGCGGCTCTGACGCAACGTCAGTTTCGGCGCGCCATTGCCACAAGACAATTCGGCTTCGACAAGCGGCACGCCTTGCTGGCTGACAAAGCTGCGGAAGACCTCGCCGATGGCGGGCTCGTCCGTGACATTGGAAATGGCTCCGTAGAAATCTTCGCTCGCCGCTTCGCCGTCGGCAAAACGCGCGATATAGCGGCCGAGCGCAGGCCGGAACTTTTCAGGCGTGAAATAGCGATCGACCATGCGGATAACAGCGGGCGCCTTCGAATAGGTGATCGCGTCATAGGCGTTGCGGATGTCTTCGTTGCGCTTGATCGGCCCGGCGAGCGGGCGGGCGCTTGACAAGCTGTCCAGGGCCATGGCGCGCAGGCCGTCTGCGATGGCTACGACTTCATGCTGCTCGTCCGGCTCCAGCGCCGTGAGCACGGCGGTCTCGCTCCAGACGGCAAAGCCTTCCTTCAGCCAGAGATCATCCCACCAGGGCGGCGTGACGAGATTGCCAAACCACATGTGCGCAATCTCGTGCACATGGATTTCCTTCACGGAACGAATAAAGGCCTGACCCGCGTTCGGGCCGACCAGCACGCGCGCCTCGCGGTAGGTGATCGCGCCTGCAAGCTCGGTGGCGCCGGACGGCCATTGCGGCGCGGCGATGATGTCGAGCTTCTGATAGGGATAGGGTTGCTCGAGCATTTCTTCGAGAACGCGCATGATCTCCGGGGTCTGATCAAGGGCGAAGTCGAGCTCCGCCGCCTTTCCGGCGCGCGTGTATCCGGTCAGCGGCACTTCGAAATCGCGCACACCGTTGGCAGGAAGCGGCGCGCGCGGAATGCGGTCGAACTCGCCCACCGCTGCGGAGAGCAGGTAGGTCGAGAGCGGGCGGGTGGGCGCGAAGCGGATCGTCTGAAAGCCGCCGCGCGCGGGAGCACGCGAGACTTCCGGCGTGTTAGCGATGACGTGCATTCCGTCCGGAACGGTGATCGACATTTCGAACACCGCCTTGAAACCCGGCTCGTCAAAGCCTGGAAGGAATCGGCGCGCTTCGATGCTTTCAGACTTGGCCAGCGCATAGGCGCGGCCCTGCGCCTCGACGCGGAAGAGACCCGCAAGGTTCGCATTGAACGGGGCGGAGTAACTGACTGTCAGCGTCAAATGGCGCGCAGCGAGCCGGCGCGGAAAGCCGACCCACACCACACCGGTCTCCAGAACTTCGGTCCAGGTCGCGTCGACCGTTTCGCCGCCCGCAGTCGCCGTTACCGAACTCACTTCCAGATCGTCACCGTGCAGCCACAGTCCGGTCGCTGCGTTCTCCAGCAGGATGTCGATCTCGACCGTACCATAGAAATGGGCCTCGCGCGGATCAAGATCCAGCTCGGCGCGGTAGGTGATCGGCCGTGCGAGGCGCGGCAGGCGGCCGGTCGGCGCATCACGCAGCAGCTGCTCGGGACTGGCCGGCTGCACCGGCAGTGTCCAGGCGGAGCGCTGCGCGCATCCGGACAACGCGAGAATAGAGGCTGCCAAAAGACCGATCCAACGCATGCGCGCGCTCCTTCTGCCTGACGCTGCCAGGCTGATTACCGCATCAGGCGGGATTTGGAAGCCCCGGCTCTACCCTTGTGCCAGAGCGGGCCTGCGCAGGCCTGCCCGGTTCATCCGCTGACGGACGATTTTCCACCCTAGCCCGCAAATCCGCGCGCGGTCATCTCGTCATGCCAGCGGCCAAGGTTCGACAGCTCCTTGTGCGGCGCCCACTTCATCACGCGGCAGAACCCGCAAGTGATGTAAAGCGTGATGTCGGCAATCGTGAAACGATCGGCGGCCACGAACTCGCTATTCGCCAGATGCTCGTTGAGGCGCTCCACCATCTTCCTGGCGGCTTTCTCGCTTTTGGCGGCCGCTTCCGGGCTTTGCGGCACTTCAAGCGGCGCCATGGCTGGATGGGCGTTACGGAACCAGCCGGCGAACTGGATGAAGAACATCAGTTCCACACGCCGGTCCCACATCTCGATCAGCGCCTTTTCTTTCGGGTCGCGGCCCATCAGGTTCGGCTCGGGAAAGATACCTTCGAAATAGGTGCAGATGGCACGGCTCTCGGTGATATTCGTGCCGTCATCAAGGATCAGCGCGGGCACCTGCGCGTAAGGCGAGACTTCGCGGTAGCCCGGCTGCTTGTGCTCCTGCTTCATGATGGAGACTTCCTCCAGCTCCACCGCCTCCAGCTTGCCTTTGGCACGCAGGAAATAGATGACGCGGTCCGGGTTCGGCGCCATTGGGCTGTGATAGAGTTTCATCTTGGTCCTCCAGGTATTTTCTGATCAGAATGTCTTGGTGATGCCGAAGGTCGCATTCAGCGGCTCTCCGGGGAAATAGCGTTCATTGCCGAAGCCGACATCGGCGCGGTCGGCATAGGCCTCATCCGTCAGGTTACGGAGGATGACAGACGCTTCGAGCGAATCCGTGATGTTCCAGCCAGCCCGCGCGCCGAGCACAGTGTGGCCCGGATAGGAGACGGTGTTGGCGGGGTCAGTGAAATACTCTCCAACATGTTCCAAAGTCAGTGACAGTTTCAATGCATCGCTCGCCTGCCAGTCGAGGCGGGCATCGGCGAGCCACTCCGGCGCCGTGTCGATGTCATTGCCGGACACGATCCGCTCCTGCGCGGCGACGACCGGCCGGTCGAATGTATACTCCTGATCGCTCCAGGCGGCATTGCCGCCGAGGCTAAGCCGGTCGTCAATCCGCAAGGTGGCCGCAGCCTCGATGCCTTTGTGGCGCGTTGATCCGTCCACGACGTTCAGGCCATCGGAATCCCGGAAGAAGAAATTGTCCTTCTCCATCCAGTAGGCGGCGATATCGAAATCGAGATGGTCGAACAGGGCGTCCCCGCGCACACCGAACTCGACGCTATCCAGCGTCTCGGCCTTGATCTCGCCGGCGACCTGCCGGTTCTGCAGGCGGTAGAGGTCTGAAACCTGCGGCGCACGGGCACCGCGCGCATAGTTCGCATAGAAACTGTACCAGCCACGGTCCCAGACAAGACCGAGCTTCGGCGTGATGAAGCTGAAATCATCCGAGCGGTTGGCAGGCACATTAAAGCGGCCGTTGATTCCGGCGGGCGCGCGCGTGTCGTAAGAGTAGTCATGAGACTCGCCGCGCAGGCCTGCAAGCAAACGCAAATCGTCCGTGAGCGCTACATCGGCTTCGGACCAGAGCGCGAAGACTTGCGTTTCGACTTCGTAGTTGTAGTGAACACCGATCGGGAAGGCCGGGTTGGCATTCGGCCGGGGCTGTATCTCTTTCAGGTATCCGGTGGCAAAATCGGTATCGGCACCGAAGCGCCAGGTGAAGCGGCCGACCGGATCCAGATCATAGCGCACCATCAGGCCGCCCCCGGTATGCGCGTTCTTCTCGACACCGCCATAGGGCAGGAAGTGCTGCGAAAAAACCATGCCCTGGCTGTGCGCGTTTGGCGTGAGGATCAGGTGGCCAGGACCGAGGTCGCGCTCGAGGCGCAGACCCATGCGGGCGGACCAGGCATCCCGGAAGGCTTCCGGGTTCGGATTGGTCTCCGCGAGGTCGCGGTCTTCATAGGCGCGGGGGCCCTGGATGAAGCTGGCGGTTTCCTGGTTGAGGCTGGACGCGGAGAGCCAGGCGGCCGCGTCCCATTCGCCGAGAGACTGACGCGTGAGCAGGGAGACTTTCTGTTGCTCTCCGCCGGTTGCCTCGCGCCAGCCGCTGTCTTCCATCAGGGAGACGTTCAGCCGTGTATCTTCGCCCAGATTGACGGACGCATCACCGCGCCAGCGGCCAAGCGAGCCATAGCTGGCGCGCAGGGACTGATCGCTCTCCGCATCCGGCAGGATGACGTTGATCAGTCCGTGTACGGCGTTTGAGCCGTACTTCGCACTGCCCGGCCCGCGGATCACTTCGATGGCATCGGCTATTTCCAGATGCGGCTCGATAAGGCTGTTGACGTTGCCAAAGGCGGGCGACCGGGTCGGCACGCCATTCTCGAGAATGAGAAAACTTCCCTGCCCGGCCCCACCGCTCAGCACCGGCGAGCGGATCGCGATCAGATGCTCCTGCCCGGAATTCATCTGGATGTTGACGCCGGGCGCCTGGTTCAGGATTTCGGCGGGCCGGTCGGCGGCGGTGTCTGCGATCAGCCCGCTCTCGATGACAGACTGCGCGCCGGGATCCCGGTCCTTGCGGTCGCCCCAGATCTCGATCGGCTGCAGGCGCAGGTCTGCTGCTTGCACCGCTTCAGCCGGTTCGGTTTGCGCAAGGCCGGCAGGCGCCAGCCCCACGACGGCAAACACAATCAATCCGTTGCGTAAGGACACGCGCGCACTCCCACAAAGAGGCGCAAATCAGCCGAGCGCCCGCCAGAGGTTGTAGGCGCTGACGAGGCAGATGGCGACCCCGACGATGACGGTCAGGATCTTGCGCGGCACGCGGCGGGCGGCCCATGCGGCAATTGGCGCGGCGATCACGCCGCCGATCAGCAGGGCCAGCGCCGCCTTGCCGAAGCTAGGACCCAGAGCGATCAGAAACGCGAGGCTGGCCGCAACGGTGACGACGAATTCGGCGATGTTGACGGTGCCGACCATGCGGCTCGGCTCACCGCCGCGGGCGATCAGGTTTGATGTGACGACAGGACCCCAGCCGCCGCCGCCGATGGCATCGGCCATGCCGCCCGCAAAACCGAGGATGCGCACCCGGCCGATCTTCGGCGGGCTGCCATTCGGGCGCAGGCCCTTCCAGATGACGATCACCCCCATCAGAAGCAGGTAGGCCGCAATGAACGGGCGGATGAAGGTTGTGTCGGCATGGCTGATCAGGAAGGCGCCGATCACCGCTCCGGCCGAGCCGAACAGCGCGAGGCGCCAGAACATGTTCCAGTCCACGTTGCGCGCGAGCGCATGGGACGTGCCGGAGGCGGCCGTGGTGAAGACTTCGGCCGCATGCACGTTGGCGCTGGCGAGGGCCGGAGGAATGCCCATCAGCAGCATCGCGCTCGTCGAGATGACACCGTAAGCCATGCCGAGGGCGCCATCGACCATCTGGGCGAGGAAGCCGACAAGGATCAGCCAGAGAAAGAGTTCATCGATGACGAATGGCACGATCGATCTCCTGGTCCTCGCAACTTTCGATGCTTGTCGCGAAGAAAAGGAAGCGCTGCCACGCGCCGGAACTCAACTGACTCG
The DNA here is from genome assembly GCF_022844445.1 of Hyphomonas sp. Classification (GTDB taxonomy): domain Bacteria; phylum Pseudomonadota; class Alphaproteobacteria; order Caulobacterales; family Hyphomonadaceae; genus Hyphomonas. The sequence continues at coordinate 228,642 of NZ_JALHLS010000005.1, forward strand.
TAAGACTACCTGATCAGTCGTCTAACCGGCGCTGCGCCGATCAGGGTTGTTTGTGCGGTGCCGGTTCTGATCGCAGAGAACGGATCTTGTAATTGAAGGCGATACATTCGTTCTGCCAGTCGGCCGGGTCGGCCGCGACATCATCCCACCGATAGGCCTTGGGATCGGCTGCGATCGGCGTGACCACGATGTCCTGCTCGCCGGCCACTGCACGGCGTTCGATTTCGGCGTAGCGGGCAAACAGCGCCGGGCGCCAGTCGAACATGGCGCTCGGTACGTCACGGATGCCATACATTGTGTTGGGGGCAATCAGCAGAACGATCGGAAAAAGAGCGAGCGCGCCGGTCTGCAGAGGGCGGCGCAGGGTGGAGTTTCCCGGAAGCCTGTCCGAGACGATCGCAGCCAGCGGCACAAGGCTGGCCATCCAGCCACCGATGAAAGCGGCAAAGAGGATATCTCGCACACGTCCGGGCGCTTCGTGGCCCTGCGCATAAATGGTGATCGCGAAACCGGCGAGGACGGCAAGCATCGTAACGACCGGGACCGTGGCGGCCATCGACGAAAACGGACCGGGCAACGGAAGTTTCCAATTGATCCATTCCGGCCGCGCGCGGGCGAACACGGGAACCGTGAGTACGACGACCGTGAGGCAAATGAGGCGGATGTCGCCCAGCCACGCAATCGGGGAAGCGCGCGGGCTGATCAGGAAGTTGACTGTTGTGACGGGATCATGCGCGTTCGGGAAATTGATGTGCTCGCGCGCTGTGGTGCCAGGCGCAGATATGTTCAGATAAACGCCGATGGCCGTGATCGTCAGGAGGATGCCGAACGCGATCATCAGATCACGGCGGCCTCGGATAGCGGACAACGCAAAACCAATGCCGGCACAGCCAAGAAGCAGAAGGCCCGGCAGTTCGTGGAACGCCGTCGTCATGAAGGCGAGGAAAGCCGACAGCGCAAACGCGGCAAACTGGCGAGCGCGGTCATGGCCGAGAGCCGAGTCGCTGGCGCAGACCATCAGGCTCAAGGCCATCAGCAGCATCGGCAGCTCGTACTCCACGACGCCGGTCAGCCAGAACCAGGTGTCGCCCTGATGCGTCATGCCCGTCCAAAACGTGGCGCAGAGCAATACGGCAAGAAAGAGCTTGAAACCGGCGATGAGCGTCTTGCGATAGATGATGTCGAGGAAGGCATAGAAAACCGCGGTCCACAGGAAGGGCGAAACCGAGATGATCAGGTTGTAGGCGATCGAGTGCATGTCGATGTGCGGGAACGTGTATGCATAGACAGCATGCGTCGCCCAGCGACCGGACCAGTTGTAGTAGACTTCACCCACGCCTTTGAAAGCCTGGCTGATGTCGGGTGACAGGCCCCAGCGGCAGTAATCATCACCGGCTGGCATGGCGAGGAATGTCAGCGCAAAAGACAGAGCGGTGAGCGCGCACAGGGTGCCGATCAGGAACCACCTTAGAACTTGGGCTGTGGTCTTTGGAAGGGTTTCAAAAAGCACGCGGGCTCCTGGGGCGATCAGCAATGGCAACGTTGCGTCCCGATCTGGCACACCGTGCCCCTACCGGTTTGTCCTTCGGCCAAGCCGGAACCGCGCCCGGATGTCAGCCCCGATCACGATCCAGCCGGGACTGAATGACAAGACTGCGCGCATGCAATATGCAAACCATTGGCCCCCGGCTGCCTTTATCGGGCACGCGCGGTGCCGAATGCCCGATCAAAAGGCATCCACAAGCCCCTGCGTTACTCAAAAGAGAACGGACCGGTCCGTACCGTGCCCGGCGCCCACCACCCTTGGTGCGGCGATCAGGTCCCCGAAAACAGCTGGTAAGGCAGCGCGCCAACCACGGCTGCTGAGAGGCAGGTCGCGAGCGTACCCGCAAGCAGCGTGTGCCAGGCGAGCTTCAGGAAGTCATCGCGCCGCTCAGGTTCCATGATCGAGAGGCCACCGATCAGGATGCCGATGGAACCGAAGTTCGCAAAGCCGCAGACGGCGTGTGCCGTGATCATGCGGGTGCGCGGGTCCATCTCCTCGACCGGCACGCTGGCGAGCTGGATGAAGGCGACGAATTCGGTGAGCACCGTCTTCACACCCATCAGGCCGCCCGACTTGGAGGCTTCTTCCATCGGCACGCCGACCATGTACATCAGCGGCGCGAATATCCAGCCTAGGATGCGTTCGATCGACAAAGCAGATCCGGCGACATCCGGAAGCGCCTTGAAGCCTTCATTGATCAGGTAGAGCAGCGCGAGCGCCGCGATCAGCATCGTCGCGATGTTGAAGACGATCTTCAGGCCGTCAGTGGCGCCCGTGGAGAAGGCATCCATAGTCGAGGCGTATTTGAAATCCGGTTGCTGCGTGGTCGCGCTGGTCGTTTCCGACTCGGGGATCAGCGTCATTGCGACAGCCACGGCCGCCGGTGCGGCCATCATCGAGGCGACAAAGAGCTGCGTGATCGGGTTGGCCAGTTTGCCATCGAGCATCGTCGCATAGACGACCATCACCGAGCCCGCGATGGTGGCAAAGCCGGCGGTCATCATCACGAGCAATTCGGTACGCGTCATCGTCTTGAGATACGGGCGCACGAGCAACGGCGCCTCGGTCATGCCCATGAAAACGTTCGCGGAAACAGCAAGCGAGGTCGGCCCGCTGATGCCCATTGTCCGGCGGAAGATCGCGGCGAAGGCAGTGGTAATCCATTTCAGGATGCCCCAATGCCACAACATTGCGGACAGCGCGGCGACAACGATGATCAGCGGAAGTATCTGGAAGAAGAAGGACGGCGGCACGAGGCCTTCGGCGGTCGTGAACGGCGTGAACGGCTGCGAGACGAGCGTGTTGTCACCGACATAGCCGAACACGAAGTTCGTGCCGTAGCGCGTTGCATCGACGAGCGCCTTGATGACCGGGTTGTCGCCGCCTTCCACCCCTCCTCCGCCCATACCCAGCAGTTTCGGCAGGCCGAAAAAAAGCAATGCAAAGCCGAACTGAAGCACCGTTGCGCCAAGAATGATTTTCCAGGGCAGCGCCTTGCGATTGGAGGAAATAGCCCAGCACAGGCCGTAGATCAGCAATATGCCGATCAGAGCCCGGCCATTGTCCCAACCCCATTCATAACCTGCTGGCATGGCCCCGAGCCCTTCCCGATTGTTGTAACCCCGCCCCAAGGCTTAGCGGCACCCTTCCGGCTTGGAAAGCAGGCATTGGCAATCGGGTTTTCCGGGACATTCCCCTTGCACCGGTCAGCGGCTCAGCGCCCTGCGGTTGGGGCGAGTTGAGTGACGCGTCCAACAGACTTGCGAGTGTGCCTAACGCGGCGATGTCGAGACAGGTCGCAGGCCGGTTTGACGGGCAGCGCGATTTGGGCCTAGGTTTTGCCTTTGATATCAATCGTCTGGCGGGCGTTCCTGAAGAAGTGTTCCGGCAGGCCGTGAAAGGCTGATCCAGCAAATGAAGTTCCAGGCAATGTTTGTCGCGCTGGCGATGGTCTGCGCCGCACCGGCCCTCGCCGCTCCCGGCGCTGCGAAACCCGCGGAGACGACGGAAGACATACCCGCACCCAAGCCGGTGCCGGATCCGGTGACGTTCAAGTCCACACACACCGGCACGTTCGGCGGCCAGAAGATCACCTACCGCGTGGAAGCGGGCGAGACGCATATAAAGAATAAGGACGGCGAGCCGGGCGCGAGCCTGTTCACCATCTCCTACATCCGCGAGAACGTCAGCGGGCCCCGCCCCGTTTCTTTCGTGTTCAACGGCGGGCCGGGTTCAGCTTCTGTCTGGCTGCACATGGGCCTGCTCGGTCCGAAGCGTGTGAAGGTGGCGAGCGAGGCCGACGCCGATGATGGCGCCGCGCCCTATGTGCTCGTCGACAATCCCCTGTCGATCCTCGACGTGACAGACCTCGTGTTCGTTGATCCGGTCGGCACCGGCTACAGCCGTCCCGTCGGCAAGGGTGAGGGCAAGGATTACTGGAGCGAGGAAGGCGACGGCAGCTCGATTGCGGAACTCATCCGCATCTGGATCACCGACCACCAGCGCTGGAATGCCCCAAAGTACCTGATCGGCGAGAGCTTCGGCACCACCCGCGCGGCCTATCTGGCAAACCGGATGCTGACCGGCGATGTCGATATCGCGCTGAACGGCCTTGTTCTGATCTCGCAGGCGCTGGACTACGAGGGCTCGACCTCAGCGCACGACAATATCTATTCCTACGTCACCTACTTGCCGAGCATGGCGGCGACCGCGCAGTATCATGGCCGCGCCGGCGTGGGTGTTCCGCAGGAAACCTTCCTTGCCGAAGCGCGCGCCTTTGCGCGCGACGAATACGGGCCCGCGCTTTGGAAAGGCTCGGCGATGACGGCCGCAGACCGCGCGCACATCGTGGAGCGCCTTGCCTACTTCACCGGGCTTTCGCCCGCCTATATCGAGACGTCAGATCTCAAGATCCTTATGCACCGTTTCCAGAAGGAGCTGCTGCGCGACAAGGGCGTCGCCTTGGGCCGTCTGGACGGGCGCTATCTGGGTGACGAGGCCGATGACGCCGCCGAAGGCCCGGACTCCGACGTATCGGGCTATGCCATTGGCTCTGCCTATTCGGCGCTGATGAACCACTACCTCTCCACCGATCTCGGTGTGAAGATGGACCGGCCTTACATGCTGTCGAGCGAAGAAGCCGGCACCGCCTGGAACTACCGCGACGTTCCGGAAGGCGAGTACTGGGAGCCGCGCTTCCTCAATGTCAGCGCCAAGCTGACAAACGCGATGCGCCAGAACACCGCCATGAAAGTATGGGTCGCAAGCGGCTACTACGACCTGATCACCCCCTTCTTTGATGCCGAGATCACCTTCGCCCGCTACGGCATCCCGAAGGAACGCGTGGCGATGACCTATTATCAGGCCGGCCACATGATGTACCTGAACGAAGGCGCACTCGAAGCCCTCGCCGCCGACCTGCGCGCCTTTTATGCGGGCAAGCTCGAAGACGCGCGGCCGGAGTAAGGATCAAACAAAAACCCTCCGGCAGCAGCCGGAGGGCTCTCGTGAGATATACGGCCGCCTGCCCCCTAGCCGAGCTTGCAGACGCAGATCTTGTTGCCGTCCGGGTCGCGGAAATAGGCGCCATAGAAGGTCGGCATCCGGTTGCCCGGGGCGCCTTCGTCAGCGGCGCCGAGCGCGATGGCCTTGGCGTAGACCTTGTCGACGACTTCCTTGCTGGCGCACGCCAGCGCCGGCATCACGCCGTTGCCGGCAGTCGCCGGCTTCTGGTCGTAGGTATCGCCGATGCCGATCATCGGCTGGCCGGGGCCGACGCCGTAGAACTGAAGCCGGTCATTGGCAAAAAAGCGTTTGGCGCCCATTTCGCCGAGGACGGCGTCATAGAAAGCCAGGGCCTTTTCCTTGTTGTTCGTACCAAGGGTCACATAAGCGAGCATGGTTTCCTCCCGTTTCGCTGGCGCGCAGCAAACATGCCGCAGCCCCTGCGGCAAGGGGTGACGCAGCGGACGCGCTTGACGTTGACGTGAACGTCTGGTGTGACACCGCCCAAACTGCACAACCGCATCAGGAGACACCTCATGTCCGAGATCCGTTTTGACGGCCGCGTTGCCATTGTCACTGGCGCTGGCGGCGGCCTTGGCCGCGCTCACGCCCTCGAACTCGCCCGCCGCGGCGCCAAAGTCGTGATCAATGATCTCGGCGGCTCGCGCGACGGCACCGGCGGCAACTCCGCTGCCGCGGAAGCGGTTGTGAAAGAGATCGAAGCCTTCGGCGGCGAAGCCATGGCCAACGGCTCCTCGGTCTCCGACGAGGCCGGCGTGCAGAAGATGATCGATGACACGATGGCCAAATGGGGCCGGATCGACATCATCATCGCCAATGCCGGCATCCTGCGCGATCGTTCCTTCTCGAAAATGTCGATCGAGGACATCGACCTCGTGCTCGCCGTTCACCTGCGCGGCAGCTTCCTCCCAGTGAAAGCCGCCTGGGACATCATGAAAGCCCAGAACTATGGCCGCATCGTCGTGACCACCTCGTCGACCGGCCTCTATGGCAACTTCGGCCAGGCCAACTACGGCGCCGCCAAGCTGGGCGTGGTCGGCATGATGAACACGCTGAAAATTGAAGGCGCAAAAAACGACATCAAAATCAACACGGTCTGCCCGATTGCTGCAACGCGCATGACGGAAGACATCATGTCAGAGCAGATGCTGTCGGCCCTGAAACCGGAATTCGTGACCCCCGGCGTGATCAACCTGGTGAAGGAAGATGCCCCGACCGGCATGATCCTCTCGGCTGGCGCCGGTGCCTTCTCGATGGCCCGCATCGTCGAAACCGCCGGTGTCTTCGTTGGCGCAGGCGACGCGCTCACCGCGGAAGCGGTCGCCGCGAAATGGGACCAGATCACCGACGTCGGCACCACCCGCCCGGCCTTCAAATCCGGCGGCGAACATGGCCAGAACATCTTCGCGGCCGTCGCGGCGGCGACTGCGAAGTAATAGTATTCTTGCCAAGCAGCGGTGCGGGTCGCAGTCTCTCCTGAGCACAGGAGAGACTGAGACCCGCCGTTCTTGCCCTGCCCCTGAGCCTGCTGGCCGGTTGCGGCCATTTCAAGAAAAAGGCGGAGGCGGAAGCGGCACCTGCTGCCGAACTGAGCCGCCCGGTCGCGGCCGCTGGTGAGATGGGCATCGGCATCGCCGACATTCAGTGCGCAGAGGATCTCAGCTGTATCTTCGAGGAAGGTGTCTGCAACAGCCCGGCGGACGCCCCCGGCACCTGCACCCGAACCCCGGCCGTCTGCATCGGCGCGTACCTGCCGGTCTGCGGCTGCAACGGCGAGACTTAGGGTAACCCCTTCGAAGGCATCTCCGCCGGCGCCAGCGTGGCCCATACAGGCAAGTGTCCACCGACCGCCAGCTGAATCTTTTCTCACTTTTCAGGGCGTTGAGAGGTCAAGCTAGACAACCAGCGTTGCGGACAGGAGACATTTTTCGCGCCCGGCGCATCCAGGCGACCTCTTCGGTGCATCCGTCTTGTGAACACGCAAGCAGGAGGCGCGCGCCATGTATCCTCGCCGTATCTGGATTGGAATAAGCCTTCTCCTTCTCGCATCCGGGCAAGGCGTTGCGGAAACTCCAGTCAAGCCCGCCGTCATGTCGCTCATTGAAGGCAAACTCGAAGGCGACGGCGCGGATCTTCTGCGTGCGGAATTGCCGAGCGCCCAGTTCATCCTCATCGGAGAAGATCATGGCTTTGCAGATCCGCCCGAAATCGCGCTCGCGCTGGCCCGTGAAGCCCGCGCCTATAACGTCGTCCACCATGTCATCGAGACTGGCCCCCGGACAGATCGTTTGTTGACGGAAATTCTGGACGGCGGGAACGACGCTGCACTGGCAGGCTTTCTCGCGAACCGCCCCCTGGCGATACCGTTTGCGAACATGGCGGAAGATGCCCGTCTGGCGGACTTTTTCGTCGATGAAGCCACCCCTGGAAGCGATCCGCTCTGGGGTGTCGATCAGGAATTCGTCGGATCAACGCTGATCCATCTCGAGAAACTGGCAAAGATGGCGCCTTCGTCCGATGCTGCTGCTCTGGCCCGGGCGAGGCTCGAGACGGAAAAGCAAGCCTTCGCGACCGGAAACCTCGGCGCGCTCTTTCTGTTGTCGGCGACGCAGGAAGATTTCGCACACTTGCATGCTGCGTTTTCGGGCAACGCGGATGCTCAGGCGCTTATCAGGGAACTGTCGGAAAGCGCTGAAATCTATGCGCTTTATGGACGTGGCGCGAATTATGCGAGCAATGCCGCACGGGTCGCACTGATCCGCCGCCAGTTCCTTGTAGCCTACCGCGCCGCGTCCGGGCCGGCGCCGCGCGCCCTTTTCAAGATGGGCGCCAGCCACCTCGGTAAAGGCACAGGGTCGCTGAACACGTTCGATCTAGGATCATTGACCGAAGGCATTGCAGCCGCGAACGGATTGGACGTCCTGCGCATCGTATTCGTGCCGCTCGAAGGCCAGCAGACCATCACGACCCTCGCCGCAGAAGGGGTCTTCCAGACAGCCGGCTACCGCTCGAAGGACGTATCAGCCCTGCTATCTGCCGCCGGCATCGGGGAGGAAGCGATCCCGGCCGAAGGCTACGCCGTCATTACGCTGGCGCCCATTCGCCTGCAGATGGAACAATCTGGCCTCAGTGCCCTGTCGGCTGACAGCCGGTTCTTCGTGCTCGGCTATGACTACCTGATCACCACGCGCGGCGCCCGCCCCGCGACGCCCCTGGCACATTGAACTTAAGCGGCCTGCCCGGCTTGCGGGGCGCCGGCGGTTTCGCGGCGGCTAGTCGCCGCCACCATCGCCGCCGGAATCCGTCGTGGCAGGTTCGGGCTTGCCGCCTGGCGGGGCATCGTTTGCCGGTTTGCGGCCTGTGTCCGAGCCGACTTGAACGGTCGGCGGCACAGGGCCGGCATCATCGCTGCCATGGCGCCAGTCGCGCGGCGGGCGTTTCGGCGTCTGGCGCAGGACGAAGAAGGCAATCACGGCCGCGGCGAGCAGGGCGATAACGAGAAGTTTCAGCATCCGGTTACCGCCCGCTCATCTGGCTATTGCGCTGGCTTGCGCAGGTACATCGAATTTTTTGGCATGGCGAAAAGGCGCTCCACCATCGGCGCAAAGAATTCCAGCGGCTCGCTCACATACTCCGGATCGAAGGCCGACTGGTCGTAGAGATGGCAGAACTGCGCGCAATACTCGAAGTGCGGGTTGTCCCGGAATTGATCACGCATGTTTCGGTCGAGGCCGAGATGGTGGAAGAAGTAGTAGCCTTGGAACATGCCGTGATTGGCCACCATCCAGTGGTTTGCTTCCGACACGAAGGGTTTCAGAATCGCCGCGGCAACATCCGGGTGGTTGAAACTGCCGAGCGTGTCGCCGATGTCATGGAGAAGTGCGCAAACGACGTATTCCTCGTCGCGCCCGTCGCGGTGGGCGCGCGTCGCAGTCTGCAATGAATGGGTGAGGCGGTCGACCGGGAAGCCGCCATAGTCTCCATCCAGCAGACGCAGGTGATCGAGGACACGCTTGGCGAGGCCTTTGTTGAAGTGCCTGGAATGCTCGGCAATGATGTCCCAGTCTTCCTTCGAGCCTTCCAGCATTTCGCGGAACTTCGCCTGCTCTTCGCCTTTGTAGTCGTCTGCCACGTCTATCTCCTCCCGTTTGGCCGTAGAGTAACCCGGTTTTCCGGCCCTGCAAAGCAAGCAGCCCGGACGTTTCCGCCCGGGCTGCCCCGCTTCCTTGTCAGTCCCACAGGTTGCCAAGGCAGAGCCGGGCCCGCCAGGCAGGTTGCAGCACGCCCGGCAGCCCCGCCGGTGCATCGTAGGCCCGGTCCTCAAGCCGGCGATGCAGCCAGCCCCAGGACTCGCCCGTGCGTACCCCCGCCGCCTCTACGCCCGACACGATCGCCATCAGAACAGGGTCCTCAAGATCGAGGTTGTCGCCCGCGCGCGCTTCCGCCAGGCGCCAGCCGGCCGGATCCTGCCGAAGGGCAACGGCCGCCGGGCCACCCTCGCCGCGCCAGACATAGACCGCCATCCGGCCCGCTGCGAGATCGCCCACGAAATCCCGCAAACAGTTGCGAAACTCGAGCGCGACCGCGTTCAGCATGTCCAGCTGGCGAACCGGCTGGAACGGAGGCGGAAGCTCCGGGAACGGACCAACCGGCCCGAAGGCGGCCGGGTGGATGGCATCGCGCGCCATGCCGAACAGGGCGCCAGGCGTCGTGGCACGGCCAAAGCGCTGGGCGATATCCGGACCGGCGCGAGGACCACGAATGCGAAGGGCCATCGCCCATGCCGCCGCAAGGTCTGCTGCTGCGGCTTCCTCCGTACCCAGATGGGTCACGATCGACGCTTGGCGCAGGCCCGGCGGAAGCACGGCGACGATACCGAGCGTGTCTGCACCCAGCGTTTTCATGTGACGGATTAGAACGCAGGCCGCCCCCTCGCCGAACAGGTCGAGGAAGCGGGCATAGTCCGCCGTCCGCCACAGAACTTCGCCCATCCGGCCGAGCGCTTTCATCAACCCGCCCGGCGCCGGTCTGCCGAAAAGTTCAGCTGCCAGCTCGCCGTCCCGGGCACGCGCCGTCATCCATTGCAGGCGTCCGGCAGTATGATTTCCGCGCGCCGACAGGATGGCCGCCGCATGGCGCCGTGCAGCCGGCAGCGCGAGAAAATCCTCGTGCGGCGCCGGCCAGACGCGCGCCAGTGCGCCGGTATGCTCCCCTGCAAGGAAACCCAGCAGGGGTGTCGCCGCCGGCACCGGGCGAAAATCGGTAGCCGCCGGCAGGGTCATGGGCGTGCCCATGATCCACCTCCTTTCAAACCGCGCGCACAAAGGGGTTTGCCCGCACGCGGCGTTGAACTGTTTCAGTGCGAGGTCAGACGCCTACCGGCAAAGGCCAGGGGACGCGTGACACGCTCCCCATAAGCATGGAGAGCAGACATTTTCTGTATGTGACTGCTTCATGTGCGGCTCTTCAGGCAATCCGTGCGCGGAGCTATTCCGGCTTGGAGGCGGGCGTATAATCCAAGCTGCGACAAATTGTCAAGCTTGTCGCCCGAAACAAAAAAGCCCGGACCGCGAGGTCCGGGCTTTTTGGTCCGTTGTCGGAATGACTAGTCTTCAGCCGCTTCCAGCTCGGCCGCATGGCGGGCCTTGTCGGCGGCGCCTTTGGCTTCCGGATCGCGGTCAACCAGCTCCAGGACGGCGATCGGAGCGTTGTCGCCCTGGCGGAAGCCGGCTTTCAGAACGCGGGTGTAGCCGCCGTTGCGGTCCTTGTAGCGGCTGCCCATGACGTCGAACAGTTTGCGCACGGCGTCTTCGTTGCGAACGGTCGACAGAGCCGACCGGCGGGCAGCAAGGTCGCCCTTCTTCGCAAGGGTGACCAGCTTGTCCATGATCGGCGCCATTTCCTTGGCTTTCGGCAAGGTGGTGACGATCTGCTCGTGCTCGATCAGGCTCGCCGCCATGTTGGCGAACATCGCCTTGCGGTGCGAGGAGGTCTTGTTGAGCTTGCGGTGTGCAATCTGGTGGCGCATGGCGTTGTTCCTTCCGAGGTGGTCAGGCCCCGGTCATATAAAACTTGGGCTAGATGTGATCGTCGTATTTCTTGGCGAGGCCTTCGATGTCCTCAGGCGGCCAATCCGGCACTTCCATGCCGAGATGCAGGCCCATGCCGGCGAGGACTTCCTTGATCTCGTTGAGAGACTTGCGGCCGAAGTTCGGGGTACGGAGCATTTCCGCTTCCGACTTCTGGATGAGGTCGCCGATGTAAACGATGTTGTCGTTCTTCAGGCAGTTTGCCGAACGCACGGACAGCTCGAGTTCGTCGACCTTCTTGAGCAGCACCGGGTTGAAGCCCAGGTCCGTCTCATCGGCCGAGCCGCCCACGTCGAGGGTCGGCTCTTCGAAGTTGATGAACAGCTGCAGCTGGTCCTGCAGGATGCGCGCGGCATAGGCCACGGCGTCTTCCGGCGAGACCGAACCATCGGTTTCAACGTCGAGGGTCAGCTTGTCATAGTCGAGGACGGTGCCTTCGCGCGTATCTTCGACCTGGTAGCCGACGCGGCGGACCGGCGAGTAGATCGCGTCAATCGGGATATAGCCGATCGGGGCATCTTCCGGACGGTGCGAATCAGCAGCGACGTAGCCTTTGCCGGTCGCGATCGTGAATTCCATGCGGACTTCCGACGCGCCGTCCAGCGTGCAGATCACGTGGTCGGGGTTCAGGATTTTCACATCGCCGGAGGTTTCGATCTGGCCGGCTTTGACTTCGCCCGGGCCTTTCGCGCGAAGCACCATGCGCTTCGGCGTTTCCGATTCCATGAAGATGGCGACCTGTTTCAGGTTCAGCACGATCGTGGTGACATCTTCGCGCACGCCCGGGATGGCCGAGAACTCGTGGACCACGCCGTCGATCTGAACGCCGATGATGGCGGCGCCCTGCAGCGAGGACAGCAGCACGCGGCGCAGCGCATTGCCAAGCGTCGTGCCGTAGCCGCGCTCAAGCGGCTCTACGACGAGCTTCGCCTTGCGTTTCGAGTCGTATCCGGCCTGAACCACAGGGCGGTTCGGACGGATCAGGACTTTCCAGTTGCGGTCATTCACGTTGGTCATCAGGTTTCCTCAGAAAAGGAATAGCCGCGCCATGCAAGGCGCAGCCGGGAGGTATTCTTGTACTAGACGCGGCGGCGCTTCGGCGGGCGGCAGCCATTGTGCGGAATCGGCGTCGTGTCGTTGATCGCGGTCACGGTCAGGCCGGCGGCCTGCAGGGCGCGCAGCGCGCTCTCGCGGCCCGAACCCGGACCACGCACGCGCACTTCAACCGTCTGGAGACCGTGCTCCTTGGCTTTCTTTGCAGCGTCCTCGGCGGCCATCTGGGCGGCGTAGGGGGTCGACTTGCGCGAGCCTTTGAAGTCCATCACGCCCGAAGACGACCAGGAGATGGTATTGCCCTGCGCGTCGGTGATGGTCACCATCGTGTTGTTGAAGCTCGAGTTCACGTGAACAACACCCGAAGTGATGTTCTTGCGTTCGCGGCGGCGGATACGGTTTGCTTCGCGGGCCATGGAATCTCAGTCCTATTTCTTCTTGCCGGCGATCGGCTTGGCCGGGCCCTTGCGGGTGCGGGCGTTGGTGTGGGTACGCTGGCCGCGGACCGGGAGCTTCTTGCGGTGACGCAGGCCACGATAGCAACCGAGGTCCATCAGGCGCTTGATGTTCATCGACGTGTCGCGGCGCAGGTCGCCCTCGACCATGTAGCCGGCATCGATCGTTTCGCGGATCTTGATGACTTCCGCGTCGGTCAGCTGGTTGACCCGGCGCGATTCTTCGACGCCGACTTTCTCGCAGATTTCCTTCGCAAAGGCCGGGCCGATGCCATGGATATAGCGCAGCGCGATGATGACGCGCTTATTCGTCGGGATGTTGACGCCTGCAATACGGGCCAAAGCCGTTTCTCCTCAAGCGGGTTGTTCAAACATGAAATGCGCGCCAGCCGGGCAAAG
>NZ_JALHLS010000006.1 GCF_022844445.1 Hyphomonas sp.
TCGACATAATACTCGCCTAGATACTCGCGGGCGTTCAGATGCCCGGGGTCGACCGATAGCGCTGCGGTGTAAAACGAGAGCGCGGTTTCAAAATGCCCCTGCTTTCGATTGGCAAAGCCGAGATAGGTCAGGACATCGGGATTCGGTCCAACAGCCGTGAGCACAGCCTGAAGTTCAGCTTTGGCGCCGTCAAAGTCGCCCAGATTGATGCGGCGGACGGCGCTAAGATAGGAGCCATCAGCCGACGCCAGTTGCAAAGTCTCGCCATACGCGCTGACATCGCCGGGTCCACTTTCAGGGCTTGTTCTTGCAGCTTCGATCCGGGCCAGCGCCGCATCGATGTCTGCAGAGGCCGCACACGATCCGGCACACGCGGTCTTTGCGGCAACGAGTTCTGCCAATTGCTGATCTGCTTTTTCAATGTCGCCGAGCTGAATGTAAGCAGCACCAAGACGGGACCTTGCATCATGCAAATCAGGATTGAGCCTAACTGCATTCTTGAGGGCGCGAACGGCTGGTTTCCATTCCGCTTGCTCAAGGTGGGATATACCGAGCAAGTAGTGTGAATTTGCGTCTGTCTTTGCTACGCCGACCACGCGCTTGAATGCCCGCTCCGCCTTCTCAAAATCGCCGGCCTGCAAGAACTTCAGACCAGCCTGGTACTCAATCACCGGGTCGTAGCTGGGCCCTGTCGCGCTAGGCAGGGAGGAGCCCCCCCCCCCGCCTCCTGCGGCGAACCCGGGACCCGAAAAAACGCAAACTGCGACTGCGGCGATGAGAGTACGGAAGGTCATAAGCGCAACTCCGTTTAGTTATCGCAGCTTACTTTCAAGCTGCCCTCACTAGCAAGCCAGGAGCCGGTCCGGTCAATCTTTTGTGATCGATAGGGTGGTTTCAAAGGTCGGCGTCACCTAGTCGGGAATTGCCCCAAGAATTTCGGATCAGCGATAGCTTGCGGACCGATTTTTAGATTAGAGCGAATGTGGCAATAGGGCCAGGTTAGCTCCCGCCGTCAAACTCCGGAACTGACCGGATCCATCCGATCGGGTCATTCGGCCGCCTCACGGGAACCATGCCGGACTTCGCCGAATTGCGGCGCCCCCTGTCTTCGGTGCCGACATCGTGTATCGTTTCTTCGATGGTTGAGCGTCTAGATAAAACAAGCGGAGAACGCGACGGGACGGCCGCCAAGGCCGAGTTGAGTTTTCGTGAAGTAACTGCCGAGACGTGGCCCGACTTCGAAAAACTGTTTGAGAGTCGCGGCGGACCGAAAAGTTGCTGGTGCATGGTATGGCGGAGCAGCGGCGCTGAGTCACCCTCAACCGACGGCGCCAGCCGCAAGGCCGCAATGAAGCAGCGGATCCATACGGGTGGGCCTGTCGGCATTCTCGGTTATGCTGGCGAAGTGCCGGTTGCCTGGTGCTCAATTGCGCCTCGCGATACCTACCGAACAACCATGGCAGGCATGCAGCCTGGCGACGCCAAAGAGCAAGTCTGGTCAGTTGTTTGCTTCTTCGTGGCGCGTTCGGCTCGCGGCCAACGTGGTTTCAACAGCCTCCTGGAAGCAGCCGAGGCCCTTGCTAAATCGCACGGCGCGACGGTGTTGGAAGGCTATCCCGTCGATGAAGACTCTCCGAGCTATCGTTTCGGCGGATTTGTGGGCTCCTTCGAGAAGACAGGATTCGAACGGATCGGGCGCGCCGGCACTCGTCGGTACATTGTGCGCAAGAGGCTCGCTTGAAACGGTCCGTTGGGGCCAGGTCCGCTACGATCGTCAGATTCCGGACCGGCAGCGTCAGTTCAAACCAGTCGCTGGGAAGCCACGCCGCCGCTCGACGGAATCTCGCCGGAAGTGGTCATAGGCCGCCTGTCGCCGAATGACGGATTGTGAGCAAATTCTCGACTTAGATGCGGGACCAATTTGGGCTCAGGTCACTGCGGTTCCACGATGCAGATCGTCGGCGCTGGTGTCAGCGCGGTGGCACCGCAATCGACGCTCCTTGCGTTGCAGTACCGCGGCGCAACATTGGACGATATGCACCTATCCGACGAGCATCCTCCCAGATTGGTGCGCATGGTGCGCTGACGTCGGGGACAGATGGCTTGAAGGTCAAAGGGATTGGAAGGTGGGTTATTCAGTTCCGTTCCGCCTGCGCCTCCCACAGGTTCGCGCGCTGGCGCAGGGTGTTGATACTCTCTACCCCCGGCACGTCTTCGCACACATCGCGCGTGGCGTCTGACCACTCGGCGAGGAGAAGCTGATCGGCGTCGATTTCGCGTTGTTCAAATGCCCGACCTTTGGCACCAAGAAGGTTAGTGCAGGCCTCCCGCTGAAGTGTTGCCCAGTCTTGAGCGAGGCGGCGCACATCCCAGACTATGGCGGTCCGGTCCTCGCTCGCCGTGACAATGCGCTTGCCATCCGTCGAGAACTTCGCGTCTCGTACTCGGTTTTCGAATCCGCTGAATGTGGCAAGATGCTTTCCATCGGCAGCGTTCCAGATCCTAGCTGTTCGATCCTCACTTGCAGTAACAACGAGATGCCTGTCTGGTGAAAATGCCGCGCTCAAGACACTTCCGTCATGCCCGGTGAGGGTGGCAACAAGGCGTCCGCTAACCGCGTCCCAGATCTTTGCGGTCTTATCCTGACTCGTTGTCACCACGCGCCGACTATCATTTGAATAAGCGGCACTTAATACTTGGTCTCCATGGCCGCTGAGTGTTGCTACGAGGCGTCCGTTGCTAGCGCTCCAAACTTTCGCCGTTTCGTCATCGCTTGCAGTGACAATGCGGCTACCATCCGGGGAGTACGCTGCACTTTTTACGCCCAGTTCGTGTCCTTTAAGGAGCAACGCTAGACGCCCGTTACTTGCTTCCCAGACACTAACCATTCCGGATTCGTTCGCAGTGGCGATGCGTTGCCCATCTGGCGAGAACGCGACTCCATTTACCGTCCATGACTGATCATCGCCGCTAAGCTTGGCGACGAAGCTTCCGTCAGTTGCATTCCGTACGCTGACGGTCTCCTCTCCTCCGCGCCAAATTGCGACGATGCGTTGCCCGTCTGGTGAGAAGGTGACGCTATGCAATCCGTTATCGCTAGGGCCTCCGTCATTGCGCTCTTTAAATGCTGTGACCAATTCCCCATTGAAAGTGTCCCAAACCTCGACGGCATTGCCCCTAGATCTAGTAGCCACCAATGCACCATTCGGCGAGAGTGCCACCAATTTTATTGGCTTCCCGTTCCCGCGAAGGGTGGACACCAGGCGCCCGTCGCCAACATCCCAGACGCTGGCGGTGAGTTCATCGCTAGTTAATACAAAATGTTGACCGTCAGATGATATAATCGGTGCTTTCATTCCTCCTTTGTTTCCGGTCAGATTGACGAGCCGTCGTCCAGAAAGTTCCTCCCAGACTTTTGCCGAATTGTCCTTGCTAGCCGTAACAATTCGCTTGCTATCTGGCGAGAAAGCGGCGCTGAAGACTTCATATTCATGCCCACGGAGGCTGGAGACAAGGTGCCCATCGACGGCGCTCCAGACCTTGGCAGTTTTATCGAGACTAGCGGTAACGATCAGCGCGCCATCCGGTGAAAACGCTGCGCCAGAAATTGCTGATTTATGCCCGCTGAGAGTCGCAACAAGGCTCCCATCGCTTGCGTCCCAGATTTTGGCGGTCTGATCGTTGCTTGCGGTGACAATGCGTCGCCCGTCAGGGGAGAACTCTGCGCTTAGTACTGCGTCTTGATGGCCGGCCAGAGTGACGACTAAGAGTCCGTCGTCTGGGGCCCAGACTGCGGCCGTTCCATCACGGCTTGCGGTGACTAAGAACCGTCCGTCCAATGAGTATTTCGCAACAATCACTGGCTCGCTATGTCCGCGGAAAGTGGAGACCAAATTGCCGTCGTCTGCGTTCCAGACTTTTGCGGTCCCGTCCTCACTTGCGGTAACAATATGCCGACCGTCCGGAGAGAAAGCTGCGCTAAGCACCGCAAAATCATGGCCGTCAAGAGAGGCAATCAAGCGTCCGTTGCTTGCGTCCCAGACTTTTGCCGTTCCGTCTTTACTGGCAGTCACAATCCGCCGTCCATCAGGCGAGTACGCTGATTCGTAGACGTCGCCTGTATGTCCATCAAGGGTGGCGACAAGGATGCCATTTTCAGCGTCCCAAACAATAGCTTTCTTATCCATACTCGCGGTCACTACGCGCCGGCCGTCAGGCGAGAATGCTGCTCCGAACACAAAGCCCAAGTGTCCACCCAAGGTAACGATATGGCGCCCGTCAGCAACGTTCCAGATTTTGGCGCCTTCACCGAAGGGCACCGTCACGATCTGAGTACCGTCAGGCGAGAAGCTCGCCGCTACAACCTCGCCGTCATGCATAAGCGGAGGTGCGCTTTCGCCCGCTTCGTGCATCGCCGCGCCAAGCACAGCTTGGTAAAGCCCCTCATTTTCTGGTGAAAGTCGCATTCCAGCCAAAGCATAACGTGCTGCGGCGAGATACTGACCTGCTTCAATTTTTTCCCAGGCTTGGGTGGCGAAGAGGCGGTGCAGAGTATTGCGCGCCCGTTCAGCGTTGGCGCTGGCGAAGCCTTCTTGACGTTCGGCTTCGCGGGCGGCGACGATGGCTTTGGCGGTTTCGGCGTCAGCGCGTTCGCGTTCGGCGACTTCCGCCACTCGGGCAGAACGTTCCGCTGCGGCGTTCGCCACGGCCTCAGCTTCGCTTTTCAGCGCCCGCTGTTCATTCTGCATTGCCTGTTCTCCACGCACCTGCGCTAGCCAGCCGAGCCCGCCCGCCGCGACCGCGAGCCCTGCGAACACCAAAGCCGCTGCGCTTAAGGCTGCTACCAGAAAGCGCTGTCGCCGCCGTTCGCGCCGCGCTAACGCGTCGAGATCCACGCCCAAAAGCCCGGCGATCAACTTCAACCGCCCGCCTTCACGCCCGTCGCCCACCAATTGACCGTTCGGCAATTTGATCTCGCGCAGGTCCGCCGCCAGGATGCCTTTGCCGCGCAGGGCCGGCGGAAAGCACTCGGCTTCGGGATCGCCGCAGTCCGGGCTCCCCGCACCGATCACTGGGAAGATCCGATCCTCTCGCCCTAGCCGCAGGAACGTCTCCACCTCCTGATTGACCCAGAAGCTCTTCGCCGAAGCGGGAGTGCAAAGCACGATCAGTCGCTCGCTAGCCTCAAGTGCGGCCTCCAGTTCCTCTGTGACATGGCCGCCGGAGCCGAGATCGGCGCGGTCGCGAAAAATCTTGTGCAGTTTGTCCGGTATCGGGCCGAGCTTGCCTTCAACCCCTATTAGCCCTTTCGGCGTGCGGTAGCGGTCGAGCTGGGCCCAGAGCCAGTTGGCGATTTTGTCGTCAACTCGCCCATAGCTAAAGAATGCCCGGTAATATGCCATGCTACCGTCTCCCTATACGGCGAGAATTTAACGAGCGGATCGTGACGTGTCACGTTTGAGCGCTTGCGGCTTCTGGCCTGCTTAGAAATTGGGGGGGGCATTGTCTGGGCGTCGCAGGCCCCTCCTGGCGGAGAACTACCCAAGGCGGGATCAACCCGCTCAGCGCTGGGCGTAGGGTTTCCGGCGGTGACCTGACACTGGTCAGAGCGATTGGCAGCGGCAGGTTTGGGCCAGGTCGGCTCCGATGACCGATCTCGGCATCCGGCAGGGTCGCCTCAGTCCAGTCATCCGGCTGCGTCCTCGCCGCCAGGCCGGACATCGCCGGAACTGGACATTCCGTCCACGGTTGGGCCGCTGCGTGCTTTCAATTTTCGCTGATCTGCCGATTGAATGTTTAGAAGCAGGACACTTCGATTTGCTGCTTCCTGGATCGTTCTGCAGCGCGGAGAATGGCATGAGACAAGGAGAACAGGAATACTGGCCAGTTGAGAAGTACCCAAAAAGCTGCAAGCCGACCACCAAGCGAGCTTGATACTTTATCTGCAGTAACAGCCGCCAAAGTGAAATAGAATGAAGCGAAAACTGCTACAGCGCCGCGTGCAATTTCATTTGCCGCCTCTGGTTTCATCAGTGGGGCGAAAAATCCCCAAAAGACAAAACTCCCGCTAAAGCCAGTAAACGCTATAGCCCAGACGACCTGAGCCCGTGCTTTCAGGCCGAACACATCTAGTTCGATCGCTACTGCAACGAGCCATAGGGCGTGTAGCCATGCCATTAGATTGGCTGCAGCTCCCAGGCACCGATCCGATGGCCAAGACATCACTACGAAACAGAACGCATAAACGGCCGCCCCGCTTAATAGCAGTATGCTGAGCATCAGAACATGATTGACAAGCCAGTTTACTTTCATCGCCCCTCCAGCGTGGCTCACCAAATCTGTCAACCGGATTTCGTCAAATCTGGGACATGATACTTTGCTAGCGCCATCGCCGAGCGTATCGGCTTTCGGTTCACGTTGAAACAGTTTTGGTCGTCGCCAGCGCGTGAGAGTCAAAGGTCGCCCGGAGCCTGAGAGTTTCTGCGGGATGACCTGATTGACCTGAACCTCTGGGCAGCGAGGCGTCCGTGATGGATGAGCGGCCGGGTCAAAAGGGCCAGGTCGGCTCAGATCGTCAGGGTACTCGACCGGCAGGGTCGATCCAATCGTGCCGTCTGGCGGCCTCACCGCCACCAGGCCGGGGTTCGCCGAAAGCAGTCATTGGAGAAGCATCGCAGCGCGCGTTTTCTCAACCGTCAAAGGTGAGATGATCCCCCGCCTGACAATTGTTCAAGCGAACCGAGCAAGCTCTGTATCCGCAGGTGCCGAATTGAGATCTGCGGTCTGCGCAGCCCCGTGCACGCAATCCGCCGCCGTTACGGATACTCCGCCACGCAACCTCTGCCACCATCACTTGAGGTCGCGCGGCAGCCACTCATGCCTGTTTCCTTGGAGCCGTTGAGCGCGTTCCAGTTGGTCGTGAAATCCGATTCAGACATACAGCCGCGATACTTCTCCAATATCTTCAAACTTTCCGTGCCAAAGAAGATCGAGAACTTGTACAGGTCGCGCGTTCCCCACTGCGGCTGGACCGGATAGCGCGCGTTGAAGCCTTCCAATTCGTTGTTGAATGCAGCAAAAGCTTGGCTAGGGCTGCCGGTACACGCAGCGGATTGCACAGTGGCGGACCGGGTACCACCTTTCACGAACAGGTCGTTCCAGCCATCCGGGTTTGTGATACGCAACCTATCCGGCCCTTCCATCCGGATTGTGGCCTGCATGCCGTCCGAAAACGTGTGAACATAAACGCCCGGGCTTTGAACCCGGAAGAGTTGTGTTCCCTCAGCCTGTCCGGGCGCGCGCGGTCCGGCAGCCACGATGGAGATGCCCTCGAGCTTAAAATCGACTTCTACACGGTTGCCAGTGCTTTCGCCGACCCAGACGCCGGTGAAGTCCACCGTGCCAGTAAAGGTTTCGGCCGACGGACTGGAGCGGGACGTGGATGCGGCGCCGCCGCCGGACAGTCTGTCCGTGGCCTTGATGGCGAAAGGGCTGTCCGGGAAGCGCTTGATGAGTTCGCGCCAGGCGGACTTGGCTTTGGCCATATCGCCCTTCTCGGCCCACTCGTCGCCAAGGGCATAGAGGGCGCCGGGATTCTTTTCGCTGGAGAGCTGGGCGGCGAAGGCGGCCGCTTCCGCAGCGGCTTTCTCGGCCGCTTCCTCTTGAGGGGACTTGGGAGTGGGCGGCACCTGACCTTTGGCCACCTTTGGTCCGGCGACGATCAGCTTCCCGTCCTTCCACAATTCCTTCCGTGAACTGAAGTCCGGATATGTCGCCAGCATCATGCCGTCCGGCTGATTGTCCTTGAAGGTTCCTTCCAGAACGGGTGCATTGCCGGTCCCGTCAGACTTGAGCTGGTACCCATCGCCTTCGAGACGGCCGGACTTGAAATTTCCACCTGCCCAGGAGGCATCCGGCGTGCGTGCGATCCCGCCGCCGCCAATGGCGTCATCAATCAGGATGCCGGCCCTGATGCGACCCGTGGAGTCGATCTGCACGCCATTGCCGGACAGCTGTTTCGACGCATTGCGCGCGCCGGTGCCCTCAAACCAGCGGACCGTGCCGTCTTTGTCCCAGTTGAGGGAGCCGGATGGCTTTCCGTCCACCGGCGGCTCCATGCTGATCTGAGCCGCATTTGTCCGGTCATAGGACGGCAGGCGCGCACCTTCATAGTAAGGCCGCGCACTTGCATTCGTGCTTTTCACCCCGGAGGTTTGCGGAACTTCGGAACGATTCAGAGCTTCAAGCACATCCATATTGTCGGGCGTACTGCGCCCGCTGAGTGCGCCGCCGAGATTGGAGAAGAAGTCCTTCACCTTGCAGGCCGAGGTCATCGCTTTCTGGGTGAGCCGGCAGCCGACATGCGCCGAGCAGAGCTCCTGCTGCACCATTTCGTCGGCGGTGTAGTTGCGCGGATCGCAGTTGGCGTCATAGCCGCTGGCTTGTGCCAGCGCCGGACTGGCCAGCAGGCCAAACAGGCTGGCAAACACAAGGGCGCGGCCGGTTTTCGCAAGTTGTCGATCATTGCCCATCACTGCGCGCCCCCAGCTGCGACCTTGTCCTTCAGCCTTGCTTCAAGCGCAGCTTCAAGAGGCGCGTAGCGGGCAAAGATTTCCTGGTTTGCGGCGGCACGGGCGGCTCGGCTGCCTGCCATTATGGATTGGACTTCCGCAAAATCTTTGCCGAGCGCTTCCTTCAGAAGTTTGCCGCACTCGAATGACGAGCCGTCCTGACTGACCGCACAAGCCTTTAACCAAACAGGTGGAAAGTCACCGTGATACTCCCCCTGCAGAACTTCACTGCGAACAAGGACGAGCTTTTCAGCGGTCTTCCTGCGACAGGACTTTTTGATTTCCCCGCTGAAAGCTTCAAATAATGGCCAGCCGTGACCCGAACAAAAATTCAGCATGTCTAGGGCATGTATTAGCGTTTGCCGGCCCACACCTGCAGAATCCGTATACTCGAGCGAAAGTGAGCTCAAATGCTGGGACAGGAAATCTGGCTCAGAAAAAAATGTCCCGCCAAGGTCACGACTTAAGTCGAACATTTTGACTGTTTTGGCGCTAGGGTCGTGAAACGCCGTGCCACTAAAAAAGGCAACGTCATGTCGTTCCGCGCGAAGCTCTTCGGCGGCAGGAACGGGCACGCCGTACATCATCTTTTGTGGCAGAAAAACTGAATCGCGGACCTTCAGGTAGGCTTCACCATGCGCAAGTCCGAACCGGCAAGCGCCGAACCATTCGCGTTCGCTCCAGAATGTCTTATGAACCTGAAAGAGCTTCTCTCGCGGCGCAAAGACAACAGCCGAGCAATCCCCCGTCCCGATGGGCACGAGTCGTTCGCCCGGGCGCAGCGGCAGGTCGATGCCGAGGAGGGTCGGCACTTTCTCCGGCGGCGGCAGTGTGAACGCCTGAGCGTGGGCGTGAAGGGAGGCGGGGACCATGGCCGCTGCCAGGACAGCAAATCTAAGAATGCCAAACAACTTGGCCAGCCGAACGCGGCGCACCTCAGACGTCATTTTTCTCTTCCCCCGGCCGCAGGATTTCGCCTGCCAGATTGCTGAAGTCTACATAGAACTGAATGGGCGGCAAGTGAGGGGGAGCGGCACTGCATGGAGGCAAGGGTGCGCGGGACCGCCGGCAGTCAAAAGCGCGTTCCGTGCTCCCAAGCCCCCGAAAAGCTCGGGTACATTCGGTTCTTGAGCGTCGCAAATGGGCCAAACCCAGTCGATACGAGCTTCAATCTCCAATGTCTCTTTCTGGGCCCGTTTCTGCCGATCGAGCGCTTGAGCGCACGCGACAATATCGGCCGCATCCAGCCGGTTCGACCCAACCGCTGCATAACCAAGGCGCCTCATCGCCTACATCCGCTCTGGCACCGCAATACCCAGCAGACCAAGTCCCGTCTCCAGCTGGTGACGCACAGCGTCGGCCAGGGCCAGACGGCTCGCGCGGTTGCCTGCGTCCGCTTCTGCCGCAATCGGCAGCGCCGCATAGAACGCGCTGAACGCCTGCGCGAGGCTGTAGAGATGCTCGCAAAGAATGTGCGGCATCCGCTTCTCGCGCGCGCCGAGCAGCGCCGCGCCGAAGCCGTCGAGCTGCAGCACAAGCGCGCGCTCTGTATCTTCAGTCACTGCTACTTTTCCCGGCGCATGACCCGCTTCCGCCGCCTTGCGCAGTACGGATTTCACCCGCACCGCTGCATACATCAGGTAGGGCCCGGTCTTGCCCTCGAAGCTCGTAAAGCGCTCAAGGTCGAACACATAATTCGTCGTGCGCGTGTTCATCAGGTCCGAGAAACGCAGCGCCGCTACCGCGACCTTCTTCGCCACATCGGCGCGTTCTTCCGCGCCCATATCCGCCGGCAGGTTCGCGGCGACAAGTTTCTTGTCCGCCTCTTCCAGCGCCATCGCCTGCAGGTCCGCGAGCCGCAGCACGCCGCCCTCGCGCGTCTTGAACGGCTTGCCATCCGTGCCGTTCACCGTGCCGAAGCCGATATGCTCCAGCCGGCTTTCCTCGATCAAGCCCAGCATGTCAGCCGCGCGGTAGACCTGCTCGAAGTGCAGCGCCTGACGCTGGTCCACTACGTACAGCATCCGCTCCGGCTTGGGGCTTAGGTTTTCCATCCGGTCGAGGATCGTGGCGAGATCCGTCGTGTGATAGCCTGTGCCGCCGCGGCTGTTGACCAGCATCACCGGCGGGATTTCCTTCTTGTCGCTTTCTTTCGCCACGCGGACGATCCATGCCCCGTCGCTCTTTTCGGCAAGGCCCGCCGCCTTGAACCGCTCCACGAGACCCGGGATCAGGTCGTCTACATCGCTCTCACCCTTCCACAGGTCGAACGAGACGTTGAGAAAGCCATAGTCCTTCTTGAGCGCCTCCACCGACACCTCGATGAAGTGGCGCAGCAGCGCGCGGTACCCTGCCCGGCCCGCCTGCATTTCTGCGACCGCCTTCTGCGAGCGCTCGTTGCGCGCCTCGTCGGCCTTGGCCTTGTTGCTGGCCTGCGGATAGAGCCGCCCTAGGTCACCGATCGTGACCGGCGCCTCCTTTGGATACGGCCCCGTGAACGCGGCATCAAAATAGACCAGCCCCGGTTGCTCGTCCTCAAGCTCGGTGACGAGGTGGCCCATCTGCAGGCCCCAGTCGCCGAGATGCACGTCCGAGATCACCGTATCGCCGGCAAAGCGCAGCATGCGCTGCAGCGTGTCGCCGATCACCGCCGAGCGCAGGTGCCCAACATGCATGGGCTTCGCCACGTTCGCGCCGCCGAAGTCGATCACGGTCACAGCCGCATCCGCCGCCTTCTCCGCCCCCGCCATCGCATCGCCGCGCACAGCGTCGGCCCGCAAGGACAGCGCCGCCTCCGAAACGCGCAAGTTGATGAACCCTGGCCCCGCGACCTCGGCCGACAGCACCAGGGGATGCGCCTTCAGCGCCGCAGCAATCTCCACCGCAATCTCGCGCGGGTTGCGCCCGGCCGACTTGGCCGCCGCCATCGCGCCATTGCACTGGAAATCCGCAAGCTCCGGCTTGTCGCTCCGGCGCACTTCGCCGAAACGTGCCTCCAGGCCCACGGCTTCGAACGCGGCGCCCGCGGCGGCCGACAGCTCCCTAGCCAGGCTCGCCATGGATTATTTCGCCGCGTCGAGGCGGAAGCGGCTGCCGGATCGGTTGAATTCGATCTGCTCGGGCGTCAGTTCAAAGCCCACGATCACCTCGAAGTTCACGCCCGAGATCGACTCGTCGGCGCGCGGGATGACAATCTTGTTCACCAGCTCCGACGTGCCTGTCACCAGGCCCCTCTCGAACTCGGCGCGCGTATTGAAGTATTCCTTCGCCAGCACCTTCCCGTTGCGGCGGGTCACCGCCACGAAATACCGGTAGTCATGCGCATTCGCCGTCGCCGCTGGGCCCTTGCCGAAGGCAAACTCCACCTCGATCTCGGCCTCCAGCGGGGTCTCCTTGAAATACCGGCAATACAGCCGGACATTCGTGATCTCGCCGGTATAAGCGATGTCGGAGTAAAGCTGCCCGCCGCCATCCTGGAACTTCACATACCGGGCCGCGTCGTGAATCGACCCCGCCACCGGGCACGGGCCCGCGTTCGGCGTGTCATCCAGCTGCTGCGCGAGGCGCGTACTGCAGCCCGCAAGGACCAGAGCGAGGAAAAGAGGAGCAAATTTCAGCATGCGTCGGCGTTTCCGTCTTGGCCAAGTGTAAAGGCCGGTCCATGTAATAGCCCGCTCGTGTTAAATGCCTTGGCGCCCGCACGCAACTTACCTGGCGCAGGAGATTTCAGCCCCCCATGACGCCCGCCCAGCCCCCCGGACGCCCCCTCACCCTCCGCCTGGCCGCCCCCCGGGGCTTCTGCGCCGGGGTCGACCGGGCCATCCAGATCGTGGAGGAATCCCTCGCCAAGTGGGGCGCCCCCGTCTACGTGCGCCACGAGATCGTCCACAACCGCCATGTGGTGGAGCGCCTGGAGGCCCTCGGCGCCGTCTTCGTCGAGGAGCTGGACGAGTGCCCGGACGACCGCCCGGTCATCTTCTCGGCCCACGGCGTGCCCAAATCGGTGCCCGCTGAGGCGAGCCGCCGCAACATGATCTACCTGGACGCCACCTGCCCCCTCGTCTCCAAGGTCCACATCGAGGCCGAGCGCCACTACCAGAACCAGCGCGAGATCGTCCTCATCGGCCATGCCGGCCACCCCGAAGTGATCGGCACGATGGGCCAGCTCCCCGAAGGCACCGTCACGCTCATCGAAACCGTGGAAGACGTGGCCTCCTACGCCCCGAAAAACCCGGCCAACCTCGCCTTCCTCACGCAGACGACTCTCAGCGTGGACGACACTGCCGAAATCGTCGCCGCCCTGCAGGCGCGCTTTCCAGGAATTTCCACGCCGCACAAGGAAGACATCTGCTACGCCACCACCAACCGCCAGGAAGCCGTCAAGGTCCTCGCCCCCGGCGCGGGCCTCGTTCTGGTGATCGGTGCACGGACGAGTTCAAACTCCGTCCGCCTCGTCGAGGTCGCCCTGCGCGCCGGCGCTGCGAGCGCGCAGCTCATCGCCTCCGCCGACGACATCGACTGGTCCTGGTTCGACGGCGTCTCGACCCTGGGGCTCACCGCTGGCGCAAGCGCCCCCGAAGACCTGGTCCAGGGCGTCATCGACGCCTGCCGCGCCCGCTTCGACGTGAAGATGGAAACCGTGAAGACGGCCGACGAAACCGTGACGTTCAAACTGCCACGGGTGTTGGTGGGGTGAACCCGTCGTAAGCGCCAAGTATAGTTGGCCAACGAAGCACCGAAACTCAGGCTGCACATTCAAAGACCGATAAGCGCGTGCGCGGCGTCCGCCCGGCGCTCTGGTCCGGCCTCGAGCCAGACCCCGGCTAGGGCCTCACCAGATCCCGCTCGTCACCCCCGCCATCATCCCGGCGCCCAGTTCGCGGCATTTTGCCAGCGTCGGCAGCGCCAAACTCTTGCGCGCCAGAATTGTCTCCGTGGTCTGAGCATCCGTATTCACGATCATCGGCGGCTGCACTTCCCGGAGGCGCCAGCCCGTCGCAATCCGCGCCAGCTGCCGCGCCGCATTCGCCCCGTCCGATCCCGCCGCAATCATCTGCGCATAGGGCCGTCCTTCGGCCCGCCCCAGAACAGGATAATAGCACCGGTCAAAAAACTCCTTCATCTCCCCGCTGAGGCTCGCAAGGTTCTCGGGCGCCGCAAACAGGTACCCGCTTGCCGCCAGCACATCCTCGGCTTGCGCCTCGCCCGCCCGAAGCAGCCGCGCCTCGCCTTCCCCGCGCGCGCCCTCATACGCCGCCCGCGCCATCGCCTCCGCCGCCCCGGTCCGCGAATGCCAGATGATCAGAAGCTGTTTCATTGCAAGCATCCTAAACACGTGCTCCGCGCCGTGCTATGCTTCCCCCGGCGGTGGGGAGGCCGCATGACATGCTGACGAACGCCAAAGCCATCACCTTCGTTCTCACACCGGACCATAAGCGCGCGAGCGCATGGTACCAAGACGTGCTCGGCCTAACCCACCTCTCCACCGACGATTTCGCCGCCGTGTTCGATCTCGCCGGCACCACGCTGCGCCTTACGACCGTGCCGGGCCACACCGCGGGCGCCCACACCGTGCTCGGCTGGGCCGTGCCGGACATCCGCGCCGCCATCGCCGCCCTGAAGGCGAAGGGCGTCGAATTCCTCGTCTATCCCGGCTTCGGCCAGGACGGCGATGGCGTCTGGTCTGCGCCCGGCGGGATGGTGAAAGTCTGCTGGTTCAACGATCCGGATGGCAACAATCTGAGCCTCACCCAGATGCCGTGAGCCCGCTTCTTCAGGCGCCGCTCGCCCGCCAGGCCTTGTACCGCTTTGTCAGTTTCTGCGTTTTCATCTGGTCACGGATCACGGTGAGAAGCGGCGAGGCTTTCCAGGCGGCGGGCTTACCGCTAGCCGCAAGGTTCAGTTGCCGCTTGGCCAGCGCCATAGTCGCCATGCCCGCCATCGTGCGGTTTTTCCACGTTACTTCCGGCAGGTTCACCTCGGTCATCCTGCCGGCCCGCCACTGGTTCGGCAAGTCCGGCACATAGGCCATCGCCCGGCCGATCCCCAGCACTTCCACGCCGAAACCCTTGGCATCCTTGGTCAGCGCCGCTTCGGCCGTCGCCAGGCGGTATATCCCGCCCGTCACCATGATCGGCACGCTCGTCACTTCGGCAATCTGGCGCGCGAAATCGATAAAGTAGGCTTCGCGTTTGGAAGTCGACGTATCATCCGTCTGCCCCTGCATCGCCGGGCTTTCATAGTTTCCGCCGGACAGTTCAAGAAGGTCCAGGCCTAGCGTGTTCAATTGCCCCGCCACCCATTTTGCATCTTCGAAGTCAAACCCGCCCTTCTGGAAATCCGCCGAGTTGAGCTTCACCGAAACACAAAAGCCGCGGCTGACTTTGGCGCGCACAGCCTTCACCGCCTCCAGCAGGAAACGCGCGCGGTTCTCACGGCTGCCGCCCCACTGGTCGGTGCGTTTGTTGACGAGCGGCGAGAGGAACTGGCTGATCAGATAGCCGTGCGCGGCATGCACCTGCACGCCGGTGAAGCCTGCCTCTTCTGCGAGGGCGGCGGTGGTTGCGAACCGGGCAATTATCTCGCGGATCTCGCTCTCTTCGAGCGCGCGTGGCTGCGCCAGCAGTTTGGAGTGCTGCCCCAGGTCCACCGGCACAGGAGAAGGCGCGACCGCCTGCTCCCCCATTGCGGCGAACATTTGCCGGCCGGGGTGATTGATCTGCATGAAGAGGTGGCCGCCCGCTGGCTTGCCAGCCTTCGCCCATTCGCGGAACGGAGCGAGGTCGCTGCCCGCCTGAAGCACGACGCCGCCAGGGCCGGTCATTGCGGCGGGGCTGACCATCACGTTGCCGGTCAGCACGAGGCCGACGCCGCCTTTTGCCCAGGCCTGATAGAGGCTGAACAGGTCCTTGCCCGGCACCTGACCGGGCGCGGAGAGGTTCTCCTCGAGAGCCGCCTTGCAGAGGCGGTTCGGCAGTACGGCCCCGTTGGGCAGGGTCAGAGGCGCAAAAAGCGGCGAAGAAGACATGGAATCAGACCTCGGTTGAATGGCGGACGCAGCTGGCCTAAACCTTAAACCATGGTTGAAGGTCAAGGCAGATGAAAATCGGCGAGCTCTCTGAACGCACCGGCCTGCCCGCTTCGCGCATCCGGTATTATGAAACCAACGGTTTGATCCCAGCGGCCGACCGCGCACCCAACGGCTACCGGGACTATGACGTTGCAACGATCGAGCGCCTCCGGATGATTGATCTTGCCAAGTCGCTCGGTTTTTCGCTTGAGGAAATCTCGGCGCTCATGGCCTCCAGCCCCGGCACGCGGCCAAGCTGCGAGACCGTCTCGGCGGCGCTGGAGCAAAAGCTCGGCGCCATCAACGCGCATATGAAAGCGCTACGGGACACGCGCCGGCGCGTCGAATCCGCCATCCGTTACTTCAAGGAGAATCCCGGACCGGACAATCATGCCGATGTCAGCCGGATCCGGTTCTAGGGCGCGCTGCTCCGTCCCATGGAAACCCCGCCCGCCCTTTGTCATAAGCCGCCCATGAGCTTTCGCGTCGCCGCCTTCTACAAGTTCTTCCGATTCCCGGACTATACCGAGCGCCGCGCGGCGCTTGCGCAGCGCTTCTGCAATCTCGGCATCAAAGGCTCGGTGCTGATTGCGGAGGAAGGCGTCAACGGTACAATCGCCGGCAGCGCGGAGAGCGTGGAGGCGGCGCTCGCCACCTTGCGCGCCCTGCCCGGTGCAGAAACGCTGGAGGCAAAGTTTTCCGAAGCGGACGCGATGCCTTTCCCGCGCCTCAAGGTACGGCTGAAGCGCGAGATTGTGACCATGGGCGTGCCGGGCACCGATCCCAATGCGCTGGTCGGCACTTATGTGAAACCGGAAGACTGGAATGCGCTGATCTCCAATCCGGATGTGGTTCTGATCGACACGCGCAACGAATATGAAGTGTCGATCGGTACCTTCGAAGGCGCGATTGATCCGAAGACGGAGAGTTTCCGGGAATTCCCGGCATGGTTTCGGGACTTCCGCACGCGCCTCGAAACCGAGGGGCGCACGCCGAAGATCGCCATGTTCTGCACCGGCGGCATCCGATGCGAGAAGGCGACCAGCTTCGTTAAGGCCGAAGGCATAGAGGATGTCTTCCATCTGCAGGGCGGCATCCTGAAATACCTCGAAACAGTGCCGGAGCCGGAGACGAAGTGGCACGGCGAATGCTATGTGTTTGACGAGCGCGTGTCTGTTCGCCATGACCTGACGCAAGGCGAACATGTTTTGTGTCATGCCTGCGGGCGGCCTGTATCAGCTGAGAGCCGTCAGTCAGCTGACTATGTGGAAGGCATCTCCTGCCCGGCCTGTATCGGTGAGATGACGGACGCCCAGCGTGCGCGCTTTGCCGAGCGCCAGCGCCAGATCGAACTGGCCCGCACCCGAGGCGAGCGCCATATGGCGCCAAAGGCAGAAGACGCGTGAGCGCGCCTGCGCCCATCCTCTATTCCTTTCGCCGGTGTCCCTATGCCATGCGCGCCCGGCTCGCTCTCGCCGCAAGCGGCCTGCCCGTCCGCGTGCGCGAAGTTGTGCTGCGCGACAAGCCGCCGGAAATGCTCGCCGCAAGCCCAAAGGCAACCGTTCCCGTCCTTGTGCTGACGGATGGACGCGTGATCGACGAGAGCCTTGACGTGATGCACTGGGCCCTCGCGCAGAATGATCCGGAGGGCTGGCTGCGCGCCGACGCGGCAGAGACCGCACGCCTCATCCGGCAGAATGACGGCCCGTTCAAACGCGCCCTCGACCGCTACAAATATCCGGAACGCCACGCAGAGCCGAAAGGCAACGCGCGCGATGCCGGATTGGAAATTCTTGCCGGCCTTTCGGCGCACCTTGAAGACAATGGCGGACAACTCTTCGGCGCCCTTCCGACGCTGGCCGACTTTGCCATCTTCCCCTTCGTGCGCCAGTTTGCAGCGACGGATACGGACTTCTGGACGGCCAAAGCGCCCGCCGTCTTGCGGCGCTGGCTGACGGAACACAACGAAAGCCCACGCTTTGCTGCCATCATGGCCAAGCTGCCGCGCTGGCAGGCGGGCGATACCGAGCTCTTTCTCACTCCGGTGTGATCGCCGCGCGCACATCCGCCAGCGGGAAGAGCGGGCCGGGATCGAGATTGCGCCGAAGGGGCACGCCGCCGCACTCGGGCTGCATGCGGTCATCCAGGGCAGCGTGGGTGACCAGGGCTTCGGGCCGCAGGCCATAGCGCGCTGCGATGTCGGCCACGAGGGCGGAGAGGGCGGCAAGCTGCGGCTGCGGGAACGGCTCGAGCCCATCGCCGCGGTTGACCAGTTCGATGCCGATCGAGCGCCGGTTCACCTGAGACATGATCCCGCCGAAGCTGACATGCCCGGCCGTGCGCAGCTCGGGCCGCTGCTGGGCGATATCGCCGTCACGCCCGATCACATAATGGATGCTCTTGCCGCTTTCGCCGAGGAACCAGTCGCGCCAGAACACCGCGCTGCCATTGGCGGGGGTGAAGTAGACTGCGCCGTCCCGGCAGGTGGGTCCGCCGATGGAATGCACGACGATGAGGTCGATATCGGCAGCTTCGCGGGCCTCCCCGCCGTGCGGGAAATCGCCCGGCAAGCGGTCGATTGTCAGCGGACCAGCCGGCGGTTGGGAGGGCTGTGGGGCTGGAGCGTCTGGCGCGGCAGGCACGGCGATGTCCGGGAGGTCTGCTCCGGTCGCCGCATCCGGCAGCGCAGCGCAGCCGGCGAGCCAGAAGGCCGCCAGTCCACCAGAAAGCCATGCTGCGCGCATCTCACCTCACTTTGCCCCGCGCAGGACCCTGCCCGGCAATTCCGGCAGGATTATTGCGGGCGGGCAATCGCCCGGCGCCGCCCCTTTTGCCCCCTTGCAAAATCCGGCACCGCGCGTAAAAGCGCCACTTCCCGGCCAGGACGCCTCGCGGCGCCCCCGGCAAAGGATGGTATCGGAGTGTGGCTCAGCCTGGTAGAGCACTAGCTTCGGGAGCTAGGGGTCGGAGGTTCGAATCCTCTCACTCCGACCATCTTTCCCGCCCCTTCCGGACCGCTCCGAACTCAGGGTGAAAACTGATAGCCATGCAGGGTCATGTTGATCGTCTGGCCGGGCGCCAGCGGCTTCCATGTTCCGCACCATCCCGGCGCATTGCAGCGCCAGAGTTCCGTGAACGGAAACATCGGGATGGTGTCGGGCGGAAAGTGCAGGTTCGGCGGCGCCCGGTCCAGCCTGGCCCATCGCGCAACGGTCGCGGGGCGCACGACCAGCCGGTCGGTCCAGCCATCTGTGAGGCTGAGGACTGACATAGTCACCCGGCCGGGCCGGCGTTCGATCGTCCAGCGCACACGGTGGCCTGCGAGATCCTTGCGGACTGAGCGCATGCGAAAACCGCCATCGCCATTGTGCAGGTTGTATTCGAGGCGCCCGTCCATGTACTCGAAGTCGAACTCGTGACCGCTCTCGGCGCTGCCTTCGGAATAGAGCCAGAGCGGCGCGTAGACGACACCGGGCCACACTTCGGAGATCGTGGCCTCGACCACATACTTTCCCTGGGTCTTGGCCAGTTGCCGCTCGCCCTCCCACTTGATGGCAGAGCCCCAGCTTTGCGTCAGCTTCTGTACGATCGACCCGTCCGGCTGCGGCTCGACTGCGTCGAACCGGAACTCGAAGCCGGGCGGGAACTTCCTCGGCTGGTGGCCCTCCAGCGGATGATAGACCTGGGTGTAGTTGCGATATTCGACGGAAGACGGCGGAAAAGGCGTCAGCTCGATCTTGCCGCGATTGGCAGCGCAACCGACGAGCACGGCGAAGACCATCAGGCACACTGGCAAAAGGCTGCGCTTGTTCAGGTGCATTCTGGGCCCGTCTGCTTATCGGCTCAAGTTTCCGCTTCCTGCACCTTCACCGCATTTCCTTGCGGATGACCAGCTTCAAACCGGACCAGACCGCATCGACCGCGCAGACTTTCACGTCAACGAAGCCCATCGGCAGCGCCCGGGCGCGAATCACGTCCTCGGTAATGTCGGTAGCCACCTTCGCCGCCCTCTTGGGCCAGGAGACCCAGACCATACCATCAGGGGCGAGCAGCGGGCGAAGCGTCGCGAGGTCTGCATCCAGCTCTGCCGCAGCCGTGTGGAACAGAAGCGCCGCCGCGAGACCTTTCACCGGGCGTGCCACAAAGCGGGGGCTTGCGGCCACTCCGATTTCGGTGCGCACACTGCCTGGCAGATTGCACGCCCAGACGGGCAAGCCATCGGTGAACCCGAGCTTCTTCGCGAGCGGTGTGCCTGAGTATCCGGCTGGCAAGAGCCCTCCTCCGGCCAGCCGCCCGGCTCAGCCCTTCAGGGCCGCACGCACAGCTTCCAGGGCCTCATCGGCCTTACTGGCGTCCGATCCGCCGGCCTGCGCCATGTCGGGGCGCCCACCGCCGCCGGCACCGCCCATGGCCGCCGCCGCGACCTTCACGAGGTCGACAGCCGAATGCGTGGCGGTGAGATCCTTGGTGACGCCGACCGCGATGCCGGCCTTGCCGCCTTCGATGCCGACGAACACGACCACGCCCGAGCCGATGGTGGCTTTCGCCTCCTCCACGAGCGGGCGCAGGTCCTTGCTGCCGACGCCGTCCGCGACGCGGGCGATCAGGTTGACGCCATTGATCACTTCCGGGCCGGAGGCGCCGCCACCGCCGCCCATCGCCAGCTTGCGCTTGGCATCGTTGAGCTCGCGCTCCAGCGTGCGGCGTTCTTCAGTCAGCGCGGCGACGCGCCGCGGCAGATCCTTCAGCGGGACTTTCAGGCTCTTGGCGACATCCGCCGCGATCTGGGCGCGGCCCTTGAGATAGTTCAGCGCTTCGGCGCCGGTGGCCGCCTCGATCCGGCGCACACCCGCAGCCACGCCGCCTTCCGAGAGGATCGCGAACACGGCAATATCGCCGCTGCGCGACACGTGCGTGCCGCCGCACAGCTCGACTGAGTAGGACCGGCCACCATCGCCGGGCTCCCCCATCGACAGCACACGGACTTCATCGCCATACTTCTCGCCAAACAGCGCCAGCGCGCCAGCCTCGATGGCCTTCTCGGGACTCGTCACCTTGATGCCGGTCTCGATGTTAGCGCGGATCTGGGCGTTGACTTCGTCCTCCACCGCTTCGATCTCGGCCGGCGTCATCGGCGCGCCGTGCGAGAAGTCGAACCTGAACCGGTCGGCCTCGACCAGCGAGCCTTTCTGCGTGACATGGGCGCCGAGCACCTTGCGCAGCGCGGCGTGCATCAGGTGCGTCGCCGAATGGTTCGCCATCACCTGCTTGCGGCGGACCGCGTCAACTCTCAGCTGCCCCTTCGCACCGAGCTTCGCGTTGCCGGACACGAGTTCGCCGATATGGACATGCAGGTCGCCGGCGCGCTTCTGCACGTCGCGCACGATGAAGCGCGCGCCTCCGTCGAAGATGATCTCGCCGTGGTCGCCTGCCTGGCCACCGGACTCGGCGTAGAAGGGCGTCGTGTCGAACACGAGCTCGGCCTCGCCCGGGAGAAGCTCCGGGGCCAGCACGCCGCCGACTGCAATAGCGACCAGTTTGCCGTCTCCGGAGGTTGCGCCATAGCCGGCAAACTTCGTGGCGCCGGTTTTTGCACGCGCCTCGAACCAGATTTCTTCGGTCGCCCGGTCACCCGAGGAGAAGCCGGCGGCGCGGCTCGCATCGCGCTGCACATCGAGCGCGGCTTCGAAGCCGGCAACGTCGACTTCAAGGCCGCGGCCCCGCAGGATGTCCTGCGTCAGATCAAGCGGGAAGCCGTAAGTGTCCGACAGTTTGAAGGCGACATCGCCGGGCAGCGCGGCGCCCGGCTTGAGGTCAAGCAGCGCCTTGTCGAGCAGCGCGAGGCCATTGCCCAGCGTGCGCTGGAAGCGGGCCTCTTCCTGCTCAATGGCAGCTTCGATGGCAACCTGAGCGCGGCCGAGTTCCGGATAGGCCTTGCCCATCTCGGCGACCAGCGCGGGGACGAGCTTGTGCATCAGCGGCTCGCGCGCGCCGAGCATATGGCCGTGACGCATGGCGCGGCGCATGATCCGGCGCAGCACATAGCCGCGCCCTTCGTTTGACGGCAGCACGCCGTCCGCCACGAGGAAGGCAGACGTGCGCAGGTGGTCGGCGATGACGCGGAAGGAAGGCGCCTTGTCGCCTGCTGCCTTCTGGCCATAGACGGCCTCTTCGGCATTGATCAGCGTACGGAAGAGATCGATGTCGTAGTTGTTGTGCTGGCCTTGCAGCACGGCGGCGATGCGCTCGAGACCCATGCCCGTGTCGATCGACGGTTTGGGGAGGCTTGTGCGCTTGCCACCTTCGTGCTGTTCGAACTGCATGAAGACGAGGTTCCAGACCTCGATGAACCGGTCACCGTCCTGGTCGGCGCTGCCCGGCGGGCCGCCCGCAACCTTGTCGCCATGGTCGAAGAAGATTTCCGAACAGGGGCCGCAAGGGCCGGTGTCGCCCATCGACCAGAAATTGTCGCTTGTGGCGATGCGGATGATCTTCGAATCGTCGAAGCCGGCGACCTTCTTCCAAATACTGGCAGCCTCTTCGTCTTCGGCATAGACCGTGACCAGCAGGCGTTTGGGGTCGAGCCCGTAATCTTTCGTGATCAGCTCCCAGGCGAGGCGGATCGCGTCATCTTTGAAATAATCGCCGAAGGAGAAATTCCCCAGCATTTCGAAGAAGGTGTGGTGGCGGGCGGTATAGCCGACATTGTCGAGGTCATTGTGCTTGCCGCCGGCGCGCACGCACTTCTGCGAGGTGGTGGCACGGGGCGCAAACGGCACCTCGGCTCCGGTGAAGATGTTCTTGAACGGCACCATGCCGGCATTCACGAACAGCAGGGTCGGGTCGTTCTGCGGCACCAGCGGCGCAGACGCCCGGCGCGTATGGCCGTTCTTCTCAAAAAAGCTGAGGAACGTTTCGCGGATCTCGTTAACGCCTTGCATGTTTCGCTTCTGGTCCTTGCCAAATCTGGAACGGTTCTCGGGCCCGCCTTAGCCGAGGCGCGCACAGGATTACAGAGGCGATATAAAGGCCCCTTTGCAGCACGCCAAGACAAGGCGCGCCGCAAAGGGGACTCTTCCGGCCCGGAGATCGATAGGCCGGAAGCTTACCGGACCGGCCCCGCGCAGGTTCCATCCTGCGCGCCGGTCTGGCCAGCGGCCTCCTGTGTTACGGCAGGAAACCGCGAAACCGTTGTCCCTTTCTCACCCGCCAGGATCAACCTTCGGCGGCGTCGGGCGCTTCGTCATCCTCGGACGCATTCATCCCGGCTGCAAGGAGTTCTTCTGCAAGAAGACCTGCATTCCGGCGGATTGCATCCTCGATCTCGTTGGCGATCGGGACATTGTCCTTGAGGAACTGGCGGGCCTTTTCACGGCCCTGACCGATGCGCTCGCCGTTATAGGAGTACCAGGAGCCCGATTTCTCGACGACATTGGCCTTAACACCCAGATCGATCAGCTCGCCGGTCTTGGAAATGCCCTCGCCATAGAGGATGTCGAACTCGACCTGCCGGAATGGCGGGGCGACCTTGTTCTTGACCACCTTGACGCGCGTCTGGTTGCCGATCACCTCCTCGCGTTCCTTGATCTGGCCGATGCGGCGGATATCGAGGCGCACAGAAGCGTAGAATTTCAGGGCGTTACCGCCCGTCGTGGTCTCGGGGTTGCCGAACATCACGCCGATCTTCATGCGGATCTGGTTGATGAAGATCACCATGCATTTCGACTTGGAGATCGACCCCGTGAGCTTGCGCAGGGCCTGGCTCATCAGACGGGCCTGAAGGCCGGGCAGCGAATCGCCCATCTCGCCTTCAAGTTCCGCGCGCGGGGTGAGAGCCGCAACCGAGTCGATGACCAGAAGGTCGACGGCGCCGGAGCGCACCAACGTATCGGCAATCTCGAGTGCCTGCTCACCCGAATCGGGCTGCGAAATCAGCAGGTCGTCCAAGTCGATGCCCAGCTTGCCGGCATAGACGGGGTCCAACGCGTGTTCGGCGTCGATAAAAGCGCACACGCCGCCATTGCGCTGGGCTTCGGCCACGCAGTGCAGCGAAAGGGTCGTCTTGCCCGAGCTTTCCGGCCCGAAAATCTCGATGATCCGGCCTTTCGGCAGGCCGCCAATACCAAGGGCAATGTCCAGACCCAGCGAACCGGTAGAAATCGCCTCGATATCCATCGATTTCTTGTCGCCGAGGCGCATCACGGAGCCCTTGCCGAAGGAACGCTCGATGTTGCCGAGCGCCGTTTCGAGGGCTTTTTGCTTATCCACGCCAGTTTCCTTCTGCACGATCGCCAGAGCAGGTTTGGTCATTGAGTCGTCTCCTTAGGTCTACCATGGGGGTCGGTTTGGCAAGGCCCCCGATTGCCGTGCTGGAACCGGGTGTACACTATTTGTTCCGGAGAACAAAGAGGAAACTTTTTGGTACTGTCTCAGTTTGAATTTTTTGGATCGATCTCGGGGGTTAGCCCGTGACTCTTCAGATAGTCGAACAGTCCGGCGGACAGCGCTTGAGCGCCCGCAATTGGCATAACCAAGCGCCCAACCGTAACCCACTTGGCGGCGCCCTTGTCGCCATTGTCAAACCTTAAGGAGGTAAGCTGTATGGATACGTTCCCGTTCTTGTGCGCAAAGAATAGTGCAGTATCTGCGTACAATTCGAGCCCCAACAAATTCTCGACAACCGGAGGAATACCCTCTGGCTGGCCCGTCGCAGCTTCAACTTCCTTTTTGTCAGTCATGAAAAATTCTCCTGGTGAGAAGGTGTGGATGTCTGAGGATGGCGGTCAGACTTGGCGCCCTCTCGGCGCCTCACGCTGACTTCTTTTTGTAGGGACCGCGCGGCTTCGGTGGCGGTGCAGCGGTGTCAATCTTTCCGACAATCCAAGTCATGTCGTGCTGCTTGTCCGTCAGGCCAGCGGCCATTGCCGGTGTCATGCCGAGCGTCTGATGCTTCCGGCAGAAGTTGTAGTGCATGAAGTACAGCGCCAGCGCGTACAGGTGCTGCTCATACTTTTTCGAGTGTGCATTTGTCAGGCGCGTGAACCGGCGCATACCCATCCGCATAGAGAGGTTCTGGCGCTCGACGTAGGACGTTGAAGCCTTGCGCAGATCAGGCTTACCGCACTCTGCGTCCTTCTTCACGCCAACACATTCCAGCGGGGCGTAGTGCTTGTGACCTGATTTCACGTTGGCATAGATTTTGACGATTGAGGCATGGTCAATCATGCCGCGAAAAACCTTTTTGATCGTGGGCGCGTAGGCGGAGTGACCATCCGTGTCGATCTGGATGCGATCTGCGAGACGGCCAGACAGATCCGACAGAAATGCTTCTGCGCTGACAGCGGTGCGAGTGCCTGCAAGATAGGACACGATCAGTTTGGAGTCGGCATCGATAGCCGTCCACGTCCACACGTCGCCGTGTTCAGCGGTGAAGTTTTTGGCGGCGCCTTTGTTGCGCTCTTTCGTGTGAATGAATGACCAGATTTCATCGCACTCGACGCGCTTGGAATTGACGCCGCGCACCAGTTCGTCATGGGCCAGCAGGCAAGCCTCGCCAGCGTCCACGAGCAGCTTGGCGACCGTGTTGATGGAGACGCCAGCAATGCGGCTGATGGAGCGCATGGAAGAGCCCTCCACCATCATCTGAAGGATCAGCGCGCGCTTTTCGAGGGGAAGGACATTTGCCATGCCCTTTTGATATGAACTTTTATCCTTAGCGTCAAGCATTTTGCTGGCATCCATAAAATTATGCTTGCATAATTAGCATTAATGGCGGATATGCCTGCTTAACCTAATTTTGCTGGCATAGGAAGCTGTTATGGATGACGGGATTGAACACAAAGGAAAGGCAAAGGGCGGCGCGGCGCGTATGGCGTTGCTCACAACCGAGCAGCGAAAGGCTCAGGCAAAAAAGGGCGCTGCTGCTCGTTGGTCGGGAGAAGTAAAGCAGGCAACCCACGGATCTGAAGACCACCCCCTTCGCATCGGTAATATTGATATTGCCTGCTACGTGCTCGATGACGGTCGGCGCGTTCTCCAGCAATCGGGTCTGATTGGGGCGCTAAACATGTCCCATGGTGGCAGCTACAGCAAAGGTGGGGACCGCCTTGCGAAATTTACTGCGCAGGGTCGCCTAAAACCTTTTGTTTCCAGTGAGTTGATCGACCGGACCGCTGAACCAATTCGCTTCCGCACCACGTCGGGAAGCCTAGCATACGGGTATGAGGCAACCGTACTTGCGGACATTTGTGAAGCAGTGTTGGCCGCACGAAGTGCAGGGGTATTGCAAAAGCAACAGGAACACATTGCGCGACAGGCGGAAATTCTCGTGCGCGGGTTCGCGCGCATAGGCATTATTGCGCTTGTTGATGAAGCAACCGGCTACCAGCGGGATCGCGCCAAGGATGCGCTGGCAAGGTTGTTGGAGGCTTGGGTGGCGAAAGAGCTGCAAACATGGGTGCAAACATTTCCACCGGAATTTTATGAACACATGTTTCGTCTTCGGGGATTGGATTTTTCTCCAGAGTCCGTTCGTAGGCCGCAATACTTCGGCCACCTGACCAACGACATTGTGTACAAAAGGCTGGAAGCGGGTGTCTTGAAAGAACTCAAGCGCGTCACTCCGCGCAACAGTTTAGGGCGTCCAACAGCGCGTTACACTCAAAGTCTGACCAAAAACATCGGGTACCCCAAGCTCAAAGAACATCTCGGTGCAGTGGTTGCGTTTATGCGGATAAGCAAATCGTGGGGCGAGTTCATGAACTTGTTGGATGAGCACTACCCGCGCAAAGGGGAGACGCCGATGCTCCCGATGGATTACGATCAAGAAAAAGATGACGGCAAAGGCCTCTAATCTTTCTTCCACCGCTTCTGAGCAGCCTTCTTAGCAATCTCCGCACGCTTCTCGGGCGTCAGCTTTGACGCCCGAGCCTTGCCGCCCTTGCGGCCCATCTCTGCGGCTGCGCTGGATAGCGACTCGTCATCCTTCGGATCTTCACCCGTCGCCATCCTGGCGATCTTGATGGCGTTGCCGATGACGTCTGCGGGGCGTTTTTCGCCTTTGGGTCCTTTAGGCATGTTTGCCTCCTTTGGTCATGGCTTGGCAGTAGTGAAGCTTGACAGGACCGCCGTCATAAGTGGGGATCGTTGTCATAAACAATCCGCCCACTAGCCTCCAGCCGTCGTTGAGATTGCTTTCTACCGCTACCTCAAACGCTTCCTTTTCGTGGTTCTGGACCACAAAATATTGTGGACGGGCCATGCGAACTCCTGTTGCTTGACGCTAAGCATACAGTAGTTCGCGCGGGCCTTCAAATGCCTGTAAATTCAAAGTGAGACAGTGCCAACTTTTTCCCGGGCGGCTTTTCTTCTGCGGCTGTCTCAGGCATGGTACCGGCCATGCTCACACGTTCTGCAACTTCCGGCGGCGAAGCCCGCCTGCGCTACGGCGATAATGACTATGACATCCTGTCGCCGGGCAGTTTCGTCGCCTGCGCCGTGACCGGTAGACCGATTCCCCTCAGCGCGCTGCGCTATTGGAGCGTTGACCTGCAGGAAGCCTACTGGGACGCGGAAGCCGCCGCACAGCGCCTGACGCCGCCCCTGACCCCGCCCAGGGGCTGAGCGGTTGACGCGTGCCATTGCGCGGGCTGTGGGCGCGTGGATTGACGGTGCGATTGCGGCTGCGCCGGCCGGGCATACGCCGCTACTGATGCTGTCAGGCCCGCAAGGGGCGGGCAAGTCCACCGCCCTGGCCGAAGCGATCGCGGCGCTGGTCCGGCCAGTCGCGGGCCTCAGTCTCGATGATGTGTATCTCACCCGTGCCGAGCGAGGCCTGCTCGCGGTGCAGGTGAGCCCCCTGTTCCAGACGCGCGGTCCGCCGGGGACGCATGATCTTGTGCTGCTGGCGCAAACCCTCGCGGCGCTGCGCAGCGCAGGCGACGACGCGCAAACGCCCCTGCCGGTATTCAACAAGCTCGCCGATGACCGTGCGTCGCCAGAAGCGTGGCGCCGGTTTGCGGGCCGGCCCGCCGCCATCGTCGTGGAGGGCTGGATGATGGGCGCCCTGCCCGATGCGGCCGCGCCCGATGCCGCGGCGCTGAATGCGGTCGAGGCGTCCGACATCGACGGGGCATGGCGCCGGTATCAGGAGGCGGCACTCGCGGGCAGCTATGCAGACTTGTGGGACCGCGCAGACA
Source organism: Hyphomonas sp. (assembly GCF_022844445.1). Classification (GTDB taxonomy): domain Bacteria; phylum Pseudomonadota; class Alphaproteobacteria; order Caulobacterales; family Hyphomonadaceae; genus Hyphomonas. The sequence continues at coordinate 27,837 of NZ_JALHLS010000006.1, forward strand.
GCTTCTGTCATCTCGCTGCACCGGACTTCGCATGCGTCGCGGGCTGGCGCCTGCAGCAGGAGGCCGCGCTATGGGCGGGCCGCGGCGAAGTGATGCCGGCGGAGCGGCGCGACTGGGTATTGCGGTTCATCCAGCACTATGAGCGCCTCACGCGGCGCATGATCGCGGGCGGGCGGCGGGCGGGCGCAGTGATCGAGATCGACGCGGCGCGCAACGTCAAGGCCGTTTCGGGCTTCTAGCGGCTTCGCCTAGACCGCTACGCGGGCCTGCGGATTCAACTGCCAGACACGCAGGTTCAACGCCGATGCAATGGTCACCCAGACGAGATAGGGCGCCAGCATCCATGCAGCGGCGGCGCTGAACGGCGCGAACGCCGCCAGGATGCCTACGATCGACACCCAAAGCGTCAGGACGATGCCAAAGGCGAGCCCCATCCGCCGCAGGCCAAAGAACACGGCCGACCAGCTTGCATTGACCACGAGGCTCGCTCCGTAGAGCGCCAGAGCCCAGGCCGCATCCATTCCGCCCGCCAGCCAGACCAGCCAACCCGCGACGGCGTTCAGTACAAAGAGGATCGTCCACACGATCGGAAAGGCGATGTTCGGCGGCGTCCAGGGCGGCTTGGCAAGGCCCGCATACCAGGCGCCGGGCCGGAAGACCGCGCCACTGGAGGCCGCAGCAAAGTTGGCGAGGACGAACCCGCCGAGCGCGGCGAGGTTTTCGGGTGTCAGCATCGTCCGGTGTCCTCTGAGGCCTGCGGCTCCGGTCCATATGGGGCCGCGCCCGGCGCCTGCAAACTTTCCGTGGATGATCGCAACAGTCCGATCAGTTCGGACTGTAGTCCCGGATCAGCCGCTTACCCTGCTCCCACTGGGCTGCCCAGATAATCACGGTCGGCGATGACGCGATATAGGCGTCCTTCACCTTGCCGGAGCCAATGCCCTCGACAATGCTGATCATGTCCGCCGCAATCACCGACAATTCGGTCGGCTGGCCTGCCGCCGACAGACTGTTCTGCGCCGCCACACGGGCGGCATCGGCTGCGATCGCATCAACATAAAAAACTATCCGCGTGTCACCTTCCACAGGCTGGATAAGCGGGTCATCGCCCGGTCCGGTGACATAGAACAACGGAGGACGGGTCGCGTCGCCGTTCACCAGCAAAGCGTTCTCCGCATTCGTCCGCCAGATGATCTCGCCCTTCGCCAGCGAAATCAGTTCGGCCGCGTTGACCAGGCGGCCCTCTGCTCGGTCCGCCAGCCCGGCCTTCACCGCTGTGCGCGCCGCATCGTTTGCATCCAGGAAGGCCACGACGACCTGCTGCTCGCCGCCCTCCGGCGTCTTCACGACTTCCATCATCGATGCCCCGGTCGCCGGATCGGTGGGAATCACAACAAACAGGCCTCCCATCGCATCCTGCAAGGCTTTCAGCCCCGGTACTTCGTCGGCCACCGCGAACGGCGCGGCGGCCAGCATCATCAGGGCAGCGGCTGTTTTTCGCATCATCAGATCCACCTGTTTAATCCAACCGGCAGCGTACCGGGCATCGAGGCCGCGTCCATAGGCCGGAATCAGTGGATCTCAATACGTCTCGGTAATGTCCGGCATGGGAGCCAACTGGTCATCGATCGCCGATTTGACTGGCTCCGGCCAGTCATCTCCCGTGCCGACACAGTCCCGTTTGAAGCCGGTGTCGGTCTCGTCCACACTGTCCGGCGTCTTCGGATCGCTGGTCAACGACACTTCCCAATCAAACTGGCAGGCGCGCGAAGCAAAGCTGCGCGTGCACACGGCTGCGGGCTCCGGATAGTCCTCATGTGCTTCGCCAAAGGTGCATTCATAGCCCGCCTCGGCCAGCTGCGCGATCGTGGCGGCACGACCTGCGCGGTGGGCGATGCGGCTGAATTCCTTTGCCATCGAAGCCTGCAGCTCGGCGCCGGGCTCGTGCTGCCAGGTATGTTGCTGGTGCAGCTCGGTCACCGTCTTCGGTCCCGAAGCCTCGTGCGCGCATGCGCCGAGTCCTGCCGCCAGAACCACCACCCAGATCGCCTTCATGACTGTCTCCACTTTGCCTGTTGAAGCTCCACCTGAATTGCGGCGAGACTAGGGAATAGTCAGCAGAGATTGAAAGGCAAATCCTGCAAGCCCGCCCGCGAGGGCTCCCGTCAGCACATCTGCCAGGCTATGCCTCGCCAGGTAAATCCGCGACCAGCCAATCAGGCATCCAATCGCGAGTCCGCATCCGACAAGGCGCAGATCCGGCCAGAACAGGCTCGCCGCAAAAAAGGCGAAGCTCACATGCAACGAGAGTTTCAGCCAACGCGACGCAAGGACTGCAAGGCAAACCAGCCCTGCTGCGACAGATAAACCTGCAGAAAGCGCCTCAGGCTGGTCGCTCCACACACTCCAGGCTGCTGCGACAGCCAGCACCGGCAGGAGGAACAGGTTCAACTGGCTGCGTTCCGCGGGCACGGACGCATCGGTGTCTGCCCATTTTCCGCGGCGGACCTGAAGCAGCGCGAACGCAGACACTGAGGCGGCAACGATCCCGGCGGCAACAAGTACTGTGCTGGCCATTTCCGGCGAGCGCCCATCAGAGACCGCGGCGAGCGCCGACGCAAGCGGCATAAGGATCGCGGGATGTCCCGTCAGTGATAATCCGTGTGCAACCGTTGTGCGGCTCATGGGATAAGCAGCGTTGCCCCGGTCGTGGTACCGCTCTCGAGCGCGCGGTGCGCTTCGGCGGCGTCCTTGAGCGCAAACCTCTGACCGATATCGGCATTCAGCACGCCTTTCTCGACCAGCGAAAACAGGCGCTTTGAAGCCCGCGCCAGAGAGGCCGGAGTGTCGGTGAAGTTGAACAATGTCGGCCGTGTCATCACCAGCGAGCCGCCAGCGGCCAGCCGTCCCGGCGCGATCGGGTCTGCTGCGCCGGACGCGTTGCCATAGGTGATGAACCAGCCACGCGGACGCAGGCTGGCGAGCGAAGCCTCCGCTGAAATCCTGCCGACGCTGTCATAGACCACGTCGACGCCCTTCCCGCCCGTCAGCTCACGGACTTTCTGCGCCACGTTGTCATAGCCAGTCACCACGTCATCCGCGCCGAGCGCCTTTGCGCGCTCCGCCTTTGCCGCGCTGGAGGTGACCGCGATCACCCGCGCGCCAATGTGCTTCGCCCAAGGTGTCAGAAGCGAGCCGACCCCGCCGACCGGCGCCCAGACGAGTGCCGTCTCGTCCTTCTGCAGCGGGCGGATTTCCTCCAGCAGCATCCAGGCGGTCATGCCCTTCAACAGGATCGCGGCGGCCTCCTCATCGCTGATGCCCGCCGGCAATGGCACAACGCCGGCGGCTGGCCCGGTATAATGCGTCGCGTAGGTGCTGCGCCCGGTATAGGCGACCCGGTCGCCCGGTCCGACATGCTCGACGCCTTCGCCCACATCCTCGACGATACCCGCGCCTTCCGATCCAGGAACAAAGGGCAGCGGCAACTTGTAGAGGCCCGTGCGATGATAGGTGTCGATGAAGTTTACCCCGACCGCTGTCTGGCGCACCAGCACCTCGCCCGGCCCCGGCTCGCGGGGCGCGAGCGCCTCCACCTTAAGTACGTCCGGACCGCCCGTCTCGTGCATCCGGATCGCGTAAGAATTAGGATGGGTCATTGCCTATTTCCCTGTAAACTTTGCCGGCCGCTTCTCGAGGAAGGAGGCCACGCCTTCCTTGTGGTCGGCAGACTTGAAGCACGCCGACATTGTGGCGACGTGTTCCTTCATGTGCTCCGGCAACTCACGCGCAAGGCCTTGGTAGACGAGGCTCTTCATGTGACGGATGGAGAAGGGCGAAGAAACTAGGTAGCGCTTGGCTTCCGCGATGGCGGCATCCATCAGCGCTTCCGGCGTGACGATCTCGTTGGCATAGCCGATCTCTTTCGCCTCCGCCGCCTCAAGGAAGGCGCCGGAGTAGAGCAGTCGCAGCGCGCGTGAATGACCGATCAGGCGCGGCAGCAGCCAGCTGCCCGCGCCGGTATCCGGCACGAGGCCCCGGTGCGCAAAGTTCCAGGCAAACCGCGCCCGGTTTGTCACAATGCGCACGTCGCACTGGCTGGTGAACTCGGCGCCCATGCCGACGGCATAGCCGTCAATCGCGCCGATCACCGGCTTCGGGCAGGACACCAGCGGCCACCAGACGTCATTCTCGTGCGCCCCACCGCGCACGCCGCGCGTCTCGCCCGGAATGGTGGAGAGGTCTGCCAGGTCGGTGCCGGCGCAGAACGTGCCGCCCGCCCCGGTTACGATCAGTACACGGACGGAATCATCCTGCGCCGCCTCGCGAACCTTGCCGATGAAGGCCGCGAGCATCGCATAGGTCATCGCGTTCTTCTTTTCGGCCCGGTCGATGGTCAGGATGCCGATCCCGTCTTCCCGCCGCTCGAACTTGATATGGTGTGCCGTCATGTATTCCTCCCGTATCTTTTTTCTGCGCCCCGCCCCAGTTCATCGGGGCGGGGCCTTCTGTTCAGCGCGGCGTCAGTGCGCCGTCAGCTTCGACCCCGCACGCTTGCGTGTCTGGATGTTGAGAAGCTCCACGCCCAGCGAGAAGGCGATGGCGAAGTAGAGATACCCGCGCGGAATGTGGAAGCCGAGCCCGTCCGCCACCAGCGCCACGCCGACCAGCAAAATGAAGGCGAGCGCCAACATCTTCGTCGTCGGATGCTCCGCTATGAACTTCGACAGCGGGTCCGCCGCCACCGCCATCACGATGGTCGAGAGCACCACGGCTGCCACCATGACCGCCAGGATGTCGGTCATACCGATCGCAGTGATTACCGAGTCCAGCGAGAAGACGATGTTGATGACGAACAGCTGGATAACCACGCTCGTGAGGGTCGACTTGGCCGTCGTCTCCTCGTGGTGTGTGCCTTCGACCGAGGCATGGATCTCCTGCGTGCCTTTCCAGAGCAGGAACAGGCCGCCCGCAAGCAGGATCAGGTCCTTGATCGTGATCTCTTCGAAATGGTGTGCCGCTTGTGCATCGCCGCCCGCCACGAACATCGCCAGTTCGTGCGGCAGGATGAATAGCGCCTCCTTATCCAGCCCGATGATAACGAAGATCAGCGACAGCATGATGATGCGCAGCCCCATCGCGCCCCAGATACCGATCTGGGTGGCGCGCTTGCGCTCTGCGCCCTGCAGCTTGCCGGTCGCGATGGAGATGAACAGTAGGTTGTCGATCCCCAGCACAACCTCCAGGAAGGTCAGCGTCGCGAGGGATCCCCAGAAGGCGGGAGAGGCGAGAAGTTCGGCCATGGGTGTCGCCTTTGTTTTTGGAGATCTGGCGCTGAGTGAAGCCTGCGCCGCGATTTTCGGCAAGGCCTTCCCTTCGGGAGCGTCTTGCGCGCATGCCTGCCCTGCAGCAGCATCAGGCGATCCACGGGAGAGCTCCATGCCAGAATTCCGCAACATCGACGCTGGCGCCGCGCAGATCCGCGTCGCCATTGAAGGCTCCGGCCCGCTTGTGCTGATGGTCCACGGCTTCCCCGAAAGCTGGTATTCGTGGCGCCACCAGATCGCCCCCATCGCCGCCGCCGGCTTTACGGCCGCCGCAATGGACGTGCGCGGCTATGGCGGCTCCTCCCGCCTGCCGGATGTCGCGGACTACCGCATGGAAGCCCTCATCGGTGACATCATCGGTGTAGGCGGCGCGCTCTCGCCGGATGCGCCCTTCACCCTCATCGGCCATGACTGGGGTGCGCCGCAGGTCTGGAACACGGCCCTGACGCGGCCGGACCGGATCGCTGCCGTCGCCGCCCTCTCCGTGCCCTTCTACGGCGCCCCCGAATTTTCCTTCGACGATGTCATCAAGCGCGTCTTTGACGACCGTGACCGTTTCTTCTACCAGTCCTATTTCCGCAATCCAGGCCGCGCCGAAGCCGACCTCGAAGCAGACCTTCGCCGCTTCCTCGCCGGCTTCTACTACTCGATCTCCGGCGATGCGAAGGAGGGCGAATGGAAGCTCGGCCTGCCGTCCAGCGCGACCCTCATGGACACCCTTACCGTGCCTGCCGCAATGCCCGGCTGGATGACCGAAGCCGACCTCACCTATTACGAAAACGAGTTCCGCGCCTCCGGCCTCTTCGGCCCGATCAGCCGCTACCGCAACCATACGCGCGACTTCGACTACCTCTCCGCCTTCCGCGGCCGGACGATCGCCCAGCCCGCCTGCTTCGTCGCCGGCGACAAGGACCCTGCCTTCAACGGCTTCGGCATGGTGACGGACCCCATCGGCAAGATGCGTCCGGCCGTGCCGAACCTGGAATTGGCCGTCGTCCTGCCCGGCTGCGGCCACTGGACCCAGCAGGAACGTCCCGCCGAGGTCAACGCCGCACTCGTTGCCTGGCTCACAAGCCTGAAGGGGCGCGTCGTCTAGGCGCGCAAAATCGCTCTATCTATTTTCCGGCGGCCCTGATTAGCTGCGCCCATCTTTGGGGAGACGAATCCATGTTCCGCACACTTGCTGCCGCTGTCCTGTCCGCTGTGCTGGCCCTGCCCGCGCTGGCCGACGAAGTCTGGACCCTGCCCAGCGGCAATCAGGTCACCTATCTCAGCGATGAAGGCGACACCGCCGTCCTCGGCTACACACCCGTTATGGGCGTCGAGCAGTCCTTCATCTTCGTGCCCGGTCTCGGCGGCAACTACGATAATCGCGGCACCTTCACCGGCTACTGGGTCGAGCCCACCTATGTCGGCAAGACCTGCCCAGCCGCTCTCGTCGCGCCCGGCGGCGTCGTCTGGGATCGCTGGGGGATCGTGGAACTGAAGTTCCAGAAAAAGGGCTTCCCGTCCAAGATCACGATGAAACGCGGCGACTGCTTTGCGCAGCCCACCGAGAAGATTGTCCTCAAACCGGTCGTTGGCGCGGGCCTTCAATAGACCGCTCGCGGATTAAAGCGCTGACACCCCGCTTGCCCCCGCACAGGGAGGAGCGCGCGGCCTTATCCTACCGTGTCTGCCCGCCATCCACTGCCAGTACCGCGCCGTTCACGAAGCTTGCCCGCTCGGACAGAAGGTAAGCTGCCGCATCGCCGATCTCGCGCGGCTGACCGAAGCGCTTCATCGGAACCTCGCGCTTGATCCAGCGCCACCAGTTATCTGCACGCGGACCGGTCGACTGTTTCTCCCAGTTGTTGCCGGGGAAGATGATATTGCCGGGCGCGATTGTATTGACACGGACTTTCGTCTCGGCCGCAAAGCGCGCCGTACTGGTCGAGAGGTGGTTCACTGCCGCTTTGGTTGCGCCATAGTCGAGCGGCGTGCCGAGCGCGGCGAGGCCTGCGATGGAGCTGATGAACAGGAAACTGCCGCCGCCATTCTTCGCCATGCGCGGAATAGCGCCGCGCGCGAGGCGGAAGGCGGAGTTGAGGTTCTGGTCGAGCCCCGCCTGCCATTCGTCGTCGCTCACATTCAGACCGAGCGGCGAAGGCGACAGGCCCACATTTGCCACTGCCCCGGTGATCGGCCCGAACTCGGTCTCGCACGCCGCGAGCGCCGCCTCGATGGGCGCGGTCTGCGTCAGGTCGCCTGCAAAGCTCCAGACCTTGTCCTTGCCGAAACGCTTTGCAAAATCCGCACGCGTCTCTTCCAGGGATTCCGCGCCCCGCGCCGTCAGCGCGACCTTTGCGCCCTCTTCCAGCAGCACTTCGGCAATCCCGTGGCCGATGCCGCGGCTAGCGCCCGCGATGAAGATCACCTTGTCCTTCAGTCCCAGATCCATAACCGTTCCTCCGTTTTGGCCATGCTGGCGCCCTCCGCAGCGAAAGGCCAGACTTTACCCCGCGCCAAGCCGCTCAGGCGTGCTGCGCGGCGGCCGCCTTTGCCTCTGCCGCGATCTGCCGCCTCAGCGCCGGCGGCGTCAGCACTTCGGCTTCGCTGCCTAGCCCCAGCCATTGCAGCCGAGCAAAGCGCGAGGCTTCAAGCGGTATCCGCGCCCGCTGCCAGCCGGGCTTCGTGTGTGCGCCTGCGCCTCTCTCGAAGGCCGCCGCGGCGCGCGGGTTCACATCGCGCAGCCAGGTCAGCCCCAGCGGCGACAACGCCACATCCGCCGTCTCGGTGACGAGGCTCGCCTCGAAAGCCTTGGCGGACTTTGCCCAGTAGCGCGCCAGATTGAACTTCGCCGGACGCCTGAACCCGCCTTGAGTCACGTGCAACGCGTCAATATTCGCTACGCGGTAGGTGCGTATCGCGCGGCCATCGCGCGCCACGAGATACCAGGTGCCCGCCTTCAGCACGAGGCCGAGCGGATCGAGGCGGCGCGATACCGGCGCTTTCCAGCTGCGATAATCAATTTCGATGCGGCGCGCCTGCCAAACGGCTTCTGCCAGCGGGCTGAGCCAGCGCGCAGCAGCGTCCGTCGCGTACCAGTTCTCCGTATCCAGATGAAAGCGCGATGCTGTGCGGTCGGCCTGGGCGGCGGCGTCCGGTGGCAGGCTGGCGAGCAGCTTCAGCCGCGCCTCGGCAAGCTCACCGCCAATGCCCAGCGCCTCGGCCGCCTGTCCCGCGCCTGCCAGCATCAGCGCGTCCGCCTGCGCGGGCGTCATGCCGGTCAGCTGGGTGCGATAGTTGCCGGCCAGCTGGAAGCCGCCGCTGCGTCCACGTTCACCGTAGACTGGAACACCCGCCGCGCTCAGCTGGTCGATGTCGCGGTAGATCGTGCGCACCGAGACTTCGAATTCCTCGGCCAGCGTCTCGGCGCTGACGCGCCCGCGCAGCTGCAGCAGCATCAGGATCGACAAGAGACGGCTCGCCTGCATTTTTTTCGCGCCCGCGTTAAATCCTGACATTCTATGTCAGTTTATGCCGTGTATGCCCGTCCCATGCAATCCGGAGCTGCCGCCATGTGGGCCATCCTGCCTGCTCTTGCTTTCCTCTGCCTTGCGGCCCTGCACGTAGTGCCGGCCCTTGCTGCCGTGCGCCCGGCGCTGATCACCGTGCTCTACGCAGTGCCATCGCATGACGCCGCGTTTGCCCTGCTGCACCACCGCGCCGCGCTGTTTGCCGGCGTCTGCGCCCTCTGCCTCTGGGCCGCCTTTGATCCTGCGGCTCGCCCGGCCGCCGCAATCCTTGCGGCCATCAGCATGGTGAGCTTCGTGTGGATCTATCAGTCCGCCGGCCAGCCGCCCCACCTGCGCACCATTGCCCTTGCAGACCTTGCCGGCCTGCCCGCCCTCGGCTTCGCGATTTGGTCCGCCTTCCGGCCGGAGGCCCGCGCATGACACCCGACCGCCGCCAGGCCCTCGCCCTCCTCTTCGCGGCGCTTGCCGCCGCAGCCTGCACCCACACAGACAAAGGAACCCCTCCGATGACGGACATTCCCACGGGCCAGCCCGGCCAATTCGACTTCCTGCAAGGCGAATGGAAGATCACACATCGCCGCCTGCCATCCCCCGGCGCCCAATGGGACACGTTCGAAGGCGAAGCGTCCTGCTGGACCATCCTGAGCGGCGCCGGCAGCGTCGAGGAGCTGCGCATCCCCGCCCGCGATTTTTCGGGCATGGGCCTGCGCCTGCTGGACCAGGACAAGAAGGTCTGGAACGACCTCTGGGTCAACGCCAAGAGCGGCGTCCTCCTTGGGCCCGGCACGTCCGGCGGCTTTGCCAGCGGCGCCGGCATCTTTGACGCCGCCGAAACCGTGGACGGAAAGACCTTCATCTATCGCGGCGTCTGGGACGAAATCACGCCAACGTCCTGCCGCTGGCGCCAAATGGCCTCCGACGACGGCGGCGCCACCTGGACCGAAAACTGGCTCATGCACTGGACCCGCGTCGCCGCGCTCCCGGTGCGTCAGCCCGTCAGCGGCTGAAGGTCCGGCGCCAGCCATGCGCGCCGGGCCTCGGGCGACATCAGCCGATCCTTCGTCCAGTGCGCAAGGATCCAGCCGGATTGGCCGCACGGGCCTGCCATCAGCGATGCGAGCACATCGCTCAGAGGCGCGTCTCCGGCCGCCGAGAGCGCCCGCGAAGCTATAAGCAACGAGGCCTGCGTGATCGTCTCGTGGTAGCCTTCTGTATCGGTATTCCGTCCGCCTACGGACTCGTTATATTGCCGGATTAGCCCCGGCATTTCAGCCCGCGCCGCCGCTTCGCCGCGGTGCCGCACCAGCCAGAGCGCCGCCGCAAAATGCGCAGCATGCGTCCAGCCTGCCTTCGGCAAGCTACAGGCCAGAAAGCCGCGCACGGTCTCGTCAATCTCGTCATCAGTCATCGGTGTCATTTCAAATCCGTTCAGGATACGGAAAGCAAAAAGCCCGCCTCGGGGGCCGGGCGGGCAGCGGCTCATTGAGGAGAGCGGGGAATCAGCGTCCCTGTCGCTCGCGCCCACGCGCCGGCGCCGCCGCCTGGCGGATCTGTTTCTGCTTGAGAGGCGCGCACTGGATCATCATGGCGGGCTGGATAATCCCGCCGTCTGCGACGGTCAATGCTGCCGCGATCTGGCCATCCGGCCCGACTCCCGTCTAGACTCAGGCTATGCGCGTCTCCCTCCTCACCTGCGGCGTCGATGAAGCCGGCCGGGGCCCTTGGGCCGGGCCCGTCACTGCCGCCGCCGTGATCCTCGACCCTGCACGCGCCATCCCCGGCCTCACCGATTCCAAAAAACTCAGCGAGGCTGCGCGCGACCGCCTCGCCCCGGAAATCCGCGCGCGCGCCCTCGCCTGGGCCGTCGCCGAAGCCAGCCCCGAGGAGATCGACCGCCTCAACATCCGCGAGGCCACCTTCCTTGCCATGACGCGCGCCATCGCCGCACTCTCCCGCGCGCCCGCCGAAATCCTCATCGACGGCAACGCACTGCCGAAGGCGCTGCCCGCCCCCGCCCGCGCCGTCGTCAAGGGCGACCTCACCGAGCCCGCCATCTCCGCCGCCTCGATCCTCGCGAAAACCCACCGCGACGCGCAGATGAAAGCCTTCTGCACCCAGCATCCCGGCTACGGCTTCAGCCAGCACAAGGGCTACGGCACTGCCGCCCATGCGCAGGCCCTCGCCCGCCTCGGACCCTGCATCCTCCACCGGATGAGTTTCGCCCCGGTCAGGTCGGTGCGCGAAGCCATGTCCTCAGGGCCGCTTCCCCGGACGGCGTGAACTGGATCACCCGCGTACCCGCCACGCGCTTCGCCCACTTGCGCTCGAACATCCGTACAAGGAGCGCCGCGCCGACCTGCCCCGCCAGGTGATGGCGCCGCATGCTCCAATCGAGACAGTCCTTGCACACCGGCCGCCGCGATCTTGCAAGCCCGTCTTCCGTCACACCGATCTCGCCGAGCCGCGCCCAGCCTGCCTTGCTTACGCCCAGCACGCCGCTGCGACGCACCAGAACGCCGTCCTCCATCAGCCTGTCATAAGACAGCACACCCAGTTCGCCTGCCAGGTGATCGTAACAGATGCGCGCCTTGCGCAGCGCCGGGTCGCGTGGCCCCGTCCGCGTGCGTGTGCCGGTACGCCCTTCCGAAACCCCTAGCAGCGCCTCCAGCGCCTGCGCCACATCCGCGCCGCCCAGCCGGTAGTAATGATGCCGCCCCTGCACCTCGCGCGCAACCAGCGCGCCATCAAGCAGCCGCGCCAGGTGCGAGCTGGCCGTCTGCTTGGTGATCCCGGCCTGCGAGGCAAGCTCGCCCGCCGTCAGCGCCCGCCCGTCCAGCATTGCCAGCAACATGTTGCTGCGCGCCGGATCACCTATCAGCGCAGCTATCCGCGAGATGTCAGGTCCATCCTTCATGGTTCGACGCTAATCGAACCATTGCGCGCAGACAAGCCGCTACAAGGCCGCCATTCCAACCAAGGACAAACGCCCCATGATCACCTGTTTCATCCGCTACGAAATCGATCCCTTCAAGCAGGACGCCTTCGCCCACTATGCCCGCCATTGGGGCCAGGCGATCCCGCGCTGCGGCGCAGACCTGATCGGCTATTTCGCGCCGCATGAAGGCTCCACGACCACCGCCTACGGCGTCTACACGCTGCCCTCGCTCGCCGCTTACGAAGCCTACAAGGCGCGCCTCGCCGACGATCCCATCGGGCGCGAAAACTACGCTTTCGCCAAACGTGAGCAGTTCCTTCGCCGCGAAGACCGGATCTTCCTGAAGCTCGCCTCCGCTCCCCACGCGCCGTTGGTGCGCGCATGATCGCTGTCATTTTCGAAGCCTTCCCCAATGAGGGACACGCGCAGGACTATTTCGACATCGCTGCTGCCCTGAACCCGCAGCTCGCCCTGATCGACGGCTTCCTATCGATCGAGCGGTTCCAGAGCCTCGCAAATCCGGGCCGCTTCCTCTCCCTTTCCTTCTGGCGCGATGAAGAGGCCATCGCCCAGTGGCGCAATATCCAAGCACACCGTACAGCGCAGGCCGCCGGACGCGCCAGCATCCTCAGCGACTACCGCCTGCGCATCGCCGAAGTCACGCGCGACTATGGCCGCCTCGAGCGGGCCCAGGCCCCCGCCGACAGCCGCGCCGCGATCGGCTGAACAAAGGCCGGACGCCGCGTCAGGGTTTGCCATTGCGCCCGTTCCGGCGTTACCTACCGATACGGAGGAATACGCCTATGACTTACGATCTTGTTATCGTCGGCGGCGGCATCGGCGGCAGCGCCCTGGCCACTGTCATGGCCCGCGCCGGGCGCTCTGTCCTGCTGCTGGAAAAATCCGAACAGTATGAAGACCGCGTGCGCGGCGAATGGATCGCGCCCTGGGGCGTCACCGAAACGAAGCGCCTCGAACTCTACGACCTGCTGATGTCGGTTGGCGGCCACCACATCACCGACCACGTCACTTACGACGAAAGCCTCGCTCCGGAGACATGCGAAGCAGCTCCCCTGCCCCTCGGCATCTTCGCCACCGACGTGCCAGGCCCCCTCTGCCTTGGCCATCCACGGCACTGCCAGACGCTCTATGACGCCGCAACTGCCGCCGGCGCCGAAACGCTCCGCCCTGTGATCATCGACAAGATCACGCTCGGCGCGAGCCCGTCAGTGACGTACACGCATAAAGACCGCCAGCACACCGCTCAAGCGCGCCTCGTCGTCGGCGCCGAAGGCCGCCAGTCCGAAGTACGCGCCGCCGCCGGCATCCCGCTGCATCAGGACAAGCCACACCACTGGTTCGCCGGCCTGCTGGTCGAGAACGTAAAGGGCTGGAACCCCACGCGCCAGGCTATCGGCACCGAGAACAATTTCGGCTTCCTTGCCTTCCCGCAGGGAGGTGACCGCGTGCGGGTCTATGGCGGCTACGCCCTAGAGGAGAAGGGCCGCTTCAACGGCGAGGACGGCGCACGCCGCTTCCTCGAAGCCTTCCGCATGGCCTGCGCCCCAGACAATGCCGCCCTCGCCGCCGGCACGCCCGCCGGCCCGCTCTTCTCCTATTTCAACAATGACAGCTGGACCGATGAGCCCTTCCGCGAAGGCTGCGTCCTCATCGGCGACGCCGCCGGCTGGAACGATCCGATCAACGGCCTTGGCCTGTCGATCACCTACCGTGACGTGCGCATGGTTTCCGACATCCTGAAGGCAACGCCCGCTGGCCAGCAGCCCAATTTTGCTTCGTATGCGGAGGAGCGCACCGAGCGGATGCGCCGCCTGCGCTTCGCCGGCCAGATCCAGGCTGCGCTCGACATGGAGTTCGGCGAGGCTGCCCGCGAGCGCCGCCGACTCTATCATGAGCGCAAGGCCGCAGATCCGATGCTCGGCCTCCACGGCGTCGCCATCATGGCGGGCCCCGAAAACGCCCCGCCCGAAATTTTTACCGAGGCTCACCGCGCCCGCGTCCTGGGACTGGAGACAGCATGAGCTTCGACATCGACCGTTTCAATGCCGACTGGCTCGCCGCCTGGAGCGCCAAGGATGTGGAAAAGCTTTTGAGCTTCTATTCCGCAGATACCGTCTACAAGGACGCCCAGACCGCCGCCGGCCTCACCGGCCATATCCTGCTGCGGCCCTATCTCGAAGGCCTCTTCGCTTCCACGCCGAAGATGATCTACACGCCGGACGAAACCTGGCCGATCCCCGGCGGTTTCTGTGGCCGCTGGTACTGCGCCATCGGCCCCAGTGGCGCGGACGGGAGAATGCGCGGTTTCGATCTCTGCCTCGTGCGCGACGGCAAGATCACGCTCAACGAAGTTTATGTCCATGTGATGCCTGCCTGAGGTCAGCAGTTAATGCAGTGTTAACCGCAAATCGCCGATTCTGCACCGCGTGTCCCGCATCCTCGCGGGCGGCAGTGGTGGGTTCATGTTCCTTTTCCAATGGTTCCTTTTCGGCTGGCATGTCTGGCGCGGTGAAACCGGCGCGGGCTACCGGTTCAAGATCACGCTGACGCGCAAGGGCATTCCCGAAGGCAGCGGCATCTACATCTTTGTGCGCCGCCGCTTCGGCTTCTTCCTGGAGCCCCTCTATATCGGCAAGGCGACCAGCTTCCGGTCGCGCCTTTACGGCCATGAACGCTGGTGGGAGGCCTGGTGGAAACGCGGCGCCACCGAGCGCCATGTCCTCCTTGTACGGACGGCGGCGGAGCGCGCCCGCATTGAGGAAGACCTCATCCGCCGCTACCAGCCGCTCATGAACGACATGCTCGTCCCTCGCGGCGCGCTCGACATGCCGTCGAACGCCAAGCTCCGCCGCGCCTGGCGCTGGCGCCAATGGTGGAAAAACCTCTTCCGCCTCCCCTTCGGCGGCGGCAACCGGCTCGCCTGACGCAAATCAATTCGCTCCACGCGCGAGCGTGACCTGAAACACGCAGCGGCGCCAAAATCGCCTTCAAGAACCTGTCATCCCCTTGAGAATTTTCAGTCACGGATATTCTTGGTGACCGGGCGCCTGTCGCGCTTTTTTAGTCATCCCGGAGACTGTTCCATGAAACCTACACGAACATGGCGCGCCGCCATGGCCTCCTGCTGTGCCATTGCAATCCTCGCCCCCTTCGCACTCGCTCAGGATGCATCGACCGAAGATGCGGCGCTGAAGCTCAAGTCGGTCACCGTGACCGCGACGAAGCGCGAAGAAAACATCAAGGACGTTCCCGTCTCCCTGACGTCGCTCGATGAGTCCGCTCTCGCCACTTTCGGCCAGGCCGGCGAGGACATTCAGTTCCTCACTGCCCGGGTCCCCAGCCTGATCATCGAAACCTCGTATGGCCGCATCTTCCCGCGCCCCTATATCCGCGGCCTCGGCAATACGGATTTCGATTTCAATGCGTCCCAGCCCGTCTCGTTCATCTATGACGAGATTGTCTATGAAAACCCTGTCCTGAAGGGCTTCCCCGTCTTCGACACCGCGCGCGTCGAAGTCCTGCGCGGGCCGCAGGGCACCCTGTTCGGCCGCAACACGCCGGCCGGCGCGCTGAAGTTTGAAAGCGTCAAGCCCGGCGACGAACTTGATGCCTATGCCCGTGCCTCCTACGGGACGTTCGGCACAGCCAATATCGAAGGCGCTGTCGGTGGACCGATCTCGGACCGCGTCTCTGTGCGCCTCGCCGGCGTCTTCCAGACGCGCGACGACTTTATCGAAACGGCCCTTCCTACAGGCGGCGCCGATGCAGGTGGTTACGAGGACCTCGCCTGGCGCGCGCAGGTGAAGGTCGATGTCACCGACAATCTCACCTGGCTCGGAAACCTGCACGGCCGCACGCTCGACGGCGGCCAGGTCTCATTCCAGGCCAACGCCTTCCAGACCGGCCAGTCCGGTCCTCGGCCCGGCTTTGACCGCGAAGTGAACTTTGCCGATGCGCAGATCTACTCTACTCTCGAAACGGATGCCCTCGGCTTCACGTCGCGCGCCGACTGGGAGCTCTCAGCCGCCACGCTGACTTACCTCTTCGGCTACGAAACCGTTGAAACCTTCTCACGCGGCGATGTCGACGGCGGCGCCGGCGCCGCCTTCCTGCCGACCGGATCGGCGCCCGGGGTAATTCCGTTCCCGGCCGAGTCGGCCGACGGGATCGATGATCACCAGCAGATTACCCACGAACTTCGCCTGTCGAACGGCGAAGACGCCGCCCTGCGCTGGACCGCTGGCCTTTACGCCTTCAATGAAGAGATCGACATCAGTTCGCGCAGCTATAACACGCTCGCAGGCGGCGCCGAAAACGGTACGGCCTTCCAGACCCAGGAAACGGACTCGATCGCCGTGTTCGGTAGCCTCGCCTATGACCTGACCGATCGGCTCACCGGCCAGGTCGGTCTTCGGTACACGGACGAAAGCAAGGACCTGACCGCCCGCCGCACGCTCTCGCCGTTCGGCGCGCCGAATATCAACCCGCCCACCGTCAGCGTCGGTGACGAACAGCTCTCGTGGGATGCCTCGCTCACCTATGCGGTGGACGACAACACTAACGTCTATGGCCGTATAGCCCGGGGTTTCCGTGCCCCGTCGATCCAGGGCCGCCTCGTTTTCGGCGACGCGATCACGACAGCCGATTCCGAAATCCTCGACAGCTATGAAGTGGGTGTCAAAACAACCCTGCTGGATGGCCGTCTCGACACCAACTTGGCTGCTTACACCTATACCGTTGAAGACTTGCAGCTCACCGCCATCGGCGGCGCCGGCAACTTCAACCAGCTGCTGAACGCCGAAGAAGGCAAGGGCTACGGCTTTGAAGCCGACATCCGCGCCCTGCTTACCGAAAGCCTCGCCTTCAGCGCGGGCCTTTCCTACAATAACACCGAGATCGATGATGCAGGTCTCACGGCCGGCATCTGCGGCTCGCCCTGCACCGTGCTCAACCCGATAGATCCGGTCACCGGCGGCGCCCTGATCGACGGCAACCCGTTCCCGCAAGCGCCGGAATGGATCGCCAATTTCGCGTTTGACTATTCGCGCGACTGGCGCGGCGGCGAGGTCTTCGCTTCCACCGACTGGTCGTTCCGTTCCGACTCGAACATTTTCCTGTACGAATCGACGGAGTTCACCGCCGAAGGGCGCTGGGAGGGCGGCGCGGCGCTCGGCTACCGCAAGGGGCCCTGGTCGGCGAAAGCCTTCGTCCGCAACCTGACCGACGAAGTCGGCACGGTTTCGGCAATCGACTTCAACAACCTGTCCGGCATCTTCAACCAGCCTCGCATCTACGGCATCGAACTCGGCTGGTCCCTGTAATACTAGGCATCCCTCCTCTCCCACTGTGTGGGAGAGGAGGACCCCATTGCGAAGCAATGGAAGATGGCAGGCTTTGCTCAGAAACAGGGCAAGCCATCAGTCTGCGCCAGCAGCAGCGGCTGCGTGCAACCTCCTGCCCTTGCTGACCAACCCCGCCCGTGGCAAATCCCCGGCATGGCCGATACCTTCGCCCCCTCGCCCAGCCTGTTCGCGGACGCGCCAGATTCCGTGAGCTTCAAGAAGCTGCGCAAGCGCCTCGTGCGCGGGGCGCTGGAAGTGATCGACACCTACGGTCTCGTCGACCGCCGCGCCATCGAGGCCAGCGATAAACGGCGCCCGAAATGGCTCGTCTGCCTCTCCGGCGGCAAGGACTCCTACGGCCTCCTTGCGGTCCTGCTTGACCTGCAATGGCAAGGCGCCCTGCCGGTGGACCTGATTGCCTGCAACCTTGACCAGGGCCAACCTGGTTTTCCGAAACACGTCCTTCCGGACTGGCTCGCCAAGGTCGGCGTGCCGCACCGGATCATCACCGAAGACACCTATTCGATCGTCACCGAAAAGGTCGAAGCCGGGCGAACCTATTGCTCCATGTGCTCGCGCCTGCGCCGCGGCATCCTCTACCGCGTCGCGCGCGAAGAAGGCTGCGAGGCGATCGTGCTCGGCCATCACCGGGATGACGCGCTTGAGACCTTCATGATGAATTTCGTGCATGGCGGCCGCCTTGCCGCGATGCCGCCGAAACTCCTGAACGATGAGGGCGACGTGATGGTCTTCCGTCCTCTGATCACCTCGGCGGAGTCCGACCTTGCGAAGTTCGCCGAGGCGATGAACTTCCCGATTATCCCCTGCAATCTCTGCGGCAGCCAGGACGGCCTGCAGCGCGTGGCGATGAAACACCTGCTCGACGAATGGGAACGCAAGAAGCCAGGCGTGCGCCAGGTCATGGCCCGCGCGCTCGCGAATGTCCGCCCGAGCCATCTGCACGACCCGCAAGTCTTCGATTTCGCCGGCCTCGCGCTCGGCGCGGCCGGCGAGGACGATCCCAACGTGCCGTTCTGACCAATTCAGCAGGCGCCTCTTCAGCAGCCGGTCGATGACCAGCCAGATCCCGGCGAGCGACAGCACCAGCGCGCCGAACGAGAACAGCTTCATCCACCAGGACGAAATCGTCTCGCGGCTCGTCCAGTCCATGATGTGCAGGCTCCCGGAAAGGTCAAAAGCGCGCCACCAGTCCGTGCGGACGGCGGCAATCTCGCCGACCTGCGGGTCGATCCAGAAGGTCGCCCTGTCGGCGCCTTCGAACTCGGCGCGCCACATCGGCCGGCCGGCGCCGCGGCCGGCTTCAGGCGGTGTTTCATCAACAAGCCTAAGCCCGGTTAGCCTGCCCTCGCCCGCTCAGCCGGCCTCGGCCATCTGGCGGGCATCGGCGTCCGAAACCGGAGTCAGCGGTTGGCCCGTCGCACAATCGAGCATCACCTTGCCGGAATGGGTCTCCGCCTCCCAGACCGGGCGGCCGAGCCAGGGCTTCACCTTCAGCGCCATCACCGGCTCACCCGTCGCGGCGAGGATCCCATCCATGGGCGCGGCGCTGGCGGGCAGCTCCGCGAAGGTCGCATGCGCACTGCTGCGCAGATGTTCGCCGCGCACTTGCTCGATCGGACGCAGGAAAAAAAGGCCGGACGCGGCCCAGAGAACAAATTGCGCGCCAAGGATCAGGCCCAACACATTGTGTAGCCGACGGAAGAAATGCGTCAGCCGGTTCACTCACGCCCCCTCGGAATACGGCGCTACGGATGCCGAAATCCCAGCACGTGGGCAAGACTGCTACTCGCCGCCGCTCTCCAGGTTCAACGTGTACGGAATGAAAATCTCCAGCTCCAGCGGACCGGAAGGCTGGGTGATGATCCGGCTTTCGAGCCCGGTAAGCGTGACCTTGGCCGGTGCAAAGCTTGTTTTCAGGGCAGCGACCTCGGCGGCAATATCGGCAACCAGATCGGCGCGGTGTTTGGCGACGTCGCGGGCGCCAATGAACTGGTTGTCGCCGAGATAGGCTTCGGAGCGGCCGGCCATCTCGATCGACGCAACGAAAGCCTGCGCCCGCTTCATCAGCGCCTCGAACGATTCATCGGCCTTCGTGTCGACGCTCAATGTCAACGTGAATCGGCCGGTGCCGGAATAGTCGTTCGTGTAAACGTCCGTGAACAGAACGGTGTCGATATCCGCCGTGGACTGGCCAAGCGTGCCGCCGACAAGATTGATGCCGTCAGTCTTCGCCGCCTTGGCTTTGAGGCGATTGAACATCGTCTCCAGTTCCTTGGCGCGCTCGCCGGTGTCGCGCGTGGCGCTCTGGAAAGTCAGCGCCACGAGCAGGAAGTCTGCCGGTATCTGCCGGTAGACGGCGGGGGCGCTCTGCCGCTCGCTCTCCTCGACGCGGTTGGCGGTGACAATCATCCGCTCCATGTCCTGCGCCAGGGCGGGCGCAGCCGGGATCGCAGCTATCAGAGACAGGGCAACTAACGCAGACTTGAAACGCATGGCACGGGTCCTTCCTTGAAGCGGCGAGCGTCTGCCTGTGGCAGGCCGGTGTCAATCCGGACGTATCCGGACAAGTTTCCAGGCTTGACGCAGGGTAGATTTTATTTATTATCACGGTTATGCCAAAAATTGTTGACCATGACGAACGCCGACGCGCCCTTGCCAGCGCTGCTGCCGAAGCAGTTGCCCGGAGCGGGCTGGATGAGGTTAAGCTGTCGGACATCGCCCGCGCCGCAGGCGTGACGACCGGAGCCCTGGCCCACTATTTTCCGGACAAGGACGCCTTGCTGGCAGCCGCGCTGGAGGAAATCTGCGCCCGCCTCGCTGAGCGGATCGACTCGGTCGGCACGGGCCTCAGGCTCGAGGATTTTGCCGACGCGCTGCCGCTGGATGATGCGGGGCGGAGCGCCTGGCGCGTCTGGCTCGCCTATTGGGGCCGCGCGCCTTTCTCTGAAAGTTTGCGGGCGATCCACCAGCAATACTACCTCGAGATTGAGACGGCGCTGAGCGAGCGCTTCGCGGCGGTTTCGAAGACGCCCCGCGTCGTGGCCTGCGCAGTCATCGCTGCGGTCGACGGCGTCGGCACGCGCGCGACCCTGGAGCCGGACAGCTGGCCGCCGGAGCGCCAGAAAGCTCAGCTCGCCGCCTTGCTCGGCCCCCTGTTTGCCAGCCTGAAACCCAAACCTGCCTGAAGGAGGCCCGCCATGCCCAGCCTGAAACACCTTCCCGCAACTGCCACCTGTGACGAGGTGATGAAGATTCTGGCGGAGGATGCCGCCGTGATCATCGACGGCCTGATGACGCCCGAACTTCTTGCCCGTGTGCGGACGGAAATCATGCCCTATGTGGAGGCAACGCCCCATGGCCGGGACGATTTCACCGGGCGACTGACGACGCGCACCGGCGCTCTCGTCGCGCGCTCACCGGCATGCCGCGACCTGGTGATGGATCCGCTGGTGAACGCCGCGACGGGCGCTTTCCTCGCGCCCTTCTGCGACCGCTACCAGCTGCACCTGACGCAGGTGATCCGCATCAAGCCGGGACAGGGCGCGCAGGTGCTGCACCGCGACCGCCTCGCCTGGGGCGGCTACCTGCAACGCAGCATCGAGCCGCAGCTGAACATGATCTGGGCCGTGACGGATTTCACCCGGGAGAACGGCGCAACGCGCGTCGTGCCCGGCAGCCATCTCTGGGAAGACGGGCGCGGCGCGCACGAGGATGAGACCACTTATGCCGAGATGAAGGCCGGGTCAGTCATCTTGTATACCGGCTCGGTGATCCATTCGGGCGGCGCGAACGTCTCGAACGCTGATCGCGTCGGCATCAATATCACCTACTCGCTCGGCTGGTTGCGGCAGGAGGAGAACCAGTATCTCTCCTGCCCGCCGGAAATCGCCGCGAGGTTGTCGCCGGAGCTGCAGCGCCTGATCGGCTATTCGATGGGCAGTTATGCGCTCGGCTATTTCTCCCCGCCGCTTGCGCCCGGACTGGGTCCGGAAATCGTGCCGCCGGAAACGCTGTTCTCCGGCGAAGTGAAAGGCTGGGGTGATGATCTGTATGCGAAGGTTTCACAGCGTGCGGCCACCTCATCCTGACACGCCAGATCAAGGAGCAGGCATGCCAAACCGGACGATCAAGATGATACCGCGCACCGCAGGCCGCGTCTTTCTGGCCGCTGCGATCTGGACAGTCGCGTCTTGCGCCTCCGCCCGCGACACCCGCCCCGAAATACAGGACAAGGCACAGGAAACAATGCCGATGACACCGGCCATGACCTATTTCGAGATTCCTGTCACCGACATGGACAGGGCCGTCCAGTTCTATGCTTCCGTATTCGGCGTATCCCTGACCCGTGAAATCATCGACGGTTACGACATGGCCCTATTTCCACCTGCGCAAAACGGTCTCGGCGCGAGCGGCGCGCTGGCCAAGGGCGATGTTTATGTCCCGTCGAAGACAGGGGCGATCCTTTATTTCCGCGTCGCCTCAATTGACCATGTCCTTGCCCGGGCGACCGCTGCCGGCACGCGCATACTCTATCCAAAGAAAGACATAGGCGATCTCGGCTATGTGGCCGAGTTCGAAGACAGCGAAGGCAACCGGATCGCCCTGACTGAGCAGAAGCCGTGACGCAGCGCTACTGACAAGAAAGCGCGCGGAGGTTTCCCGCCGCGCGCCCTCATGTCTTCAATCCGTAGCCGGACTTACTTGCGCCAGATGGCCGCGAGGGAGGGGTCTTCGACGCCGCCTTCATACTTGCGCAGTTCATGGCGGCCGACGACCATGTGGTGGACTTCGTCCGGACCGTCAGCGAGGCGCAGGGTGCGCTGGCTGGCATACATGCGGGCAAGCGGGGTCCATTGCGAAACGCCGGTCGCGCCATGGATCTGGATCGCCTGGTCGATGATCTGGCAGACGCGCTCAGGCACCATGGCTTTCACCATCGAGATCCAGATGCGGGCTTCCTTGTTGCCGAGGACGTCCATCGCCTTGGCCGCTTTCAGCACCATCATGCGCATGGCTTCGATCTCGATACGGGCGCGGGAGATGATCTCGGTATTGCCGCCGAGCTTGGCCAACGGCTTACCGAAGGCTTCGCGGCTGAGGCCGCGGATGCACATCAGGTCAAGCGCGCGTTCAGCCTGGCCGATTGAGCGCATGCAGTGGTGGATACGGCCCGGGCCGAGGCGCAGCTGCGAGATCTCGAAGCCGCGGCCTTCGCCGAGCAGCATGTTTTCCTTCGGCACACGCACGTTCGTGAAACGCAGGTGCATGTGGCCGTGAGGGGCGTCCGGCTCGCCGAAGACGTGCATCGGGCCAACGATCTCGACACCCGGATGGGGCAGCGGGACAAGGACTTGCGACTGCTGGCGGTTCACGTCCGGGCCGTTGTTGGAGCGGCACATCACGATCATGATGCGGCAGCGCGGATCGCCGGCGCCGGAGGCGTAGTATTTCTCGCCGTTCAGCACATACTCGTCACCGTCGAGTTCGCATTTCATCGAGACGTTCTTGGCGTCCGATGAGGCCATGTGCGGCTCGGTCATCACATAGGCAGAGCGGATCTTGCCTTCGAGCAGCGGCTTCAGCCACTTTTCCTTCTGGGCGGGGGTGCCGACGCGCTCGAGCACTTCCATGTTGCCGGTGTCCGGCGCCGAGCAGTTCATCGTCTCCGACGCCATCGGGTTCTTGCCAAGCTCGGCGGCGATGTAAGCATAGTCGAGGTTCGACAGGCCTTCGCCGGTTTCGGCGTCCGGCAGGAAGAAGTTCCAGAGACCCTGCTTCTTGGCTTCGTCCTTGGCTTTCTCGAGGCACTCGAGCTGGCCGGGGGCGTAGGTCCAGATGTTCTTGTTGCCTTCCCCGAGGCGGTGGAACTCGACGCTCATCGGGTTCACGGTCTCGGCAATAAACTTCACCACATGGTCGTAAAGCGGGCGAACCGCCTCCGACATGCGAAGGTCATTCAGGTCGGCGGGTTCTGCGCCGGTGCGTTGGGTGTCAGGCATGGGTCTGTTTCCTCTCCGAGGGTTCATATTTTCTGCTGTTCTTGGACGCCAGCGTACCTGACGCGCCGGGGGGCGCGCAAATTCTTTCTGGCTCTCGCGCTGGCGAAGGGACTCGGCTAAGGCGCTGGATATGAGCTTTGCCTCGGCGTTCGTGATCCTTGTGACTGTGCTGGTCACCGCCTTCATTTCCGGCATATTCGGCATGGCCGGCGGGCTGATCCTGATGGGCGTCCTTGCCGCGATGCTGCCCGTCGCGACCGCAATGGTCGTTCACGGCGCCGTGCAAATGGTCTCCAACGGCTATCGCGCTTTCCTTTGGCGCCAGTACATCGACTGGCGCGTGTTCCGCCGCTACGCCCTTGGCGCAGTTGCGGGTTTTTTCGTTCTCATGGCCATTTCCTGGCGCCCGGAGGCCCGCGCGGTCTACCTGTTCCTCGCCGCCACCGCGATGCTCGTCTGGCTGCCGAAGGGCTGGATCCGCCTGGACATACTCAAGCGAGGCCAAGCGGAACTGGCGGGTTTTGCCGTGCAGGCCCTGAATACGCTGGGGGGCGTTGCCGGGCCCTTGCTCGATATCTTTTTTGTCACGACTGATATGGACCGGCGCGCGATCGTGGCTACCAAGTCGGTAACGCAGGTGCTCGCCCATCTTGTGAAGATCGTGTTCTGGAGCGTTCCGGTTATTGCCGCCGCTGGCGGGGCTTCCATTCCGCCCGTCTGGTTTTTTGCGCTGGCGGTCCCGCTCTCGATGCTCGGAACGACTCTCGGCGGCAAGCTGCTCGAGCGCATGAGTGATGTCGACTTCAAGCGGGCGATGAAATGGCTGGTCACCGCGATTGGCGCGGCGATGTTGCTGAAGTCGGCGGGATGGCTGTAGCACGGCGGGCATGCGCAAGGTCTCCACTTCTGCGCGATGCAATGCCCCAGTATCGACTATTCGGCTACTTTATTCTATGAAACTCAATCATCACCATCCGTGATGTACGAGATTTACCATAGATGAACCTGCGCAGCCTCGACCTGAACCTCCTGCCCGTGCTGGAAGCGATCCATACCGAGCGCAGCCTGACGCGCGCCAGTGAGAGCCTGCACATCACGCAGCCGGCGGTAAGCAATGCGCTGGCGCGCCTTCGCCTGCATTTCGAGGACCCGCTGTTCGTGCGCGATGGGCGCGGCGTGAAGCCGACCGCGATGGCAGAAGCGCTGATGCCGGCGGTGCGTGACGCGCTGGACCGGTTGCGCGGCGGGCTGGAGCCGCGCTCGGAATTCGATGCTGCGCGCTCGACGCGCGTCTTCAACATTTCGGCGCGCGATGCCTCGGCCTACATGCTGGTGCCGCCGATGGCGGCGAAGCTGGAGCAGGTTGCGCCCGGCCTGCGGCTCGCCTGGAGCCAGATCGACCGGGGCGCGATCTCCACAGAACTCGCCTCCGGCCGGCTTGACCTTGCCATCGATGTTCCGGAACTGCGCGGCGCAAACCTCGAGCGCGAGGCACTGTTCTCGACACCCTATGCCTGCATGCTGGCGCCGGATCATCCGGTGGCGAAAAAGAAGCTGACGCCGGAGCGTTTCTTCGCTCTGCGCCACGTGGCCGTCTCCAGCCGGCGCGAGGGGCGAAGCCTGGTGGAGGAAATAGCGCGTGCGGCCGGCGGGCGGATCACGCCCGTGCTGCGCCTGCCGAACCACCAGCCGGCCATTGAGGCCGTGCGCCGTTCGCACCTGGCACTGGTGGCGCCGCGGCCGATGGCGGAGGCGTCCGGACTTGTGGTGCTGGACCTGCCGATTCCTTCTCCGATGCTGGGGAGCGTGGTGTACTGGCGCCGGGAGAATTCCGAGGACCCGGCGATGATCTGGCTGCGCGGCGTGTTGCGCGAGATTGCGGCGGAGCTCTAGCCTTCCGTTCTGGCGGGCCAGCTCAGGCCCGGCGATACTCCTCGTCGCGGGCCTGGCCGATCCGGGTGCGGACGGTTTCCTGGTCGTAGCCGAAGATTTCGAGGGCGATGCGGACCATCTGGAGGCCGGACTCGATGGCTTCGGGCACGACATGGCTGGCGCCGGCGGCGCTGAGGCGGACCATGTGGTCGCCGTCATGTGCGCGGGCGAGGATGGTCATGTCAGGGCGCAACTCCAGGGCGCAGCGCACCATGGCTTCGGCACGGTCGGGGTCATCAACCGTGATGATCAGCATGGCTGCACGCGAAATGCCCGTGGCCTTCAGGAACTCCCCGCGGGCGGCGTCACCGACATAGGCGTGCACCCCGGCCTTGCGGGCCAGGCGGATCTTGTCGGGCTCGCGGTCTATCGCAACGATGGCAGCTTCCTCGTTGACCAGAAGACGCGCGATGGACTGGCCGACGCGGCCATACCCGGCGAGGATCACGTGGTCGGTCAGATGGTCGAGGTCCATCATCGGCGGCAGTTCGCCTTCTGCGGTCTTGCCGCGGGCGAGGCGGCGGCCGAGCTGGCCAAGCAGCGGCGTCAGCAGCATGGAAAGTCCGGCCACGGCGGAGGCGAACGTGGCGGCATCAGCAGGCACGGCCTCTGCGGCGCGGGCGGCGGTCAGCACCACGAAGGCGAACTCTCCGGCGGGCGCGAGCAGCAGGGCCGCCTCGAGCGAGAGCGGATGGTTGCCTGCGAAGAGGCGGCAGGCGACATAGGCGATCAGCACCTTCATGGTGACCAGCGCCGCGAGCGCAGCAAGGATCCAGACGATCTGGTCGGCGATCACCGGCAGGTCGAGGCTCATGCCGACGGTCATGAAGAATAAGCCGAGCAGGAGGCCCTTGAAGGGTTCGAGGTCGACCTCGGTCTGGTGCTTGAACTCGGTCTCGCCGACGAGGAGGCCGGCAAGGAAGGCGCCGAGGGCAAGCGAGAGGCCGGCGCTGTAGGTGATTGCGGCGGCGCCCACGACCGTGAGCAGGGTCAGCGCCATCAGGAAGTCGCGTCCGCCGC
Organism: Hyphomonas sp.; assembly: GCF_022844445.1. Taxonomy (GTDB): domain Bacteria; phylum Pseudomonadota; class Alphaproteobacteria; order Caulobacterales; family Hyphomonadaceae; genus Hyphomonas. Next base: position 53,952 of record NZ_JALHLS010000006.1, read on the forward strand.
TGGCGGCGGCAAGGCGGAAAACGCGGCCGAGGAGGTAGTGACCGATGGCCCAGATCACGGCAATGGCGATCAGTCCCCGGATCAGGGCATCGATCAGGACACCGGCCATGTTGGCGTCGGCCTTCATGCCGGCAAAGCCGACGAAAATAAGGATCGGCGCGACCAGGATGTCCTGGAAGAGCAGCACGCCGAGCGTGGCGCGGCCGACCGGCTGGGCGGCGCGCTTGCTCTCGATCAGTACCTGCATGACGATGGCGGTGGACGACAGGGCGAGCGCGAGACCGAGGATCATCGCGACGGGAAGGTCCAGCCCGAAGGCGAGACAGACCCCGGCGATGGCCACCGCACTGAGGATCGCCTGCCCGCCGCCGGCGCCGACCACGACCTTGCGCAGCGCCCAGAGCCTGGCGAAGGAGAACTCGACCCCCAGCAGGAACAGGAGGAACAGCACGCCCAGCTCTGCGAAGGGCAGCGCGGATTCCGGCGAAGAGATTGAGAAGAACTCGAGAATCGGGATGTCCAGGGCGAGACGCCCGAGCGCGAAGGGACCGAGCGCAAGCCCCGCTAGCATGAAGGCGATGACGGTCGGGATCTTTATGAAGCGCATGGCCGGCACGAGGATGCCGGTGGCGATCAGGAAGACCAGCAGGTCCTTGATCAGGACCGGGCTGGGGCCGTGGCCGGAGGCGGCGTGATCGATGACCTGTTCCATGCGGCGCCCCCTTTGTCTGGTATGGTTGGATGCATCCTATGCGAGCCGGGAGTCGCCTGACACCCCATGCAGCCACATTAGATAGCCTGCGCACCGGCGAAACACAGTGCTGCCTCAAGCCTGTTCAGGCGAGGCCGTCCGGCTCCAAAGGATGGGCAGGCGCGCGCGGTGCAACCGTTTCGCCGAAGTCCAGCAGGTCGCCGGGCTTGCAGTCCAGCGCCTCGCACAGCTTCGCCAGCGTCTCGAAACGCACGCCCTTGACCTTGCCCGACTTCAGAAGCGAGAGGTTCGCCTCGGTGATGCCGATGGCGGCGGCGAGCTCTTTCGCCTTCATCTTTCGGCGCGCGAGCATCACGTCGAGTGTGACGATGATGTCCCGCGCCATCAGATGATCTGGTCGCTGTCGGACTTGAGACGGATGCCTTCGGCGAAGACATGGGACAGGCCTAGGATGGCCGCGCCCATGGCGGCTGTGCCGAGGGCGAGGTCGTTGACCTGCCAGATGAAGCCGCGCCCGTCGCCGGTGGTCCAGCTGAGGACGGTCGGCACGATGATCGCGCTGGCGGCGGCGGCCCAGATGAGGCCGCTGCCCGCACTGCGCAGGGATCTGAGATTGCGGGGCGAGAAGACCTCGCCCTCGCCGGTGCGGCCGAACAGGCCGGCGAAGTCCCCGAGGACGCCCACGATGATCAGGGTCGGCGTGTTGACCAGCAGCGCCAGCAGGAAGGCCTGCAACACGTCGCGCCAGGTCTCCTGCGTGACCACCATGGCGCCGACCTTGCCTGTTATGTCGGCAGCGACAGAGCCAAGCATCATGACGACGACGACAATGGCCGCGACGGACAGCCAGGATGTGTCGCGCAGGGCCGAGGCCGGCGTTTCGTTGGTATCGGAGCGGGTCATGCGAAGATCTCCCTGTTCGGCAGTTACATAGGGCAAAAATTATTGTTTTACAATAATTTCTTTTCGCTTTTCGGAGTTGGAACAGGCTGGTGCCCGCCCTCTATGCGATCCACTCAGTCATGGGGCCGTCTCCACATGCGTGATCTCCAGCTCGATATCGAGCGCGTCGTGCAGGCCCTGGCGGAGACCCTGCTGGCCCTGGATCACCCCGGCGGCATAGGCCTTGAACCGTCGCTCGTTGTCGAGCAAGTCGTTCCGGAAGGCCTGTGACTGCGCCATTGCCGGGAAATCGCAGACGCTTTGGGCCCGGTCGACCGGCGAGAGCCGGATCAGGTCCGGATACTTCCGCGAAAGGACCATCCGGTCCACCTGAATGTCATGGCGCAGCTGTCCATACTCGTCGATGGCCTGCGCGAAGCGGACGATCCGCATTCGGAGTGCCTGGTTCGATACAAGCAGGATCTGCCCTGTCGAAATCAGTTCACTGATCGTCGGCGGAAGGGTGATGTCGCCGGCAAATAAGTGGGATGAAATCACGCCGCTGCAGTGTTCGCTAACCGGTTCAGGCGTCGCAGCGTCCGGCGTGCCGAACGCCTCGAAATAGGCCGCGACCTCTTCCAGGCGTTTGGCCCGCGCCACGGTTTCTGCCCGTTCGGTTTCCTGCTGCGTGATCATGATCGAGACTTCTTCATGCAGACGCAGGAGATAGGCCCGCTCCAGTTCGCGCTCGATAAGCGCCGCGTTCCAGTTGGCGACCTGGGTCGCCACGAACACACCGAGCACGACGATCAGGAAGTCGATGGCGATGGCGGTCCATTCCTGGTTGCGGACATGGCTGATCACGCGGCGCAGCAGCATTCGGCATCCCCCCGGAAGTTCCCGTGGGAAAATCCTGGGAGGGGACGGGCGCGGTGGCCAGAGCGATCAGTCGGCCAGGGTCGGCAGAATCGCGTCGATGGCGGGCTGGCGGGCGAGGATCTTGTTGCGCCAATAGGCGCCGTTGGCGATCAGCTTCAGGCGTTCGGCCTCGGCCATCGCGGCAGCGTGGACCTCGCCGGGCTCCACCACCTTGTCCAGCCAGCCAACGGGCACGGCCTCGTCCGGCGTATAGAGACGGGCCTGCACGAGCGCTTCGGTGAGGTACATCGGGTTAAGGCGGGCGCGGGGCAGCTCGACGCCGAAGCCAGGCAGCGTCATGCCGTTGACGGTTTCGTTCGCACCGATCTTGTAGGCGCCGCGCGCGCCGATGCGCGTGTCTGCGCCGAGCAGCAGGAAGGCGCCCATTGCGATGGCATGGCCTGTGGCGGCGATGATGATAGGCTGCTTTGAAGTGAACAGGCGGAACGCCAGCCTGCCGCCGCCATTAACCAGGCGGCGGACGTCTTCAGGCGCGGCGGAAGCGAGGAATTTCAGGTCGAACCCGGCGGAGAAACGCTCGGGGCGCCCGGTAAGGACGGTCACGCTCGCGGACTTCTCCGCCTCGTCAAGCGCAGCATTGACGGCCTCCAGCATCGCGAGGCTGATGGCGTTGGCCTTGCCATCATCCATGGTGATGAGGGCGATGTCGTTCTCGATCTTCAGCGTGGCGGTCATGGAGGCTCCTGTGTCTGGAGCCGATGTGAGCGGCGTGACATAAGGGAAAGCAAGCCCCCTGCGGCCTACCTCCGTGAGCGGAAGAATTCGCGCAGCATGTCTCCCGCCTCGATGTCGTTTGCGTCGTCCTGCTCCACCTCCGGCCGCCAGTGGCACGTCGGCTGCTGGAAGAAGCGCGGGCCATGGAGGATAGCGCCGCCCTTTGGATCCGTGGCAGCGTAGATGACCTTGCCGATACGCGCGAAGCTGATCGCGCCGGCGCACATCGCGCAGGGCTCCAGCGTGACGTAGAGATGCAGGCCGGTGAGCCGGTAGTTGCCAAGCTTCGCCGCCGCCGAGCGCAGCGCGATGATCTCGGCATGGGCCGTCGGATCATGCGCCATCACAGGGGCATTGGCACCCTCGCCGATGATCTCGCCGGTGGCGGGATCAACAATCACGGCGCCGACGGGCACCTCGCCCGCCTGAGCGGCGGCACGAGCGAGTTCCAGGGCGCGAAGCATGGGGGAAGGCAGCGTGGTCATCGCTACCGTGTAATGTCTTCGCCGGTGGCGAGGAAGTCCTTCATCGCCGCCATCGCGCTGTCGGCTTTCAGGACAGCGTGGAAGCCGTGCTGTTCCTCGCGCGTGCCCACCTCGAGACCCCAAGTGAGGGCGCCGCGCACGAGGCGCTTGGCGTGAGCGAGGCCCTCGGCGCCTCGTTCGGAGAGTTCGGCTGCGATGGCCAGCGCTTCGGTCACGGCGTCTGCGGCGACCGCGTTCACGATACCGAGTGCCAGCGCGCCTTCGGCGTCGACTGTCTGGCCACGGAGTATGAACTCGAGTGCCCGCGCTTCACCGATCATCCGCGGCAGGCGCTGCGTGCCGCCACCTCCCGGGAAGATGCCAACGCGCGTCTCCGGTAGGCCGATCAGGGGCACGCGGTTCGCCACGATGCGCAGGTCGCAGGCCAGCGCAAGCTCGAAGCCGCCGCCCATGCAGACACCGTTGATAGCCGCAATGACGGGCTTCGGAGAGTCGAAGACTGCGCGGATCATGTCAGCAAATCCGCCGCGCTCGAAATCCTCCGGCTTCAGCTGCCCGGCCCGTACCGCCTCGCCCACCGCGACGATCTCGGACACATCATAGTGGCGCACGAACACATCATCCGTACCCGTCAGGACGATGGCGCGGATGCCCGGATCGGCAGACGCCGCCTGCACCGCCGCCAGCATCAACCCCGCGCCCTCGGCGGTCATGTAATGGCGCGGCGGATTCGCATAGCGGATGAGGCGGGTTGCGCCTTTGGTTTCAGTTGTGACGCTCGCCATCCCGGACCTCCCGATTTTTGGCAGACTGCGCCTGCGCAGGAACGAGCGCAAGGCTGTTCAAGTGCCCTCGTCATGCTAAAGCGCTGTCGTCTTCAACCTGGACACATCGCATGCGCATCATCGCCGGACAGCACAAGGGCCGCGCCCTGATTGCCCCCAAGGGGATGGGTACGCGGCCGACCAGTGACCGGACGCGGGAGAGCCTGTTCAACGTGATCGCCCATGCGGACTGGGCTCCGCCGCTGGAGGGCGCGCGGGTGATCGATCTGTTCGCGGGCTCGGGCGCCCTAGGGCTTGAAGCGATGAGCCGGGGCGCGGCCTTCTGCCTGTTCGTCGAGACAGACCACGGCGCGCGCGGCGCGATCCGTGACAATATCGAGGCGCTGGGCCTGTTCGGCAACACGCGCCTGCACCGGCGCTCGGCCACCGACCTCGGCGACAAGCCGGCGGGCGTCGGCAGCCCCTTCACGCTCGCTTTCCTCGACCCGCCCTATCACAAGGGCCTGGTGCAGCCGGCGCTGGATTGCCTGGCGGATGGCAAGTGGCTGGCGGACGACGCGCTGGTGGTTGCCGAGACGGGATCGGACGAGATGCTCATGTTCCCTGGCTGGACGCTGATCGACGTCCGCGACTATGGCGCCGCGCGCGTGAGTTTTCTGAAAAGAATGTAATCCGAAACGGATTCAGCATCGGCAAAAAAGATGGTTCAATACCGGCGTCGATCCGGAGAAAATGAATGGACCTCAATCGTCGAGCCTTCATCGCTGCGGCCGGGGGACTGCCATTGATCACAGCGGCGTCCGCACAGACGCCGCTCAAGAAATCCGCATTCTTCCAAACAAGGGGAGACTTCCTGGTCGAAATCCTGGCCGACTGTGTTCGCAAAGAATTTGGCGTGCACGCGGAATGGTTTCGGGGAGATTTCCGACGGGTCGAGAGGTTCCTTGCGCGCAACCGAGATCAATTCGGACTGATCGGCTGCGTTGTACAACCGCCACCCATCATAAGCACGGGTTGGCCGGCATACCGGCTTTCGACGGTTGATCTTTGTCCGCAAACAGAGGAAATCCAGATGCCTTTTCCGGTTCGGAAAATCCGGGATTCGATTCAAAGACTGACAGGCTGGAGCCGTATCGACGTCTGATACTATCCACGCCGTCAGGCCTCCAGAAACTCACTTCTGATGTCAAAGCTCGATTTATTTGTCCCGACATCCTTGGCGCAATCGGCGAGCCACCGGTCGGCGGCTTCAATTCCCCTGTCCCGCAGTTCGAGGAGGAAGCGCCAGCGCGTGTCGGACTTGGTGGCGAGGTTGTAGCCGATCAGGTCCTGCCCGCCCCTGATGGCGTGGATGTTCAGCCTGCGGTATTTCTTCATCACCGTCTCTTTCAGCATGCCGTCGTCGATGAGGCGCTGGACGAACGCGATCGCGCGCAGCTCGCCGATCAGCGAGGCGTTGAAGCTGATCTCGTTGAGGCGTTCCTGGATTTCGGCCGCACGCTTCGGCGTGCCGGGGCGCGTGAGCGGATTGAGGATGACGAGCAGCACGTCGCGCGGGGCGCCGGAATAGATCAGCGGGAAGAGGCTGGGGTTTCCCATGTAGCCGCCATCCCAATAAGGCGTGCCGCCGATCTCCACGGCCTGGAAGCTCTGCGGCAGGCAGGCCGAGGCGAGCACGGCATCTGTGGTGATCTCCCCCTTCGAGAAGACGCGCACCTTGCCGGTTTCAACATTCGTGGCCGACAGGAAGAGTTTGAGGCCAGACGCGTGGACTGCGCCGAAATCGATCTCGGCTTCGACGAGGGTGCGTAGCGGATTGTAGTTGAAGGGGTTCAGGTCGTAGGGGCTGGCGAGGGATTGCAGCGCCGTCGCCATGGCAAACCCGGCCGAGCCAAAAGCGCCTAGGGCCGAGCTGGCATCGGACACCTTGCGCCAGAGTGACGCCAGTTCGGCGCGTGCGCCTTCCGGGCCGCCCTTGGCGAGACCGGCCGCATAGGCCACTGCGTTGATCGCCCCGGCGGAGGTGGCTGAGATGGCCTCAATGGCGAGACTTTCCTCGCTGCTCAGCCGGTCGAGCACGCCCCAGGTGTAGGCGCCGTGCGCGCCGCCGCCTTGCAGGGCAAGGCTGATGGGGCGGGGTTTTCCTTTGGCCTTGGCCATGAGGGCTCCTTTCATGCAGCGCCTGCCCCTGCTAACGGAGTGCGCACCAGCCCGCCAGCCCCGGAGACCGGATGCCTGCCCCGCAAGACGCCCCTGCCTCCGGCCCGCGCAGCTTAACCATTCAGTCGGTCGGCGCGCAGGGCGACGGGCGCGCCGAGGAGAAGGGCGCCTGGGTGAGCGTGCCGTTTACGCTGGCGGGCGAGACGGTAAGGGTGGAGGGTATGGGCGAGCGGCTGAAGCTGCTGGAGGTGCTGGCGCCCTCGCCGGAGCGGGCGCGGCCAGCCTGCCGGCATTTCGGCACATGCGGCGGGTGCACGCTGCAGCATATGGCGCCCGCGCCATATGCTGCGTTCAAGCGCGAGCAGATCCTCCGTACACTGAGGGCCCGGGGGATTGAAGCGGACGTGGTGGACACATGGGTGACGCCGGCCGGCTCGCGTCGGCGTGCGGCGTTCACGGCCAGGCGGATGGGCAAGCAGGTGGTGGTCGGCTTCCACGCGCGCAGGAGCCATGAACTGGTGGCGCTGGCAGAATGTCCCGTGGCGCGCTCGTCGATCGTCGCTGCCCTGCCGCGCCTCAGGGAGATCGCCGGATACCTGGTGGATGACAAGGACGGGATTGGCATGCTGGTCACGGAGACGGCCTCAGGCCTCGATTTGCACATCACGGGCCTCGCGAAAGAGGTGAAAGCGCTCGCCCGCGCGGAGGCAGCAAGCGCGGCGCTGAGGGCCGGCTTTGCGCGCGTCTCGATTGAAGATGCGGACGTGCTGACCGAGCGGAGGCCGAGCCTGCCGGCGGGCGGCGCGAACCTCTTGCCGCCGCCGGGGAGCTTTCTGCAGGCAAGCGCCGAGGCCGAGGCGGAGATGGAGCGGATTGTGCGCGAACACCTGAAGTTCGCTGTCCACGTCGCGGACCTTTTCTCCGGATGCGGAACATTCGCGCTGCGCCTCGCCGCCGAGGCCAGCGTGCTGGCGGCGGAAGGCAATGCGGCAGCGATCGAGGCGCTGAAAGAGTCCGTGCGTGCCGCGCACGGGCTGAAGCCGGTCACGGCCGAGGTGCGCGATCTCTTCCGCAACCCCTATGGCGCGGCGGAGCTGTCGCGGCTTGGCGGCGTCGTGCTCGATCCGCCTCGCGCCGGCGCTGCCGCGCAGGTGGCGGAGCTTGCAAAATCACGCGTACCGAAGATCGCTTATGTCTCGTGCGATCCTGCCACGCTGGCACGCGACCTGCGCACGCTGGTGGATGGCGGCTACCGGATCGTCCGTATTCACCCCATCGACCAGTTCCTCTGGTCTGCGCACGTCGAGGCCGTCGCGCTGCTGGAGCGAAGGCTATGACCGGCAAACCGCAACCCGCCGTTGGCACGGTGTGCTTCAAGGGCGACGACGTACTGCTGATCCGCCGGGGCACGAAGCCGCTGGCGGGAGACTGGTCGATACCCGGTGGACGCATCGAGTTCGGCGAACGCGCCGAGGCGGCAGCGCTGCGCGAACTTGCGGAAGAGACCGGCATCACGGCGCGGCTCGTCGGCCTCGTCGATGTGGTGGATGCGATTTTCACCTCGCGCAGCACCGGCGCCGTGGCGCGCCATTATGTGCTTTTTGACTATGCGGCCGTCTGGATCAGCGGCGAGCCGGTCGCGGGCGACGATGCCGACCATGCCGAGTGGATCTCTCCCGCGCAGCTGACAGCGCTGCCGCTCTGGGACGAGACCCGCCGGGTGATTGAGTCGGCGCGCAGGTTGGCGCGAGGGTAGGCCCTTGACCCTCCGCGGCGGAAGGCCAGTGTAGACGGTCACAACACCAGAAGATTTCCAGGGAGGATTTCCGCACATGACTTACAAACCCTTTGATCTCAGCGGCAAGGTTGTCGTCGTCACCGGCGGCAACAAGGGTATCGGCCTCGGCATGGTCGAGGCGCTGGCCGCCTCCAATGCCGATGTCGTCATCTGGGGCCGCAAGACCGCAGACAATGATGCCGCCGTCAAATCCGCCTCCAAGCTTGGCACGGGCAAGGTGAAGGCATGGGTCGTCGATGTCGGTGAGGAAGACCAGGTCGTGAAGGCGATGAAAGAGGCAGAAGAAGAGTTCAAGCGCATCGACGCCTGTATCGCGAACGCCGGCGTCGGCCGCGGCGCGGCCTCCTTCGAGACCATGACGCTGGACACCTGGCGCTACAATCAGCGGATCAACGCCGAGGGCGCCTTCTTCACGCTGCGTGAAGCGGCCAAGTCGATGGTAACACGCGCCAAGGCAGGCGATCCGGGTGGCAGCCTCGTCGGGACGGCCTCGCTTGCCGGCATCGAGGGCGCCGGCCGCAACCAGGCCTATGCCCATACCAAAGGCGGTCTGATCGCCATGATGAATGCGTGCGCCGTGGAATATGGCCGCTACGGCATCCGGGCCAACTCGGTTCTGCCGGGCTGGATCGCCACCGACATGACCGAAGGCGCGCAGGGCAATGACGTGTTCGCCACGAAGGTCATCACCCGAGTGCCGATTCGCCGTTGGGGTGAACCGGCAGACTTCGGCGGCATCGCGGTTTACCTGGCTTCGGACGCCTCGAAGTATCACTCGGGCGACACGCTTGTCATCGATGGCGGCTACGCGAAGTTCTGATTCGGCCAGTCCAGATCAATGCGAAGGGGCGCTTCGGCGCCCCTTTTTATGCGCCGTTCCGCCAAATAAAAAGGCCGCCTCCCGAAGGAGGCGGCCTTATCTTTTAGGCCGGCAAGCCGGGCCGCGGGAGATTACTCCGGAGCGGCTTCGGTCGTTGCTTCTTCGGTTGCTTCAGCGACAGCGCCTTCAACGGCGTCGGTCGCTGCTTCAACGGCAACGTCGGTGGCTTCGGTCGTAGCTTCGACAGCTTCGACGACAGCTTCTTCGGTCGTTGCAGCAGCTTCAGCAGCCACTTCTTCGACGGTCACTTCTTCAGCGGCCGGAGCAGCTTCTTCGGTCGCGCCGCAAGCGGCGAGGACGAGGGCGGAAGCAGCGGCGGCAGCAAGGACGAGCATTTTCATGATGGTAGTACCCCTGTTGAGTGTTCTTGCGAACGATCGGTGCTCTAGCACCTGTTGAACATTGCTGAAAGTTAATTCTTCAGTTCTGTGCGATCTATTCGCTTCGGTTGAAGAAAACCCTCGCCCGCCTATGGGAAAGGGCAGCTTCAAGCCAGCTTCCGATTACTCGGGAGCGGCTTCTTCGGTAACGCCTTCTTCGGTGTCAGCGGTCGCCGGGCCGACTTCGGCCTCAACGGTGGCTTCGACTTCAACGGCTTCGGCTTCACCATCGTCTTCCACTGCGACCGCTTCGACAGCGGCTTCAGCTTCCACGATTTCAGTTGCGGGGGCCGGTTCACCTGCGAACGCGACACCCGCGAAAAGGATTGCAGCGGCAGCGCCAGCAAACAGCTTTGTCATTGGGATTTTCCTTCTTTTGACACCCTGCCCGGCCGTTTTCTCCCCGGACCCTGCGCTCATGCCCACTGATCGGGGCCAGATTGCGGCAAATACGCGGCAATTCTGTTCCAAAAAGGACACCTTGTGCAGTTGCTCCAAAGACTCTTGCGTTGACCTTGGGGCGGCAGCCTAAGGATTAGGCAGTCCAAAGACACCCAACGGAGACTCCCATGGCGCTCAAAACCCGGCTGACTGACCTGCTGAAAGTCCAACATCCGATCATGCTGGCCGGCATGGGCGGGGTTTCCTATGCGGAAGTCTGCGCCGCGATGTGCAACGCGGGCGGGTACGGCGTCCTCGGTATGGCGGGCACTTCGCCCCAGTTCATCGCCGGCCAGATGAAGAAAGTGCGCGAGCTGACTGACAAGCCGTTTGGCGTGGACCTGCTCGCCGCCAGCCCCGAAAGCCTCGAGGAATCGGTCGACGTCATCATCAAGGGCGGCGCCGATTCGTTCGTTGCAGGCCTAGGCGTGCCCCTGCCCATCATGGCGCGGCTGAAGGCGGCAGGCGTGAAAGTGATGGTGGTCGGCGGGGCCGTGAAACACGCGGTCAAGGCCGAGGAAGCCGGTTGCGACGCCGTAATCCTGCAAGGCGGCGAAGGCGGCGGGCATACCGGCCTTGTCGGCACAATGCCGCTGGTTGCCCAGGCGGTTGAGGCGGTCAAAATTCCGGTCATTGCGGCCGGCGGTATCTATGACGGGCGCGGCCTTGCCGCCGCCCTAGCCCTCGGCGCCGAAGGCGTCTGGATGGGTACCCGCTTCATTGCCTCGGCCGAAGCCCACGCCGCCAACATGTACAAGAATGCCGTCGTCGAGGCCGGCGACACCGACACGACCCGCACGCGCTGCTATTCGGGCAAGCCGATGCGCTGCCGCACCAACGACTACATTAATGACTGGGAACAGCGCCCGCAGGACATCAAGCCTTTCCCATTCCAGGCGATCCACTCGACCCAGACCGGCGTGATCGGCGGCATCGGCGGCATTACCGACGAGGCCAAACTGAACCCCGACTCGAGCTGCTTTGCCATGGGCCAGTCGGCTGGCGGGGTGCGCGAGGTAAAGCCGGTGGCGGCTATCGTTGCCGACATCATGCGCGACGCGGAGGCCTCGATCGACCGGATGAACAGCCTGCGGGCGAAAGCCAAGGTCTGATCCATCACGCCGACCGGGGGAAAAGGCCTGTCCCGCTCCTGCGGGACAGGCCTTTTCCCTTTGAAGCGCCCGCATTGCGCCCACCGCGAAAGAGGCGTATGCCGCGCCCCGCCGCGATCGGAGAGGCCTTTTCCATAAATCCGATCGGCACGGCCGGAGCCAAGAATGACAGGTTCAACGCCTGTTCGCGAGCCTTCCACCCCGTCGCCCCCTCCCGGACATTCCCCTGACACCTACGCCCCCGCCGCGCATGGGCACGGCAAGGACAAGTTCTGGGCGCTGGCCGTCGGGGCGGCCGGTGTCGTCTACGGCGATATCGGCACCAGCCCGATCTATGCCTTCCGCGAGTCCCTGCACGGCGCGATGAAGGACGGCCTCGCGCGCGCCGAAGTGCTCGGTGTGATCTCCCTGATGCTCTGGGCACTGATCTTCGTGGTAACGATCAAATACGCCATCTTCATCATGCGGGCCGACAACAAGGGCGAAGGCGGCGTGCTGTCGCTGATGGCGCTGGCGCAGCATGCCATTGGCCGGCGCACCTCCATGGTGTTCCTCCTCGGCGTCGCCGGCGCGGCGCTGTTCTATGGCGACGCAGTGTTGACGCCCGCTATTTCGGTTCTGTCGGCGGTCGAGGGCATCAACCTCGCCATCCCGGCCTTCAATCCGAACTGGGTGCAGCCTGTCGCCATCGGCATTCTCGTCGCCCTGTTCGCGGCGCAGGCACGCGGGACCGGCAAGGTCGGGCTCGTGTTCGGCCCTCTGATGGTCGTCTGGTTTCTCGTCCTCGCCGCGCTCGGCATCATGCATATCCGCGACGACGTTGGCATCTTCGCCGCCTTCAACCCCGCCTATGCGATCGGCTTTCTCACCACGCACGGCGCAGCAGCCTTTATCGTGCTCGGGTCGGTCTTCCTGTGCGTGACCGGCGCGGAAGCTCTGTATGCGGACATGGGTCATTTCGGCAAAGGCCCGATCCGCGGCGCCTGGCTGTTCTTCGTGTTGCCCTGCCTTGCGCTGAACTACCTCGGTCAGGGTGCGATGGTTCTGGCCCATCCCGAACTTGCCGAGAACCCGTTCTTTCTGATGGCACCGGACTGGGGCCTCGTGCCGCTATCGCTGCTCACCATGGCGGCCACGATCATCGCCAGCCAGGCCGTCATCACCGGGGCTTTCTCCCTCACCCAGCAAGCGATCCAGCTCGGCCTGCTGCCGCGCCTCGAGATCCGCTACACCAACGAGGAGCAGCGCGGCCAAATCTACCTGCCCCAGATCAACTGGCTGCTGCTGACCGGCGTGATCGCGCTCGTCATCGTGTTTCGCTCCTCCTCCAACCTCGCTTCCGCCTATGGCATCGCCGTGACCGCCACGATGATGGTCGATAGCTTCCTCATCTACATCGTGATGACCAAGCTCTGGAGCTTCCGCCCCTGGCTTGCCGTGTTGATTGTCACGCCCTTCCTTGTCGTGGATTCGGCCTTCCTCGGCGCAAACCTCCTGAAGGTATTCGCGGGCGGCTGGTTCCCGATCCTGTTGGGCGGGTGCCTGCTCTTCATGATGCTGACCTGGGTGCGCGGCACCGGAATCCTGATGGCGAAGACGCGGCGGGACTCAGTGCCCTTGATCGACCTGATCGAGTCACTGAAGATCGGCCCGCCCGCCCGCGTCCGCGGCACGGCGGTGTTCCTGACCAGCACGCTCGATGCCGCGCCCATCGCTCTCTTGCACAACCTTAAACACAATAAGGTGCTGCACGAGCGCAACGTGATCCTGAAGGTCGTGACTGCCGACACGCCTCGCGTGCCAGATGGCAGCCGCGCCGTCGTCCATAAGCTGAGTGAGGATTTCGTCTCGATAGAGCTGACCTTTGGCTTCATGGAAAGCCCGAACGTGCCGCGCGTTCTGGCGCAGATGCGTAAGTCTGGCGGGCCGAAGTTCGACATCATGAATACGAGCTTCTTCCTCGGCCGACGCACCGTGCTTCCCTCGCAGAAGGGCGGCATGCCGCACTGGCAGGACAAGATTTACATCGCGTTGGCGCGCGCCTCGGCGAATGCAAGCGACTTCTTCCACATCCCGTCCGGCCGCGCTGTGGAACTGGGGGCGCAGATCGTCGTGTGAGCCAGCGCTTCACACTTCCGAAATCCGCCATCCGCCTGAACCTTGCGGCGAGCTATGGCAATCCGAAGCGGCTGAACGAAGTTACGGCGAAACGCTACCGCGCCTGATGCTGGCGCCCGGCGGGCGGGCTGCCGTACTCGCGCGGATGGAACAGACGGCGCTGAAGGATCCGGTGATGCGGCTGCCGCTGATCAAGGCGCCGGTGCTGCTGCTCTGGGGACGCAAGGACCGGCTGATCCCATTCAGCAATTCTGCCGGCTATACGCGGCTCCTGCCGGACAACCGCCTCGTTGCGTGTAAGGACCTCGGCCATGCGCCGATGGAAGAAGACCCGCCCAATCGCTCGCGCCACTGCGGGAATTCCTGGCCGAATAGCGCCTAGAGCCAGCCGCGCCACTTGAAGAACTGGTAGGGCACGATAGCGGACAGCACCATGAGCGCCACCGCAAAAGGGTAGCCGTAAGGCCAGGCCAGTTCCGGCATGAAGTCGAAGTTCATGCCGTAGATCGACGCGATCAGCGTAGGCGGCAGGAACACCACGGCGGCGACCGAAAAGATCTTGATGATACCGGTCTGCTGGATGTTGATCATGCCGAGCGTGGCATCGAGCAGGAAATTGATCTTCTGAGTCAGGAACCCCGCATGGTCGATGAGGGCTTGCACATCGCGGCTCAGCGCCTTGAACCGCCCCGCGGCGTCCTTTTCTAGCTTGCGCGCCTGCGCGGCAGCGGTTGCATAGGTCAGCAGCCGCTGGATTGATACGAGACTTTCATACAATTTCGAGAGAAGGTCGCCCTTGCGGCCGATCTGTTCGAGCACGGACTGAAAGTCGCGCGGTTTCGGCTTCGGCTTGGGCGCCAGGAGAGCAGCAACCGGCGCCTGCTTTGGAACGGGCGGCGGAATGGCAAATATCTCGCGGGACACGCCATCAAGTTCATGCCCCGTGCGCTCCAGCACGTCGCCGGCGCGCTCAATGAGCCCCTCCAGCAAACCCGCCATCAGGCCTTCCGCCGTGAACGTGCCTGCCTTGTGGCAACGCGCCACGAAGGCATCAATGGCGCGCGGCTCTTCGTAACGCAGCGTAATGAGGTGTTCTCCGGCAAGCACGAACGACACAGGTGACATCAGCACATTGTCGCCGTCCGTATTGGACAGCATCATCGCCGTCATGAAATGTGCGTTCTCTTCCGCATACAGGCGGCTCGATATTTCGATCTCGCTCATTTCCTCAAGCGTCGGCACATCGATGCCGAAGGAGCGTTCGACCGCCACTTCTTCGTCCTTCGTCGGGCGTAGCAGGTCGACCCAGACCGCCTGGTCCAGCGCGGCAAGGTCACCCCCGGCGAGCACGAAACGACCGGACCGGTTGGCGTAAGTGCGGATCATGGGCGGCCTGCCTGAGAAAGGTTTGCCGCCCGTGTCTGCGTCAAGTCGCGGCGCCCTGCAATGCCGGGCTTACCCGGCAGGCGTCAGCCGCAGCAACCGGGCGCCGCCCTTGTCCTCCAGGACGTAGATCGCACCGTCCGGGCCTTCCTCAACCTCGCGGACCCGCTTGCCCCACTTGAAACGCTCAGCCTCGGTGGCCGTGCCGTCAGCATTGATGGCCACGCGCACCAGGGCCTGCGCGGACAGGCCGCCAATCAGGGCGTTGCCCTTCCAGTCCGCAAACAGAGCGCCCTCATAGAGATCGAGCCCGGCCGGGCTGATCGCCGGCACCCAATAGGCGGCAGGCGCAGCAAATTCGGGACGTGTCGAATGGTCCGGAATGTCGCCGCCATCGTAGTGGTTTCCGTTTGATACTTCCGGATAGCCATAATTCTTTCCGCGGACGATCAGGTTGAGCTCGTCGCCATGCGCCGGACCCATCTCGTGCACCCACAGCTTGCCGTCCGATGCGAAGGCGATGCCCAACGGATTGCGGTGACCGAGCGTCCAGACTTCAGCGGCGGGGCCGCCTTGCGACGCAAACGGATTGTCGCCCGGTATGCTACCATCCAGATTGAGGCGAACGACCTTACCGAGCGTAGAGCCCATGTCTTGCGCGGGCGCGAACTTCTGACGCTCGCCCGAGGTGATGAAAAGGTGGCGATCCGGCGAGACCGCGAGGCGGTGGCCATAATGGCCATCACCGGTCACCTTGTCGAACTGCCGCCAGACAACAGTCCGCTCACTGACGGTCCCGCCGCCTGCAGTCAACGTCACCTTCGCCAATTCGACGGCTGCGCCTGAAAGCTGGTAATTGTCGGCATCACGCTCGACGTACGAAATGTAGACCTGCCCGGTCGTTGCAAAGTCCGGGTGCAGGATGATGTCGCCCAGGCCGCCCTGCCCACGCGCGTCCACGTCAGGTCCGCCGGATAGCGTGCCGGCCTTGCTGCCATCTGCGTTCACAAGCCAGATCGCGCCGTCCTTCTCGGTCACCAGCGCGCGTCCGTCCGGCAGAAAGGTCATCGCCCAAGGATTTTCGAAGGTCGCAAGTTCGGCGGCGCGCAGCACCGTGCCGTCGGTGCCGGTTATGCGGAAGCCGCGATCAGGGTCAGGGGCTGCGCCCGCTGGCGCCTCGCTCGCACAAGCGGCCAGGGCAAAGGCAATTGCAGACGCGGCCACGGAAGCGGCGATCAATTTGGAAGGGGACATGATGGAGCTCCTTTGGTCACTAACCCGCGAGGAAGGCAACGGGTTCAACGAGATGTTTCATAGGCTTGCCGCTTAAATAGTGCGCCAGATTTGCGAGAAAAGTCTCGTCGGCGCCCGCCACTGTTCCCGGCGTTTCTGAACTGTCATGCGGCGTGATGGAAATTTTCGGGTGGCGCCAAAGCGGGCTGCCTTCAGGCAGCGGCTCTGTCCGTGTCACGTCCAGCGCCGCGAAGGCGGGCCGCCCCGCATCCAGCGCCGCCATCAGCGCCGCCTCATCCACCAGCGCCCCGCGCCCGAGGTTCAGGAACAGCGCCTCCGGCGCCATCGCGGCAAAGAAGTCCGCCCCGGCCATATTCTCGGTCTCCGGCGTATGCGGCGGGCAGAGCAGCACAATATCTGCGCGCGGCAGCTCGGTCATCAGCTCGGAGGGCGCCACGATCCGCGCAGCGCCTTCGGCTGGCCCCGGCGAACGACGCAGGCCCGTGACCTGGCCGCCCAGGGCCGTCACACGGCGCCCGACCGCCTGCCCGATCGAGCCGTAGCCAACCACCAGCCAGAGCGAACCCCTGATCTCCCGCGCCTTCGTCCGCTTCCAGGCTCCCTCGGCCTGCAAGGCCCTGTGTCGGGGGCCATTGCGAAGGAAATCCAGCGCCTGCCAAAGCGCCCATTCCGCCATCGCTTCGGCCTGTGTGTGATTCGTCGTGTAAAGCCGCGCCTTCTGGCCGATCATCACCAGCGCCGGGTTCTCGATGCCGGCTGCTGCCGACTGGAACCAGTCCAGCGACGGACTTTTCAGGATCCCGGTCATGAACTCCCGAACCGCAGGCGAATAGAACCCGTCGGAATTGCCGAACGCAATGTCCAGTGGCGGCAGGGCATCCAGCGCCTCGCTGGTCCATCCGTCATGGGCCTTGCCGGCATCATCGATGGTCACGAAACGGACAGCGGCTTCCAACCCCTTGAGCCGCGGGCGAAGGCGGGCGAAAGTCCGCGCATGAAGAAGACATGTTTTCATGCCCTCGTGCTTAGCCTTGCCTTGGGCAGTGGCACAAGCGTCGCGCAGTCCGGCCTGCCCCCGCGCGGCCCGGATTACTTCCGCGATGCCGCCGACCTGGCGGGCATTCTCGGCTCCGCGCACGCCATCCGCGTGCGCTGCAACGGCCGGGACGACCAGTACTGGCGCCGCTACATGGCCGACATGCTGGCCTATGAGGCCCCTGATTCGGGCGAGCTGCGCTCCTCGCTGGTGCGCGCCTTCAATGATGGTTTTTCGGACACGAGCGACGACTACCGGATCTGCGACAGTCAGGCGGTGGCCGCCGAAGCGCGCTATGCGGACCGCGGCAAGGAAATCGCCACGCGCATGGCCACACACTATTTTCCGAAACGGGAACGCAGCGGCAGGGGTTTTGAATGATACGCACCACGATTGCGGGCAGCCTCAGCGCCCTATTCCTGACCGGTTGCGCACTGCTTGAAACGCCGCCGCCCGAGATGCCGGCTGTTGCCATCCCGCTCGACCGGCAAGCGGCGCCGATGCCGGGCCCGGTGCTGGACAATGACGCCTACCCGAAACTCGGCCAGCGCCCTGAAGCGGGCCGTCCGATCGCCTCGCGCTCAGCCGTCGTCGCCCCGAACGGCGCCGCCGCAACCGCTCATCCGCTGGCAACACAGACGGCGCTGGACGTACTCAAAGCCGGCGGCTCGGCGGTCGACGCCGCCATTGCCGCCAACGCCATGCTGGGCCTTGTCGAGCCCACTGGCAACGGCATCGGCGGCGACCTCTACGCCATCGTCTGGGACCCGAAGACCGCGAAGCTCTACGGCTATAACGGCTCGGGGCGCTCCGCGATGGACGCGACCCTTGCCGATGCGCAGGCCAAAGCCGACCAGTTCAAGGACGGCAAGTCGCTCCCCTCCTATGGCACCATCACCGTCACCGTCCCCGGCGCCGTCGATGGCTGGTTCGCGTTGCATGGCAAGTTCGGCAAACGTCCGATGGCGGACAATCTGGCGCCTGCCGTTAAGTACGCGCGAGAAGGCGCGCCGATCCCGGAGATGATTGCCTGGTACTGGTCGCGCGGGGAAAGCCGCTTCGCGCCGGCGTTCGCGCGCGGCGAACTGGAAGAATTCGACAATGCCAGGAAACTCTATTTCAGCCCCGCGCCGGTTGCCGGCTCCCTATTCCGCAATCCGGACCTTGCAAACACGCTGGAAATCCTCGGCAAGAAGGGCCGCAACGAATTCTACACGGGCATCATGGCCAAGAATATGGCCGCCTATCTCGGCCGCATCGGCGGCAAGCTCGACTATGACGACTTCAACGCCCACACGGGCGAATGGGTCGAGCCGATCTGCGTCGAATATCGCAGCGAAGTGAAGGTCTGCGAACTCGGCCCGAACACGCAAGGCGTTGCCGCCTTGCAGATGCTCGAGATGCTGGAGCGTTTCGACCTTAAGTCCATGGGCTTCGGATCGCCCGATGCCCTGACCGCCATGATCGAAGCCAAGCGACTCGCCTTCGCTGACCGTGCGCTCGGCTATTCGGACGCTGCCTTCTCCGGCATTGACCCGTCTATCTTCGTCGCGCCCGGCTACAATGCGAAACGCGGCCAGCTGATCGACGTGAAGAAGGCCGCCCCTTCCGTAGCTCCGGGTACGGAGATCACGGATGCCGCCCTGCGCGACGGCGACACGACCTACCTCACCGTTACGGACAAAGACGGCATGATGGTCTCCCTCATCCAGTCAAACTATCGCGGTATGGGCTCCGGTCTCGTGCCGGACGGGCTCGGCTTCATGTTCCAGGACCGCGGCGAGCTGTTCAGCCTTGACCCCAATCATCCGAACGTCTTCGCCCCCGGCAAGCGCCCTTTCCACACGATCATCCCCGCTTTTGCGTTCAAGAAAGACCTTCCGGGCTGCCAGGTGCGGGCCACCGCGCCGGAACTCGCCTGCCCCTACGAGCCGTGGCTCAGCTTCGGTCTGATGGGCGGCGCAATGCAGCCGCAGGGCCATGTGCAGATCATCACGAACCTCGTCGATTTCGGCATGGGCCTGCAGGAAGCGGGCGACGCCGCGCGCTGGGAACATGATGGCGGCTGCGAGCCGACCGATGGTCTTGGAGCGGACTGCGATGTCGGCACCGGCAAGGTAATGCTCGAACGCGGCCTCTCGGACGCCGCCGCCGAACTGCAGGCGCGCGGCTACAGCGTTACCTGCTGCGAAGCCAACTATGGTGGCTACCAGGCGATCATGCGCGACTTCAACTCCGGCGCCTGGATCGCCGCCACCGAAATGCGCAAGGACGGCAGCGCGGATGGGTACTAAGGCCCTCGCGGCGCCGCCCGAAGCGCCCCGCGACTGTCCACTCTGTCCCCGCCTTGTCGCTTACCGCGAGGCCATCCGCGCAAAGGAGCCGACATGGTTCAACGGCGCCGTGCCGAGCTTCGGCAGCGACACGGCCGAGCTGGTCATCGTCGGCCTCGCACCGGGCGTCACGGGGGCCAACCGCACCGGTCGGCCCTTCACCGGCGATTGGGCGGGCGACCTGCTCTACGCTACCCTCGACAAGTTCGGCTTCTCCAAAGGCACCTATGCCGCCGACCCCGGCGACGGCCTGAAACTGACCGGCGCGTTGATCACCAATGCCGTGCGTTGCGTGCCGCCGGAGAACAAGCCGGTAGGCGAGGAGATCAACACCTGCCGCCCCTTCCTGCAATCGCGCCTCGCCGCGCTGCCGAAGCTGAAGGTCATAGTGTGCCTCGGCAAGATCAGCCATGATTCCACGCTGCGCGCGCTCGGCTTGAAACTCGGCCCCCATCCTTTCGGCCACGGCACACGCTACCAAGTGTCCGTGAGCGGACGGCCCGTCACGCTCCTCTCCTCCTATCACTGCTCGCGCTACAACACGAATACCGGGCGCCTGACAGCGGAGATGTTCGAGGCCGTCTTTGCTTCCGCGAAGGAAGCCCTTGGCTAAACCCGGCGCATTCGCCACTCTGGCGCAATGGAAACGCCCGTTGATCTTGCCGCCCTCTCGGCCTGGATGGATACCGAACGCCTTGGCGCCGGCCCGCTGGAAGACGTCCAGCGCCTGGCCGGAGGCACGCAGAACATTCTCCTGAAATTCTCTCGTTCGGGGCGCGCCTATGTGCTGCGCCGCCCGCCTCCGGTGCTGCGCGCCAACTCGAACGAGACCATGCGCCGCGAGGCGCGGGTTCTCGCGGCCCTCAAAGGCACAAATGTTCCGCACCCGGAGCTGATCGCCGCCTGCCCGGACGAGGCCGTCCTTGGCGCCGCCTTCTACCTGATGGAGCCCATCGACGGCTTCAACGCCACTTCCGGCCTGCCGGAGCCTTTCGCGTCCTCGCCGGACCTGCGCCACCAGATGGGCCTCTCCCTCGTCGACGGCATCGCTGCTCTCGGCGCGCAGGACTATGTCGCCCTCGGCCTCACCGGCCTTGGCAAGCCGGACAACTATCTCGAGCGCCAGGTAAGCCGCTGGAAGGCGCAGCTGGAATCCTACGCCGAGTTTCCCGAATGGGACGGCCTCAAGGACCTGCCGGACATCGCCGGGGTCAGCCGCTGGCTTGAAGAACGCCGGCCAGGTACATTCCAGCCCGGGATCATCCATGGCGACTATCACCTCGCGAATGTCATGTACCGCTTCGATGCGCCGCGCCTTGCCGCCATCGTCGACTGGGAGCTGACGACCATCGGTGATCCGCTGCTCGATCTCGGCTGGCTGCTCGCCACCTGGCCGGAAGGCAACACCGGCACCGTCTCCGTCACGCCCTGGACAGGTTTTCCGTCTGCGGACGAACTCGTCGCACATTACGCGAAACAGACCACACGCGACCTCTTGCACATCCATTGGTACGGCGTGCTCGCCTGCTACAAGCTGGGCATCATCCTCGAGGGGACCTACGCCCGCGCCTGTGCCGGGAAAGCCCCGAAAGCGACGGGCGACCAGCTCCACGCCAGCACCATCGGCCTGCTCGAACGCGCCAACCGCTGGATCAGCTAAGCCCCGCATAAAGGACACGTTCCATGAAAGCCCTCGTCTACCGCGGCCCGCGCGACATCGCCTACGAGACGATGAAGGACCCCGAACTGCACGATGACCGCGACGCGATCATCAAGGTCGACAAGTGCGCCATCTGCGGCAGCGACCTGCACATCTATCATGGCGAAACCTTCTCCGAAGATACCGGCTACTGCGTCGGCCACGAGGCGGTCGGCGAGGTCGTCGAGGCCGGGCGCGGCGTGCGTCAGCTCAAGACCGGAGACAAGGTGATGATCTCGGCGGCCGTCGGCTGTGGCCAGTGCCGCGCCTGCCTTGCGGGCGTCGTCAACAAATGCGCCAACAACGCCGCCGGCTGCTACGGTCTCTCGTCCCGGCTACAGGGCTGCCAGGCTGAATTCGTTCGTGTTCCCGCCGCCGACTTCAACGCCCAGAAGATTCCGGACGGCATCACCGCCGACCAAGCGCTCATGATGACCGATGCGCTCGCCACCGCTTGGTTCGGCGCGCGCAATGCCGACATCCAGCGCGGCTCGACCGTCGCGGTCGTTGGCCTCGGCCCCATTGGCCTGCTCGCGGCGGAAGCGGCCTTCATCATGGGCGCCGCGCGCGTCTTCGGCATCGACCTCGTGGAGGATCGCCGCGCCGCCGGCCGTGCCATTGGCCTCGAGACACCCGATCCGGCCCATGCCCGCGAGATCATTCAGGACGCCACCAGCGGCCGCATGTGCGACAGCGTCATCGAAGCGGTCGGCCACTCGGCCACCATCCGCGCCGCGCTCGGCCTCTCCGGCAAGCGGGGCACGGTCTCGGTTGTCGGTGTCGCGCAGGACCGAACGTTCGAGTTCCCGATGTCCAAGGCCTTCGGAATGGGCCTGACCTTCCGTATCGGGACATGTTCGGTCCCGCAGGAATGGCCGGAGCTGATCCCGCTGGTCCAATCGGGGCGCTTCAAGCCGGAACGCTATATCACGCACAATCTTCCGCTCTCGGACGGCGTACGCGCCTACGACCTGTTCGACCGCCGGGCCGACGGCGCGATGAAGATGGTGTTTGATCTGGGGCTTTAGCCGCCCTTGAGAATCCGCGCCTTGTCGCGCGCCCAGTCGCGCTTGGCTTCGTTCTCACGCTTGTCATGCGCCTTGCGGCCGGTGGCGACGCCGATCAGCAGTTTCGCGCGGCCCTTATCGTTGAAGTAGAGCTTCAGCGGCACGATCGTGCGCCCCGCCCGGTCCACTTCCTGCGACAGCTTTGCCAGCTGCCGCTTCGAGACGAGCAGCTTGCGCTTCCGGCGCGGCTCGTGATTGAAACGGTTTGCCCCGCCATAAGTCTGAATTTCGGCATTGATCAGCCAGAGCTCGCCCTGCTCCACCGAAGCATAGGCCTCTGCGATGTTCGCTCTGCCATCGCGCAGGGATTTCACTTCCGAGCCGACCAGCATCACGCCCGCCTCAAGCGTATCCTCCACGGCATACTCGCGGCGGGAGCGCCGGTTCTCGGCGACCATCCCGTCAGTGCGGCCTTTGACGGCTGGGGTCTTCGGCTTGGTGGCCATGATTTCAGATATTCACGCCGGCATGGCGCAGCGCCGCATCGATCTGTGCGCGCGCCTCGGCGTCCGGCGGCGTGATCGGCAGGCGCACGTCTTCAGCGCAGAGACCCATCCGCGACAGCGCATACTTCGCCGGTCCCGGCGAAGGAGACGAGAACATCGCCCGGTGCAGCAGCACGAGCCGCTGGTTGATGGCGCGCGCGGTTTCAAGGTCGCCGTCATCGAACGCGGCATGCATGGCGGCGCAGGCCTCCGGCAGGACGTTCGCCGTCACCGAAATGCAGCCTGACCCACCCATCGCCCGGTGCGCCAGCGCGCTCGAATCCTCGCCCGAAAGCTGGATGAACTGCTCGTCCGGCCCGATCAGGTGGGCGTGCAGTGCCACGCGCTCCATCTCGTCGCTTGCGTCCTTGATGCCGATGATGTTCGGCAGCGCCGCCAGCGCCGCCACGGTCTGGGGCATCAGATCGACGATCGTGCGGCCCGGCACATTGTAGAGGAACACCGGCAGCGCCACGGCGTCATTGATCGCTTTGAAGTGCGCGAACAGGCCCGCCTGATTCGGCTTGTTGTAATAGGGGCAGACGACCAGCGCGGCGTCCGCGCCCACGGCCTTGGCATGGCGTACCAGGTCGATCGCCTCATCGGTCGCGTTCGAGCCCGCGCCCGCAATCACCGGGACCCGTCCGGCGGCGACCTCAACACAAAGTGAAACGACCGCCTTGTGCTCTTCAGTAGACAGTGTCGACGTTTCGCCCGTCGTCCCCACGGGTACCAACGCTGCGGAGCCTCCGGCGATCTGGCGCTCGACCAGCGCGGCAAAGGCGTCCCTGTCCACATTACCATTCCGGAAAGGTGTGACGAGCGCGGGAATGGAGCCGGAAAACATCTTGATATTGCCTGCTTTTCAGGGATTCGTTTCAGGAATTCGTGGGATATGCGTGCTAGGCTGCTAAGGTTGGATTGTCACGCTTTGAGACAGAAATAAACATAGGCCATGATGACACTTGCCCGGAGATTCGCAGTTTTTGTGTCGCTGGCGGCGCTGGTCACCAGCAGCGCGGGCGCCATTGCCCCCGAAACGCCGAGCCTGAAGCCGGGCAAAAACCTTGTGCCTGTCGCCCCGGCCCCGGTCCTGAGCGTTAACACGGCCACGCCGGCCAGCCCTGCGCTTACCACCTCCGCGCCCGCCCCAGCCCTCGCCCAGAAATCTGCCAGCGTGCTTTACCTGTCGCGCGCCCTCAGTGCGGCGGAACGCAGCCAGTGGTCGGAGCTGTCGAGCCTCCAGTACAATGCGCCGGACCCGGTCCTGAAAAACCTGATCATGTGGAAGCGCGCCAGCGAAGGCGTGCCCGGAATGACCTTCGACGAACTGGACCACGCCCTCACCCTGCTCGACGGCTGGCCGCAGACCTCCAAGATGCGCCAACGCGCCGAGGAGATCATCGAACTTTCGGCGCTCGACGCCAGAGCCCGCGTGGCCTGGCTGGAAAAGTCCGGCCCGGCCACCGGCGCGGGCAAAGTCGCCCTCGCCAACGCCCTTCGTGAAACCGGCAACCGCACGCGCGCCGATGAAGTCATCAAGGATGTCTGGCGCAACAACACGCTCGACAGTGACCTGCAGCGGATCGTGCTCGCCCGGTACGGACAGACGCTCAGCCAGGAGGATCACCGCGCCCGCGTCGATTTCCTGCTCTGGACCGGTCAGACCAGTGCTGCCGAAGCGCTCAAGCCCCAGCTCAACGCCGACCATCGCAAGCTAGCCGACGCCCGAATCGCGCTGGCAAAGAAAGCGCGCACGGTCGATGCCGCCATCAACGCCGTGCCGGCGCACCTGCAGGCGCACCCGGGCCTCCTTTATGAGCGCGCCAAATGGCGCCGCCAGAAGAAAGTCGACGGCGTCACGGATCTCCTGCGCCAGATTGACGGCAAGGACGTGCCCGCCGCCGGCCGGGGCAGGCTCTGGGACGAGCGCGCCATTGCCACGCGCGAGGAACTGAAACTTCGCAACTACACGCGCGCCTACCAGCTGGCTGCCCCGCACGGCATGAATGCCGGCGCAGACTTTGCCGACGCCGAATGGCTCGCCGGATGGATCGCACTGCGCCTCAACGGGGACGCCACGCGCAGCCTCGGCCACTTCGAATCGATGACAGCCGGCGTCTCCAGCCCGGTCAGCCTTGCGCGCGGCTATTACTGGACCGGCCGCGCCCGCGACGCCCTCGGCCAGAGCGAGCCCGCTCTCGCCGCCTATGGCGCTGCCTCGACCCACAAGTTTACCTATTACGGCCAACTCGCCTCCGAACGGATCGGCGACAAGAAGGTCACCCTCGGCGCGCCGCCCCTTCCGTCGGCGGAAGATCTCGCCCGCTTCAACGCCATGCCGATTGTGCAGGCGATGCAGCTCCTCGGCGAGGCCGGCGAACGTGAAAGCTTCCGCCACTTCGCCTTCTTCCTCGATGACCAGCTCGAACAGCCGGTCGACTACGAAATGCTGGCGAGCCTCTCGGCGAAGTATACGAGCCCCGAAGTCGGCGTGCGCATAGGCAAAGCCGGCCTCCAGCGCGGTGTCGTGGCCCCCGGCGCCGCCTATCCGGTGCTCAGCCCCGCTATCAGCCGCAAGCCTCAGGTCGAGCGCGCCTTCGTCCTCGCCATCACGCGCCAGGAGAGCGAGTTCAACCCCAATGCCCAAAGCCCCGTCGGCGCGCGCGGCCTGATGCAGTTCATGCCTGCGACCGCCCGCAATGAGGCGCGCCTGCGCGGCATGCCCTACGAGCAGTCCTGGCTGACCTCGGATCCCGGCTACAACATGACCCTTGGCGGCCTGCACCTCGACACGCTGCTGAACCAGTTCAACGGCAGCTACATCATGACTGCCGCCGCCTACAACGCCGGCCCGTCCCGCCCCAACCAGTGGGTGCGCGACTACGGCGACCCGCGCACCGGCCAGATCGACCCGATTGACTGGGTGGAGTTCGTGCCCTTCTCCGAAACGCGCAACTACATCCAGCGCGTCCTGGAGAACATCCAGGTCTACCGCCACCGCCTCACCGGCGAGCCCGAAGACATACAGCTCAGCGACGATCTGAAACGCGGCCGCCGCTGACGCATCAGGCGTTCAGCGCCTGCTGCACGAAGATCAGGCTGTAGCCCACGACGCCCGCCGCTGTGTACGCCGCCGCGGCCAGCACCGCGCCGGCCATGGCAAACCGCGCAGGCGCCGGACCCTCCTTCGCGCGGATGTAGAGTTCCATCATCGCCAGCGGCAGCAGGTAGGAGAGAAAGCCGAGCACATGGAACCACGCGTCGCTGGGCGGCGCCCGCGCCAGGATGATGTAACCGAACATCATCATCCGCAGGAAGAACACACCGTTGACCACCACGAACGTACGCAGCGCCCAGCGCCGGTGGCTGGCAAAATTGCGCGCCGCCGCCGCCCGCCAGGTCAGCGTTCCCAGCACCAGAACAAGCACACCGTTCAGGCTGATCGCAAAGTTCGACGCGAGGCCCTCATGCGCAATCTCCCGCGACACATCCATCACCAGCCCGGTCGCGGCGACCAGCATTGCCATGACGAGAAATATCCGCCCGTTCCACCGGTGCAGCCACCGGGCGCGCTGGCGCACCTGCGCCACGAGTTGCAGCATCCCGCCCAGCACCACGATCATTGCCATCAGTACATGCGCGGCAAAAGCGACATTGCCCATCGCGTCTCCGGCGACATACCCATGCGAGAGAAACGGATTGCGGTCCCAATCCGCAAAGTTTCCGGACAGGGTCGACGGCCCATAGAACGCCGCGATGAAATAGAGGAACGCGGCCTGCCCCGCAAACGTCACCCAAAACCAAAGTGTTGCGGCGCTGTTCAGCGCTGTATCGGCAACGTTCCTGCGCCCTGCCGGGCGCGCGGCGAGAGCATCTGTCATTCGAGTTTCCTTGCTTGCACTGGCGAAAGCGGTGATGATCGATTGGCGATATGCTATCGCCCTGAAACGATATGAGGCCATGACAGTGCGCTCGAAAAACATGATCGTGCGTAACATCGCAGGCCTCCCCACGGCGGAGCCCACGCTGTCCGCTGGCTTCACAAGAGCGCTGCTCGATTTCGCTGTCGTTCAGGGTGCGGACGAGGCGCGCCTCCTCCAGCGCAGCGGTCTGCGCGCCGCGGACCTGGCCGATCAGGATGACCGCATTCCCGTCTCCCGCTACGCCGCGCTGATGCGCGCGGGCAAGGAAGAAACCGGCAACGCCGCCCTCGCGCTGGAATTCGGCGCGGCCAGCGACTTCCGGAAGTTCTCGGTTGTCGGCCTCATCAGCCATGCCAGCGCGAACATGATGGAAGCTCTCGGCCAGCTCAACCGTTTCGGCCGCTTGGTCGTCGAGATCGAAGGCCTCGGCGAAGGTCCGCGCTTCCGTCTCGTGGAGCGCGCAGGCGGACTCTGGATGGAGGACCTGCGTCCCGATCCGAACAGCTTCCCCGAATTCACCGAATCCACCTTGTCGCGTTTCATCGTCAGTGCCCGGCGCGATTTCCCACAGCACACCTTCGCCCTTGAAGCGCAGGTCACGCATCCCGCGCCGCCCTACCGCGCCCGATACGATACGCTCTGGCAGATCCCCGTCACCTTCGGCAGCGAGCGCAACGCGATCCGCATCCACCCCGGCTGGACGCAGGTGCAGATCCAGCCCGAGGCCCGCTATGTGTTCGGCGTCCTGACCGAGCGCGGCGATGCGCTGCTTCAGGACCTCGAAAACTCGAAAACCCTGCGCGGCCGGGTCGAGGCGATGACCCTGCCCGTCCTCCATACCGGCACGGTGAGTGTCGACCGCATTGCCGCCCGGCTCGGCGTCAGCCGGCAGACGCTCTACCGCAACCTGAAGGCCGAAGGGGTCACCTTCGCAGAGGTGCTCGACACGCTGCGCCACAAAATGGCGCTGCACTATCTCGCCGGCCAGCAGGTCTCCGTGAACGAAACCGCCTATCTGGTCGGCTTCTCTGATCCCTCCGCCTTTTCACGCGCCTTCAAGCGCTGGACCGGCAGCAGCCCGCGCGACTTGAAGGCCGCCCGCCGGGCCCGAAGTGATGTCCCGGTCTGAAACATGCGCAATGCCCGCCCGCAGACAGTGCAGGAATCCGGGGCAGACGGATACGTGCTCACCGCGACGATCCCGCTTGGCGAAGACCTCGGGGCTGACACTGCGCCAGCTCGGCTGCGCCCGTGAATGGCTGCGCTCTTGCGCCCCACGCGCTGCGATGCTCTGAACATCCCTGAGCTGAGGGAGCATACGCGTGAAATTTCTGAAATCGCTTTCGGCGCAGGTGCTGATTGCCCTTGCCCTGGGACTGGGCCTTGGCACCTTTCTGGGCGGCGTCTCGGGCGTCCCGGTAGAACTTGTTTCCGTCACCGAGGCCATCGGCTCGCTCTGGCTTGGCTTCCTGCAAATGACGGTTATCCCGCTCGTCTTCGCGCTGCTGGTCGTCGGCGTCGCCGCCGTATCAGACGCGCTCTCCGCCGGCCGACTCACTGCCCGCGCGCTCAGTTGGTTCGCCCTCCTCCTTGCCGGCGCCATTGTCGCCACACTCCTTTCCTACGAAGCGGTTCTCGCCGCCTGGCCAGTGAACGCGGAAAGCGCGCGCGTCCTCGTCGCCGGCGCCACAGGCGCAGATGCACCCGCCTCGCAGGCCATAGAGTTCGGCGCCTGGCTGAAATCCCTCTCACCTTCCAATCCCGTCGCGGCCGCAGCCGGCAATGCCATCCTGCCGCTCGTCATCTTCGCGCTCTTCTTCGCCTTCGCCGTCACCCGGCTGCCGCATGCACAGCGCGTGCTGCTCGTCAGCTTCTTTGACGCCGTCGCCGACACGATGATCGTCATCGTCAAATGGGTGCTGCTCGCCGCCCCGCTCGGCGTGTTCGCCCTGTCGCTCACGCTTGGTCTGCGCAGCGGCCTCGGGGCCTCGGGCGCGCTCTTCCACTATATCCTGCTTGTTTCGGCCGGCGGCATCGCGGTCGTGATCGCCTGCTACCCGCTCGCCGCCCTCTTCGGCCGCGTCGGCCCGGTGCGCTTCGCCCGCGCCATCGCGCCGGCGCAGGTCGTTGCCTTCTCCACCCAGTCCTCCATCGGTACCCTGCCGGTGATGGTCGAGTGCGCGCGCAAGAACCTCGGCATTCCCGAACACGTCGCGGGCCTTGTCCTGCCGCTCGCCGTCGCCGTCTTCCGCCTGACGAGCCCGGTAGCCAACCTCGCCGTCGTCCTCTTCATCTGCCACATCTACGGCATCGAGCCGACCCTCGCCCAGTTCATCGCCGCCGGTCTCGTCGCCTTCGCCGTCTCGATCTCATCGGTCGGCCTGCCGGGCCAGCTCAGCTTCTTTGTCTCCGTCGCGCCCATCTGTCTTGCCATCGGCGCGCCGATCGAACTGCTCCCGCTGCTCCTTGCCGTCGAGGTCATCCCGGACATCTTCCGCACTGTCGGCAACGTCACCGCCGACCTCACGGTCACCACCATCCTCAACCGCGGCGACAAGGGCGTCCGCGTCATCGCTCCCGAGACGGCCTGACCCACAAAACCCTTCCCCCCACCCGCCCATCCCGCTACGCTGCCCCGAACCGTCCACAAGTCGGGCTGGGCGTGTAGGCACTTTCTGGACGGGGTAACGGGCATGAAAAATCTCCTTCTTGCGGTCAGCGCGCTGGCACTTGTGACCGCCTGCGGCAATGAAACCGGCGCAGGTCCTGGCGGCACAGGCGGCACCGGCGAAGGCTCGGCCACCGCTGCCGCGGCCAGTATTCCCGGGATGCCCGAAGGCCCGCTGCGCGTCGCCGACGAAAACCTCGTTGCCCTCTACAAGCAGCTCCACGAGACGCCGGAGCTCTCCTTCAAGGAAGCACAGACTTCTGCCCTCCTCGCCAACGAGCTGAAAACGCTTGGCTTTACAGTCACCGAAGGCGTCGGCGATGCCTGGGTCAAGGACAAGTCGATGAAGGACCACGGCGAAGTGCGCGCCGGCGTCGGCGGCTATGGCGTAGTCGGCGTTTTCGAGAACGGCCCCGGCCCGGTCATCCTGATCCGCACTGACACCGACGCCCTGCCCGTGCCGGAGCAAACCGGCCTTCCCTTCGCTTCGAAGGTCGTCTCCGAAACCTGGACCGGCGTTGAAAGCAACGTCATGCACGCCTGCGCCCACGATATCCACATGACCGTCTGGGTCGGCGCCGCCCGGCGCCTGATCGCAGAGAAGGACAAGTGGAAAGGCACGCTGGTGATGATTGCTCAGCCTGCGGAGGAAATCGGCCTCGGTGCGCAGGCGATGCTCGCCGAAGGTCTGTACACGAAGTTCCCGAAGCCGGACTATAATATTGCCCTGCACGTCTCAGCCGGGGCCCCCGCCGGCACCATCGCCTATTCCAGCGGTTTTGCGCTCGCGAATGTCGACTCGGTCGACATCAAAGTGAAGGGTGTCGGCGGCCACGGCGCCTATCCGCACACGACGGTCGACCCCGTGCTCGTGGCGAGCCACATCGTCGTCGCGCTGCAGAGCCTCGTCTCGCGCAACACCAACCCGCTCGACTCCGCCGTCGTCACCGTCGGCTCGATCAAGGCCGGCGCCAAGCACAACATCATCCCGGATGAAGCCGAACTACTGATCACCGTGCGCTCTTACGAGGACAAGACGCGCCAGATGCTGCTCGACGGCATCAAGCGCATCGCGGAAGGCCAGGCCGCCGCCTTCGGCGCGCCCGCACCCGTCATCACGGTGGAGAGCGACTTCACCCCCGCGACCTATAACGACCCCGACCTCACCGCCCGCGCCATGGCCGCCATCAGTGCCGAGCTGGGCGCCGCCAACGTGCGCGCGGTCCCGCCCGTCATGGGCGGCGAGGACTTCAGCCAGTATGCGCGCACCGACGAGAAGATTCCCGGCGTCATCTTCTGGCTCGGCGCCGTCAGCGCGGACAAATACGCCGCCTCGCAGGTCGACGGCATGCCGCTGCCCTCGCTACACTCCCCCCTCTTCGCCCCCGACTACGACCCCGCCATCGCAACCGGCGTCGACGCGATGACGGCGGCGGTGATCGACCTCTTCAAGGACTAGAACGACAATTTGAATTGCGCCCTCTTCCCAAGCTCGCTGAGCAATGATTAGTTTCTCGCTGTGCGGGAAATGGGGGCGAGGGTGGATAAGGCAGAGAGCAACACATCAGGCAGTTGGCGCGGACGTCGCCGACTGGGACCAATGCACGAACTCGAAGTGCTGGTCATTGCATTCCTGCTCGCGGGCACCGGTACGTATTTCGCCGTACAGGATCTTACGGACGACCGGCCCTTTCGAAGCTTCGCTGAAGCTGCAGGTACTGTCGCAAGCCTTTTGATAGCGCACGTCATATGCGGGCTGCTGCTTGTTCAACGCAGTTGGGATAACACTCCCAAGGCTCATGATCCGGGAACGGAAGAACGGCCCGGATTCTATGCGGCATTCTTCTGGATGGGAGGATTGCTCGCGGTGCTTGCATGGAGCGCATATGGCAAGTCCCTACTGCCATTCAGTTTTCCATGGGCCATAGAAAATTGGGACTGGAGGGCGACTGCGCTTTTTCTGGTCTCGCTTGGCGTTGCGTTCGCGCCCCTCTGCTACGGTTACCACCTCGTCGCGCTCGAAGCGATCAACACGCGCAAGACCAAAAGCTACTTGGTTGATCCGGACGGACCTATCAGTTCGATGACGATACTGGCGACTATCGCGATCATCATGATTGTGGGAGCAGGCGCATGGGCGGCCGGACAGCGCATGTTCTCAATAACCGGATACTTCGGACTAGTTTCGATGGCGGTTGTGGTATCCGCATTCCTGTCATTCATCGTGATTGCCAACCTTGCCGGCTTCAAAGCCTTGATTGAGCAAAGCCCGATGACACCAATCAAGGCGAGTGGCGCAGCACATCCCGGGGCCATAATCAGCGGAATTGACGCGCTGCTGGTGAGGTTGGTTGCGCCGTTGTCCGGCGCCACGCTGCCAGGCTGGTTCATGCCGCAGGCAATGCTGCTGCTGGTGATGCTCCCCTTGGCCGGTATGGGCTACGCGCTGCCGGAACCCCTTGGCTTGGTGCCGATTTCCGTGGCGATGATTATCATCCTCGCGCTTGGTCGCCGGTGGGCATGGGTCGAAGACGACCGTGAAAAGGCTCTCCGAATACAGACGACCAAGTCGGACAAGTTCCGTATCGGCTTTGCCAATGACCTGCGCGACGAAGCGCTGATGGGATATGCTTGGTTGTTCGTTCTCGTGCCACTTGCCTTGCGCCAGGCACAGCTCGAGTTCGGCTTCTTTCCCAAGAGCTCCGACGATATGTCGTTGATCAATTGGTTCAATTTCTTCGGAGCAGAGTTGGCGAAGGGCGTGCCGATTGTGTCATGGATCGATATCTATCAGGTCGAGGAAGCACAGGTCTTTGACTCGAACACAGCTTTCGGACGGCACGTGATCTTTGCTTCAAGGCTGATCATCGACGTCGTGATCATCGCCGCCCTGTTGCAGGCAATCGGCATTGCTCAGCGCAACAGCGCTCAGAAGAGCCTTTTCAAGAACGGTCAAGTCGATTTCTTTGACCCGTTCATGGAGCGCAAGATCCTTGAAGAGTCTTGGCAGGCCGCCACAAATGGCCAGCCGCCCATCAAGCCAGAGTGGGAGCGTTTCTTTGAGGAGCATCGGCGCGAAAGCGTTGAGCTTGACCGTGGCGACTTCCGATACAATCCTCGCCGGTTGAGCGAACTGTCTCTGGAGCTTTCGAAATCTGATCAGGCTGCCGACAAGAGGCTGCTTGAAGTCGTTTCCTGGCTGGCCGAGGGTCTGGTTCTCGGAACGGTCGGCGACCGCCTAAGGCAACTTAGCAAGCGGTACTCTGATCTGTTACAGACCGAGCGCGCCGACGATCCCGATGGACACTCCAAGAGGCGCCAGTTCGAGAGATTTCTCGACGATGCGATTGCCGACTTCCGCGCTTCCCATCCGGAAGACCGGACCGAAGCAGACTATCTGGCGCTCTCGGAGTTGCTTTTCCTGATCCGGACAGACCGCGGGCTTGACGTTCAACGCACCCGGGCGTTCTCGATGTTGGGCGACAAGGGCACGCTTGAGGCGGCCCGAGTGCTGGCTGCCCGCCTCGTTGATCTGGAGCAAGCGCCTGGCATCCTGGGCGTTTCCTTGGAAGAGGCCAAGACGTGGCATCCGGTGCGCCAAGGCAGGGTGGAAGACAGGTCGTTCGCGACCGAACAGCTCATGAACATCAACATGGCACGGCAATCACCGAGCGAAGCGGACGAGCAGCGACTGAAAGAGTTGCAGGTGCAGGTATCCCGCCGGCGTCCCTTGCGCAGCATTCAGCGAGAGTACGACCGGTTGAAGCGAATGGGCGCGGGCATCTGGATGAAGCCGGGCGAAGAAGCGATGTTCGAGAGGTTGCTGACGCAAATCGCCCAACTGACGCGGAGCAGCTAACACTGCGTAGAGTGAGGCCAAGCGCCCCAGCCCAATCATGGCCAAAAGGTGGCGCGGCCTTGCCTTTGGCGCCCCGATTCGCTAGAACCCCTTTTGCTCAGAGTGCGCAAAAGTAACAGAGCCGTCACGAAGAGCCCTGCCCCTCCCGCATTTCCAGGGACACTGTCTTGAAATGCGGAGTGTCAGGCCTAACTTATACTCAAATCGAGCATAATGGCTCGGTCCTGGAGGATAACATGGCGCGTCTGATCGATTCCGGCCCTGGCTGCCCCACCCCCACCCCGCTGCGCGGTAGGTCCGCCGCCGAAGCCCGCGGCCTTGCCTATGACGACGCGGTCAAGGCCGAGACCGACCCGCTGTATCCGCTGGTCGCGGACTTCGTCACGCCGATGGAATGGCCTGCGATCGCCCCGCTGGTCGCCGGCATCAACCGGCTCAAGAAGGCGAAGAATGCCGTCATCCTCGCTCATAACTACATGACGCCGGACATCTTCAGCCTCGTCGGCGATTTCCGCGGCGACTCGCTGCAGCTTGCCCGCGAAGCCTCCGCAACGGACGCCGCCATCATCGTGCAGGCCGGCGTCCACTTCATGGCCGAGACCTCCAAGATCCTCGCCCCGGAAAAGACCGTGCTGATCCCGGACACCCGCGCCGGCTGCTCGCTCGCCGCCTCGATCACCGGCGCCGACGTGCGCCTGATCAAGCAGAAATTCCCGGACTATCCGATCGTCACCTATGTGAACTGCACCGCCGACGTTAAGGCTGAATGCCACATCACCTGCACCAGCTCGAACGCCGCGCAGGTCGTCGAGCACATCGCGAAAGCGTGGAACACCGACACGGTCATCCTCGTGCCGGACCAGTACCTTGCCAAGAACGTTGCCGCCCAGACCGGCATCCGCATCCTCACCTGGCCGGGGGCCTGCGAGGTGCACGAACAATTCTCCGGCGAGGACGTGAAACAGCTGCGCGAAGCCCATCCCGGCGTGATCATCCTGGCGCACCCGGAATGCCCGCCGGACGTGCTGCAGGAAGCCGACTTTGCGGGCTCAACATCCGCCCTCTCGAACTACGTGTCCGAGAACCAGCCGAACAAGGTCGTCCTCCTCACGGAATGCTCGATGAGCGACAATGTAGCCGCTGAGAACCCCAACGTGAACTTCATCCGGCCGTGCAATCTTTGCCCGCACATGAAGCGCATCACGCTGGAAAACATCTATGACTGCCTGGTCACCGGCCAGCACGAAGTGACCATACCGGAAGACGTGCGCGTGCGCGCGAAGGCGGCGCTGGACGCGATGCTGGCCCTGCCGAAAATGGCGCGTCCGCTGGCCTTCAAGACCGGTCAGGTGCCGCTCGAACTCGAGATGGTGATCTGAGAAGCGTATGATTGAGACGGCTTGCCAAGCGCAGGCCGAAGCAGTGAAGTCAACCGGACCCTAGTCGAGGAGGCGTCCATGTCGAAGTTCCTGAGGCCGGTTCTCGGCCTGATGATGATTGCGCTCGTGGCCGGTCTCCCGGCCGCCGCCGTGAAGGGCAAGGGCGACAAGGACAAGTCAGACGTGCTCGGCAACTGGAGCTTCCAGACCAAGCCCTACCGCGAAGGCCAATGCGTGATGACCGGCACGATGAACCTTTCTCCGCATCCGGACGAAGGACTGTACACGTGCGAGGTCATCGCCGTGGAAATGTGCTCAATGTGGGGCCGCTCGGTCGTGCGCCAGTCGTGTGAGGCACGCCGCTTCGGCGATCAGGTCTCCATCCGCTCGACGATCGAGGAGATGATCGAAACCAAGATGCCGGAGATGTACTACGTGCCGGACAATTTCACCCTGACGATCCAGAGCCATGAGCGCATGTTCGGCGCGCTCGTCTCTGCCGTCACCGCGCCGGTCGAGTTCCGCCGCGCGAATGACGGGATTTCCTGACAGGGCCATGTTCGAGGGGGCAGCTCACCGTGTGCACGCCGAAGCCGGCGCGAGCGTCGACGTGCTCATCGTCGGCGCGGGCCTGGCCGGCCTGTTCCTCGCGCTGAAGCTCGCCCCCCGCCATTGCCTCGTCATCTCGCCTTCGCCGCTCGGCCAGGCGGCCTCTTCCGCCTGGGCGCAGGGCGGCCTTGCCGCCGCGCTCGACCCGCTTGATAGCCCCGCCCAGCATGCCGCCGACACGGTCGCCGCCGGCGCAGGCCTGGTTGATCCGGTGATCGCCCGCCTCATCGCCGAAGACGGCCCGGCTCGCGTTCGCGACCTGCTCGCCCTCGGCGTGCCGTTCGACCGCACGCCCGAAGGCGCCCTCGCGCTTTCCCTCGAGGCTGCCCACTCGCATCCGCGCGTCGCCCGTGTCTCGGGAGACCTCGCCGGCAAGGCGATCATGGACGCCCTCGTGGCCGCCGTGCAGGCCACCCCCAGCATCGAACTCATCGAAGGCGCACGCGCCGTTTCGCTGCTCCAGGATGCCAATGGCCGCGTCGCCGGTGTCGTGCTGCGCGATGCCTCCGGCCACTTCACGCCCCGCACCGCCCGCGCCACAGCCCTGTGCACCGGCGGCTCCGGTGGCCTGTTCAAGGTCACCACCAATCCGCGCGAAGCTCAGGGTGATGCTATCGCGATGGCATATGAAGCGGGCGCCCTGCTCGCTGATCTCGAATTCGTCCAGTTCCACCCGACCGGCATCGACATCGGCCGCGACCCTGCCCCGCTCGCCACTGAAGCGCTGCGCGGCGAGGGCGCAACACTCCACAACGCCGATGGCCGCGCCTTCATGGCGGACTATCATCCGCTCGCGGAGCTTGCCCCTCGTGACGAAGTCGCCCGCGCGATCCATGCCGAACGCATGGCCGGACGCGGCGCTTTCCTCGACTGCCGCAAGGCCGTGGGAGACCATTTCCCTGACCATTTTCCTACCGTCTTCGGCGCCTGCATGAGCGCAAACATCGACCCGCGCCGCGACCGCATTCCGGTTGCCCCCGCCGCACACTACCACATGGGCGGCATTGTCTCCGACCTCTGGGGCCGCTCGACGCTGGCGGGCCTCTCCGTATGCGGAGAATGCTCGTCCACAGGGGCGCACGGCGCCAACCGCCTCGCCTCGAACTCGCTACTGGAAGCCGTCGTCTTCGCCGAGCGCATCTCGCGCCGCCTGATGTCCGCCACGCTTGACGCGCCAGCTGCCAGCCAAGCGTCGATCCCTTCCGCACTTACCGATCAGAGCCTCCTCAAACTGCGCGAAGCCATGTCCGCCCATTGCGGCGTGGTGCGCGATGCGGCCGGCCTGACGAAGCTCCTCGACCTCTGCCGCCAGCTTGAGGCAGAAGCCCCGGGCGCCCCTGCGCTTACCGCCGCCCGCCTTGTTGCTGAGGGCGCCCTCGCCCGCGCCGAAAGCCGTGGCGGCCATTTCCGCCGCGACTATCCGGACACCGGCAAGCCGCAGCGCCAGTTCATCGCCCATCCCTTCCGCGAGCGCGTAACGCCATGACCACCGACATCCCACCGCTGCCCGCGGTCATCCTCGATCCCATTGTGCGCCTCGCGCTGACCGAAGATCTCGGCCGCGCCGGCGACCTGACGACCGATGCGACCATCCCCGCCGGCACGCGCATGCGCGCCAGGATCGCGGCGCGCAAACCGGGCGTGCTTGCCGGGCTCGACGCCGCCGCCCATGCGCTGCGCCTCATTGATCCGGACGTCCGCCTCACCGTAAAAAAGAATGACGGCGCTGCGCTCGCGCCCGGCGACACGGTCGCCGAGCTCGACGGCGCCGCGCGCTCCATCCTGATCGCCGAGCGCACGATGCTGAATTTCCTCGGCCGCCTCTCGGGTGTCGCGAGCCTCACCCGCCAGTATGTCGACGCCGTCGCCCACACCAGGGCCCGGGTCGTCTGCACACGGAAGACGACGCCTGGCCACCGTGCGCTGGAGAAACGCGCGGTGCGCTGCGGCGGCGGCACGTCTCACCGCTACGGCCTGGACGACGCCATCCTCATCAAGGACAACCACATTGCCGCCTGCAACGGCTCCATCGCTGACGCGCTCACCCGGGCCAAGGCCTATGCCGGTCACCTGCGCATGATCGAGATCGAGGTCGACAATCTCGCTCAGCTCGAGGAAGCGTTGAAGCACGGCCCTCATGCCATCCTGCTCGACAACATGGACCTCGCGACCCTGCGCCAGGCCGTCGCGCTCACCGCCGGCCGCGTGCCGCTCGAAGCCTCGGGCGGCGTTACGCTGTCTTCCCTTGCGGCAATTGCCGAAACAGGCGTGGACTTCATTTCGTCCGGCGCGCTGACCCATTCCGCACCGAACCTTGACCTTGGACTGGATGTCGTCTGACAGTCGATCCCGCGCGCCAAACCGGCGCAAGCGACTCGGAGATGTCAGCCATGACCACCGCCAACGGCCGCAAGAGCATTTTCATCACCGGCGCAGCCTCCGGCATCGGCGCGGAAACTGCGCGTTACTTCTCGAAACAGGGCTGGTTCTGCGGTCTCTATGACGTGAACGAGATGGGCCTGAAATCCGTCGCCGCCGAGCTCGGCAGCGGCAATAGCCACGCCGCCAAACTCGATGTCACGAAGCGCCCCGATTGGGCGGCCGCCATCGAAGGCTTCAGCGCCGCGACCGGCGGAAAAATGGATGTGCTCTTCAATAATGCCGGCATAGGCCGCCATGGCTGGTTCGAGGAGGTGCCGCCGGAAGACTCCGACCTCGTCATCGACATTAACGTCAAGGGCGTCATCAACGGCGTCTACGCTGCCCTGCCGTTGCTCAAAGCCACGCCCGGAGCCCGCATCGTCAACACAGCCTCCACCGCCGGCATCGTCGGTGCGCCGCAGCTTGCTGTCTACTCCGCCTCCAAATGGGCCGTACGCGGACTATCCGAAGCGCTCGACGCCGAGTTCCGCGATCTCGGCATCCGCGTCACCAGCCTGATGCCCTGGTTCGTCGATACGCCGATCCTCGACATGGGCGCCAAAGAAGGCTCGAACGAGAAGATGTCGGACCAGATGAAGGCGAACGGCGCGACCATCTATCCGGTCTCGATGGCCGCCGAGAAAGCCTGGGAAGCCGCCCACGGTGATGACATCCAGTACATGGTTGGCGGCGAGGCTGAACGCGCGCGCTTCATGACGCGCTGGCTGCCAGGCCTTGTACGCAAGCAGATCCGCAAGGGCGTGCCCCCGCGCACCTGACGGGCCGCAACCGATAGCAAAAGGCCGCCGGTTCATCACCGGCGGCCTTTTCATGTCTTGTGGTACCTACCGTGGAAGTATCAGAGCGCGCCGTCCACCGAAACCGAAGGCGCGCCGATCTGGCGGGCGGTGTATTCATCAAGTTCCGGGACTGCTTCCTTCGGCTCCGTCGCGGGCACCTTCTGCAGGCTCATCAGGCGCGGCGCACCAGTCGAGATCGTGCGCGTCGAGGTCGAGACAGCGGCCGGGGCCGTGGTCGGCGTCACGGCATAGTAGCCATCGTCGCCGGCCGAGGAGCCTTCTGCGAACAGCAGGCTTTCGTCGACCGCGTCCGGGCCGGCCGTGCCGGCATCGAGCGCCGCGAGCTGCAGCGCGACGGACTGCTTGCGGGCCTGGAAGTTGCGCTCCACGCTTGCCCATTCGGCGCCGCGCGGGAACCGGTAGAAGATGTGCAGGCCGACCTTGTTGGTCTGGATCAGACCGGAGTTCCAGATCGGGTCCACATAAGTCGCGTGATAGTGCGTGGCGCCGCCCGTGCGTTCCTCGTTGAGGTTCATAAGGACGTGCGCGGCAATGCGTTTCGCGCGGGCCCAGTTCTCGCCCTTCGGCTTCACTTTCATGGCGCCGTCACAGGTGAACGTGAACTGGCAGCCCGTGGTGCGCGTCGCGCCCTGGAAGACTACGCCGCAGGCAGTGTCCGGATAGCGGTGGTCCTGCATCCGGTTGGCGATGACTTCGGCAACCGCCAGCTGGCCTTCGAGCGGCTCGCGGGCAGACTCGTAGTACACAGCCTGCGCCATGCACATCAGTTCGGAATCGATGGTCTCCGCACGCTGAACATCTTCGGCGCGGAACGAGGCCAGCGTCTGCAGCGCTGCGCCATCACGGTCGCGCATTGCATAGCGGCTCATCGAGGAATCGGGATCACGCTTCAGCGTGTATTCGACAGTGCGCAGCCAGGGCGTGTCGAGAAGGGCCGGCGTATGCGCATCGGTGCGCACGGCGAGGCCGGCATCCTGGAACATCGCGAAGCGCTCGGCCTCGGCGCGGTATTCGGCTTCGGCGCGCAGGCTGACCTGCTGGCTCGAGATAACGGGGAGCGACACGGTGGCGGTGACTGCACAAACGGCAATCATCCCCCCACGAATGAACACTTCACGCTGTTCCTGATCCGTCATTCCGAGCCACCAACGTTTGAGCTTTTCACGCAGCCCATTCAGGGTGACCAGACTCGTCTGGCTTGGTTGAAGAAACCTTAACATCACCGTTCCTCTTTGCCCGGACAGCGGTATCGTTCCGCCTTGGTACCCGAGCTTTCAGGGTTATACGCATTGTCAGAGGACCTAACGCGTCCCACCACGCTCCCTGGGAGCACGGGGGATGTGGCCCACCCGGGAGTATCTAGCAATAAATCAGCCAACCTTCTGAGTGACAAAGTCGACAGGGTCGCCGGCAGGTGGGAACCGGGCCTTCATGCAACTTCGATGAAATTGCCGTTAACCAGTTGAAAATGCTATGTTTTCAGGCCCCTCAGGCCTCAACCCAAGCGACTCAGGGATGGGGCCCCTGTTGCTGAAAAACAACACTCAAGCGCCCGCGGTTTTGGCTGCCAGAGGCTACTTTGCGCTGTCTTTGAGCGCCGCCTGTGCCGCTGCAAGACGCGCGATCGGCACCCGGTAGGGGGAGCAGGAGACGTAATCGAGGCCCGCGCGGTGGCAAAATTCCACCGAGGCCGGGTCGCCGCCGTGCTCGCCACAAATTCCCAGCTTGATGCCGGGGCGCGTACGTTTGCCGCGCTCGGCCGCAATCTTGACCAGCTCGCCGACGCCTTCCTGGTCCAGTGTCACGAAGGGATCCTTCTCGTAGATGCCCTTCTCCGAATAGGCCTGCAGGAAGCGGCCCGCATCGTCGCGGCTGATGCCCAGCGTCGTCTGGGTCAGGTCGTTTGTGCCGAAGGAGAAGAAGGCCGCCGAATGGGCAATTTCGCCCGCCTGCAGCGCCGCGCGTGGCAGCTCGATCATGGTGCCGACCGTATAATCGACCGTCACGCCCGTCTCCTTGAACACGGTGTTTGCTGTCTCGTCGACCAGCGCCTTGAGGATGGCCAGCTCGCGCTGCGTGGCCACCAGCGGGATCATCACTTCCGGCACCGGTTTCAGCTTGCCTTCCTTGGCGACGTTGACCGCCGCCTCGAAGATGGCACGCGCCTGCATCTCGTAGATCTCGGGGTATGTGATCCCGAGACGGCAGCCCCGATGGCCCAGCATCGGATTGCTCTCGTGCAGGTCATGCGCCCGGCGGCGCAGCTCGTCGGCATTTATGCCGGAGGCTTTCGCCACATTCGCGATGTCTTCGTCCGTATGCGGCAGGAATTCGTGCAGCGGCGGATCCAGCAGCCGGATCGTCGCCGGGCGGCCTTCCAGGATGCGGAAGATTTCCTCGAAATCAGACCGCTGCATCGGCAGCAGTTTCGCCAGCGCCTCGCGGCGGCCCTTTTCGTCGTTGGACAGGATCATCGAGCGCACCGCCGGGATGCGCTCTTCCTCGAAAAACATGTGCTCCGTGCGGCAAAGGCCAATGCCTTCCGCGCCGAACTCCACAGCCGTGCGCGTATCCAGCGGCGTCTCCGCGTTGGCGCGCACCTTCAGGCGGCGCACCTTGTCGGCCCAGCTCATCAGCTCGCCGAAATCACCCGACAGGTCCGGCTTGATCAGCGCAATTGCGCCTGCCATCACGCGGCCCGTGCCGCCATCGATGGTGACCGTATCGCCCTTTTTGAACGTGCGCCCGCGCACACTGAACTCGCCGCGTGCCACGTCGATCTTGAGGTCGCTCGCCCCGCACACGCAGGGCCGGCCCATGCCGCGCGCCACCACGGCCGCGTGGCTGGTCATCCCGCCGCGCGCCGTCACGATGGCGCGCGCGGCATGCATGCCCTTGATGTCGTCCGGGCTCGTTTCGACGCGCACCAGGATCACGTCCTCGCCCTTGCCCGCCAGCAGGAAGGCCTCGTCGGAGTCGAAAACGACCTTGCCGACCGCAGCGCCAGGGCTCGCCGGCAGGCCTTTCACGATCACGTCGTAGGGCTTGCCGCCAGCTTTCTTGTTCTCGTCATCACTCGGAATGCGCGGGTGCAGCAGCTGGTCGAGCTGCGAGGGATCAAGCCGCAGCAGGCCTTCCTTCTCGCTGATCAGCTTCTCGCGCACCATGTCGACGGCGATCTTCACCGCGGCAGCCGCCGTGCGTTTGCCGTTGCGGGTCTGCAGCATGTAGAGGCGGCCGGCTTCGACCGTGAACTCGATATCCTGCATGTCCTTGTAGTGATGTTCCAGCTTCGCAGCGACATCGCGCAGCTGCTTGTAGACCTCCGGCATCGCGTCCTCGAGCGGCTTGTCGCCCGAACCCAGCGTCGCGGCGCGCTCGCGCGAGATCGGCGCGGGTGTGCGGATGCCCGCCACCACGTCCTCGCCCTGCGCATTGATCAGGTATTCGCCGTAAAAGATCGCCTGCCCGTTCGACGGATCGCGCGTGAACGCCACGCCCGTCGCCGAGGTCTCGCCAAGGTTACCGAACACCATGGCCTGCACGTTGACCGCCGTGCCCCAGTCTTCCGGAATGTCGTTGAGCTTGCGGTAGATGATGGCGCGGTCGCTCATCCAGCTGTTGAAGACCGCCGAGATGGCGCCCCAAAGCTGCTCGCGCGGATCTTCGGGGAACGGCCGGCCCAGTTCCTTCTGCACCGCCGCCTTGTAGCGCACGATCACCGCTTTCCAGTTATCGGCATTCAGGTCGGTGTCGAGGTCGAGGCCTTCGCGCTCTTTGTAATCGTCCAGGATATGCTCGAACTCGTCATGACCGAGGCCCAGCACGACGTTCGAATACATCTGGATGAAGCGACGATAGCTGTCATAGGCAAACCGGTCGCCGGCGAGCCTGGCGAGTCCTTCGGCCACCGCTTCGTTGAGGCCGAGGTTCAGCACCGTGTCCATCATGCCCGGCATCGAGGCGCGGGCGCCCGACCGCACGGACACCAGCAGCGGGTTTGCCGGGTCGCCAAAGCCCTTGCCGGACTGGCGCTCCAACGCAGCCAGCGCCGCATTCACTTCCGCCTCAAGGCCCGCCGGATAGGCCCGGCCCGTCTGGTAATAGGCGACGCATACAGCGGTCGAAATCGTGAAACCGGGAGGTACCGGCAGGCCGAGCTTCGCCATTTCGGCGAGGTTGGCGCCCTTGCCGCCCAGCAGGTTCTTCATGGAGGCATCGCCGTCCGCCGTGCCGCCACCGAAGGCATAGACCCAGGTTTGTTCTGCGCCCTTGCGTGCTGCCTCAGCCATGCGAAATCGCCTTCCCTGTCATCTTGGTGAACGGAT
The DNA here is from genome assembly GCF_022844445.1 of Hyphomonas sp. Lineage (GTDB taxonomy): Bacteria > Pseudomonadota > Alphaproteobacteria > Caulobacterales > Hyphomonadaceae > Hyphomonas. The sequence continues at coordinate 96,626 of NZ_JALHLS010000006.1, forward strand.
GGAATCTACCCGGTCCGTCCATTTGCAAGTCCTATGCTGCATCGCACACGGAATGAGAAGTGCGCGTTTCGTTTCCGAGGCGAGTGACAACGTTGTATTTTCTCGCCTCGAGGTAAGTGTTGCCGCGATATCGCGGCGTGCGCGTATTGAAGCGGAACAAACTGCCTCAGCCCTCAATCCGCGAGAAATCCGCCACCTTGTGCAGGGCGTCCCGCACTGCCTCAAGCAGCGCCAGGCGGTTGGCCCGCACGGCCGCGTCACTGTCGTTCACCATCACCCCGTCGAAGAAGGCATCGACCGGCGCACGCAGGCCTGCCAGCACGCGCATCGCCCCGGCAAAGTCTTCGTTTGCCAGCGGCGCGGCGAGCGCCGCTTCGGCCGCCGCCACCGCCTTCGCCAGCGCCTGCTCCGCCGCCGGCCCCTTGGCCACCAGCGCCGCATCCACCTTCAGGTTCTCCGGCAGCGCGCCCTTCTTCTCTTCCGCCTTCAGGATGTTCGCCGCCCGGCGATACCCTGCCAGCAAGGTCGCCCCGTCCTCGGTCTCCAGGAACGCCCCCAGCGCCTCGACCCGCTTCACGATCAGCACGAGGTCATCCTCACCCAGCGCAAACACGGCGTCGATCAGATCGTGCCGCTTGCCCTGATCACGAAGCACTTGCTTGAGACGGTCGGCGAAGAAGGCGAGGAGGGTAGGATCGACGAGTGTGTCGACTGCCTTTGCAACCGCCTCTTTGACGCTTTTCGAACGCCCGCCATCACCGGCGGGTTTGACAGCGAGCGGCGCATTCAAGATTGCATCCGACAGTTTAAGGCGCACGCCATTTTCTAGGATCATCCGCACCACGCCAAGCGCCGCGCGCCTCAGCGCAAACGGGTCCTTCGATCCCGTGGGCTTTTCATCAATCGCCCAGAAGCCCACCAGCGTGTCGAGCTTGTCCGCCAGCGCGACGGCCACCGCTACCGGCTCAGACGGCACGGCATCGTTCGGCCCCTGCGGCTTGTAGTGATCGCGGATCGCATCGGCGACGCGCGCGTCTTCGCCCGCAGCCCGGGCATAATACCGCCCCATCACACCCTGCAGTTCCGGGAACTCGCCGACCATCTCCGACACAAGGTCCGCCTTCGCCAGCCGCGCCGCGCGCTCGGCAAGCACCGGGTCCGCGCCAACCTTCGGCGCCAGTTCCCGCGCCAGCGCCGCCACGCGGTCTACCTTGTCGCCGAGCGACCCCAGTTCTTCCTTGAACGCGATGGTTTTCAGCTTCTCGCCCATCACCTCCAGCGGCGTTGCCTTGTCCTTCTCCCAGAAGAAGCGTGCATCCGACAGGCGGGCTGACAGCACGCGCGCATTGCCTTCGGCAATTTTCGCTCCGCCATCAGTGGCGGCAATGTTCGCCACCACGATGAAGTTCGGCGCCAATCCCTCGGCACCCGGACGTTTCACCGCGAAGTATTTCTGGTGCGTGCGCATCGACAGGCGGATCACTTCCGGCGGCAGGTCCAGGAACGACGGCTCCATCTGTCCCAGAACGACCACCGGCCATTCCGCGAGCCCTGTCACCTCTTCCAGCAGCCCCTCATCCGGCACCAGCTCCAGCCCGGACGCGCTGCAAACGTCCTCGATTCCCGCCAGGATGCGCGCGCGCCGGTCCGCCCGCGACAGGATCACATGGCCCTTGCCTTCCAGCTGCTTCTTGTAGTCCGCCCAGGATTTGACCGTATACGGACCACGTCCGTGCACGCGGTGCCCCTCGGTCTCGTTCCCGCTCGCCGCGCCGCCCACCTCGAACGGTACTACGCCTCCGTCCAGCAGGCAGGTGATCCGCTGCAGCGGGCGCACCCAGCGCAGGTCCCCGTCCGCCGTCCGCATGGACTTCGGCCAGTGGAACGTCTTGACGATCTCCGGCACCGCTTCGGCAATCACATCCTTCGCGTCGCGTCCCGGCACAGAGAGATAGGCCACATAGAAGTCGCCCTTCTTCGCATCGGAGACGATCTCCGCCTGGTCGAGGGAAGCGAGCCCCGCCCCCCGCAGGAAGCCCGCAATCGCCTGCTCCGGCGCGCCGACCTTCGGGCCCTTCTTCTCTTCGCGCACATCCGCCGAGCGCGCGTCCAGCCCTTCGACCACAGCGGTCAGCCGGCGCGGGCCGGACACCGCAAACGCGTTCTTCCAGCCAAGCCCCGCCGCCTTCAGGCGCGCCGTCAGCGCGGCCAGCAGGTCCGCCTCGGCCTTCGCCTGCATGCGCGCAGGAATTTCCTCGGAGAAGAGTTCAAGCAGGAGTTCAGCCATGGGGCCCCGGCGGCAGGAGTTTCGCGTGGGTCACGGCATAGACGCGCGCGCGCCGGGGTCAAGGGCGGCGCGCGGCGACAGGTCGGCCCACCCCGGCCAGACCGGGGCCCGGCCCATGCCTGCTACCAGCAGGCCGTCCGGGTTCCGGCCCTCGCCGGAATGGGCTGACGCCTGGCCTAGAGGCGCCGATCGATGCGGTCTTCGCGGCGGTCGAGGCGGTTCTCGGCGCGGTCGAGCTTGTCCTCAGCCACGTCGCGCGGCCCGCGGTCATACGCTTCGTCGCGGCGGCTCTCGCGGCGGTCTGCCTTGTTCTCGAACCGGTCGAGGCGGTCTTCGGCATGATCAGCGCGGCTGTCTTGCGGGATGTCGCCGCGGATCTCGGCGGCGGTCAGGCGGTGGTCGATCCGGCCAAGGCGTTCGGCCGGTCCGGCCAGCGCCGCCGGGGCAGCGAAAGCGGCAATCAATGCAGCGGCAATCAGGGGTTTGAACATGGGATGGTCCTCTCTGTTTGAGTGACCCGTCGAACCGGATCACGCCCCTTCAACGCACCTGCCGGCCCGCTTCCGTCGCCACCCTCCAAAAGAATCTTCGCGTAAGTGATTGTTTTTTATATGAATAAACGTTCAGGCTCGCTCATCATGCGGCCTCGGCCAGTGCACGAAGGCCAGCGCCAGCAGGCACAGGATCAGCAGTACGCTGTATTCCATTCCGTTGCGCCCGAGGCCGACCACGAACCATCCGTTCGGCAGGTGCACCATCACCATCCCAAGCGCCAGGATCCCGACATGCCCGAGGCAGAGCACGCTCACGAACCGGCGCAAGATGATGAAGGCCGGCGCCACCAGTTCATACCCCGTCACGCCCCACGCCCAGGCAATCCCCACCGGAAACCCCTGTGCCTCCAGCCAGCCCCCGAACGGCGCCACGCCGCCCGCCGCTACGCGAGCCGCGCCATGCACAAAGATCAGAAGCGCCACGCCGATGCGGATTGCAGCAAGCGCGGGCGGTGCGGGTATTCAATGGTACGCTCATGTCTCGTCCCTTTTTCGCACGCGGGAGGCGGTCCAGAGGCAAGCCCTAAGCCTTCGCCGCGTCGCTCTCGGCCCACTGCGCCGCCGCCCCGCGCGCAAGGTCCCGCACGCGCGCAATATAGGCCTGCCGCTCGGTCGGCGAAATCGCGCCGCGCGCATCAATCAGGTTGAACGTGTGCGAGGCCTTCAGCGCATAGTCATACGCCGGCAGCGGCTTGCCCGCCGCGCGCAGCGCGTTCGACTGGTTCTCGCAATCGGCAAACCAGCGCTTCAACATCTCGACATCCGAATGCTCGAAATTGAACGCGCTCTGCTGGCGCTCGTTCTCGAGGAACACGTCGCCGTAAGTGAGCGGCACCGCGCTCGCCGGATCGTTGAACGGCAGGTCATAGACCCGGTCCACACCGAACACGTACATGGCAAGTCGCTCGAGCCCGTAGGTCAGCTCGCCCGAAACCGGCGCCACATCGAGGCCGCCCACCTGCTGGAAGTACGTGTACTGACTGACTTCCATCCCGTCGCACCAGACTTCCCAGCCAAGCCCCCAGGCGCCCACGGTCGGGTTCTCCCAGTCATCCTCCACGAAGCGGATGTCATGCACAGCGGGGTCGATCCCGATGCGGTAGAGGCTCTCGAGGTAGAGATCCTGCAGATTTGCCGGGTTCGGCTTCAGGATCACCTGGAACTGATAGTAATGCCCGAGCCGGTTGGGGTTCTCGCCGTAGCGTCCATCCTTCGGCCGGCGCGAGGGCTGCACGTATGCCGCCCGCCACGGCTTCGGCCCCAGCGCGCGCAGCACGGTGCCCGGATGCAGCGTCCCGGCGCCCACTTCCATGTCATACGGCTGCAGGATCGCGCAGCCCTGCGCGGACCAGTAGGCCTGCAATGTCAGGATCAGGTCCTGAAAGGATTTCGGTTTGGCATGGGCTTTGGGCGCAGGCATCTTGAACTCATCGGTCAGGGAAATCCCGGCCTAGCGCCAAGCCCGCCCCCGCGCAACCGGTCTCACTTTTTCCGGCGCTCGGTGTTGTAGTCGCGCTGCCCGAACCACCCGATCCACGAAATCGCGATGCCCAGCGCGAGGGCGGCAATAAAGAGGAAGGTGAACATGGTCTTGCGCCCTTGTTGGCCCCCAAAGCCTAAAGTTGGCCCCCCCACCCCCGATTACAAGAGCGATCAGCGCCCTCACCACTCGATTGCCTGACCCTCGACGATGCCCTGCGCCGCCGCCGTCCGCGCGCTGCCATCGACCTCATGCGTCACCAGCGGCGCCAGCAGTGTCAGCGGCCCCCGCTTCAGCCCCTTGCGCGCCCGCACCAGCACCCGCCGCGCCGCCTCGCCCGCCTTGGAGGCCAGCGGCAGCACCGTGATCTCTCCCGCTTGCCGGTCGAGCTGCGCCAGCAGCCGTGCCAACTCTGCCGCTCGGTGGATCATCACAACCGGCGCCCGCGGCTTTGCAGCAAACAACATCGCCTTCACCCAGCCTTCCAGCGGCAGGCTCTCGATATACGCCCCCGCCTTGCCCTCGCCCGGCGCCGAGATCTTTCCCGGCTCGAAGTAAGGCGGATTGGCAAACACCAGGTCAAACCGGTTTTCCTGCCCCTGCACGAAGGTCGAGGCCTCGCCCGTCTCGATGCTCACCCGTGCGCCAAACCCGTTCAGCCCCGCGCCTGCGCGCGCTAGCTCCGCTGTCTCAGCCGCTTGCTCAACACCTGTAAAACTCACCCCAGGAAGCCGGAACGCCGCCGGCAACAGCGCGCCGCCGCAGCCGCAGCCCAGCTCCAGCGCCTCGCCCCTGGTCAGCGCCGGCAGCGCCGCCGCCAGCGCAAGCGAGTCAAACCCTGCGCGAAATCCCGCCGCCGGCTGCACCAGCGTTACCCGGCCCTGATAGACGGTATCTTGTGTCGTGGCGCTCATCCGGGCTCTACGCCTCGCAGCGCCATACGCGCACGGGCAATTTCGCCCTGAGCTACCAGCACACGGCGCGGAAAGATGCCGATATTGCCCTCGATGGCCGAGATGTGCCGGTCGAGCACGACAAATGCCACGCCGGCTTCGGCGAGCAGATGCTCGATGTAAGACAGTTTCACCGGATCGTTCGTCCGGAAGACCTCTTCCATCAGCCCGCGGTAACCCGCAGATTCATGTCCACTGATCGGGCGTCATACGCCGACGGCCTGTCTGGTTTGGGGTTCGCGCCAGTCACGATCTCGATGGTCTGCGTGGTCTTGCCTGAGCCGCCGCCGCCCAGCGGAATGCCGATACCTAGGCCCACCCCGACGCCGGACGAGCGGCCATAGCTGCTGGTGCCTCCACCGATGCTGACCGACGGGCCACCACCGCGCGACTCTTCGGTATCGGCTCCCTCGCTGGTGATCTCGAACCAGTCTTTGCCCTCCATCAGGGTGATCTCGGACGCCCTCAGCAAGGCCATGTTGCGCGCGCGTACAGGGTCGGGATCGGTATAGGAGATGATGTGCCGCCCCTGCTCGATCTGCTGGGACAGGTAGCCAACGCCGCGATCGGACTTGGCGGGACCATAAGCCGGCGTCGTGGCGCAAGCAGCCATCACGGCGAGGGCGGGGATCAGGAATACGTGCTTCATGCGCCACATCTAGCGCGAATCCGGCTCGCTTGTCAGCCTTACGAAGGATTCATGGTTGCTGGCCGCCCCGTCCAGGGTCCAATACGTGCGGCCGGGTGCCACGTCGCCTTGGCGAACCCCTCACGTAGAGTTACCTAACAAGTCAGAGCCATCCCCGGAGTTCCCGTCTTGACCCTTGCCCCCAAACCGAAAAGCAAGGCGGCCCTGTCTTCGGTGGTGGACCGGATGCAGGCCCTGGTCGCGTACGATCTGGGCCAGGTCGAGCATCTCCTCGCCACCCGCGCTGCCAGCCCCGTTGCCATTATCCCGGACCTCTCCGGCTATATCGTCTCCGCCGGCGGCAAGCGCCTGCGCCCGCTGATCACACTGATTGCGGCCAACGCCGTCGGCAAGGCCAGCGCCGCCACCCACGCCCTCGCCGCGGCCGTCGAGTTCATCCATACCGCCACACTGCTGCACGACGACGTCGTCGACGAGAGCGAACTGCGCCGCGGCAAGCCCGCCGCCAAGACCCTCTGGGGTAACAAGGCATCCATCCTCGTCGGCGATTTCCTCTTCGCCCGCGCCTTCAACCTGTTGGTCGAGACCAACAGCCTCACCATCCTGAACCGCCTCGCCACCGCCTCCACCGTGATCGCAGAAGGCGAAGTGCGTCAGCTCGCCGCCATGGCGACGCGCGACCTGCCGACCGAAGAATACCTGGCCATCGTCGAGGCTAAGACCGGCGCCCTGTTCGAAGCCGCAGCCGAAACCGGGGCCATGTCGGGCGGCGGCGAAGGCCACGCTCCGGCGCTCGCCACATATGGCAAGAATCTCGGCCTCGCCTTCCAGATCATCGACGACGCGCTCGACTATGGCGGCACCACGTCGGTCATCGGCAAATCCGTCGGCGACGATTTCCGGGAAGGCAAGATCACCCTGCCGGTCATCATCGCGCGACGCCGCGGCTCGGACGAAGACCGCGCCTTCTGGGACCGCGCCCTGAACCCGGCCACGCAGGAAGATTCGGACCTCGCCCACGCTGTCCACCTGATCCGTGCGACCGGCGCCTCTGAGGCCACCGTTCAGGAAGCCGAAGCCTATGCCGCCCTCGCCAAGGGCGCCCTGCGCACGCTTCCAGCCTCCCCCTTCCGCGACGCGCTCGAAGACCTCGCAGACTTCTGCGTCAGCCGAGCGTACTGAACCCGCTCCCCTCATCTGCAAGCGCAGGAGAGGCCGGAGGCGATGTCCCTCAGGAAGGCAGCTATGCCGCCAGCGCCCGGCCCAGCGTCACCCGCGACCGAACCCACAGCACAATCCCAGCGATCAGCAGCGCGCCGAACACCGCCGCATCCAGCCGCGGTCCGCCGGCGCCAGACACGCCGAACAAGCTCGCCAACGGCCCGGCCAGCACCGCCCCCGCACAAACCGCCGTCATGCCCCACCACAGCCGGGCCACGCGGCCATGGCTCCAGCCAGACCGCAGCAGCAACTGATAAGCATGGTCACGGTGCGCCTGCATCACCGGCCGTCCCTTCAGCGCCCGCCAGCCGAGTGTCATGAACACGTCCACCAGGATTGGCAGGCACAGAGTCAGCGGGATCAGCACCGGCCCGTTGATGGCAAACATCGCTGAGGCCCCGCCGATCAGTCCGCCTACGGACAGTGAGCCCGCGTCTCCAGCAAAAAGGCGGCCATTCAGGTTCCAGGCGAGGAAGCCGCCGATCGCTGCCGCTTCAGCCAGCAGCAGGCCAAGCATCACCGACGCCGCGTCCCGGTCTGCCGCATACGCCGCCTGCGGCAGCAGCAACAAGGCCAGCGCCGCGAGGATGATCAGCGCCGAGCCAAGCGCGATGCCATTGGCGCCGTCCATGAAATTCACGGCGTTCGCCATCACGAAGATCCACGCCGCCACCAGCAGCATGCCGGCAATCCGCCCGAGCCCGATATCAAGCCCGCTAAGCCAGATACGTTCCGGTACCGGCCCGATCTGGGCCGCGATCACCGCTGCGCCCAGCAGCGCCAGCAGTTTCGGCAGCGCCGGCATGCCGGAGGCGTCATCATACCAGCCGAGCAGCGCCGCAAACACAGTGAACGCAGCCAGTCCTGCCAGCGGCGGCTGCCCGAGCAGCGCCGCGACCGGCTCCCCCGCCGCCGCCAGCACGGCCGCGCCGGCCGTGAGCCCTGCAAGAATTCCTATTCCGCCGGAACTTGGCACTGGCGCTGTCTGCATCTTGCGCGCCCCGTCGGGCGCATCTTTCGGGCCGAACCGGATCATCAGCCAGCAGACGAAAAGGCTGACCGCAAAGGGGGCCAGCAACAACGCTGCCAGGATCATGTTGCCGCGCCCAGTCGCGTCGGCACCGACCACCAGTCCGGTTTCTCGGCCTTCAGTGCGACCGAGGCGAGTTCCGCCAGCGAGATTGCATCGAACACCGCAAAGCAGGTCGCGCCCGATCCGCTCATCCGCGCCAGCCGCACACCGCGTTGCGCCCGCAGGAAATCCAGCACGTCCGAGATCTCCGGCACCAGCGCCGTCGCCGGCGCCTCGAGGTCATTGCGCTGGTAGGCCAGCCAGTCGGTCAGGTGGTCCTTGTCGAGAAAGCCCGGCAGCGGATCGACCTCCACGAAATCCTTGCCCCCGCCAGCGGCATCATAGGCGGCAAACACAGGCCCGGTCGGGCACGGCGCATGTGAGTTCACCAGCAGCGCGGGAATCCGGAACGGCAGGTGTGCCGGCTCCACCCGTTCACCCTCGCCCCGCATCAGCGACGGCACGGCCGCAAGCGACACCGGCACATCCCCGCCAAGGCCGGGCGCCACCTGCGCCGCATATGAAGGATCAATCCCCCACAGCTCGGTCAGCAGCCGCAGCGCCGCCGCCGCATCCGACGATCCGCCGCCGATCCCTGCCGCCACCGGCAGACATTTCTGCAAGGCAAGTTTTGCGCCCTTCCTGCAGCCGGACGCGGCCTGCAGCGCCTCGGCCGCCTTCAGCACAAGATTGTCCTCGACCCGGCCCGATACCGGGGCAAACGGCCCGGAAACCGTCAGGCTGAGGTCATCTGCCGCCTCCGCTGTCACATAGTCAGCGGCGCGCTCGTCTGAGAAGACGACGAGCGAGTCGAGATCATGCCGTCCGTTCGGCTTTACCGGGGCGACATGCAGGAACAGGTTCACCTTGGCCGGCGCCCAGGCTTTTAGCAGTGTCATCGTCCGCCCTCCCCGGCGTCTTGCCTATTGCGCGACAAGCGCGCCGGCAGGTGCCGGCGCCGCAGCAAGGCCCGTCACCAGTTTCTGTGCAATCACCACGCGGTCATCCGCCTGCGGATCAAGTTTCAGGGCGCGGCTCCACTGGAACCCCGCCTCCTTGCGGCGACCGGCCTTCCAGTAGGCATCGCCAAGATGGTCATTCAGTACGGGATCACCGGGCAGCAGTTCCACCGCGCGTTCAAGCAGCTCCACCGCCTCGTCATACTGGCCCAGTTGATAGTGCGCCCAGCCGAGGCTGTCGACGATATGGCCCGACTGCGGCTCCAGCACCAGAGCCTGCCGGATCAGGCTGAAGCCTTCTTCCAGATTGATGCCCCGGTCGATCCAGGAATAACCGAGATAGTTCAGCACGTTCGCATTGTGCGGATCGATCGCGAGCGCTTCCTTCAGGTCCGTCTCCGCACTTTCCCAGTTCGACTGGCGCTCACGCGAGGCGCCGCGCAGGAAGAACACCCGCCAGTCCTTGCGCCCTTCGGCTTCGTCACTCAGCATCACTTCGGTCAGCAAAGCTTCGGCCTCGGCATAGCGCTCCTGCGCCCGGTGAAGGTCGGCCACCTGCAGGCGCAGGCTGCGTTCCGGCTTTATCTTCAGCGCCTCGATGGCCACCACCAGTGCCTCGTCCGGTCTTTCCTGTGACAGGAGGATGCCGGCAATCTGGCCGCGCGCCGCCGCATAGAACGGCGAGGAGGCCGGAACATCACTCAGCACACGGATGGCCGCATCCGGCCGCTTGCCCTGCACCAGCGACTGGCCGAGCAGCGTGCGCGCCTGATGCAGCTGCGGGTCGAGTGCAACGGCCAGCACGAAATAGACCGAGGCGATGTCATCGTCCGTCTGCAGCATGAGCGCGGAGGCCGGCAGGAACATCGCCAGCGCTGCACCCTGGCGCGTTGTCAGCCGTTTCGGCGTGATGGTCTCGCCTGCCTCGATCCGCGTTTTCAAGACGCCGAGGGCCGCGTTGGCGCCGACTTCAGTGCGGAACTGGTCGAGGATAGCCACCGCCTTGTCGCGCTCGCCGCTCGCCGCAAGCAGCTCGGCATAAGCCTCCGCGCCCACAGCGAGGCGCGCGCCCGAGGCCCAGATCCGGTCGAAGGTCTGGATCGCACCGGCGTCATTGCGCGCCGCTGCCTGCATCAGGCCGAGCATGTGCAGCGTCGCATTGTCGAGGCGGGCATCGCCGGTCAGGTTCTGCTGCAACATCGCCTCGGCGGCCGCCGCGCCTTCAGTGTCGAGCAGGCTCCAGGCTTCCAGGTTGCGGGCGATCATCCGGTTGAAGGCGCGCAAGTCGCTCGCCTCGATGATCTCGATGGCGTGCTCCGTCTTGCCGCGTGCGATGGCATCCACCGCCAGCGTCAGGCGCACCAGCGCCGCTTCGCTGCCGGCATCATTGGCCCGCCGCGCAAGGCCGGCGGCGACGCCGTAGTCGCCGGCCAGCAGCGCGGAGAACACAGCCCGCTCCGCCACACCCAGATCCTCCGGCGCGGTGCTGATCGCCGAAGCGTAGTGGCGCGCCGCCACCTGGGGATCATTGGTCAGCGCCGCAAAGCGCGCGATCATGAAGTCGCTGTAGGCCCGGGCCTCATCCGGCCGGTCGGCGGAGGGATAGGTGGTACGCGAGAACGGGCTCGAGGCGCAGGCAGCGGCCAGAAGCAGCGGCGCGAGGGCCAGCAGGAAACGTTGGGTTTTCATCGGCGGAAATTCGCAGCATCCGGCAGATGCGGCAAGGGGCGGCGCGCCGCGGCAGGTCTCAGTTGGCTGCAAGCCGTAAGTCCTGTGCCTCGAAATACGTGTCGATCGCCTCGGCGATCGCCTCCACCGCCGCCTTGCGGCCCTTGTCGGACTGCAGCCGTTTGGCATCCGCCTCATTGGTCAGGAAGCCGAGCTCCAGCAGCACAGCCGGCACGTCCGGGGCCAACAGCACATAGAAGCCGGCATTCCGGTGGGTATTGCGCAGCACCGGCCCGGCCTTCTCCAGCTGGGGCAGCAGGAACTCGGCAAACTCCGCCGAGCGGGTCTTGGTCTCGCGCTTGACGAGATCCTCCAGCAGGCCGTTCAGCCGTTCTGGGGTGCCATCTTCGATGGCGATCTTCCAGTCATTCTTCGTCGCCTCCCGGTCGATCCGCGTCTCGCCCCGGGCCGAGATCGTATAGACCGAGGCGCCGGACACCGAGGCGGACCCTGCCGCATCGGCGTGCAGCGAAATGAACAGGTCAGCGCCCCAATTGCGCGCCAGCGTTACCCGGTCCTCATGTTCGACATAGATGTCTGACTCCCGGGTGAGCCGCACATCATATTTGCCGCCCTTCTCCAGAACGTCGCGCAGGGCGAGCGCCGCTTTGAGGGTGATTTCCTTTTCTTTGCCGCCCGTCAGGGCCATCGCGCCGGGGTCCCTGCCCCCATGCCCGGCGTCGATAACGACCACATGCTTGCGCGCGCCCCCAGGAGAGCGCCCCGCCGGCCACTTGCCGCCCGCGAGCTGTTTCGTGGCCTCGGCCCGGGCCGCCGCCATCTCGGTTTCCAGTTTCGCCAGTTTCTTCACATCCCGGCGCGCCGCCACCGTGTAGCGAGCCGGAGAGATCGTATCGAGGTCAAGGATCACCCGGTAGGCGCGCTCCTTGCCGGTCGGCGGCAAACGCAGCATCCGGGTGACCGCCATCGGACGGTCCAGCACGAATTCCAGACGGCCCGGCTCCAGCGACCAGGACTCCACGCCGCCACTGCCTTCACCCGCTGCAGAGTACCCGTTCTGCGAGAGAAGCAGCACAACCTTGCGTTCCCCTGGCGCTTCCGTCACCAGCCCGTCAGCGGTTTCGGCGACATCCGTCCAGATGGTGATCCGGGTGGGGGCGCCGTCGCCTACGATTCGCACCTGCGTGACGTCTGCCGAAGCCGGCAGGCACCATATAAATCCTAGTAATATCAAAAGTATAGGCAGGAATCTCGGCATTGGATCAGTTCGCGGGCCTGGCAAGCAGTCAAACGGTCGGTAACCTTGCTCTTAGACCGATGAAGATTAACCTCCGCTTGACCGCGCCTTCACGGCGGGCCGCAGGACCTTCGGAATTTGGCCCTTTCATTTCCGGATGAAATTGGGCACTATCAACCCGTGGCCGTCCGAAGGGGCTGGCCCAAAGGTTTCCCTCTAGCGCGCACCATCCCGGCTTCCCCGGAAAGGCAAGCGGGCCGCGCGCTCCGGAAAGCAAGGATCAATGCGCAACTGTGCCGCCGCCAATACAGGAACCGCCGGGTCGCCAATGCGATTCGCGGAGCCGTCAGGCGTGGCATTCCCCTCAAATCATATTGCCGGCCTTCGGGGCCAACCGAGGCGCCATGCGCCCTGGCCCGCTGCGCCGGACCGAAAGGTTCTGTTACATGAGCAGATTGATGCTGATCGACGCCGCCCATCCCGAAGAAACACGGGTAGCGATCGTCAACAACGGCCAGGTTGACGATTTCGACTTCGAATCAACCGGCAGCGAACAACTCCGCGGAAACATCTACCTCGCAAAAGTGACCCGGGTGGAGCCTTCGCTCCAGGCGGCCTTTGTGGAGTACGGTGGCAACCGCCATGGCTTCCTCGCCTTCAGCGAGATTCACCCGGACTACTACCAGCTGCCCGCCGAGGACCGCGAAGCCCTGCTGCGCGAAGCCGCCGAAGAAGCCGCCGCCGCCATCGAGGACGATGACGATGATGACGGCCCGTACGTGCCCCATGGCGTTGCCGCCGAAATGGAACGCGGCGGCCATGACCATTCCGGCCACGACCATGATCACGACCACGATCATGACCAAGACGGCGAGAACGGCGCTGAGACCGAAGCGGACGCTGAAGCCGGCGACGAGGACGAGAGCGACGGCGAAGAGAACGGCGGCGAAGATGCGCCGAAACCCAGCCAGCCGCGCCAGCGCGCCCGCAGCGAACGTGCCGCCCGCCCGGCCTCCACCCGGACGCCGATTTCGAAGCGCTATAAGATCCAGGAAGTGATCCGCCGCCGGCAGGTCATGCTGGTGCAGGTCGTCAAGGAAGAACGCGGCAACAAGGGCGCCGCCCTCACCACCTATCTCTCGCTCGCAGGTCGCTATTCTGTACTGATGCCGAACACCCCCCGGGGCGGCGGCATCTCGCGCAAGATCGTCAACTCGGCCGACCGCAAGCGCCTGAAGTCCATCGTCGCCGAACTCGACATCCCGGAAGGCCAGGGCCTGATCGTACGCACCGCCGGCGCCAAGCGCACCAAGGCCGAGATCAAGCGCGACTATGACTACCTCTCGAAACTCTGGGAACAGATCGTCGAAAAGACCCTGACCTCCGAAGCCCCTGCGCTGATCAATGCCGAAGGCGGCCTCGTTCACCGCGCCATGCGCGACATGTTCGACAAGGAGATCGAGGAAGTCTGGGTCCAGGGCGACGACGCCTACCGCGAGGCGAAAGACCTCGCCAAGATCATCATGCCGAGCCAGGCCAAGAAGGTTCAGCAGTGGCGGGAGGATGATCCGCTCTATGTCGCCGAAGCCGTCGAAGGGCAGCTCGATTCGATCTACTCGCCGACCGTTCAGCTGAAGTCGGGCGGATATCTGGTGATCAACCAGACCGAAGCCCTTGTCGCTATTGACGTGAACTCCGGCAAATCGACCCGCGAGCGCAATATCGAGCAGACCGCCGTGCGCACCAACCTGGAAGCGGCCGAAGAGGCGTGCCGCCAGATGCGCCTGCGCGACCTCGCCGGCCTGATCGTCATCGACTTCATCGACATGGAGGAGAACAAGAACAACCGCGCCGTCGAGAAACGCCTGAAGGAGTGCCTGAAGGTTGACCGCGCGCGCGTCCAGCATGGCCGCATCTCGCAGTTCGGCCTGATGGAAATCTCCCGCCAGCGCCGCCGCCAGGGCGTTCTGCAGGCAACCTCCGATCCGTGCGAAGCGTGCAACGGTACCGGCCGCCGCCGCTCGATTCCGTCAGCTGCGCTGCAACTGATCCGCGCCATCGAGGCCCGGGCTGCCATCGGCGCGCTGAAGGGCATCTCGGTGAAGGCGCCGACGGATGTGGCCCTCTACATCCTCAACAACAAACGCGAAGCGCTGATTGAGATCGAGCGGGTCGCCGGCTTTGCCGTGTCGATCCATTCATCAGAAGACATGCTGCCGGGCGACTTCCAGCTTGATGCCGAGCGTGACCCGAATGCCAAGCCGAAGAAGCGCCAGACGCCGCGCTCGCTGATGAAGCCCACCCCGGCTTCGGTCCGCGACGAGGACGATGAAGACGCCGAGGACATCGAAGACACCGCTGAGGAGACGGAAGAGGACAGCGAAGACGCTGCCGAGCCGCGGGCCGAACGCCCCGAGGGCGCCGAAGGCGGCAATGGCGGACGCAAGCGCCGCCGCCGCCGCCGCGGCGGCCGCAATCGCGGCGAAACCCGCGAGACGGGCCTTGAAGTGGTCGATGCCGAGACCCCGGCTCAGGGCGACGCGGTGATCACCTCGGATGAGGATGATAGTGAGGACGACGAGGACGAGGGTGACGAGTCCGGTGTTGCACCGCGTGCAGACGGCGAGGAAGGCCCGCGCAAGCGCCGCCGCCGCGGACGCCGGGGCGGCCGCCGCCGCCGCCGTTCGGGCGAGGGACGTCCGGAGGGTTCCGAGATTGCCGCGATCGCCGATGGCGGCGCCTATCTCGACGGCCTCTCGGCCAGCGCCGATGCCATGCTTTCGGATGAGGAACCAGAAGGCGTCGCCGCCGAGCTGGAACTCGAGGCTCCGATGGAAGGCGAGGCGGAACCTGCTGCCGAGGCGCCTGCCCCGAAAGCCCGCGCCCCGCGCAGCCGCCGCCCGAGAGCCGCGCCGGTTGAAGCTGAGGCGGACGCGGCTGCTCCTGCGGCCGAGGAAGCACAGCCGGTTGCCGAAGCGCCCTCGCCTGAGCCGGAACCTGTGATGGCGCAAGCCGAAGCGCCGGCTCCCGCGCCTGCTCCGGAACCCGCTCCTGCGCCCCAGCCCGAAGGCCCGCGCAAGACCGGCTGGTGGAACCGCGCAAAGAAATAATCCGGGAGCGGATGTTTTGGATTGACGAGAGGGCGGCTGCGGCCGCCCTTTTTTTTCCGGCGCCTCCCCCTTGATGGCAGAATTCATCTGAGGATGACGCGCGACCGGGGAGATCGCAATTGATCCGCCTCAAACAAGAAGAGGCCGGAGCAGCGCTGCTCCGGCCTCTTCAGCTTGTGGCCGCAAAACCTAGGCGGGCACTTTGGCTTTCGTGCCGGCGGGCGGGAAGCGGTCGTAGAAACCTTCGCCCTTGGCGGCCATGTCGCGCAGCAACTTGTTCGGGCGGAACCGGTCGCCGTACTTATCGGCGAGGCGGTCGGCTTCGGCGACGAATTCCTTGATGCCCCAGATCAGGTCGATGTAGGAGCAACAGCCGCCGGTGAACGGGGCAAAGCCCCAGGCGAGGATTGAGCCGATGTCGGCGTCGCGCGCATCCGTGATCACGCCTTCCTCAAAGCAGCGGGCGACTTCCACTGCCTGGCGGACGAGGAAGCGGTTGGTCAGCTCCTTCTTCAGCGCGGGCGGACATTCGTCGACCTTGATCTCGAGCTGCTTGTTGATATCCGGCCAGAGGCGCGACGGCTTGCCCTTCTCGTCATAGTCGTAGAAGCCCTTGCCGGCTTTCCGGCCAACGCGGCCCTGGTCTTCGACCAGCCAGGCGAGGAAGTTTGTGCGTTCGTCCGACTGCAGATCAACGCCGGTGGCTTCGGCCATGGCGCGGGTCACTTTCAGGGCGGTGTCGAGTCCAACCGAGTCGGAGACTTCAAGCGCACCCATCGGCATGCCGGCCTGGCGGCCGACATTCTCGATGATCGCCGGCTTGATGCCTTCGCCCAGCATTTCCATACCTTCGCGCGTATAGGTGCCGAAGCAGCGCGAGGTGTAGAAGCCGCGGCTGTCGTTGACGACGATCGGCGTCTTGCGGATGGCGAGCACATAGTCGATCGACTTCGCCAGGGTCGCCTCGCTGGTCTCCTTGCCCATGATGATTTCGACGAGACCCATGCGCTCGACCGGCGAGAAGAAGTGGATGCCGATGAAGTTTGCCGGACGCTTCGACGCCTTGGCGAGACCGGTGATCGGCAGCGTCGAGGTGTTGGACCCGAATACGGCATCCGCGCCCAGCACGGCTTCAGCCTGCTTGGTGATCTTCGCCTTCAGCTCTTCGTTTTCGTAAACGGCCTCGACCACGAGATCGGCGCCCTTGAAGTCATCGTAATTGTCCGTGGTCGTGATCAGAGCGAGCAGCGCGTCGCCCTTCTCCTTCGACAGCTTGCCGCGAGAGACATCCTTCTCGACGAGGCGCACAGAGTATTGTTTGCCCTTTTCAGCAGCCTCTTTCGAGACATCGACGAGCACGGTCGGAATGCCGGCCTTCGCCTGCACATAGGCAATGCCGGCGCCCATCAGACCCGCGCCGATGACGGCGATCTTCTTGAACTCCGTCTTCGGATGACCGGAGGGGCGGTTGGCGCCCTTGCCGAGTTCCTGCATCGACAGGAACAGCGAGCGGATCATTGCTTTCGCTTCAGGGCGCTGCTGCGTGTTGATGAAATAGCGCGTCTCGATGCGCAGGCCGGCATCGATCGGCACCTGGATGCCTTCATAGATGCAGGAGAGGATGTTCTTCTGGGCCGGGAAGTTGCCATAGGTTTTCGAAGACAGCATCATGTTCGCCATCGTGGCGACCTGGCCGACACCCGGCGACTTGTGCGGCACGCCGCCCGGAACCTTGTAGCCCTTCTCGTCCCACGGCGCTTTCGCTTTCGGGTTTGCCTTCACCCAGGCTTTCGCGCGGGCGACGGTTTCCGAGGACGGCGCGAGTTCGTTGACGACGCCCATCGCCTTCGCCTGCTCGGCTGTGAAGCTTTCGCCCTGCAGGATCAGCGGGAGCGCGGCCTGAACGCCGACAAGGCGCGGCAGGCGCTGCGTGCCGCCGGCGCCCGGCAGGAGGCCGATCTTGGCTTCCGGCAGGCCGAACTGCAGCTTCGGATTGTCATTAGCGGCGACGCGGTAATGCCCGGCGAGCGCCACTTCGAGACCGCCGCCGAGCGCGAGCCCGTTCAGCGCGATCGCAACCGGCTTGCCGCAGGTCTCCAGCTTGCGCAGCGTGCCGTTCAGCGAAAAGCCGGCATCGAACTGCTCTTTCTTAAGTTCGTCCACGGACTTTTTCTTCTGCTCGCCGCCCGCGCCCGCGCGGCTGCCCATTTCGCCAAGGTCGGCGCCGGCGCAGAAGCCGCTCGCTTTGCCGGAGGAGATGACGAGGCCTTTGATGGCATCGTTGGTGGCGACTTCCTTGGTGATTGCAATGATGTCGGCGACCGCTTTGCCGGTCAGCGTGTTCATGCTGCGGCCCGGCACGTCGAAGATGGCATGGGCGATGCCATCGGCATCAATGTCCCATTTGAAGGTTTCGAGGTTCATGGAATGGCTCCTTGTATGCGGAAAACTGGGGTCAGGATTTTGGAACAGGCAGATCGATCTCCGAACGGATGATCATGATTTTCTGCCAGATCTTGCTGGAAAGGTTTGTGGTGAGGCCTTCGATCTCGTTGACGGTGTGGATCACGACTTCGTCGCGCACGCTCTGCATGCAGAGCGCGGCGAGTTTGCCGGTCAGCGACAGCATCTCGGTGCAATAGTCGAGGTAACGCATGAGGTCGGCGGGCGAGAGGTCCCGGTCAGGCGAGGAGGCCGTGCGCCCCGCGCCCAGCAGGCTCGCCGGATCCTTGGTCAGCTGGTGCATGTCGATGACATGCGCGATGGAACGCAGCTCGTGCAGGGCGCCCAGCGCCTGGGACCGTTTGATGCGGGTTTCCAGGTTCAACAGGAACCAGATCGCTGCGCCCATCAGGATCAGGATGTTGGCAATCGCCTCGATGCCCTCGAACCCGATGGCATCAGGATTGATCATCAGCTGGCGGACTTTCTGCTCCACCCCCACACCGGCCATGAACAGGCCGGCAAGGAGGACGAGCGCAACCAGCCCGCGCAACAGCAGGTGAGGCTTGGATACGTCAACCACCCGCTTCACATGCGCCTCAGCAATGCGCTGAAGCTCGGCGCAGACGCCCGTCAGGCCCCGGTCCGGAAAGCGCTCGCGCACCCGGTCCCCAAGACGCGAGAGCGTCGTGAGGATCGAGTCCGCTGAAAGCGCGCTGTACCGGTCGGCGCCGCGCATGAGCGTATCAGACGCGTTCGATGATCGTGGCCGTGCCCATGCCGGCGCCGACGCACAGGGTGACCAGTGCGGTCTTCTTGCCGGTGCGCTCGAGTTCGTCGACCATCGTGCCAAGGATCATGCCGCCGGTCGCACCCAGCGGGTGGCCCATGGCGATGGCGCCGCCGTTCACGTTCATCTTCTCGTGCGGGATGTTGAGCAGCTTCATCATCAGCATGACGACGGACGCGAACGCCTCGTTAAGTTCGAACAGGTCGATGTCCTCGACAGTCATGCCGGCTTTCTTGAGGACCTTCTGGGTCACGTAGGTCGGGCCGGTCAGCATGATGCCGGGCTCGGAGCCGATCGACGCCATCGCGCGAACACGGGCGCGCGGCTTCATGCCGGTGGCCTTGCCCATCGCTTCGGAACCGAACAGGACGGCCGAGGCGCCATCCACGATGCCCGACGAGTTGCCGGCGTGGTGCACGTGGTTGATCTTCTCGAGTTCCGGATAGCGCTGCTTGATCACTTCGTCGAAACCAGCGGCGCCCATCCCGGCGAAGGACGGGTCCAGCGCGGCAAGGGTCTGCATGGTCGTGTCGGGGCGCATGAACTCGTCATGGGCGAGGCGGATGCCACCCATCTGGTCGCGCACCGGTACGATAGATTTCTTGAAGCGGCCTTCCTTCCAGGCCTGCGCGGCGCGGCGCTGGCTCTCGACGGCGAAGGCGTCCACGTCATCGCGGCTGAAGCCGTATTTCGTGGCAATCGTGTCGGCGCCGATGCCTTGCGGTGTGAAGTAGGATTTGATGGCGATCTGCGGATCGGTCGACCAGGCGCCGCCGGCGGCGCCCATTGGCACGCGGCTCATCGATTCGACGCCGCCGCCGATGGCCATGTCGGCCTCGCCGGTCATCACTTTCGAGGCAGCCATGTTGCAGGCTTCCAGGCCGGACGCGCAGAACCGGTCGACCTGCACGCCGGCGGTCGTCTCGGCATACTCGGCGTTCAGCACCGCAATGCGGGCAATGTCACCGCCCTGCTCGCCAACCGGCGAAACGCAGCCGAACACGACATCATCGACTTTCGAGGTGTCGAGATTGTTCCTGTCGCGGATGGCCTGCAGCACCTGCGTGCCGAGACTGAGTGCGGTGATCTCGTGCAGCGCACCGCTGGACTTGCCTTTGCCGCGGGGCGTGCGGACGGCGTCGTAGATATAGGCTTCGGGCATTTTGAAAGCTCCTTTCGGGGGATCAGGATGGGGTCGCCGGTGCTTTGACCGGGTTGAGTGTCAGGGAGGCGGTGGCGCGCGCGGCTTCCTTGCCGCGCGAGTCGAAGAGGTCGGCCTCTGCGAAAACCATCGCGCGGCCGATATTGCGTAAGCGGGCCGCCACTTCGATGGGGCCTGTGCGGACGGGGCGGAGGAAGTGCGTATGCATGTCCACCGTAGACGGATATTTCGACGTGCCGGCCTTCACGGTCGTCAGCATGCCGATGGCGTCATCCATCATGGCGACGAGATAGCCACCCTGGATATAGCCGGCAGGATTGGTGAATTCGGGACTGCCATTGAACCGGACGCGCGTGGTCATCGCCTTCGCGTCCAGCTCAAGCAGTTCAAAGCCGAGGGAGACCGAGCTCCTCGCAGGGCTCGGAAAGACGTCACGAAGGAGGTGACGGTCAGGCATTGCCTCTACAGCGTCCTCGCGATCAGCATTTTCATCACTTCGTTGGCGCCGCCATAGATGCGCTGGACGCGGGCATCGGCATACATCTGGGCGATGGGATACTCGTCCATGTAGCCGAAGCCGCCATGCAGCTGCAGGCACTCGTCGATGATCTTGCACTGGAGGTCCGAGACCCAGTACTTCGACATCGACGCAGTGGCCGCGTCGAGCTTGTCCTGCAGCAGCAATTCCGTGCAGTGATCCATGAACACCTTGGCCACGGTCGCCTCGGTCTTGCACTCGGCCAGTTTGAACTGCGTGTTCTGGAAATCCCAGATCGTGCCGCCAAAGGCCTTGCGGCCCTTCACATAAGCGACCGTCTCGTGGATCGCACGTTCGATCATGCCGATACCCTGCAGGCCGATGATATGCCGCTCCTGCGGCAACTTCTGCATCAGCTGGATGAAGCCCTTGCCTTCCTCGTCGCCGAGGAGGTGCGTCGCCGGCACGCGGACCTCGTCAAAGAACAGCTCGGAGGTATCGGCCGCATGTTGGCCGACCTTGTCCAGGTTGCGGCCGCGGCGGAAGCCGCCTTCGCCTTCGACAGGGTCTGTCTCGACACAGACGATCGAGATGCCCTTGGCGCCCTTGGTCGGGTCGGTCTTGGCGCAGACGAGAATGAGGTTGGCGGTCTGGCCGTTCGAGATGAAGGTCTTCGAGCCATTGACGACATATTCGTTGCCGTCACGCTTGGCGGTCGTCTTGATGTTCTGCAGGTCCGAGCCCGCGCCCGGCTCGGTCATCGCGATCGCGGTGACGATTTCGCCCGAGCAGATCTTCGGCAGCCAGCGGCGCTTCTGTTCCTCGGTGCCGTAGGCGGTGATGTAGGGGGCGATGATGGCGTTGTGCAGCGTGATGCCGAACCCGTCGATGCCCTTCCACTGCTGCTGTTCGATGATGATGGCCTCGTGGCGGAAGTCCCCGCCCGCGCCGCCATACTCTTCCGGCACGGAGGCGCCGAGCAGGCCCATCTCGCCGGCTTTCCTCCAGATCTCGCGCGGCACCACGCCGGCCTTGCGCCAGGCGGGCACATGCGGGGCGCATTCCTTTTCGAAGAACTGGCCGACGGCATCGGCGAAAATGTCGAGTTCCTCATCCTGCCGCCAGGCGGACTTCGGGACGTTGAGGGGACTTGTCTGCATCGGGCAATCTCCAGGCCGGGCGCGGCACGCGGGTTGCCGCTTACGTTCACGTCAGGATGTAGTCGCTGCGGTCCGGTTTCGCCATCCGTACCGCAGCGTCAGGAATGTATCAGAACTGCGCTTCGCTGACTGCCATCATCGCCGCCGAACCCGTCTTAACCTTCGCGAGGTGGGCGGCGGTGTCCGGCAACATGCGTTCGACGAAGTAGCGGCCCGTGGCGAGCTTGGCGGCGTAGAACGGATCTTTCGTCTCGCCCTTCTCCAGGGACAGCTTGGCCATGCGGGCCCACATGTAGGCCAGGGCGGTCAGGCCCATCAGGTGCAGATAGTCATGGCTGGAGGCGCCGGCATTGTTGAAGTCGCTCATACCGTTCTGCATCAGCCACATTGTGCCGTCCTGAAGCTGAGCGCGGGCGGTCTTCAGGCCCTCAAGGTAGGGCTCCATGCCAGGGATCGCTTCGGCGGACGCGACGAACTCGTCGATTTCGGCGAAGAAGCTGAATACCGCACGCCCGCCATTGGCGCCGAGCTTGCGGCCGACAAGGTCGAGCGCCTGCACGCCGTTGGTGCCTTCATAGATGAGGGTGATGCGGCAATCGCGCACGATCTGCTCGAGGCCCCACTCGCGCGTAAAGCCCGACCCGCCGTGCACCTGCAGGCCGAGGTTGGCGCTCTCGTACCCCTTATGCGTGAGATAGGCTTTCACCACCGGTGTCAGCAGGGCCATGTAGTCGCCGGCCTTCTCGCGCACCTTCTCGTCGGGCGACTTGTGCTCGAGATCGCCCTGGAAGGCGGCCCAGTAGGCAAAGGCACGGGCACCCTCGATGAAGGCTTTCTGCTCCAGCAGCATGCGGCGCACGTCCGGGTGCACGATAATCGGATCTGCGGGCTTCTCCGGCGCCTTGGTGCCGGTCAGCGAGCGGCCCTGGACGCGGTCCTTCGCGAAGTCGAGCGCGTTCTGATAGGCGACCTCGGCTTGCGACAGACCCTGCAGGCCGACCCCCAGGCGGGCTTCGTTCATCATCACGAACATGGTGCGCATGCCCTTGTGCTCATCGCCGACGAGCCAGCCGGTCGCGCCATCATAGTTCATCACGCAGGTCGCGTTGCCGTGGATGCCCATCTTCTCTTCGAGGCCGCCGCAGCTGGCTGCGTTGCGCGCACCGAGGGTGCCGTCATCATTGACGAGGTATTTCGGGACGACGAAGAGCGAGACGCCCTTGATGCCTTCCGGGGCGCCTTCGATCCGGGCGAGGACAAGGTGGATGATGTTCTCGGTCAGGTCCTGCTCGCCGCCGGAGATCCAGATCTTCTGGCCGGTGATCTTGTAGGTGCCATCGCCTTGCGGAACGGCTTTCGTCTTCATCAGCCCGAGATCGGTGCCGCAATGCGGCTCGGTCAGGTTCATCGTACCGGCCCATTCCGCCGAGGCCATCTTGGGGCCATACTTGGCTTTCAGTTCATCCGAACCGCCCGCCATCAGCGCCTGGTAGGCCCCGTGGGTCAGGCCCGGATACATGCCGAAGGCCATGTTCGAAGCCGAAACCATCTCAGTCCAGGCGATGTTGACGGCGTGCGGCAGACCCTGCCCGCCCATTTCAGGGTGCGCCGACAGGAGCGGCCAGCCATTCTCGACGAGCTGCTTGTAGGCATCCGGGAAACCGTCCGGCGTCTTCACGCTGGCATCCGCATTGCGCTTGCAGCCCTGGCGGTCGCCGACAGCGTTCAGCGGGAACAGGACGTTCTTGGCGAACTTGGCGCCTTCCTCGAGGATCTGGTCGATCGTCTCTGGGGTCGCCTCGGCAAAGCCGGGAAGGTTCGAATAGTTCTGGAGTTGCAGCACTTCGTGCAGCACGAACTGCATGTCACGGACGGGGGCGTCATAACGCGGCATCGGGATAGGCTCCTCTCAAACGGGATGTTTGCGGCCTTGAATGGCAAAGCGTGTTGGAAAAGTCATTCCAACACGCCTGCTAATCTACAATTTTATCGGTAGCAGAAACTCAGACTTCGTCGAGTTGCTTGCGAGCGACCTGCTCATAGGCGGCGGCCTGACGCTTGGTCTCTTCCGAAGCGCCGTTGTTGGAGACGAGGTCTTCCAGCCACTCGATGCCTTTATAGAGTTCGGTCAGCGCCGTTTCGATGTCGCCGCGCTGGACTTCCAGCTCGGCGGCCTGCTTGCGGAACTTCTCCAGCATCATCTTGGTCTGGGCGCGCTTGCCGTCGTTGAGGGCATAAAGGTCCAGGATCTCGCGGATGTCGGCGAGCGGCAGGCCGAGGCGCTTCAGGCGGACGATGATCGTCAGCCGGGCCCGGTCGCGGTTGGAATACAGGCGCATCATGCCGTCACGGGCAGGATGCAGCATGTCTTTGTCTTCATAGAAACGCAGCGCGCGCGGCGTCACCCCGAACTCCCGGGCAAGCTCGGAAATTGTATAGGTGCGGGAATCGGCGGCAGAAATGGACGTGATTGTACGATGTTGCATGACGTTGGCTCCTCCGTTCGAGTCTGCAGACTTCTTATAACGCGTTCTAATCGCGCCTTTACGCGAACGTCAACGTAAATTTCCGCTTACGCGAAGGGAAAGACAGTGACCCGCACGCCCCACGCGGGAAACCCACGCAGAATCTTACCTTTAACGCGGCCTTAACGGACGCCGGTCAATTCTGGCGAGGTGTAAATAATTGCGGCCCTTCCCTTAACCTGACGGGAGGGAGCGGCAGCGTGAGGAGCGGGCGTATGAGCCAGACCGGATGGAGCAAGTTCAGCACCGACCAGCGGGCGCGCGAAGCGGCTCGTGAAGCGGCACTGGCCGAGGGCATCACCCTGGGGGAGTATCTCAACCGCCTGCTGACCATGGTGGAAGAACCCCAGCCGGGCGAAACCTCCTACTCTTATACCCGCCGCACCGGCGCGCCCCCGCCGCCGCCCATTCACACGCCTGATTCGGCAGCCGCACTTGACCGGCTGACCCGCCGCATCGAAGCCACCGAGGCGCGCTCAACCCTCGCCATCAACGGCATAGACCACACGATCAACGGCCTCGTCGCCCGCCTTCAGAACTCCGAACAGACCACCGTGGCCATTGCCGGCCATGTCGAAGGCCTGATCGACGAGATGCGCCAGACGCACGAGACGCTGCAGACGAAAGTGCGCCGCCTCGAACAGGACGACCGCAACCATCACAATGTCGAAGCGCTGAAGGCGCTCGAAGGCGCGCTCGGCAAGCTGGCCACGCATGTCTATGAGGAAGCCGAGCTTACCCAGAACGAAACCGTCGCCATCAAGGGCCGGATCGAATCGGGCTTCACCGATCTCACCGACCGCGTTGAAGGCATGGAGTCGCGCGTTGACCGAACGCTCTCGGAAGCTGCAGCCCGCGTTGAACGCGCCGTCGAGCAGGCCGAGCTTCGCGCCGAAGGCACAGCCCGCGTCCTGGCCGAGCGGATGAACACCCTCGAGTCGCAGGTGCAGGACCGCCTCGCCGCGTCCGGCCAGTCCGAGGAGCGCCTCAGCGCCGTGGAGGCGGATGTATCCGGTGCGCTGAACTCGATGGAATCGACGCTGCTGCGGATTCAGGAACGCCTGAACCGGGCCGAGACCAGCACCGACACCGCGCTCAAGAGCCTCGAGACGACGTTCGCCCATCTCGATGAGCGGATCGAAGCGGTGGCCAGTCAGGTTGATCCGGAACTTGCAGGACGCCTGAAGCAGGAATTCGAAGCACGCTTCGAAGACCTCACCCGCTCGGTGCGCAGCGCCGTGGACAATGCCCGCCTCGAGATGGCGACCGAGATTGCCCAGGCCGCGGCCAGCCAGGACGAGCGGATTGAAGAGCGTCTGAAGGCGGAAGTCAGTGAACTGAAGGCCCGCCTCGCCGAAGTCGAAGCGCGCGATCCGGCGGACATGACTGCGACCGTGCAGGAAGAGATCGGCCGACTCGGCACGCAGGTCGCCGAGCGCATCGATGCGCTCGCAGCCCACGTCGAAGACCGGATCGAAGAGAGCGAACTGCGCAGCGCTGAAGCGATCGAGCAGGTCGGCGAGCAGGTCACCGTCGCTGCCGTGCGCCTTCAGAAACGCCAGGACGAAGCGCTGACCGCGCTGGCCCAGGACATCGACGGCATGCGTCAGGCCTCCGATGCGCGTCTCTCCGACGCGCTCGCCGGTGTCTCCGAACGCCTCGAGCGGATGAACGCACAGTCCTCAGAGTCGCTCTCCCCGGTGCAGCGCGCCATTGCCGCGCTCGCAACACGCCTCGAAAATCTCGAAGCTTTCACATCGCCGCCGCATGTCGAGACGATGCCCGTTCTGCCGTCAGAGTTCGACGACACGATTGACGATGACGGCATGTTCAGCGGCGCGCACGAGGCCGAGTTTGAATCCGCCTCGATGTTCGAAGCCGAAATCGACGCTGCACCCGTGCCTCAGACGCCGCGCTATAGCGACATCAATGACGCCGACGAATTCGAAGCCGGTTTCGCGGGTTGGGAAGTTGTCGAGACGCCCTCGACCGAGAGCCCGTACAAGTCCGACTTCGATGCGATCCGCGCCGCCGGCGAGCGCATGCTGTCGGCTGCAGACGCGCCGCTCGAGGAAGACGAAGCGTTCTCCGAACCCGCACGGGAGGCGGTGTTGCAACCGCTTGAGCCGTCGCAGACGACTGTGACCGAACCGGAAGAAGATCTCGACGATGCTCGCGGCTTTGACCCGGTGTCCGAACTCGACGGGTTCGACATGGTCGAGGACAACCTTGAGAACAGCCATACCGAAACGCGCGAGTCGGACATCTTCGACAACGAGCCGGACTTCGCCCGCACGCAGGCCGAGACCGCGCCGCTTGCCCCGCTCGATGCAACCGAAGACGAAAAAACCGCCGACTACCTGGCGCGCGCCCGCCGCGCCGCATTGGCCGCCTCCGAGGCGCCGGCCCGCTCCAAGCCGCGCGCAGCGCCGCTGCCGGCTGAAGCCAAGACCAAGGGCAACGGATCGAAAGTGCCGCTGCTGCTC
This sequence comes from Hyphomonas sp., assembly GCF_022844445.1. GTDB lineage: Bacteria > Pseudomonadota > Alphaproteobacteria > Caulobacterales > Hyphomonadaceae > Hyphomonas. Next base: position 122,880 of record NZ_JALHLS010000006.1, read on the forward strand.
GCCGCCTCTGCAGTCGCGATCACCGGCGCCGGTGTCGGCGGCTATCTCTACCTGCGCGGCAAGCAGCCAGTGACACCGACGCTGTCCGGCCCGGTCGACACCTATGTCGATCCGATGACCGGCGCCGCCGCTGCGACGACACTGGCCGCCGCGAGCAAGACGGCCCCGGTGGATGCCGAGCAGATGCTGTTCGAGGATGAAGCGCCGCTGGTGGCCGATACCCTGTTCGGCGAGATCGATACGGCGGAAGCTGCTCCGGCGCCGGACGACATCATGGCCCTGGCGAAAGCCGCTTCCGCGAAAGCGGAAACGCCGGAGCCCGCCCCGTTGCTCGCCTCGGTCCAGCCAGTAATCCCGGAGAAGAAACCCGCCGTCGCGCCGAAGCCCGCTGCGAAGCCGGCGGTGAAGCTGGCATCAAAACCCGCCGCCGACCTGACGCCGGAAGAAGCCGCCATCCGCTCCATCGTCAGCGCTGCCGAAGCTATCGATGCGGGCAGCCCGCCCTCGCTGAAGCCCGCGGAACTGTCCGCAATGCTGACCCCGGAACCGGACGGTATCTACACGGCCGCCAAGGGCGCTGTGCGCGGTGATGGCAGCTTCCCGCCGATTCCGTCGGTGGTCACCGTCGAAGCCGAAGCCAATGCCGGCAACGCAGTCGCCCAGTACCAGTACGCGCAGGTGCGGATGTCGGAAGGCGATCTCGAGACCGCCGCTTCGTTCCTGCGCCGCGCCGCGCAGAAGGGCATCGCGCCCGCGCAGTACGAACTTGGTAAACTCTATGAGCGCGGCCAGGGCGTCGACAAGGACATGATCGAGGCCCGCAACCTCATCCAGAAGGCCGCCGAAGCCGGACACGTCAATGCGATGTACGACTACGCCCTGTTCCTCGCCGAAGGCGAAGGCGGCGCAAAGTCGGAAGCCGATGCCGTGACCTGGTTCCATGAAGCGGGCCAGGCGGGACACGTCGACGCGCAGTACAATCTCGGCGTCGTCCACGCCGAAGGCATCGGCACGCCGCAGGACCTCGCAACGGCTCTCTTCTGGTTCCAGATCGCGGCGCGTGCGGGCGACACCGGCGCCGAACAGGAAGTCGCCAACCTGCGCACCCGCCTGCCGATGACGGAGTCGATCGACGCCATCGAAAAGGCCGGCAAGTGGAAGGCCGCGACACCGGTCGCCCTTGCCAATGGCCGCTTCGGCGCGCAGCGCTGGAACACCGGCAACCCGCTGCAGGTGCAGGCCGTGCAGACCGCGCTCGGACGTCTCGGCTATGGCGCCGGCACGCCGGACGGCGTGATCGGCCCGCGCACGGCTGATGCGATTGCCGACTACCAGACTGCGGAAGGCCTCGAAGTGACCGGCACGATCACGCCGGAACTCGTCGATCACCTGAACGCACGGGCCGGCGGCACGCGCCGGAGCTGAGGCATCCGCCGGGCGCTAGTCCGGCTTTGCGGTCAGGTCGATGCGGCGGATCTCGCGGACCGTTCCGCTCTCGTGGACGCCTTCGATCAGTTCGGAATTGACCAGCGCGATGACGCGGCCGCCGGTGAAGATCGGGCGGGCATTGCCGTACCAGTCCACACAGGAAACTTCGCACTCATAGCCTGTGGCGCTTTCCAGTTCCGGGTCGCGGCGCGTGGCGATCAGCTCGCCGGCCTTGGAGAGCTTGCCCGCAGCGTCGGTCTCAAGGTAGCTGAGATCCGAACTCGATGACCACCACCACCAGCGTTCAGATTCCTCCGAGCGCGAGACGGTCGGCAGCGCGATGAGGCCCTTGCCGTCGGCGCCGATGCGGCTGTTGAACGAGTGGCTGCGGTTCTCGCTCTCGTATCGGTTCTCCATCACCAAGGTGCTGGCGACCGCCGGCTCCTCAAGGCGCAGGTCGATGAGCGAGACGCTGAGGCCCTTGTAGTCGCGGTAGCCGGTGAGCGCCATGTAGGGACCGGCGCGCTCGGCCCGGATCACGTCATGCGGGACGCTGACGGTGACCGGCCAGGACGGATTGTCGACCGGGACGATGATGGCGCGGGCATCGTCGCGCACCGCTTCGCCTTGGCCGGGCGCCCAGGTGCCCCATCCTTCACGCGCGCCATAGACAAGGTGCTTCTCGGTGAACCGCGCCTCGTAGCTCGACGCTCCCGGCGACGGCAGCGGCACATAGCGTCCGCCCGGCGCGTCCGTGAACGTGTTCGTGAACGCTGACATGGGTGCATCGAAGAACGTCAGCGTCGCCGGCGTGCTCCAGCCGACGGGACAAGCGGCTGACTGCCAGTCGACTACTGCGCGGAAAGTTCCGGCATCCATGTCCATCGAGAACTGGTTCTGCGGCATGCCCCGCACACTTAGCACCGAAGGCATGTCGCCACTGATCGGCAGCTTCACGAGCGCGGATGTCGCGATCTCGCGCACCGGCGCGTGCCCACTCCGCTCAGGGCAGGCCTGATAACGCCCATCGGACTCGCTCGACATTTCCGCCCAGCCCGGATTCATCCAGAGCCAGAAGGCATCCTTGGTGACCAGGAATTCATGGAACTCTGTGCCGACGATCGCGGTCGACTCGCACAGCGGCGCAGAAGAATCCGTCGCCCCGGAGATATCGCAGACTGTTACCGTATGGATCACCGGCTCAAGCAGGCGCTGTACCGGCATCCAGATGTCCTCGGCGCGGAACAGCGGACGCCCGCGCACATGCTCGCGCTCGCCTTCGGGACCTTCCTTGCGCCACTCGCGGATCTCCGGCGGATCGAACGCGTCCCACCAGCCGCGCCCGGACGTGAAGATCGGCGTATGGATGACGAGCTTCCCGTCGATCATCCGCGAGGCATAGTTGCTGCCCGAATAGTAATCGTCCGAGGAGATGTAGAAGGTCGCCTCGCGCGTCACCTTCCCGTCCGCGCCGAGCTTGAGCACAGTGAACTCGCTCGCATTCTCGCCGTAGGAATAACCGGTCACGAGGATCGTCCTTCCCGCGACCAGCATCTCGTCATACCAGGTATCTTCCTGGTCGGAGCGGTAGACGTTGGCGCGGTCCGTGAGCTTCAGGCCGGGCTCACCGCCGGGCATCAGGTCGGTGACGAAGAGGCGGCCGTCCTGCAGGACGACGAGATGGTTGCCGATCTGCTTGACGATGCCGCCTTCGTCGACGCCGGCTTTCTGGTTGTTGGTGATCTCGGGATTCGACGGGTCGGCAGGGATCGTCGATCCCGTGATGACGACCTCTTCCGGTGCCGCGCTTTCCATCGCCATCGCGGGCGGCGGCGGAGGCGGCGGCGACATCGCGGCGCTGTCCATCACGCCGGTTGGCGCGGACATCGCCACCGGCATGTCGCGCCAGTTGTGGACCCCGCGCTGCGACGCGGCCTCGCGCACCAGTGTCAGCCAGGAGAGGAACTCCGCTTCGCTGTTGAAGCGCGTCAGCGTGGGCGCGCGCAGCGGATCGAGCGCGGTGTCGGCATAGGCCGGCACATTGCGGTCCGGTTCGGCGAGCTTGAGATCGGCAAACCGGTTCACCGCCACCGCCGGCGCCAGGGTTTGCGCCTGCACTTCCATCGTCTTCGTGCGCGGCGTGGTGCAGGCAGCCGCCGTCATCACCAGCACCGCGAGGCTCGCAGCGGACATCAATTTCATGGGACTCCCCTCCCTGTCTGAGAGCCGAGTAAGCACACCAGACTTGGGCGGAGTAAAGGCACGGGTTTGGCACAGGGATGTTCCCTCGCGGCGAAAACCGGATTAGTGCGAAGGCCATGACGAACTCGAATGACATGCCCCTCGCCGCCAAGCCCATCGACCGTGCCGCCCATCGCCGCACGAATGAAGCCTGGCTTGAAGATGCTTTCAGGCGCAACGACGTGCTGATCCTGCTGCTGCGCGACGGCGCGCCGCTGATTGGCCGCGATGGCGGCCTGGTCTGGATGGGACCGGAGACAGAGCGCATCTCGCCGGGCTCGCCGCGCCTCTTCCTGGGTGAGGACAAGGCGGGTGCGCCGGTGTTCGCGGTCGAGCTGCCGGCGAAGTTCGAACTGGCCGGCTCGCTGATCGAAGGCATCGGCGAGTTCACCGATTTCCGCCAGGCCGCCGCGCGCCTGCCCGCGATGGATGCCAACTGCGCCTCAACCGCGCGCAGCCTTTTCCTCTGGCATGCCTCGCACGGACACTGCGCGAAGTGCGGCGGCAAGAATGGCATCACCGATGCGGGCTGGAAGGCGCAGTGCACCGCGTGCGGCACCGAACATTTCCCGCGCACCGACCCTGTGGCGATCATGCTGGCGGTGAAAGATGGCAAGGCGCTCATCGGGCGCCAGAAATTCTGGCCGGCTGGTTTCATGTCCTGCCTCGCGGGCTTCTGCGAACCGGGAGAGACGATCGAACAGGCGGCTGCGCGCGAACTTTTCGAGGAAGCGGGCATCGTGTGCGACCCTGCGACGGCAGAATATGTCGCCTGCCAGCCCTGGCCATTCCCCTCTTCGCTGATGATGGGCTTCATCCTTCCGGCCCAAACGGAGGAGATCAACATCGACTCCAAGGAACTCGAGAGCGCCCGATGGGTTCCGCGCGCCGAAATGAGAGAAATTCTTTCAGGCAAGCATGCCGAACTTTTTTGCCCGCCATCTTCTGCAATTGCCCATCATATATTGAAGGTTTGGGCCGAACGGGACGATTGACCGTGTACGGACGGTTACAGGAACTCGCCTGAAAAATGAATTTTAGGAGTTGCATTCCCGCGAATCACGATATTATTGGCGAGCCACTCAAAGGAGATCGAAGATGGCTGTTGCAAAAAAACCTGCTGCGAAAAAACCCGCCGCAAAAAAACCTGCCGTGAAAAAAGCTGCGCCGAAAGCCGCCGCGAAAAAGCCGGCCGCTAAAACCGCCAAAGCTGCTCCGGCCAAAAAGCCGGCCGCAAAAGCGAAGAAGAAGTAAGTCTACGGACGACTTCAAAATACAAAAGGGCGAGCGCAAGCTCGCCCTTTTTCTTTTGTATTTTCAAGGAATTTGCCGCGAGAGTTCAAGCGCCGGATGAGGGCGCGCAGCGCTCGGATTCCTTGGCCATCCCGGTCCGCGAATAACCGCGTCGATGCCCCTCTGACGGCGCATCCTCCGCCCTCACCGCCCCGCATTTCGCGCTCATGCCGACGCCTTCGCGCCGCCCGTCCTTCGCGCTCAAACGCAACGGTGCCGGCAGGATCTGCGCGGGCGCCGCCTGAGCCGGAATCGCCATTTTCTAGTTGATCACGTCCGGCCAGTTGGTGTTTGCGGCCGAGATGAAGCCCGGGATATCCCCTTCCCACTTCTTTTGTACGGAAGTGTTGTAGTTGAGATACAGTTTACCGCCGACGATCTTCCAGTGCTTCGCATCGCCCTTCGCGGTGTAGCCCTGGCTGACCGCCCAGGCGCAGTAGCCGCCGTATTGCGGCGCGTAGGCTTCCGGGTTTTTTTTGAAAGCGTCGCGGTTCGCTGCACTTGCGAAGCGGAACTCAGCGCCGTTCCAGGTCGTGGCGAATGCCTTCGTGCCTTTTACCGGCTTGCCCTCAGCAAAGTAGGCGACCGGATCGTAGCCTTGCACCGCGATGTCGTCGAAGGCGCTGGTGTAGATCGGCGGTTCGGCCGCCGCGACGGGCGGGAGAAGCATGGCGGGCGCCACGGCGATGGCGGCGGCGGCGAGGATTGTACGGAGGTTCATGGGATCAGGTTTCCACTTTCGGGGTTGAAGAAATAAACTGGCCCCTGCGGCGATGCGAAGGGGCGGCGCGCCGCCGCGGCCAGCGGATCAGGGCCGCTGAGGGGGCGGAATCGGTCCCTGAAGGGCTGAGCGTGCGTCACGCGGGAAAAGCACGCGCGTGATGGAGCCGGCGAGTTCGCCGAGCACGCTGCGCCCCGCGATCAGCATGGCAACCGAAGAGAGCCAGACGACGACCGCCATGGCGAACAGGCCGCCTCCATCATCGTTCGGATCAATGCCGAGAGGCGTTAAGAGATGGAAGCCGACGGCGCCGCTCATCACGGCGGCGGCGATGAGCGCGCCGATGATGCGCAGGCGTTTGAGCGCGGGCACAAGGCTGGCGAGAAGAAACGCCGCCGCTATGAGTTCTGCCGAGCCGATGACGTACTGGCTGAAGAGGCCCGTCTGCGCGAAGAGGCCGCCCGCGCCGAAGCTGGCCGCCCAGCTATCGAGCTTGCCGAAGATGGTCTGCGTCTCCGGCGCATTGGTGAACTTGAAGCGGAGGCTGTCGAGGAAGACGGCAGCGGCGGTGATTGAATAGGCGATGGGCGCATAGGTGCGCAGATGGCGTGTCATGTCTGGTGTGTCCCTCTGTCCGGCCGCATATGCCACCGCAGCTGCGGCGCGACTAAGCACGCCTTTGTGAGGCGGCTTCACGCCTGCGTGAGGCGTCCCCTCGCGGATCGCGCGGACATATCCTATGTTCATGCGTATTCTGCATAAGGGGGATGTTCTTGGACCGGATTGATGCAATGCGCCTTTTCATTCGCGTTGCGGATGCGGGCAGCTTCTCGCGCGCAGCCGCCGATCTCGAACTGGGACAGCCAACGGTCTCGCGCCGGGTCCAGGATCTGGAGGAGAGCCTCGGCACGACCCTCTTCCAACGGACGACCCGTGCGCTGAGCCTGACCGAGGCAGGCACCCGCTTCTACAAACGCGCGACAGATATCCTCACCGAGTATGACGAAGCAGAAGCCGAGGCGCGCGGACTGGAGCATCAGCCGGTCGGCCTGCTGCGTATCTCGTGTTCGCATTCCTTCGGGCGGCGCGTAGTGGCGCCGGCTGCCACCAGCTTCCTCGGCGCCTGGCCGAACATCCGCATCGACCTGATCTCCGACGACGCGATCACGGATCTCGTTGCGGAAGGTGTCGACATCGCCTTCCGTCTCGGCGAGCTGCGCGACTCGAGCCTGATGGCAAAGAAGGTCGGCGAAGCGCCGCAGGTGCTGTGGGCCTCGCAGTCCTATCTCGACCGGCGCGGCACACCGCAGCATCCCGATGACCTTGCCGCGCATGATGCGGTCGTGTTCCGTCACAGCCGGCAGCCGACCTGGGAGTTGCGCAAGGGCAACGAGACGGTGGAAGCGAAAGTCGACGGACCGTTCCGCGCATCTTCGGGCGAGACGCTGCTCGAAGCGGCTGCCGGCGGGCTGGGCCTCTTCCTCGCGCCGGCCTGGCTTGCCTCCGAATGCACCGGCGAGATCCGTCTCGTCCGTGTGCTGCCGGACTGGCACGGGCCGAGCCTCGCGATCCATGCGGTTTGGAGTTCGGGCAAGCTGCGCGGCAAGGCGAAGCTGTTCATCGACCATGCTGAGCCTGCGATTGCCGCCGCGTGCAGTCTGACGCGGCTGGAGGTGGCGCACAGCTGATCTCAGCCCGGCTTGCCGAGACGGGCAGAAAGGAACGCCGCAAGCGCCGGATCGCGGGTCAGCGAGGTCGCCCGCGCACAAGCCTCGGCGGCTTCCTTCAACTGACCGGCTGATTTCAGCAGATGGAAGCGCGCCGCCCAGTAGGGCTGGTAGGACGTGATGCGCTCGGCAGGTATTTCGCCAAGGCGCGCGAGCCCTGCCTCGGCGCCGCGATGTGCGCCGTAGGCGACCGCGCGCGCGACTGCGGCGCCAATCGATGGCCACTGGCGCACGAGCACATCATAGAGGGTCAGCAGCGCCTCGGCAGGCACCTCGCCGAGCATGACTGACTGGTTGTGCAGCGACTGGATCGCGGCCTCGGTCTGGAAGCGGCCGGGCCGTCCCATCATCGCGGCCGCGCGCAGGCAGGCTTCGGCCTCGGCGATGAAGGCGCCGTTCCAGAGGCGCACGTCCTGATCCTTGAGCGGAACATAGGCGCCGTCCGGGTCGCGGCGCGCAGCGGCGCGCGCTGCGCTGGCCAGCATCAGCGCGAGCAGGCCCTTCGCCTCCGCCGCCCCCGGCAGCAGCCTGACGACGAGGCGCGAGAGGAAGATCGCTTCGCCGGTCAGCGGCTCGCCGGCGGGCTCCTCGCCCGGCACCTCGTCCCAACCAAGCGTGTAGGCGGCATAGATGGCGGCGAGCACGTCTTCGAGGCGGTCGTCCAGTGCAGACGCTTCGGGAACCTCGAAGGCAATTCCCGTATCGCGGATCTTCGCCTTCGCGCGTACGAGGCGCTGCGACATCGCAGGCGCTTCGACCAGGAAGGCACGCGCGATGCGCGCCGCGTCGAGGCCAAGGATGGTCTGCAACATCAGTGGTGTGCGGATGGCTTCGTCGATGGCGGGATGGGCGCAGACGAACATCAGCTTGAGGCGCTCGTCGGGAAACTCGGACGGCGTGCGCGACTGCATGGCATCGTAAACCTGTTCGAGCGCGGGCGCTGCGGCATCGCGCACACCCTGATGGCGGCGGACATGACCGGCGGCGCGGCGGGCCGCAGTGAGGAGCCAGGCTTCCGGACGCCGCGGCACACCCTGGTCCGGCCAGATGCGCAGCGCGCTGGCAAAAGCATCCGACAGTGCGTCTTCTGCGGCGGCGATGTCGCGGGTGGTGCGCACGAGGTGGGAGAGGAGACGCCCGTAGCTTATCCGCGCGGCGGCTTCGGCGGCGGCGCGGGCGTCTCCCTCGTTCATTCAGCGCACCGGCGGTGGCAACACGGGGCGAACCTCGACCGCGCCGTACTCGGCCGACGGCGCCTTCGCGGCCCAGGCCAGCGCGGCATCGAGACCGGCGACCTCGATCACGATATAGCCGCCGAGCTGTTCCTTGACGTCGGCATAGGGGCCGTCCTGCACCTCGCGCCTGCCGTTCCGGATACGGACGGTCGTGGCGGTGTGCGGCGGATGGAGGGCGTCGCCGTTGACCATGATGCCGGCCTGAGCGACGGCGCCCATATAGGTCGCCCAGGCGCCCCAATAGGCAGGGGCTTCGGCGGGGTCTTCGCGCCTGGCGAAGGTTTCTGCAGGTTCGGTGAAGATCAACATGTACTGCATGGTTCGGGTTCCTTGATCCGGGCGACGACTATTGCGGCGCCGTCATGCCGCCGCGTTTCGAGCAAGGGGGCTCCCCCGCATAGGCCTCGGCAGCGGCGCGCAAAGCGGTCTCGATCTGGAAATAGCCCCCGAGAACGCGTTCGCCAGTGGGGGCCTCGCTTTCGGATATCAGCGGCGCGTCGCAGAGGAACAGGGTACTGGTTTCAGCCGCAGCCGGCAGGGCGGCGAGCGCGAGGGCCGCGAGGGCCGGAAGAAAGCGAGGCACGTGAAAACTCCATCACAGCGGCAGGACCATTCCTGCCTGCTGTGATGAGCCGTGAGCGCCGCCGGTTTCGACAATGGCGCGGTAAAATCTTCAGAGCTTCGCCACCACCGTCTTGGGAAACACGCCGAGGATCTTCAGCGACTGAGAGAAGAAGCCGAGTTCTTCCAGCGCGAGTTGAACCGGGCGCTCGTCGGGGTGGCCTTCGATCTCGGCGTAGAACTGCGAGGCTTCGAAGGAGCCACCGGTGAGATAGCTTTCAAGCTTGGTCATGTTGACGCCGTTGGTGGCGAAGCCGCCGAGGCCTTTGTAGAGCGCCGCCGGAATGTTGCGCACCTCGAACAGGAAGGCGGTCTTGGCGGGGCCGTCGCCGGCATCGATGTCGGCGGGAGTGCGCGACATGATGACGAAGCGCGTCGTGTTGTGGGCGGCGTCCTCGATGTCCTCGGCGAGGATGTCGAGGCCGTAGACTTCGGCGGCGAGGCGCGGCGCGATTGCGGCGACGGACGGGTCGCCGAGTTCGGCGACTTCGCGGGCGGCGCCGGCGGTGTCGGCGGCCGTCACCGCCTCGATGCCATGCTTGCGCAGAAAATTGCGGCACTGGCCGAGGCCCATAATGTGGGAGCGCGCCTTCTTCACGCCGGAGAGGGGGGCGCCCTTGAGCGCCATCAGCTGGAAGCGGATAGGCAGGTAATACTCGCCGGTGATGTGCAGCTGAGTGGAGGGCAGCAGGTAGTGAATGTCGCCGACCCGGCCGGCGATGGTGTTTTCCACAGGGATCATGGCAAGGGCAGCCTCGCCCTTCTCGACCGCGATGAAACAGTCCTCGAACGTGCGGCAGGCCATCGGTTCGTGGGCCGGAAAGGCCTCGCTGCAGGCGATATGCGAGTTCGCGCCCGGTTCGCCCTGATAGGCAATTTTCTGGCTCATTGAGGAAATCCCTGCCCTGACCCCCGGTTTCGACGTGCGTCTGATCGCCGCGACGATGGGGGGAAGCGCCCCGGAGAGGCACCCGTTATATTGTGTGCACCCGGTTAGCGTGCCAAAAGGCGCCCGCCAAGACACTCGTAACGGAATAGATTCGAAGGATTGCCCTATGGGAGAACTCGGTCTCAACAAGATCATGGGCGCCCTGCTCGCCACGGCCCTCGGCCTGATGGGCCTGGCCACCCTGCCGAGCCTCGTGTTCGGCGGTGGAGGCGGCCATTACGGCGACCACGAAGAGCCGGCAACCCTCAGCGAAAAGATGTGCAAGAAGTTCCACTACTGCATCGAAATCGCCGAAGCTGCCTCGACCGCCGAGGCGGAAGAAGTGTTCGACCTCGGCGCGGCTCTTGCTTCGGCCGATTTGACGCGCGGTGAGCGCACCTTTGCGGGCCAGTGCTCGACCTGCCACACGATCACTCCCGGCGGCGCCAGCGGCACCGGCCCGAACCTGCACAACATCGTCGGCGGGCCAAAAATGCACATCGCCGGGTTCAACTATTCCGGCGCCATGAAGGCGGCTGAAGGCCAGTGGTCCTACGAGAATCTCGACGCCTGGCTGAAGAGCCCCGCCGGCTACATGAAGGGCACCTCGATGTCCTTCGCCGGCATCAAGAAGGATGCCGACCGCGCCAACGTGATCGCTTACCTCGCTGCCAATACGGAAGGCGCACCGGCCTTCCCGGCGCCGCTGGCAGCGGCTGCGCCAGCTGAAGGTGAAGTCGTTCCGGCTGAAGGCGAGGCAGTCCCGGCTGAGGGCGAAGCGGCTCCGGCCGGCGGCGAGGCCGCTCCGGCGGAAGCGACCCCGCCCGCTGAAGGCGCGCCGGCTGAAGCCCCGGCCGAAGAAGTCCAGCCAACCTGATCGCCCGGCATTAACGTCCGATCTGAAAACCCCTGGCTCCGGCCGGGGGTTTTTGTTTTGAGGGTATCCCTAGACGAGTTGCAGCTGCGGACCGTGGCCCGCGAACATCAGATCGAGGCGGGCGTCGTAACTCTGCTGGGCGTAGACCTCGCGGTAGATGATGGCGAGGGCGCGGCGGAGATCCACGGTGTCGAGCGCGGCGCGGTCTGCGCCGAGAACAAGAAGGCTCATGCGCGGCGCAGGGCCGTAATGGGCGAGCGGCAGGATATAGTTGAAACCCTGCACCTCGCGGCACCCGAGGCGGCGATAGAACTGCTTGCGCTTAAGGCGGATGGCGCGTTCGGCGTCGCTGACGTCTTCCGCTTCGGAATCGACTTCGATCAGCAGCTGCGTGGCGGCGTCGAAACGGCTCGCCTCGAAGGACGCGGTGAACAGGGCCGAGCCGATACCGCCGCGGCGCGCGGCGGGCGAGACGGCGAGGTATTCCAGCAGCATCGTGTTGTGCGCGCGGTCAGCAAACAGGATCGACATGCCGAGCGCTTCGTCGCCGCGCGTGTAGGCCCAGAAGCGCACGTCCTCGCGGCCGAGGCCGGCGAGGATTTCGTCGCGCGTCTTCTGCTCCGCACGCGGAATGGACGTTTCATAGAGTGCGAAGGCGTCTTGGAAAAGGCGCGTACGCGGGTCTGTGACTTGCTGCAGAATGGGCGCGTCGAGACCGCTCATCCGGCGATGAGCCAGTCCGGCGCGCCGGTGGCCGCCAGAGAAACGCGCCGCACACCGGTGACGTCGCCCGCAACGTTTCGTAGGCGCGCAATCGCCTCGGCGAGCGGTTCGCGCTCGACAGCCACATGCCAGGCGTTGGCGTGCAGCAGCGTGTCCGGCGAGGTCATCAGGCCGACATGACCTTCCCAGAACACGAGGTCTCCTCGCTTCAGCGCGCCGGGCGCCTGCCAGTTCTCTACGGGCGCGCCCGCCCAGGCCGCCTGCATGTCCGAATCGCGCGGCAGGCGCACACCGCACGCCTCGAAGGCCTGCTGGACAAGGCCGCTGCAATCAAGGCCGAGGCTTTCGCGCCCGCCCCAGAGGTAGGGCGTCTCCAGATAGCGCTCAGCCACGCTGACAGGATCGCTTTCAAACACATCCAGTGGCGCGAGATGGTGCCGGTGGACCCATCCGGCGCGGGCGCATTCGGTCCACACGCCATCGGTGCGACCGGTGGCGGCGACACGCGCGCCGAGGCAGAGCATGAAGCGCGGGGCGGACTTGATGTCCGGCTGGGAGAAACAATAGGTGCGCAGCGCGCTGATCTTGTGCGTCTGCGGAAGGGCCGGCGCGGAGAGCGCGTCCATGTTGACCCAGCCGGTATAGCGGTCACGCACCAGTTGGCAGAGGCCGAACTCGCCCTCTTCATGGAACACGTCGACCCCTTCGCCGTGCAGAGCCTGCGTGCCGAGGCGGCCATCGGGCGCGGGCGTCTCGCGCACGGCGGCAACACCGGCTGTCACCTGGTAGCGCACGGGCGTGCCGGATGGCCGTGCAAGGCGCGCGTCATTGAAGGGCAGCATGGCAGGCAGCTCCGAGGCAGACGCCTCAGGCGGCGTTGGAGCGCTTAGCCGGAGGCTTTCCGCCAGCTTCTTCGCCGGAAGCGGCCGCAAGGACAAGACGGGCGAAGCTGCGCAGGTAGGTCATGCCGTCCGGCGTGCGCTCGATGAAGATGGAGCGAAGGTCCGAATCGTCCGGCAGGCGGCGGATGAAGTTCAGCCGCTCCAGTGCGTCGAGGGCGCGGGTGATCGCCGGCTTTGCGACGCCGAGATGCTCGGCCAGGCCGCGTACGGTGTGCGGGCCCGGCATCAGCGCCACCGACATCAGCACCGCCTGCTGGCGTGCCGTGAGGTCCGGCGCGTCAGAGCGCACCGAGGCGGTGACCGCCTTGCGCCAGAGTTCGAGCCCGTCCCGTTCGGATAACTGCATGATTCCAAGGCCTCCACACCGCGCCCGGCCCCCGGGCCCGAGTCGCGTCTGAGGGGAATCTCAAGTGATTTGCCGGGGCCGTCCAGACCCGGAACGCCGCCCGCCCCTTCACATACGCACCGAAACACCCGAAATAGGGGTATGGCCGCGACACACCCCTCCCATACCCACGGGCACGCCAATACGCCGTGCAGTCCGAAGGACGCCGAAGCCTTCCTGCACGAGGCGGAAGCCATGGTCGTGCGGCAGGGCCAGCGGATGACGCGCATTCGCCGCAAGGTGCTGCGTCTGCTGCTCGAAAACGACGGGCCTGCGAAGGCCTATGACCTCTTGGCAAACCTTGACGGTGAGGGCGCGGCGAAGCCGCCCACCATCTACCGGGCGCTGGATTTCCTGCAGGAGACCGGCCTCGTCCACAAGATCGAGAGCCTCAACGCCTATGTCGCCTGTGGCCATACGAGCCACAGCCACTCGGCCGTGTTCCTGATCTGCGACAATTGCCACAATGCTGAGGAACTGCACGCCACCGCCACCAGCGATGCGCTGAAGACAGAAACCAAGGGCGCCGGCTTCCGCATGGCGCGCGCAGTCGTCGAAGTGCGCGGAACATGCCGGAACTGCGCTGCATGATCCCCCTCTGGCAAGGCAGCTGCAATCAGTGGGACTGCGACGAGATGGGGCACATGAACGTGCGCGTCTATGTCGAGAAGCAACTGGAAGGGATGACGGCGCTCGCCTATGCGGCCGGCATGCCGAATGCCTTCCGGCTGGAGACGCCCTCAACCATCCTGCCCATCGACCAGCATATCCGCTTCGTGCGCGAGGTGCTTCCCGGCAAGCCGATCTCGATGCGCGGCTGCGTGCTGGAGATCGGCGAAGACAAAGCCGTGATCTACCAGGAGCTGCGCCATTCGGATGGCGGACTGGCGGCTTCATTCCGTACACGGATCGTCCATATTGACACGGCAGAAGGCACCGCCTTCCCCTGGAGCCGGCGCGTACTGGAAAAGCTGGAAGCGATGCGCGGCGAGACGCCGGCTGAAGCCCTGCCCCGCTCCTTCGACCCCGATCAGCCGGGTCTGCCGCTGAGCGAGATCACCCTCGACCGCGTAAAGGCCGTCGGCGCGCCGTTGATCGGCATGGGCGCGGTGCCGCCGCAGCATTGCGGCGTGAACGGTTGGATGCAGCCTTACTGGGTAATCGGCCGGATCTCGGACTCGGTGCCGAACCTCCTGCATGACTGGCGCAACCGGGTTGGCCAGACATCGGGCGGCCGGCGCATGGGCGCGGCGGTGCTGGAATACCGGCTGCGCTATCACCACCACCCGAAGGCGGGCGACCTGTTTGCCGCCTATACTTCGCTCGGCAAGGTGCAGGGCAAGACGCATGCGCTGGTGCACTGGTTCATGGACCCGGTGACGGGTGGGCCCTGGGCGACGTGCGAGGCAGTGGCGATCTCGCTGGACCTCGACGCGCGCAAGGCCGTTGAGGCGCCGCCGGAAATGCTGGCGGAGCTGGAACGGATCGCGCCGCGCGGGCTGACTATCTAGAGATAGGCTGCGAGGATTTTCCCGAGCGCCGGAATGTCTTTCGGGTTCAGACCTGCGATGTTGATGCGGCCCGACGAGGGCATGTAGACGCCGTGCTTGTCGCGCAGTTCGACCGCCTGGGCGGCGGTCACGGGAAGCTGCGAGAACATGCCGTTCTGGGCCTTCAGCGCGGCGAGCGCGTTGGAGCCGGTAGCGGCGACCAGCGTATCGGAGAGCGAGGCGCGCAGGCCTTTCATCCGTGTGCGCATCGCGTTGAGCTCGGCTTCCCATTCGGCGCGCAGCTCTGCATTGCCGAGGATCGTTGCGACGATCCCTGCCCCGTGGGCCGGCGGCATCGACCAGGTGGCGCGGCCATTGTCAGCGACATGCGTGGTGGCCGCCGCGATGCCGGCCGGCGTTTCGCCGAGCACGAGGAAACACCCCGTGCGCTCGCGGTAGAGGCCGAAATTCTTGGAACAGGAATAGGCAACCATCGCTTCGCCCGCCTCGAGCATGAAGGCGCGTACGCCGTCCATGTCGCGCTCGAGGCTCTGGGCGAAGCCGTGATAGGCGACGTCCAGTATGACCAAGAGGCCCTTTTCCTTCGCCATCGCACCAAGGGCGCGCCAGTCGTCGATATGCGGATCAATGCCGGTCGGGTTGTGGCACGGACCCTGGATGATCACGCCGTCGCCGGGCTGGGCCGCGGAAAGGTCTGCCAGCATGCCAAGGCGGTAGAACTCGCCGTCGCGGGCGTAGGCATATTCCATCACTTCGAGGCCGAGCGACTTGACGACGTTCGGATGGTTCGGCCAGGTGGGCTTCGACACCCAGACGCGCTTCGTGCCGGTGCGGCGCATCAGGCTGACACCCTGGAACAGGGCGCCGCAGCCACCGGGCGTGGTAAAGGAAATCGTGCGGCCTTCCTTGCGGGCGGGATGGTCCTTGCCGAAGACGAAATCCTCGATGTGGTCGCAATAGTCCGTGTTGCCGCGCGGGCCTTCATAGACCTTGGTGGTCTGCGCCGCGATGAGGCGCGCCTCGGCCTTCTTTACGGAGGTTAGGATGGGCGTCTCGCCCGCCTCATCCTTGTAGACGCCGACACCAAGATCGTACTTGTCCTCGCGCGGGTCGGCACGGAAGGCTGTCATCAGACCCAGCAGCGCATCCGGCGGCAGGGTCGAGAGAACGGAAAAGTGGGACATTGCGGGCACCCGGTAAAGTTCGCGCAGCCGTAGCGGTTTTTGCGCGGGCTTGAAACCCCGCGACGCGGCGGAAGGAATTGCGCGGTCGCGCGCCTTGACGAAAGGTGCCTCAAACAAACCGAGGGAGACCCTGATGACCGCCTATGTAATCCTGATCCGCGAGAAGCTGCGCGATGCCGACGCCATGGCGAAGTACGGCGCGGCCGCCGGCGGGGCGCGCGGCGACCACAAGATCACGCCGCTGGCCTTCTATGGAAAGCACGAAGTGACCGAAGGCGCCGCTGCCGACGGCGTGGTGATCCTCGCTTTCCCGACCATGGCCGAGGCCAAGGCCTGGTATGACAGCCCGGAATACACGGCGGCGAAGGTGCACCGCTTCCAGGCGGCGGATTACCGGGTGTTGTTCGTCGAGGGCGTGTGAGCCTTGAAAGCCCCTTCTCCCCTGGGAGAAGGGGTTTGCAGGCTCAAACCAGCGTCGCCTCGGTCTTCGCATTCACTTCGTCCATCGTCACGCCGGGCGCGAGTTCGATGACCTTGAGGCCGCCGGGGACGACATCCATCACGCACAGGTCGGTGATGATGCGGTTGACGACGCCCTTGCCGGTGAGCGGCAGGGTGCAGGCTTTCAGCACCTTGGATTCGCCCGCCTTGTTGGCGTGATCCATGACGACGACGATGCGCTTGACGCCGGCAACGAGGTCCATCGCGCCGCCCATGCCTTTGACGAGCTTGCCGGGGATCATCCAGTTGGCGAGATCGCCGTTCTCGGCGACTTCCATGGCGCCGAGGATGGCGATGTTGATGTGGCCGCCGCGGATCATCGCGAAGCTGGTCGCGCTGTCGAAGAAGCTGGTGCGCGGCAGCGTCGTAATCGTCTGCTTGCCTGCATTGATGAGGTCGGGGTCCTCCTCACCTTCATACGGGAACGGACCCATGCCGAGCATCCCGTTCTCGCTCTGCAGCGTCACGTCCATACCGTGGGGGATGTGGTTGGCCACCATCGTCGGGATGCCGATGCCGAGGTTCACGTAGTAACCATCGCGCAGTTCTTTCGCGGCGCGGGCCGCCATGTCGTCGCGTGTCCAGGGCATCAGGTTGCCTCCCGCTTGCGTGTGGTGCGCTGCTCGATGCGCTTTTCAAATGTGCCCTTGACGAGGCGTTGCACGAAGATGCCCGGCAGGTGGATATGGTCCGGGTCCAGATCACCGGCCGGAACGATCTCTTCTACTTCGGCGACGGTGACCCTGCCGGCCATCGCCATTGGCGGATTGAAGTTGCGGGCGGTCTTGTTGAAGATCAGATTGCCTTGCGTGTCGGCCTTCTCGGCCTTCACGATCGAGAGGTCTGCGACGAGGCCGGTTTCGAGGATGTAGGTCTCGCCGCCAAACTCGCGGTGTTCCTTGCCTTCGGCGACGAGCGTGCCGACGCCGGTTTTCGTGTAGAAGCCGGGGATGCCTGCCCCACCGGCACGGCAGCGCTCGGCCAGCGTGCCCTGCGGATTGAATTCCAGTTCCAGTTCGCCGGAGAGATACTGGCGTTCGAACTCCTTGTTCTCGCCGACATAGGACGAGATCATCTTCTTGATCTGCCGCGTCTTGAGCAACAGGCCGAGGCCGAAATCATCGACGCCGGCATTGTTCGAAATGGCCGTTATGTTTTTCACGCCGCTATCGCGCAGCGCCAGGATCAGGTTTTCCGGAATGCCGCAGAGGCCGAAGCCGCCGGCCATCACCGTCATGCCATCGAAGGTGAGGCCGTCCAGAGCCTCCTTCGCCGATTTATAGACCTTGCTTGCCATCCGGCCTGTCACTCCCTGGTCGCGTTGCCGCCGCTTTCGCGGGACTATCATCATCTGCGGCGCCTGAATGCCCTAGTGCGCCATAAACTTCAACGGCTGTTGAATAAGATCAGACCGACGCAATCGTCTGCTCGATGGCGCCGAAGATCGAGTGGCCGGAGGCATCGTTCATTTCGATGCGCACGGTGTCGCCGGGCTTCATGAACGGTGTTTTCGGCGCGCCGTCGCGGATGGTCTCGATCATGCGGATCTCGGCGATGCAGGAGTAGCCCTGGCCGCCTTCGCTGACCGGTTTGCCGGGACCACCATCCTTGCCCTTGTTGGAGACTGTGCCTGAGCCGACGACCGTACCGGCCGAGAGCGCACGCGTCTTTGCGGCGTGGGCGACCAGGCGCGGGAGATTGAAGGTCGCGTCCACCGCTGCATTCGCGCGGCCAAATGGCTGGCCGTTGAGATCGACGCGCAGCGGCAGGTGCACGAGGCCGTCCTGCCAGTTGGGGCCCAACTCGTCCGGCGTCACGGCGACGGGCGAGAAGGCGCTGGCGGGTTTGGACTGGAAGAAGCCGAAGCCCTTGGCGAGTTCGCCGGGAATGAGGCCGCGCAGCGAGACGTCATTGCAGAGCATGATCAGCTTGATGTGATAGGCCGCCTCCTCTTCGCTGACGCCCATCGGCACGTCATCGGTGACCACCGCGATCTCGCCTTCCATGTCGCAGCCCCAGGCGGCATCGCCGAGAGGAATCGCGTCGCGCGGGCCAAGGAAGCCGTCGGAGCCGCCCTGGTACATCAGGGGATCATAGTAGAAGCTTTCCGGCACCTTGTCGCCGCGCGCGGCGCGAACGAGCTCGACATGGTTGATATAGGCCGAACCGTCCGCCCACTGATAGGCGCGCGGCAAAGGGCTCTCGCAATCATGTTCGTGGAAGCGGAAGGTCGGAACCGAGCCCAGCTCCACCTGCCCAGCCAGAATTTCCAGTTCCGGCCCGTAGATGCTCCACTTGTCGAGCGCGGCCTGAAGCGTCGGCGCAATGCGCGCGGCGTCGGTGGCACGTGTCAGGTCGCGGCTGACGACCACGAGGCGGCCATCGCGCGTGCCGTTCCGGAGGGTGGCGAGTTTCATGGAAGCGTTTCCTCTGAGTTTTTAGGCCCCTCTCCCTTGGGAGAGGCGTTGGAGTGAGGGAGCACGCCCTCTCAACAGAATGCAAGCGAGGAAATGTTGCGCGCTCCTCATCCCCGGCCCCTCACCCAGGGGAGAGGGGAGCAGGTCAGCTTTCTTCCCGGATCTTCTCGTGCAGCCACGCCGCATGGCGCGGGGCTTTCTTCGTGGCGGTCCATTCGTCGATCATCGGCTGGGCGACGGATTTGAGCTGCGCCATCTGGTCGGGCGTGCCGATGTCGGCAGCCAGTTCCAGGCGGTGACCGTTGGGGTCGAAGAAGTAGATCGACTTGAAGATGCCATGATGCGTCGGGCCGAGCACGTCGATGCCGAGCGACTCAAGATGCGACTTGGCGGCGCGGAGTTCTTCGAGACTGCCGAGGCGCAGGGCGATGTGCTGGACCCAGATCGGCGTGTTCGGGTCGCGGCCCATTTCCGGCTGCTCGGGCAACTCGAAGAAGGCGAGCACGTTGCCATTCCCGGCATCCAGGAAGATGTGCATGTAGGGATCATAGGCGCCGGTCGAGGGCACATGGTCCTCGGCAATCGCCAGCTGGAAATCCATGCCGAGCGTCTTCTGGTAGAACTCCACCGTCTCCTTCGCATCCTTGCAGCGATAGGCGACGTGGTGGACGCCGCGAAGTTTGGGGGCTGCCATCACACTTTCTCCTTCACCGCCAGCACGCCGCGCTCGACCTGGTCGCGTTCGATGGATTCGAACAGGGCCTTGAAGTTACCTTCGCCGAAGCCTTCCTTGTAGTCGCCTTTGCGCTGGATGAATTCGAAAAAGACCGGGCCGATCTGCGGCTGCGCGAATATCTGCAGCAGCAGACGCGGCTCGCCGCCCTCGGTCGTGCCGTCAAGCAGCAGGCCGCGCGCCTTGAGACCGGCGACGTTCTCGCCGTGGCCCGGCAGGCGGGCGTCGAGCATCTTGTAATAGGTCTCCGGCGGCGCCGTCATGAAGGGCACGCCGCGCTTCTTCAGGTCGTCCCAGCAGGTATAGAGATCGTCGCAGATAAGCGCGATGTGCTGGATGCCTTCGCCATTGAACTCGCGCAGGAATTCCTCGATCTGGCCGCCGCCGCCCTTGCCTTCCTCGTTCAGAGGTATGCGGATTTTCCCATCCGGCGCGGTGAGCGCCTTGGAGGTCAGGCCCGTATATTCGCCCTTGATGTCGAAGTAGCGGATCTCGCGGAAATTGAAGAGGGTCTCGTAGAAGTCCGCCCAGTATTTCATCCGCCCGCCATAAACGTTGTGGGTCAGGTGATCGATCACCTTGAAGCCCGCGCCGACGGGGTGGCGGTTGACGCCCGGAAGATACTCGAAATCGATATCATAGATCGACAGCTCGCCCGCGCCTGAATCGTAGCGGTCGATCAGGTAGATGATCGAATTGCCGATGCCGCGGATGCCGGGGATGTGCAGTTCCATGGGGCCAGTCTTCGCCTCGACCGGCTCGCCGCCCTGCTTCAGAAGGTGGTCATAGGCGGCGCGGGCGTTCTTCACGCGGAAGCCCATGCCGCAGGCGGACGGGCCATGCTCGCGCGAGAAATACCAGGCGGCGGAGTTTGGCTCGTAGTTGGTGATCAGGTTAATGCCGCCCTGGCGCCAGAGTTCGACATCCTTGGACCGGTGGCGGGCAACCTTTGTGAAGCCCATGGTTTCGAAGACGGGCTCCAGCACACCCTTCGTCGGGGCGGAAAACTCGATGAACTCAAATCCGTCGAGACCGGCGGGATTGTCGAAAAGATCGGCCATGGCAAAGGTTCCCATCTTGCAAGGCTGCAACAGATAGTTTCATATGTAACTAATTTCGCTTCCCCCTGCAAGCGACAGACGAGGACAGAATGCCCGAAAAGCCCGCCGCCGCCACTCTGCGCCTGTCGACCTTCCTGCCGTTCCGCCTGTCAGTGCTGTCGAACGCCATCTCGCAGCGGATAGCTGAACTGTACGACCGCGAGTTCGGCCTCTCGGTCTGGCAATGGCGCGTCATGGCGGTGACGGCGGACACGCCGGGCATCAGCGCCACCGAGATCGGCCAGCGCACGCAGATGGACAAGGTGGCGGTGAGCCGCGCGGTCGCCGGCCTGATTGAGATGGGCTACCTGGAGCGGCGTCCGTCCACGGACGATGCGCGCCGGTCGAACCTCGTCCTGACACCGGCGGGGCTGGGCATCTACGACCTCATCGTGCCGCTGGCGCTCGCCGAGGAGGCCCGCCTGGTAAGTGCACTGTCTGACAAGGAACAGACCGAACTCGCCCGGCTGATGGGCAAGCTGGCGGGTGCTTCGTCGCCGGACCGGGAATTGTGGTGAGGCCTAGCCTGCCCGGCGTCGGCGCTGGCGCAGGTTGCGCGAAACGGGGCCGTCTTCTTCCAGCGTGAAACGTTCGACGAGGCGCGCGATGAAGGCCGACAGCTGATCCCGGATCTCGTAGGGTGCTTCCATCGGCAGGAAATGCGAAGTTCCGCGCACAGCACGCATCATCAGAGACGGATTCTTCTGGATAATCTCGGCACGGACCTTGTCGGAGATCACCGAGTCCCGGTTCGGCCGAAGGATGACGATGGGGATCTTCTTCTTGCGGACCTTGGCGAGCGCGCTCCAGGGCGCGTTGCGCTGGGCGGTGAAGGTCTTGGCTTCCCATTTCGGCGTGCAGAGCAGTTTCCAGCGCTGCTTCTCGGCGTCGGCGGCGCCATTGTCGGCGCGGTCGAGACCGTCGAGCAAGTAATCTGCGAGGAAAGGCTCGCGCCAGGATTTGAAGGCGGCCTTGCCGGAATAGCCGTCCAGCGCTTCGCGAAAGGAGCTGAACTCGCCGCGGCGCTTGCGGGCGCGCGCGGCCATGCCGTTGCGCGCGATCAGCCAGTTCATCGGAGGGAAGACATGGTTCCAGAAATAGGTGCGGCGCGAGAGGATCACCGGGTCGGCGAGCACGAGGCCTTTCACGAGGTCCGGCCGCTTGCCGGCAACGAGCAGCGCGACGCAGCCGCCCATCGAATGGCCGCCGAGCACGACGCCCTGCGGCGCCTCGTTCTCGAGGAACTCGATCACGTCATCGCGGTATTTGTTCCAGGACGCGAGACCGCCCTTGGACGGCATCGTCGAACGGCCATGGCCGCGCATGTCGAGCGCGGCAACTCGTGCGCGTAGGCCGAGCGGCGCCAGCATCGACTGGTAGGTCATTGCGTTGAAGCCGGTCGCGTGGAGCCAGACGGCGGCAAACGGCTTTATCGGATCGCCGAACTCTATGCCGGCCATCTGCCCGCCGGACTTCATGTCTTCGCGGAAACGGCGCATCAGGCGGCAGCTCCAAACACCTTGCGGAGCAGGTCGGTCGTGCGCGCCACTGGATTCTCCCGGATCTTCTTCTCCTCTTCGGCCACATAGAGGAAGATGCCGTCAAGCCCGAGACCCACCGCGTGCGACGTCAGATCCGCTTGCAAGCTTGAGGTGGCGCCGCCGAGGCCGGCGCTCGCTGCATAGGACTCCAGCGCGGTGAAGGCGCCGGACTGGGCGAGCGCGGTGCGCACATGCGGGGTGAATGCAGCCTTCAGCTGCGATTCCGTCCGGGTCCGGAGGAAATCGGTGGCGGCAGTATCACCGCCGCGAAGGATGCCGAGCGCGTCCTCAATGGTCATGCTGCGCACCGCATTGACGATCAGGCTGCGCGCTTCGGGCACGGCCGCTTCGGCGGCGCGGTTGAGGCGCAGCTCGACATCATCCAGGGGGCCGCTGGCACCGATAACGGCGAGATTTTTCTGGAGGCTGCGATACGTCTGAGGCAGCGGGATGCGTACACGCGGATCGCCGAAATACCCATTCTCCTTACCGAGGCGGACGGCGACGTTGCCGGTGCCAAGGGTGAGCGCTTCGCGCAGGCCGGCGTCGATTTCGCCCAGCGTCAGTTCGCCCGAGGGCTGGGTGAGGATGCCGCCGAGGACCGGGCCATAGGCCCCGGCCGATTCGCAGCCTGCCGGAAGCATCGCAAGAACCAGAGCCGCCAGGATTCCAGGTTTCATGCTTTCAAACTCCCAAGGCCGTCCGGAAACGGTTACGCAACACGCGCAGACCCTACAGGAGGGATTCCCGGAAATGAAGGGCGCGTGCGCCCCTCCGCTGTGGAAGTTCGCCTTACCGGGATTTCACAAAAGGCCTATTGACCACGCATGTAGTCAATATTAGGACCACGCCTGTAGTCATATACAGGTGGCAGATGGCGCAGATTTCCGCATCCGAACTGGAGGTCATGGACGTGCTCTGGGCGCGGCCGGGCCTCGCGGCCAGTGACGTCCACGAAGCGCTCGGTGACGGGCGCGACTGGAACATCCGCACGGTCAAAACCTTCCTCGCCCGGCTCGTCGAAAAGGGCGCGCTTCGGACCGAAGAAGATGGCCGGCGCTATCTCTATTACCCCGCCATCAAGGAAGACGAATACAAGGCCGAGGCCGCGACGCAGTTCATCGACCGCGTCTTCTCCGGCCGCGCCGCCCCGCTGGTGGCCCACCTTGCCGACAGCCGCGGCCTGACCAGCGAAGACATTGCCGAACTCGAGAAACTCCTGGGGGAGCTGAAGAAATGATCCATGCGGTCCTCAACGGAGATGTCTCCCACGCCCTCGAAACGCTGCTCGCCGTCTCGCTGCTGATCCTTGTCGTGCTGATGCTGCGCCGCACGGTCTCGCGTCAGTTCGGCGCCGGCGTCGTCTACATGCTGTGGGCGATTCCGGTCTTGCGCTTCTTCCTTCCGCCGCTGCAGACCCCCGTGTCGGTTCTGAACCTCGACTTCGGTGCCTTTGCAAAGCCAGCCGCCCAGCCGGCCCTGGTTGCGGCCGCAGATACGAGCGAACGCGGCGTCATGCTGCACGCCGGCACACCCGGCGCCGAGCCGCTCACCGCAGCCGTCCCGGCGGACGTCATGGCGCCCGCGGCGTGGACGGATGATCTTCTGGCGCTGGCGCTGCTGGCAGGTGTCGCCGCCTGGATTGCTGGCGCCCTGTTCCTTGCCGCTCGCAGTTTCTATTCTCACTGGCGCTTCATGCAGACGGTTGACCGCGAAGCGATGCCGGTCTCGGCGCCCATGGCAGACCTCGTTGCCCGCCTTGCGCAGGAAACCGGCCTTCGCCGTCCGCCGCGCCTTATCGCGAGCCTGATTTCCCGCGGTCCGTTTGTGACCGGACTTTTCCGCCCCGTTGTCGTGATGCCGGCCTGGTTCGAGGACGACTACACGCCAGCGGAGGCACGCGCCGCTCTCGCCCATGAACTGATGCATGTGCGCCGCGGCGATCTCTGGGCCTTGCAGGTCTCTGAACTCTTCGTGGCGGCGATGTGGTTCAACCCGCTGGCTTACATTGCCCGGAATGCGTTCCGGACAGATCAGGAAGCCGCCTGCGACGCTGATGTCCTGGCCCGCTGCCAGACGAGTCCGCACGCCTACGGGTCCACGCTCATCAAGGCGGCCCGGCTGCACCTGCCCGAACCTGCAATTGCCGCAGGCCGTCTGCCCCTGACCCACGCCCTCAAGGAAAGACTGACCCGCATGACCTACCCCGCCCCCTCGTCCCGCCGCCGCATGATCGGCTTCGGCGCGGCCTGCCTGTTCGGCGTCTCGACGCTGGCCATCACCGCCTCGGTTGCCGCGGCCGCTGAGCCGACAGAGACCGAGACCCACGAAATCCGCGTGGAGTCCGATACGCTCCTGATCACCAGCGAGAAGACCGATCGCCAGATCGTGATGCTTGGCGACCCGATGGCCAAAGTGATGCCGGTTCCGGACGAGCCGCCGGAGATCGCAGAACTGCACCGCCTGATCGAACTGGACGTGGCTGAACTGACGGGACCGGACGTCCTCGGCCCGGTCATCGAGATGCATGAAAGTGCGGATTGGGAAGAATTCGGCCGGTTGGGCGAAGAACTTGGTCAGCTGCACGCCAGCCTCAATGACGAGATTTTTGAAGAGACCGTCACCGAAGAAAATGGCAAGCGCATCGTCAAGCGCATGGTCGTCAATGGCAAGGAAATGACAGAGGCCGAGCGTGAAGCCCTGGTCGCCAAGATCGAGGCCAAGGCCGCTGAACTGGAAGCCAGGATGGAAGCCCGAGAAGCGGCCATCGGCGACCATGAAAAAGCGGTCGATCACAAGGTCAGGCTGCTTGAGAAGCGCATCGAAGCCCGCACCGGCGAAATCGAACGGATCATGGAAGAGCGCTTCGGTGCCGATTTTGAAGCGAAGGTCGAAGCCCAGGCCGAGCTGATCGAATATCTCGTCGAAACCTGCGAAGGTGCCAACCTCAATGCCGGCGAGACGCGCATCATCGAGCGCGCCGATGCTCAGGGCGAAGTCTTCCGCCTCGCCTGTGTCGAAGGCGACCGCGCCAACCTCAAGGCTGCCTCGACCCTCGCCGCAGTCGATTCCCATCCAGGCATCACGCCAGCCGAGAAAGCCGCGTTCAAGGCCGCAGCCGAAGGCCAGAAACGCAAGCACGTCATGGTGATCCGCAGCGACTCGTCTGAAGCGCCTGTGGCCCCCGCGCCGCCCGCTCCGCCTTCCGCTCTGGAAGGTGCGCCGGCAAGACCGGCGGCACCGGTCCCGCCGGAGCCGAGTGATCGATAGGCGAAAACATACTGAGAACACCGTCTGCTTCGACCTTCAACAGGACTCCAAAAATGAAGCCCTATGCCTCCGCAACATTCGTTGCGACATGCCTTCTGCTGAGCGTCGCTCCGGCCTGCACCACACACACGAACGCCTCACCAGCCACCTTGTCGGCGAAAGAAGAGCCTGCCTCATCAATCGCCTCTCGCGCCTACGCCGCAACCCTCGCGTCACGGCTGGAATCCGACTTCGTGTATCCGGAGCAGGGCCGGCGTTACGCCGCGATGCTGACTGCGAACGCCCAATCGGGCGCCTATGATTCCCTCAGCGGGGCCGAACTGGCCGAACGCCTTACGGCAGACCTGCAGGCTGTTGCGTCCGATGGCCACCTGCGCGTGATGTATCAGGGCCAGGGCGGCGGCCCGCATATCGTGATCGCTGGCCCGCCCGGCGCGGAGGACGGCGCGCCCGTACCGGGAGGACCGCCCCGGATGGTGCGCCTCGCGCCGCCGCCGGCAATCGAGGCGCCGCAATGGCTCGCGCCCGGCGTCGCTTTCGTCCGCTTCAACGTCTTCCCTGGCGATCCGCAGACCAATCAGGCCGCAGCGGATTTCATGGCCGCGCATGCAGAGGCCAAGGTGATCATCTTCGACATTCGGACGCATATGGGAGGCGGCCTTGGCGAGATGGACGAGATCTTCCCATGGCTGTTTGCAGAGCCCACCCGGCTGTTGTCGATGGCCACACGCAAGTCCGTTGACGCGGCTGGCGGTTCGCCAATCGCAGACGTTGCGTCATTGCGGGTTGTTGAAGGAGACCCGGAATTTGTGGTCCGCGAACACTGGGTGACCCCGCTCGCGGACTCGCCGCTTGCAGACGCGAAAGTCTTTGTTCTGACATCACCGATGACGGGCTCGGCGGCGGAACACTTTGCGCTCGCGCTCAAGAGAACCGCCCGGGCCACGCTGATCGGCAGCGCGACGTATGGCGCCAACCATTTTGGAGGCGAACAAGACCTCGGCGACGAATTTACGGCCTTCATTCCCGTCGGCCGCACTTATAACCCCGATACAGGCGAGGATTGGGAAGGAGACGGCGTTGCGCCGGACATCGACGTGCCCCCAAGCGAGGCGCTCACTGAAGCGCTGAAACTGGCAGGCGTCCCCGCCGAAGAAGCTGCCCGCCTGTCCGCAAGCGTCGCGCCGATGGTCCCGATGCGCGCTCCCGGGGGCAGCGCCGGCTAAACGCGTTGGCAAAGCCCCCTATCTTCAAGATCCTCAACCCCGGCCCGAAAGGCCGGGGTCTTTTTTTGCCTGCCAGCCAGTGCTTTGCGCCGCCCGCCCAAGCCGTTAGGGTGCGCGCCAGACAAACATCCGGGAGCTGACGCCATGAAACTTCGTGCCCTCTGTGCCGCCTTGCTCGTGGCCACCTCGCTCGGCGCCTGTGCCACGGCGCCGGAGCCGTGCACGACGGAATGGGTCGAGTACCGCACCGACCGGATCCTGAAACGCTTCGCAGGAGAGAATCGCGCGCTCGTATCCGACCTGCGCCAGCTGGTCCGCGCTGATGGCGACGTCGATCCCGTGCAGGCCATCCTGCTGGCGGCCAAGGCCGAAGACCTGCGCCGGTTTGCGAACAGCTTCGAGAAGATCGTGGTTCCCGAACTGGAATCAGCTGTCGGCCAGTGCGGCGACAATCCGGACTTCATTCCTGCCTTCACGCAGTTCCTCCGAAACGAAGGCGTCTCGGAGAGCGCGCTGGAATGGGTCGGCCCGATCATGGCCCTGTCGCAGGTGGTCCAGAGCCAGCAATGACGCGCTGACGCAAAGCCCCACCCGATATGAAAACCCTGATCGTCGTTCCGGCCCGCTATGCATCCACGCGCCTGCCGGGCAAGCCGCTGGCCCTAATAGCCGGGCGCACCATGGTCGAGCGCGTCGCCAGCCTCGCACGCCGTGCGGCCGCCGGGCTGGAGAACGCCGAATACGTCGTCGCGACCGATGATATGCGCATCCTCGAACACTGCCGCGACGCCGGCATTCCGGTGGTGATGACCGATCCGGCGCTGCCGTCCGGCTCCGACCGGGCACTCGCTGCCGCCCAAGGGCTCGGCGCGCAGCCGGAATTCATCGTCAACCTGCAGGGCGATGCGCCCTTCACACCGGCCGCGCATGTCGTCGCCATCGTGGACGCGCTCGCAACGTCCGGGACGGATGCCGCAACGCCTTATATCCGCCTCAGCTGGGAAGCGCTCGACCGGCTGCGCGCCCACAAGGCGGAAACGCCGTTTTCCGGCACGACACTGGTGACCGATCCATCCGGCCGCGCGATCTGGTTTTCGAAGATCATCCTGCCCGCGATGCGAAAGGAAAAGGACCTGCGCACCCTGGGCCCGCTCTCGCCGGTGTGCCAGCACGTCGGGCTCTACGCCTATCGGCTGGAAGCGCTGCGCCGCTACTGCACGCTGCCGGAAAGCCGTTACGAGCGCCTTGAAGGCCTCGAGCAGCTGCGCCTGATCGAGAACGGCATGACCGTGCAGGCCGTGGAAGTGCAGCCCGGCCGCATCGCCATTCCGGGCATCGACACCGCCGAAGACATTGCCCTCGCCGAACGCCTCGTCGCCGAGCACGGCGATCCGGACAAGGCCTGATCCATGGCGCGCCTGTTCGTCGTGCGGCATGGCAATACGTTCGATCCGGGCGATGTGGTGACGCGCGTCGGCGGTCGCACGGACCTTCCGCTCTCTAGCTCCGGCAAGGTGCAGGCGACAAAACTGGCGGCGCATTTCGCCGAGACGCCCTTCACCGCCGCACTCGCCTCACCGCTGGTACGCACCCGCGCAACGGCCCGTGCTATCCTCGGTACACGGACGGATTCTCCGGCCCTGCTGATCCGCAGCTTCCTGCGCGAGATCGACTATGGCCCGGACGAAAACCAGCCGGAGGAGGCCGTCGTCGCCCGTCTCGGCGAAGCCGCGCTGAACGCGTGGGACACGGACGGCACGCCGCCGCAGGGCTGGATCGTTGACCCGGCCGCCACCCGCGCCGGGTGGTCTGACTTGCTGAAAGATGTCGGCGCGCTCGCGGCCGATGCGAACGTGCTGGTCGTGACCAGCAACGGTACCGCCCGCTTCCTTCCGGATGTGGTGGAGGCCGTGCCTGAAGGTCTGGACCGCAAGCTGAAGACCGGAGCCTGGGGCGAGATTGCGGTCACGCTCAGCCGGTCTGAAATCCTGGTCTGGAACAAGCGCCCCTGACGGGGCCTCAGGCCACGTCGCGCGAGACGACCTGCTGGCCGAGCGAGCCGGGCCCGCCGATCGGCAGGTAGAAGGCGACTGTTGTACCCTCGCCATAGATCGACGACAGTGTCAGCCGGCCGCCATGCATTTCGGCAAAGGACTTGGTGAGCGCGAGGCCGAGGCCGGTGCCGTCTGTATTGCGGTCCTTGGTCTTGGAGACCTGCTCGAAGGGCTGGCCGAGGCGGGAGATATCCTCCGCCGGAATGCCGATGCCGGTATCGGTGACGCCGAAATAGATCTCCGGCCCGCGTTGTTCGACGCGCACTGTGATCTTGCCGCCGCGATCGGTGAACTTGATGGCGTTGGAGACGAGGTTCAGCACCATCTGGCGGATGGCGCGGTGATCGGCGTCGATGTCCGGCAGGTTCTGCGCGGTGTCAAGCACGAGATCGATTTCCTTCTCCTCGGCCTTGCGGCGGATCATGCGCAGCGCCGCGTCCACCGGGTCGGACGGATCGATCGCCTGCGTGGTGATCGTCATCTTGCCGGCCTCGATCTTCGCCATGTCGAGGATGTCGTTGATCATGTCGAGCAGGTGCTGGCCCGACATGAGGATGTCGCGGGAATACTCCTTGTACGACGCATGGCCGAGCGGGCCGGCCAGTTCGTTCATCATGATCTCGGAAAAACCGATGATCGCGTTGAGCGGCGTGCGCAGCTCGTGGCTCATGTTGGCAAGGAAAGCAGACTTGGTGAAGGCCGCGTGCTCGGCTTTGGCCTTCTCCTCGGAGTATTTGCGCGACAGCTCGCTCGCCTTGCCTTCGGAGCGCTGGAGATCGAGCGCGGTGCGCTTCATCTTCTCCTGCTGCTTCTTCAGCTCTTCCTCGTTGCGGATGTTCTCGGTGACATCGACGCCGACGGTCAGAAGGCCGCCATCCGGGGTCGGGCGCTCCACCATCTTCAACCAGCGTCCCGAGCGCAGCGCGATCAGCGTCGTGCGGCTGTCTTCCTTCGACTGGCGCTCGACGAGCACCGCGCCCGCACGGGCGATCTGCATCGTGTCATGGCCCATCCCGGCGCGCAGCGTATCCTGCAGGCCGAAGTCGAGCGCGAAAGCGCGGTTCCAGAACAGGAGCCGCTTGCGCGCATCCCACAACGCAAACGGCCCGGCAAATCCCTCGATGGCATCGCGCAGCCGGCGCTCGGCCGCGCGGACGCGGTCCTCCGCCTGCTTACGCTCGGTCACATCCAGCATGATACCGCCGAAGACGGGCTCGCCGGTATTCGGGTCGTCTGAAAGGCTGCCGCGCATCTCGATCCAGCGCCCGCCCGGCACGGAAACGGGGAAGGACAACTGGATCCAGCCAATGGTGCGCGCCTTGTTGAAGGCTTCGCGGATGCGTTCATGCGCCTCCACCGGCGCGCGCGACAGCAGGTCGTCCAGCGAAACAAGCCCGGTGCGGCCAAGACCCAGGAATTCCGAGGCGCCGTCGCTGAAGAAGATCGTGTTGGTTGTGTGCGACCATTCCCAGTAACCGGCCTGCGCGCCGCGCATAACGAGGCCGAGGATGCGGTCGGACTCGGTATTGTGCGCAGCCTGCTCCAGCGCTTCAGCTTCGCGTTTTGACAGCCGGCGGGTCAGTCCGAACAGGGCAAGCGCCGGCGCGAGCAGCAGCAGGAAGAAGATGGCGAGGCGCGCGAGGTCGGCGGCCGCAAAGAGCGGCCGGGCGATGGTTATGCAGACGGTGACGGCACTCTCACCGATCGGCGCACAGGCCGTGCCCGCGCGCAGCACGTCCGGGCCGGACTGTATGGCCGCGCCCGCAAGCGGCGCCAGCTCCGCGGCTGATGACAGGTGCGCGCCACCAAAACTGAACGTTGCATCAGGCGAGCGAAGCGTGAGCCGCGCGTTCTCCGGCTTTGAAAAAGTTGACGTGATCGGCGACAGCGCGATGAGCGCTGGGCGTTCCGGCAGCGCCGAGACCGCCACGAGGTCACCGTGCACCGTGAGGACCAGACCGGAGTCGCCTTCCGGCAGGGTGCGCGCCGCGGCCGCCGCATCGCCGAGGCGGGAGCCCGGCGGCGACTGAGCCGCATCGCGCAGCGAGACCAGCGCGTCGAGGCCCTTGGCGATGCTGGCGGCTTCGGATTTCGAGAGTTCGTTCTGGCCGACGAGACGCAACACGACATCTGCCGCATCTGCCCGCGCAGAGACGCGTTCGGCCAGCATCTTCGCTTCGGCATCGAGGCGGCTCAGGAAGGCGCGTTCAGCGGCCTGATGCTCGTCCCAGGCCTTGAGGCTGAGCGCGAGCGTCAGCAGGCCGAGGATTGCGATGATAAGTGTCCAGGTCCGCTTTGTATCCCTCCACAGCGCCTTCAATTCCGGACGTTCCGGAATCTGGGCATTGGTAGGATGCGCCGCGTTCTTGCCCAAAGTATCCCCGTCGCCGGCAAACGGATCGCCGGATCGTGGGAGTTTCGGCTGCAAATGTTGCAGCTTGGTTAACCTAAGGCAGGACTTTGTTAACGTCTGTCAGGCGCCGCCGGACAGGGACCGGCTGGCAATGTCCATAGCGTTTTCGGACAATCCGGCCTCGACCAGCCGCTTCAGACAGGCCTCCGCCTCGGCCCGGGCTTTCGGCTCAAGCTGTCGCCAGGATTCGAACGCTGTCAGCAGCCGCGCGCCGAGCGCGGGGTTTGCCTTGTCGGCCGCCAGAATCGTCGCCTCCACGGCCCGGTAGCCAGAGCCATCGGGGGCGTGGAAAGCTGCAAGGTTCTGCATCGCGAATCCGCCAATGACGGCGCGCACCCGGTTCGGGTTGCGCAGGTCGAAAGCCGCATGCGCAATCAGGCGCTTCACGTCCTCCGCGGTGCCGGTGGCGGCCTGGACGGAGAACCACTTGTCCATGACCAGCGGGTTGCCGGCCCATTGCCGCTCGAACGACGAGATCGCCGCCTGCTTCGCGCCGCCGGCCGTGAACATCAGCGCTCGGAGGGTCGCCAGCCGTTCGGTCATGTTGGGCGCGCGCTCGTAGAGGCCGAGCAGCGTGGGCGCAGCACCAGGCGAAGCCGAAGCGCCGGTCAGGCCGATGAACGCCGTGCGCAGCGCGCGGATGGAGGCCTGTTCCGCGCCCGGATGATAAGGCGCCGGTGGCGGGGCCTTCAGCGCCGCGGAAATCTCGCTCGCCAGTTCGCTGTATAGCGCCGCCTTCAGTTTCGCGATGGCGCCGGCCAGCGCGACCGGGTCGGCCGGCTGGCGCTCGAGGAACAGCTCACCCACTTCCGGCAGGCGCGTCAGCAGCGCCGCAAAAGCGGGGTCATCCTTGGCGCCGCGCACGGCCGCGCCAAGGGCTTCTACGAGTTCGAGGTCCGGATTGGTCTGACTGCCATCAGACAGCGCGACCAGTTCTTCCTTGATCAGCGATTGCAGACCGTCCCACTTGTTGAATGGATCGGTTTCCGCCTTCACCAGCGCCAGACGGTCTGCCCGCGTCAGGCTGCGCTCGATACGCACCGGCGCACTGAAATCGCGGCCGATGGAGAGGTGCGGGCGGGGGCTGCCAGGCGCGACGCGCAGTTCCAGCGTGCCTTCGGCCCTGTCGAGCACGTGCAGGAAAGGCTCTGCCGCATGGCCGCCCTTTCCGTCCAGCAGCGCGCAGAGCAGCGGGATCGGAACCGGCTGTTTCACCGGCTGGCCCGGCGTCGGCTTCACTGATTGCGCGAGGCTCACGTGGAGCGTGCCGGTGGCAGCGTCCCATGCTTCGGCGACGCGCACTTCCGGCGTCCCGGCCTGCGCATACCAGCGGCGGAAGGCGGACAGGTCCTCGCCGGTGACGGCTTCGAAACAGGCGTAGAAATCCTCGATGGTCACCGCCTGCCCGTCATGCCGCTCGAAATACAGATCCATGCCCGCCCGGTATTTCTCCTCGCCGATCATCCGGCGCAGCATGCCGATCAGTTCGGCGCCTTTCTCATAGACCGTCGCGGTGTAGAGATTGTCGATGGCGCCATAGGTGTCAGGGCGCACCGAATGCGCCAGCGGCCCGGCGTCTTCGACGAACTGGCGGGCGCGCAGCTTGATCACGTCCTTGATCCGCTGCACCGGGCGCGAGCGCATGTCGGCGGAGAAGTTCTGGTCGCGGAAGACCGTCAGGCCCTCCTTCAGGCAGAGCTGGAACCAGTCGCGGCAGGTGATCCGGTTGCCGGTCCAGTTATGGAAATATTCGTGGGCGACGATCGATTCGATGGCCTCGAAATCGGCGTCCGTCGCAGTCGCTTCATCGGCCAGGACATAGGCCGAGTTGAAGATGTTGAGGCCCTTGTTTTCCATGGCGCCGAAGTTGAAGTCGCGCACCGCCACGATATTGAACACGCCGAGGTCATACTCGCGGCCATAGACTTCCTCGTCCCAGCGCATCGAGCGCTTTAGACTGTCCATCGCCCAGGCAGCGCGGTCCGCATCGCCCTTGTCGACATGGATGCCGAGATCAACGTGCTTGCCGGAGGCCGTCGTAAATGTGTCTCGCAGCACGTCGTAGTCTCCGGCGCACAGCGCGAAGAGGTAGGCGGGCTTCTTGTGGGGGTCGATCCACTCGGCATAGTGGCGTCCGCCCGGCAGGTCGCCGCAGGTGCCCGGTGTACCGTTGGACAGAAGGACCGGAAATTCGTCTTTCGACCCCACCATCCGTACCCGGAACGCGCTCATCACATCCGGCCGGTCGGGAAAATAGGTGATGCGCCGGAAACCTTCGGCCTCGCACTGGGTGCAGAGCCGGCCGCCGGACAGATAGAGACCCGACAGCGCGGTGTTTGCTTCCGGTGAGATCTCGACTTCGGTTTCCAGTACGAAAGGCCCTTCCGGCGGCGCGTGCAACGTCAGCCCGCGCGCGTCCGCCGTAAAATCCGCCGGATCGAGAGGGCGGGACGCCTCACCCGGCAGCGCCACCGCAACATAGTTGAGGTGCAGCGCCTCGCCATCCAGGCGCATCGGCCCCTTGCCCACCGGCGTCACCGAGATCGCCGCTTTGACCACAGTCTTCTGGACACCGAGGTCGAAATCCAGCGTCACCTGCGTCAGCTTGAAGGGATAGGGCGCATAGTCCTTGAGTTTCACCGCTACCGGCGTTTCGGTCCGCATGATGGGGCTCCTCAGGGCTGTCTGGACGGGTCCTCAGGAATATAGGGGCGCATCCGGCCCGTCGAGGGCCGTTGTCCGCAACCGCGCGGGCTGGCAAGAGACGCGGATGAAGCCTGCCCTTTTACCTTACCCGCCCAATGTCCGGCGCGCCGCCCTCGTCATCGCCCTGCTGATTGCCCTCGGCATCGGCTACCTGTCGATGATGTCAGGCGCCGCGGTTCCGGCACCGGACGTCTCCGACAAGATCCGTCACTTCGGCGCCTATGCCATGCTGGCCATTCCCGCCGCGATGTGGTTTGGCCCCGGGCGCATTGCGACGGTGCTTGTGCTCTCAGCTTACGGCGCCGGGCTGGAGTTCGCGCAGGCGGTGTTTACGCAGACGCGGGAAGCGTCCGTCCTCGACGGCGCCGCCAACGCGCTGGGCGCGGCGGCGGGCTACCTTCTGGTCTGGTTCATTGCGCGCACTCGGGCGCAGTGATCACTCGGCCGCGACGGTGATTTCCTCGTCGAGCCGGTACACATTGCGCAAGATCAGCGCGCAGTGCTGGGCGACGGGTTTGAGGTCGGCCGGGAACTCGCCCGGATTGTCCGAGGCAAACTCCGCGACGCGGCGTGCGATGCGCATCAGGTCTGGCGTGTGCACGATCATGCGGGCCTGGTGTTCGATACGCTGCGGATCACGGTCATATTCCGTGCCGCCGACGCGCCATCCGCCTGCGCTGCCTTCGTCCGTTGTGACCACAGGGTAGGTTCCCGGATTTGCCAGCGTGACGCCGAACTCGCTGGGGCGCCACTTGATGCTGCGCCGCTCAACAGTCCAATGTTCCAGCATCATGTCGTCATCTTCGTCGCTGACGCGGTTCTGGTTGTGTACGGCCTGCTCCGACACAAGCTCGTGGGCATGGAACGGCCGCCCGAGACCGCAATCATAGGTGATGCGCAGCGGCTCGTTAACGTCCTTCACCCAGTGTGGAACGACGTGTTCGACCACAGCCCATGTTCCGACGGGCTTTACGAACACGCGCTGCGATTTGTGGAACAGGGCCTTGGCCATCTGTGCGTCTCCTCATCCAGCCGCCAAGCTGCCACAGGAGCGTGCTCTTCCGGTGAACGGAACCTTTAAAATTCGATCGAATGTCGCAGTGCCATTGCCGCTGGGTCACACCTTTCCGCGCGCGTAAAGTGGGCTATTCTCTGTCCATCCGAGATAACAAGTAACGCCCCGAGGGCGATGGGAGCCAATGCGCCATGAATTTTGATTTCTCCGAAGACCAGAAATACCTTGCCGGTGAAGCCCGGAAGTTCCTGTCGGCACAGTGTCCGACCTCGGAAGTCCGCAAGGTGCTCAACGACGACAAGACCCTTTTCCACAAGGACCTCTGGAAGAAGGTTGCCGAGATGGGCTGGCTGGGCGCCGCCATTCCGGAAGAGCATGGCGGCCTTGGTCTCGGCATGCTCGAAATGTGCGTCCTCGCCGAGGAAATGGGCCGCGCCATTGCGCCGGTGCCCTTCGCCTCCACCGCCTACTTCCTGACCGAAGCCGTCAAGCTGGCCGGCAGCGACAAGCAGAAAGCCGCCATCCTGCCGCTGATCGCCGCTGGCGACGTGATCGGCGCCTATGCCGCCTCTGAAGGCCCAGGCAACGCGGACGCCTCCAACATGCGCACCACGTTTGATGGCAAGACGCTGAGCGGCACCAAGATCCCGGTCACGGACGGTGACATCGCGACCCATGCGGTCGTGCTGGCCAAGGAAGGCAAGGGCCTCTCCCTGGTTCTCGTCGACCTGTCCGCCAAGGGCATCACCCGCAAGACGCTGCAGACCATCGACCCGACCCGCAGCCACGCAGAAATCGTGTTCGACGGCACGCCTGCCGAACGCCTTGGCGGCAAGGGCGAGGGCGAAGCCCTGAACGCGCAGCTGATGGACCGCGTGGCCGTGCTGCTCGCCTTCGAACAGCTGGGCGGCGCTTCGGTCTGCCTCGATATGGCCAACGAGTATGCCAAGAACCGCTATGCTTTCGGCCGCCCGATCGGCGGCAACCAGGCGATCAAGCACAAGCTGGCGGACATGTACGTGAAGAACGAGATTGCGCGTTCGAACAGCTTCTATGGCGCATGGGCCCTGTCAACCGATGCCGCCGAACTGCCGGAGGCCGCTGCCGCCGCCCGCGTGGCCGCGTCAGAAGCTTACTGGTTCGCGTCGAAGGAAAACATCCAGACGCATGGCGGCATGGGCTTCACCTGGGAAGTCGATTGCCACCTCTACTATCGCCGGGCGAAACTGCTGGCCGTTCAGGCCGGTTCTCCCAAGGTCTGGAAAGAGAAGCTGGTACGCGCGCTCGAGGCGAAGAATGCGGCCTGAGGCACCCGCCCCGGCAGGCAACGGACGGCGGGATCTCTCCCGCCGCCCGTCTGATGCTGGATCAGTGGCCGCCTTCTTCAACGGCGACCGCAGCGGCCGGCTCAGGAGCCGTCCAGGTGACCGAGTCGGTCGGCGTGGCCGAACCGCCGGTGTACACGTTCAGGGTCGCAGTCTTGTAGGTGATGTCGAAGTTCTCGATGACCTGGGAAGCTTCGCCCGTATAGGTCGAGTAGTTGTTCAGCACGGCGTCAGTCAGCTTCCAGACCTGCTTGTCGGCGGAGCCGTCCGTGGTGATCGTGATCTCCACGACAGGAACGGCCGTGGCGTTGACGATGTGCTTGATGACCTTGGCGGAGCCGGAGTCGAAATTGCGCGTCACGTAGATGCCACCTGTGTAGAGCTGCGTCTTGGCAGGCTCGACCGGCATGTAGGTGATCGGATCATAGACCGGCTGTTGCGACACGCTGATCGTGGCGGCCGTGGCGGCAAGCTTGTCGTTGCCGACTTTCACTTCGACGCCGGCATGCGCGAGCCCGGCAATGAGCATGGAGGCGGCAGAAGCCGCAGCGATGCGGCGGGTATGCGCAAAGATATTCGACATAAGACGTTGTCCCTTCGTACTGCGCCGCTGGCGGAAGCCCATCGCTCGTCACCCCGGCGTCTGAATGCCATACGACGCCCCAATTTGGGATGGAATATGGCAACGCCTTGTCAGCAAGCGTTCACACAAAAATATTTTTACCAAACTGCAAGCCGGGCAACGCGCCCGGTTTCAACCTCAAGCCACTGAAAGCAACGGAGACCGACATGGACTTCAACGATACCCCCGCCGAAGCCGCCTTCCGCAAGGAGGCGCATGACTTCCTTTCGAAACACCTCGAGCCGAAATCCGGCGCCCGCCCGCGGGGGGCCAACGAGTCAGCGCTCGCCCGCGCCAAGGCCTGGCAGAAGACCAAGGCCGAGAACAAATTCGCCCAGATCACCTGGCCGAAGGAATGGGGCGGCCGCGGCGGCAGCTCGATGGAGGCCGTCATCTGGGGCCAAGAAGAATCGAAGTTCGACGCGCCCACCGGCCCGTTCGCCATCGGCCTCGGCATGTGCGTGCCGACCGTCATCGCCTTTGGCTCCGACGCGCACAAGGACCGCTATGTCCAGAAAGCCCTGATGGGCGAGGAAATCTGGTGCCAGCTCTTCTCCGAGCCCTCGGCCGGTTCAGACGTGGCAGGTCTGAAGACCAAAGCGGTCAAGGACGGTGATACGTGGGTGATCAATGGCCAGAAGGTGTGGACCTCCGGCGCCCACTATTCCGATTTCGGCATCCTCCTCGTGCGGACGAACCCCAAGGTTCCGAAACACAAGGGCCTCACCATGTTCATCGTCAACATGAAGCAGCCCGGCGTTGAAGTCCGCCCGATCCACCAGGCCTCCGGCGGCCGCGAATTCAACGAAGTCTACTTCACCGACGTGCGCATCCCGGATACCGACCGTCTCGGGGCCGTGGGCGATGGCTGGAAAGTGGCTCTCGTTACGCTGATGAACGAGCGCCTCGCCGTGGGCGGATCGCCCGGTCCGGACTGGGGCGAGATCATGGCTTATGCCCAGCAGTCGGGCGCCATGTCAGACCAGGCCTTCCGCGAGAAGCTCGCTGACTGGTATGTTGCCGCCCAGGGCTACAAGCTGACCAAGTTCCGTACCCAGACGGCCCTCTCGCGCGGCCAGACGCCTGGACCGGAGAACTCGATCGGCAAGATCATCACCGCCAACCACCTGCAGGACATCTGCAACTCGGCCATCGAGATGCAGGACCATTACGGTATCATCACCGAGACCGACCGGATGCCAGGCGATGCGATCTTCCAGCAGAGCTTCATGTGGGCGCCTGGCCTGCGCATCGCGGGCGGCACCGACGAGATCCTGAAGAACATCATCGCCGAGCGCGTGCTTGGCCTGCCGCAGGACGTTCGCGTCGACAAGGACCTCGCTTTCGACGAGATGAAGGTCGGCTGAGGCGGAGCGCTAGGTAGGTTTCCGGATAACGCCGGAGACCGGATGGAATGAGGATGATGCCGGGCTCGCCATGCGGGCCCGGCATTTTTCTTGGAGAGCGCCATGTTCAAGACCAACGAAGGTACCATCGACCGCGCATTGCGCGTGATTGCCGGTATCGTACTGATCAGCCTCGTGTTTGTCGGCCCGCAGACGCCTTGGGGCTGGCTCGGCATCGTGCCGCTCGTC
Organism: Hyphomonas sp.; assembly: GCF_022844445.1. Taxonomy (GTDB): domain Bacteria; phylum Pseudomonadota; class Alphaproteobacteria; order Caulobacterales; family Hyphomonadaceae; genus Hyphomonas. The sequence goes on from NZ_JALHLS010000006.1 coordinate 161,174, forward strand.
ACCGGCGTTATCGGCTCCTGCCCGCTCTACAGCCTGCTGGGCCTCAACACCTGCCCGCTGAAAAAGGGCTAGGGCTGAGGCGTTTCTTCTGCCGTCTCATCGGCAACGAACGAAGCCAGTTCGCTGATGCAGGCGCGTCCGGCATCGGTCAGCGCCTTGGCCCGGGCGGCATTCGAACTGTCGAGGGCCACCGCTGTCGTCGAGACCGTCGTCTGCGAAATGACCGCGCGCGAGCGCCCTTTCAGCAGCGCGGCATCCAGCCGGCAGCGGGCCGTCTCGCCGTAGAGTGTAAACTCGCTCATCCGCCACGTGACTTCATACTCCGTCGGTCCGGAGGCCCCGGTGGGCAGCGCGGCGTGCTCGCCCTCGCCGTTCAGCGCGTCCAGCAGGCCGCCCAGCATCATCTCGGTCGCATTGTCCGTCCACTGAACGCCGCGCACGACGCGCAGCGCGCCGGTCTCGTCCTCAGCGGCGATCGTGCGGCCGGAGAAGAGGCGCGAGGCTTCCGGCTCACGGATACGCACCGTCGCTTTCAGCTCGTGCAGCGGCTGGATCGGACCAATCCGGTAATATGCCTCTGGGGCTTCCGGCGTCGGCAGGACACTCACGCAGCCGGCCAGACCGGCAAGACCGGCCGAGACAATCAGGAACCGGATCATCGCCGTTTCTCCTCATAAGGCAGGGGTTCGCCGACGACGAAGCCCTGCGGGTTGCGTTCAATTTCCCGCACCGTCCGGTCAAGCCGGTTGATCAGGACACGCAGGTCCTGGCTGGCTGCGGCGGTATTCTCGAATGTCTCAGTCGCGGGCCCCTGCATCACGGCAGTCGCTGCCGCTACGGCGCGTTGGCTTTCAGCCAGCGTCCCCGTTGCGGCAGTTGCCACCTTGCGGAAATCGCCTACGAGCGTCTTCAGGTCGCCGCTCACTTCCGTCAGGCTCGCATCGGCGTTGACGCCGACCGTTTGCAGTTCGCGCGAGGCATCCTCAAAAGCCTGCGAGGCGGCCGACACGTTCTTCAGCGTGACCGAGGCTTCGCTTATCAGTCCATCATCAGCGGCCAGCTTGGCGGTGATGGTTTCAATGTTGCGGATCGAGTTGCCCATCGAGGCAATATTCTCGTCTGTCAGTACGCGGTTGATACCGTCAAAGGTGAGGTTCGCACGGCCGAGGGCCTGCGCGCCGCCAGCCACGATCTGATCGACCAGTGTGCGTTCGGACTTGATCACCGGCACCGGCTGGCCGGGCTTGCCCTCCAGCGGCGCGCCCGTGCCCGCTGTCAGCTGCACGAAGGTTATACCCGTGATGCCAGCCAACTGGATCGAGGCCGTCGAGTCCACCCGGATCGGCGTCTCGCGCGACACGCGGATATGCGCGCGCACCTTTGATGGGTCTGCCTTGTCGATCCGCACGGTCGCTACTTCGCCGACCTTGACGCCGATATAGCGCACCGCCGCACCGCTCTCGAGCGAGACCGGGCCTTCGAACACGATGTCATAGGCTTTGTAGTCGCGCTGGAACTCGGACTGTCCGAGCCAGAGCACAAAGCCGGCGACGAGCGCGGTGGCAACAATCACCAGTACGCCGATCAATGCATAGTTTGCCCGGGTTTCCATGCTTCTTCTAAGCCTCTTTCTGTTCCATCGGGGCAGCCGCGCGACCGCGCGGCCCGCTGAAATACTCCTGAATCCACGGATGATCGACCTGTCTTAGTTCCGGGATCGTTCCGACCGCGAGCACCTTCTTCTCGCCCAGCACAACGATGCGGTCGCACGTCGCGTGCAGCGTATCGACATCATGCGTCACCAGAAAGACCGTGAGCCCGAGGGCGCGCTGCAGCGAGCGCACCAGCGTATCGAAACCCGCCGCGGTGATCGGATCAAGCCCCGCCGTAGGCTCGTCGAGGAACAGGAGTTCCGGATCGAGCGACAGCGCACGAGCCAGCGCGGCACGCTTGCGCATACCGCCGGACAGGTCGGAGGGATACTTGTCGCCTGCACTCGCGGCGAGGCCAGACAGGCGGATCTTCATGTCCGCGAGTTCACTCATCAGGCCGCGGCTGAGCTGCGTATGCTCCTTCATCGGCACCATGACATTCTCGCGAACGGTGAGGTTCGAGAACAGTGCACCATCCTGGAACATTATGCCCCAGCGCCGCTCGATCGCCGTGCGCTCATCGCGCGACAGGGTTTCCAGCCGCTCGCCGAACACTTCCACACTGCCGCTCTCTGGCGGTTTAAGGCCCGTGATCGCACGCAGCAGAACGGATTTTCCGCATCCGGACGGTCCGATAATGCCGACGATCTCCCCCTGCGGGATATCGAGGTTCAGGTGTTCCAGCACGATATTAGGCCCATAGGCCACCTTGAGGTCGCGGATACGGATCATGGGCGTGGCGCTCATATGCCAAGCTCCATGTAGAAAATGGCGAACAATGCATCGAGTACGATGACAGCAAAGATCGCCTGCACGACCGAGGTCGTGGTGCGGTGGCCGAGCGACTGCACGCTGCCGCCGGTCAGCAGGCCCTGACGGCAAGCAATCATCGCGACTACCATGCCGAAGAACGGCGCCTTCGACATGCCGACCCAGAACTGGTCAAGCGGCACCGACGCACGCAGACGCTCCACGAACAGGCTCGGGTTGATGTCCAGCGAGGTCCACCCGACAAGGATGCCCCCCGCGATGCCGGCAAGCGTCGCAACAAAGGTCAGGATCGGCGTCATCACAAGCATCGCCAGAACGCGCGGCGCCACCAGGACATCCATCGGCTTCAGGCCGAGCGTCTGCATCGCGTCGATTTCCTGGCGCATCTTCATCGTGCCGATCTGCGCAGTGAAGGACGAGTTCGTCCGCCCTGCCAGCACGATGCCAGTCAGCACCACGCCGAACTCGCGAAGCATCGAATAGCCGATGAGTTCGATTGTGTAGATCTCTAGGTCGAAGTCGCGAAGCGTCGTCGCGCCGATGAAGGCCACGACCATACCGACGAAGAAAGAGAGAAACGCGATGATCGGCATGGCATTGAGGCCCGCCTCCTCCATCACCGAGACAATCGACGTCCAGCGCAGCTTCCAGGGCTGGGCCAGCAGGCGGATGATCGTGAACATCGTCTCGCCGAGGAAGGCGAGCGTCGCCGTCACTTCGCGGAAGAAGGCTACCGTGCCCCGGCCAAGGCGCTCGAGCAGGTCGACCAGCCCGTAGGTACGACGGGGACGGGGCTTGGCGGGATCGGACACCGCGTGCACCTGCGCGATCAGGCTCGCGGCGGCGGCCGGGGTGCCGGTTACGCGCGCATCGCGCGCCGAGCGCACGATGCGGTCGATGACATAGGCGCCCGCCGTGTCGATGCGCCCCAGGCCGGCAAGGTCGATGGCTGCGCCCGAGGGCAGGCTCACCTCCCCAAATGACGCCTCGACGATGTGCAACGTCGCCACCGTCCAGTCCCCCGACAGGCGGAGAACGGTCTCTTCGCCGCTCTTGTCGAGCGCGAAACCGGGGGCGACAGGCGATGTCATGTTGCGTACTGGCCTGACCTTTCTAGCAAAACATGCTTAAGCACAGGACTGGCCAGTCCAACACATTTCACCCGGCAGGATTAACCCATGCGAAATCTGCGGTTCGAAATTGCCCGTGTTTCCACGCCTCTGCGAGCGGCGTTCGCGATTTCGCGGGGCGCTAAGACACATGCGGAGACGGTGCGGGTACGCCTCTCTGACGGGACCAACGCGGGGCGGGGCGAATGCGTTCCCTATGCGCGGTATGGCGAAACCGTCGACAGCGTCGTTGCTGCGCTAGAAAACCTGCGCGGCGCAGTGGAGGCAGGCCTCGGCCGCGACGCGCTGCAATCGGCCCTGCCGGCCGGCGCCGCCCGGTGCGCGCTCGACTGCGCGATGTGGGATCTTGAAGCCAAGCGCGCCGGCCGCCCCGTCTGGCAGCTCGCGGGCCTGCCCGAACCCAAACCCTTCGAAACTGCCGTTACGATCAGCTTCGCCGAACCGGAGGGTATGGCCGAAGCGGCAAAAGCCGCGCCCGGCACCCTCCTGAAACTGAAACTCGGCGGCGAGGGCGACCTTGACCGACTGCGCGCCGTTCACGCCGCCCGCCCCGGTGCGCGCCTCATTCTCGACGGCAATGAAGGTCTCGCCGCGGACGCCTACCCCGCCCTCGTCGCCGCTGCGGCGCGACTCGGCGCTGTGCTCATCGAGCAACCCTTTCCGGCTGGCAAGGACGAGCAACTCCTGAACCGCCCCGGTCCGGTTGCAGTGTGCGCGGACGAAAGCGCCCATACCAGCGCCGACATTCAGACGCTCGCGCGCAGCTATGACGCCGTGAACGTGAAGCTCGACAAGGCCGGCGGGTTTACAGAGGCCCTCGCCATGGTGCACGCCGCGCGCCGGTCCGGCATGGGCGTGATGATCGGCTGCATGGTCGCCAGTTCCCTGTCGATGGCGCCGGCCGCCCTGCTCGCCAGCCTCGCTGACGCCGCCGATCTCGACGGCCCGCTCTGGCTGGCGGAAGACATCGGGGATGGCCTGATCATCCGTGAAGGGATCATCTCACCGCCAACCGCCGCGCTCTGGGGCTAGTCAGCGCACCGCGGCTTCATAAGCTTCACTTGCCTCGAGCCACACGGCTTCCGCCGCTTCCTTCTCGGCGACGAACTTCGCTCGTTCCTTCAGACGTTGGCGCACCTCGTGCGGCGGGATGTCGGGGCGGGCGACTTCTACGTCCAGGGACGCGATCTTCGCGGCGAGACGCTCCATCACCTTCTCCGCATCCTGCGCCTTCTTCTTCAGCGGCGCAGCAGCTTCGCGCGCGGCCGACGCCTTGCGACGTGCCTCGGCCTTGTCGGCCGGCTCATCATCGGGCGCAGCCGCTGCCTTTGCCGGCCCCGCCTTCTCACGGTCCGTGCTGAGCACCAGCGTGCGGTAATCGTTCAGGTCGCCGTCATAGCGCGAGACCTTCCCGTCCTTCACCAGCCACAGTTCGTCCGCCGTCGCTTCGGCGAGGTAGACATCGTGCGTGATCAGCAGCACAGCGCCCGGGAAGTCATTGATGGCATAGATCAGCGCCTCGCGGCTGTCGATATCAAGGTGCGAGGTCGGCTCGTCGAGGATAAGGATATGTGGCCGTTCCAGCGCGATCAGCCCGAGGATCAGGCGCACCTTCTCGCCGCCCGAAAGTGCCTCAACCTTGGTCTCGACCTTCTCGTGACTGAACCCCATCTGCGCCGCAACCGACCGCTGCTTCGCCGGCGGCGTGCCCTGCGGCAGCGCGCGCATCACGTGCTCAAGCAGCGTGTCGCCGGCGGTCAGCTCGTCCAGCTGGTCCTGTGAGAAATACCCTATACGGACGGCTTTCGGCGCAAGACGCTTGCCGCCCATCAATGGCAGGCGCTCGGCTATGGACTTCACCAGCGTCGTCTTGCCCTGTCCGTTAGTGCCGACAATCGCGATCCGGTCATCCGGGTCAAGACGAATGTCCACACCGCTGAGGATGCGTGCGCCCGGCCCGTAGCCGAGCTCTGCGCCCTTGATCTCCAGAAGCGGCGGCGACAGCTTCGATTCCGGCGCCGGGAACACGAAGGGCGTCGTGCGCTCCGCGATCGGGATCGACACGTCCTGCATCTTCTCCAGCATCTTTACGCGGCTCTGCGCCTGTCTCGCCTTCGAGGCCTTGGCGCGGAACCGGTCGACGAAGGCCTGCAGGTGCGCACGCTCGGCGGCCTGCTTGGTACGCTGGCTTTCCAGCTGCGCCAGTTTCGCCGCGCGCAGGCGCAGCCAGTCATCATATCCGCCCGGCGTGATCGACAGCTTGCGGTGTTCCAGTGCCAGTGTGTGCGTCACGCTTCGATTGAGCAACTCGCGGTCGTGGCTGACAATCAGTACCGTATTCGGATACTTGCGCAGATAGCCTTCCAGCCAGGCTGCGCCTTCAAGGTCGAGATAGTTGGACGGCTCGTCGAGCAGCAGCAGGTCCGGCTGCGCGAACAGGGCGCCAGCAATCGCCGCGCGCATCCGCCAGCCGCCGGAAAACTCGCGCGTCGCGCGCGAGAGGTCCGCATGCTTGAAGCCAAGCCCCATCAGCACTTCTGCCGCCCGCGCCTCGGCCGACCAGGCATCAATGTCAAGGAGGCGCGCGTGGATCTCGCCGATCCGGTCGGGGTCGGTGGCCGTCTCTGACTCGGTCATCAGCGCGTGGCGTTCAGCGTCGGCCTGCAGCACCACGTCCATGATCGTCTCATCCGACGGCGCCACTTCCTGCGCCACCCAGCCAAGCCGTGCCCCGTTTTGCAATCGGATCGGGCTGTCCTTGCCAGGCGCAGCGATCTCCTCCCGGATCAGCCGCAGCAGCGTGGATTTCCCGGTCCCGTTGCGCCCGACGAGGCCCACCTTCCAGCCAGCCGAAATCCGCGCCGACGCAGCTTCAAACAGCGGGCGCGCTTCAACGCGGTAGTCAAGGTTACGGATTTCCAGCATGGCCGTCCCATACCCGCTCAAAGTCAAAAAGACACGCTAAAAGCACTGCAAAATGACATCGCATCCATGCTGGAGCCATGCCCCATTGCCGCCATGTTGCAGTGCAACATTGCGCGTATGGAATATCCCAGTTTCCCCGTCCAGCTGGACAGCGGCGAGTCTGTCCAGCTGCGGCCCATCGGCCCGCGCGATACTGGCCGCATGAAGGCCGGAATCGCGGCCCTGTCGGACCATTCACGCTACCTGCGCTTCTTCAACGGCTCGCAGACCCTGCCCGACCACGTAATCGAGCGGCTCTGCGATGCTGACGGCTGGAAGCACATCGCCTGGGGCGCCATCGACCATGCCGCGCCCGGCCAGCCGGCGATCGGCGCAGTGCACGCGATCCGCCGCGGCGCCAGCAACGAGGCCGAACTCGCCCTCGCCGTGCTCGATGCCTGGCATGGCAAGGGCCTCGCGCGCCTTCTGCTCACCGCCGTGCTGACCGATGCCCGCGCGGCCGGCATCACGCGGCTCACAGCCGAGACGATGGCGGAAAACCGCGCCTCCCGGCAGCTCTTCCGCAGCCTCAGCGGCCTCTCGGCCCACCGTGAAGGCCCGGTCGTCAGCTACCGCTTCGACACCGACACCGCGCTGAAGAATCTCGAACCGCTGACGCAGGGGCCCGCCGGGACCGCGCTGCGCGCCGGCCTCAAGGAAGCCGCCGCCCGGCGGGCGCGCCTGCTGGCGGCTGCCGCCCGACGCGCCGTCTGATCAGGCCGCGCCGTCGAGAATTTCCTTGAAGCCCGAGGGCGCATGCGGACCGAGGAACAGCTGCTCGAACGTGCCAATGCCTTCCGAGCCTGCGCCGTCCGGGCCCTTGTGCACGGCCTTTACGATTTCCTGGATGTGCAGGTTCTCCAGCGCCGCCCAGGGCGTCTTGCCGGGCGCAAAGTCCTCGCGCATCACTTTCACCTGATCGCCCTGGAACGCCCCGTGGCGCCAGACCGGGTGGTTATAGCCGATGCCCTTCATCAGGAAGGTGCCGAGCGGCGTGAAATCAACCGTATGCGGACGGCCAGACGGATCGGTGACCGACAAGGTCGCCGTCTCCATTCGGCGCGTGCCCTTGGCATAGCGCACTTCCATCTTCGGATTTCCGAGGTGAATGCCGCCGCCATGTTCCGAGCCGTCCATCACCAGCGAGGCGCGCTCGTTCCACGCCTCGCCCGCGCCATCCTCGTTGACGTGGAAGAACAAGGAGAGGTTCGGGAAGTTTGTCGGCGTCCATATCCAGTAGAACTGCGGCGGCATCGCCGGGTGCATCGGCTGCGGATCGGGTGTCCCGATCGGGCGCACGCCCCAGCTGCGGTCACGCGTTCCGGTCCAGCTCTTCGGGTCCACCTTGATCGTCTCGCCGTCCATCTTCAGCGTCCCGGCCCACCGGCCGTTCTGCGTCATCCGGGTGAGGTCCATCATCATGCGCGGCCCGATGCGGCGGGTGAACCGCGGCTCCTCGATCGGAAACGCGCGGCCGGTAAACTCGACGTCCAGCGCGAGGCCTTCAGTCTCTTTCAGCGTCAGGCGAACTCTGCTGAGCGGCTCCACAATGCTGACCGAGATCGGCCCGACGAAGGTATCCATGCGCTGCATGTTCAGCGGGCGCGAGGCGAAGATCGTCGACTGCTTGCCATCCTTCAGGATCGACACCGACGCGTCGATCACGTTCAGATGCGGATAGACGCCCATCGCGGCGGCGAAGAAGATTTTTCCATCCGCGCTGTAGCCGTTGAAGAAGAAACGGTCATAGAAATTGCGGTCCGAGCCTGCAAAGGCAACCGGTTCCGGTGTCTGGTGGATCGGGTATTCGTCTCCGGCGGTGAGCATGGCGCAGGCTTCCTTCCTTTGGGTGACCTCTTGGCGGACGGGTCGTACAGGGTAGGTTGACGCCGGGCACCGGCACAATCAAGCCTGCCGCCGGGAGAGGGAGCGATGACGAAGTTCACAGCTGAAGAGGCCAACACCTTTCTCGAAGCCGCCTTCAAAGGACGCGGCCGCCAGAATCAGGTAATCCTGATGGAGCCCGGGCGCGCGATCATGCGCCTCGAGGCCGACGAGACCCACCTTCGCCCTGGCGGCTACATCTCCGGCCCGACGCAGATGAGCCTTGCCGATAGCGTCGCCTACATGGTGATCATGACGCAGACGGGGCTCGAGCCGATGACGGTGACCAGCAATCTCAACATCAATTTCCTGCGCCCCTGCATCGGCGCCGTTGTTGTGGCAGAAGGCCGGATGATGAAGATGGGCCAGGCCCTTGCCGTCATCGATGTGGACATCCGTATCGAGGGGGCGGAAAAACCTTCAAGCCACGCCATCGTCACCTACGCGCTGCCCCGGAAGGCCTGACACCCGTATGCTCGCCCGCCTCGCCGCCCTGTTTGGATTCGCCTCGGTCGCCCTAGGCGCCTTCGGCGCGCACGCGCTTGAAGGCCGCCTTACGGCAGAGGGTGCAGCGTGGTGGCACACCGCCACGCTTTACGCCCTGCCGCATGCCGCAGCCGCGCTCGCCGCCGGTCTCTCGGAACGCGGCGGCCACATCGCACGCGGCGGCGCCCTGTTGCTCATCGGCGGCGTCATCTTCTCAGCGACGCTCTACGCCATGGCGCTCGGCGCGCCGCGCTGGCTGGGCGCGGTCACCCCGCTCGGCGGTGTAGGTATGCTCGCAGGCTGGGCACTGCTCGCCCTCGGCGCCGGCCGGCGGACTTAGGAGCCGGCAGCGCCTTCAGCAACATAGCGGTCGGCCAGACCGTCCGCGATCGTGCGGGCACTGTCGATCTCGCGCGCGAAGGCTTCGATTTCGGCGGCGATCGGCTTCACGTCCATGTCGGCGCGCACCGACACGAGGTCCAGCGCTTCCTGGAAACCGCGATGCGCCATCTGTGCGCGCACCAGCGCCCGCTCGAAGCTCATCACGTCTCCGCGGTTGGACGCCTTGGCATTTGCGCTGCGCAGAACCGATTCGGCTTCGGCCGTCACGCCGGCAAGACCGACCCGGGCCGACTGGCTGTCCGTAATGATCCGGGCAAGGATCAGCGCCGGAGCCTTGGAGTCCGCCCCGATCCGCGCGGCATAGAAACCTGGCGCGCCAGCGACTTCCGTGCGGCCATGCATAAGGGTGTCGGCAAGCGAAGCAAAACCGCCCGTTTCCTCGGCCCAGCCGGCCTTCACAACTTCGTCGCAATAGGCATTGGACGCCTGACGCAACTCAGATTGGCTCTTGGTTAATGAGGTCTCAACCGTTGCCTCTCCGGGCACAACCGAAACGGTTGCGCATCCCGCAAGAACGCCTAGGGATAGACACACAAGAACGCTACGCATCAATTTGCCACCCGCCAGCAGCTATTACCCCAACCCATAAAAACAGTATGGGTGGGGTGGCCATTAGTCCAGTCATTGGCCAAAAGCTAGCCGATTATAAGTGAAGAGCGCATGAACAGACGCCAGAGCCGCCGCATTCTCTACCACCGGCACGAACCGTATGCCTCCGGACGCCTTCGGGTCTCGCCTTTACACGAGATTTACTGGGAAGAATCGGGCAATCCGAAGGGAATTCCGGTCGTCGCCCTGCATGGCGGCCCCGGTGGCGGCTCCAGTCCAGAAATGAGGCGTTTCTTCGATCCCGAGCGTTACCGCATCTTCCTGTTCGACCAGCGCGGGTGTGGCCGCTCCACGCCCCATTCCGAACTCGAAGGCAACACGACCTGGGATTTGGTCGACGACATCGAAGCCCTGCGCAAGCATGCCGGTGTCTCCAGCTGGCTAGTCTTCGGCGGCTCCTGGGGCTCGACCCTCGCCCTTGCCTATGCCGTCACCCATCCAAGCCGCGTCCTCGGCCTCGTCCTGCGGGGCATATTCCTTGTCTCGAGATCCGAGATCCGCTGGTTCTATCAGGAAGGCGCCAGCCGCCTGTTCCCGGACGCCTTTGACCGCTACGTCGCCCCCATCCCGGAAGCCGAGCGCGGTGACCTTGTCACCGCCTTCTACCAGCGCCTCACCGGCACGGACGCTGCTGCCCGCATCGACGCGGCCCGGGCCTGGGCCCGATGGGAAGGGCAGACCCTTTCGATCAAAGGCCCGGTCACTACGCCTCCGCGCTTCAACGAGGACGACTTCGTCGACGCTTTCGCGCGCATCGAATGCCACTATTTCATCAACGATGGTTTCTTCGAGAGCGACAACTGGCTGCTTGAACAGACGAAGCTGAAACTGCAATCGACACCCGGTGTGATGGTCCACGGCCGCTACGACGTGGTCACGCCGCTGTCGACAGCGTGGGAGCTATCCAAAGCCTGGCCGAAAGCTGAGCTGCACATCGTACCGGATGCCGGGCACTCCTCGATGGAGCCGGGCATCATCGACCGGCTTATTCAGGCCACGGACGATTTTGCCGACCAGCTGGCGGTCAAGTCCCGCGCCTAGCTGACGAGATCCGCCAGCCACTCCGGCAACGGCAGCCAGCCATTGCCCGACGCAACGCTCAGCGAGCCGAACACGAGGATCACCGCAATCGCCGGCGGCGCGATCCAGCGTACCATGAACCGCCAGACGTTCATCACGCGTCCGTCGCCGAGTTCGCTGATCAGCATCTCGCGTGACAGCGCCCAGCCCGCGAACACGGCAATCAGCAATCCGCCGAGTGGCAGCATCAGCGAGCCGGTCACGAATTCCATGAAGGCAATGTATTCGGTCGAGAACACATAACCCGCACCGATCAGGAACACTGCAAAGCCGATGCCCACCGCAGCCCCAGCGCGCGTCACGCCCTGCTTTTCCTCCAACCAGGAGACGGCCACTTCCATCAGCGAGATAGACGAAGTGAAGGCCGCAAACAGCGCCAGCGTGAAGAAGAGGCCGCCGATGATCTCGCCGCCCGGCATCTGGCCGAAGGCGATGGGCAGGGTCACGAAGAACAGCTCCGGCCCCTGCGCGGGCGACAAGCCTGCCGCAAACACGATCGGGAACACGGCAAACGCCGCAACCAGGGCGACAAGCGTGTTGGACAGCGCAATCGTCACCGACACGTTCGGAATGTCGGTATCGCGCGGCAGGTAGGCGCCATAGGTCATCATCAGACCGAGGCCGACGCCTACCGAGAAGAAGGCCTGCCCCATCGCGGCCAGCACGGTCGGAAGTCCCGTCTGCGAGAAGTCCGGCTTCAGGATGAAGCTTGCGGCCGCTGCCGCATCGCCTTCGACCAGCGCAAAGCCGACCATGCCGAGCAGCATCACGAAGAACAGCGGCATCAGGATCAGGTTTACCCGCTCGAGGCCGCTCTTCACGCCGCGCGCCACCACCACGATGTGCGCGAGGATGAACAGCGCGAGCAGCACCAGCACCATCGGCCGGTTCTCGATGGTCGCCTCGAAATTTGCGCGCGAGCCCGCTGCGTCGATACCTTCAAACGCGCCGGACACTGCCTGCGGAATGTAGCTCAGAACCCAGCTCGAGATCACGGCGTAAAACGTCAGGATGAAAAATGAGGCGACGGTGCCGATCCAGGCGACCAGCCCCCAGTATTTCGACCGGCTCTCCGCCCGCGCCAGCGAGTGCGCGCCCTCGACCGCCGACATACCGGACTTCCGGCCCATCGCATACTCCGCCATCAGCAGTGGCAGGCAGAGGAAGACCACGCAGAGAATATAGATGATGATGAAGGCGCTGCCGCCATACTCACCGGCGAGATAGGGAAAGCGCCAGAAATTGCCGAGCCCGACAGTGGAGCCGACGGCGGCAAGAATGAACCCGATCCGGGAGCCCCATTCTTCGGTCTTGCGGCCAATCTCTGCCATGAATCATGCTCCCCAGGGCATTGTTTGGCGGGACACTAGTCATTCAAAGGCAGAAATCAACGCGAATTGAGGATTCCGGACTAAAACAATCCACGCGCAGACAGCTTCTCGTCCTGGTGCAGGTGCGCCGACAGGATCAGCCCGAAACAGGCCATCACGGTGATCAGCGCGGTGCCGCCATACGAGATCAGCGGCAGCGGCATGCCCAGCACCGGCAGGAGGCCCAGCACCATCCCGCTGTTGAAGATGGCAAAGAAGGCAATCGTTGAGGTCGCGCCGATCGTCGCGAGCCGGCCGAACCAGCTGCGGTTCTTCGCGGCCACCATGAACGACCAGGCAAACAGGAAGGCGAACACGGCGAGCAGGCCCACAGCGCCGAGGAAGCCGAACTCCTCGGCAATAATCGTCAGGATGAAGTCTGTATGCTGCTCCGGCACGTATTCCTGCTGCGACTGGATGCCCTGCAGATACCCGCGCCCGCTCAGCCCGCCCGCGCCGATAGCAATCTTGGCCTGTTCGATCTGGTAGCTCTCGCCGAGGCCATTGGTCGCTTCGCCGGTAATCCCGGCGATCAGCGTATCCACACGCTCGCGCTGATAAGGCTCCAACACGAACGTGTAGATGACCGGGATCATCGCCAGCCCGAGCACCATCGCGCCGGCGACGTAGCGCATCGCGATGCCGGCAAAGAAGATAATCATCGCGCCTGATGCAGCGAGCGCCAGCGCTGTCGACAGGTTCGGTTGCTTGAACACCAGCGCCGCCGGGATCAGCATGATGATCAGTGCGCCGCCGTGCACCCAGAGCGGCGGGCTCTGCCCGCCCGTCGGCATCGCGCGCTGATAGTAGCTCGCGAGCGCCATCGTCACGGCGAGCTTCGCCGGCTCGGACGGTTGCAGGATGATCGGGCCGATCTTCAGCCAGCGCGCCGCGCCGCCGCCCATCACCCCGAAGAAATCGACCAGCACCAGCAATACGATCACTGTCGCATAGGCCGGCCAGGCAAGGCGTGCCCAGATGCCGAGCGGCAATAGCGCCAGCGTGATCATCAGCACAAAGCCGACTGCCAGGCGCGACAGGTGATCACGCCACAGCCCCGCCTCTTCCGGCGACGGCGCCTGCGCCACCGGATCCCAGCCGACCGAGAACAGCATCGCTGCACCGGTGAGCCCGACGCCGACGATCAGCAGGATGATGCTCCAAGGCAGCCGCGCCACCTTGCCCAGCGGCCCGAAGTTTGCAAATTGCAGCGCGCGCGCGGTCGAGGTGCGGGCCTCGCCGCGGGTAAAACCGGTATAACCGTCGCGGCTCATGCCGGGTCTCCTTCCGGCGCACCGTCCGTATCCGGCGTTTTGACCGCTGCGCGCTTCGCATAGGCTGGCGTGCGGCCGCTGTTCATCTTGATCGCGGCAGCAAGGATGTCACGCCCCACCGGCGCCGCTGTGCGCGAGCCGCCCTCGCCGTGCTCGACGATGACCGACACCGCATATTTCGGATTGTCCGCCGGCGCATACGCCACGAACAGCGCGTGATCGCGCAGCTCCCGCGCAATGTCTTCGCCGCCACGAATGCCCTTGCGGCGTTCTTCCGCCGAAATGCGCCGCACCTGCGCCGTGCCCGTCTTGCCCGCAAGGCGCGGACCGCCGAGGCCAAGGTCACCCGAGCGATAGGCCGTACCGCCTGGCTCGGAGGTCACGCCGTACATGCCGGCCTTCTGGATTTCCATGATTGCCGGGTCGAGCGGCGCGTCCAGCGTCTTGTCTTCCGGCGAGGGCGGGCCAAGCCCGATCAGGTTCGGCTTCAGCGGCGCGCCGGTCGCGGCGATCCGCGCTGTCATCAGCGCCAGCTGCAGCGGCGTCGTGCCGAGCTGCCCCTGCCCGATGCCGAAGTTCAGCGTCTCGCCTTCAAACCAGGGCTCGCCGCGCGCGCGCTGCTTCCATTCCGGATCCGGCACCAGGCCGGAGCGGCCACCCGTCATGCCGAGCACGAAGGTCTCGCCGAAACCGAACTTATGCGAAACTTCTGCAATCTTGCGCACACCGGTGCGCCGCGCGATTTCGTAGAAATACACGTCGCACGAATGCTTGAGGGCATTGTGCATGTTCATCGTGCCGTGGCCGCCTTTTTTCCAGCAGTGCCAGGTTCGGTTGCCAAATCGGTAAGAGCCGCCGCAGCGTACGGTGTCGCTCGTCTTCACCACACCCGCTTCAAGCGCGGCGGTCGCCACCACCATCTTGAAGGTCGATCCGGGTGGATACACGCCGCCATGCGCGCGCGGATAGAGCGGCGCCATGGGATTGTCGCGCAGCTCGGCATAGTCCTTGCCGGATATTCCGTTCACGAATGAGTTGGGATCGAATGCCGGCGTTGACACCATCGCCAGCACGTCGCCGGTCGCAACATCCACAACGACTGCCGCGCCGCTCTCGCCCTCGAAGCGCTCGATGGCGATGCGCTGCAGTTCGGAGTCGATCGTGACGTAGAGGTCCTTGCCGGGCACCGCGGCGTTTGCAGGGTCCTGCTCCAGCTCCTGCATCGGACGGCCGTGCGCGTTGGTCACGACGCGGCGGCGCCCCGGGCGCCCGCGCAGCCAGTCCTCGGCAAACCGTTCCATGCCCTGGCGTCCGACCCGGATGTCCGGATGGCGCAGAAGGTCCTCGAAGGTCTTCAGTTCCGGGCCGGTGCGTCCCTCGGCCATGCGGGTGATGTCATCGGCGCTGGCGCGCGCGACATAACCGAGCACGTGCGCGAAATCGCGGCCGCGCGGATAGGACCGCGTTGACGCCATTTCGACATCCACGCCTTCCATTTCCACGGCGCGCACACGCAGGCGCGCGAACTCTTCATAGCTGAGCTCCTGAACCACGGTGACCGGAATAAAGCTCGCCCGGCGCAAACGGTTGTTCTGGATGTCCTGCAGAACGCGCTTCACGCGCGCTTCCGGCAGGTCGATGAACCGGCCGAGATTTTTCAGCGTCGCCTCGGCGTCCGTCAGGCGTTCCGGCACCACTGACACGCGGCCCGCCTGGCGCTGCGAGGCCAGCGGCCGGCCGAACCGATCGAGGATTTCCCCGCGCTCGGGCGGCGACAGCACGAGACGGATATGGTTTTCGGCGGCCAGCTTCTCGTAGTGATCGGCTTCGAGGAATTGCAACTGCGACAGGCGCGCGACCAGCGTAGCGAACACCGCGCCGCCCGCGCCCATCGCGAGCAGCAGGCGCCGGTCGAAATCCGCTTCAGGGCTCTGCCGGCGTGCCATCAGCTGCCTCCCGGGGATTCGCCCGGCCGGCGGCCGAGGTCAAACATCTGATTGCCGACCGCATAGACCGCGCCGGTTGCAATGAAGCTCGTCATCAGCGGCCAGGCCCGCACGAGATGGTCGCTCGTGATGCTGGCAAAGCCCCAGACCAACAGGAACGCCACGATCAGCATCACTACCGGGCCGACCACCGCAACCAGCGTATCGCGCATGCCGTCCGTTTGTTCCGCAATGCCGGCGCTGACGCCGTAGACGAGAAGGTTGATCATCGCGAAACAGCCAAGCGGCGCATTCGAGACAATATCCTGCATCAGGCCGAACAGGACCAGCAGCACCATCGGGCGCAAGGCAAGGCCAACCCGGCCCCAACCCATTGCCCCCCACAGCGCCGCAAACGGCCACGCCAGCGGAATCCCGAAGAAGGCTTTCGGCGTCATGCCGAGCACGCCGACGATGGCGATGATCGCGGCGCCGAATAGCAGCCGCGGGCTCGGGCCGGACTGGCTCCAGAGCGTGCGCTGCTTCCGGTTGTTCCGCGGGCCCGCCATCTCTTATTCGCCTCCGGGCGGCGGCGCGGCCGGAACGCCGACCGTGTTGGGATCCGCTTCAGACGTCTGGGATGTCGCCTGCGGCGCGGGCGGCTCGCTCGCCGCAGCCACGACCGGCGGCGGATCGGCGGCGACGGGACGCGCCGGCTGCGGCGCCGGGCGCGTCACGGCGGCCGGCGGGGTTTTCGTTTCCTCGGCCACCACTGGCTCTGGCGGCAATTCCGATTCCGGCACTGGCTCCACGATGTCCGGCGGCGCAATCATGCGCACATAGCCGCTCGAATGGTCGCGCATCGCGAGGCGCACAACCCAGTCGCCGCTCTGCTTGGTCGCCGTCCCGACCACCAGGCCGCGCGGATACGCGCCGCCTTCGCCGGAACTGAGCACGCGTTCGCCCTCGATGAAATCGGCGGCTTCCGGCAGATCCTTCAGCACGCCGCGGTCACGGTCCTTGCCCTGCAGGATCGCGCGCACGCCGCTGACCTCGCCGAGCACCGGCAACTGGCTCTGATAATTGCTGACCAGCAGGATGCGCGAGGAGCTTTCGCCCAGCTGGATGACACGGCCCACAAGCCCGCCTTCATTCAGCGCCACCGCGCCCGGCACAACGCCCTGCCGGCTGCCGGCATTGGCCAGAACGGTCTGCGCGAACGGGCCATCGATCACGGTCGTAATCCGCGCCGTCACGCCGCGCTCTGGCGGCTCGCCCATCAGGTTCAGGATGCGCTCATAGGCCTCCATCCGCTCGGCCATCGAGATGGCAGCTGCCTTGTAGCGCGCGAGATCGCGCACTTCGTTTTCGAGTTCCTTGATCCGGCGCTCACGGTCCGCCTGCCCGCTGACGCGGGCCCAGAGGCTTGTATCCGCCGGCGCGCCGATACGGTCGCTGATCGTGGTGCGCGTGGGGACAAAGAAGCTGGCAATCTGCGGCGCCGACTGCGCCACGATCAACGCCAGCGCGCCAAAAATCAGGATGCCCAGCGTGACCCGCCGCGCGCCTGATTTCTGACTGGAACGGCCGGAACGTGCCATGCCTCAGGCTCCCTGCAATGCCCGCAGCCTAGACTTCCGGGCAGAGAACACTCTTCATCTTGGAGTAATTCTCGAGGACCTGTCCACAGCCGTTGACCACACATTTCAGCGGATCATCAGCAATCATCACCGGCAGTTGCGCCTGGTTGCGGATCACGGTGTCAAGGTTGCGCAGCAGCGCGCCGCCGCCCGTCAGCACGATGCCGCGGTCAACGATGTCTGCAGCGAGTTCAGGCGGCATCGCTTCGAGGGCAATCTTCACGGCATCGATGATGTCGGTGACCGGCTCGCGCAGGGCTTCGGCGATCATCGCCTCGGTGATTTCGGTTTCCTTTGGCACACCGTCGAGAGTGCCACGGCCGCGCACGGTCAGTGCCATGCCCGTGCCGTTCTCCGGCGGCATGGCGGTGCCGATTTCCTTCTTGATCCGCTCGGCCGACATTTCACCAATCAGGATCTTCTGCTCGCGGCGCAGGTAGTTGACGATGGCTTGGTCCATCTTGTCACCGCCGACGCGCACCGAGCGCGAATAGACGATGCCGCCAAGGGACAGCACGGCCACTTCCGAAGTGCCACCGCCGATATCAACGACCATCGAGCCGGCCGGATCATCGATTGGCAGGCCGGCGCCGATTGCGGCGGCCATCGGCTCTTCAATCAGCTCGACATGGCGCGCGCCGGCCGCAAGGGCCGACTGGTGGATGGCGCGGCGCTCGACGCTGGTCGCGGAGCTGGGCACACAAATGATGATGAGGGGGGACACAAACGCCCGGCGGTTGTGAACCTTCCGGATGAAATGCTTGATCATTTCCTCGGCGACTTCGAAGTCGGCGATCACGCCATCGCGCATGGGGCGGATCGCCTCCATGTTGACCGGGGTCTTGCCGAGCATGTTCTTCGCCTGCTCACCGACCGCATAGACGATCTTGCGGCCGCCCTGCGTCATGTAGGCCACCACTGAGGGTTCATCGAGCTGGACGCCCTGGCCCTTCACGTACACCAGCGTGTTGGCTGTACCGAGGTCGATGGCCATGTCCGTGGAGAGCAGGCCGAGGAGGCTACCAATCATGTTCAATCGAGCTCTTTTCTATACGGTCCGAAACGTTCCGTTCGGCCACATGCACTTGTTTGATCTCAGCCCTATACATCATGTGCCGTTAACGCTCCTTTAAAGCAAGGCGCAGCTCGCAGTTAAATGGAACGCTCCGTTCAATAGGCCCAACTCCCCTGTAAAATCTAGGGTGGCCGCGGGAGCGCCCGATGTACCCGAACCGCAATCGGAACGGATCGTTCTGATTTAGTTAACAAACACCCGAGGCGCGTTAACGCTTTGGAACACTTCTGGCAAACGATCATGCGTCCCTGAGTCGGCCGATGAGCGGGAAATGAACGCATCGTTCGGATTTGGTTGATGCCGGCTCTGGCAATGTTCACCCTGCAACGCCGGTGATGACCCCGCGCCGCGGGACTCCCCCCTCCACGGGCCCGGCGCGAAGGCCTGCCGAACCTCCCCCTCCGGGCGGGCCGACTGTCTCCCGGCGTTGCGATTTTTCCTGGCCCGGGCCGTTTCCTCAGGCTGGCGTCACGAAGGTTGCGATCACCTTCTTGCGGCCGGTCTTGTCGAAGTCGACTGTCAGCTTGTTGCCCTCGGTGAAAGCGACCCGGCCATAGCCGAACTTGTCATGGAAGACCCGCGCCCCGACCGTGAAGGAGTCCGGCCCCGAGGCCGTCACGTTCAGGCCCGAGGCTTCGCGCGGCGGCGCTCCGGTCGGCCGGCCCGCATTCTCCTTCAGCCGTTTCCAGCCCGGACTCTCATAGTTCGAGCGCTCGCCGAGGTCCTCGACTGTGCCGACAAATGCGTTTTCAGCTCCCGGCATTCCGGAATACCCTGTCTCCGAGACCGCATCGACATGCTCGTGGGGTAACTCGTCGATGAACCGGCTCGGCAGCACCGACTGCCAGCGCCCGTAGATCTGACGGTTCGCCACGAAGGAAATGTAGCAGCGCTCGCGCGCCCGCGTTATGCCGACATAGGCGAGGCGGCGCTCCTCCTCGAGGCCGCGCAGCCCGCTCTCGTCCAGCGAGCGTTTTGAGGGAAACACCTCCTCCTCCCAGCCGGGGAGGAACACGACCGGCCATTCGAGGCCCTTGGCCCCGTGCAACGTCAGGATCTGCACCTGGTCATCGCTGCCCGCGCCGGAGGCGGCGTCCATCACCAGTTCCACATGCTCCAGAAAGCCCGCCAGAGTGTCGAACTCGCTCATCGCACGGACAAGTTCCTTGAGGTTGTCCAGCCGGCCCTGCGCCTGCGGGCTGCGGTCCTTCTGCAACATGTCGGTGTAGCCCGACTCCTCGAGGATCATCTCGGCGAGTTCCGTATGCGGCATGCCGCCGGCCAGCTTGTCACGCCACATGCTGATCTGGTCGATGAACACAGTCAGCCCGCGCTTGGCCGGCCCCTTGACCTCATCGGTCTGCAGCACCATCGGCGTCAGCGTGAACAGGCTGCGCCCGTCGGCCCGCGCATAGGCCTGCAGCTTGGCGAGGGTAGAATCCCCGACGCCTCGCTTCGGCTCGTTGACCACCCGCTCGAAGGCCAGGTCGTCATCTGGCGAGCGCACGAGGCGCAGGTAAGCCATCGCATCGCGGATCTCGGCGCGCTCGAAGAAACGCGGGCCGCCGATCACGCGATAGGGAATCCCGAGCAGGATGAACCGCTCCTCGAAGGCCCGCATCTGCCAGGACGCGCGCACCAGCACGGCGCACTGGTCGTGGCGCCCGCCGCCGCGCACCCAGCTTTCAATATCGTCCGCAATCAGCCGGCTTTCTGCCTCGCCGTCCCAGAGGCCGCGCACCTTCACCTTCGGCGCGTCAGCATCATCGGCGGCCGCGCTGTCATCGCCAACGAACAGCGTCTTGCCGAGCCGGCCCTTGTTATGCGCGATGACGGAGGAGGCCGCCGCGAGGATGTGCCGGGTCGAGCGGTAGTTGCGTTCCAGCCGCACTACCTTCGCGCCTGGAAAATCCGTGTCAAAGCGCAGGATGTTGTCCACTTCAGCGCCGCGCCAGCCATAGATCGACTGGTCGTCATCGCCGACGCAGCAAATGTTCTTCGAGCCCTGCGCGAGAAGGCGCAGCCAAAGGTACTGCGCAACGTTGGTGTCCTGGTACTCATCGACGAGGATGTAGCGGAACTTCGAATGGAAATCGCGCAGCAGGTCAGGATTCTGCTGGAAGATCGTGATGTTGTGGATCAAGAGGTCGCCGAAATCACAGGCGTTCAGCACCTTCAGCCGGGCCTGATAGATCTTGTAGCACTCGATGCCTTTGCCATTGCCGAAATGGGCAGCCTCCTCCGACGGCACCCTGTCCGGCGTCAGCGCGCGGTTCTTCCAGCCATCGATCAGCCCGGCGAGGTTGCGCGGGGTCCAGCGTTTCGGGTCGAGGTTCTCTGCCTGCACAATCTGCTTGCACAGGCGCACCTGGTCATCGGTGTCGAGGATGGTGAAGGAGGACTTGAGGCCGACGAGTTCGGCATGCTGGCGCAGGATCTGCGCCGAGATCGAGTGGAACGTGCCGAGCCAGCGCAGCCCTTCGCCCGCCTCGCCCAGCAGGTGCAGCGCCCGCTCGCGCATCTCGCGCGCGGCCTTGTTCGTGAATGTCACCGTCAGCGTCTGCGACGGATATGCCAGCCGCGTCGCCACGATATGGGCGAGGCGCGCCGTCAGCACGCGCGTCTTGCCCGTGCCCGCGCCCGCCAGCACCAATAGCGGGCCTTCCGTGTGCAGCACGGCCTCGCGCTGCTCGGGGTTCAGCCCCTTCAGGTACGGCGCGCCCTCTGCCACCGGCTGGGGCGGACGCGCAGATGCCATCTGGCTGATCGGGAGACGATTCGGATTGGAACTCATGGTGAACGTATAGCAGCCACCTGCCCACCTGACACCTTCCGTGCTGCGACAGGGGGCATTGACTCGCGTCACAATATGTAATTAGGTAATTACATGTTTACAGATCAAGACATGTCCGCTGTCTTCAACGCGCTCTCCCACGAGAGCCGGCGGCATATCCTCGACATCCTGAAGGCAGAGCCCGGCCTGCCAGTAGGCGAACTGGCCAGCCGCTTCGATGTCAGCCGTATCGCCGTGATGAACCACATCGCCGTCCTGGAACAGGCTGGTCTCGTGATCAGCGAGAAGAACGGCCGTCAGCGCCGCCTCTGGCTCAACGCCGCGCCGCTACAGATGATCCAGGATCGCTGGCTCGATGCCTACACGGAGCATTTCGCCCGGCGCCTGACACATCTCAAGTTTGCCGCCGAAGCCGCCGCCCTCAAGGAAAAGGACAAGCCATGACCGAGCCTGACGCCCAACCCGCGCTCGCTGAACGCGCCATCTACCGCGTTACCATTGACGCGCCGATCCGCGTTGTCTGGGACACGCTTGTGAAGACCGATGCGGTCCTGCCCTTCTTTTTCGGCGCGGTCTGCGACGCCGAAGGCGGCCTCGCCAAAGGCAAGCCGATGCGCATGGTTTCGGTGGATCGAAAATTTGCCATCGTCGCGGGCGAAGTGCTCGAATTCTCCCCGCCCCACCGCTACGCCCACACGATGAAGTTCACGCAGTACCCGGATGCGCCGTGTACAGTCATCTACGACCTCAAGGATATCGACGGCGGCACGGAGTTCACGCTGACCACCGAAGGCGTTCCCGCCGGCACAAAGACCGAAAAATCGATGGTCCCCGGCGGCGCCTTCATCACCGAGAACCTCAAGGCGCTGTTGGAAACCGGCAAGCCGAAGTTCACAGCGCAGATAATCATGGCGCTCGGGCCCATGCTGAACTTCACCGTGCCCAAGGCCTGCCGCATCGAATATTGGCCGCCCGGCCGCTATCAGTAGAAGGAGGATGCCATGACCGAGAAAACCGACCCGATGGACACTATGAAGGCCAACCTTCTGAAGAACACCGGAAAATCTATTGATCAATGGGCAGACCTTGTCCGAAGGAGCGGCCTGCCAAAACACGGCGACCAGATGAAACTCCTGAAGGAGACCCACGGCCTCGGCCATGGCTATGCCAACCTCATCTGCCACACGGCCAAGGGCACGTTAGACGCGCCAGAGAGCGACCTGCTCGCCGGCCAGTTTGCTGGCCGCGAAGCGCTGCGCCCGGTCTATGATGCACTCGAAGCCCTTGCCCGCGCGCTGGGCAAGGATGTCGACGTATCCCCGAAAAAGACCAGCGTCGCCTTCCGCCGCAACAAGAATTTCGCCGTCGCCACGCCCGCTTCGAAAACGCGCATCGACCTCGGCCTGAACCTCAAGGGCACAGCGCCTACGGCGCGCCTCCTCGAGGAAAAGCCCGGCGCCATGTGCACTCACAAGGTCAGACTCGAATCCGTCTCCGACCTCGATGCCGAACTGAAGGCCTGGCTGAACGCGGCCTACGACAAGGCCTGACCCGTTTGGCGGGAGGCTTGCGCCTTTACCGGTAGCAACCGGATGACGCCCCATGCCTGCAGATGCGCCCCCGCCGACCGTGTTCCGCTTCGGCCTCGCCGACCGGCTGGGCATCGGGCTGACCAGCGGCCTACTCTGGGTCCTGCTGATCGGCGCGGCAGGCGGCGCCGCAGCCGTGCTGGTGGACGGGGAGTACGCGGCCGCGCTCGTACTCGCCGGCACCGTCGTCTTCTTCCTGCAGCTCGCCAACATCATCATCCGCGACTGCCACATGAAGTGGGGATGGCGCCTCTCGCTCGGCCGCGAGGAGGCCTGGCTGCGCCTGCCGACCGGGCGCCTCCTGTTCGGCCGCGCGCCCGCCTTCGACGGTTCGCTGCGCTATGACGAAATCCGCAATGTCGAGTGGCGCGAGGAAGCGATCACCAGCCTCGGCATGGTCACGATCAACCATGTCTACGCCATCCGCCTGAAGGATGGCCGCCTGATCTTTCTCGGCGAGGACCGCCCGATCCCGCGCACGTACCTCTGGAGCACCCTTGCTGGCGAGGCCGCGCAGGCCCTCGCAAGTTATGCCCGCGTGCCGCTGAAGCGCCAGCCCATGGCGCGCGGTGAAGGCGGCTTCCTGACCCTCTGGGGCACCTCCCGCCCCGAATGGCCGGGCACGGACGATACTGCAGGCATGAGCGAGGCCGAGCGGCGCGCCCTGCACCGCCGCCTGATGATGACGAACCTTATCCCGGCCGCCGCTTTTGCGGTCGTGCTGCTGGTGGTCAGCCTTTCCGGAACGCGATCGTGACTTGCCCGATCTCTATGCCGTAGCGCGTGACATACGCGCGGTTGATCAGCACGTCGTCTTCCATCAGGAACATCCAGTCATTGAAGCCGACATTCCAGACCGACCCGCCGACCTTCAGGTCGACCTTGTACTTCCAGTTGAACGCATTGCCGCTGACCTGCCCCACCGCCGGCACCGGCACATCGCCCGCCGTGCCGCGATACTGTCCGCCGCCGAGGATGTCGATTTCCCAGACGCGCGTGTCGCGCTCGCCGTCATCATAGAGGAACTTCTCGGTCAGCGTCAGGCGGCCCGCCTCCACCTCGCCGGTAATGTCTACCTTGAACTGACGGCGCACCTTGCCGAACCGGTCCTCGAACAGTCCGTAGGCGGTCGTCTTGCCGTCGAAGTATTCTTCCAGCACCAGCTGGCGCGGCGCCGCCTCGAACTGTTCCAGCGAACTACTGGAGGCACACCCCGTCGCCGCCGCGGCGGCAACGAAAGCGGGAGCAACAAGGCTGGCACGTTTCATGGGCTTGGGTCCGGTCTGCAATCAAACTTCTGAGCTTGATACGCAGCCCGGACCCTGCCGGATGAAAATTGGTCTCGGCTAGTAAAGCGTCGCCAGCGCTTTGCCATCATAATCGCGCAGGTCGGCGAAGCGACCTTCCTTCACCTTCTTGGCCCATTCCGGGTCCTGAAGGACGGCTCGGCCGACGGCCACGAGGTCGAACTCGCCCTTGTCGAGGCGGGCTTCCAGGTCGTCCAGCGAGCGCTGCGGCGCGCCTTCGCCGGCGAAGGATTTCTCAAAGTCGCCATTAAGGCCAACCGAGCCGACCGTGATCGTTGGCAGCCCGGTCAGCTTCTTCGCCCACCCGGCGCCGTTCAGGCCGTTGGGGCCGTCGATCTCAGGGAATTCCGGCTCCCAGTAGCGGCGCTGCGAGACGTGCAGACAATCGACGCCCGCATCGACGAACACCTTGAGGAAGGCTTCCAGCTCCTGCGGCGTCGGCGCGAGGCGTGCGGTATAGTCCTGCTGCTTCCACTGCGAATAGCGCAGGATGATCGGGAAGTCGGGGCCCACCTTCTTGCGGATCTCCCGGATGATGTCGCCGCCGAAGCTCGCGCGGTCGGTGAGGCTGCCGCCATAGCGATCGGAGCGCTTGTTCATCGCGTCCCAGAAGAACTGGTCGATCAGATAGCCGTGTGCGCCGTGGATCTCCAGCGTATCGAAGCCGAGGCGCTTGGCATCAGCGGCTGCGTCCGCATAGGCGGCCACCATGTCGTCTACGTCTGCGGTCGTCGGCTCAGGCAGCACCTGCTTGCCGGTATGAGTGACGCCGGAGGGGCTGTCAGTCGGCGCGTCGGGATTGGGACCGGTGCCCTGCTTGCGCACCATGCCCTGGTGCCAGATCTGCGGGGCGATGGCGCCGCCATTGGCGTGGACCTTCTCGACCACCCGGCCCCAGCCCTTCAGTGCATCGGCCTTGTAGAAATTCGGCACGTTCGGATCATTCGACGAGCCGCCCCGGCGCACGGTCGTGCCTTCAGTGACAAGCAGGCCGACATCGGCCGCAGCCCTGCGGGCATAATAGTCCGCCACATCCTCGCCCGGCACACCGCCCGGCGAGCGAGAGCGCGTCATCGGCGCCATGACGACCCGGTTACGGAGTTCCAGTTTGCCGAGTTTGAAGGGAGTGAACAGGGTGCGCGCCATGGATATGTCCTCTTAAAGCTGGGCGAGACTTGGGACGCAGGCCCCGCTTCGTCAACCATTGACGCCGCGCCGCCGGGACGGCACCTCTATCCTTAGACTTTAGCGGGGGTAAACATGAAGCGCCTGATCGCCCTGGTCCTAGCGGGCATAGTCGCCGCCTGCCAGACACCTGGATACGACTATGCCGCCCGCGCTGCGCCGAATTATCCGGCCGCGCTGGACTATACGGACGTGGTCACAGGGCGCTTCGACGGGCCCGCCGGCGATGTGGCGGAGGCCGAGTTCGACGCCCTCATCCGCTCTGCCGAACTGGAAGGCAGGCCCTGGTTCATCGTGCAGGACCCCGACCGCCCGCAGGGGCGCTATACCGGCGGCGTCACGGTTACGAGCTACCGGGGCGAAATCCGCCGGGAGACAGAACGTAAGTGCGTGGAATGGGACGCGCCCTTCGACTGCGAGCGCCGGGCGGTAGTCGAACGCGAATGTCTGAAGGAGATCGTCGACGTCGAGGTCACCACCACGCTGGTCGATACCGCCGCCAACCGGCCGGTCTTCACCTCCGCCAAGGGCGGCACGACCGAGCGGGAAGACTGCTACGATATCGGCGAATATCCGGATACGGATCAACCTACCGGCACGGTCGGCTCGGTCCTTTATGAGATCTATGACCCCTTTGACGCGCCCTATGGCATGATCCAGCAGGCGGTACCCGAGGCCGTGCGCCTCTTCCGCTTCGACATCGCGCCTTACATGGCAAGCTTCCGCGCCGAGATCGTCACCAAGCCGCTGACCGGAGAGGAAAAGGGCGATGCGCGCTTCGCCGCCGCCGTAAAGGCGACCAAACAGGGCAACTTACTCGGCGCGTGCGCGCAGTGGGACGAACTGGCCTCCGCCTACCCCAATGCGCCCGGCATCCAGCACAACCAGGGCGCCTGCGCCGAAGCGCGCGGCGACCTGCCGGGCGCGCATTCGCAGTACGCCCGCGCCGCCGAACTCGCGCGCGCCATCCCGCTGCTGAAGGACAAGGATGCGAAAGCGATCTTCGACGCCCTCGAGCGCGTCAATCGCGGGCGGTACGAGAACACGCTGATCGATCAGGCAAAAGATACTGGCGGGAGCTGAGCGTTAACGCTTCAGCCCTGGAACACACCGATGAGCGGGAGGCCGGCCGCGCTGGCTTCGGCGGCAATGCCCCAGACGATTCCGGCGGCGAAGGCCACAACACTGAACGCGGTCTTGTAGAGGATGTTCTTCGCCACGACCCGCACTCCCACACTGGCACAACGCAGGACACGAAGTGCAAACGGGAGGCCGCCTTGTCAACGCTTTTTTAACCGTCTTTCGGATCTGGCGATTCGCGGCGATGCGCTTCGGTCAGCTTCGCCTGCTTTTCAGCCTTTGCGGCCTCGAACTTCTTCTCGGCTTTGGTGCGTCCGAACTTTGCGCGATTTTCTTTCGCGAGCTGCTCGGCCTCGGCCTTTTCCTTCGCCTTGCGGGCCTTGTTGAGATTGATCGGCCTGGTCATGCCGCCGCAATCCTAGCATCGAGCCTGGCCTTTACCTCCGGCCATTCGCGGTCGATGATCGAGAAGAAGACCGTATTGCGAATGTGGCCGCTGCCCACGATCTTGTGGTTGCGCAGGATGCCTTCCTGCACCGCACCGAGCTTCAGCACGGCCGTGCGTGAGCGCATGTTGCGTTCGTCTACCTGGTACTGCACGCGCTTGGCGCCCCACTCCTCGAACACGTGGCCCATCAGCAGGCGCTTGCAGGAGGGGTTGACCACTGTGCCCTGCGCTTCGGGCGCATAGCAGGTCATGCCGACCTCGACCGTCTTGTTGGCTTCGCTCGGGTCAAGCCAGCTGGTGATGCCGAGGAAGCCGCCGTCGGACGCACGGGTCACGGTGAGCGGGATCATCGTGCCGTCGTTCGTCCGCTTGCGGATGACATCGATCCACTCGGTCACCCAGTCGCCCGGCGCCCAGTGGGACCAGAGCTTGAAAATCTCCGGCGCGCGCTTCTCCAGCGCGTAGAGTTCCTGCGCATCCTTTGCCTCGTCGAAGGGGCGCAGGCGCACATGGGCATTCTCAAGGATATGCGGGGCGAGTTTCATGGCCTGAGGCTCAGTCCTTGTTGGCGTCGCGCCACTGCTCCATCGCCAGCGAGATCGCGAAGGTCTCGCGGTATTTCGGGCTGGAGGCCGGGCGCGGCGGCTTCTGCGAGGTCAGCGCCATGATCTCGGCCAGCTTGTTATGGGCTGCGCCCGCCTGGCCCGCGCCGATATAGGCATGCAGCTCCACCAATGCCGAGGACAGCGGGTCGTGCGCCCGGATAACGAAATAGGGCTCGTCCTCGGCCAGCTTGCCGAGCACATCGAACTGCGAGGGATTGGATTTGGAGCCGACGGGGGGCTTGGACATGGTGCTTTTGTCTTTCTGGACCGGAGGTGATTCTCTTGAGCCATCCTAGCCGCCCGCCGCGCCAGCGTCAGCAGAAGTGTCAGATGTCGAAGAAAAGCCGGTTGAGGGCGTGTTCCTGTGCGGCAATCAGAGAGCCTGCACCGTCACATGCGGCCTTCTGCCTGGCGCGCCGGCTAGAAGCCCTGCGCTGGCATGCCGTAGCGCTCGACCTTCACGACTTCGCCCGTGAAGCCGTCGATCTCGACTTCGAGGTCGACGCCATCGGCATCGACGCCTTCGAACTTCCAGACGCCCCGGCGGGCCTTCACTTCGCGCACGGCGGCGATGCCCTGCGCGCGGGCGATTTCCAGCGCCTGCGCCTCATTGATCTCGAATTCGGCCGCGGCGCGGTTGCCATCCTTGCCGGCGAGCGCAGGTCCGGCACCGGCCAGCATCAGCAGGGCGGCGAGCAGCGTGCTTCTGAGCAGTTCAGTCATCGGAAAGGTCCTGCGATAGTTCGGCCGGGCTGACATAGGGTCGCCCGGCCGGGGTTTCAGGGGGCTGGGTGATTTTCAACGCAGGAGCGTGCGCGCCCCCTGCCGCTCAGGGGGGGTGCCGCCCAGCAAGGGGTGCGGATCGAAGAGGCCTGCATAGGCGGGATCCATCAGGTAGTCCGGCCGCCGCTGCGTGACGCCGCGCTGCCCGGCAACCTGCAGGGCGAGGTGCGACGGGTCCATGTTCCGCAGTCCGTCATCGGTGAAATCGCCGAGCACCATGGCAAGGTCGGAGGCGGCGAGCTGGTTGGCGACGCCAAAGACCTGCATCGCCGCAGCATTGTTGATGACCGTCGGCCAATCCTCCCCGATCACCTTGCGCAGCTGCGCCAGGTCCTGGAAGAAGGCCCAGACCCGCATGCCGTAGGAACGCGCCAGCGTGTAGACCATCGGCAGCAGGCCGAAATCGCCCAGCTGGGCGCACTCGTCGATGGCAAACAGCGTGCGGTACTTCGGCAGGTTTCCGTCGCGCGACAGAACGGCCGACATCAGCGCGGCCGTCCACAGGCGGAACAGCGGCGCGTGGCTGGCTAGCTGTGTGGGCGGAACGACAAGGTAGATCGTCATCGGATCACCCCGGCGCACGGCGGCGAGGTCAATCGTCGAGGTGGACACCGTGCGCTGCGCGGCCTCCGAGGCGATGATCGAGAAATAGCTGCAGGCGGTGGCGTGGATGCCGGAGCGCGTGACGTCCGTCGTGCCGAGATAGTTCGAGATTTCCTCGCGCGCGAAGGCCGGCAGTTTCTTGCCTGAGTTTTCGACCAGCATGTTGAGATGGAACAGATGGTCGCCGTCCTTCAGCAGGCGGCGCACCTGGACGAGGCTGCGGTCCTCGGGCTCGCGCACGGCCGCGACGGCGGCGATCACGCCGGCGGCGAGATCGTGGCCCCGGATGTCCCAGAAGGGATCCTTGCCGATCTTGCCGCCGCCCGAGAGCAGCTTTGCGATGTCCATAGCCAGTGACGAGAAATCGACGCCGGGAATGGAGAAAGCGTCCATCGGGTTGAGACTGTCGGTTTCCGGCGAGATGATGCCGAACGGATCGATGACATGCACCTTCTGGCCCATCTCCCGGCGGCGGCGCGCCGTGACATGGCAGGCTTCACCTTTCGGGTCGATGACGATGGCGGGGCCTTCATAGGTCAGGAGGTTAGGGATCAGCGCGCCCCGCCCTTTGCCGGTGCCGGTCCGAGCAAACGTGATGAGGTGGCCTTCCCCGTCGAGCCAGACAGGCTTGCCGGTTTCCGCGACGGGCGCTGGCCCGTTGTGAAAACCGAGCTGCTGGCGCGCTTCTTCGATGCGCCAGCCGAGCAGCAGGCTGTCGCCCGCGTTCAGCAACGGATTATCCGCAGGCGGAGGGTTGGCGGCTTTCGGTGGCCGGGCCCTCTTGCGCGGCATTGCCGGCGTTGCGGCACTTGCCTGCGCCTCCGGCGCGATGGACGTTGTGGCTGCCTTTGCCGATTTTGTGGCCGTTTTGCGGCGCTTTGGCGTGTTGGTCTCTGCCCCCCCGGCTTCCCAGCCCCGTGGAGTATCAGATGACCCGGACATTTGAAGTTTGCTTCCTGACGGGGAACGCCCACCGTCCCCCTTGCCGGAGAAGCTGATTCAACAAGCGTTCAAAGTCAATGTTGAATTATGGGAAATAGCACATAGCAGCTATGCAGTCCATTTCGTCCCTGCACGGAAGATATGCGTATAGGCGGCCGCGTCACACTTTGCAAATCCAGACGCTTCCCAGAAGTCGGCGGCCGCCGCGCTGGCGCGCGCATTACAGGTGAGCAGCGCGGCACTGGCGAGGCCATGCGCCATGGCGGCATCCGCAAGCACGCGGCCCACGCCTTGCCTGCGATACATCGGATGGACGTAGAACCGATGCATCCGCATCGCAGACTCACCTGCGTCCTCCTCCCGCTTCACGCCGCCAACTCCGACTAGGTCCTTGTCAACGAACGCGGCAAACAACGCGGCGCCGTCCCTGTCGAAACGCTGCTCTCCCGCCTCCCAGGCAGCCATCAGCTTCCCGACATTGCGCACGCCCTCCAAGGCCGCCGCCTCGGCAAGCGTCGACATTCCAAGCGGAAGGTGTTGCTCAAGGCGAACGACCTGCGTCATGCACTGACCTCACCGGGAGTGCGCCTGCCGGCGCGAGGGCGTCAGCTCGCCGAGATGATGCCGCCGTCGCAGGGGATCGTGTGGCCGTTGATGTAGGCCGAGGCCTTCGACGACAGGAACATCGCGAGGCCGGCAATGTCTTCCGGCCGGCCGACGCGGCCTGACGGGCTGCGTGCGCCGATGGCATCCCAGTCCACACCCTCGGTCTCGCCTTTGTACCCGACGCCGGTGGACAGCATGTAGGTCGGGAACGGTCCCGGCGCGATGCCGTTGACGAGGATATGCTCCTTCGCCAGCTGCGAGCCCATGAAGCGGGTCAGGTGAATCACGGCGGCCTTAGAGGTTCCGTAGGCAAATCCGCTCATCGGCGAAGTGTGCATGCCGTCAATCGAGGCGATGTTGATGACACGGGCCGGATCATCCGCGCTGGCCGCCTTGCGCAGCAACGGCATCAGTTTCTGCGTCAGGAAGAAGATGCCCTTGACGTTGACATCCATCACCTTGTCCCAGCCCTTTTCCGGGAATTCGTCCAGCGACGCGCCCCAGGCGACACCGGCATTGTTGATCAGCACATCAACTTTGGCCTCGCGCTTTGCGATTTCGCCGGCGAGGTGCAGGATGCCGTCCATCTGGCCGACATCGGACGGGATGGTATAGATCTCGCCGCCATACTCTGCCTTGAGGCGCTCCACCGTTTCATGGCAGGCCGCTTCCTTGCGCGAGGAGATGATCACCTTCGCCCCGTTCGCCAGGAAGCCCGCCGCGAGCATCTCCCCGATGCCGCGCGAGCCGCCGGTGATCACGACGGTCTTGCCTTTGACTGAAAACAGGTTGCCGAAATCCATGTGCCGTTCCTCCCGGAAAATTCCTCTACGCTGGTAGTGGGCGCGAGGGCCTTCGGGAACAAGACCAAAAAATCCGGCGGGGCTGGAAAACGGGCCGCAGAAGGCCTTTTATACCGGATCCGGGCCGATCATTTTCTCCGGCCGGACGATGGCGTCGAAGTCGGCTTCGGAAATGCCGAGTTTCAGCGCTTCCACCTTCAGCGTCGTGCCGTTCTTGTGGGCAGTCTTGGCGACTTTCGCGGCGAGGTCGTAGCCGTATTTTTCCTTGAGCGGCGTCACCAGCATCAGCGAGTTCTCGAGGCCGCGCTGGATATTGTCGAGGCGCGGCTCGATGCCGACGACGCAGTTCTCCGTGAAGGATACGGCCGCATCCGACAGCAGGCGCACGGACTGCAGGAAATTGTAGGCCATCATCGGGTTGAAGACGTTGAGTTCAAAATGGCCCTGGCTGCCGGCAAAGGCGATGGCTGCATTGTTGCCGAGGATGTGCGCGCAGACCTGGGTCATCGCTTCGCACTGGGTCGGGTTCACCTTGCCCGGCATGATCGACGAGCCGGGCTCGTTCTCCGGCAGAGCCAGTTCGCCAAGTCCGGAACGTGGACCCGAGCCGAGGAAGCGGATGTCGTTGGCGATCTTGAAACAGCTCATCGCGGCGGTCGTGATGGCGCCGTGGGTGAACACCATCGCGTCATGAGCGGCCAGCGCCTCGAACTTGTTCGGGGCGGAGGTGAATTTCAGGCCGGTGATCTGGCTGATCTTATCGGCCACCATTTCGGCGAAGCCTTCCGGCGAAGCGAGGCCAGTGCCGACGGCGGTGCCGCCCTGCGCCAGTTCCATCAGCATCGGGAGGGTCATCTCGATCCGCTTGATGCCGTTCTCGATCTGCTTTGCGTAGCCAGAGAATTCTTGACCCAGCGTGACCGGCGTCGCATCCTGGGTATGCGTGCGGCCGATCTTGATGATGTGTTTCCAGGCCTGCGCCTTGTCGTTCAGCGCGTTGTGCAGCTGCTGCAGCGCGGGCAAGAGCTTGTGGACGACCTGCTCGGCGCACGCGATGTGCATGGCGGTCGGGAACGTGTCGTTCGACGACTGGCTCATGTTGACATGATCGTTCGGATGGACCGGCGCCTTGGAGCCGACCTTGCCGCCGAGGATCTCGATGGCGCGGTTCGAGATCACCTCGTTGGCGTTCATGTTCGACTGGGTGCCTGATCCGGTCTGCCAGACGACCAGCGGGAAGTGATCGTCGAGCTTGCCCTCGATCACCTCGTCGGCGGCCTGCACGATGGCGCGGCCGACCAGCCGGTCCAGCTTCTCCAGCGACATGTTCACTTCGGCGGCGGCCTTCTTGACGACGCCGAGGCCGCGGATGATGGGCTGGGGCTGCTTTTCCCAGCCAATCTTGAAATTGCCCAGCGAACGCTGTGCCTGCGCGCCCCAGTACTTGTCGGATTCGACCTCGATGGGCCCGAAGGTGTCGGTTTCGGTGCGGGTATCGGGTTTCTTGGCCATCGGCTGGGCTCCTGATCGGGGTGGGCTGTATCTGCCCGGGCGGTCTAGCGAGGGAGCCCCGCCCCATCAAGGGCGAAGGGGCTCGACAGGACCGGGTGTGTCCGCGCAGTCTGGCAGCCGAAGCCGGACTGGAGCAGCAACATGCAGGGTTTGATCGAAGTGGGCAGTCTGACCCGGGACCTGGCGGCGAGCGCTGCCATGGCCGTGGAGGACGAACTGGACTGGGAGCACCTTCCGCATGTTCACCGGTCCACATTCCGGGCTGCCTCACTCATTCATGCCGACCGGGACGGTTGGGATGCCGAGGTCGAGCTGGTGGATGGCACTCCGATGCGCATGAAGGTCACGGTCGACCCCGACCGGCGCGGCTATACCAATGCAACCTATTCGGCTGGCGCCGAGAATGGCCGCGCAGTTGCCCGGTTCGAGGAAACCGGCACAGAGACCTGCCGGATCACCTTGCGTTTCTTCATACCGGAGGGGTCGGGATTTCCTGTTGAGGCCGCCGGCGCGTTCTACCGTGACTTGTTCACGCGCATCCTGGACGAGGACGAGCCAAAGATGGTGCACCGCGCGGCAGCGGTGAAGGCCGGACCGGCCGGACGCAAGGCTCGCCGGACGGCGCAGCTCCCTGATGGATCGGTCGTAGCAGTACCTAATCTGTGTCCGCACCAGGGACTGCCGCTGGATTGCGAGCCGGATGCCAGCGGCCTGATGACCTGCCCCTGGCATGGTTATCAGTTCGATGCGCGCACGGGGGCTTGCGTCAAGGGCAAGGCCAGAGGCTGGACGGATTGAACGAGAGCAGGCCGGATGATCGCATGATGGAAACAGGCGCACATGCTTGGATAAGCGCGGGCAAGGTCCGCGCGCGCATCACGGAGGATGGCGCGCTGGAGGTGGCGTGCGCCGGGCTGACGACGCAAACCAAGTATTACAAGACGCTGCTGCGGGAATTCTTCCGCAAGGACTTCCCGCGCCTGCGCCCCGGCTATGGTGATTACTCCGTACACATCGTGATGGAGCATCTGGGCGAGGCGCCGTGGATGGACCTCGACAACCTGGCCAAGGCGCTGCTGGATTCGCTCGTCGGCAACGCCTTCGAGGATGACCACCAGGTCGCGCGGCTGCTGGTGGAGCGGCGCAGCGCCGAGCGGGACGGCATATGGATGCGGGCGCAGGCTGTGGGGGCTTAGGACCCGCCCTCTGCTACCTCCCGCCCCCGGCCCCACTCGAGCTGGGCGAAGGCGGGAAGAACCAGGTCAACTTTCAACGATCAGCCGCTCGAGGCCGCGGAAGAAGGGCAGCGTGCGCCAGGCAAGGTCCTGTTCCGGAAGTCGCAGATTGGGATAGCGGCTCAGGAGTTTGACGAAGGCATGGCGCGCTTCGATGCGGGCGAGCGGGGCGCCGATGCAGATGTGCGGGCCACCGCCGAAGGCAATGTGGCTCGCCCGTTTCTTCGTGATGTCGAAGTCGTCCGGCGCCTCGAACGTGTCAGGGTCGCGGTTGGCCGCGGCGAGCGACATGAAGACCGGCTGGCTTTTCTGCATCGGGCAACCGGCGACGGTGCGGTCGGCCTCGACGATGCGGGAGGTGACCTGGACCGGCGCTTCGTAGCGCAGCACTTCCTCCACCGCCTGGGCAGCAAGGCCAGGATCGGCGCGCAGTGCGGCGGCCTGCTCGGGATGGTTCAGCAGCAGCCAGATGCCGTTGCCGATGAGATCGGTGGTGGTGAGGTTGCCGCCGACGAGGAGGGCCTGCAGGTTGAGTCGGACCTCATCGTCCTCGACGTTCGCCTCGCCGCTCGCCTGCAGTTGGACCATATCGGTGACGAGATCGTCCTGCGGCGCTTTTCGGCGGGCCTGCATCAGCTCACCAAAATAGGCATCGAGGGCCTCGCCGCTGGAGATCATGCGGGCGTTCTCCTCCGACGTGCGGACGGGATTGAGACCGAGGATGACATCTTCCGACCACTGACGGAAATCCGCAAGGCGGGCTTCATCCACCCCGATGATGCGTGCGATGACGAGCACGGGAAGCGGCACGGCGACCTGTTCCATCAGGTCGAACGCTCCTGAGGCGGGGGCGGCGTCGATCACCTTGTCGACCATCGCCTCGATCTCGGGCCGCATCCTGTTGATACGGGCATAGAAGGCTTTGGCGAGCGGCTGGCGGATGCGGGCATGGTCCGGATCGTCGAGGAAGAGGATGCTGGTGCGCCGCTCCCTGCCCTCCTCGACGAGGCGGGCAGTGATCGACTCGGGGTCGGCGTTCAGCGGATGGCGCACGAAGGTGCGGTCGTTCACCGTGTCGCGGATATCCTTGTAGCGGCTGAGGACCCAGACCCGTGCGCCCTCGTCGCGCATGACGGGGCAGCCCTCACGCAGGGATTTCAGCAACGGATGGGGATTGTCGCGGGCGACAGGATTGAACGCGGAGAGTTCGAGGACGGATTGCGGGACGCTGGGCAGCGGTTTCGGATCATCAGCCATGTTGTCTCCTCCCGGGAGCGTTTTTGTTATGGCACGTGTATAGCCGATTTTTCGGGCTGTGGCGCCCCGTCTCGCAAGGTCACTTCGCGATGGGATCGCCCGAGGCGGCCATGGGACAGTGAGTCAGGAGGCTGGCAGAGAGGTGCGGCGGCAAGTCCGGCGCGGCGAAGCAGGCTTCGATCTTCTGTTGCAGATAGGCGCGCTGGGCAGCGGCATCGCCGACCAGCCGGAACTCGTGCCGGTCGAGAACCCAGCCGGAATTCCAGTACTGGAACCGCGCCATGTCGGCGAGCGGCAGGGCGGCGTCCGCCTGCGCCTCAAAGGCGGTGTAGGCCGAGGAATAGCTCGCTTCGCAGGCCTCATCCCTTGAGCGGCCGGCATTGATATCGTCCGCGATGCGGCGCGTGCTGTAGTCACTGACATACCGGGCGCAGTCGACCATTTCGGCGAAGCGGGCCTTCACCTCGGGTGCGGCGTTCGCGGCTGCGAGAATGTCGGCGCGCTGCTGGATGGCCGCGCTGGCCCATTCCGCTTCCGTGTTGGGACGCCCGCCAGGGCCTTCGGCCGGACGCGTAACCGTGATGGGCGGTTCACTGGCCGGCACTTGCGGGGCAGCACAGGCGGCCATCAAGACCGCGAGCGGCAGGGCAGCGAAACGAACCATGCGGCGGCGCTTCACAGTTTCTTGTAAAGCATGGGAATGGCGGTGGCGGTGGCGCGGGCGACAAGGTCGCCGGCGGCATCGAAGCAGTCGGCCTCCATGAAGCAGGCAGACTTGCCGAGTTTGAGGATGCGGGCCTGCACGCTGGCGGGTCCGGGCATCAGGCGTTTGAGGTAGCTCGTTTTCATTTCGAGTGTCGGCGCGGTCATCGTAACGTTGGAGGCGATGATGACGGCGGTGCTCATGGCCTCATCCATCATGGCGGCAATGAAGCCGCCCTGCACGGCGCCGGTGGGATTGGCGAACATCTGCGGCACGTCGAAGTCCATGCGCACCCATTGCTCGTCCTGCGAAAGCGCGGAGAGGCGCATGCCGAGCGTATCCGAACAGGGCGGGCGTTTCTTCGAATTCTGGAAACGCGCCAGCATGTCGGCGTCCGGGACGCGGGGTTTGGACTCCTCGGTCAAGACCGACGGGCCTTACTTGCGGCGGTAGGCGTCGAGGCTGACCACCGTTTCGGCGGGCGGCTTGGGAGCCTCTTCGACAGCTTCCTGCGCGGGCGAGAGCACGCCGGCATCGCGGCCGCGGGTTTCGAAAGTGAGGCCGAAGTTCACCGAGGGGTCGACGAAACGCGTGATCGCGGCAAGCGGGATCGACAGGTGCTGCGGCACACCGGCAAATTTCAGGACAACCTCGAAATGGCCTTCGTTGACTTCAAGGTCCCAATACTGGTGCTGGATGACGATGGTCATCTCTTCCGGGAAGCGCTGGACCAGATGGTCGGCGATCTTCACGCCGGGGGCGCGGGTGCGGAAGGAGATGTAGAAATGGTGGTCACCGGGCACGCCGCCATTCGTTTTCGCGCGGCGCAGGGCCTCGCGCACGACGCCGCGCATGGCAGCCTGGGTGAGCGCTTCGTATCCGATGTAATCCGTCATCTTGCGCGCTGCTTTTCATGTCAGGAGTTTTTGGGTTAGCGAAACGTAAATTACGCAGACCCACGACCGCCCGCAACGGCCTTAGCGCAACACGCGAGCATTTATTTTCTGTCTCGCGCGCTTCCGGCTGCAGGCGCGGGCGTGCAGACTGGTCAGACCGGCGGGGGCAGCCTAGGCTGCAGGACACGCCGCAAGGGAGAGACGCCATGCAGATGCCTCAAGAGGGACGAGCCTGGGACGAGGTGCGCGCCGAGATGGTGGCGCGCGGCGGCGGGGATGTGGACTGGCGCGGCGGAAAGACGGCCGTCTACGTGTTTAATGCGGGCGAGGACGTTCACCATGTCCAGCATGACGCGTATGGCCTGTTCATGGCGGAGAACGGGCTTGGCCCCCTTGCCTTTCCGTCGCTGGCGCAGATGGAGAAGGAAGTGATCTCCATGGCGCTCGGCCTGCTGCACGGTCCAGAGGGCGCGGCGGGGGCGATCACGTCCGGCGGCACCGATTCGATCACCATGGCGATGAAGGCCGCGCGGGATTTTGCGCGGGCGAACGCTAAACCCCGCGCCGGGCAGAACATCGTGCTGCCGCGCTCGGCGCACCTCGCCTTCGACAAGGCCGCGCACCTGATGGACATCGAGGTGCGCCGCGTGCCGCTGAAATCGGATGGCAGCTATGAGGCGGACCCGGACGCGATGGCAGCGGCGGTGGACGCGGCGACGATCATGATGGTCGGCTCCGCGCCGAACTTTCCGCACGGCATCATCGACCCCATCGCCGCGCTCGGTGAGGTGGCGGCGGCGAAGGGCGTGTGGCTGCATGTGGACGCGTGCGTCGGCGGCTACTTTGCGCCGTTCGCGCGGATGAACGGCGTGGCCGTGCCGGACTTTGATTTTGCCGTACCTGCGGTCAACTCGATCAGCGCGGACCTGCACAAGTATGGCTATTGCGCAAAGGGCGCCTCGACCGTGCTGTTCCGGTCGGAAGCGCTTTACAAACACATGCCCTTCTCGATGCGCGACTGGTCGGGCTCGCCGATGAAGACGCCGACGCTGGCGGGCACGCGGCCGGGCGGCGCGATTTCGGCAGCCTGGGCCGTGATGAACGTGCTCGGTGTTTCGGGCTACCGCGAGAAGCAGGGCCTTGTGTGCGCGACGCGGGAGAAGATTGAGGCGGGCGTAAGGGCACTGGGATTCGAAGTACTGGGCCGGCCGCTGCTCGGGCTGGTCGCGTTCCGGCATCCGGAAGCGGAGACGATGGCGCTCTACGCCGCAATGCGCGCACGGGGGTGGTTCACCTCGTTCACGGCCGAGCCGCAGAGCCTCCACCTGATGCTGTCGCCGAAACATGCGGAGGTGGCAGAAGCGTATCTGTCGGATTTGGCGGCGAGCGTCGCGGACGTGCGCGCGGGAGTGGCAGCGGCGAAAGTAGAGGCGCGCTATTCGTGAAACCTGTCATCCTGCTGGCGAGCGGCGAGCCGGCGGCGTCCGGGCATTAAACTGACAGCGACGTGAAATCCGCGATGCAAACCCTGAACCCGCAGGACCAGGCGGCCGCGGAGGCGATGGTTGCGCGCGGACCAGGCGCAATCCGCAGACGGGGCCCAATCTTCGGCGTGTTCAGCGCGGGGCCTTCGATGCCGGGAAAGCTGCAGACGCTTTAGCTTGCGGGCATGTAGGTCAGCCTGATCACGCTCTCACCTATATGGTCGGTCCCGGTGAGGCGGAAGCGTGGGCGGGGGCCTCGGAACATGAACGTGCCTTTGCCGAGGACGACCGGGTGGACGTAGATCTGGTATTCGTCCACGTTGAGGCCGAAGGCCAGCTTGGCCGCGGCGGGGCTCCTACTCCGCAGACTTTGGCGCCGAGGCCGGGCACCGCCCGCCTGTCACCTTCTCCACAACCGCCGCATCTCCGTCCGTCTTCGCGGGGGTGATGCCGAGGGCGCAGGCCATCATTCCGTAGACGTTGACGTTCTCGAAGGGGGCGACGGTTTCGCCTTTCG
Source organism: Hyphomonas sp. (assembly GCF_022844445.1). Classification (GTDB taxonomy): domain Bacteria; phylum Pseudomonadota; class Alphaproteobacteria; order Caulobacterales; family Hyphomonadaceae; genus Hyphomonas. Next base: position 199,785 of record NZ_JALHLS010000006.1, read on the forward strand.
GGAAGATCGGGCCGGCGGCGATGAAGGTGGCGTTCATTTCGGGCGCGAGGTTGTCGTAGCCGTGGTTGCCGGGGATGGGCACGCTCCAGCCGCCGACATCGGCGGTGCGCATGGTCCAGCCGGGATCGGCGACGGCGAGGAGCGCGGGGCCGCGAACCGGGTGGTCCATGTGGTAGTGCGCGGGCATCTCGCCGCGGCGCCAGACATGGATGTGTTCGCTGACGGTCTTGAGGCCTTCATACGCCGTCTCGAGGGCTTCGCCTTCGCCATAGATCTGGATGAAGGTCTGCGCGGAACCACCATACTTGCCGGTAAATTGCGGGACGGTGAGTTGGGTGAGGTCGATGAACCGGCCGACCTCGATCACCTTCTCCTGATCGATCGCGGCCATGCCGTGATCGGAGACGATGATGATGTTGGTGGTATCGAGAAAGCCGCGCGAATTCAGGCCTTCAACGAGCTGTCCGACATAGCCATCGACTTCGAGGAGGGCTTCCCTGGTCTTGTCGGAGCGCGGGCCGGTATAGTGGCCGGCGGTGTCGACGCGGTCGAAATAGAGGGCGGCGAAACGGGGGCGATCGGCTTCGGACTTGTCGAACCAGGCGAGGACTTCGTCGACGCGCTCCTGATACGGCTTGGTGTGCTGGTAGGGCGTCCAGACGGTAGGGCGTACACCATCATGCGCGACCTCGGAGCCGAGCCAGAACATGATGGCTGTGGGCAGGCCCTGCTTCTCGGCGGTGACCCAGATCGGCTCGCCTTCCCACCACATTTCCTCCTGCGGGCCGGTGGCGACGTCGAAGATTTTTCCCGAGGGCGGATCGAACGGGTAGTTCGTCACCATGCCGTGGTTTTCGGGATAGAGGCCAGTGGCAAGGGAGTAGAAGTTCACGAAGGTGAGGCTGGGCATGACGGGGTGCATCGCCTCGGCCTGCACACCCCGCGCAGCAAGCGCTTTGAGGTTTGGCGCGTCCCAGTCCTTCAGGAGGGCGGGGTTGAGGCCATCGAGGCCGATGAGGAGGACGCTTTGCGCCGGCGGCGTTTCGGCGGAGGCGGGCGCGAGCGATTCGGCTGGCGATTCGGGCACAGCCGGCGCCGGCGTCGTGCAACCGGCGAGGGCGAGCAGGCCGAAGGCGGCCGCGGCGGCGGCGCGCTGCGCTCTGTGGGGCCAGTTCATCGGGATACTCCTTCGCGGGGCGTGATTGCTCAGCCCCTTAGAACCTGGATGACGCAGCTGTGTGAAGCCCGTGACTGAAAAGAAGGTGACGCGGGCAGGAAACACCCTAAAAAGTTCGTCACGTGAAAAAAACTGCGAGGAGACGCCGTGATGCGCACACTTTCCCTTCGATCCGCTTTGCTCGGCTTTTCGGCGCTGGCGCTCGTGGCCTGCGCGCAGACCGGCGCAGCGCCCGCCGCAAGTCTGACGGAAGCCCCTGCCCCCGCGAGCCCGCGCGAGACGCGCGGCAACCTCGTGACAGAGCGCGTGCCGGTCGCCTCGGCGGACGTGAAGGAACGCCTCGCCCGATACAACAATGTGCGCGGGCACACCTTCCAGGACTGGACGGGCGAAGGCGGCATCCTGGTGTCGACGCGGTTTGCCGATGTGAACCAGATCCATGAGGTGCGCTTTCCCGGAGGCGCGCGCCGGCAGCTGACCTTCTATAGCGAGCCGGTGAACGCGGCCGACGTGAGCCCGGAAGGCGGTGCGTTCCTGTTCGGCAAGGACAAGGGCGGCGACGAGTATTACCAGTCCTACCGGTTCGACCTGAAGGACGGGAAGATCACGCAGTTTTCAGATCCCGGCTCGCGCAATGGCAGCGGGCTTTGGTCCGATGACGGCGCATTGGTGGCCTGGGCGCGCACCAATGCGGGCGACCCGAACAATGACATCCTGATCAGCAATCCGGCCGAGCCGGCGAGCGTGCGCCTAGCACTGGAGGGCGAAGGCGCAATCGGACCGGTGGACTGGTCCGCCGACGGCAAGACGCTGGTGCTGCAGCGCTACAAGTCGATCGCCAAGAGCCACATCTACAGCCTCGATGTGGCGACCGGCACGCTGACTGAGTTCAATGCCGGCGATGACGTAGCCTATTCGGGCGCAGCCTTGCTGGCAGACGGATCGCTGCTGACGGTGACCGACAAGGACAGCGAGTTCCAGAACCTCGTTCGTATCGCACCGGACGGGACGATGACGAACTACACAAGCAATCTCGGATGGGGCGTTTCCGACTGGGCGCTGTCTCCGGATGAGAAGACGGTGGTGTTCACGCTGAACGAAGGCGGGCTGGGCACGATCCGGCTGCTGGATGTGGCGAGCGGACTGGTGCGGCCGGGGCCGACGCTGCCGGTGGGGATTGCGAGCGGGCTCGTCTTCTCTCCGAGCGGGGCGCAGGTCGGCTTCACCTTCAACGGCGCCACCAGCCCTGGGGATGCCTGGTCGTTTGATCTCGCGACGCTGAACCTGACGCGCTGGACCGAGGCCGAGACGGGCGGGCTGCTGCCCGCCAGCTTCATCACGCCGGTGATGTTCGATTATCCGAATGCGGACGGTATGGACATTCCGGCCTTCATCTACAAGCCGGACGGCCAGGGGCCGCACCCGGTGATCATCTCCATTCATGGCGGCCCGGAAAGCCAGTCGCGCCCCGGCTTCAGCTCGACCTACCAGTACTGGGCGAAGGAGCTGGGCCTGGCGGTAGTGGTGCCGAACGTGCGCGGTTCGGCCGGATACGGGAAGACCTACGTGTCGCTGGACAATGGCGTGAACCGGAAGAAATCGGTCGAGGATATCGGCGCGCTGCTGGACTGGATCGCGGCGCAGCCGGACCTCGACAAAAACAGAGTGGTCGTCCACGGCGGCTCGTATGGCGGCTACATGGTACTTGCCTCGATGATCGACTATGCGGACCGGCTCGCTGCGGGCGTGAATATTGTCGGCATCTCGGATTTCAGGACCTTCCTTGAGAACACCGAAGGCTACCGCGTGGACCTGCGCCGCGAGGAATACGGCGACGAGCGAGACCCGGCCATCGCCGCCTTTTTCGATGCAATCTCGCCGCTGAAGAACGCCTCGAAGATCACCAAGCCCCTTTTCATCATCCAGGGCTTCAACGACCCGCGCGTACCGTATACCGAGTCCGAGCAGATTCTCGCGGCGCTGAAGGCCAGCGGCGTGAAAAGCTGGTTCATGATGGCGATGGACGAGGGCCACGGCTTCAAGAAGAAGGGCAATATCGAGGCCCAGCGCGAGGCCGAGACGCTGTTCCTGAAAGAGGTCATCGGGACGCCCTGACCTGCCGGCTGTGGGGGCGAGACGGGCTTGCCTCCACGACAGCACTGGCCGAGCAGGCCGCTGCGGCCTACCTTTCTTGCGGGCGATTGAGCCTGGAGGGCATTGCGTTGATCACACTTCACCATCTGGAAAAGTCGCAATCGATCCGGATTCTCTGGCTGCTGGAGGAACTTGGCGAGCCTTACGAGGTAAAGCTTTACGACCGGGATCCGCAGACACGGTTGGCGCCGGCGGCCTACAAGGCCGTCTCGCCGCTGGGCACTGCGCCAGTTATCACCGACGGCGCCGTGACGCTGGCTGAGACGAATGCCATCGTCGACTACATACTCGACCGCCATGATGACGGTCGGCTGCGGCCGAAGCCGGGCGCACCGAACCGGGCGAAATACCTGTTCTGGTTCCACACCTCACAGGGCAGCCTGCAGCCTCTGCTGACCAACAAGTTCGTTATGATGGCGCTGACGGCGCGCGCGCCTTTCCTGATGCGGCCGGTGGCGAAGGCCATGGTCGACGGGCTGGACAAGGCCTTTTACGGGCCGCGCCTTGCCGCGCTCTTCCGCGAGATCGAGAAGGCGCTGGCGGAGAGCAAATGGTTTGCCGGCGACACGCTGACAGCGGCGGACATGGTAATGGGCTATTCGATGGAACTGTGCGCCCACCGCGGCGGCATGACCGAGGCGGCCTATCCGAACGCGTTCCGCTTCCTCAAGCAGATGCGCGAATATCCCTCCTACATCCGGGCGATGGAGAAGGACGGGAAAGGCACAATCCTGCTATAATCTTCGCAGGGCCAGCCGGAGGGATGGCATGCGAAGGCTTGAGGCAGGCGGTGCGGCCCATGGGAGGTCGCCCGTCGGCGGGATGGGCGTGAACCTCGGGGTTCAGGACGCCGCGGCGGCAGCGCGCATTCCGGGGACGCCGGTGAGCGTGGGCCCTCTGACCACGGAGCATCTGGCCGCCGTGGAGGAACGTACGGCATGGCCGGCGCCGGGGGCTAAAACGAAGATCGGCCCGCGCTTCATGCTCCGGCTGCTGCGCCAGTTGCCCGCACGCGCGGTCGGCCTGGGACTCAGGCCCGAGCGCTGGGATACGGGGCTGGACTGGCCGGCCGCCTAATCCAGAACGTCCTTGACCCAGGGGCCATACGCAGAGGCACCGAGCATGGCGAGCTGGGCCTGGCGGGAGACGTCGTTGATGGCTTCCTGTGGCTTCGCGCCGGGATGGACCGGGCGGCGCAAGGGCCGGGTGCCGCGGGGCATCTGGATGATCTCGGCGATCGAACGGGGCACGTCCATGGGATCGGTGCTGCCGCCGCCGCTGCCTGGCTCGCCCATGCCGGCGGTCATTTGCGGATAGGCGTCGAGCAGGTCCTGCGGCGTGCGCGCCTTGAGAGCAGCGGCGCGGCTGGTGCTCTTGGCCCAGATCTCGGTGGGATAACCGCCGGGCTGGATGATCGTGACCTCGATGCCGTGGGGCACGAGTTCATAAGCGAGGCCTTCGCTGAGCGCCTCGAGGGCGAACTTGGTAGGCGAATAGTGGCCGAGACCCGGAACAATAACGCGGCCGAGCTGTGAGGAGAGCTGGAAGATCTGCCCCTTCTTCGCAGCGCGCATGGCGGGCAGCACGGCGCGGGCCATGCGGTGGGCGCCGAAAACGTTGGTTTCGAACAGGAGTTTCGTGGCCTCCATGTCCTGTACTTCCACCGGGCCACCCAGACCAATGCCGGCATTGTTGACGAGTACGTCGAGCGTGCCGCCGGTTTTCGCAAGCACGGCGGCGACGCCGTCCGCGACGCTCGCGTCGGAGGTCACGTCGATCTCGACGACCTCGATCGCGAGGCCTTCTTCCGCAGCGAGCTTTTCAAGGCCGGCTGCTTCGGGGCGCGGCAGGTTGCGCATTGAGGCGAAGACGCGCGCGCCGAGGCGGGCATAGTGCTCCGCCCCCAGACGGCCGAAGCCGGAAGCGGCGCCGGTGATGAGGATGGTGGTGCCATCCAGCGGACGGGCAGCGTCCGCGCCGGCGGCGGGGGCCGCGCAGGCCGCGCCCAGCACGGCGGCCGATACACCCAGCATCTGCCGGCGGTTGATGCCTTCATGGCCCATGTCGTTTCCTCCTGGAGGCGCTTTAGGATTGCCTGTGTTCAGAATAGTCCCGGCACGCGCCTTGGCAATGCGGCGGGCGCCACTTCAATAGGTGTCGAGGTCGGCCTCGAGGTTCAGCGCGAAGCAATGTTCGCCCGCTACAGGGCGGGCATCGTTGAGGCCAGGAATGACGCCGGTGCCGACGGGGCTGAAGACAGCCTCGTCCGCTTCGCTCTTTGCGGCGAAGGTGGCGCAGATATGCGTGACCTTGTTGCGCTCGCGCTGGAGACGGAAGGGCGCGCCGGTCACGGGATCGGCGGCGGTGTGCGCATCAAGACAGCGGCCCGGCTCGCGGATGCCGGTGGCAGCGTCGCCGAGCGCGGCATCGACCAGCACCAGATTTTCCGGGATATCCCCCCTGGCCTGCTGGTAGCAGGCAAGCGCGTAAGCCATCTGGCTGACAGCGACCAGGCGGGCCGCGTCTTCCTTGTCCTTGCGCGCCTGCCCTGGGCCGCCGGTGATGACGAGGCCGGCGATGCAGGCGCCCGCAACGATAACCGCTAGCGCGCCGCCGAACAGGGTGTGCTGACTAGACGCCATCGCCCTCGTCCTGTTCTGCGTTGGTGATGAAGTAGCCGAAGATTGCCCCGGCGATGGCGGCCACCACAAGGGACTTCAACGCGAAGCGCAGCGATAGCTCACCCGACAGGAAGCTGTAGACGAGCGAGATGGCGTCGCCGACGAGGATGCTGCCGGCAATGACGAGGCTGATATAAATCAGCCACTTGCGGATGCGCGAACGCTGCAGCGCCGGGTTGGCCTTGCGTGCGCGCAGCAGCAGCCGGGCGAGCCAGAGGAAGATGGGCGTGCCGACGACGAGACCGGCGATGGCGCCGTTGATCTGGAAATCCAGATTGCTGGCGAGATAGCCGCCCTGCTCGAGTCGGTCAGGGATGGCCGTGTCGATGAGCGCAAAGAGCAGCGAGCCGAGATTCCAGGCGACGACCGCAAGGAGAATGAAGAACAGGAGATAGAGGAAGGCTTCGCGGGCCGAGAGATAGACCTGCGGGCGCGGTACGGCGACGGGAAAGCTAACGTCGGCAAAGGTTGCAAGGGCTTCGTCGACCTCCGGCGCGCGCCAGCCGGCATCCAGCAGCGCGGCGCGGATCCGGTCGCGGGCCTGTCCCTTCTCGAGCGCCTCCTTGACGAAGACTGTCAGCGTACTGATGGCCATGGGTCCTGCCCTGTTCTTGCGCCCCTTGCCGGGCTGGTGGGCAGGATAGGAATGGAATGCGCCGGGGCGCAAGGCCTTTGCACGGGCGGGAAAGGTGGGGGCTTCTGTTGCCAGGCGCCCCCGGGCCCCGCCTACGGGTCTGAAACCGTAGGACTTAGGTCGGAAAAACCGTCACCGCTTACGCGGCGAGCAGTTCGCCCTCAGCAAAGTTGTCGTTTGCAACTATTTGCTTTTGAGCTTCTAACGCAGCTCAAGCGAGCGAAAGCCTCGTCTTTACACGTCCGTCGACACTATTTCAGCCCCATCAGGAAACGGCCGGACCGGCCGTCTTTTGGTGGAGCTGCCGGGTACCGCCCCCGGGTCCGAGCCGCTTATTACACGCGCATTTATCGCCATAGTCCGAAGACAGGATCAATATAGGCGATCCGGGCCGGGCTTGTAAGCCCATAAAGCGCTAAGCCCTGTGGATCGATCAACCGCCGTTGAAATGGCCGTGAATGCGAATGGCGAGGGACTCGCTCACGCCTTCGACCTGCATGAGGTCGGCTACCTTGGCCCGGGAGACGCCGCGAGCGGAGCCGAAATGGTGGAGCAGCGCCTTCTTGCGCGTGGGACCGATACCTTCGATTTCGTCGAGCGGGGAGCGGGCCGCCTCAGCGGCGCGTTTCTGACGGTGGGCGCCGATGGCCCAGCGGTGGGCCTCGTCGCGCAACCGCTGGAGATAGTAGAGGACCGGGGCGTTTTCCGGCAGCTTGAACGGCGCGCGGCCGGGGCGGAAGAATTGCTCGCGGCCGGCGTTCCGGTCGACACCCTTGGCGATGGAGACGAGGGTGACATCGTCCGGGGTCAGACCAAGTTCGGCGAGGGTTTCGATCGCGGCGTTCAGCTGCCCGAGGCCGCCATCGATCAGCACGAGATCCGGCCAGTCCTGGTCTTGCCCGGCTTCGCGCTCTTTCAACGCGCGGGCGAAGCGGCGTCGCATGACTTCGCGCATCATGCCAAAATCGTCGCCAGGCGTGATCTCCGTGTCCCTGATGTTGAACTTGCGATACGCCGCCTTGCGGAAGCCTTCAGGGCCCGCAACGACCATTCCGCCGACGGCGTTGGTGCCCTGGATGTGGGAGTTGTCATACACCTCGATGCGCTCGGGCACTCCCGGCAGTTCGAACACTTTCTGCACCTCCAGCAGCAGGCGCTCCTGACTGGCAGTTTCTGACAGCTTGCGGGTGAGCGCCTCGGCGGCGTTGCGTTCGGCCTGGGTAAGAAGGTCGCGCTTGGCGCCGCGTTCAGGGCGGCGCAGTTCGATTCGGTGGCCGGCTTTCAGGCTAAGCGCTTCGGCAATGAGGTCGGACTGTTCGGGTAGCTCGTTGACGAGGATCAGGCGCGGCGGAGGACGCTTGTCGTAGAACTGGACAAGGAAGGCGGCGAGAATTTCCTCAGCTCCCTGATCCCGTTCATGGCGGGGGAAGTGGACGGTGGCGCCCCAGTTCTGGCCGGCGCGGATGAAGAAGACCTGCACGCAGGAGACGCCGCCATCCATGGCGATAGCAAAGACGTCTGCTTCTTCGATGCCGTCCGGGTTCACGTCCTGCGTCGAGAGGACATGCGCGAGGGCGCGGATACGGTCGCGCAGGCGCGCGGCTGTTTCGAATTCCATGGCCTCGGCGGCCGCTTCCATTTCGGCGGCGAGGCGTTTCTGCAGGCCGACCCCCTTCCCGCGCAGAAAGTCTGCGGCTTCGTCGGCAAGCTCGGTATAGTCCGCATTCGAGATCAGCCCGACGCAAGGCGCGGCGCAGCGCTTGATCTGGTGCAGCATGCAGGGGCGTGTGCGGGCGGAATAGACGCTGTCCTCGCAGGTGCGAAGCAGGAAGGCTTTCTGCAGCGTGTCGAGCGTACGCATCACGGCGCCGGCGCTGGCGAAGGGGCCGAAATAGTCGCCCTCGTCCTGTTTCGAGCCGCGATACTTCTTGATCTGAGGCGCCTCATGGTTGCGGCGTATCAGAATGTACGGGAAGGACTTGTCGTCGCGCAGCAGCACGTTGAATCTGGGTTTGAGCGATTTGACGAGGCTGGCTTCCAGAAGCAGTGCCTCCGTCTCGCTTTCGGTGACGACGAATTCCATGCGCCGGGTCTGCAAGATCATCCGGGCAATACGCTGGGTATGGCCGCCCATGCGGGTGTAGTTTGAAACGCGGGCCTTCAGGTCTCGGGCCTTGCCGACATACAGGACCTCGTCCGCCTCACCGAACATGCGGTAGACGCCGGGCTTCGCGGGAAGCCGGGAGAGGTTGTCCTTGATGACATCGACGCCGCGCCGGGGGGCTGCGCCGGCCTGATTCTCGCTCATGGCAGACAGATAGTCGACCGCGGCCAGCGCAGGAAGGGCGCTATGTGGTGTAGCCAGACGCAACCCATCCGAGGGTGGCGGCTGCCGCAACGGTCATGAACATGATGCCCATGAAGCGTCCGCCCGCCTTTTCTTCCTCATTGCCGCCCTTGAAATGGCCAACCAGCAGGTAGAACAGGCCAATCATCACGAGGCCCAGCAGTACCAGCTGCTCGGTCGTCTCGAGACGTTCGAAGAATTGCCACCCCTGGCGGGCCATGTCTTTCACGTCCCGCCCGATGCCAGAGAGCACGGAATCGATCCGCGCCTTCCAGTTGTCACCAAACATTTTACTACCTCCGGGCCAGCCCTGCGGCCTGAAGTGTCCCGCCCGTATGAACAGAATGCGGGAATTATTTTACCTTTCCGCCAATTCTTCGATGAAATTTGACGGGTCCTGCGCAATCGGCGGGAAACCAAACCTTTCGCGGCTGAGCGGGGCGGTGCGCCTTGCGGAGCAAAGGGCGCCCCGGTATGCGTGCCCCGCCTCCCCTCGACAAAGGAACCGTTCTTCAATGGCCGCCGATATCCAGCTTTCCGAAGCCATTTCCCGCGTGAAGCCGTCCGCCACGATTGCAGTGACGACCAAGGCGAACGAGATGAAGCGGATGGGTCTGGACGTCATCGGGCTCGGCGCCGGCGAGCCGGATTTCGACACCCCGGAGAACATCAAGGAAGCTGCCATCCGCGCGATCCGCGAGGGCAAGACGAAGTACACGCCCTCGGACGGCATTCCGGAACTGAAGGAAGCGATCTGCGGGAAGTTCGCGCGCGAGAACGGGCTCGTCTACAAGCCGAGCCAGGTGAACGTGTCGCCCGGCGGCAAGGCCGTGTTGTTCAATGCGCTCATCGCGACGCTGAACGTGGGCGACGAGGTGGTCATCCCAGCGCCTTACTGGGTGAGCTATCCGGAGATCGTGCTTCTGGCGGGCGCCAAGCCCGTGGCCGTGGCGTGCGGCGCAAACTCGAATTACAAGCTGACGCCGGAAGCGTTGGAAGCGGCGATCACGCCGAAAACCAAGTGGCTGATCCTCAACTCGCCGTCGAACCCCACGGGCGCCGCCTATTCATACGCCGAGCTGAAGCGCTTGGCAGAAGTTCTGCTGCGGCATCCGCAGGTCTGGGTACTGACGGACGATATGTACGAGCACCTGGTCTATGACGGCTTCGAATATTCGACCATCGCGCAGGTGGAACCTGCGCTTTATGACCGTACACTGACGATGAATGGCGTATCGAAAGCCTATGCCATGACCGGCTGGCGAATTGGCTATGCGGCAGGGCCGGAGAAGCTGATCAACGCGATGCGTAAGGTGATGGACCAGTCGACGTCCAACCCCTGCTCCGTCAGCCAGTGGGCGAGCGTCGAGGCACTGAACGGCACGCAGGATTTCCTGCCCGGCTTCCGCGCGGCCTACCAGGCGCGCCGCAACTTCATGGTGGAGGGCCTGAACAAGGCCGCCGGCCTTATCTGCCCCAAGCCGGAGGGAGCGTTCTATGTCTACCCATCCTGCGCCGGCGTGATCGGCAAGAAGGCCCCCTCGGGCACAGTGATCGACACCGACAAGACGTTTGCGGCGGAGCTGCTGGAGGCCGAAAAGGTGGCCATCGTGTTCGGAGAGGCTTTCGGCCTGCCGGGCACGTTCCGGATCTCCTACGCCACGTCTGACGCAGCGCTCAAGGAAGCGCTGGTGCGCATCCAGCGGTTCTGCGCTGCCTTGTCATAGACGCAGTCTATAACACCTTCCGACAATACGCATTTGTGCGCGGATGGGTGCATCCCCATATCCCGACCACAGATTGCTATAGCTGCAAGGAGACTGACATGGCGATTGATATTGGCCTGACAGACGCCGCAAGGAAAACTTCGGCCGAGGCGCTGAAGGTTCTGCTCGGTGAGACCTACGCGCTTTATACCAAGACACATGGCTACCACTGGAACGTGACGGGGCCGCGGTTCAACGAGCTGCACAACATGTTCATGACCCAGTACACAGAGCTGTGGACCGCGCTGGACGTGATTGCCGAGCGCATCCGGGCGCTGGGCCATTTTGCGCCGGGCTCATCCGGCGAGATGCTGGAACATGCGACGATCAAGCCGGACAATGGCGTACCGGAAGCCGCCGAGATGGTGAAATATCTCGCCGCCGGGCACGAAGCCGTGAGCAAGGCCGCGAAGGCCGGTATCAAGGTGGCCGAGAAGAACAACGACCCTGTTTCTGTCGACCTGTTCACGCAGCGTGCCCAGATCGCCGAAAAGACGGCCTGGATGCTGCGCGCGGCGGTTTAGGCCTGCTCAACACCGAGCGCGCGCCCCAGCGCGGCCATCGCGTCCCGTGCATAGGCGCGGCTGACGCGGGCTGTGGTGGCCTGCATGAAGGCGTGAGGGGCGCCGGGATAGACATGCAGCTCGACCGGCACGCCGTCCGCCATCAGGCGCTTGGCATAGTCGAGATTTTCTTCCGTGAACAGATCAAGCGCGCCAGTGGCCATGAAGACGGGCGGCAGGTTCCTGAGGCTTTCTGCGCGGGCGGCCGCCGCGTAGGGCGAGACGCTCTCGCCGCCGGGCGCCTGGCCGAGCAGCGAGGCCCAGCCGAAATGGTTCGAGCCATTGTTCCAGATGTATTCGCCATAGATTGGCGACAGGTCGGTGCGCGTTGCCGTGCGGTCGTCGATCATCGGGAAAATGAGCTGCTGGTGGCAGAAGGTGTATTCGCCCCGGTCACGCACGAGCAGCGCCAGCGCGGCCGCTAGCCCGCCGCCCGCGCTCTCGCCGGCGACCGCGATGCGGGCCGTGTCTATGCCCAGCTCGGCGGCGTTCGCGACCATCCAGGCAAGCGCCGCATAGGCGTCCTCGACATTGCCGGGATAGCTCGTCTCTGGCCCGAGCCTGTATGCGGGGCCGACGACGACGCTATCAAAGGCATCCGCCCAGAGCGCGCATTGCGGGCCCATGAATTCCGGATTGCCCATGATGTAGCCGCCGCCGTGAAGATGAAGGATCGCCGGTCTCCGCACGGCGCCCTGCTTTCGGCGATAGATCTTGGTACGGACGGGCGGCGCGCCGCCGGGGCCGGGAATATGGCGCTGCTCGACCGACACGGTGTCCGGGAATGGCGGCAGCTGGCTGAGCATCCCTTCCCGCGCGGCGCGGATCGCAGCGAGGTTCTCCGCCGAAAGGGTCATTGTCGGCATTGCCTCAATGAACGGGATCAGGTCCGGCTCGACGAGATGGCGTGATGACATTCTGGTTTCCTCGAACTTGTTTTCTTACCGCGCGGCGCAGACGGTTTATCCACCGAACCGGATGGTGATGTCGATCCGCTGGTTAGCGGCGGACGGCGTGCCGTCCGGCACATCCTCGAGCGGGCGGCTCTCGCCCAGACCTTCAGCTGTGACTGCGGAAGCGGGCACGCCGCGGGCAACTATCCAGCCCTTGAGGTCCTCAGCCCAGCGCTGACTGAGGGCCAGATTGTCCGCTTCGCTGCCAACACTGTCGGTATGCGCACGGATAATGACTTCGGCAATTTCCCCCTGGCTGAGGGCAGACTGCAGCACCGGCTCGAACGGCTCAAATCGCACGTCGCTCCGGTCTGAGACCTGGATCGTGTAGAACAACTCCGGCATCTGCACGGCTGCCGGCGGCGGTGGTGGTGGTGGTGGCGGTGGTGGTGGCGGCGGAAGGGATTCGAGTCCCTCCAACTC
>NZ_JALHLS010000007.1 GCF_022844445.1 Hyphomonas sp.
GCTCGCCCGCACCGCCGTGCCGCCGCGCCTGCAGCCGGAGCCGGCCGCAGCGCCGCCGGTGCGCCTGCACCGCGCCGCATGACCATCAAGGTTTGATGCCTCCGGCGATCCAGTCTAGCCTTGCCGGCCAGAGTGATTGCAAGGCCCGCGCATGTCCCGCTTCGAACAAATGATCCAGACCGTCGAGACCTACCAGAAGCTGGTCGAGGAAAACTATTCGCGCATCCGCCGCCTTGCCGAGGATGTGCGCGCAGGCCTGTGCGACTATATCGGCGCGCCGGACGGCGTGTGCGTGCATCTCGTGCCGCCCACCGGCCCGTTCGAGCCGCGCGCTTACGGCGACGCTGCCTTCTCCATCCCGCCGCGCGGGTTCCGCCCGCTCGGTCCGGTCTCCTTCGGACTGGCCTTCCGGGTCTCCAAACAGGCCGATTGGCTGCGCCTGAAGTTCGAGTGCCGCAAGACCGGCGAGGAGTTCGTGGTCGGCATCGAGGACGGCGCGGAGTACACGTTCAGCCTGCCCATCGAGGAGCAGGGCTCCGAGCCGTTCTATGCCCATATCTTCGAGTATATTCTCGGCTGGTTCGAGGAGAATATCGAAAGCTACCGGGACGGCGCCTATGGCACGCGGGCCATCGGGTTCGATTTTCCCAGTGTACCCAGCCTGCTTGCGGCACCGGCAGAGTCCTGAGTAAGTATTTTGAACGCAAAACTCAGCCTGCTGGGTGCAATTCAGGGATTCGCCTGCCGCGCGATAAAAATATTTTTGCGGTACACGAACAAAAGTCGTCTTGACACGGATTATTCGCCGGCGGCCTGAAGCTCGGTCCCGTGCAGGCGCAGCCAGGCCCGCTGACGCTGCCAATCCGGGCAGCATCGGGCCACAAGTGCCCAGAATTTTGCCGAGTGGTTCATTTCCCGCAGATGGGCGCATTCATGCGCCGCCACGTAGTCCAGTACCTCTGGCGGAGCCATTATTAACCGCCACGAGAACGACAATTGGCCGTCCACCGTGCACGAGCCCCAGCGCGAGCGCGTGTCCTTGACGGAAATGCCCGTATTGGCCACCCGCAGGGTCTCGCAATGCTTAGTTACCGTGCGCGTCAACTCGGCTTTTGCCTGCTTCTTCAGGAAGCGCACGACGCGCGAGTGGGTCGTCTCAGGATCCCCGGGAACCGAGAGCGTACGGGGGTTTCCGGGGTAAAGACGGGCGATCCGGCCCTCACCCTCCAGGGTGATCAGGCAGTCCTCGCCCTTGTACTGGATGGTCTCGCCATCCTCGAAAAGGGTTACTTCCGGCAGGTGCTGCAGGCGCGACGAAATCCAGTCCACCCGTTCGGCCGCAAAGGCGGCGGCCGCCTCGATCTGGCGGGAAGAGGGGGCCACGGCCACGGCCTCGCGGCGGCGCTCGTCCAGGCGGATAATCAGACGCCGCGCTTTCGCGTTAACCTCGAGGCGCACCTTCACCCGGTGACCACCGGGGGCGCGCAAGGTCATGGTCTGGCCATCATTGAAACGCATGTGTAGAACACCTGTAAGGTCGTACGCGGCCAAGACCATTTGAGGGACCAAATATGAAATATCTGCTCACGGGCATGATCGCGCTTACATTGCTTACGGGCTGTGGGCAGAAAGACAAGGCAGGCGGAAGCGCGACTCCCGCATCGGTTGTATTCAGCGCCAGCGATCTGCCGGACGTCTCGATCCGAAAAGGGGACTCAGCAACCGCCGGGGCCGCCCTCCAGGCGCTCAACCTCGCTGAGTCTGGTGCTGGCCGTATCAGCTTTGCCGGCAGCGATGTCAGTGGCGACAAGGCCGTCTTCAACAACATCACCCTGTCGGCCCCGGAACTCGCCGACGAAGGCACCGAGGCCAGCCCTTCGGACGCCGAACTGGCTGAAATCTTCAGCTACATGGACTCTGACGGCGACGGCGTTGCCGATGACGGCTCGGGCACCACGCTCGACTCCCTGCGCGCCGAAATGCAGGTCCCGGCCTCTGCGCCGTCTGCCCCGCCGGTCGTGAAGGCCGCCAAGCTCGAATTCGAAGGCCTCGGCGTGTTCGAAGGCCAGGCAAACTTCGGCCTGATGAAACTGACGGACATCACCATCACCCCCGCCGAAGGCTCGGAAGACCAGAGCACCGGCAAGATCAACTCGATCGAACTTGTGAACCCCTCACCGGAAACGGCCGCCTGGGTTGCCAGCCTGCTCGGCAAGGGCGAGCCGGCGCCTTTCCCGGAAGGCACCGCCCTCTCGTTTGACCGCTGGCTGGTCAATGGCGTGAACTTCAATGTCGCTGATGCCAGCGGCACAGGCCTCTTCACGGTCGACTCGCTGCACATCTCTGACCTCAAGGAAGAGAAAGCCGGCCTCATGGGCCTGTCGAACCTGAAATTCGACTTCGCCGAAGCCGCCGGCTCCGACGTCAAGATCGCGCTCGAAGGTTTCGGCGTGAAAGGCATCAATTACGGCCTCTTCAGCGAGGCGGTCAGCGCCGGTGCGGCCAGTGGCGGCACCGACCCGACCGCGCTGACCTCGGCCCTCCAGGCCGACCCGGCCAACCCCGGCTATGACGCGCTCAGCATCAAGGCCCTGAAGGCCGACATCGTCGGCGCCGCCGTCGACATGCCGGCGCTGACCTCCGCGGTCAGCCGCGACAAGCAGGGCCGCGCGACGAAAGTCGTCACCGATCCCTTCACGGTCACGGTCAAGGCCCGCGACAATGCCGACGGCGAACAGTTCGCCGGCGCGCTTGCCACGATGGGCTTCGAAACGCTTGCCTTCAGCGGCGCAGGCGAGTCGCTGTATGATCCGGATGCGGACATCGTGACCCTCGCCAAGGGCAAGAACTACTGGGAGCTCCAGGACGGCTTCAAGCTCGACTTCTCGGCCAAGTATGCCGGCACCAAGGCGATTGCCGCCGCGCAGGTCGCCTCGCTGGACGAGAGTGCCGATCCGGAAGCGATGCTGAACTCGGTCCTGCAGAACGTCGTCATCCACCAGTTCGAGATCGCGCTGGACGATAACGGCATGCTCGACCGCGCCCTCAACGCCTATGCGGCCCAGTCGGGTGAAGATCCGGCCGCCGTGCGCAGCCAGCTCTCCGGCATGTTCGCCATGGCCCCGATGTTTGCGGCCGGCACCGGCATCGACCCGAAGGTTGTCACCGAACTCGCCACAGCCCTGTCGAGCTTCGTCACGGAGCCGAAGACGCTGACCATCTCGATGGCCCCGAAAACGCCGATCGCCGCGCAGGCCTTCGCCGATGCCGCGTCGGACCCGGCGAAAGCGCTGACCAAGGAAGCGCTCGGCTTCTCGGCCGGCAACAAGTAAGTCCCAGGGGCTCACACCAGACCAAAGGGCGCGGCGGCTTCGGCTTCCGCGCCCTTTTCTTTGGGTGCAGGTGCAGGCATAGGCTTTGGCCCATGAAACTCGCCTTCTTCGGAGACGTCGTCGGAAAGCCGGGCCGCAGCGCGGTGCAGTCGCACTTGCCCGGCCTGAAAGCGCGTCTGCGGCTCGATTTCGTGGTGGTCAACGGCGAGAACGCCGCCGGCGGCTTCGGCCTCACCAGCCAGATCGCCGAGGAATTCTTCGCGGCCGGCGCCGACTGCCTGACACTTGGCGACCATGCGTGGGACCAGCGCGAAGCCCTGACCTATATCGAGCGCGAGCCGAGGCTCCTGCGTCCGCTGAACTATCCGCCTGCCGCCCGCGCGCCGGGGAAGGGCGCGGAGCTGTTCACACTGCCCGATGGCCGCCGCGTCGGCGTCATCCAGCTGCAGGGCAACGTCTTCATGCGCCAGTCGCTCGCCTGTCCGTTCGCAGCGGCGGATGCGGCGCTCGACCAGATGCCGCTCGGCGCCGTGGCGGACGCGATCATCGTCGACATGCACTGCGAGGCGACCAGCGAGAAGATGGCCATGGGCCATCATTGCGACGGCCGTGCCAGCCTGGTTGTCGGCAGCCACACCCACGTGCCCACCGCCGACACGATGATCCTCTCCGGCGGCACCGCCTACCACACCGATGCCGGCATGTGCGGGGACTATGACTCCGTGATCGGCATGCAGAAGGAAGGCTCGCTCTACCGCTTCCAGTCGCAGCTCCCCGGTGAGCGCTACCAGCCCGCCCTCGGCGAAGGCACACTCTGCGGCACCTATGTCGAGACCGACGACCGCACCGGCCTGGCCTTACGCATCGAACCCATCCGAATGGGCGGCAGGCTGAGTACGCAGGTTCCTGCCGGCTGAGCTGCGCGGCCGCTTCGGCCGTCACTTCCCATTTCGCCGCCCGCGCGTTAGAGAGCCCGCCAAACCGGAAACCTGAACAGAACCAAGAGGGTCACGCCATGGCCGGCCATAGCAAGTGGGCAAACATCCAGCACCGCAAAGGCAAGCAGGACAAGAAGCGCGCCGTGCTGTTCGCGCGCCTCGCCAAAGAGATTACGGTCGCCTCCAAGATGGGCGGACCTGACCCGTCCATGAACCCGCGCCTGCGCCTCGCCATCACCAACGCCAAGGGCGTCTCGGTGCCGAAGGACAACATCCAGCGCGCCATCGACAAGGGCCAGAGCGGCGGCGGCGCCGACTATGCCGACATTCGCTATGAAGGGGTCGGCCCCGGCGGGGTCGGTATCATCATCGAGGCTGCGACCGACAACAAGAACCGTACCGCCACCGACGTGCGTTCCGCCTTCACCAAGAGCGGCGGCGCGCTCGGCACCACTGGCTCGGTCTCGTTCAATTTCGACCAGCTGGGCGAGATCGAATACCCGGCCAGTGTCGGCACCCCGGACGAAGTCATGGACGCCGCCATCATGGCCGGCGCGCAGGACGTGGAGTCGGATGAGGACGGCCACCGGATCTACACCGCGCGGGAAGATTTCGCGGCGGTGACGACCGCGCTCGCCGAAACCTTCGGCGCCAAGGTGGAGCCGCGCTCGGCCAAGATCATGTGGAAGCCGAAGGTCAATGTGACCGTTGCCGGCGACAATGCCGATGCGCTGATGAAGCTGCTCGATGTGCTCGACGAGCTGGACGATGTGCAGAACGTCTATGACAATTCGGAACTCTCCGACGAGGAAATGGCCCGCCTGGCGGGCTGACCTCCAACCCGCAGGACCGCCGCCATGCGCATCGCCGTCGCCTCAGACCATGCCGCTGTTGCCATGAAAGCGGCGCTCGCCGACTGGCTGCGCGGGCAGGGGCACGAGGTCGATGATCTGGGGACGGACGGTGAGGCCAGCGTCGACTATCCGGACTTTGGCTACAAGCTCGCCGCTCATGTCGCCGCTGGAAAGGCGGAGCGCGGCATCGCCCTCTGCGGCACCGGCATCGGCATCTCCATTGCGGTGAACCGCAATCCGGCCGTGCGCTGCGCCCTCGTCTCCGAGCCACTCTCCGCCGCGCTCTCGCGCGAGCACAATGATGCCAACATCATTGCCCTGGGCGCCCGCGTCATCGGCATCGAGATGGCGAAAGCCTGCCTCACTGCGTTCCTGACGACCCCCTTCGGCGGCGACCGCCACGCGAGGCGCGTCGAGAAGCTGGGCAAGTCCCCTGACTGAAAGCTCTGAGAAAGAGGCGCACCATGATCCGCGTCGAGCGCCCCACAGACGCCGATATTGACCTGCTCCACCCCATGCTGCGGAAGGCCTACTGGTCGCCCGGCATCCCGCGTGACACAGTCGCGCGCGCCTGCGCCAATTCGCTGTGCGCCATTGCGCGGGACGAGACGGGCGCCCTGATCGGTTTTGCCCGCGCGGTGACGGACCGGGCCGTCTTCGCCTGGGTCTGCGACGTGATCATCGAGCCCGCCCATCGCGGCAAGGGCCTCGGCCGCGGCCTTGTCCGTGCACTGATGGGGCATCCGGACCTGCAGACCGTCCGCCGCTGGATGCTTGGCACGGCAGACGCGCACGGCGTCTATGCCGAGCTCGGCTTCGGCCCAATCAAGGCGCCTGAGCGGCTGATGGAAGTGATCAAGCCGGCGCATTACAAGAAGCCAGCGGCGTGAAGCGGGCCGCACCGGGCATCAGGCGTTTACCGGACGGAACACGCCAGGGCGTTGCCGGGCGCATTCGCGCAGGCTTCCCGCTTTTCTCCCGGCGTTGACAGATCGCGAATTTGTCGCGTCAATGCCTGCGTTCTACTGTCGCGGATGAGGGTGGGGAATGATCAGGCTACGTGCACTTCAGGCTTCGCTAGCCGCAGGCGTCCTGTTCTCTGCCGGCCTTTCAGCCTGTGTGACGAAGGCGCCGCTGTCAGCTTCTGCGAGCCCTGAAGACATCGCCTTCGCGGGCGCGCCTGCGGAAACTTATCCCGCCAACACGTGGCCGGGACAGTGCTACTGGCTGTCGGATACGGGCGAGGGCTGGCTTGCCCGCGCGGATCTGCCCGGCCCTGACTACTGCCACGAACTGGATAGCTGCGCTGGCGGCGCAGGGCTGTCCGGCGGCGGGTGTTACAAGTGGGCGGACGGGCCGCACGCACCAGCAAAGCCGTGGGCCGAGTTCGGTTTGCCTGTCATGTCTCAGCCCGAATCCGAACCCGAGCCGGAGAACGAGACAGAAACGTCCGGGCCGGCGTGTTACTGGCAGTCGGGTCCCGAAGATGGGTATGGCTCGGCTTACAAGTACTGGAACGAGACCGCCTGCTTCCGGTTCAGCGCCTGCACCCGGGACAGCGACTTAGGAGATGACACCGCAACCTGCTTCAAGTGGGCGATGGGACCGGATGCGCCGGCGTTGCCCTGGAGCGAGCGGCTCACCAATGCCGCCCTTGCCGCCAGCATTCTGCCGCCGGAGGACATCTACGAAGGCGCCTTCGAGATGACGAGCGATTCATGTTTCGAGGACTGCCAGCCCGTCCCGATGCGCACTATCTCCGAGACA
Organism: Hyphomonas sp.; assembly: GCF_022844445.1. Classification (GTDB taxonomy): domain Bacteria; phylum Pseudomonadota; class Alphaproteobacteria; order Caulobacterales; family Hyphomonadaceae; genus Hyphomonas. The sequence continues at coordinate 6,892 of NZ_JALHLS010000007.1, forward strand.
CCTCTCCATCTGCATCCCGACGCGACCTCGCCAGTCATCGGCAATATCCCGGCCGGAGAGTGTGTTGGCAACAAAAACTACAAGCTGCTCTCGACGCCGCATCGCGGCGTGGTGCTGGAGACGGATGACGGGTTTGTCGCGGGCGATGTAATCTACTATCTCGCCTATGATGGCGAAGGAAACTACCGCGCCTGGTGGCGGGGTGACTACACTTACGCCTACGAGGGAATTCCGCCTGTCCGCTGGGACCCTGAGCCCGAGACCCTCGACCCTAGGGTTGGCTACTGGCTTGAGCTTGAACGCGCCGATGGCACAAGCGGCTGGGCAAAGGCCCCGCCATACGACCTTCATGATGCCCTGCCCGAGCCGTGCCCGCCTCTGGGAGGCTGATCGCGGTCATATCTCAAGCCCCGAGGCCAAGGCTCTCGAGAATCATCTCATTGTCTGCGCCCGGACGAGGTGGGGGCAGGTGGAGGCTCGCGGGCGTGGAGGTGAAATGGACCGGGTGTCTCATGGTGCGGTAGCGTCCCGCGTCGGGGTGTTCGGCTTCCTGGAAGAAGCCGGTCGCAACGAGGTGGGCATCGGTAAGGACTTCGGCGAGCGTGTTGTAGCGCATTGCGGGTATGTTTGCTTTGTCGAGTAGCTCCAGCCATTCGTCTGTGGACCGCGTGGCGGTCACGTCCTCGATCAGGGCATAGAGCGCGCCGGTATTCTCGGTGCGCGCGGCGTAGGTAGAGAAGCGCGGGTCCTTGAAGACTTCCGGCAGGCCGCCGATCTCAAAGAACTTCTCCCATTGCTGGTCCGAGTAGGGAACAAGGCCGATATAGCCATCAGTGGTCGGGTAGGGGCGCCGGTTCGGATTGACCGAGCGGGTATAGGCGAGCTTGCCGTTGCCGGGCAGGTAGGTCTCGCCATAGAGGTTTTCCACCATGTTGAAGAAGGTGAAGCATTCCAGCATCGGCACCTGCACGAACTGGCCCTTGCCGGTTGTCGCCTTGTGGAAGAGGGCGGCCAGCGTCGCGTAGGTCGCGAACAGGCCTGCCGTCTTATCGGCGACGAGGGAGGGTGCGTACTCGGGCCGCCCGCCGGAGCGGATGGCGTTGAGGTCGGCAAAGCCAGAGGCGCCCTGGATCAGGTCATCATAGGCCTGACGGTGCGTATACGGACCACCTTTGCCGAAGCCCGCGCAGTGTATGTAGACGATGTCGTCCCTCAGCGCCTTGACTTGCTCATATCCGAAGCCGAGCCGCTCCATGCCGGCCAGGCGAACATTGTGGAAGAACACGTCGGCCGTCTTCAGCAGTTCAGTCAGAGCCGCCTTGCCCCCGGGCGTCTTCGCGTCGAGCGTCATCGAACGCTTGTTGCGGTTGAGCGCCATGTAGATCGGGCCCAGGTCGCCGGTCGGCGAGGCGCCGGCATAGCGCATCGTGTCGCCCTTGCCGGGCGGCTCGATCTTGATCACTTCGGCGCCGAGATCGGCGAGGATCATCGTCGCGAAGGGCCCGAGCACGACGGTGCTCATGTCGATGATGCGGACACCTGAAAGCGGGCCGGTGCGAGGCGCGTCGGTCATGGTTCGGGTCTCCTCGGAAGTTCGCCGGTTAGTGCCTTGCCGGCTGCAGGTAGATCAAGCGTTTCCTCGGGTCACAAGGCGAGCGCGCGGCGCGCTTCCTCGATATGGTCCGTTTTCGCGGTGAAGGCAGACCAATCGTCGCGCTCGGCGATCGGCGTCCACAGGGCCTCGACTTGCTCGATGACGAGGCTGACCGGCGCCGGCTTCTGGAAATAGACATCCGTGAGGCGTTCGGGGCGCACCGGCGCGCGCGCCATCAGGGCGGCGCGGACGGGCTCGAAGGACGGATGGGCATAGAGGGCCGCCTGCGGCGAGGCGCTGGCACGCAGCTCGCTTGCCGGGCCGCCGAACCAGTCAAAAAAGGTCTGCGGCCAGCCGGCGCCGCTTTCCGTCATCCAGCCATAGAAAGCCTGCAGGAGGCCGATGTCCTGTTGAAGGTCGCCGGTCGGGGCGAGGCCGAGCAGGGCATGGGTATGGGCGGCGAAACTGTCCCGGTAGGCCGCTTCATAGGGCGCAAGCGCCGCGGCGAGGTCTTCGGCCTCCGCCAGGAGCAGCAGCGCCGAGGCGAGCTGCTGCAGGGCCCAGCCGCCCTGTACGGGCTGGCGGCCGAACCGGTAGAGGCCGTTCTGGTCGAAATAGGCGGCGGTGAAATTCGGGTCCGACTGCGCCATGAAGCGCCAGGGGCCGAAATCAAAGGTCTCGCCGGTGATGTTGAAATTGTCGGTGTTCATCACGCCGTGCACGAAGCCGGCAGCCATCCACTGGCCGATCATCCGGCCGGTCGCGACCGCGATACATTCCAGAAGGGCGCAGGCCTTGCGGGACATGTCAGGATCGTCGGCCTGGGGGTGGAATTCGGCGACGCAGTAATCGACCAGCTTCGCCATCGCTTCGCGGTCGTCGAAATAGGCGCAGCGCTGGAAGGTTCCGAATCGGATGTGACTGTGGGAGAGGCGCACGAGCACGGAAGAGCGGGTGGGCGACGGCTCGTCGCCGCGCTCCAGCGCCTCGCCGGTCTCGATCAGGCTGAAGGCCTTGGACGTGTAGACGCCGAGGGCTTCCAGATAGGTTGCGGCGAGTATTTCGCGCACCCCGCCCTTGAGCGTCAGCCGGCCGTCGCCGCGGCGCGACCACGGCGTCTGTCCGGAGCCTTTGGTGCCGAGGTCCAGGAGGCGGCCCGCGGGGTCTCGCAGCTGCGCGAAGAGGAAGCCGCGTCCGTCGCCGAGGTCAGGATTGTAGGTGCCGAACTGGTGGCCGTGATAGCGCATCGCGAGCGGCTCGGGGAGGTTTCCCGGCAGGGGGTCGAACCGGCCAAAATGGCGAATCCAGTCCTGCGGTGTCAGTTCGCCCAGGCCAACGGTTTCTGCCCAGCGTTGGTTGCGCCAACGCAACACTGCTTCGGGAAAGCGTGACGCAGCGACAGGGTCTGCGAACTCACGGGCTAACGCTAGGAAAGGAGGCATGTCAGTTCCAATTTTGTACTTCTTAGTATTTCCAACGCTTTCCAAGGCTTTGGGTCTTCCTTCTTGGCAGGTTCAGGTCTTTGAGTTCCAAAAAGGCATGTGGCAGCGCAGCACAGATGGCCTCTTGCAGACCGTCGTAGACCCTTAATGATGGAAATTGGTCCAGATCATGACAAGCAGAAAAAGCTTGCGCCAGACCGTAACAGTTTCGGGAGGAAGCGAATGAAAACTTTTAAAGGAATGCTATTTTATGCGTCCGCTATTGCGCTCGGCAGCTCAATGGCCGCGAACGCTCAGGAAGATGACAGCGAGCGCAAGCTCGGGACCGTTACGGTCACCGGCTCGCTGATCCAGGGGACGCCGGAAGACGCCGCGCTGCCGGTCGATGTGCTGACCGCTGAAGACCTGCGCCTGCAGGGTAACCCGTCGGCCCTCGACATGATCAAATCGCTCCCCGTATCAAGCGGCGTTCTGGGCGACACCAACCAGTTTGACGGCCGCGCGCAGGGCTCGGAAGGTTCGGGCACGGTCAACCTGCGCGGCCTCGGTGCCTCGCGCACTCTGGTGCTGCTCGACGGCAAGCGCCTCGCGCCGAACCCGTTCGCCTTCGCGGGCAACGGTTCGGTCGACACCAACATCCTTCCGCTGGCCGCTATTGGCCGTATCGAGATCCTGAAGGACGGCGCCGCGGCCACCTACGGCTCTGACGCTGTGGCCGGCGTCGTGAACTTCATCACGCGGGATAACTTCGAAGGCTTCGAAGTCGGCGGTGACTACAAGTTCGTGGACGGATCGGACGGCGACTATACGCTGAACGCTGTCGCGGGCGTCGATACCGACTTCGGCAATTTCATGCTGGCGGCCGGCTATCAGCACCGCTCGGAGCTCGCCACCACAGAGCGCGACTGGGCGCTGCGCGACTTCCTCGGCAACCCGCAGGGCGGCTGGTCGCTGGTGGGTAACCCGGGCTCGTTCCTGCCGGTTAGCGGCGCGTTCGCGCCTGTGCAGGGCGTGACCCGCGACCCGGCCTGTGGCAACTTCGCCGGTACTCCTGTGATAAGCGGTGCCAACGCGCTGTGCAGCTTCCAGTTCACGCCGTTCGACAACATTGTCGAAAAAGAGGACCGGTATCAGGTGCTCGGAAAAGCCGATTTCGACCTGTCCGAGAAACACAATCTCTCGGTCCAGGCGTTCTACGCGGCGACTGAAGTCCCGCAGATTGCCTTCTCGCCGTCCTTCCCGCCGGTTGGCGGCGCAAGCGGCCCGACGGCAGATGCCTCGATCGTTCCAGGGCAGTTCTTTGTGCCAGCCGCAAACCCGGGCTTCGCTACTCTGGTCGCCCAGAATCCGGGCCTCGTATCTCCGGCAGCTGCAGGCGCATTCATGATTGCGACCCGTCCTCTCGGGTGGGGGGGCAACGCACTTGCAGGTGGTCGTGGTTCAGAGCGCAGCTACCGCGAATTCGAGCACTACCGCCTGTCCGCCGAACTGAAGGGCGAACTGACGGACGCCATCAACTACACGGCCTCGGTCACGACCGGCAAACAAACCGGCCGGCGCACCAACGAAGACACCGTCGTCAACCGCTACGCTCTTGCGCTGCGCGGTCTCGGCGGCGCCAACTGTAACGTCGCGGCGAACACGCCCGGCCTCAACGGCTGTCTCTGGTTCAACCCATTCTCGAACGCGATCCAAACCAACGCCATAACCGGCGCGACCAACCCGAACTTCAACCCGGCGGCGGCAAACTCGCTTGATGTCCTCGACTTCATCCTCGAAGACTCGTTCACCGAGCAGGAAATCGAGTTGACGGTCCTCGAGGGCGTCCTGAATGGCCAGCTGCCGGTCTCTCTCGGCGGCGGCGATATCGGATGGGCCTTCGGCGGGCAGTACCGCGAAGAGAGTTTCGACCGAACGTACAACGACATTGCGAACCTGAACGTCACGCCGTGCATCGCCACTGTGACAACAGGCGCAACCAACTGCGCCCAGCCGGTCGGCGCGCTCGGCTTCCTTGCCGGCTCGCGGCCCCTCAGCGCCAAGCAGGATGTCGTCGCCCTGTTCGGCGAACTCAGCCTGCCGTTCACGGACAACTTCAACGTGTCGCTGGCGGCGCGCTATGAGGACTACGGCGGCGGCATTGGCTCGACCTTCGATCCGAAGGCATCGGCCAAGTGGCAGGTCGTTCCGCAGTTCGCCGTGCGCGGCTCGGTCGGCACGACCTTCCGCGGCCCGGCACTGACCCAGGTCGCCACCGGTTCGGTGACCTCGCTGCAAAGCGTCGGCGGCACGTTCCGGGCAGTCGACATCGCGGGCAATCCGAACCTGACCCCGGAAAGTGCGTTGACCTACAACGTCGGCGGCATCTTCCAGGCCGGCAATTTCAACATGTCGGTCGACTACTGGAACTTCGACTTCGACGATTCCGTCGTGGTCGAACCGGTGGCCAACATGGTGGCCGCGATGTTCCCGGGCGGCTCGGCGGTCAATTGCGGCAACCCCGCCTTTGCCCAGCTGCAGGCCCGCTTCACGTTCACCGGTGCCTGCGCCGTGGGCAACGTGTCGCGCCTCAATACCTCCTACATCAACGGCCCGAACATCAAGACCTCGGGCATCGACGTGCTGGCCGATTATACCTTCGAAGACCTCGCCTTTGGCGCGGACCTCGAGATCGGTGGCAGCGGCAGCTATGTGCTGGAGTATGATGTCGGCGCTGTGGACGTGGCCGGCCTCACGGTTGGCCAGCCCTTCTCGGCCGTCGGCTTCCTGAACTTCCAGACCATCGCTACCCCGCTGCCGGAACTGAAGTTCGAGGCCTATGCCAACGCATCGACCGACAACCTCAATGCCCGCCTGACCGCGCGCTATATCGGCGAGTATGAGGACCAGCGCACGACGCTGTTCACAGCGCCGAACCCCAATTGGCCGGTTCCGGGTATCGTCCTGCCGCAGGGCCAGACGATCAAGTCCTTCGTCAGCTACGACTCGACCATCGTCTGGTCGCTGCCGGCGGAAACGACGGTGTCCTTCTCGGTCGAGAACATTCTCGACACGAAGCCGCCGTTCGCCCGCCTCGAGCTGAACTATGACCCGTTCACGGGCGATGCCGTCGGCCGCACGTTTAAGATCGGTGTCACGAAGCGCTTCGGCGCCGGAAGCTGATACGCTCCGGATACGGACAATCTGGCGGCCCCCGGAAACGGGGGCCGCTTTCTTTTGCGCGGCGGACACAAAAAGGGGCAGGCCGCCGGCCTGCCCCGTCTGCCTGGACTGGCGATACCTGGCCGCGGATGGTCAGCTTGGTGCCGACTGTACGGCCCGGCTGCGGCGGCTGGTCAGAGCGCGCCCAGGGCCTTGCCGGTGATCTCGCCGGCCTCCCGCGCGGCCTGGCGGGCCGTGGAGGAGAACGGCGTCAGGTTCAGGAAGCCGTGCACCATGGAGGTGTATTCGCGTTCGCTGGCCTGTACGCCGAGGCCGCGCAGCTTGGCGCCGTAAGCGAGGCCCTCATCGTGCAGCGGGTCCCAGCCGCAGACGATGATGTGGGCGGGCGGCAGGGCCTTCAGCTCTTCCAGCGGGGCGAACAGCGGCGACATGCGCGGATCCATCGCGCAGGTCAGGTCCGGCAGGTAATGGCGGCGGAAGAACTCGAAGAGGTTCGCGGAGATAAAGAAGCCGCTTTCCTGCGGCGACATCTTCTTCGAGCGGATATCGGCGAACTGGAGCAGGGGATAGAGAAGCAGCTGGAAGGCCGGTTTTGGACCCCGGGCACGCACCATCTGCTGGCAGAGGTAGGCGGCAAGATTGCCGCCCGCGCTGTCACCGGCGACGGCGCAGCGGGCGGGGTCAATGCCGGCCTTGGCCGAGCCGTGTTCCTGCAGCCAGGCCCAGGCGGCAAGGGCGTCGTCATGGGCGCAGGGGAAACAGTGCTCGGGCGCAAGACGGTAGTCGACGGCGAGCACGCGGCAGCGCGAGCCTTCCGCCAGGCGCCGGCAAAGCATGTCATGGCTGTCGAGATCGCCCAGGACGAAGCCTCCGCCATGAAAGAAGAGGATTCCGGGGCCGGGCGGGACGCCCGCGCCGAGCGGAACATAAAGGCGCGCCTTGATCGGGCCGGCAGCGCCCCGAATGATCATTAGGCGGACATCTGCCAGTTCGGGCGCATCCGGCTCGGCGGAATAGTCGATGCGCAGGAACTCGCGGCGCAGCCGGTCGACCGGCAGCTTAAGGTCAAGCGGCTTCAGCTCCGGAAAGCTGAACCGGTCCCGGAAACTGCGGAAGGCATCATCGAACGTCATGCGTCTGCATCTGATCTGCAATTCCGGCCATGTGATGGCGGGTTGCAGGCGATGCAAGGGATACGCCAGTGCGGGCAGCGTCAGAGCAGGATAACGCCCGGGGCGGGCGGCTCGGCATAGAGGGCCTGCACAAGGTTTGCGCGGCGGCTGATGACGAGGCGCTGGTTGACATAACCCTTGTCGGTTATCTCGCCGGCATCGATGCTGGGCGCTTCGGTCATTACCATCAGGCGCTTGATGCGGCGGGACGAGCCTTGTTCAGAGGCGTTGAACACGGCTGCCTTGCGGGTGAGGTCGCTGACCAGGGCGGCAAAGCCCCTGGCAGGGTCGCCGGCTGCCTTCACGTACTGTTCGGCAGCCGCCGGGGAGGGCCAGACAAGCGCGGTGGCGAAGTCCTTGTCCTGGCCGCAGATCACCGCATCGAAGATCAGCGGTGAGCAGGCGGCGACGAAATCCGGGCGCAGCGTGCCGACCGAAACCCAGGTGCCGGAGGAGAGTTTGAAATCTTCGCCGACGCGGCCATCGAAAACGAGGCCCTTGTTGGGATCGTTCTCGTCCACGAACTTCACGGCGTCGCCGAGGCAGTAGAAACCTTCCTCGTCGAAGACTTCCGCGTTCTTTTTCGGGTCGTTGTGGTAGCCCGGCATGACGGTCGGGCCCTTGACGCGCACTTCCAGCTTCTCGCCGTTCGGTACCAGTTTGAGGGTCGTGCCGGGCAGAGGCAGGCCGATCAGGCCGACACGCTCGACTTCCCAGTGCACCACAGTGATGCCCTGCGTTTCGGTGGCGCCGTACATCGTGACGATGGGAATGCGGCGGCCGGTGGCCTTGATCGAGAGGGCCTGTAAACGGTCATAAAGGTCATCCGACAGCGTTGCGCCGCCATAGCCGACAGACCGCATGTTCCTGAAGAAGGCTTTCAGCAGAGTCTCATCCTGTTCCATCGCTTCGGCCAGCATGGCGAGCGCAATCGGCGCTGTGCCGAACACGGACGGACTGGCTTCGCGGATGTTGCGGATGGTCTCGTGGAAAAGGGCGGGCGTCGGCTTGCCGCCATCAATCCAGAAGGTGGAGCCGTTCCAGAGCGCACCGTTGAAGTTCACGTTGGAGCCGGAGATGTGGTTCCAGGGCAGCCAGTCGAGGAAATTGTCTATCCGGTCCGGATCGTATTCCGGGTCCCGCGAATTCTCGCGCAGGCCTTCCTGGCCGGAGATCAGCGAGCACATGGCGCCCTGCGTCTGCGGCACCGGCTTCGGCATGCCGGTCGAGCCGGAGGTGAAGAGGTACTTGCCGATGCTGGCATCGGTGAGCGCATCACGCGCGGCGGTGACGGCAGGCGTCGGCACCGTACTGGTCAGCGCGTCATAGGCGAGGACGGCATTGTCGCCTTCGGGCTCGGCGCTGACGATCCTGAACGCGGCGGCGGGCAATGCGGCGAGCGCCTTGCGGAAGGGCGCCAGCTGTTCGGCAAAGACGACGGCCGGCTTCACCGCATGAAAGCAATGCTTGAGCTTGTCGAAGTCGGTCGACATCGTGGAGTAGGGCACCGAGATCGGAGCGGCCGGGGCGCCGATCTTCTGGGCAGCGAGGATGACCATCGCCGCGCGGACCGAGTTTCCGGAGACGAGCATGACCGGCGCACCGGGACCGGCGCCGAGATCGAGGAAGGCTTGCGCGAGGCTGTCGGTGATACGCTTGGCCTCACCGTAGGTGAGCGTCACCCATTCATCCGTCTGCGGATCGCGTTCGCGCAGGAAGGCGCGCTCGGGGTGCATCGTGGCCCGCTCGTCCAGCGCGTGCGGGATCGACTTCGGGCGCGCGCCGGGAGGCTGATTGGCGCAGATGTAGATCGCCTCGCCCTTGCGCGTCATCGTGACGTCGGGGGTCTTCTGCGGCAGCGGTCGGAATGCAGGCAGGGTCTCGCCCTCGGGCATGGTGGTACTCCTCCGATGTCGGGTTTTCATCTGCCCGGAGGAATAATCGGTCTGAGGCCACTTGCAACCGTTTACGCGGGGAGAGCCCGTGAATTCAGGCTTCGGCGTTCACCGCATCCACAACAAGGGCAAGCGCCTTGATCATCAGCGCCTCGTCCAGCGCCTCAGCCATGACGCGGATCAGCGGCTCGGTGCCGGACTTGCGCACAACCATCCGTCCACGGTCTCCCAGCAGGGCGTCCGCCTCGGCGAGGGCGGACCTCACCCTTTCAGAGTCGAGAGGGTTCGCGCCGGAATAGCGTATGTTGGTCAGCTTCTGCGGCGCAGGCGTAAAGACGCGCAGCATGTCCGATGCCTTGCCGCCCCGCGCGGCGAGAACCGACAGGACCTGCAGGCCGGCGAGAAGGCCGTCGCCGGTGGTGGAGACATCCGACAATATGATGTGTCCGGACTGTTCGCCGCCAAGATTGTAACCGTGCGCGCGCATATGCTCGCCGACATAGCGGTCGCCCACCTTTGTGCGCGCAAGGACGAGCCCGCTTGCCTTGAGATACTCGTCGAGGCCCATGTTGGACATGACGGTGGCGACCATGCCGCCGCCTTTGAGGCGCCGCTTACGGTGCATGTCGCTGGCGATCAGGGCCATCACCTGGTCGCCGTCTGCTTCGGCGCCGGTCTCGTCGACAACGATCAAACGGTCCGCGTCGCCGTCGAGCGCGATCCCTATGTCGGCGCGGGTTTCCAGCACGGCGGCTTTCAGCGCGCCGGTCGCGGTGGATCCGACGCCGGCATTGATGTTGATGCCGTCCGGCTCGGCGCCGATGACGCGCAGCTGCGCGCCGAGGCGGCGAAGGGCTTCCGGCGCCGTCTCGAAACCGGCGCCGTGGGCGCAGTCGAGCACGATCTTGAGTTTCGAGAAGTCCTGCCCTTTGCCAATCGTCTCGAGGCAACGGTCAACATAACGCTGGCCGGCGCCGTCCAGCGCGGAGGGCTCGGAAATGTTCGCTGGCGGAGCATACTCGCCCTCGAAGGCGGCGGCCATGGCGGCCTCGAGGGCTTCTTCCACCGCGTCGGTGAACTTTACGCCTTCGGGGCTGAAGAGTTTGAGGCCGTTGTCCTCGTACTTGTTGTGGCTCGCCGAGACCATGAAGCCGAGAGCGGCGCCGGTCTCACGCGCCATCAGGGCGACGGCAGGTGTCGGCACAACGCCGAGATGGACCGGGCGCACGCCCATCGAGGTAAGGCCCGCCACCAGCGCGGCCTCGATCATCTCGCCGGAGCGGCGTGTATCGCGGCCGATAACCACATCGCGTCCGCCTTCCGGGGCGAAGGTGCGCGCCGCGGCGATGGCGAGACGCAGCGCCGTCTCGGCCGTCATTGGGTTCTTGTTGATCCGTCCGCGGATTCCATCCGTGCCAAAATACTGCCGGGCCATTGTCTGCCTCTTTGCCGTCAGAGCGGCGTCACATCACCATAGACGATAAAGTCCGGATTGTCGTAGCCGCGTTCGCGCTTGCCGTAGAGCAGGGGCGCATGGTCGAGCGTCAGGACGCGGCCGCCGGCGGCCTCGACGACGGCTTGCCCTGCGGCGGTGTCCCATTCCATTGTGCGGCCGAGGCGCGGATAGACGTCAGCCTCACCTGCCGCGACGAGGCAGAACTTCAATGCCGAGCCGGCGCCCGCGATTTCCTTCACCGGATACTTCGCCAGCCAGGTGTCGGTTTCCGGCGAGCGGTGCGATTTGGAGGCAACGGCGGTGAGGCCGCCTGCCGGCGCGGGCCGGATGCGCAGCGGGTTGCGCTTGGCGGGCACGGGGCCATCCGGCGCGGCCTTTGACTGCCAGGCGAAGGAGGGGCTTTCGGCCACGAACAGGCGGTGCAGTGCGGGCGCGTAGACGACGCCCATGACCGGGCGGCCATGCTCAATGATCGCGATGTTGACGGTGAACTCGCCGTTCTTCGCGACGAATTCCTTCGTACCATCCAGCGGGTCGACCAGCGCAAAGCGGGTGCCGTGCTCAGGCATGATGCCGCCCGCGACGGACTCCTCGGCGATCACCTGAAGGTCCGGGTCAGCCTCGGCGAGACCTTTCAGGATAATGGCCTCAGCGAGCCCGTCGGCCTCGGTGAGGACCGACTGGTCGAGCTTCTTTTCGACCGCGAAGTCGGTGCGGTAGACCCGCATGATCTCCTTGCCGGCGGCAAGGGCGATGCTGGCGAGCGCTTTGGCGGTGACAGCCATCGCCGGGAACTACTGCATCACGCTGATGAGTTCGACTTCGAACTGGAGCGGAGCGTTCGGAGGAATCGGGCCGCCAGGCGTGCCTTGCGCGCCATAGCCAAGTTCGGCGGGGATGTAGAGCATCCAGCGATCCCCGGGTTTCATCATGCCGAGCGCTTCGACCCAGCCGTCGATCAGCCCGTTCGAGGGGAACGCTTCCGGATCGCCGCGTTCGTAGGAGCTGTCGAACAGGGCGCCGGTTTCGGCGAGGCGGCCTTCATAATGCACGAGAACGAATTGTCCGTTCACGGGGGGTTTGCCGGCCGGGTCGCCGCTGGCGAGCACAACGTACTGCAGTCCGGATTCGGTTTTCTTCACCTCCGGCGCGTCGGGCTTCCAGGGGAAGTATTTCTGCCAGGCCGCGGCGTCGGCCACTTTCGGAATCTCGATGCTGAGCAGCTGGACGAGGAAGACGAGGTCGTCACCGGCCTTGATCACGTCGCCGCGGGCCTGGTTGCCATAGGCAAGCTCGCTCGGGATGTAGAACAGGTATTCGTCGCCCTCAGACATTTCCTGCAGGCCCATGGTCCAGCCGGGGATGACGCGGTTCAGGGGGAAGGTGGCGGGCTCGCCGCGGTCCAGAGAGGAATCGAACTTCTCGCCGGTAGCCAGGCGGCCTTCATAGTGCACGGTAACGCGGTCGGTCGGCACCGGCTTCTTGCCCTCTTTCGGGCCTTCTTTCAGCACGATGTACTGCAGGCCCAATTCGCCGGACTTCACGTCCTTCCCGTTCGGGTCCCAGGGCAGGTATTTCTTGAAGGCGGCAGGCATGATGTCATCCGTTGAGCTTGAAGGGGAGGTCAGGCCTGACTGGCCCAGCGAGGGGGCATTGGAGCGCACGAGATAGGCCGCCAGGAACAGGCCCAGGATTAGCGCAATGACGAGGGGCAGCGGAGAGCCGCCTTCGGCCTTGGGGCTGGCGGGGGATGTGTCGTTCGTCATGAGCGGACCTGTCTGTGTACGGAAAAACTATGGCTTGCGGTGCGCCTAGATCGCGCGCGGCGGATAGCCCGCCTGGGCGAGCGCGTCGATGACTTCCTGCGTGTGCTGGCTGTCGCGCGTTTCCATCAGGATGTCGAACTCGGCGCCCTTGGCCGGCACGTCGAGCGCGATGCGATTGTGCGAAACTTCCATGATGTTGGCGCCGTTGTCGCCGATGATCTTGGAGACGAGCGCGAGCAGGCCCGGCCGGTCGTCGCCGACGATGCGGATGCGGGCGAGGCGGTTTTCGCGCACGAGCGCGCGGGTCAGCACCGAGGCGAGGAGGCGCGTGTCGATATTGCCGCCGCAGAGGACGAGGCCAACCTTGCGCCCATAGAAGCGCGAGGGATGGGCGAGGAGCGCTGCCAGACCGGCCGCGCCGGCGCCTTCGGCAATCGTCTTCTCGACTTCGACGAACAGCGTGATTGCGCGCTCAAGGTGTTCTTCCTCGACCAGGACGATGTCATCAACGAGGCGCTCGCAGATCTGGCGTGTCACTTCGCCAACATCGCGCACGGCGATGCCTTCGGCGATGGTGGCGCCGCCGGTCTTGGTCGTCTTGCCGCGCAGGGCGGCGTGCATGGCGGGATACATCGCGGCCTGCACGCCGATGATGCGGATTTCAGGTTTCAGCGCTTTGGCCGCGATGGCGATACCGGCGATCAGGCCGCCGCCGCCGATCGGTATGACGAGCGTATCGAGCGCCGGATTGTCGGCGAGCATCTCGAGCGCGATGGTGCCCTGGCCGGCGATGATGTCGGCATCGTCGAAGGGGTGGACGAAGGTCAGGCCCTCGCGTTTGCAGACGTCATACGCGTGCGCCTTGGCCTCGTCGAAGGTCATGCCTTCAAGCAGCACGCGGGCGCCGTGGTCGCGGGTATGCTCCACCTTGTTGAAGGGCGTGGTCAGCGGCATCACGATGGTCGCGGGGATGCCGAGGCGGCGGGCATGGTAGGCCACGCCCTGCGCATGGTTGCCGGCCGAGGCGGCAATGACGCCATACTTTTTCTCGTTGTCTGACAGCTTGGCCAGCTTGTTCAGCGCGCCGCGCTCCTTGAAGGCGGCGGTGTACTGGCGGTTCTCCAGCTTGATCCACACTTCCGCGCCGGTGATGGCTGACAGGGTGCGGGAATGGGCCAGTTCCGTCCGCTCGATATTGCCCTCCAGCACCTTCGCGGCAGCCTGGATGTCGGCGAGGGTGACGGGCAGTTCGGGAAGCTGGGAATCGGGCATGGGATGGGGTCCGGCTGAAGCGCGGGCACCCTATGCGGGCAGGGGGGCGAAGACAAGGCGCGGACCACCGCAGAGGTAACGGCCAGGGGCACGTTATCAAACCGGATGGCACCTCGAACACTGAATATCGAACTGTACGGGATCAATCCGCCAGAAGGGCCTCGGCGCCGCCCACCGCGTCATGCTCGGCTACCCAGTGGTCGGGGCCAACGGCCAGCAGTTTCGCCTGGTACTGTTCGGCTTCCGGGTCGTCGATCACCTTCGACTTCAGGAAGCGCAGCGCGGCGCGGCTGTCGAGCGGGCTCGGCAGGTCACCGGTCAGGCGGAGCCGCTCGCGGGTGCGCTCGGTCCTCGGGTCGGCATTGGGCACGGCAGCGATCAGCGCCTTGGTGTAGGGGTGGCGCGCGTCGGTATAGATCGCGCCGCGCCCCGCGAGTTCGACGACGCGGCCGAGATAGAGCACCATCACGCGGTGGCTGATCTGGCGGACGACGGCAAGGTCGTGGCTGATGAAGATCATCGCGAGGCCGAACTCCTTCTGGAGTTCTATCAGCAGGTCCACCACCTGCGCCTGAACCGATACGTCGAGGGCCGAGACGGCCTCGTCGCAGATCACGAGTTTGGGTTGCAAGATCATTGCGCGGGCGATGCCGACGCGCTGGTTCTGGCCGCCGGAGAGTTCGTGCGGATAGCGGTTGATCAGGTTGGGGTCGAGGCCGACGCGCGGGAGGATCGCGCGTACTTTCGCTTCGCGTCCGGCCTTGTCGAGGCCGGGCTCGTGCACCTGCAGCGGCTCGGCGATCGAGGCGCCGATGGTCATGCGGGGGTCAAGGCTGGCGAGCGGGTCCTGGAAAACGATCTGCAAGTCGTCGCGCAGCGCGTTCATCTCGCGGGCTTTGGCCCTGGTAATGTCCTTGCCGAGCCAGGCGACCGAGCCACCGGTGGGCGGGATGAGTTTCAGCACGCCGCGCGCGAGCGTGGACTTGCCGCAACCGGACTCGCCGACCACACCCAGCGTTTCGCCGGCGCGCAGATCGAAGCTGACGCCGTTGACGGCTTTCAAGGGCTTCGTCCTGCCGAACAGGCCCCCCTTGATCTGGATCGGGAAGTGAACCTTCATGTCGCTCACTTCCAGCACCGGCGCGGTTTCTTTCGGCGGAGCAGGGGCGAGCGCGGGACGGCCCGGAGGATCTGGCTGATCGATGCGCGGGACGGCGGCCAGCAGCATCTTCGTGTAGGGGTGTTGCGGGGCATAGAAGATGTCGTCGGTGGCGCCCTGTTCGACGATCTCGCCATGGCGCATCACGATCACGCGGTCACACATCCGAGCAACGACGCCCATGTTATGGGTGATCAGGACGATGCCGGTGCCAGTCTCGCGTTTCAGCTCCGCCATCAGCTCCAGCACCTGCGCCTGGACGGTGACGTCAAGCGCCGTGGTCGGCTCGTCGGCGATCAGCAGTTTCGGGCCGCAAAGCATGGCGATGGCGATCATCACGCGTTGGCGCATCCCGCCGGACAACTCGTGCGGGAACTGGTCGAGGCGGCGGGCGGCTTCCGGAATGCGGACATGCTCGAGCCAGTCGACGCAGCGCTTGTTGGCTTCCCCGCCTTTTAGGTTCTGGTGCAGCGCGAGGATCTCGCGCATCTGGGCACCGACGGTCATGTGCGGCGTCAGGCTGGTCAGCGGGTCCTGGAAGATCATCGACATCTCGGCGCCGCGGATCTTGCGCAGCGCCGGCTTCGGGGCGGTGATCATGTCGGTGCCGTTGAACAGGATCTGGCCCCGGGCTTGGCCGTTCTCGGCGAGCAGGCCCATTGCAGCGAGGGCGGACTGGCTCTTGCCCGATCCGCTTTCGCCAACGATTCCAAGGCATTCGCCTGCCGAGACCTGGAAGGAAATTCCCCTGACGGCGTTTACGGTGCCATCAGCGGTCTCGAAATCTACGGCGAGGTCTTTTACGGTCAGGATCGTCATGCCCAACGGGTAGCGTCTTGAAACCGGCGCGCAAGAGGCGCGGCGCAGAAAAGGACCGGCGCCGCGCCTTCTGGGAGAAAGACGCGGCGCCGGCTACTGAAGTCTCCCGGGAATGGGACAGGGCCTCAGTACTTGTAGGCGAGGCCGACACCCACGACGAGCGGGTTGATGTCTACATCGGCGTCGACCGAAGCGCCCAGAGCGGTGGTGAAGTCGACCGTCACATCGGTGTTGATCCAGATCTTCTTGACGTCGACGTTGATGGCGAAGCCGCCTTCCTTGCCATCAAGGTCATAGTCGAAACCGGCCTGGAGGGCGGGGCCGAAGCTCGGGTCATAATCGATGCCGTCGGCGACCGGGCCTTCGTCCTCGTTGAAGAAGAAGGTCGCGTTCACGCCGGCGCCCACATATGGCTTGAACTTCGAGCCGTTCTGGAAGTGGTACTGCACGGTCAGGGTGGGAGGCAGCAGCCAGACATCGCCGAGGTCGATATTGGCATTGGTCAGGGCGCCCGGAACGGTGACGTTCACCGCGCTGACATCGTGCGGGGTCACCGCGAGGATCAGTTCAGCGGCGATATTGTCGGTGAAGAAATATGTGATGTCGAATTCCGGCACATACTGGTCGCCGATATCGGCATCGCCCGCCAGGTTGGCGGCGCCAACCGAGAGGCCGGCGCTTTCGTCCGGCAGCACGCCGATGACACGGGCGCGCAGCATCCACGGGTTGTCTTTGTCTTCGGCGCAGGCCGTACCGGCAAAACCGGTCAGGGCAGTGCCTGCCATCAGGGCGGCAATAAGAAGCTTTTTCATCGCTTTGGTCCCATCATTTTGGTGAGTGATGGTTCTCCGTAAGCCTCTGGAAACAAACGCGAAATTGGCCACCTTGCCGCGCGGCTGCGCGCCGCGCGGCATAGGCGCGCGAATAGGTAATCGTCCGTATTGAGACGATCTTCCGGAGGCAGCACATTGCTCCGGTTGAAGCAGGGGCGGTCAAGGAAGTCCGCGCCGGTTCTCCGGCCTGGCCCTGGCGGGCCGGCGCCTGCCGCTGAGGAAAGACTTGAACTTCCCGCCTCCAGTTGGGAACATGGGCGTCTTTTCCTGTTTACCCGCTGGAGTGCGCCTGATGCCCGTCATGAATTTTCTCACCCAATGCGTCTTTGACGCGGGCGCGCTGAAGCAGCTCGCCGTGCTCGCCAAGGGCAAGGGCATCACGCGGCCCTTCATTGTGACCGATGCAGGCATCAAGGCCTCGGGCATCCTGGCCAAGGTCGAGGACGCGCTCGGCGTGCCGCCGGCCGGCGTGTTCGCCGAGACGACGTCGAACCCGACCGAGACGCAGACAAAGCTCGCAACCAAACTCTACAAGGAGTCCGGCGCGGACGGCATCATCGCAGTCGGTGGCGGCTCCTCCATGGACCATGCCAAGGCCATCGGCCTGCTCGCCAGCCATGCCGAGCCGCTGGAGACTTATGCCGCGATCATCGGCGGCGCCAAGAAGATCGGCAAGATCCCTCCGCTAATCGCGATCCCCACAACGGCCGGCACCGGCTCGGAAGTGTCTGTCGGTATGGTCATCATCATGGAGAATGGCCGCAAGGAAACCTTTGCCTCGCCCAACCTGATCCCGGTCGTGGCGCTGTGCGATCCGGACCTTACCCTTGGTCTGCCGGCGGGCCTGACGGCCGCCACCGGCATGGACGCGCTGACGCACTGCATTGAGGCGGTGCTCACCCCGTCGATCAATCCGCCTGCGGAGGGTATCGGCTATGACGGCGCGCATCGCGCTTTCGGCAAGGGCATGCTGGTGCGCGCCGTGAAGGACGGCTCCGACGCCGAAGCCCGCTGGCACATGATGATGGCAAGTTACGAGGGCGCGCTCGCCTTCGTGAAGGGCCTCGGCGGCGTTCATGCGCTGAGCCATGCGGCCGGGCGTCTTGAGCAGAAGAAACTGCACCACGGAACACTGAACGCTGTCTTCCTGCCGCACATCCTGCGTTTCCATAACGGCGCGGCCGATGAAAAATATATCCGCCTGCGCCAGTCCATGGGCCTCAAACCGGGCGCGGACCTGGCGGACGCCATCCAGGATCTCAACAATGCGATCGGCATTCCGAAGAACCTGACGGCCATGGGCCTCGCCGCGTCGGACGCACCCGGCATTGTGGACTACGCGCTGAAGGACCTCGCGCATTTCGGAAATCCCCGCACGATGAGTGCAGATGACTACGCAAAGGTCTACGAGACCGCCCTCAAGTAAGGGCGCAGGGGCGCGATGGCGCGGAAGTTTGCCCCCATCCTAAAGCTCGCCGCCGGCCATCACGGCGGCGAGAAGGCAGCGCTGGAAAAGTCCGCAAACACGCATGCGGTGAAGAATCTTGCAAAGGCTCCGGCGGACAGGCTGCTGTCCGTGATGACGAAGTGCGTATTCAATGCCGGCTTCAACTGGAAGGTCGTCGAGGCAAAGTGGGACGGGTTCGAGGAAGCCTTTGAAGGCTTCGATCCCGGCAAGCTCGCTTTTTTCGGCGATGACATGATGGATCAGCTTGTCAGCGACACGCGTATCATCCGCAACGGGCAGAAGATCAAGGCAACTCTGGAGAATGCGCGCTTTGTGGCGCAGGTGGAGCGCGAGGAGGGCGGGTTCGGAAGGTTTCTGGCCAAATGGCCGGGCGAGGACCAGATCGGATTGCTCAGCCTGCTGAACAAGCGCGGCTCACGTCTTGGCGGCGCGACGGGACAGTATTTTCTGCGCTTTTCTGGCTGGGACGCCTGGATTGCCTCCGGCCATGTCTGCGCTGCCCTCGTGCGCGAAGGCGTGCTGGACAAGCCGGAGGCGACTTCGAAACGTGATCTCGCGGGCCTGCAGGCGGCAATCAACGACTACCACATCGACAGCGGCCTGCCGCGTGCGCAGATCAGCCGGCTGCTGGCAATGAGTGTCGGCTGAGGCCTATTCGGCCTCAAGCGCCGGTAAGCCCAGCGCGACTTCGATATCCGCCCAGCTGACGACCTTGAAATTCTGGTCCACACCCGATTTCGGATTTCCGTCATCCTGCATGGTGAGGATACCGCGCGGATAGCCGGGAAGGGCGGCCGAGAAGACATCCAGACCGTCCGTATGCGTCACCTTGTCGATGCCGAGGCCGCTATTCTCGCCAATCGAGAAGCTGCCCATCGCCGTGTGCGGGGCCTTGCGGTCATAAACGACAAAACGGTCCTCGCTCTGGGCCGAGACAACAATCCATCCAGCACCGTCCTTGCCGCGCCATATCGAGACGCCTTCGACATCTGCCACGAGGCCGGCGCCAGCACCAACTTCGTCAATCAGCTCCGGCGCCGGCGCGTCGTCGCGGTAGGACAGTTTCCAGAGGCCGCGGGCCTCTTCGCCGATGAAAAGGAGGCCCTGCGGCTCGTCGAATACGCAGCCTTCAAGCTGGCTGGCAAGCTTCACGGTTTTCACCAGCTGCCCGGCCAGTTCGAGCGGGCTGGCCGAGACGGCCCAGATTTCGACGGTTCCGTCCTTGTACGTTACACCTGCATAGTCGCGGTTGCCTTCGCGCGCCGAGCAGATGCCGTAGGGCTCGATCCGGCCCGTGGGGACTTCGCCGCGATGAGAGACAGTGCCTGTCGCCCGGTCGATCAGGAAGACGGAGATAGCGTTTACCTGGTCATTGCTGGCGAACGCGACGTCATAGGGGCGATCCGGGGACTGACGGATGTCGACATTGTTGATCAGGCCAATCGGCAGGCGGGCGGCTTCGGTGCCGTCAAGGTTGTAGACGACCAGGCCTTCTTGCTTGTTGGTCCCGAGAATCAGCGACTTTGCCGGATCAGCGGGGTGCAGCCAGACGGCCGGGTCATCGGCGGCGTCGCCGCGCGCGCCGGCGGGAGAGGTTTCCATGGCGGCCATAACAAGAGCCTGTGTCTCCAGTACGGGCGGTGCAGAAACACAGCCAGCAAGGGCAAGGGTGCAGGTTGTGGTGAGAAAAAAGTATCGCAGCATCGTGGAATGTCCTTCTCGGAATGTCTTTTTTGAGTGCCAGTGCCTGGACGAAGTCGCCTGTTGGCACCCTGATCAGGCCTGTCAGCGATTTGTCAGTGAGCCAGCCTATGCTCGAATGCCCGCCTGGCGTCTGCCGCTTTGGCGTCTAATGCGACGACAGACAGAGTGTCAGCGGCAGCCAGAAGCGAAGGGCGCGGCATAGGCGGTTTCCTCGGTTTCGCGGGAGATTTGGGTTGCAGGTTTTGGCCATAACGCGGCCGTGTGACAGAATCGCGACGTCACAAAACTTGTATGAATCCTTCACCGGATTGCGAAGATCGGATGGTAGCGCCCGGTCATTCACAACCGGGGTGTTTCATGAAAACCAGAGTTTCCCTTTTCTCGACCGCGAGCTTCGCCAGCCTCTGCCTTGGCGCCGCGTTCTCCGCTTCCGCCCAGACCGCGCCGGCACCGGTGACCGAAGAGGAAGACCCGATCCTGCGTGCCGAGACGGTCGTAGTTCAGGCCGAGATCTCCTACCGCAACCGCAGCGACGAAACCGTCCAGACGCTCGAATACGGTCAGGACTATTTCCAGCGCTTTGAGCCGCTGACGGCCGGCGACGCCCTGAAGCGCGTCCCTTCGGTGACCTTCCTTTCAGACGTGATCGAGAGCGACGGCGCCCGCCTGCGCGGGCTGGATCCCGGCTATACCCAGATTCTGATCAACGGCGAGAAAGTGCCGGGCTCCAGCGCCGACCGTTCCTTCTTCCTCGACCGCATCCCGGCAGAACTGATCGACCGTGTCGAGATCGTGCGCTCCTCCTCGGCGCGCCGGTCCGGCGACGCCCTCGCCGGGACGCTGAACATCATCCTGCGCGATGGTTATGAGCTTGACGGCGGCTATGTGCGCGCCGGCGGTCTGTATTTCGATGATGGCGAGTTCAAGGAAAGCCTCGGCGTCGTGTATGGCGGCGCAGTTGGTCCCGGCCGCCTGATCATCGGCGGCAACCTGCAGGGCCGCTACAACCCCAAGATCAAGAAATCCTTGCGCTACGGCGACAGCCCGGAAAACAATCCGAATTATCGCGTGGACGACTTCGACAACCGGGAAGACCAGACCGATACGCGCGACGGCACGGATTATTCGTTCAACGCGGAGTACGGCGTCGAAACGGCCGCCGGTCTCGAAATGACCTTCTCGGGCTTCTACGTGAAAACCGAGCGCACCGAGGACGAGCGTTCTTTCGAGTACAATGATCCGGCGGCGATCAACGGACCTGTCCGGACACCCTCGCCGGGAAATCTGCTCACGGACAATGCGAACGTCGCTGACATTGACCAGGAAAACTATTCGCTCCGCGCCGTGTTCGAGCAGGAATGGTCGGCAGGCGAGACAACGTTCAAGATCGGCTTCGCCAATTTCGAAGAGAATGTCTACGAAACGGAAGACGAGATCGACTTCGATCGCACCACGCCGCGCTATACGGGCGACCTGACCACAGTGGACTTGACCGACGAGGAAACGTCGGCCGAGATCAATCACGAGTTCGAACTGGGAACAGGTGAACTTGAATTCGGTGTGGCCTATCAGGACAAGTCCCGTGACACAGCCATCCTGTCTCAGCGCAACCGTTTCAACGTGACCACCGCGCTGCGCAATGCGTGGAATCAGTTCTCGAACAATCCGGAAGAAGCGCGCACGCCGTGGACGGCCCTGACGCCGGAAGCCGGTGGGCTCAACACGCTGGAGGAAGAGCGCCTCGACGCTTTCGTGGTTCTGGACGGCGAAGCCGGCCGGTTCTCGTGGGAAACCGGTCTGCGCTATGAAACAACTGATGTCTCGATCACGGACCTGACCGTTGCGGTTGCCGATCAGAACAAGTCGACCGACTACGCATTCTTCCTGCCGTCGGCACATTTCAAGTTCGACGTGACCGAGGCAGACCGTTTTTCAGCATCGGTCGCGCGCACCGTGCGCCGCCCCAACTTCGATTTCATCTCGCCCGCGCTGCTTGAAGCCGAACTGGGTGACAACGACCTCCTTGGAAATCCAGAAATCGAGCCGGAAAGCGCCTGGGGCCTCGATGTCGGCTATGAGCGCCGTCTCGGCAAGGCCGGCGTGTTCGGTGTCAACGTCTTCTATCGCGACGTGTCAGACCTGATCGAAGTCGCCAATACCGGTGTTGTGGGTTCGGAAGGTCCGGGCACTTTCGTGCTTCAGCCGCAGAACACGGGCGACGGCACGGTTTACGGTATCGAGTTCGACCTCTCGACGCCGCTAACGATGCTCGGCCTCCCGGACACCGGCGTATTCGCGAACTATTCCTGGCTCGACAGCGACATCGATGACGCCTTCGGTTCGCGCCGCTTCAACGACCAGTCCGAGTATGTCTACAATTTCGGTTTCATCCACGACTTCGCGGAGTTGGGCGCGGCTTTCGGCGCAACCTATCGCAAGCAAGGTGACGCCTTCGGCAGAATCGTCGGCGAGGAAATCGTCACCACCTATGGCGCAGACTTGGAAGTCTTCGTCGAAAAGCGTTTCGGCGAGAAATTCACGATCCGCGCTGTCGGCTCCAACCTCCTGAATGCGTCGAAGGACGAAGCCTTCAACAAGTTCACGACCATCCAGGACCAGCTGGACCGCGCCTTCGACGAGTACGAACTTGAGACCGAAGACGCCGGCCCGGTGTTCCAGGTGATGGCGCGCTACGCTTTCTGATAAAGGCGCCAGACGACGGGTTAAGGAAGGCCGCAGCGATCAGGCTGCGGCCTTTTCCTTTGGCGTCAATGTGCGGATTTCCACCAGCCCTTGAGGCGGCCCGTATAGGCATCGGGCGTTTCAGCGGTGAGGCGGCGGGCGGTCCGGAAGGCGCGCTTCAGCGCGCGTTTTCGGGACCGGGCAATCAGGGACAGGATATCGGCCGCATCGCGCCTTGCAACAAGGTGAACCGGGACGTCCGCGACGGCGGCTTCCAGCAGGCCGAGATCGCGCCAGTCGCCGAGGTCATCGCACAGGCTTTCGGCTGCAGCGGCGTACCCGTCCATCACGGGCGGAAATGCCCCGCGCAGCAAGAGCGTATGATACCAGTGATCCTTCGCCCGTTTGCGAAAGGCGTGCACAGGGTCTTCGTCCACCGCTTGCCGGGCGGCGTCCATGCTTTTGCGGAAGCGGCGATAACTGCGTTCCAGTCCCGGCTCGAGCCCGGCCCATCCTTCGCGCGACAGGGTCCAGCCTGCCGCACGGCCGGACGCCATTTCCATTTCAGCCGCGAATCCCGCAAGCAGCTTTTTCTGTGCGGCGGCGCCGGGCGCGCGGCGCGCGGCAAAGGCATTCTCCAACGCGGACGCGGTCGCCTCCGGAGGTGCTAGCCGTGACAGGGTTTCGCTCAGCGCGCCCTTGTCACGCAGGGCTGAGAGGCGCGCGGCCGCTTCGCGCAGGGCGGCAATCTCCTCGCGCGATTGCGGGCAGGCCGGGCCAACGAGGCGCAGCAGGGATCGCAGGCGTTTCGTAGCCTTGCGGGCCTCGTGCACCTTGCGCTCCGTGGGCAACGACTTTTCGGTAAGGCGTTGACGGACAAGATCGAATTCCGACGCGGCGATCCGCCGGACAGCCTCGGTCATCGATGCATCGCTGGGTTTGAATCTGTACGCCATTGCGCTGCCAGGACCTCCTCGCGCCCAGATTGCACAACCGCCTTTTTCGCGCCAACCCTCTCGCGCGGGCGGCGACTACAGGATTGTGGAGGTCACCGCGCGGCTCGATGCTTGCAATTGCATCTAAATTGGCTAGGCTTCCGCCATGGCAGCCAATCCTGATGCCCGGATGATGGTCTGTACCTGCAGGGCGCTCTCGCAAGCGACGCGGCGGGTGCACCGGCTTTATGACGCCGCTTTGGCACCATTGGGCCTGACCATTGGCCAGTTCAGCCTGCTGACGCAGATCCGTCTTTCGCCAGACCAGACCCTGATGGAACTCGCCGAGCGCAACATCATGGACCCGTCAACCGTGTCGCGACTCCTGCGACCCCTGGTGGCGCGCGGCCTTGTGGAAACGCATGTCGACAAGGAAGACCGGCGCGCCCGCCGCGTGCGCCTCACCGGCGATGGCGCGGCCCTTCAGGCCGGGGCCGTTCCGAAATGGCAGGCTGCGCAGGCGGAGCTGGAGAAGGCCATCGGCAAAGGTCCGAACACGGAGCTTCGCGCCCTGCTCGGAAATGTCATCACAACCCTTCAGAACTGAACGAGAGAGCCCATGCCGCGCGCCGCCCGATCCGAAAACATGCAATTGCACTTATTAGCATCCGGCGGGCTCGCGCTGGTTCTGGCGCAAACAGCCGCGGCGCAGGCGCCTGCGGGCGCGCCGGATTTCGACTCGGCGCTGAAGGCCGATCGCTGGCTGGAAGACTGGTCCTGGGTTCGCCCCGATGATCCGCAGGCGCCCGCCTTCAAGAACATAGCTTTCGGGCCTGAGGATCAATGGCGCCTGACGTTCGGCGGGGAGGGACGTATTCGCGCGGAGACGCGCGATCCGGCCGAGTTCGGCATTCCCGGTGCCGGCGCGGTCAACGCCGCGAACTTCCGCGGGCTCGCGCATGCCGATGCGCGCTTCGGTGAGGATGTGCGCCTTTTCGTGCAGGTCGGAAGCTGGGGGCAGGAGGGGCGCGCGGTGCCGCGCATCTTTGACGAGGCAGAGGTTGCGGTCCAGCGCGCCTTTGCGGATGTGAAGCTGACCCCGGAGGCTACACTGCGCCTCGGCCGGCAGGACCTGTTCCGGTCGTCGTCGCGGCTACTTTTTCCCGTCGACATCTTCAACTACCAGCTCGTCCATGACGCCGCCGCGCTGCGCTATCGCGGCGACCATCTGCGTGTCCAGGTCTTTCACGGCGAACGGTTCCTGACGGGACCCGGCGTGTTCGAGAAGCGCGATCTGGGCGGCGAGACGCTGACCGGCGCTTTCGTTGAAGGCAGCCTCGACAGCCTGCCGGGGCATGAGTTCGGCGCCTTCGTCCTGCATCAGGAAACCGATGCAGGCGCCTTCCCGCGCCGGCCTGGGCCAGAGGCGCGCACCAGCTGGATCGCGCGGGTCTCGCGCAAGGCGGCGCCGTGGACCCTCTCCGCCGAGGCCGGCCTGCAAACCGGAAACGTTCCGGGAGCGGACATTTCCGCCTGGGCATTTGCCACTGAGGTCACCCGCACGCTGGACATCCCGCGCAAGCCCGCGCTGACGATGCGCATTGACGGGGCGTCCGGCAACGAGGCCGGCACTGACGACAACGAGACCTGGGCGACGCTCGCGCCGGTGATGGGCTATCTCGGCCGCACCGGCGACTATACCGCCACCAATGTTATCGGCGCCTATCCCGAAGTCTCGTTCGATGTGGCGCCGGACCTGCGCCTCTCGCTCGGCGGAGAAGTCACCTGGCGCGCGTCCCGCGGGGCGGCCGTGAGCGCGCCCGGGGCGGCGGCGCCTTACCTGCCTGCAGGTGTCCCCGGCGACGGACCGGTGATCTATGGCGCCATCCTGAAGGGCCGCTGGGCGCCGAGTGCACGCTGGGAAGTCAATGGCGAGCTGAGCTGGCTCGAACCCGCCGGCGCGTTGAAGGATT
Organism: Hyphomonas sp.; assembly: GCF_022844445.1. Lineage (GTDB taxonomy): Bacteria > Pseudomonadota > Alphaproteobacteria > Caulobacterales > Hyphomonadaceae > Hyphomonas. The sequence goes on from NZ_JALHLS010000007.1 coordinate 32,224, forward strand.
TCGGCGGCGAGGGCCGTTTCAACGGCGTCGTAAGCCTGACCACGCGGTTCTGAGCCGCCGGTTTTAGTCTCTTCCCGTACCGGGCCGAATCCGCCGATAAACGTGGCCATGCCCGAAAACCTGCAGATTCTGCTCAACAATCTCGGCCTGATGACCAGCGCGCTGGCCATCGGCGCGTCCTGGGTCGCCGCGATCGTCTCGCCCAATTGCAGCTTCGACAAGCTGACCGGCGCGCGGGCGGACGGGCATGTGCGCGAACTGATCCACCGCACCAGCCCGCAGCTCGGCTTCCTGACGGCGGTCGCCGGCGCGTTTTTTGTTTTCGGCGGCAGCCTGATTGCCGGCATCGTCTCCCTGGTGGCCGCTTTCGGCTTCTATGCGACCCGGATGATGCTCTCGCCCAAGGAAGGTAAAAACGCGCCCGGCGTGCGCACCAAACGCAAGGAACAGCGGGGCACATCCGTCGCCCTGATCCTGATGTTCACGGCCGCCGCGCTGATCGCGGCCGTGCTCGGCCTGTTTGGCGTCTAGGCTTTAACCAGCCAGAGACAGCCCATTTCATGGAGCTGGCGGAAGCTTTCGGTCGAGCGTTCAGTCGCCGCGCGGGCAAGGCGCCCGGCGGTCTTGCGGTTCGCCGCCAGCATCAGCACGCAGACCAGCAGACCCACAGCCGCTGTCCACCAGCCCACTGGTATGGCGGCCAGAACGCCCACCAGAACGGCCAGGTAAGCGAGTGCATCCAGCACCCGCATGCGCACATCCAGCCAGCGGCCGAAGGGCTTCAGCAGTTCGGGCTGGCGGTGCAGCGCCTCGGCATCAATGGCGAAATGGGTGCCCGGGGTCTTCTCGAAGACCAGCGCGCGGGTCATCCGGCCGCCATCATGGGGGTTCGGTTGGCAGCGCAGGAACATGGCAGATTCCTTCTGGTTTAAGCGGGCAGGCCCCAGAATTAACAGCAAGGCCTGACCGGGATGTTCCCCTCACGGGCGAAAATTAGAGTTTCTTCAACATCTTGCATTAACCTTTGAAAATTGTGCGCGCGTGGCAATGGCCATTGCGGGATCGTAATCCCCGGCTTACGCTGCACTGCAACATGAAGGGTCGGTGAAGCTGATGCTGTATTCCCTGGTCGAGATGAACCGCGTCGCGATGGCGCCGATGCGCCTGGCGGCCCGTGCCGGCCGCGCCGCTCTGGCTTCCCCGTTGAACCCACTCAGCCAGACGAGTTACGGCAAATCCCTCGCCGCGATGGCAGACGTCTTCGAAAGCGCTACCCGGTACTATGGCAAGCCCGAATGGCGCATCGACTCGGTGCGTATCAACAGCGTGCCGGTGCCAGTCACACCGACAGTCGCCTGGCGCTCACCCTGGTGCGGCCTCGTCCACTTCCGCAAGGACGCCGGCGCCCTTGCCTCCTGCCGCCGCCCGGGCGCTGCGCCTCTGCCGCGCCTGCTGATCGTTGCGCCGCTGTCCGGGCATTACGCCACGCTGCTGCGCGGTACAGTCGAAGGTTTCCTCGAGACGCACGACGTCTACATCACCGACTGGACGGATGCCCGCATGTCGCCGGTTTTCCTCGGCCGGTTCGATCTCGACGACTATATCGACCACGTCCGCCAGATGCTGACCCATCTTGGCGGCGGCGCGCACGTGCTCGCTGTCTGCCAGCCCGGCCCTCCGGTGCTCGCCGCCATTTCGATGATGGCGGAGGAAGAAGACCCTGCGTTGCCGGCCACGATGACCTTCATGGGCTCGCCGATCGACGCGCGCAAATCGCCGACCGTGCCGAACAAGCTCTCCGAGGAGCGCCCGTTCAGCTGGTTCGAGGAGAACATGATCCACACGGTGCCGGCGCCCTATCCGGGTATGCTGCGCCGCGTCTATCCGGGTTTCATTCAGCTCTCCTCGTTCATGAACATGAACTGGAACCGCCACGTCGACGCGCAATGGAAATTCTTCAACCACCTCGTCGACGGCGATGGCGACAATGCCGGCAAGCACCGCGCGTTCTACGATGAGTACCTCTCGGTGCTTGACCTGACAGAAGAGTTCTACCTGCAGACCATCCAGCGCGTTTTCCAGGAACACCACCTGCCGCGCGGCATCTACAACTACCGCGGCAACCGCATCGTAAAGCCGTCGGAAGTGCGCACGGTTGCGCTGATGACAGTCGAAGGCGAGAAGGACGATATCTCGGGAATTGGCCAGACGCAGGCCGCGCATGATATCTGCACGAACATTCCGAAAGACATGCGCTCGGACTATATCCAGCCCGGCGTTGGCCATTACGGCGTGTTCAACGGCTCGCGCTTCGAAACCGAGATTGCGCCGCGCGTGACGCAGTTTACGCGCCGGTTCACGGACAAGAACCTCGAAGAAGCTGCCGCCGCGAAGCGCTAAGCCCCGCAGCAGGCCGCGTCGAAGTCGACCAGCTCGATCTCCGGGCTGAGATCTCCGTCCTTCACAGGCTCCTCACCTGCCAGCGCCGTCGACAGGTATTTCTTGTTATCGTCGCAGAAGATGGTCGCCACACATGCGTTTTCACCCAGCCGGTCGGCCGCCATCACCGCGCCGATCAGGTTGGCGCCGGAGGAAATCCCGACCGCCAGCCCCAGTTCGCGCGCAAGCCGCTGCGCCATCCGGATCGCGTCACCGTCGGAGACAGCGATCACATCGTTCAGTTCACGGAAGTTCACGAGCGCCGGGATGAAATCGTCGGAGATGCCCTGGATGCGGTGGCTGCCGATCTTGTGACCTGTCGAGAGCGTCGGCGACTCCTTCGGCTCCAGCGGATGAATGCGTACGCGCGCATGGGCGGCGCGCAGCGCCGCGCCGACGCCCATCACGGTGCCGCCCGTGCCGACCCCGGCGACGAAGGCATCTGGCGTCAGGTTGCGGCAGGCAAGCTGCGCCAGAAGCTCCGGACCAGTTGTTTCAAGATGTGCGCGCGCATTGTCGCCGTTCGAGAACTGGCAGGGCAGGAACACGTCGTTGCGCGCGGCGGCGAGGCGCTCGGTCGCGGCAATCGCACCGAGAAACCCACCCTCCTGGCGGCTGACGAGGTTGAGGCGCGCGTCCAGGCTTCGCAGCAGGCATTTGCGCTCTTCGCTCATCCAGTCCGGCATGAAGATTTCGACCGGGTGGCCGAGTGCGCGGCCCAGCGCGGCCAGCGCAATACCGGCATTGCCGCTGGTCGCCTCGGCAATGGTGTCGCCTGGTTGCAGCGCGCCGGAACGGTAGGCGCGCTTCAGGATCGACAGCGCCATCCGGTCCTTGATCGAGCCGGTGAGATTGTAGTGCTCGGCTTTGGCATGGATGACATGCTCGCGGCCCCGGTAGCGCAGGCGGATGGAGATCAGCGGCGTGCGCCCGATAAGCGCCGCGAGACTGCGCAGGCGGGGCGGCTCGCAGGTGGACAGAGGGAGCGTTCTGACAAGGTCTCGGGCAGGCAAGGCGGACATGGGGCACTCCGGTGACGCGGTATCAGGATGCATCGGGTGCGCCGAAGGATCATTCCAGAATTTCGGTCTTTTGGGCTTAAGTTGGCGGGAATTTTCGGGTAAACGACCAGATTATGGAAAATATAGATGATACTGACCGACTTCTGCTGCGTGCCCTCCAGGCCGATTCCAGCGAATCACTCGAAACGCTCGCTGCCCGGGCCAGCATCTCGGTGAACACCTGCTGGCGCCGCGTGAAGCGGCTGGAGGAGACCGGCATCCTGCAGAAACGGGTCGCGTTGATCGACCCGGAACGCGTTGGTCTTGGCCAGACGGTGTTTGTCGCCATCCGTACGCGGGAGCATTCCGCCGGCTGGGTGGAGCGCTTCGCGAAAGCGGTGCGCGCCATACCGGAAGTGGTGGAGTTCTACCGCATGGCGGGAGATGTGGACTACCTGCTCAAGGTGCAGGTCGGCAGCGTGCAGGACTATGACCGCGTCTACCGCACGCTGATTTCGCGCATCGACCTGGCCGATGTCAGCGCTACGTTCGCGATGGAGTGCATCAAGAACACGACCGAGCTGCCGCTCTGACGCTGCTCCGCCTACGGAAGGGTCGCCTCGGTCGCCGGCGCGTCGAACATCTTGTCATGCCGCTCAGCCGCTGGCAGGGCAAAGGCCATCGAGAGCGCGAAGGCAACGCCGGCGCCGATCGCGGCGCCGATGATCTGGCGAACATTTCTGGACAACCGCATCTGGTCTCTCCGCCCGTTTCGGGAGAGGGCCGTGCAAGGGACATGCCGATAGCGGGCTGAGGCGGGCCCGCGCTGTCCGGTTCAGTGCCCGCCGGCGGATTCCGGAACGTCTGCGCTGAAGTCGATTCCCGCGTGATCATGGTCATGACCATGGTTATCAAGCGCGCCGTGGCTGTGGATCGGAAGGGCGAGGATCGCGATCGCAAAGAGCACCCCGGCGGCCAGGGCGCCAAAGGCCCGGCCCGGCGCAATCTCCTTCAGAGGCTCCATCATGGGTCCGGTCGCCACATAGATCAGCAGCCCCGCCGAGACCGCATAGAGGGCTGCAATCGTCTCCGCGCCGAGGCCGTTGACGAACAGGCCAGATACCAGGGCGCCCAGCGGCGTGGTCGCGGCCGCGGCGATGAAGGCCCAGACCAGCGCCTCCTTAACCTTGAAACCGTGGCGCGACAGGATCGCGAACGCGATGATGCCTTCTGCAAACTCGTGCAGGATGAGGCCCAGCGAGGCATAGACGCCCGACTGGAAACTCGCAGCGAAAGACACCGAATAGATCACGCCGTCGAAGAAGGAATGCACCCCCACGGCCAGCAGCGGCGTGAAGGCTTCCGCCCGCGTCTGTCCGGCCCGCTCTGGAAAGAAAGTGCGCATCGCAAAGCTCAGCAGCAGGCCGGCGAAGAAACCGCCCAGCAGGAACTTCGCCGCGGCATGACCGGTGCTCAGCGCTTCCGGCACGATGTGCAGCAGGCTCATGGTGATCAGCATGCCGCCCGCCGATAGCGCAAACAGGCCCGACTGGCGCGCCGACCAATCGCTCCGCATTGCCACGGCCGCCAGGCCCAGGGAGGTCACAACGGCGGCAAGCAGGCCAAAGGAGACGGAGGCCTGTAAGGAGAAAGGCATTGGCGGAAGGGTCCTGCTGACAATGCAGGCGCCTGTCCCGGCAGGTCCGGAAGCCGCTTGCGAGAAGTGTTATATTGTTTCAATATGCCCTTGGCGAGCGGAATCTTCCGCCCGAACCCCTTTGCTTCCACAAGATCCTCCCGGAGCTGAAGATGACCTTGTCCGTGACCCGTCTTTCCCTGTTTCTGGCCACTGCCAGCCTGCTGTCGGCATGCGGCGGTTCGGCACCCGAGCCGGTCGCCCCGCCGCAAGCGGCGGTCGAGGCACCGGTCGCCGAAACCCCTGCGGAAGAGGCGCACGAGGATCATTCAGGTGAACACGATCATGATCATGAAGACGAGGAAGCCGCCGGCGGCACGGCACATGTCCACGGCCTCGCCGATCTTGCCCTGACCCGGGACGGCAACCGGTTCGAAGCCGAGCTTATCTCGCCGCTCGCCAATTTCGGTCTCTCGGAAGCGGACGGTAAGTTCACCGATGCCGTCACCGCAGAGCTTTCCGGCCTGATCGAACTTGTCGGAGGCGACTGCACGCCGGCGGCGCCGCACGCCGAAGTCGACACGACCAGCGGCCATACCGACGGTCATGTCCACGCGACCTGGACCTGCGGCAGTCCGGACCGCGTGACGGCCCTGCGCTTTGCCGGCTTCACAGCATTTTCCGGCTTCGAGAGCGTCAGCGCCGTCTACATCACCGACACCGCTCAGAAGGCGGGCAATCTGACGCCTTCCGCGCCGGAGCTTTCCCTGAAATAAGGCGCGTATGAGCCAGCCCGTCATCGAGATCGAGAACATCACGTTTGCCTGGAAGCAGGGGCCGCAGGTTCTCGATGTGCCTGCCTTCCGCGTCGAGGCGGGCGAGCGCGTATTCCTCCGCGGCCCGTCCGGTTCCGGCAAATCCACGCTGCTCGGCCTTATCGCCGGTGTGCTGGCGCCCCAGTCGGGCACGATCCGCGTGCTCGGCGAGGACATGAGCGCGCTCTCGCCCTCGAAGCGGGACCGTCTGCGGGCGGATCATGTCGGCGTCATCTTCCAGATGTTCAATCTGGTGCCGTATCTGTCGGTGACCGGGAATGTCCTCCTCCCGCTGCGCTTTTCGCCGGCCCGCCGCAAGGCCGCTGGAGACGATGCGGAAGGGGAGGCGCGGCGCCTGCTTGCGCGCCTTGGCCTCGACGACGAGGCCCTGCTGTCGCGCCGCGTGTCGGACCTCTCGGTCGGCCAGCAGCAGCGCGTCGCCGCTGCCCGCGCGCTGATCGGCGCGCCCCGTCTGATCATCGCCGACGAGCCGACCTCCGCGCTTGATGCCGATGCCCGCGACCGGTTCATCGCGCTCCTCTCCGAGGAAGTGACCCGCACCGGGGCAAGCCTCCTCTTCGTGAGCCATGACGCAAGCCTCGCGCCGCTGTTCACCCGCGCGGTCGATCTCGCCGCCATCAACCGGGCCATGGCGCCGGCAGGAGCCAGGGCATGACAGCACTTCTCTCCCTTGCCTGGCGCAGCCTGCTCAACCGCAAGGGCTCGGTGATCCTCACCATCGTCGCGGTCGCGCTCTCAGTCGCGCTCTTCCTCGGGGTCGAGAAGGCCCGCAGCGGCGCACGCGAAGGCTTCGGCAACACAATTTCCGGAACCGACCTGATCGTCGGTGCACCAACCGGTTCGGTGAACCTCCTGCTCTACTCCGTCTTCCGGATGGGCAGTGCCACGGCGGAAGTCTCCTGGGCGACCTACGAGAAGCTCGCCGCCCGCCCGGACATCGCCTGGACCGTCCCGGTCGCCCTCGGCGACAGTCATCGCGGCTACCGGGTGATGGGCACTACGCTCGGCTATTTCGATCACTACAAGTATGGCGGCGGCCAGACGCTCGACTTGCCGATGGCCAGCGCTTCGACGATCTCTTCGACACCGTCATCGGCTCGGAAGTGGCCCGCGAGCTGGGCTACTCGATCGGCACGCCCATCGTGCTCAACCACGGTCTCGGCGCCGCCGATCTCGGCTCCGGCCACGAGAACCGGCCCTTCCGCGTCGTCGGCATCCTGAAACCCACGGGCACGCCGGTGGACCGCACGGTGCATGTCTCGCTGGAAGCGATCACCGCGATCCATGTCGGCTGGGAAACCGGCGCGAAGAACCCGCTCGCCGACACGATCCCGGAAGAAATGATCCGCTCCTTCGACCTGACGCCGAAGACGGTCACCGCCGTCTTCGTCGGCCTCGAGCGCAAGGGCACGATCCTCACCACCCGCCGCGCCATCAACACCAACCGCACCGAACCTCTGATGGCGATCATTCCGGGCGAAGCGCTGTCCGAGCTCTGGAATGTCACCTCGGTCGCCGAGCGCGCGCTGTTGGCGGTTTCGGCCTTCGTGATCGCAGTCGGCCTCGTGTCGATCCTCACGTCCATCCTGACCAGCCTCAACGAGCGCCGCCGCGAGATGTCCATCCTGCGGGCCACCGGCGCGCGGCCACACCACATCTTCCTATTGCTTGTGCTGGAAGCCGGCCTTGTCGGCTTCCTCGGCGCCGTGCTCGGCATTGCGCTGGTCCACGGGATTATCGCCCTGATCGCTCCGCTTCTCCAGGCTCAGTATGGCGTCGCCTTCTCGATGGGCGCGCCGGGCCTCGTGGATCTCGCCGTTCTTGCCGCCGTCACGGCCGCCTCGCTGTTGATCGGCGCGGTGCCCGCCCTTGCGGCGATGCGCCGCTCGCTCGCCGACGGGCTCAGCGTGCGGCTCTAGCGGTTTCGTGAAGAGGGATGTGAAAACTGGTGCTGGCACGCAGCGCCGGGGCGTTTTATGAGAGTAGGCATGACCCAACGCTTCAACGCCCTATATGCCTCGATCCTTGCCGCCTCGCTGGTGGCCTGCACCGACGCCTCGACCCAGCCCGCCGAGGCTGCCCCCGCCTCCAAACCGGCGGCCACGAGTACCGCGAAACCGGAGCCGAAAGTCGGCGACAAGATCGGCGAGACCGCCGCCGACCGCGCCGCCGCCCGCGAGGCCAAGGCCGCCCAGCGCGCCGCCGATGCGAAGAAGCGCGACGCCGAACTCGCCGCTCGCGGCGTCAGGCGCATCGGCTGGGAAGACCTGATGCCGGAAGGAGAGGAGGAGCGCCTCGCCCAGATGTATCAGGCTCAGATGTCGATGCTCTATTCCGGCGCCGGTGTGGCAGAAGGCTCGGCCGGTGATACCGCCGTCCAGATCGGCACATTCAACACGGTCAAGGAACTCAACGGCAAGAAGATCCGCATCCCGGGCTACACGGTTCCGTTCGAGTACGGCGCCGATGCGCAGATCAAGGAGTTCCTGCTGGTGCCGTATTTCGGCGCCTGCATCCACGCCCCGCCGCCGCCGCCGAACCAGACTGTGTTCGTGATGGCCGACAAGCCGATCAAGATGAAAGATCTCGCGCAAGCCGTTTGGATCGAAGGAACGATCCACACCCAGACCCAGGAAAGCGATCTGGCCGACGCCGCTTACACGATCACGCTGACCGCGATTGAGGAATACACGTACTGACGTGGCGATCGCTGACCCCTCCGCCATCCGCACGGTCGCCTGGGACTTTGACGGCGTTCTGAACCGGAACGTCCAGAATGGCGTGTTCGCTTGGTCGCGCACGTTCGAACGCGATCTCGGCCTGTCGCTGCACTCCTTCAGCCGCCACCTGTTCGACGGCCGATTCCAGAAGGCGATGCAGGGCGAAGCCTGCCTGCTCGAAATCGTCACTGAGTGGACCGAGAAGAACGGCGCGCATGGCCGCACGCATGAGATCCTCGACTACTGGTTCAGCCGGGACAATCTGCCGGACCATGACACGCTGGCGATTGTCGGCGCGCTGAAGCAGCGCGGCGTGCGCAACGTGATGGCGACCAACAACGAAGTGCGGCGTACGGACTATATCGAGCATACGATGGGCTTCCATGCTCATGTCGAGCGCATCTTCGCCGCCGGCCGGATGAAGATCGCCAAGCCCGACACAGGCTATTTTGCCCATATCGAGGAAGAACTTCAGGCCGATCCGCGCACGCTGCTGCTGGTCGATGACATGCACGAGAACATCCTCGCTGCCCGCGGGCGCGGATGGCAGGCGTTCCATTTCACCGAAGGCTCACACGGCGCGCTGGCCGAGGCGCTGGGCGTCACCTTCGCCTAGTCAGGCGGATTGTCGCCCATCAGGAAGCGAGGGCCGGTGCCCTTGGCTGACGCCTGGTCGTGCGCATTGTAGAGCGCACATTTCTTCAGCGAGAGGCAGCCGCAGCCGATGCATCCGTCCAGACGGCTGCGCATCTGTGTCAGCGATAGGATTTGCGCATCCAGCGAAGCGCGGATCGAGCGGCTGATGCGTGCCCAGTCCTCCGCCGTCGGCGTGCGCCCGCTCGGCAGTTTGCCCAGCTCCGCGGAAATCTCATCGATGGTCAGACCCAGCTGCTGCGCGATCCGGATGAAGGAAAGGCGCCGGATATCCGCGCGCCGGAACCGGCGCTGCCCGCCTGGGCTGCGTACCGGGGCGATCAGTCCCTTTGCCTCATAAAAGCGGATGGCGGAGACGGACAGCCCCGTGCGCGCCGCCATGTCGCCGATCAGCATCACGTCGTCCGCGCGCATCGCTCATTCTCCGAAAACAGTTCTTGACCTCAATTTAGGTTGAGGTTGCACATCTGCCTGCGTCAACCCCTTCAGGCCATCACGAAAGGAAATCGGGACATGACGCAGGTCAGGATTGAACATGTAAACATCAGCGTGAGTGACCCCGAACGGACAGCGGCCATGCTGATGGATCTCTTTGGCTGGCATATCCGCTGGAAGGGCAGGGCGGCCTCTGGCGGCTACACGATCCATGTCGGTTCGGACACGGACTATCTCGCCGTCTATTCACTCCGCCCGGACGCCGCCGCGAAGGCGGACTTCGCCAAGGGCGCGCCGCTGAACCATCTCGGCATTGAAGTGGCAGATCTCGGCGCCATCGAGCAGCGGGTCGCTGCGCGGGGCCTCAAGGCGTTCAACCATGCCGACTACGAACCCGGCCGGCGTTTCTATTTCTTCGACGAGGACGGCATCGAATACGAGATCATCAGCTACGCGAAGCCCTGAACCAAGAACGCCCTGAGCCTGGTCCCGGCGCGGCTTGCCGCGCGAAACCCGCCTGGCACCAAAAAAGAAGGGCGGCCTTTTGGCCGCCCCTCACTACTCTACACGGTACTCTACTGTTCCGGAGTATGCAGGAATATCCCTAACGCTCCATGAACGGCGTGACGCAGGTCCTAGCTCTGCTTGGCGAGCAGGTTGCGAATTTCTTCCAGCAGCACTTCCTGGCGCGGCGGAGCCGGCGGCGGAGCGGCAGCTTCCTTCTTCTTCAGGTTGTTCATCGCCTTGACCACGAAGAACAGGGCGAAAGCCATGATCGTGAAGGAGATGATGTTGTTGATGAACAAGCCATAGGCGATCACCGCATCCCCGGCTTCGCGTGCGGCGGCCAGCGAGGTGGTCGAGGTCGGGCTCTGGGAGATGTTCAGGAACAGGTTCGAAAAGTCGACGCCGCCCGTGGCGCGGCCGAGGACCGGCATCATGATGTCGTTGACGAGCGAGGTGACGATCGTTCCGAAGGCGCCACCGAGGATGAAACCGACGGCGAGGTCGACGAGGTTACCCTTGAGGGCGAACTCTTTGAATTCTTTAAGCATTTAAGGCCCCTTTTCTTACACGGCCGGCGGCCGGAAAGCTCCGTGTCCAATTTGCGGGGTTCGGTCCCATCGTCAAGCATGGGGCGCATGAAAGGCGAGCAATGCGCGGCGCTTATCGCGCCTCAGGATCATCGCCGCCATTGACGCGGGCGCGCAATTCCTTGCCGGCCTTGAAGAAGGGCACGGCCTTGGCCGGCACCTTGACCGGTTCACCCGTGCGGGGATTTCGCCCGCGCCGGGCTTCGCGCTTGCGCACGGAAAACGCGCCGAAGCCGCGCAGCTCCACCCGGTCACCGCGCGCGAGGGCGCCGCCGATTTCGTCAAGGATCACGTTGACCACCTTCTCCACGTCTTCATGACGCAGGTGCGGGTACTCGGCCGCGAGCTTATCGATCAGTTGGGACTTCAGCATCCTGTTGATATTAAACGCATTTGCGGCGGAAGCGCTAGGCCCCCGCCGCAAACATTGCCTGAATTTTAGGTTGGCTCCGACCCGGAGCCTACCGGTGTCAGCCTTCGGACATCAGCTCTTCAGCCTGGCCCTTCCAGTCGTCTCGCTCCATCCGGCCCTGGAAGGCGAGCTCTTCTTCGAGGCTCGACACTTGCTCGTCGGACAGGGCAGCGATCTGCCAGAAGTGGAAGATGCCCGCTTCGTGGAGCTTCTTCTCGAAGGCCGGGCCAACGCCTTTGATCTTCTTCAGATCGTCGGCGGTACCCTGGGCAGCGGTGAGGCGGCCACGGGCGTCGAGCGACTTGGCATCGCCTTTCGCAGCCGGAGCGGCCTTGGCCTTGCCCTTGGTCCCCGAAGAGGCGAGCGCCGCGCCGAGAATGTCACCGAGCGAGGCGCCGGCATCCGCCGAGCCATACTGGGCGACCGCTTCAGCTTCTTCGGCGATCTCGAGCGCCTTGATCGAGAGAGAGACGCGGCGCGAGGCCTTGTCCACGGTCACGACTTTCGCGTCGACCTTGTCGCCGACCGCAAAGCGCTCGGGGCGCTGGTCAGCGCGGTCACGCGAGAGGTCCGAACGGCGGATGAAGGTCTTCACCGGCGGGGTGCCGAACTCGACTTCCAGGCCGCCCGAGGAAACCTCGGTGACGGTGCAGGTCACGGTCGAGCCGCGCTTGATGCCCGATTCGCCGGCCGCTTCGATCGGATCGCCCGACAGTTGCTTGATGCCGAGCGAGATGCGCTCCTTGTCCACATCGACGTCCAGGACTTTCGCCTTGACGCGGTCACCCTTGGTGAAGGCTTCGATCGCCTGGTCACCGGGCTTGTCCCACGAGATGTCGTTGATGTGCACCATGCCGTCGAGGTCGGGGCCGAGGCCCACGAACAGGCCGAACTCGGTGATGCCGCGCACTTCGCCTTCGATTTCCGAGCCGACAGGGTGTTCGGTGAGGAAGGCATTCCACGGATTGTCCATGGTCTGCTTGAGGCCAAGCGAGATACGGCGCTTGTCGCTGTCGACGTCCAGCACTTCCACTTCGACTTCCTGCGAGGTCGACAGGATCTTGCCGGGGTGCACGTTTTTCTTCGTCCAGCTCATTTCGGAGACGTGGATCAGGCCTTCGACGCCATCTTCCAGTTCCACGAACGCGCCGTAGTCGGTGATGTTGGTGACGGTGCCCTTCAGGCGTGCGCCCGACGGGTAGCGGGCGGAGATGTTGTCCCACGGATCGGAACCCAGCTGTTTCATGCCGAGCGAGATACGTTGGGTTTCCGGGTTGATCTTGATGATCTGGACTTCGACTTCCTGACCGACTTCGACCACCTGCGAGGGGTGGTTGATGCGCTTGTAGGACATGTCGGTGACGTGCAGCAGGCCATCGATACCGCCGAGGTCAACGAACGCACCGTAATCGGTGATGTTCTTGACGACGCCCTTGCGCACATCGCCTTCCTTCATGTCGGAGACGATTTCGGCGCGCTGTTCGGCGCGGCTCTCTTCGAGGATCGCGCGGCGCGAGACAACGATGTTGCCGCGGACGCGGTCGAGCTTGAGGATCGCGAACGGCTGGACTTCGCCCATCAGCGGGCCGACATCACGCACCGGACGGATGTCCACCTGGCTGCCGGGGAGGAAGGCGTTGACGCCGCCGAGGTCGACCGTGAAGCCGCCCTTGACGCGGCCGGAGATCGCGCCCTTGACGGGCTCGCCTTTGGCAAAGCTGCGCTCGAGCTTGACCCAGCGCTCTTCGCGGCGGGCCTTGTCGCGGCTGAGAACGGCCTCGCCGAGGGCGTTCTCGATGCGGTCGAGATACACATCGACGATGTCGCCGGGAGCCGGCTGTTTGTCCTCGAGGGCGAATTCCTTGATCGGGATACGGCCTTCGGTCTTCAGGCCGATGTCGACGACGATCGCGTCATTGTCGATGCGTAGGACGGTGGCCGGGATAACCTGGCCTTCCTGCATGGCGCCAGCGGCGGCCGAGCTCTCGAACATCGAGGCGAAATCGGCGGGGGTAGGGTTCATTGACTTGTTCATTGGATCTCCGGGGAAGGGCATGAATGGTTCAGAGGCAGGCCTGCACCATTGCAGCCTGCGGACATCCGGCCCCTTGGGGTGGTCTTGTTCTGTTGCGGCGCCGCCTGTTTGGATTGAGCCTTTCGGGCCCTCAGGCAGTCTTTCCACGGGCGAGGGCGGCCTCTACGGCTGCCAGCGCCTTTTCCACAGCCGCGTCTATAGTGAGATCAGTCGTATCGATCAAGATGGCATCGGCGGCCATTGCGGCGGGGGCATCTGCCCGCCCCTGGTCGCGCGCATCGCGGATTTTCAGCTGCTGGGTAACCGTTTCCAGCGTAATCGGATCGCCGCCTTGCGACAGCTCTTTCCAGCGCCGGGTCGCCCGCTGGTTAACATCGGCGTCCACCCACAGCTTCACGTCGGCGTCCGGGGCGATCACCGTGCCGATGTCGCGCCCGTCTAGCAGGGCGCCCCCGGCCCGGGTCGCGAAGGCCCGCTGCAGCTCGAACAGGGCCTGGCGCACCGAGGGGATCGCCGCCACCACGCTCGCCGCCTTGCCGGCTTCGGCAGAGCGCAGCTCGTGTTCGATGAAATCGTTGAGGTCCAGCGTCCGGGCGATGTCGGCCAGCGGCCCTGCCGCGTCCAGCGGCACGCCCTGCTTCAGCGCCGCCACACCCACGGCGCGGTACAGCCGTCCGGTATCCATGTGCGGCAGTCCGAAATACCCGGACAGCCGCCGGGCAATCGTGCCCTTTCCCGAAGCTGTGGTGCCATCAATCGCAATGATCATGGGGCCGGGGAGTGGGCTACCGGAAATACTGAGTCAAGTTCCGGTAGCCCTCTGGCGTTACCGCACGAAGCCAGGCGGGATCAGCGCGGCGCCATCCGGATGCCGCCGTCGAGGCGGATGCACTGGCCGTTGAAATAGCTGTTCGTCGCCAGTTGAAGGGCCAGCGAGGCATACTCTTCCGGCTTGCCGAGGCGTTTCGGGAACGGCACCGAGGCGGCGAGACTGTTCAGAACCTTGTCCGAGGCGCGCAGCATCAGAGGCGTTGCGAAGATGCCCGGCATGATCGAGTTGACGCGGATGCCGAGGTCCATCAGGTCACGGGCCATCGGCAGCACGAGGCCGTTCACGCCCGCTTTGCACGATCCGTACACGACCTGTCCGATCTGGCCGTCCTGCGCCGCCACCGACGCCGTCAGCGTGATCGAACCGCGCTCGCCGTCTTCCAGTTCCGGCAGGTAGGCCATGCCTTCGGCCGACAGCGAGGCAATCCGGTAGGAAGCCACCAGCACACCCTCGGCGCCGAAGGCATAGTCCGCCGTCGGCAGGCGCTTGTATTTCGCGTTGTCCTTGTCCCAGCTCAGCGTCTTGCCGCCCTTTGCCGCCATGGCGCAGTGCACCGTGATGCGCTCCTGGCCGTGCGCCTTGCGGGCTTTCTCGAAGCCGGCGACGCAACTTTCCTCGCTCATGATGTTCACGTTGCAGAAGATGCCGCCGATTTCCTTGGCAGTCGCCTCGCCGGCCTCTTCATTGATGTCGAAGATGGCGACTTTCGCGCCGGCCTTCGCCAGCGCGCGGGCGGTGGCCTGGCCGAGGCCGGAAGCGCCGCCGGTCACAACGGCGGCGGTGTCTTTGGTGATCTGCATGATGTGTCTCCCTGTATGTCTTTTGTCAGTCTGCGGATGGTTCAGGCGGGCTCTGCAACAAAGCCTTTCCAGGTTTTCATATAGGTGAGGAAGGCGGGGCCGAGGCCTTCGGCCTTCAGGTGCGCTTCCGGTACGGGCAGGGCGATCGGCTGGAAGCCGGGATCAGCCGCGACCTTCATCGGGAAGTCATGGTGCAGGATCGCCCCGCGCCCGATCACCACAAAGTCGAGGCCCGCGTCCATCGCACGCTGGCAATCTGCCCCCGTCAGGATCTTGCCGGCCGCGCCGAGCCGCGTGCGCCCGCGCGCCAGTGCGCCGAACAGTTCCACCAGCGTCTTGCCACCGGCCGCAGCACCCATCGGCGCCTTGAAACTGTCCCACAGCGACATGTCGAGATAGTCGATCCGGTCGTCTTTCAGCAGGGCGCCCGCAAGGCCGAGAATTTCGGAAAGGTCCATGCCGAACCGCTCCGGCGAGAGGCGCACGCCGAGGGAGAAGTCCTTGCCGCATTCGGCCCGCACGCCCTCGATGCATTCGTAGAGGAACCGCGCGCGGTTTTCAAAGCTGCCGCCATACTCGTCGGTGCGCTGATTCACTTCGGCGCTCAGGAACTGGCAGATCAGGTAGCCGTGGGCGCCGTGCAGTTCCACGCCGTGGAAGCCGGCCTTCTCCGCCCGCTTTGCCCCGGCGATGAAGGCGTCGCGCGAAGCTTTCACTTCTTCGAGGCTCATCGCCCGCGCGCCGAATTCCTCGTTCGCGGATGGGCAGTGCGGCGCTTCGCCGATCAGGTCCCTGGGGCTGCGCATGCCGGCATGGTGCAGCTGCACCACCGAATGCGTGCCCGCCTTGTTCAGGCCGGCCGCCAGCCGCGACAGGCCGCCGAGGTGTTTGTCGCCAAAAATGCCAAGCTGGCCCGGAAAGCCCTGGCCCTTGGCCTGCACATGCGCCGCGCAGGTCATGGTCACGCCGAAGCCGCCTTCGGCCCGTTTGGTCAGCCAGCGATACTCGTCATCGCTCAGCACGCCGTCGGCATGGCTCTGGAGATTGGTCAGCGGCGCCAGCATGAAGCGGTTCTTCATGGCGGGGCCGCGCGGGAGAGAAAGGGGAGAGGTGAGGGATGTCATGACGCCACAATGGCGCCGCCACGGGCGGCGTCAATTCTGCCGTGGGGGTAGGGGTCCGTCTTGCCTTCGCGCTCCGCGGGTTTAGGCTCGTTCCAGCAAAACAGGGGGCGACAAGGAATGGACCATGGAGAGATCGCGAAACAGCTGTTCGCAGCGCTCGCCCGGCAGGATGATGCGGCCGTGCGGCGTCTCTGCGCGCCGGACATGCGCGTGCGCCAGAACAATGGCCGACCGATGAGCCTCGACACCCTGCTCAGGTTCAATGCGGCCGTCGGGCGGGTCGTCAAGGATTTCCGCTATGAAGACGCCGTGCGCTCGGCAACCGGCACAGGTTTTGTCGAGGAGCACGCCGTCCGGGGCACGCTGCCTGATGGCAAGGCGCTCGATCTCGCCGTTTGCGTTGTCGCAGACGTGAAGGACGGACGGGTGACCAACGTGCGGGAATATCTCGACTCGGCTGCCGCGGCAGGCCTCTCTGCCGCGCTCGCCTGACGCGCGCCCCGTCCGGGGCGTTCAGTCCAGAAACTTCTCCATCATCAGCGCGTCGTAGGTCACCCCGTCCAGCCGGCGATAGTCCCTGCTGACCCCGATGTCGGTGAAGCCCGCCCGGCGGTAAAGCGCGATCGCTGCCGTATTGCTCGTGAACACCGTCAGCTCCACCTTGGCAATGCCGGAGCGCGGAGCATGGTCGAGACAGGCATCCAGCAAGCGCCGCCCGGTCCCGGCGCCGCGATGGCCGGCGAGGATGCCCATGCCGAGCACTCCGCGATGCACGCTCTCCGGCACGCCGACTGGCGTGATGTCGGCCCAGCCCACGAGGTCATTGCCGTCCATCGCCGCATACATCGGCCAGTCATTCTCGATCAGCCGGAGCGGAAAGGCGTGCTTCGGATCGAAGGGCGGCAGCGTCACCAGTCCAAGATAAATCCGCTCAGCCGCGACTGCTTCCACGGCAGATCGGTGCGCCGCGACCAGGTCTTTCCGCAGGTAGATGATGTCCACCATTCCTCACCCCTCCGAAATCTCCGCCCCCAGCGTCTTCATGTGGTCCAGAAACTCCGGATAGCTCGTATCGATCATTGAGACGTCGTCGACGCTTACCGGCTTCTGCGCCGCCGTCCCCATCACGAGGGCGCTCATCGCAATGCGGTGATCGTGATGCGTCGCGACCAGTCCGCCGCCCGGCACCGGGCCTGCGCAACCTTGCACAGTGAAGCCGTCCTCGGTCTCTTCCACGCTGACGCCGTTGACCCGCAGCATGGCGACGATCGCCTTGATCCGGTCGCTCTCCTTCACGCGCAGTTCGTCGGCGCCGGTCACGCGTGTCTCGCCCTGCGCAAAAGCGGCCAGCACCGCAAGGATCGGGAATTCGTCTATCATAGAGGCGACGAGGCGCTCCGGCACGGCGATGCCCTTCAGGCCTGCGTAGCCCGCGTGCAGGTCGATCAGCCGCTCGCCGGCCGCCTCACCGCGCTCCTCAGCGCCGAGATGCGCGCCCATCAGGTTGGCCACGTCATAGAAGCCGGAGCGCGTCGGGTTCGACATCACGCCCTGCACCATCACGTCGCCCTGCGGCGAGAGAATGCCCGCCGCGATAAGGAACGCGGCCGAGGAGGGGTCGCCCGGGATGGCGGCGTCGAGTGCGAACAGGGGCTGCTTGCCCGCAATCGAGATTTCCGTCTCGCCGCTGCCCGGGCGCGTCGCAAAGCCGAGCTTCACGCCGAAGCCCTGCAGCATACGCTCGGTATGGTCGCGCGTCGCCTTGGCCTCCAGCACCGTGGTCGTGCCCACGGCGTTGAGACCGGCCAGCAGGACGGCCGACTTTACCTGCGCGCTCGCTTGCGGCGGCTTGTAGTAGATTTCGTTCAGGGCGCTTGAGCCGGTCAGTGCGAAAGGCAGGCGTCCTTCTTTCCCCGCCGTGTCCCGCATTCCCATCTGGCGCAGCGGGTTCAGCACCCGGTTCATCGGCCGGGAGGAGAGCGAGGTGTCGCCGCACAGCTCCGCGGTCAGGTCAAACCCGGCCATCACGCCCATCATCAGGCGCGATCCGGTGCCCGAATTGCCGAAATCCAGCACGCCCCTGGGCGAGGTCAGGCCCCGCGCGCCCACGCCCGTCACCTCCCAGGCGCCGGGCCCGGTATTGGTCACGCCAGCCCCCAGCGCGGCCATCGCCCGGCCGGTCCGGATCACGTCATCGCCCTCCAGCAGGCCGGTAAACCGGCTCGTGCCGCTGGCCAGTCCGCCGAAGATCAGAGCCCGGTGGCTGCAGGACTTGTCGCCCGGCGCATTGATGGAGCCGGCGAGGCGCCGGACGGGTCGGCTGGTCCAGACCATGGAGGAAGGCCCTGAGTTGAGGGGTTGGTGACTTCAATTCGGGCTTTGACAGCGCGGGGCGTTCATGGCAAGCGCGCCAGCTTCCAATCGGTAATTTCCCTTCAAAGAGGAGCGCGTGCCCGTGTCCAAGGACAAGCTCGGAACCAAGCAGGTCTGTCCGTCCTGCGAATCGCGATTCTATGACCTCAACAAACGCCCGGCCGTCTGCCCCAAATGCGGCGCCGAATTCGACCCCGAAGACGAGGTCATCCGCACCACCATCACCAAGGTGAAGGCGAAGGCCGCCCGCGCCGCCGTGAAGGCCGTGGCCGAGGATGACGACGAGGCCGAAGAAGAGGACGATGCTGTCATCCGCGACGATGACGACGAGGCCGCCGAGGTCGAGGACGAAGTCGAGGAAGACGACGAGGAAGAGACCAAGGAACTCGTCGGCGAAGACGATGACGTGATCATCGAAGACGCCGAAGACGAGGAAGAAGCTCCGGCCGCCGGCAAGGTTCCGGCCGGATTCACCGAGGACGGCGCCGAAGTTGACGACGATGACGTGATCATCGCCGACGACGAAGACGAGGAATTCGAGATCGACGATGACGAAGATGGCGACGACGATCTGGCCATCGACGATGACGAAGACGGACGGTGATAAATAGGACTTGAAATGGCGGGAGGCTGAGACTAATCCTCCCGCCTTCCCGGTCAGGGGCCATAGCTCAGTTGGTAGAGCGCTTGCATGGCATGCAAGAGGTCGTCGGTTCGACTCCGTCTGGCTCCACCAGGACCCTTTTGAAGGCAGTCCTGTCAAAAACCGGGCATTTGGCCCACCTTCACACGCCTGTTAGCGCCGCGCCGCCATGTTGCCGCATCCCGGTGCTTGAACCCGACACATTCGGGGCCCACCTTCTGTGCATGGCAGAGCACCAGCCTGCCAGCGACCCCGCCCGGGGCGCGGAAAGGAGTGGACCCATGACGACCGGACTGAAATCGCACGCCCCTGAAGGCAATACCTTCGTCTACATCCGTCATCTCGCTGACGGCGAAATCCGCAGCCTGTTGCCGCCGGAAGCCCTCGATGATGTGGCAGACCCGGATGATCTGTTCATCGTGGCCTCCGCGGACGGACAGCGCCTCGCCATCGTCGAAGGCCGGGAAGCCGCCTTTGCCGCCGCACTCGCCAACGACCTGAACCCGCTCAGCGTTCACTGAGCCTGCGATCTTCTTGCTTTTCCCCGGATTGAAGCTGACACTCGTGTCCGCTGATCCGGGGAGGACACCATGAAACTTTCGCGCGCGGCCTGTGCGATTCCGCTGGCACTGATCATCGTTGCCTGCACGCCCAACGCCTCATCGCCCCCCGCCGCTGATCCTGGTGCGCCGGCGCCGCTTTCCGCAGAAGGCGACTTCGGCGCCACCCTTCAGGCCGCGCTGATCAGTGCCAGGCCCGGCGACACGATCCAGATGCCGGAAGGCACCTTCTCGCTGATCGATTCGCTGTCGCTGGATGTCGAAGGCGTCACGCTGCGCGGCGCCGGCGAGGGCAAGACCGTGCTCGACTTTGCCCAACAGGCCGGCGCAGGGGAGGGCCTGCTCGTCACCTCCGACGGCGTCACGCTCACCGGCTTCACCGTCCGCGACACCAAGGGCGACGGCATAAAGTCCAAGGGCGCCGACCGGATCATCTACCGCTTCGTCACCGTCGAATGGACCGGCGAGCCGGAAGAGACCAACGGCGCTTACGGCGTCTACCCGGTCGAATCGAAGGACGTACTCGTCGAGAATGTCACCGTGCGCGGCGCCTCTGACGCCGGCATCTATGTCGGCCAGTCCTCCAACATCATCGTGCGCAACTCGGTTGTCGAATACAATGTCGCCGGAATCGAGATCGAGAATTCGTCCGGCGCGGACGTGTACGGAAATATCGCGCGCAACAATACCGGCGGTATCCTCGTCTTCGACTTGCCGGACCTGCCGGTCTCCGGCGGCAATTCCACGCGCATTTTCTCCAACCAGATCCTTGCAAACAATACGCGCAACTTCGCCGCCGCCGGCAATATCGTTGCCGGCGTGCCGTCGGGCACCGGCGTCATCATCATGGCAAACCGGAATGTGCATGTGTTCGACAACACCTTCGAGAACAACCGCTCCACCGGCGTGCTGATCACTGCCTATTCGCTGCCCTTCACCGATGCGGCCTATAATCCGCTGCCGCGCGACATTGTGGTGCGCGCCAACAAGTATACCGGCGGCGGAGATGATCCGCAGGGGATCCTCGAGCCGCTGGCAGATGCGATGGGCGGCACGCTGCCGCCGGTTGTCTGGGACGGGGTCACCTCCTGGCCGGGCGCCGAGCCGCAGGCCGTGAACCTTACCATCAGTGAAGCCCCGGAAGTCGGCTTCCTGAATTTCGGCGTGCCCTCCTATCCTCTGGACCCGGCGGCCATTGCGCCGTCCACGGATCGTCCTGTGGGCACGCCGCCAGCGGAGCCCGCGCCCATCGTGCTTGCGCACGTCCAGGAGTAAGCCTTGCGCTTCGCTGCCCTTTTGCTGGCCGGTGTCCTGTCGGCCTGCGGCCTAGGAAAGGCCGGGGGCCCGGACATGTCGGTCATCCTCGCCGAGCAACCGGCGAAGACCTTGTCCGACTACCGTCTGTTTGCGGACGCTTCTGCATCGCAGCCGGCGCTGGGCGTCACCGCCTATGACCTCGTCAATCCGCTCTTCTCCGATCACGCCGCCAAGCACCGCTTCGTCTTCGTGCCCGGCAGCGAAAAAGCGGTCTATGACGGCGAGGACGTGTTCGCCTTTCCGGTCGGCACGGTGCTGGTGAAAACCTTCGCCTTCGCGCCGGACATGCGCGCGCCGGGAGAGGGCGCCTACAAGGTCGAGACGCGCCTGCTGATCCACAAGCAAGCCGGCTGGGCCGCCTATGCCTATGTCTGGAACGCCGAAGGCACCGAAGCCGAATATGCCCCCATTGGTGCGCGGCGCGAAGTCTCGACGATTGACCCGGCAGGTCGTCCGCTCACGATCAATTACGCCGTGCCCAATCAGAACCAGTGCAAGACGTGCCATCAGGCCGGCGCCGTCATTGCGCCCATCGGCCCGAAGGCGCGTAACCTGAACCATCATGGCCAACTCGAAGACTGGCTGGCGAGGGGGCTCCTCGACCAGCTGCCCGCCGGCGCGCCGGCGGCGGCGCAAGTGTTCGATGTGTCGCTGCCGCTGGAGGCGCGGGCCCGGGCCTGGCTCGATATCAACTGCGCCCACTGCCACAAGCCGGATGGCTCGGCCTCCAATTCGGGGCTCGTGCTGTCATCCACCGAAACCGATCCGGTGAAGGTTGGCATCGGCAAGCGTCCGGTCGCGGCCGGGCGCGGCGCGGGCACGCTGTTCCAGGTCATCGTGCCCGGCGCGCCGGACCGCTCGATCCTCGCCTACCGCATGGCGTCGGTGGAGCCGGGCGTTGCCATGCCGGAACTCGGCCGCAGCGTACATGATCCGGAAGGGCTCGCACTGATCCGCGAATGGATCGGCAAGATGGAGTCGCGCTAGCGCTTGCCGCCCCGCGCCCCGGCGCTAGCTGGCGCTGCGAGGACATTCCGGAGACTGACTGATGAAAGCCCTGATCCTGCTTGCGGCGCTGATGCTTGCGGCTTGCGCCACGCCGGCTGCGCCCGCCGCCGAAGCCCCGCCCGCCGAGGCGGCCGCGCTCGCCCCGTCCGCCCTGGACGGCATCTGGGACGTCACGATGTTCTGGTCGCCCACCGAGCCACCGAGTTCGACCGTCATGGCGCTGAAGACCAGCGCGGACAACAAGGTCACGGGCTCGTTCTACGAATCGGAATTCCTCGAGGGCGAATACTCCCTTCGGGGCGACACGCTCGCCTTCGGCAGTGTCACCACGGACGGCGCGGCGCTCTACAGCCATTCCGGCCGCTTTGCCGGCGGAAAGATCGAAGGCCAGACCTTGTCGCACGGGCGCGATTTCCTCATGATCTGGGTCGCCGCCCGCCGCGCGGAGTAACCGGAGACCAGGCGATGACACCCCGTATCCTCGTGGATGCCGATGCGTGCCCGGTGAAGGACGAGATCTACAAGGTCGCCCTGCGCCATGGCGTGCCGGTCGTCATCGTCGCCAACAGCTATATCCGCATCCCGGAGCATCCGCTGATAAGCCGCAAGATTGTCAGCGACGGTTTCGATGCCGCCGATGACTGGATCGCCGAAGAGGCCGATGCCCTTTCAGTCGTCATCACGGCCGACATCCCGCTCGCCGACCGCGCGCTCAAAGCCGGCGCCAAAGTGCTCGGCCCCACCGGCAAGCCCTTCACGCCGGACTCGATCGGCGGCGCGCTCGCCACCCGCGCCATCATGGCAGACCTTCGCGTGGGCGTCGCCGGGATAGGGGCCACCGGCCCTGCGCCCTTTTCCAAGACCGACCGCTCCCGCTTCCTCTCGGCGCTCGATACCGCCCTGGTGGCGGTCAAGAAAGCCGCAAGCTGAACGATCCGTACACACTTGCCCTTAACGGGCACCGTGCTAAGGGCCGCAGATGAGCCAGATCACGCTTCACAAGGGGGATCTCCCCAAAGGCCTCGATTTCGGGCCGGTCGTCGCCGTCGATACCGAGGCGATGGGCCTCAATCCGAACCGGGACTACCTCACCCTCGTGCAGCTCTCGGCCGGGGATGGCACTGCCCATCTCGTGCAGCTGACCCGCGATTTCGATTGCCCGAACCTGAAAGCGCTGATGACCGATCCGCGCGTCGTGAAGCTTTTCCACTTTGCGCGGTTTGATATCGCGATGATGCGCAAATGGATGGGGATCACCGTGTCGCCCATCTGGTGCACCAAGATCGCCTCGCGCCTCGCCCGCACCTATACCGACCGTCACGGCCTCAAGGACGTCGCCCGCGAAGTTGCCGGAATCGACATGTCGAAGGCCCAGCAAAGCTCCGACTGGGGCGCCGCCACGCTGACCGAGGCTCAGATCCATTACGCGGCCTCCGATGTCCTCTATTTGCACCAGATCAAGGCGGGCCTTGAGGTCATGCTGAAGCGCGAAGGCCGGATGGGCCTTGCAGAGGCCTGTTTCGGCTTCCTTCCGGTGCGCGCCGAACTCGACCTTGCCGGCTGGTCCGAAGAAGACATCTTCGCGCATTCCTGATTCCGGGTCTGAGGCGGGTGCGCCGGCCTGCCAGGCGCGCTTTCACTTCGGCGATATCGCGGCTATGGATCATAGCCTCGTAACGCGTGCAGGATCAGGCCGACCCCGACACATGGATTCCAGCCTCCATCATGACCCCGCCACGCTCTGGGCGCCGCGGCGCCAGCTGACGCTGGCCCAGGCCCGCCGCCGCACCGACCGGGTGCGCTATCTGCGCTATGCCCTCGTGGGTCTGGCCGCTGTCGCGATCGGCCTTTTCGTGGGCTACATTTTCCGCAGCGCGCTGAGCCAGGATGCCCGCCCGCCCGCCGTGCGCGATGACGAATCCGTCACCATGATCAACCCGCGCTTCACCGGCCGGGATTCCTCCGGCGACGTGTTCACGATCACCGCCGACGCTGCCCAGCGCCGCCGGACGGAAGAGGGGGTTGTCGACCTCGTCAATCCGATCATGCGCGACAGCAAGGGCGCCGAACTGAAAGCCCCCACCGGCTATTACGACCGCGACAAGGGCGTGCTCGAGCTCTACGAAGCGGTCAACATCACCGATAGCGGCGGCTATTCCTTCATCAGCCGGGGCGCGCGCCTGATCCTTGGCGAGAACCGGGTGGAGGGATTGTCACCTCTGGAAGGCAAAGGGCCTCTTGGCGACATCCAGGCAGACTCGTATGAAATTCTCGACGGCGGCAACCGCATCGTCTTCAAGGGCAATGTGAAGACCGTAATCTATCCCCAGCCGGCCGAGACGCCGGCAACGTCTGAAAGTGAGCAAGATGTCACTCCGTAAAGCTGCTGGCGCTGTTGTGGGACTGGCCCTGGCGGCAGGGATGCCGGCCCTGGCGCAGATCTCGTCCGAAGGCGGCCCGATCTATATCAACTCGGCCCGCACTGAGAGCATCCAGAACGAGCGCAAGGTCGTGCTGATCGGGGATGTCGACATCCAGCAGGGCACTGCCCGCCTGCGCGCCAATACGGTGACGATCCGCTTTCTTGAGAATACCGGCGCCAGCCAGACCAACACCGTTGCCGGCGGGTTCGGACAGGTTGAGAACATCGTCGCCGAAGGTAACGTTTACTACGTGACGCCGGAGCTGAAGGCCAAAGGTGACCGCGGCGTCTACGAACTCGCCACCGACACGATTACGATGACCGGTAACGTTGCCCTGATGCGCGAGCGCGACGTCGCCGAGGGGGAAACCCTCCGGATGGAGGTGAAAAACCGCCGCACGACGCTCGAAGGCGGCTCCGGCCGCACAAGGATGGTGATCGAGCCGTCGAACCCGCCGGGCCAGACCCAGTGAATTTGACGGGATTGGTGAAACCGATCTTAAGCATGACCAGTTAAGGCTGTGGGAGGCCGGAAAACGGCCGTGGATGGATGGAAAACGGGATGACCAAAGCGGCCGAAGGCCTGGTAGTCAGCAATCTTGCCAAGTCTTTTGGCAAGCGCCAGGTCGTGCGCGATGTGTCCCTTTCCCTCGACCGCGGTGAAGTTGTCGGCCTGCTCGGACCCAACGGGGCCGGCAAGACCACCTGCTTCTACATGATCATGGGACTGATCGGTGCCGATTCCGGCGCCATCTCCATCGACGGCGAGGATGTGACCCGCCTGCCGATGTATCAGCGCGCCCGTCTGGGTGTCGGATACCTGCCCCAGGAAGCCTCGATCTTCCGGGGCATGAGTGTTGAAGAAAACGTCATGGCCGTTGCGGAGCTTGTCGAGAAAGACAGCGCCGCCTGCCAGGCACAGGTCGACAGCCTGCTCAGTGAACTGCACGTGGAACACCTGCGCAAGCAGCCGGCGACGTCCCTTTCGGGCGGCGAGCGGCGGCGTGTGGAGATTGCGCGTGCGCTCGCATCTCGTCCGAGCTTCATGCTACTGGACGAACCGTTCACCGGCATCGACCCGCTCGCCATTTCAGACATCTCCGACCTCGTCCGCTTCCTCAAGCAGCGCGGCCTCGGCGTTCTCATCACGGACCACCAGGTCCGCGAGACGCTGCAGATCGTGGACCGGGCCTATGTGATGTATGATGGGGCAGTCCTCTTCAACGGCACGCCGGAAGACGTGCTGCGAAACGAGGATGTGCGCAGGGTCTATCTGGGTGAGCAGTTCGCCGCTTGATCTCAGGGGGCGCGGCCTATGGCCATGAAACATTCACTCGACATGCGCCAGGGCCAGTCCCTGGTGATGACGCCGCAACTCCAGCAGGCGATCAAATTGTTGCAGCTGTCGAACCAGGAACTTGCCGAATTCGTCGAGGCCGAGCTTGAGCGCAATCCGCTGCTCGTGAAGGTCGAGGACGACAACAGCGCGCCGGAAGCCGGCGAACCGGTCCGCCGCGAGGAGCTTTCGCTGGACGAACGCACGGGCCAGGGCGAGGCGCGCGAGCAGCTCGATGCACCGGGCGAGGATCTCTACGAACCGGGCACCGGCTCCGATGCCGCGATGCCGGCGAATGCCTCAGGCCCGTCCGCCAAGACCGACTGGTCGACGGCCGGAAATGGTCAGGCCTCGGAGGATTTTGATTATACCGCCAACCTCTCCAGCGACATCACGCTGGCCGAACACCTGCACACGCAGCTGAATTTTGCCGGCCTGTCGGACGCTGACCGGCTGATCGCCGCGCGCCTGATCGACGAGACGGACGAGACCGGCTACCTGCGCACATCGCTGGATGACGTGGCGAAATCGCTCGGCGCCGATATCGCGAATGTCGAAGCTGTGCTCGGCGTCTGCCAGGGGTTTGATCCCACCGGCGTGATGGCGCGCTCGGTGCCGGAATGCCTTGCGCTGCAGTTGAAGGATCGCGGCCGGCTTGATCCGGCGATGCAGGCGATGCTCGACAACCTCCACCTCGTCGCCAAGCATGACCTGAAGCAGCTGATGGATGTGTGCGGCGTCGACAAGGCCGACATCCAGGACATGCTGCTGGAACTGCGCCAGCTGTCGCCGAAGCCCGGCGCAGGCTTTTCGAGCGATACGACCGTAGCCGTGGCGCCGGACGTTTATGTCCGCGAGTTGCCGAACGGCATGTATGCCGTGGAACTCAACTCCGAAACACTGCCGCGCGTGCTGATGGACAAGGCCTATTATGCTGAAGTCACGGCGCTGCCGATGCGCGACAAGGAAAAGGAATTCATCTCCGAATGCGCGGCCTCGGCGACCTGGCTGATCAAGTCGCTCGACCAGCGTGCGCGCACGATCCTGAAAGTGGCGAGCGAGATCGTCCGCCAGCAGGACGGCTTCTTCGCCCATGGTGTGGCGCACCTTCGCCCGCTGAACCTGAAACAGGTTGCCGACGCGATCGAGATGCACGAATCGACCGTCAGCCGCGTGACGTCCAACAAGTACATGGCGACGCCGCGCGGTCTGTTCGAACTCAAATACTTCTTCTCCGCCTCGATCCCCGCGACTGGCGGCGGCGAAGCGCATTCCGCCGAAGCCGTCCGTCACCGGATCAAGCAACTGATCGAGGACGAGGCGCCGGAAGACGTCTTGTCGGATGATCAGATCGTCGAAATCCTTACCGGCTTTGGCATCGACATTGCCCGCCGCACGGTCGCAAAGTACCGCGAGAGCCTGAACATCCCCTCGAGCGTCCAGCGCCGCCGGATGGGCAAGGCGGGATAGGTTTTCCTGTCGCGCACATGAGGCGGCCGGATGCAGCTCTGGGGCTGGCCGGTTCCTGGTTCTTCAAGTTCTGCATTGCCAGCTCATCTCCGCTTTCGCGGCGATGAACGGCTGTTTGCCAGCTTATGTCTTGAGTAGCGCGTCGACTTCCGCGCGTTGGGGGAGACTGGGCTGGGCGCCGGGCCGGGTGCACGTAAGGGCGCCGGCTGTCACCGCGAAGGTAAGGGCGGCGGCTTCTTCCAGGCCCTCGATGAGCGCGGCGGCGAGGGCGGCGAAGAAGGTGTCGCCGGCGCCGACGGTGTCGACGACGCGCACGTGCGGGGGCCGGGCCGAAGCGATCCGTCTGCCGTCTTTCCACAGTTCGGCGCCCTCGCTGCCGAGGGAGATGGCAACCAGGCGGCCGGGGGCGTGCAGCGCGTCGCCATAGAAGGCTGCCTCGGTCTCGTTGACGACGAGGAGGTCTGCCTCGGCGAGCAGCGCGTCCGGCACCGGCAGGGCCGGGGCCAGGTTCAGCGCGACCAGGCCAGTGGCGCGCTGCGCGGCGGCGAGGAGGGCAGGGACGGGGACTTCAAGCACGCCGAGCATGTGTTCGATCGGTGCGCCGGCGACATCATCCGGTCCAAGCGCATTATTCGCTCCCGGACAGACGACGATCAGGTTTTCGCCTTCCGGCGAGACAGCGATCAGCGCGACGCCGGTGGTCTCGCCGTTGAGATACTGCGTGGCGGAAAGATCGACGCCGCCACTGCGCAGCAGCTTCAGCGCTTCCTCGGCCATGTCGTCATTGCCGACGGCGGCGACGAGGCGTACCTTGTGCCCTAGACGCGCGGCGGCGAGCGCCTGGTTGGCGCCCTTGCCGCCCGGATAACGCGCGAGGCGCGCGCCGGTGACGGTCTCGCCGGGATGCGGCAGCGGGGCGCCGGAGGCGACGAGGTCGAGATTGACGGAGCCGATAACGGTGATCATGCGCGGGCTTTCAGAAGGTCTTCGATGACGCCGAAGAAGGCATCGGCGTCGGCGGCAGTGACCCAGGAATGGGGGCCGCGCCTCGCATCTTTCACCCTGGTGCGGCCGAACTGGGCGCCGGGGCGCGTGACGACGCTGACGCGGCAGGGCTTCACCTCGAAGATTTCAGGTGCGAGCAGGTAAACGACCGTAGACGGATCATGCATCGGCGCCATCTGGCCGTTCTTCCAGCGCGCTTCCAGCTTGTTGCCGGCGGCGAGCAGGTCGACCATCATCTTCGCCTCAGTGCCTGGAATGGAGGCGAGGGCCGCGAGGCGGCCTGCTTCGGCGCGCACAGTGTGGGTGACATCGAGACTGAGCACCGTGGTGCGAATACCTGCGTCGAACACGATGGCGGCGGCGTGAGGGTCGGCGAAGACGTTGAACTCCGCAAAAGGCGTGATGTTGCCGCCGATCTGGTCGCCGCCGGCCATGACGACAAGGTGGCCGATCTTTGCGGCGATCTCCGGCGCCATGACAAGGGCGGCGGCGAGATTGGTCATTGGGCCGGAGAGAATGACCGTCTGGCTGGCGGGCTTGGCGGCACAGAGGCGCGCGATCAGTTCGCTGACAGCGTGGCCGGACGCGAGCGGGGCTTTCGGCTGGAATATCTCGATACCTTCGATGCCGCTCTCACCGTGGAAGTCTTCCGCCGTGACGGGCTTGCGCAGGATCGGGCGGGGACAGCCTGCGTAGACGGGCACGTCCGGGCGGCCCATCCGTTCACAGATCATGCGGGCGTTGCGGCTGGTGAGGCGCAGGGGCACGTTTCCGGCGACAGCGGTGATGGCGCCCACCTCAAGCTTCGGAGACATGAGGGCGATCATCAGCATGACGGCATCGTCGATGCCGGGGTCGCAGTCGATGATGAGGGGCAGGGGCCCAGACCTGGACGAGGCTGTCATCCGCGGGCCTGCAGCTCGGCGATGATGCGCTTGTAGTGCTCGTCGAGCGGGGGGCTTTCATATTTCACGCCGAGGGCTTCCATCGCCATGTCCGCGGTCACCTTTGCTTTCTTGCGGCCGTAGAGGCGCGCGACCATCCGACTGGTCGCGCAGACCTGACCTTTCGAGATGAACTTATGCTCGAAGCAGATGAAACAGTCCTCCCACCCGGCAAGGCGCGTGTGCAGTTCGAACTTCTGCGGATAGCGCAGCATACGGATGTAATTGAACGATTCGTACTGGACGATCGGGATCCAGCCGCGCTTGCGATAGGTCTTCAGGGCGCCGGTGCGGCCCATGAAATTCATCGTGCCGAGATCGGTGAACGAGGAATAGCGCGAATTGGTCATGTGGCCCATCGGGTCCTGGTCACCAAGCCAGACGGCGGAGCGCACGATATGCAGGTCGAGGAGGCCGGTCTTCACCTTCGAGAAGAAGGCAGGAAGAAAGACCCTGAGGAATCGGAAGAAGAGGTTCATGAGCGGGTCCGGCTGTTTTCCGCAGCCCTGTTTGTCAGCGCCTATGTATGCGGAGCGCCGCAGACGCTTTCAAGCGCCGTGCCGGATAAATTAGCCATCACGCTAAGCGGTGGCGGTTTACTCTGCCGGCTGCGCCAGCGCTTCGGTCTCGGCTTCAAGCTTTCGGGTAACGTCTCCGGGCGACCCGGTGCCGCGGGCGAGGAGGTTGTAGGCGGCCGGGACAACCAGGAGGGCCACCGTCACGGCGGCAATCGCGCCGAAGAAGATGACGATGCCGATGGCAGTGCGCGTTTCGGCACCGGCCCCGTGGGTGAAGATCAGAGGCAGGGCGCCGGCGGCCGTTGTCATCCCGGTCATCAGGATCGGACGGAATCGGGCGAGGGCGGCTTCCTTGAGCGCGACGTCGAATTCCTTGCCCTGGTCGCGCAGCTGGTTGGCGAACTCGACCACGAGAATCCCGTTCTTGGCCGCCAGTCCCACGAGCATGATAAGACCGATCTGGGTATAGATATTCAACGTCTGGCCGGTCAGCCACAGGCCCATCATGCCGCCGGCGAGCGTCGCCGGCACGCACAGCATGATGATCAGCGGGTGGACCCAGCTTTCGAACTGCGCAGCGAGTACGAGGAAGACGATCAGAAGGCCGAGGCCGAAGACGAAGAGGATGGACGAGCCGGCGGAGCGGAACTCGAGCGACTGGCCCTTGAAGTCGATCTGGGCTTCCTCCGGCAGCACGTCCCGGGCGACCCGCTCCATCCCATCAAGAGCGGCGCCGAGGTTCACGCCGGGCGCGAGGTTGGCATCAATGGTGATGGCGCGTACGCGGTTGTACCGGTTCAGCGTCGGGCTGTCGGCGAACGGCACGATGGTGACGACGCTGGCGAGGGGGACGAGTTCGCCGGAGCGGGCTGAGCGCACATAGATGTTCTGGACGTCGTTGGGTGTCGACTGTTCCGAACGCAGGCCCTCGAGGATGACGTCATACTCTTCGCCATTGTCGATATAGGTCGTCACCCGGCGCGAGCCGAGCATGGTCTGCAGGGTCGATCCGATTTCGGAGACGGTCACGCCGAGGTCGGAGGCACGCTGGTAATTGATCTGTATCCGGTACTGCGGCTGGGTTTCCTTATAGTCCCAGTCGACGTCTGTGATGCCGGGATTGTTCGCTTCGAGAGCCGCGACGAAGGTGTCGCGCCATTCCACGACCTGTTCGTAGGAGGGGCCGCCGATGACGAACTGGACCGGCTTGCCGCCGCCGCCGGCAAGGCCCTGGCGCATGATCGCGAAGGCGCGGATGCCGGGCAGGTCGGAGAGCTTGCCGTTGATCTCGTTGATCACCTCATCGGCAGGGCGCCGGTCGCCCCATTCGGCCAGCACGGCGACGACGTTGCCCTGGTTGTAGGCATTGGAGCCAAAGCCCGGGGCGCGGACGAGCAGTCGGCTGATCTCGCCGGATTCCGTATACGGAAGGAGGCGCCGCTCTATCTCGTCGAGGTATTTCGACATGTACTCGAAGGAGGCGCCTTCCGGGCCTCGCACGGTCACGAAGAAGCTGCCACGGTCCTCGCGCGGCGTGTATTCCTGTCCGAGCGTCTGGAACAGGAACCAGATCGATCCAAAGGCGGCGAGGAGGCCGGCGATCAGGAAGATCGGCGATTTGACCACGAGATCGAAGATCTTGCTGTAGAGCCACTTGATCCGGTCAAATACACTGTCGATCAGGTTGGGGATGACGGCCAAGGGACCCTTGCGCGATTCGCCGTGGGGTTTCAGGATCTTGGAGGCCAGCATCGGCGACAGGGTCAGCGCGACGAATCCGGAGATGGCGACAGAACCCGCAATGGCGACCGCAAACTCGGTGAACAGGCGCCCGGTATTGCCCTGCATGAACGTGATCGGGATGAACACGGCCATGAGCACGAGCGTGGTGGCGACAACGGCAAAGCCGACCTGGCGCGTGCCGTTATAGGCGGCGACGAGCGGCGTTTCACCGAGCTCTTCCATGCGCCGGTGGATGTTTTCGAGCACCACGATGGCGTCGTCCACGATCAGCCCGATGGCGAGCACGAGCGCAAGCAGCGTGAGGAGGTTCAGCGACAGGCCGAGCACGAGCAGGATGATGAACGTGCCGATCACCGAGACCGGCACGGTGACAGCCGGGATCAGCGTGGAGCGGAAACTGCCGAGGAAAAGGAAGATGATGACGGTAACGAGGGCCACAGCGATGCCGAGCGTCAGCCAGACTTCCCGGATTGAGGCTTCGATGAAGACCGAGCTGTCGAAGGCGCGGTAGATCTGCATGCCGTCCGGCAAGGTGGTGTTGAGTTCGTCAGCGAGATCCTTGGCGGCCTGCGCAACATCCACGGTATTGGCGGTGGACTGCTTGACGATGCCGAGGCCGACCATTGGCTGGCCATTGCCGCGGAAGGTCGTGCGATCATCCACGGTGCCGCGCTCGACACGGGCAACGTCGCCGAGACGGACGAGATAGCCTTCGCCCTGGGCGATCACGAGGCCGGCAAAGTCGTCCACCGTGCGGAAGGCGCGGTCGATGCGCATCGTATAATAAAGGTCGCCGGCTTCGAGGTTGCCGGCAGGCGCCTCGATGTTTTCGGAGCGCAGCGCGCGCTCGATGTCGGCGGCGACGAGGCCGCGCGCGGCAAGGGCGCGCCGGTCGATCCAGACCCGCATGGCATAGTCGCGCGCGCCGCCCACCTGGACGCGGGCAACGCCGTCCAGTGAGGAGAAGCGGTCAACGAGGTAGCGGTTGGCATAATCGGTGAGTTCCGGTGTCGCGAGCTTTTCGCTGGCGAGGTTCATCCAGAGAATCACGTCATCATCGGCGTCGGCCTTCTCGACTTCCGGCGGGTCGGCTTCGTCGGGCAGCAGGTCTACGATGCCGGACACGCGGTCGCGCACGTCGTTGGCGGCCGATTCAATATCCCGGTCGACACGGAATTCGATCGAGATGTTGGAGCGGCCGTCGGAAGAACGCGAGTTGATGAAGCGCACGCCTTCGACACCGGCGATGCGGTCTTCGATGATCTGGGTGATGCGCGTCTCGATAACCGAGGCTGAGGCGCCCGGATAATTGGTCGAGATCGAGACCACCGGGGGATCGATGTCCGGATACTCGCGCAGGGCAAGGCGTGTGAAAGACACGAGCCCGAACACGATGATGATCAGCGCAAGGACCGATGCGAAGACCGGCCGCTTGATCGAGGTATCCGACAACAGCATGGCGGCCTACTCCCGGTTTGCCGCAGACGGCTCTCCGCCTCCGCCTGGTGACCCTGCCAGTGATGGCTTGAGGACAGCTTCGTCCTGTAGCTTGATCGGGGCGCCTTCGCGCAGGCGCAGGGCGCCTTCGGTGACGACCCGCTGATCTGGCCCGAGGCCGCTCAGCACTTCGACGCGGCCGTTCTGGCGCAGGCCAACATCGATCTTCACGCGGTTGGCCACCGGTCCCTGGTCGCCGTCAGCGACGACCCAGACATAGGTGTCCGGGCCCAGCGGCGTCAGCGCGCCTTCCGGCACGGAGAGCGCTTCGCGCGGCTCGGCCAGCAATGTGACGGCCGCGAACATGCCGGCTTTCAGGAGCCCGTCATCGTTGGGGATCATCGCGCGCACACGGACCGACCGGGTGACGGGGTCAATGGTGTTGTTGATACTGTCGACGATGCCCTTGAAGGTGCGACCCGGGATGTCGGCCGAGCGGGCTTCGATTTCAAGGCCGGGCTGGAGGCTTGTTAGGAAGATCGACGGTACCGCAAAATCGAGACGCATGACGCTGTCGTCGATCAGGGTGGCCACGACATCGCCCGGGCGTATGAGAGAGCCGACGGAGACCTTGCGGAAGCCGAGCACGCCGTCGAACGGGGCAACCAGGACGCGGTCGCGCTGGCGCGACTGGACCGCGCGCAGCTGGGCCGCCGCGGCGTTGGCATTGCGGCGGGCGACATCGAGTTCGGCCTGTGAGACGGCGCCCTGCGCCGTCAACGGCTCCAGCCGGGCGAGTTCCTGATTGGCCTGGGCGAGTTCGGCTTCGGCGCCTTCAACGAGCGCGGTCTGCTCGCGCTGGGCCAGCGAGACAAGCGTCTTGCCCGCTTTTACGCGCTCGCCATCCTCGAAATAGACGGCGGTGACGCGGTCGGATGCGGAGAGCGTCAGGTCGGCACGTTCGTTGGCTTCCAGCGTACCGATGGCTTCGACGCGGTTGGCGAACATCTCGGTACGGACGGGTTCGGCGAATACGCTGGCCGGGGGCGGTCCGCCGCCGCCCGCGCCGGGGCCGCGGGCCGCAACGACCGTGTCATGCTGTGTCAGCGCGGGGATCCCGTAGAAGTAGCCCGCTGCGCCGAGGAGGCCCAGAACGGAGACAACGCCCAAGCCGCGCATGATGGAGCCTGCGAGTGTGCTCTTCGTCATGGATTTTCTTCCTGCTGCGCCCTGAAGGCGGCGAGTTCTTCGTCCGTCCAGATGCCGCCGAGGCTGCGATAGGCGCGGACGGCGCGGCGGGCGATTTCGGCTTCGTTGACGGCAAGCTGGTCTTCGGCTGACAGCAGGGTGCGTTGTGCGTCGAGCACATCGAGGGACGAGTCGAGGCCTTCCTGGAAGCGCATCCGGGCGAGTTCGAAGGAGCGGCGTGCGGCGGTGAGGGCGGCTTCCAGGTCGGCGCGGCGCTCGCGCTCGGTGAGGTAGTTCGACAGTGTCGTCTCGGTTTCGGAGAGCGCGTCGAGGACGGTCGCCTCATAGTCAGCGACAGTGCCGAGCGTGCGGGCATCGCTGACATCGATCTGGGCGTAGACGCGGCGCAGGTCCGGGCCGGCCCAGCTGATCGACGGGCCAAAGGAGAGGCCGATGGAGTCTTCGTTGAAGGCGACGCCGGTGTCGGAAATGATCCCGAGCAGGCTGGCATTGAGCGTGATGCGCGGGAAAAGGTTGGCGCGGGCCACGTCGCCAAGCGCCAGCGCAGCGCCGATGCGGGCTTCGGCGAGGCGCACGTCGGGGCGGCGGCGCAGCATCTCTTCCGGCGCGCCGGCGGTCAGCGGCGCCGTGAGGCGCGGCACGCGGGCGATGCGGGTGCCGTCGAGACTGGCGGTCAGGGCCGGTTGGGTGGCGGCGGAGCCGGTCAGGGCAGCGAGACGATTGCGCGAGGCCGCAATGGTCGCCCGGAAGGTCGGCAGGGAGGAGAGGGTGGTGCGGTACTGCGTCTCGGAGCGGTTGAGGTCGAGTTCGTTGGCGCGGCCGTTGTCGAACAGCGTACGCACGAGATCGAGGCTCTCCTGCTGCGCCGCGGCGTTGGCCTCGGCGACAGCGAGGCGCGCCTCGGCGCTGCGCAGGTCGATATAGGCGAGGGCGGTTTCCGACGCGATGGAGACGGCCAAATCGCGGCGCAGTTCGCGGGCGGCGGTCTCGTCATACCGGGCCGCTTCGATGGCCGCGCCGATGCGCCCGAACGCGTCGAATTCCCAGCCGGAGGCAAGGCCGAAATCTGCGCCGGCTTCGAAATTGTCGGCGCCGCCAACCGGGCGGCTGGCGCTGGCGCTGGCGGAAGAGGAGAGGGTGGGACTGCGGCCGAGGAGGGCAAGGCGCAGCAGGGCTTCGGCTTCGGCAACGGAATAGTCGGCGCCGCGCAGCACGGGCGAGGCTGTCAGGGCGGCCTCGACGAGGCGCTGCAGCTCGGGATCGTCAAACCCGGTCCACCAATCCGCGCTTGGGGCGCCGCCGCCGGACAGGGACGGGAAGGCTGCGCCGGAATCGACCCTGGCCGCTGCAGTGACGGGCGCTTCCGGCACGCCGGCGCATGCTGCAGCCATGAGGGCGGCAAGCGCGATGCCCGCAAGGCGAGCCGGCCGGGTGGGAGAAAACGTTGTCATTTGCCTCGACAGATAGACGCAGAACCTTACCGATCAAGCCAATGCACGGCCTGGGCCTGTTCAGCCCCTTTTTAGGAGCATAAACGCTTTCGGGGCGGAAGTCCGTCGGTTCGGGCCTGTTTATTTTGCCGTCACTGTGATTTTCCCGCTGAAACAGGCGAATCCGGACTGTTTACGGGTTCGGGATGGATCAGGCCGGGACTTCCTCGCCCCTGGCCAGGCGCGTGTTGCGGCGGGCAAAGAGCAAGTAGAGCACCAGTCCGGCGCCGTTCCAGATGAAGAAGTTCACCTGGGTGGATACGGGCAGGCTGACGAAGAGGTAGAGGCAGCCCGCAATGCAGCCTGCGCCGACCAGCGGCCAGAGCGGCGCCTTGAACAGGCGGGCGCGCTGCGGCTGCTGCACGCGAAGGACGATGAGACTGGCGCCCACGGCAATGAACGCCGCCAGCGTGCCCGCATTCGCCAGGGCAGCGAGTTCCCCGAGGCTGAAGAGGCCGGCAATCACCGCCATCAGGAGGGCAGTGACGGCGGTCATCAGCACCGGTGTGCCGCGCTTCTCGCTGACCCGGGCAAGGCGGCGGGGCAGCATGCCGTCCCGTGCCATGACGAAGAAGATGCGGCTCTGGCCGTACATGAAGGCGAGCAGCACCGTCGGCAGGGCGACGATGGCGGCGCCGGCGATGACGGTGGCGGCAAGGTCGCTGCCGAGGGTGCGGGCGATATGGGCGAGGGGTTCGCCCGAGGCCGCAAATTCCAGGAACGGCATGGCACCGATCGCGGCAGCGGCGACGGCGAGGTAGATCAGGACGCAGACCAGCATCGAGCCAACGATACCGATGGTCAGGTCGCGTCCCGGGTTCTTCGTCTCCTCGGCGGCGGTGGAGACGGCGTCGAAGCCGTAGAAGGCGAAGAAGATGATGGCCGCGGCGGCCATCACGCCGACCGAGACAGCCTCGCCGTTCACGTTGATCTCGTTCTTGCCGAAGCCGTAAGGCATGAAGGGCGACAGGTTGGCCGGATCGAAGTGCGGCGCGGCGATGGCGACGAAAGCGGCGAGTGCGGCGACCTTTACGACCACGAGCACGGCATTGATGGTGGCGCTCTCGCGCATGCCGAACATGAGGAGGCCGGCAACGACGCCGACAATGCCGACGGCGGGCAGGTTGACGAGGCCAGGCGTGTCAGTGCCGAAAGGGCCGCTCGTGAGGTAGTCGGGCAGGCCCCAGCCGATGCTGTCCAGAAAGCCGTTGAAGTAGCCGGACCAGCCGACGGCCACCGCCGAGACGACGAGCGAATACTCGAGGATCAGGCTCCATCCGATGATCCAGGCGAGGCCTTCGCCGAGGGCGGCGTAGCTGTAGGTATAGGCGCTCCCGGAGGCGGGGATCATCGTCGCGAGTTCAGCATAGGCGAGGGCCGCGAAGACGCAGACCCCGCCTGCGATCAGAAAGGACAGCATCACGGCCGGGCCGGCCTTGGCCGCGCCGACGCCGATCAGCGTATAGATGCCGGTGCCGACGATGGCGCCGACGCCGAGGGCGATCAGGTGCGGCCAGCTGAGCGTGGGCTTCAGGCGGGTGCCGTGCTCGAAGGTTGTGATCGTGTCGATCGACCGCCGCCGCGTGATGAATGACATGCGCTTTGTTCCCCGCCGCCCGTGGCTGGCGCCACCTTAGTGTGGCGCCGCCGGATGGGAACTCTGTTTCTCGGGCCTGCCGAACCCCTAGAAGTTGACGCGGCTCGAGACGGCGCCGTCAACGACCAGGTTGGAGCCGGTCGTGTAGCTGGAGCGGGGCGAGGCGAGGAAGACGGCGGCGTCCGCAATCTCCTGGGCCGTCGCGCAGCGGCCGGTGGGGTTGCGGGCGTTGGCCGCGGCGAAGAAGTCCGGCGCGTTCTTTTTCACCGTGTCCCAGACGCCGCCTTCGAAGAAGACCATGCCGGGGGAGACCACGTTCACGCGGATGCGCGCCTTGGCGTACTGGCGGGCGAGGCCCTTGGCCATGTGAATGAGCGCGGCCTTGATCGGGCCGTAACTGTCAGCGCGGTCGGCCTGCGCGGCGGAAACCGAGGAGATGATGACGAAAGCCGCATCGCCCGAGGCTTCGGCGCCCTTGGCGAGAAGGGGCTGGGCGGCCTCGAAGGCATTGACGGCAGCGAGCACGTCGAGCTTGAAGTTCTGCTCCCAGGCGGCGACATCATTGCCCTGCGCCATGGCGCCGGCATTGGAGATCAGAAGGTCCAGCCCCCCCAGCTCGCCGGCAGCGGACTTGATCCAGGCTTGCAGGGCAGGGCCGTCTGTAACGTCCACCGAAGCGCCCGTGGCTTTTACGCCGAGGGCTTTGAGCTCTGCCACGGCCGCCGCGACCTGATCTGCATTGCGCGCGCAGACGCCGACATTCGCGCCCTCTTTTGCGAGCGTGTCGGCGATGGCGCGGCCGATACCGCGCGTGCCGCCGAGGATGAGGGCGTTCTTGCCCTTGAGCTGGAGATCCATGGATGTCGTTTCCTTCCTGTTTTTGTGATGGCCCATTCTGGAGGTAAACGGCGGCGAGTCCAGTCAGGCGCCCCGGCGAGGGATCTGGGCGCGCCGCTTTGAGGCACTTGGGCGCAGCCAACGGTCTCGTCCCATTTAACATGCCGGGTTCCGCGGGTAGCATGATAGCCTGAGAGGAACATCTGGCATTCCGCCAAGATCACCGGCATTTCAGCCGGTAGCGGGCTCATGCAATGAGCCCTCGGACCTTGAGGGTCTGACCATGGAACAGATCCCGACCGAGCAAATGGAAGCTGCGAGCACGCTGGCTGTTGTCGTCTCGTCGAACGAACCGCTGCTCCTTCTTTCAGAGGACCAGAAAGTGATCGCGGCGAGCGCGTCCTTCTGCCGGGCTTTCGACATCGATTCCAGGAACGTAACCCGCAAGCACGTCCGGGAACTTGGAAACGGGGAGTGGGACATGCCGAATCTGGCCTCGCTTCTGGCAGCGACCGCGTCGGGCAGTGCGCAGATCGAAGCGTATGAGATCGACCTGCGCAGACCTGGCCAGGGCGTGCGCAATCTCATCGTTAATGCGCGGACACTGGACGATGGCGACAGGAGCCGCGTCCGGGTGCTGATGGCGGTCAACGACGTGACGGAGGCGCGCGCCGAGGCGCGGATGAAGGATGAACTTGTCCGCAGGAATGCGATCCTGTTGCAGGAAGTCCAGCACCGCGTGGCCAACAGCCTGCAGATCATTGCGAGCGTGCTGATGCAGAGCGCGCGCCGGGTGCAGTCTGAGGAGGTGCGCGGGCATCTCAGGAATGCCCATAGCCGCGTCATGTCGATCGCGGCGCTGCAACGCCAGCTCTCGACAACGAAGAGCGGGCCTGTGGACCTGCGCGCTTACCTGACGCAGCTGGCCCAGAGCCTGGGCGCCTCGATGATCGAGGACCCCGACAAGCTCTCGATCTCGGTCAATGTCGACGACAGTACGGTCGGCCCGGATGTCTCTGTCAGCTTGGGTCTGATCGTCACGGAGCTGGTGATCAACGCCCTGAAACATGCCTTTCCCGACCAGCCCTCCGGCGTGATCCTGATCGATTATCACGCGGCAGGGGATGACTGGACCCTGTCGGTGACCGACAACGGCATCGGCATGCCGGAAGGCAAGGATGCGCCGAAGGCAGGCCTTGGAACAGGCATCGTCGAAGCGTTGTCAAAGAATCTGCTGGGCGAGATCGAAGTAAGCAATGCCGGTCCCGGCACGGCGGTGACGATCCGGCACCGCGAGAATGCAAATAGCAAAAACATGCTTTCTGACGCAGTCTAGGAACCGTATGACTTCTGAAACGCTATTCCTTCTTAGACTTCTGAGAAACTTTATCCGTGACCGGAATATTCCATGAGAAACGGCAAGGCTGTCGTCCTTATCGTCGAGGATGAAATGCTGATCAGGATGGGCGCCATCGACCTCGTGCTGTCGGCCGGGTATGAGGCGCTGGACGCGCGCGATGCCGACGAGGCGATCCGCATCCTTGAGGCGCGGCTCGATATCGATCTGGTGTTCACCGACGTCCAGATGCCGGGCACGATGGATGGTATCAAGCTGGCCAACTATATCCGCGGGCGCTGGCCGCCGGTAAGGCTACTGGTAGCATCGGGCAATGCGATCCTCGAGGAGAGCAGCCTGCCTGCGGGGAGCCGGTTTTTCGCCAAGCCTTATGACGACCACGCCATCACCGATGCCATGGCGCTCCTGCTGGCGGAAGCGAGCTGAAGGCGGCCCTGCTACTGTGAACCGCAATTGCGCCTCCAATTGAAGCCAAGAACAGGTCTTCAGGAGAACCGCCTAACTTATGAAGCGTTCACGCGGTTCAGAAGAGAAGATAATTGAGATGCTGCAGGAGAAAGAGGCGGCGGTGACCGTCGCGGATCTTTGCCGGAAGTCCGGGAAGTTATCGGCCGCCGTCTACGGCAGGAAGACGAAGTTCGGCGGCATGCCGACCGTCCGTGCACAACTCAACTCTTCATTCTTGCGCCGGCGCCACCCTTTTGATCCTTCGCGATAAAAGCGACACCGCCAACCTCGAGTGCTCGTTGGATTGCATCCAAGTTAGGTCCGGTGCTGCGATCCGGACCGCGATCACTTTCAATGCGCCTGATTGTGGCGAGCGACACTCCGCTCTCGTCTGCGAGCTTCTGCTGACTCCAATCGAGCAATGCCCGCGCTGCCCTTATCTGGCCTGATGTAAGCATTATTATAACTCATGTGCGTTTTTTTGTTGCACGCTCTTGGCGCATGTGATACATTCTCTCTCACAGCATACTCAAAGGTGCGGAAAATGTCTCGACGTTCTGATGGAGCGGCGAACGAAGGTGCGCGCAAGCAAGGGCCTACGCGAAGGCTGGTTCTTGGAGCGACTGCGGCACCGCTGTTCGTCAACCTGGGTGCAGATCAGGTTGCACATGCATGTGAGGCCTGGCTCGCCGACTATTCTGAACGCGAACGCCTGATCAGGCGGTGGCAGCAGCTCGAAACCCGGCTCTTCAGATTGCACAATTGGCCAAAGCTTTCGGGCGAGGAGCGCAATCAGTTCGCCGAGAAGCAGGAGATGGATAATCTTGACCAAAGTATCGATATCCTTGGTGACAGGAATCGAGCGGTCCTTGCGTCTCTACCGGGGATGTTCGCGACTTCGTCGCGCGGCATCTGCGGAAAGCTTGCGGTGGCGCTGATCGAGGTCTGTCCTGATGAGAACGAAGAGGCCCATCTCCTCATCGCCAGCATTCTCCGCGACTACCGCGCGCTGCACGGAAGCTGACAGGATTTCTGACGCCAGGATCTGAGTTTACTGTCCAGCGTCACTTTTACTAGTGACGAATCGTCGGCGTTTGTGCTAGTTATGCCGACATTATGTCACAAACACCTCACACACTCCGCTCATCGAGCAAAAAAGGGGATGCGCTCACGCAAGCGGAGCGCGCACTTGCTCTCCTCGACAAGACACCGCTCCTGCGGGCGCGCGATCTTGTCGACGCCGGAATCGCACGCGAAACGCTGCGCCGTCTCGTCCAGAGCGGTGAGCTCGAACAACCCGATCGTGGACTCTATCGCCGCGTCGGCGGTGAAATGGCGGCGGAAGCCTCGATTGCCGAGGTCTCGCGACGGACACCGCATGCCGTGGTCGCGCTCCTATCGGCGCTTCGCTTCCATGGCCTGACGACCCAGGTGCCCCATGAAGTATGGGTCTATATCGGCCGCAAGGCGCGTGTTCCGGCACGTACGCCCGTCAAACTCAGGGTGTTCCGCGTGGACGGTGACGGACTGACGCTCGGGATCGACGACCACGTCATCGACGGCGTGCCGGTCAAGATCACCAACACGGCACGGACGATTGTGGACTGTTTCAAACGACGGGACGAAATCGGGCTCGACGTGGCGATCGAAGCCCTTCGCGATGCCCGGCGGCAGCGGAAAGTAGACCTGAATGAAGTCTGGCGTATCGCTGAACGCCGCCGTGCACTGACCTACATGCGACCCTATCTCGAAGCTCTGGGCTAGGGGGAGCCTGAACCATGACCGTCAACATTGCTGCTTCGG
Organism: Hyphomonas sp.; assembly: GCF_022844445.1. Lineage (GTDB taxonomy): Bacteria > Pseudomonadota > Alphaproteobacteria > Caulobacterales > Hyphomonadaceae > Hyphomonas. The sequence goes on from NZ_JALHLS010000007.1 coordinate 73,758, forward strand.
TTCGCACGCGATTGACCACCCTCGCCAGGCAACAAGGCGATGCGGTCGACCGTGTCTTTCTCCGCTACGCGATCGAGCGTCTCCTCTATCGGCTCGCCCAGACCGACTACCGTGATCAATTCGTGCTCAAGGGAGCCATGCTGTTTTCACTTTGGGCGCCCGTTCCTTATCGCAGCACCGGCGACCTTGATCTGCTCGGTCACGGCGATCCTGCGCCGGAACGCATGGCGGCGATCTTCACCGCGATCTGCGTCGCCGCCGTCGATGATGACGGCGTCGTCTATGACGCCGCCAGCGTGCGTGCGGAGAGTGTCCGCGACGATGAGGATTATCGCGGTGTTCGTGTCTCGCTGACGGCTACGCTCGCCGGCGCGCGCCTGGCGATCCAGATTGATATCGGATTTGGCGACGCCGTGACGCCCGGCGCATCTGACGTCGATTATCCGTCGCTTCTTGGCTTTCCGTCGCCGTCTCTCCGTGCCTATCCGGCAGAGACTGTTGTTGCGGAAAAGCTCGAAGCGCTTGTCTCGCTCGATATGCGCAACAGCCGGATGAAAGACTTCTTCGATCTCTGGGTGATCGCGAAGACATTTGCGTTTGATGGTCCAACGCTCGCGACCGCCGTCGCTGCGACGTTCGAGCGCCGCGGCACGGCGCTTCCCCAAGGCTCGCCTGTTGCGCTGACCAAGACTTTCTCAAACGACGCAGGAAAGCAGTCTCTGTGGCGAGCGTTCTTGAACCGCACCACGATCGCCGTTGCGCCCGAGCCACTCCCTGAACTGGTCGCGTTCATTGCGGAATTCGTCGCGCCGCTCATGGCAACCAAAGCGGCCACCACCATGATGGGAATGACGTGGCAGCCGGGTGGACCTTGGGTTTCTGGCGCATAGACGACATCGGACGGGTACTGAGGTTTTTGGGGGTAGGGGATGAGCTGGCAAGAAGTCCGAGAAAATATTGCTGAGGTCGTACTTCTCGCTCGTGCGGCAAGCGGGTATTTCGACAAGACCTTGAAAAGCATCGTTCGGCAAAAAGTGGACCGTCACTTCCGGACCAATCGCCCGCTTCGGGAGCATCGGTATCCTGCCATTCGTCGTGCGATGGGTTCTGTTGGTACCCATCCATACGTGTCAATCGGGGCTATTGCTGCGTTGTACGCGATTGTGAGTGTGTGGACTTGGTACGCCCCATTGCCTGGTCCGACTGCTCCCGACAAGGTCCGTGACTACTTTCGCGACTTTCAATCCATCAATATGGCATTGTTGGGGGTGCAAGCTTCGTTCATCGGCCTTGTCTTTCCGCTTGTCATCGCCTTCGTTGGTTTGCTCAATCAAGGCCGAGCGTCTTTTGCGACGCGTCTCACCATATACTTCGACGAAAGCGGCGCCCGCCTTGTCGGCATTAGTTCGCTGCTTCTTTGCATAGTCATCGCATTGCAGCTCCCACTCGCGGGCATAATTCCTGTGAGAGTGGTTGCCGCAGGCGCAATCCTCAATCTGATCTGGCTCGCTCTGAATATTGCAGTGTTAGGATTCTTCCTTTTTCGAACTGTCGCATTTGTCCAACCGGCACAGCGCGATCCGATTACCTGGTCTTATGTTGCCAACGTTGCGTGGCGCTACGAACTCCACGCACAACTGATCGCAAACAATTGGGGAAACGCAGGCACCTACGGCCATCTTCCTGCCGGCGACGAAAATGGGCGGGCCAGCATCTATTGCTCACCGCTTTGGGACTCAGACCCCGTGCTGGCGAGCCGAGACCTGCGACGCGATCACGTCCTCGACGATGTGCGCTTCGGCGTCATCCGGCCTGTCGCTTTCGCCTGGCTCAAGGCAGCCGAACGCCCATCAAATGCGAGCGACGTCAGTCTAGCGTTTCCTGTATCCCCGGGCGAGAGCTACACGGATGATACTGTACTCGCTAGATCGCAAGAACCACTTGGCTGGGGTGGACGCACGGCGATTCGCCTCGGATTCCTCTTTCGGAAAAAGTCGCGCTTCCCGACCGAGAACGCAGATACGTCTACTGTCTTGAAGGAGATGGTCACTGAACTCCTCACGTTGGCGGATCTTCGGAAAGTTGAAGAGTTTGGTTCTCAGCTCAGGACAGTCAAAGAATTCCATGCCTTCTTGTACCTGATCGCTCAGGCGACAGATCACGACTTCAACTTTTCCGAACTCGAATCCACGTGGACAAAAAGCGTCGGACAGCAATGGGCGTCGCAGTACCGCGACCTACAAAGGCGGGTCACCGAGCGCCTCGGCGATGAACCTGAACTTTTCGCGCGTTGTTGCTATCTGCCTGCGGATATCTATGCGCAATGCCGTGATACCGTTTCTCCCACCGCTCTTGCGCCACTCCTCGATGTGTCCGCCAACCTGTTCCATCACTTGATGGTGTGGGCGGTAGCCGCGCACAGGGATGAAGCAGGGCAGACGCCAGGACCGGGGGAGTCATTTATGCTTACTCGTCTTGGCACCAACCACGCGGGCGCGTGGCGCAGCCTCGTAGCGGGTCGGGAGCGACTACTCGATGTGATCCTACGGTGGCCAAAAGGCGAAACACCGACCTGGACTGAACTCCGCCGGCATAATGTCAATTCAATACGGCATCTTCAGCTCACGGCCGAAATGGTGGGTCGAAGCGCCTGGAACGGTGATAGAATTGCCGTTCTATGGTCTGTCGATCTCCTCATCGGCTGGATAGAGCGTGCAGAACGCGATTGGCCAGATCAAGGCCACACGTGGTGGGCGCTACGACCCCAAGCGCTTACACTCGACTTGTTCTCCGCCGAATGGCCTGAAATTGAAGCATTGCCGATTACAACCACCGATGCGCGCCCGACTCCGAGAGATGTCTACGCTGGCATCTTCCACAATGCCTGGCGTGACTACATCATCGCGCTTGCGACGGTGTGCATACATTGGTGCCGTGAGTTTGGTGTCAGTGGTACTGCGGCGCTCGCGGCTCGCATGCTTCTATCAGGTCGCCGGCATGACCAAGGGGCCTCAAGCGTCAGAGAGGCAGAGCCCCCAGACACAAGCAGCATTCTGATCGCGTTGCTCCGTATTGTCGGTGCAGGCTGGCGGTTCGACAAATCATATGCCAGCCGTTTTGATCATCTCGCCGAGCGACTTGGCGAGTTGCGCCAAGAGCCATGGGTTTCCATGCGAATCTATTCGTCGAGCGGCGGACTTGGCTTCTCAGCTCTGTACACTGAGCATGCTCTTGCAATGATGGCCGCTACCGACCCAGCCAACCAGCTGGTCGTCGGTGATGGTTTGCGACGGATGCTCGTTGATGGCGACGACGTCCCGAAGCGGCGGCGGGAGGAATATCTCCGTGCTCTGCTAACGGCATTAGCTGATATTGATCGCGTTGAATGGGAGCCGATCCTTGGTGCGCTGCTAGCCGATCCACAAAGTACCGGATTCGAAACGCGGCTTGCTGCGGTTCGCTCGTTGCTGGAGCAATCGATTCAGGTCCTAGATTCACACCGCCTACAGGCAATCCGGGATGCCGAGATCGATCCCGAGCGTCTCCTTGAGGTCGCATCGGCAGCCGGGAAACTGGCATTCAGCGCAGCAACAGGCGCATTCCCAATCCATGTCTTTTCGGCAGTCGAGACGGTGCAAGAGGAACTGACGGAGTTCACGCTACGCTCACTCAATCAGGAAAAGGGTGCATTCTCCAAACCTCAGATGGCGCAACCCGTCTCGAATGAGGAAAGCTGGTGGAGCGCGACGATGCGCGATCAGGTGGCGAGCATCATCTGGCGGGACGTGCTGCAGGCCACCCCGTTCGAAACCCTGATAGGCACATCACCCGAAGAGTTTTGGTCTGTCGTCAAAAATGGTGCAAACAATATCCGTGGTGCAGGCGGTGAGCCGATCCTTGTTATCTCGAGTAGCATGGAGCCGCGGTGGCTGCATGAATGGCGTTGGGCTGAGTTCCGAGAAGGCTATAAACGACCCGAAGACCTCACGGTGCATCGCGAAAACAATGAGGAACCAGGCTACGAATTCTCGCTGAACGACATTCGCGTGTATCGAGCCGCTTGCTACCGTGGAGAATGCTATCTTCTATCGCGTACAATGCTTGAGAAAGTGCGGTTCCGCGATTTCGGTGATGGTTCGCAGGTGAAGGTTGATTTCGAGAGCGATGCATCTGATCCGTGGCGCGGTTCGCTCACGGTCAAATACCAACGCGCCGTGCAAATCGGTCGAACGCAGTCCTATAGAATCCGTCACGCCCAACTGACGGAAGGACCCGAAGAAGAAGTGTAGGACTCGATCAAGAAATCAGCGATCTACTTCCGTCGGCTCGATCAGGACAATTGTGTTATCCAGCGGCGTGGCGTCGAGAATGAGAGTCAAGCCAGCGCCGCTGTCGTCGGCCATGCGGCGCCGCCGAACGACACGATTGGATTAACGCTGCCGGTCGCCGCCCATGACGATCAGAGCCAACATGGCCCATTCCTGCCGATCACGAACGTTCCTGAGGCTGAGGCCGGAGCCAACTACTTCTTTGGGCTGTGAGGGAAACCATCGCTTCCGAACCCCGGCCAAACGGCCGCCGGTTGAGGCTGTAACTTATTCTCCAAGGCATCCTCTCGACCGCCCCTTCCAAACCCTTCTCCCAGGAAGGGAGAAGGGGCGGAGTTTGAAGTTTCAGTGCACTTCGCTCGCGCTAAAAGCGCAAAGACGCACCAAGCAAAAAGTCAATTGTCTGATACTGGGCCTGCAACTTACTACCTGCCGCTCCAGGGAGGTTGGGATCGTCGATGAAAAAGGCGCGAACCTCGCCAAATGCTGTCCAGCGTTGGCCAAGCGCGAGATCCGCACCCAGAATCCCCTGGCCAGCCAACAAGCCCGAGTCAGAGTATTGCCCCGCTGCCGGGCCTCCAGTCAGGTCGAAATCAACCTCCGTCACAAAGCCGACCCCCGCACCGACATAGGGTTGAACCGCGCCGAGCGCTCCGAAGCTGTACAGACCGTTCACCATGATGGCGGTTGAGGCGTAGTCGCCCTCGCGGGCAATGCTGGTCGGCAGGCTGTCCACGTCGCTCGACCGATACGTGTACTCGATCTCACTGCGCCATGGACCCGCGTAGTCGTAGCCTACGGCACCGCCGACCATCAACCCGCTGCTGAACTTGGCGTTCGCATTTGCACCGCCAGTGCTGATGTCGCTGTCATTGAGCGTCGACAGCCCGCCATAGGCGCGAGCGTAAAAGCCGGGTTCCGTCGCCGGGGCTTCAGCTTGAGCCACACCTGCGTAAGCCGCCAGAGCCGCCATAATGACCAGTTCGTGTTTAATCATGCCTTCATCTCCTTGTTCTGAGGCATGTTGGATACGTTTCATGTCCAGCCTTCGATAGGCTCGCCGGAGGCCTTTTGCACCAACTGGAGGCGTTTCTGCACGAATGGCGCTCCGGTGGGGCAACAGATTCGCCAATGGCGGGGTTCTTGCAGGAATGGTCAGGCTTTCGGAAACTTGGCGGCGACCTCCGCCTGGCGGCTGCGGGAGACCGGAACAGTTGCGCCCGAAAGCAGCACGCAGGACATACGACCTTCCTCCATCCGAACTCCCGCTACCTGAGCTCTGGCGACCCAGTGCGAGCGGTGCACCTGAAGGCCTTTGTCCGACGCTGCGAGTTCCGCCACGGCCTTTCCGAACGAATAGAGAATGAGCGCCTCGCCGCGGGTCGTCTTCACGCGGAGGTAATGGAGCTCGGCGCTGAGCATGACGAGTTCGCGGCCCAATGCGGGCGTCAGCCGCGCCAGAAATGGTAGGTCCACGTCATTGTCCGCCGCCCGAGGCGGAGCGCGTTCCGGGCCTTTCACGGGTGGCTCGCTGCCGGTCGAGACCTCCACATCTCGCGCCACCGCTGGACCTTCTTCGAACAGTGACAATTGGGGGAGACGCAGCGTCCGCGCCGCGTTCAGCCCTAGCCATACCAGCATAATCGGCGGGGCCAGCGCAAAGACTTCGTCGATCACCAATGCGCTCAGCGACTGGCGCATTTCGCCCGGGTTATCCTCCAATCCGAACGCCCAATCGAGCCCAACTGCCACCGGCGCGAAGAGCCCCGCGCCTATACCGCCCGCGACGGCGATCTGCTGCCAGGGGGCGAGACTACGCGTCAGCCGAAGCTGCGACACCCCCAGCTGCGATAGCTGCAACAGCCCGAGCGGCAAGCCGACGTGTGCGATCCAATAGAGACACCGCTCCACCGGCTCCAACATGCGCGACGACTCAGGGTTGAGTAGAGTGAACAGCATCGCTAGCCCGGCGCCTGAAACGGCAAGGAACGAAGGCCAAGAGATGGCAGCTTGCTGCAAGCGTGTTTGACGGAATAGCATGCAGTCCTATTGGCAGAGCGGGCGTAAATGGCAACTGACTGGCTCGATGTTGAGACGCTCGCTGTGGCCGTCTAAACTTGCGACAACATTGGTGAAGCCGGCTAGAGCTTGGAACGTGGACCTCGCCGCGGCCTGCGACTATGCCGGCACGCGAGCGACCAAACCGAAATCGGACGAGTGACCGAGTTCGGCGAACTGCAGCCTGGCGGCGATGATGCTCGCGAATGACAGGACTGAGGTGACCCTGCCGGACGCCGAAATCGATCCTCGGAGCCAGCTTGGCCCTAAACGGTCGGTTGCTACGCAACGAGACTTTGGCTCGAAGAACCTGGGGCAGGTCAGCCGTAGTCGACTTTACAACGAAGGATAAAGGTATCGTAGAAACCAAAACTGGTAATGCAAAGCTCAGCCAAGACCAAAGAGATGTGCAAGCCGATGTTAAGGCAGGCAGAGAAGTTATTCCCCGAAGTAAGAATGCAGCTGATGCTGGCCTCACTCCGAATCAGCCCACGAAAATGAACAGCTTTGAGGAGGACCGCTATTGAGTGCTGCTCGTCCCGACCTATGCGATTTGACATTCAAAAGACAAGTCGTGATCCAGTGTTGCGATGCTTTGGAACGCGAGGGATTCACTCGCTTCAGGAAGGACAAAGTTGATTGGCCGCTAGGGGAAGAGTTTCACTGCTGGGTGGGCTTAAACTCCAGCCTCTCGCCAGAGTTTGTTCATATAAGTCCATTCGTCGGGCTGCATGTAAAACCGATAGAAAAGCTTTGGACTTCATACAAGGTTGGAAAGTACACTACAAAATATGATCGGGCGGTCGCCACTTATGCCCGCCACGTTGGTGAGATTTCGCCAAGTGAATCCGAGTTTAAGTTTACTCGGGCGACTGACATTGAATCAGAGTCGCGCCGCCTTGCGCGGCTTTATGCGACGGTTGGTTTCGAATTCGCCGAAGCGATCGCCGATTACCAATCTCTGCTTCCACTATTGAAGGAGCGTATCGGCATGCTTGGGGCTTATCCCGAAAGAGTGGCCTGCTGTTTGTATTTGATGGGCCGCAAGGCAGACTCGCGAAAATTTGTCGAAGCGTTCGTTTCGGCACATCACGATTACTTTGCCGGTTTTGCAGATCCGTTTCTGAAAAGGCTGGACGAAGAAAGATTGACTTGAGGCTGCTGTGACCCCCGACCAATCCTCCGATTGGTGTCAAGGTAGAGCCGGTGGAAGAAGCCTGAATCTCTAAATAACGGTCAATCGTCCTCGGCCCTCTCGTGTCAACTTTCGGCGATCTCCGGCCTGGCGAAGGAGACGTACCCGAATGACAGCACTGAGGTGACTCTGACGGACGCCGAAGGCGATTGGAGGAGATGGCTTGGCCCTAAGCGAAGATGGCTACGGGCACGCGCCGAAGAATGCGCAGCCGCCGATGAACGCAACAAATAGGACTGGGCCAATAAGCGCTGGCGAAGTAAGGGCAAGAACCCACCACGCACGCAATCCTTTCGCAGCGAAAACAGTGGCGAGAAGAACTCCCCACAGAACCAATAAAACGCCGCTGACTTGGATGCCCAAATCAGCCTGAAGCGGAGGAATGCGCCACAAATACATCACCTCAGCGGCGAATGCCGCTAACCCCGCACAGAGAGTGGCGATCGTGCCGGCATCAAGCTTCATCTGACGAGTGTTACTGAGAGCGAATCCTTTCGCAATGACCGTTCTCGGCGAAGTCCATCCGGGCTGTGCTCAGGAAGCCCAATGACCGGACTGAGGTAACGCTGCCGGTCGCCAGCGCCGGCGATCGGAGACAACCTGGCCCCAAATGGCCCACTCCTCACCCATTGAAGGGGCCCCACTCCTTTATGTGACCGCGCAGCATGTTGCAGGCCGGACCGATTAGGGCGGCCGCATCCTTTCCAGCTTCGTAAACATAAGGGATGGTCGTTACACCGGCGAGGTCGCTCGGAAGCTTTACCTTCTCCTCACGTGGTTCCATCAGAATCGCCCGCTTCCTGCCCAGCCGGCCCATAAACAGGCCAAGTTCAAACACCACGTTGTCGCGAGGTGTTGGCCAATCTTTGCCCCGGAATAGCGTCATATCATCGCTGTGTGCGACCGCGATGGCGAAGTCGGAATCGTCGACAGCTCCCTCCAGCGACTCCAAGGCGTAGCTCGCGACCTTGAACACCCCGTCAGTCCAGAGCGTCACCACAAAGCCGTCATGCGACAGTGCATTCTGAATTAGCCGAGCCACGTCAAGCGCCTCGGCGGACGAGATTATGAAGACCTTAATCTTTTCGCGATGCGCGCCTATCAGCTTATTGCGTTCGAGCAGGCGGCGAGCCAACGCCTTGGCGATCACGCGGTATATGTCCGAGTGCCGCGTTGCGAGTTCGGTGACGTGCGCGTAGGCAATCTTGGCAACTAATGCGGGTTCGGCCGCAATTACATCCGCAGAACGCCGTTGCGCAGGTTCTATCAAGGCCATTTCACCAACGTGATCGCCGCGGCCCCTTATAGCGACTTCGCGGCCATTCACCACGATCTTGAAGGTGCCAGCGATAATCAGGAAGAGGTCGTTGTCGTCGCCTCCTTGGGCGACAATCGCCTCGCCTTCTGAAACCTCAATCACATCGGCGCACTCCGCGAGTTCTATGGCGAGGTCACGGCTGCCGCAGACAATTGCCTGCTGGAGCATTGCATCGATGAGGTTCAATTTTCCTGCGTCGCCGCGGAAACGATCTACAAGTACACTCATGTGAACGATCTCCAATACGTTGAAGAATAGATTTCGTCCTCGTTGTGCTCGCTCCATTTCCACTTGCGCCAGATATCTTCACCCTGTGCCCCCTTTTTTTGCGGAGCATCCAGGTAATCATACACGCGCTTTGTGATCCATGTCGGATTGTCGGCGCTTAGCGCGGTCAGCTTGGCGGCCAAATTGGCGGCATTACCGATCCACACAAGGTCATTGTCACCGCGAACACCCGTCCTTGCAGCCCGGATGGTCGATGTGTCGATCCCGATGACATGACGTATATTGAAGTCGGTGGTCCAGCGCTTATTCAACTCCGTCTGCACAACGTTCTTCACGGCGTAGTTGATCTCAAGGGCACATGACGCCGCTTCGTTTCGTTGCTGCTTAGAGATGAAGATGCCCATTACGCGATCGCCATCGTAGGAGATGATTGCCCCCCCATGTTTGCGGATTAGACGCGACGCCGCATAGAGGAACGTCTTGTAGACTTCTCCGGCGAATTCCCACTTCTTTCCTCCAACAAGGTCGGTCGATCCGTCGAGATCCGCGTATAGGATTGTCGCCGTTTCGAAACGGACCGCGTCGTTCGTCATCTTGAGATCGGTGGCGGCAGGCACGACCAATCCGTCACGGACCGTCCACTGTTTGCCGAAAGTAGCGGCCGCGTTCATTTTGATATCGTCTGCGACGCTCATAAGGATGACGTTGCCGCAATCAGTAGTTGGGATCAATCGCTGCTCTTAGGTTATGCACTGGATTGATCGATTGGCCGTAATTGGACGCATACCAGATGTGTGAGCGATGGAAGGAAAACGTCGGTGATCCGCGATCTCCGGACTGGCGCCAGATAGGCACCTGAACAACAAGATCGGATTGATCCTGCCGGTCAACGATTAAGATGACGAGAGCCAACCTGGCCCAAAGCCGCCAATCACTTCTGCCACGCAGCAGCAGCCCAAGCTGGTTGTAACAACCTGAAGGACGTCATTCCTTCTCAACGGAAGGACAGCAAATCAAAGCCTGAATTCTTGCGAACCGATTGCGGACAAACACTGCAGCAGAAACGCCGCTGTAAATTTTCCTCGTGACACTTTGTTCCGGACGTTGCGCTCACTTTCCAAAACGCCAACTTCAGCCAACTTCTCCACCACCTGTGCGTAAGTCAAACCCCTGCGTTTGATTTCAGCCTTGAGCAGGTTCGCCGCTTTTTCTTCCCACTCGCTTCGTAGTGGCATGCCATCCCCCCAAGAAAAAGCATCATAAATGATGACAAAAGCACTTTTATAGTTGCGCGCGGCTAGCGCGCGTGGTAGATTCTCTTTCACAGCATACTCAAAGGTGCGGAAAATGTCTCGACGTTCTGATGGAACGGCGAACGAAGGTGTGCGCAAGCAAGGGCCCACGCGAAGGCTGGTGCTCGGAGCGACCGCAGCGCCGCTGTTCGTCAATCTGAGTGCAGACCAGGTTGCACCTGCATGTGAAGCTTGGCTCGCCGACAACTCTAAGCGAGAACGCCTGATCAGGCGGTGGCAGCAGCTCGAAACCCGGCTCTTCAAATTGCACAATTGGTCAAAGCTTTCCGGCGACGAGCGCAATCAGTTCACCGAAAAGCATGAGATGGACAATCTCGACCAACGTATCGATATCCTTGGCGACAGGAATCGAGCGGTCCTTGCTTCTCTACCGGGGATGTTCGCGACTTCGTCGCGCGGCATCTGCGGAAAACTTGCAGTGGCGTTGATCGAGGTGTGTCCCGATGAAAACGAAGAGGCCCATCTCCTCATCGCAAGTATCCTCCGCGACTACCGCGCGCTCCACGGAAGCTGACAGTGGCTCTGAAGCCAAAGGCGGAGTCCATTTTCCAGTTGGCGTCCGATCCTGCTTTGCGTTCTGTCGACACACCAGAAGCCTCAGGCTCGAACTACTTCGCGCGCCTCACCCTTTGATCGCCAGTCGCAAAAAAGCCTCCTGCGCCGGACGAATCTTCAGGAAAAATACTGGTGCGGACACGGTGCGGACACGGTAGATCGGGATCGAACAAAGGACTTCTAAGTCCTTGATTTTATGGCGCACCCAAGAGGATTCGAACCTCTGACCTTTGCCTTCGGAGGGCAACACTCTATCCAGCTGAGCTATGGGTGCCTCGCCGAAGCCGGTGTTTAGGCGAAGGCGGGGGAGGGTGCAACCGGGATTGCGGGGGGACGAGTGCGTCAGGCGTTGGACGGGACGTCGTGATCCGCTAGGCTGGCGCGAAGTGTCCCTCACCCGGAGTTGCCCGTGAACCTGCGCCTGAAACGACTGATCCCTGCGGCGCTGGCCGCCTCTGCCTTCGTGTTTGCCGCTTGCCAGCGGGAAGGGCAGGCGACCGAGCCGGCGGTGGTGGCCGAAGCGGCGCCGGCGGCCTGCGAGCGCGCGGCGGACCCGGCCGTCATGGCCGAGGCGGAAGCGCGCGCCATCGCAGCGGCGCAGGCCAGCCGGGGCAGCGGCCAGCCGGCGATGTGGACCCTGAAGGACGAGGATACGACCCTGCACATTCTCGGCACGGTGCACCTGCTGCGGCCGGATCTTGAATGGCGCACGCCGGAGATCGGCGCAGCGATTGCGGCGGCTGATACGGTGGTGTTCGAAGCCGATACGACGAGCGCTGAGGCTGGCCGCGAACTGATGCAGTTCTTCTCGACCCAGGGCATGTTCACGGACGGCACGCAGCTGACGAGCCTGCTGACCGACGCTGAGACCGCCGTGCTGACCGAGGCGCTGACGCAGGTCGGCCTGCCGCTCGAGGCGGTGCAGCCGATGCGCCCCTGGTATGCGGCGCTGAATCTGTCGGTGATGCAGATGACGTCCGAAGGGTTTGATCCGGCCGCCGGCGTCGAGATGAAGATCGAGGCCGAGGCGGCGGGGCATGGCGCGGCGTTCGACTATCTCGAAACGGTTGACCAGCAGCTCGGCGAGTTTGCGCGGCTGGATGACTGCGCGCAGGTCGAGTTCCTGATGATGACGGCGGCGTCGCTCGACGAAGGCGTGGAGCTGCTGGACCTGCTCGTGTCTGAATGGGCGGATGGCGACGCGGCGGGCCTTGGCGCGCTGATGGCCTCGCCGGACTCGTTCGGCTCGCAGGCCGCGTATGAAGCGCTGCTGACCAACCGCAATGCGCGCTGGACCCCGATCATTGCCGGAAAGCTGGAAGAGCCCGGCACGCAGCTGATCGCGGTCGGCGCAGGCCACCTCGTCGGCGACAAGAGCGTGATCGCGATGCTGCGGGCAGAGGGCTATGAGGTCGCCGGGCCCTAGCGAAGCGCGGCGCTGACGTCGTCCGGAAACCGCCGCACCGGCAAGCTGACGCCTGGGCGCCTTCAGTACCTGCATCGCGGGTAGGTTGCGGCCGGGCTCAGTCCGCAGCGCGGCGCAGCGCCAGCAAGGCCTGGTCGAGCACCGCCTGACTGGACGAGCAGACGATCTGGCCGCCAAGCTTCGGCGGGTTGCCGCGCCAGTCGGTGGCAAGGCCGCCGGCGCCGCGCACGACCGGGATAAGCGCAGCAACGTCCCAGGACTTGAGCCCCGACTCGGCGACGAGGTCGATGGTGCCGCCCGCGAGGCGGGCATAGCCATAGGCGTCGAGGCCGTAACGCGTGATCCGGGCGGCGGACCGCAAGTGATTCCAGGCGCCCTGCTCGGGCGGCGAGAAGATGAAGGGATCGGTCGTCGAGATGGTGGCGAGGCGAAGGTCGTGGCAGCCGGAGACACGGATCGGCTGGCTGGTGGTCGCAGTGTCGAGCCGGGCGCCGCCGGGCCAGCCGATATAGCGCTCGCCGAGGACGGGCTGGTCGATGACGCCGATGACCGGCACGCCGTCCGGATCGACGAGGGCGATCAGGGTGGTCCACACCGGCAGGCCGGCGACGAAGGCGCGGGTGCCATCGATCGGGTCAAAGTACCAGCGATAGCCGGAGGAGGAGGGGGTTTCGGGAAACTCTTCGCCGGTGACGCCGTCCCGGGGGCGTTCTGCGGCGACAAGGGCGCGCATCGCCAGTTCGGCCGCGCGGTCGGCTTCAGTGACCGGGTCGATGCCGGCGCGGCCGGCCACAGAGCCCTTGTCGGTGACTTCGGAGAGGTTGCGGAAGTGAACGCGGATCGCCGCCCAGGCGGCATCGGCCAGCCAGGCGGCGAAAGCGAGATCAGCAGACAGATCGCGGGAGGAGGTCATCCGGCGAGGCGATGCCCCGCCGGCTGAAGGGCGTCAAGCAGCGCCGGTGCTCGTGTTGTCGCCTTCGAGGGCTTTCGCGAGCTCGAGGAGACGTTTGCGGGGGCGTTCACCAAGGCGGTAATAGGCGCGCACCAGTTCCAGCGTCTCCTTCTGGGAGAGGATGTCGCCTTCCATCTGTTCGGCGTCATTGGCAGCGTTCGGCATTGGATTGGCCGTCGGCATGCCGTCGAAGAAGTACTGGACGGTCACGTTCATGGCCCGGGAGAGGTCGAACAAGCGCGACGCGGTGATGCGATTGGCGCCGCACTCATATTTCTGGATTTGCTGGAAGCGCACGCCCACCTGAGAGGCCAGCTCCTGCTGGGTCATGCCAAGAAGGCGGCGGCGGCGGCGGAGCCGCTTGCCTACGTGCAGGTCAGTTTCATCAGCCATGGGTCCGTCTCCGATTGGCGTGGGACCGGTATCAGTCCCAAAACAGGAAATTCGCGCAATTTCTACGCAAACGGCGTGCCGGACGGCGGAATATGCCTGTTTTCAGGGCAAAGAAGGGTGCGCAAAGGGGTGCGGCAGAAAAAGATTTGGCGGTTTGTGCATCGCAACATAAGTTGGAGTTGCACTTCGGTGCAACGCCTCTGGCGTTTCCTCCCTTTGACTTTGGCCGCGCCTCCGGGCGCGGCCTTTTTTCTTTCAGATCAGAGAGTTAGGTGAGGTTCAGCCGCGCGGGAGCAGGCGGGCAGCGTCGATGATCTCGGCCATCACCTGCTGCAGGGCATCCTTGAGGGTGACAAACCCGCTGGCCCGGGTAATCCGCTGCTCGTCCATATAGAGGCCGCGGTTGATTTCCACCTGCAGGGCGTGGATTCCCCGGCGGGGCCGGCCGTATCGGCGCGTCGTGTAACCGCCGGCATAGGGCGCATTGCGGGCCACCGTGAAGCCCTGGGCCCGGAAACTGCGCTCGATCCGGGACATCAGGCGGGCATCGGCGCTGGAGCCGAACCGGTCGCCCAGCACGATATCTGTCAGCATCCGGCGGCCGGGCTGGAGCGAGGGCATCGAGTGGCAGTCGATCAGCAGGGCGTGGCCGTGGGCCCGGCGCAGCGCCTCCAGCTCGCGGGTCAGGTGCAGGTGGTAGGCGTCATGGACGTGGACGAGCCGCTCCTCTCCCTCGGCGCGGGACAGGAGGCGGGCATAGATCGCCTCGCCCCGGGCGCCGACGCGCGGCAGGCAGCCGAGCCCGGCCTCGACCCGGGCGGTCGGCAAGGCGCAGGGGCGGGGCGGGCCGTCGTGGAACATCTCGGCGTCCAGTTCGTGCGGATCGCGGTTGAGATCCACGACCGAGCGGCCGTAGCGGGCGGCGACGAGGCCGGCGCCGAGGCCGGGCGCTCCGGCGAACAGCTCGTCGATGAAGGCGTCTTCGGTCCGCCGCACGTCGATCAGCGGGACGCAGAGCGCCGCCTGCATGGTGGCGGGGTAGTGCGAACCGGAATGGGGGCTGGCAAACAGGACCGGCGCAGCCGGCGCGGCGGCGGGCGTATGGTCAAACGGCGGCTGTGTCAGTCCCACCGCCGGCAAAGGCTCTGGCAGCGGGTCGAGCCGCACGGCAGGAGAGGTTTCGCGCATCGCCCTAATGGGTTGGGAACCGGCCATCAGGTCAAGGACTTTCCTGTGGATCGCGTAAAGATTAGGGCGCGGGCGCAGCTGTTGTTCACGACTGATTTACCTTCCTTCGCCTTTATGCGGTAATCAGCCCCGACTCGTTCGGTATGAGGACAGCGTGACCAAGATCCTGCTCGCGGAAGACGATGATTCAATGCGCGGCTTCCTGGCAGCGGCGCTTCGCCGTGCCGGGCACGACGTTCAGGACTATGCGGATGGCGAAGGCGCGCTTCAGGCGCTCGAACGTGAAGTCTTCGACCTTCTGCTGACCGATATCGTGATGCCGGGCCTCGACGGGATCGAGCTGGCCCGGCGCGGCGCCGAACTCGACCCCGCCATGAAGATCGTCTTCATCACCGGCTTTGCCGCCGTGGCGCTTTCCTCCGGTGCGCCGACGCCGGCGGGCGCGAAAGTCCTCTCCAAGCCCTTCCACCTGCGCGAAATCGTGGAGGAAGTGGACAAGGTGATGGCGGCCTGACTTACCCCAGATAGTTCAGCAGGCTGCGCGCGGCGTTCTGTGCGCTGACCGCTGCCGTATCCGACAGCATCGCGTCCCTGCCCACCCAGTCACCGGCGAGGCACACGCCGGGCATGCCGGGCACGTCGACATCCGGACGGGGCACTGCGAGGGTCGGCAGGGCGTAGACGACCGGCATCGCAATCAGCCGCTGACGGCGCACAACGTGATCGCGCCAGCCGGGCAGGGTGAGATCGGCGAGGCTTTCCAGTTCTTCGGTCGCCTCCGGGCCAGGCGCCTCGTCCGGCGCAAGGTAACGCGCGAAGTGGGCCAGAACGCCGCCGGGCGGGGTGAGCCGCGCGGTAGCCGAGTGAACCGAGGCGTAGAGCGGGCGGTCGATGCCGAGCACGAAGTCGTGGCTGCCTTCGGGGCGGCGGCGGAGGGCGAGGTCCAGTGTGTTGGCGCGGCAGGTCCGGAGGTTGGCGAACCGGCCAGGCGCGCCGATGAGGGCGGCTGCGGCGTCCGGCGGGCAGGCGAGGATAACGCCGGCCGCGTGCAGCGTCTCACCTGCGGCGAGGTGGACTGACCAGCCGGACGCCGCGCGCGTCAGCGCCTTGGCCGCGGCGCAGGTGCGGATCGCTGCGCCCGCGGCCTCAGCCTTTTCGAGCAGGCCGTCGGCCAGCGTCTGCCAACCCTCATTCACATAGAGCGTGCCGCCGAGCGCGAGGCGGATTTGCGCGATCGCCTCGGCGGCGGGGACTTCGCCTTCGGCATGCGCATAGCTTGAGAGGCGGAGCAGCGCGGACAGGGCGCCGCGAACGCGGGGGCGCAGGCGTTGCGCATCGGCCCAGTTGGCAAACGAGCCGGGCGGCGTCCCTGCCTCGTTCAGCTTTGCCATGACGCTGACGAAGCCGGCCTTGTCTGCGATATCGAACAGGCTGGTCGTCATCAGGGAGGCGGCGCCGGACGGGAGGGTGTGCAGCTTGCCGCTGCGCAGCGCCTTGCGCTGGATCTCGCGCGGCTCGCCGGCATAGGCGACACCGATCCGGTCAAGCGCCTGCCGGAAGGCGCCGCGGAGATAGAGGGCGTGCGGGCCCTGGTTGATCGCGTAGCCCTCCTCCCGCCGGGTCTGCGCCCGACCGCCGGGGCGCGCCGCGGCCTCAAGGACAGTTACGGACGCGCCGGCTGCGGCAAGATCGTGGGCGGCGATCAGGCCGGCGATACCCGCGCCGATGACGAGGATGGAGGAGGCCATGTGGCGGGATCCTTTATTCGGACATTTATTATCCGATATATGCCGGATGAAAAATATCCGCAATGATAATCCAAAGGAGGATGATCCGATGCGCATGGGAGAAGGGGTGGAGTGGGCGGCGCATGCCTGCGTGCTGCTGTCGGCCCTGCCAGACGGAACGGGCCTGCCAGCTGCGGCGATTGCCGCTTATCACGATGTACCGCCCGCCTACCTTGCCAAGCATATGCAGGCGCTGGCGCGGGCGGGGATCGTGACCTCGGCGCGGGGCGCTGCGGGCGGATACCGCCTGGCGCGGCCGCCGCAGGAAATCAGCCTGATGCAGATTGCAGACGCGGTGGACGGCAGTGAACCGGCGTTCCGCTGTACCGAGATCCGCCAGCGCGGGCCTTGCGGGGCCAAGCCGGAGGAGTGCACCAAGACCTGCGGGATCGCGGCGGCCTTCTGGGCGGCGGAGCGGGCCTACCGGCGCCAGCTTGAGGGGGTAAGCCTCGCCGCGATCGTCGCGTCGCTGACGGGCCGGCCGGATCCCGGAAAGTTCGCCCGGGTGAAGGCCTGGCTGGAGCAGAATGCGAACGGTTGAGGGGGCAGCGGCGAGGCGAAAGCCCGCTTGACGCCGAACGCCGGATTGTCCAATACGCACCCTTCGCAATGCGCGGCCTTTTCTGGCCGGGCGAGCGGGCGGTTAGCTCAGCGGTAGAGCACTACGTTGACATCGTAGGGGTCACAAGTTCGAACCTTGTACCGCCCACCATTTCCAGCATGTTTCGACCGCTTTGCAGGCGGTCAGTCCGGCGGCCGCCGTTTTCTAGACGACCACCCGATGCTTTGCTTTCTGGCCCAGCGCCTCGGTAAATGGGGACGAGGTGTTCAGCAAATGTCTGATTGCCTGCGCGGACATCGGTTTTCCGAACAGGTAGCCCTGAATGTCGTCGCAACCTGCCGCTGCCAGACGGATCCGCTGGATTTCGGTTTCGACGCCTTCAGCAATGACATCGAGCCGCAGCGCGCGGGCGAGTCGGACGATGGCATTGACCACGGCGTCAGCGCTGGGATCGGCGCCGAGGTTCGAAATGAACGACCGGTCGATCTTGATTTTGTCGATCGGGTAGCGCTGCAGGTAGCTCAGGCTGGAATAGCCGGTGCCAAAATCGTCAAGGGCGATGCGGAAGCCGAGGGCGCGCAAGTCTGCAAGTGTCTGCAGCGTGGAGCGATCGTCGCCAAGGAGCAGGCCTTCGGTGATCTCGAGCTCTATTCGTTCGACATCAACGCCGGTTTCCGAAACCAGCGCAGCGAGATTCGGCAGGAACTCAGATAGCCGGAACTGCGCTGCGGAAATGTTCACGGCGACCCGAAGGTTGCCCAGCTGCTTGCTGTCCTCGAACGCGCGCCTCAGCACGAACATGCCCAGAGAATCGATCAGGTCGCTTTCTTCCGCGACCGGAACAAACAACGCGGGCGGCACCTGGCCGCGAACAGAATGGTTCCAGCGCACAAGTGCTTCGACACCGTAGAGTTCGCCGCCGTGGTGGACCTGCGGCTGGTAGGCAACAGAGAGATCGCCGTTCGCGAGAGCAGCGCGCAGATCCTCGCGCATTTCCAGGCGCTGGCGCAGGTTGGCATCCATGTCCGGCACGAACCAGGCATATTGCGCTCGCCCGGCCGTCTTCGCGCGGTTCAGGGCCAGATCGGCACGGCGCAGGCACTCGAGCCCATCGAGGTTTGCATCCTCAATCAGCGTTACACCGACCGTGCACCCTGAGAACACGCGGCCCGCCGCAATCTCAAGAGGCTCGTTTGCCAGTTGGATCAGGCGCATCGCCAAGGCGTCAGCGCTCTCGCGAGTGGCATTGGTCTGCAGGATTCCAAACTCGTCCTTGCCAAGTCTGGCCAGCGTGTCGCTGGGCCCGCAAGCCTCTGCGAACAGCCGGCACACCTTGAGGATGAGGTCATCACTGGCCTGCTGGCCGAAACTGTCATTGATCTCGCTGAACCGGTCCAGATCGATGCTGAGTACGGCGAAGCCCTGCTGATCGGCACGGACCGCGTCGAGCGCGCTGCGCAGACGCTCTACCAGAAGCAGACGATTGGGAAGGCCGGTCAGGGCATCGTGGTAGGCAAGGTGGGTTACACGTGCCTCACTCGCAACAAGGCGCTCCGTAGCCTGACGACCCTTGCCCTGGTAGCGCATGGCCAGGATGATGAGGGCTGTCAGTGCAATGAAGACGAGCGGCATCGACAGGCGCAGCATCTCCGCGCCGGGACGCTGAGGGCGCCACTGGACGAGCGCGACTGCTCGTCCGGAAGAGTCGCGCAGGAAAAGCGCGGCATGGCCCGGCAGACGAGCTTCTGTGGGCGCGCTGAGCGTAGCCTCCCGCAGGAGGTAGCGGTCTGCCAGGACCGTCAGAAAATCCTGATCAATGATTTCGCCCGAGACAAGCACGGCGGACCTGGAAGTCTGCGGCAGCGCCAGTCCGAAATCGGGCTGCACCAGTGTTGCTGTCAGGGCGAGCGGACCAAGGTCCGTCTGCGAAATGGATGTCGAATAGATCACTTTCGGCGGCTGGCCGTCCATGGCGCTCATGTGATCGGCAATCGGCCCGCGGCGGCGTTCAGCAGCCCGTACATTCTCGACGAGCGGAGCAGCGGCGGCGAGCGCGGAGCCGACTTTGGACAAAGCGCCGGGGTCGTCCTGCAGCTTCGCGTAAATGGGTGCGTCAGTCCGGTCGAGCACGACTGCAAGATCAAGGTCCAGAACACCGGACAGGTATTCGCCGATATTGGATTCGGTCCATTCCGGATCGAACGAGACATCGAGGTTCCTGACAGCCTCATCCCAGAGAGCAACAGCTGTGGGGCGCCGCGCGTGCTCGTCGAGGAGGCCGCTGAAGCCGTTCTGGAAAAGGGCTTGCTCACGCTCGACCGCGGACCGGTCCGCCATGTTCGCAAAGGCCATGAGCGCAATGATGACGCCTATGCCCAGGGACGCGCTTACTAGCGTCAGCGGCCATTTCTGCCCGCTATCCAGCAACTTGTTCCTCATGGGGCCCGGGACCTAACTCTTATACGCGGGATTACCTTCCCACAGCGGCGTAAAGGCCCGGTTTGAAAGCCGGTGAAATTCAAACGAAATTGGTGACAGCCAAGGGCCGAGGGTGTGCCGGTGCATTTCAACCTCCCCCGCGCGACTGGCCCCCGGGGAGCTGGGCGATCTCCCTGATTCTTCCTGGCCGGATCAATCCTGGCGCGGCGCAGGCGCAACCCTTGTGATCTCGCCGGCGCGCGAAGGTTTTCGTCGTTTTTCGATAAACAATCCCTTGTACGCCGCCGCGCCGTCGCTACGTATAGGGCAACGTCCCGCAGACCTCGCGGGCCGCAAGGGAGATTTTGATTATGGCAGTGACCAAGAGCCCGACGGCGCTTCAGTATCTCGACAAGGCAATGGGCGGGCTGAAGCAGCTTGGCCTCGTGCCGGGCGGAAAAAGCGGAGCCGCGCCGATTGTTGCGCTGCTGGAGCAGATTGCCGATCTCGAGCCGGACAAAGTCGCTGCAGTTGCGCGCACGCTCGACCAGGCGAGCCTTTTCAACGACGTGGTGCGCGAGCAGGTGGCCGGCATTACGGTGGGCGAACGCTATGAGACGATCACCAAGGCGTTCAACTCGATCCGCGACGATGCAAAGTCGCTGGTCGACCAGTACGCGGATGGCAAGATTTCCACGATGGAGCGTGCCTCGAACGCCTGGATGAAGATGACCCGCGGGGACATCGCGGCCCGGTTCGGCAAAATCAAGGGCACCTATCTTGAGGTGCAGGAAGAGACTGCCAACCAGATCGACCGGGAACGCAAGATCCTGGAGGCCTATCTCGATTTCCGCGGCGCAATGAAACAGTCCGAAGTGCTGGCGCTGGAAGTGCTGAAGACGGCGGCAGCCAAACTGGAGGTGGCCCGCGCGGCTGTCGGCGAAGCGGTGGCAACGCTGGGCGCCTATGCCGGCACCGACGCGGCCGAGCGCGCCACGCTCGAGCTGACCCGCGACGAGAAGCTGCGCTTCCTTCAGAACGAGGAGAAGCGCTACCAGATCGCCAAGGACCTCTCGGACAATATCACCATCGGCTACAACACGTCGGAAGTCGTGATGGCGCGGCTTGTACAGACGACGACCGCCAAGGACCGCGTGTATGCGCAGTCGGTCAGCTTCTTCTCGACGAACGAAGTGGTCCTGACAGCCCTGACGGCGAGCTTCACGGGCATGCACGGCCTGCATGAGAGCACGCAGACGCTTGAAGCGATGAAGAAGGGTGTGAATCAGAGCCTTGAGGTGCTCGCCGACATTGGCGGTAAGGTCCAGGAAGCGGCTGTGAAAGCCGGCTACGGGCCGACCGTTTCGGCGGCTTCGGTCAAGATGCTGGTCGACTCGGTTGTATCCTATCAGGAGCGCACACAGACGATCATCGCGGAGATGCGCAAGCTGTCGACCCAGAACTCCGAGGAGATCCGCGAGGCGGTTGAAGACGGCAAGCGCCGGCTGACCAAGCTGATCGAGGAGGGCGCGACCCTCGCGCTGCTGCCGAAACCGTGAGCGATACCGCCGTTCCGGCAGTCCGTGACAAAAGCAAGCTCGACGATGTCCTTCTCGCGATGGATGTCGTCGACACGCTGCGGCACCGGGAGCAGCTGGTCCTGACCGAGCTGGATGCCGGCGCGCGGGAAGCGGCGCTGCTTGGGCGGCTGAAGGACATTTATGCCGCCCAGGGCATCGATGTGCCGGAACGTATCCTGAAGGAAGGCGTGAAGGCGCTCGAGGAAAAGCGGTTTCTGTATGAGCCGCCGAAGCCGTCTCTCAGCGTGAGCCTCGCGAAACTCTATATCACGCGCGATCGCTGGCTGGCGCCTGCGATGTTTGCACTGGTTGCAGCGGCGGCCCTGTTGGGAGCCTGGCAGATCGGCGTGGTGGCGCCGGCGAAGGCCGAGGCACAGCGCGTGCAGATCGAGCTGACACAGACATTGCCGGCAGAGCTCACGCGGCTGCACGGCGAGATCGCTGCCGCTGCGCTGGAGGATGGAGCAAGGCTCCAGGCGCAGGCGTTGCTGTCGGATGGACGCAAGGCGGTTGGAGCCGGCGATGCGGCGGCGGCGCGCCTTGCCGTGACCGGCTTGCAGACACTGCAGGCAGATCTTCTGGCGATCTATCAGGTGCGTGTCGTCTATGGTCCGGGCGAAGAATACACGGGCGTGTTCCGGATTCCGGACGACGTACCAGGCGCGCGCAATTTCTACCTGATTGTCGAAGCGGTGGATCTGGCAGGACGACTGGTCGAGGTGCCGGTTACGAGCGAGGAAGATCGCAAGTCGGCGCGGGTGACACGTTGGGGCCAGCGTGTGAGCGAGGCCGTCTTCAACGGCGTCGCCGCCGACAAGGGCGACGACCAGATCGTTCAGAATGCCATAATCGGACAGAAGACCGCCGGGTACCTGAGTCCTCAGTATACGGTGGAAACGCCGGGTGGGGCGATTCTCGAATGGTGACCGCATGAGCCATCCCCTGAACGGGCGCGACGCGCTGGCGTTGCTGGACAATCAAGTCAGCCGGCTGCGCCAGTCGATGGCCGCTGCAATCGCGGACGCGGACGGCGTCGAGGCGCGGCGCGGCGCGATTCAGCGCGAACAGGCCGCTGCCTATGGCGCGCTCGCAGCAATGCGGCTCGACCTGATGCAGGCGGGCGGTGACGGCGCCGAGTTTGGTAGGCTGGAAGCCGCAGCGCGCGCCCTGACCGAGCGTCATGCCGCGTTCGTCGCAGCAGAGAAGGCGGCGCTTGAGACAGCCGAGGCGGCACTCGGCGCGCTGGAAGCCAAGCGCGCCCAGCTGGCCGCCCGTCATGATGCGGCGGTTGAAACCTATGAGAGCCGCGTTGCCGAAGCGGAAGCGAGCCTGAAGGGCAGCGCAGCCTACACGGCGCTGGTTGAGGCGGCGGAAGAGGCCCGCGCTGTGACGCAGCGCGCCGGGCAGAAGCTGGAACTTGCACGCAACGACCGTACGGAGAAGGGCGCGCCGTACGAGCAGGATCCGCTATTCAGCTATCTATGGAAGCGCAGGTTCCGTTCGCCCGAATACAAGGCGGGTGGGGTTATCCGTATGCTGGATAGCTGGGTCGCGAAGCTCTGCCGGTATGACCAGGCGTTCCTGAACTACCAGCGCCTGACAGAGTTGCCGGACCGGATCGCCGAACATGCGGTGTTTGTGGCGGGGCTGGAAGACAAGGCGGAAGCAGCGCTGGTCGAAGCTGAAGAGCGGGCGATGCGCGAGGCCGGCATCGAGGCGCTGCAGGGTGAGGCGGACCTGCTCAAGGCTGGGATTGCGGTTTGTGATGGAGAGATCGCTGCGGCCGAAGAGGCGCACCGCGCAATGGCGCAGCGCCATGAGGCGGCGCTGAAGGAAGAGGCGGGCCCGGCGGTGGAGGCGCGCGAGCTGCTGGCGGCAGAGCTGCGCAAGGCGAGTTTTCCGGACCTGCGCATACTTACGGCGGAAACGGTCGAGCTTGAAGATGACCGGCTGGTGGATGCCTTGGTGCGTCTGCGGGCGGAAGAAATATCGCTGGACCTTGAAGCGGGCAAGCGGCTGGTACGCCCCGGCGTGCTGCGCGAGGACCTGGCCCGGATGGAAGCCCTCCGGCGCCAGTTCAAAGAGGCGCGGTTCGACAGTCCGTATGCCCTCATGTCGCGCGCGGCGTTTGACGAGATGATGTCAAACCTGATGAAGGGCGACATGGATGTGCGCGACACCCTGCGCGGCCTGAGCCGTTCGGTACGCCGGGCCGAGCCGCAGGCCCATCCGGATTTTGGCGGTCGCAGCCGGCAGGATACGATTGGCCTGCCCGACATCATGGGCGGCGTGATCGGGGGCATCCTCGGCGAAGTGCTCGAGGAAGTGATCAAGGAAACCACGCGGGGCAGCGGCGGCTATGGCAGCGGGCCGATCTTTCCGGGGCCGCCGAAACGTCCCTCGCGTTCTTCGTCCTCAGGCGGACGGTCTTTCCCAAGCGGGGGAGGGCGCAGCGGACACGGCGGGCGACGCGGCGGCGGCTTCAAGACCGGCGGCGGTTTCTAGAGGCCCAGCTGCCCTTTCGCGAGAATGCCGCGCTGGATTTCGTTCGAGCCCGCATAGATCGAGCCCGCCCGGTCGTTGAGGTATTTCGCGGACACGGTGACGGCGCTTTCCGGGCCGACGAGCGGCGTGTTGAGGCCTTCGAAGCCGGGCACCGGCCCGCCGGGCGAGGTATGGTGAGGCTGGAAGGGCGCGCCATAGGCGCCGGCGAGTTCGAGCGCGAGTTCGGTCAGGTGCTGGCTAAGCTCGGTGCCGCGGATCTTCATCATCGAGGCCTTGAGGCCGGGCGTGCCGCCGCCGGCGAGTTCTGACATCATCTGCAGTTCTGCCGCTTCGAGTGTCTGGGCTCCAGCCTCTGCCTGCGAGAGCTTGCGGCCGAAATCGGCGTCGAGCAGGCCTTCCTCCGCTGCGATTTGGCGCAGGCTGCGCAGGCGGGCGAGCAGGCGGGGCCCGTAGGACGAGCCGCCGCGTTCGAACTCAAGGAGATATTTCGCGACCGTCCAGCCCTCATTGACCTTGCCGATGACGTTGGCCTTTGGCACGCGCACGTCGGTGAAGAAGACGGCGTTCTGGATATGCTCGCCGGAGAGCATGAGGATGGGATCGACGCGCACACCGGGCAGGCCCATGTCGATCAGGATGAAAGTGATGCCCTGCTGCTGCTTGCCGGACGAATCCGTCCGTACAAGGCAGAACATCA
The DNA here is from genome assembly GCF_022844445.1 of Hyphomonas sp. GTDB lineage: Bacteria > Pseudomonadota > Alphaproteobacteria > Caulobacterales > Hyphomonadaceae > Hyphomonas. The sequence continues at coordinate 98,261 of NZ_JALHLS010000007.1, forward strand.
TGTTGGCCTCGTGCGCATGGGTCGTCCAGATCTTGGAGCCGTTGCAGATGTAGTGATCACCGTCCTCGACGGCTGACATGGTGAGCGCGGCGAGGTCGGAGCCTGCATGCGGCTCGGAATAGCCCTGGCACCAGAAATCTTCACCCGAAAGGATGCGGGGGAGGTAGTAGTCCTTCTGCGCTTTCGAGCCATGGCCGATGAGGGCAGGGCCGCACATGCCGATGCCCATGGGCGACAGCGGCGGGGCGCCGGCGCGGGCCATTTCGACATCGAAGATATAGCGCTGCGCAACGGACCAGTTGGTGCCGCCATACTCTGCCGGCCAGGACGGCGCGGCCCAGCCCTGCTTCACCAAGATACGCTGCCATTCCATGGCGACGGGCTTGGTTGAATAGACGCTGGTCATACGTTTTGCGTAGGCGCGCAGGTCGGCGCTGAGGTTCCTGTCGAGGAAGTCGCGGACTTCTTCGCGGAAGGCTTCTTCGTCCCGGGTGAAGGCGAGTTTCATGCAGAGACTTCCTTTGGTAAGGCGCGGTTGCGGGCGGATTCGAGAAGGCGGGCGCGTTCGGCTTCGCTTTTCCAGAGGAAGCTGCGCGGCAGGCCGAGACGCTCGCAGGCCTGCGCGGCCGGGCCGTTCAGGTCCGGGGTGCGCTCGGCCAGTCTGGCCATGGCTTTCACGGTGAGGCTGCCCACCGGCGAGAGATTGTATTCCGGGCCGAGGCCGAGGCGCTCGCGCACCGGTTCCGGCAGGATGTCCACCGCGGCGTGCACGAGCGCGCTCTGCAGACCCTTTGGCACTGCCGGCGCCGCAAGGCCGGACTTCATGATGTCGAGAAACTCGGTGTTGATCGGATGAGGCTCGAACCGGGGGAGGAGGCGCTCCATCATCGCATTGAAATCGGCCAGCGAGCGCAGCGGCGTCTCGACGCCGTAAAGACGCACGACCGGTTCCGAGGCGATAAAGTAGCTGTTGATCTCCTCATCCGTCAGATTGCGGACAAACCGGTGATAGGCGGTCACGAAGCCGAAGCCGGCCGTGGCGCTGACCCAGTCCAGCAAGTCGGTATCGAGGGCGCGATAGTCCTCGCCCGCCGGTGTCTGGCCGCTGACGCGGGCGTGCATGTTGTTGACGCCCAGGATGACGCGGCGGGCGGCGCTGGCCGGGCCGTAGGTGCCGACCATCGCGGCTGTGCCGGTACGTTTTGAGCGGCCGATGGGATCGGTCTTGAAAACGGAATGGTCCCAGACGCCCGATCGGATACGTGCATCGGCGAACTCGAGCAGGACCGCGCAGATGCCGCCGATGGCGAGGGCTACAGGGTTCTTGAAGACCTGCCAGTTTACGGAATCAGGGGAAACGAGCGCAGGTTCTCCCGGCGGCGAGGTGTAGTCCACCTTCCAGCCAAGATATGTCTTCAGGTCGCTCATGCTTCTCCTCCCAGAGACAGGCCAAGGCTAACGCGGGCGTCTGCGGCCGGAAAGACGCGACGTGGCGTCATCCGCAACAATAGCAAACGTCAGCCTGCGGGCCGAGCTGTCATACCTGATAGGAAACGCTGGCCGGGACGCAGCGTCAGGTCGGCGGGGCGGGCGCGTTGCGCACGTCGGCGTTCATCGTGGCAAGCTTCACGCTGATCACGTAGGCCTTTTTGGAATCCATGTTGGCGAGGATCAGGCCGGCCTGTTCGCTGGGGATAAGGCGCAGGAAACCGGCGGCAAAGGACGGGTCCATCTGGTTGAAGATCGAGGCGGCCGCATCCGGCTTCATGGCGCTGTACATGCCGGCAAGGTGCTTGATGTCCTGGTCGGACGCGCCCTGGATCTGCTGCCAGCGCGCTTCGAGCGTTTCCTGCAGCGCGGTGAGTTCTGCCGTCTGGGTCTCGAGTTCCTTTTCCCAGGTCTGAAGGGCGAGCTTTTCGTTCTTCAGCTCTTCCTTCTGGGATTCGAACAGCCACTGGTCTTCCGCCAACATTGCAGCGGACTTGTCTGTGAAGCAGACCTCCTGGACGCTGGCGGGATCCTTCGGTGTGCCTGCTTCGGTCTTGGCCGCTTCTGCGGTCGTCGGCGCAGCGGATTTCACGCCGATATCTTCGGCGAAGGCGAGGCCGTTCGGCAGGAAGCGCGTTGCGCCGCCGATGGTGAAGAGGACGCCGAGCGTCAGCAGCACATGCGAGGTGTTGTTCTTGACGAATGACATAGGGTTCTTCGCAGCCTTCGGATGGACCGGCCTGCGAGCGGAATGACCCGCGCGCAAAGCTTACCGAAAGATTTCACGCTTCGGGCTAATTATTCGTAAACTTCCGGGCCGGTTTTGCTAACCTTTGCAGCCAGCGCGTGTCAGGCAGAGCGCGAGCGCGTCAGCAGGGAGCCGGCCGGCGCGGGGGAGGCAGACAGGGCGCCGGCCGCTTCATCCGACATCGTGCGCATCTGCCGCATCAGGCCGGTCATTTCGGCGACGCGCTCTTTGGACTGGTCGAGCACGGTGCGCATCATCACGTAGAGGTCCATCTGGGCAGTGTGGACTTCGTCCGTGGCACTGGCCTTGGCGAGGTCGACCGAGGCGATCGTCTCCTCCAGCTTGCGGCAGGTGGCTTCAGCTTCCGAGATCAGATGGGCGAGACGTGTGGCCATGGATTCCACCCGCACTCGGGTGTCCTGCGTGGTCGAGGACATCTGCGCAATGGAAGAGGACAGAGCCGTGATCGTCGCGCCGAGCCCGTCCTTGGTGTTCTGGAGCGCTTTCAGGCGCTTGCTCAGGACGAAACAGTAGATGCAGGCCGCAAAGGACACCAGGAAGATCGCGATATCCGTGGGCTGGACACTCATTTCACTACCTCAGGAGGAACTCGGTGATCAGGACGCCGTTAGACACACCACTGCCTAGCACAAGCTCAGACCGCCGGGCGAGTTGTTCGCGCATCCGCGGATAGAAGCCCGGGTCCTCGAAGTCCTTCATCTCGATGGAGCGCAAATAGGTGTTGAACGCGTCGAGCAGGACCGGTTCGGCGGCCTGGACCGCTGCGGTATTCACCGAATCAGTCATGACGGAGATGTTCATCTTAAGGTAGCGCGTCGCTGGGGCGCTGCCAACCGTGATGACCATCTCCTGCAGCTGGACATAGGCCTGGTCCGCCTTCAGGGCCGGCTTGACTTCGGCGTCGGCACCGAGATCCCCGGGCTCGCAGGCGGCGGTGGCCGCGGATGGCGGGGGCGTCAGGAAATAAACAAGGCCGAAGGAACTCACGAGCGAGGCGGCGCCAAGCATGAGGAGGCCCATCATGCCGCCGGCAGGCTTCGCCGGCGCATCTGCTGCCTCAGCTTGAGGTTTAGCTTCAGCTTTCTTGTCTGGCTTCTTGGCCATTGGATCCCCGATTGTGCCGTGCACCACAGGGCCGGTTAGACCAATCCGGGGTAAAGATAACCTTAACGATTTGGCCGCTAATCTTAATCATTAGACCAGAATCAGACCCGATCGGGGCAGTTTGTTCATGAAGTTTATCGAGACGCTAAGAGCCTTGCCCTTGCCGCGTCAGCTGCTCCTCGCGGCTGCCGTGCTGGGGATCGTGTTTGCCATGAGCTTCATGGTGCAGAACGCGACCAAGGAACCGATGGCGCTGCTGTATTCCGGCCTCGAGCCACAATATGCCGGCGAGATCATCGAGAAGCTCGACCAGAGTGGCACGCCGTACGAGATCAAGGGCGGCGCGATCTTCATTCCGGAAGGTCAGCGCGATCAGGTTCGCTTTGAGCTCGCGAAGGAAGGTCTGCCGCGCCAGTCCGTGCAGGGCTATGAACTCCTCGACGAAGTCAACGGCTTCTCCGTTACGTCGGAAATGTACAATGCGTCCTACTGGCGCGCCAAGGAAGGCGAGCTGACCCGCACCATCCTTGCCATTCCCGGGATTTCCTCCGCACGCGTACATATCGGTGCGAGCCTGCGGTCGGGATTTGCGCGCTCGCAGGCCGCCCAGACAGCGTCTGTTACAATCTCCACCACCCATACCTTGTCCAAGGGCCAGGCCGAAGCGATCCAGTATCTTGTGGCACTCGCGGTCTCCGGCCTGAACCCGCAGGATGTGGCCGTCATTGACCCGACCAAGGGCATTCTTGCAGGCCCGAAGACGGACAACATGGCAGAGCCGACCATGGCGGCGGAAGACCAGTCCAAGGCGCTGGAGATGAAGATCGCCAGCCTGCTTGAAGCACGTGTCGGCATGGGCAATGCGCGCGTATCTGTGTCGATGGACGTCAGCCGGGATCGCCAGCGCATCTCGACGGTTTCGTTTGACCCGCAGTCTAAAGTCGTCCGCAACCGGACGACCAACGACGCCAGTGAAACCGGTAGCGGCGGCAGTTCGGGCGCGCTGACGGTGGCAAGCAATCTGCCGCAGGAAGAGGGCGCGGGCGCCGGCGGCACTCCCAGCTCCAACGCGATGAAGAATTCCTCTGAGAGCATTGCCTATGAGATCAACGAGACCCGCACCGAGATCGAGAAACTGCCCGGTCAGGTCGAGCGGATTTCGATTGCGGTTCTCCTCAACGAACAGTCCCTCGGAATTGACCCGGCCGCCGCCGATGCGGCAACGGTCCGTGAAAAGATGATTTCCGACCTGACCGCGCTTGTAACTTCCGGCGCTGGCCTCAACCTCGAGCGCGGAGACACGATCTCGGTAGAGCTCATGCCGTTCCAGCAACCGGCCGCCGATGACCTCGTCGCGGCGCCCGGCATGGTGGAACAGCTGATCGAGCGCTATTTCTGGTCAGGCCTTCAAGCCTTGCTGCTTGGCATTGTCGTGATCGTACTGGCCTTCGGTGTCGTGCGCCCGATGCTGATGCCCAAGCCGAAAGCCGGTGCAGACGCGCTCGCGCCTAGCCAGGGCGCCGGCGCGGCGACGGCGGCTGTCGCAGGCGCAGCAGCAGGCACGGGCGTGGGCGGGGAGTCCGATCCGTTCAACTATCTCAAGGACTACGCCAAAGAGCGCCAGGACGAGACCGCCGCGCTGCTTCAGCAGTGGCTGAACGAAGACCAGAAGGTCGCCGTCAATGAGTGATGCCGTGTTTGCAAACCTGCCGCGGTTCGATGCGAACGCAGGGCGGACCCGCGCCCCCGGCAGCTGGCTGAAGGAACTGGATGGTCACGCGCCGCCCGATCTGGTGGAGAAGCCGGCGCCGCGCCTGCCGGAGCCAGCTGTGAAAGCAGACGCACCGGTCGTGGAGGCATCGCCGCAGCCACTGGATCTGAAGAAGATCGAGGCTTCGCTGATCACGCTGAACAGCCGGCTCGACAAGATCGAGCGGGAGGCGCACGCGCAGACGCTGCAGACGATCCAGTCGGTTGCGGCGAAACTGTTTCCCGAACTGTCACGCGAGTTCCTCGCTGAAGAGATCGGCCGGCATCTGGCTGCGCTGGTGCCGGCGTCTGCAGCGGTGGTGGAAATCCGCGCCGAGGCGAGCCTTGCCGACAAGCTGCGCGTTCTGGTCGAACGCACGCCGTCGCTGGCGCATCGCTGCACGGTCACTTCCGTTGCTGCCGAAGGGCAGGGGAATGTCGAAGTGTCCTGGCAGGCAGGCGGCCTTTCCTTTGATTTCGACGGGCTGCTGCAAGCCTGCCTGTCGCACCTGACTTCAACCCATACTGCCACCAAGGAGTAGAGACATGGCCAATCCCGAGAAAGCGCCGACCGAGGTTGCTGAAGAGCGCCGGGATACATCGGCCCGCAACGGCTTCAAACGGTCGATCTACAGTGTGCCGGTGACGGTCACGGTGTCGATTGGCTCGAAGCGTCTCAGCGTTTCGGAAATCCTTGAGCTGCAGCCTGAGTCGATTGTCGCCCTGACCTCGCGGATCGACGATCCGGTGGACCTGTGCATCGACAACAAGGTCATTGCCAAGGGCGAACTGGTAGAGACGGGCGATGGCACGATTGCGGTCAAGATCATCGAGATCATCGAGCGGACAACGGACGAAAATGCCTAATCTGCCCATCCTTCTCCGGTTCCTGTTGCTGGTTTCGTTGACGGCGTTCCTCGCCGGAGCAGCGCATGCGCAACAGGCTGTACCCGGACAGATCCCGGCGCTGGAAGGACTGATCAATCCGGCAGGCGACGGGCGGCTGAGCAGCTCGGTCATCCAGCTCCTGCTGATCGTCTCTGTACTGAGCCTGGTGCCCGGTATCGCGATGATGGTGACCTGCCTTCCGTTCATGGTCATCGTCTTCTCGTTCATGCGCCAGGCCATCGGCGTGCAGCAGGCGCCGCCGAACATGATGATCATGGCGCTCGCTATGTTTCTCACCTTCTTCGTGATGGAACCGGTGTTCATGACGGCGTGGGAGAACGGCATCTCCCCCTACATGGACGGGACGATCACGGAGGCGCAGGCCTGGACGGCGACAACTGATCCGTTCCGGGAATTCATGATGCGGAGGACCGATCCGGAAGCGCTGGTGGCGCTGGGCGAGGCAGTGAACCGCCCGGTGGTCGAAGGCCAGCCGCCATCCTTCTCGCTGCTGGCGACATCCTTCATGCTCAGCGAGATCAAGCACGCCTTCCAGATCGGCTTCGTGATCTTCCTCCCCTTCATGGTGATCGACCTTGTGGTCGCCTCGGTGCTGATGGCTGTCGGCATGATGATGGTGCCGCCAACCGTCGTCTCGCTTCCGTTCAAGCTCGGGTTCTTCGTCCTGGCAGATGGCTGGCTCAAGATCACTGAAGCCGTTCTCAGAGGTTATACCGGATGAACACGCCCACGAAACGCGAGACGCCGGTGCCAGGGCGCGCCGGCGCAGCCGCCCGCAGCGGCAAGACGTCGAAGATCACGCCGTCGCAGCGCGCCGCCGTGATCATTGCGCTGTTGGGGGAGGGCGCCGCCAAGCCGATCGTCGAGAAACTCGATGATGCAGCGCTCGCCAAGGTGATTACCGCGCTCGAGAACATCTCGATGCTGGCGCGCGAGGAACTGGTTGAGATCGCCATCGATTTCCTCACCCAGCTTCGCCAGAATGCAGGGTCCATGCGCGGCGGCCGTGAGCGCGCGCGGGCAGTCATGTCGGGGATCGTTGACTCGTCACGCCTGAACCTTCTCTACGGCAATGCGCCGCAGGATACCGGCGGCGGAGTGGCAGATGAGGGCGGCGACCCCTGGGAGCGCCTCCAGGCCCGCGAGCCAAGCCAGGTCGCCGAGTATCTTGGGCGCTTGCCACCCAACATCATTGCGCTGGTCCTTCGAAAGCTCGACCCCGGCATGGCCTCGAACATTCTTTGCATGCTGCCCGATGAAAAGGTCAGTCCGACGCTTGGCCAGATGGTGACGTCAAACAAGGTTGACCCCGGTATCGACAACGCAATCGAGCGGATGCTCGAGATCGAGTTCCTAAACAACAAGGAAGAAGTCGCCGCTTCGAACGATGAGTATCTTGAATCCATCGGGGAAGTGCTGAGCCTGATTCCCGACAGCAAGCGCGACAGTCTCGTCAACTTCCTGCGGACCCAGCATGAAACCAAGCTGCCGATCATCCAGAAGGGCTTGTTCACGATCGAATCCTTGCCGGAAATCCTGCCGCGAAACTCGGTGCCCATCGTATTCCGGGAGATCGACAATGCAGTGATGATCAAGGTGCTCGCCAGCCTGCAGGGAACCTACGCGTCGGTGTCGGACTACCTTCTCAGCAACATCTCCTCACGCATGGCCGATTCGCTGCGCGACGAGATCAAGGACGCGCCGGCGGCGTCACAGGAAGCCGCCGACACCTTGCAGCGCGAGTTCCTGACTTCGCTCATGGACCTCAAGCGCCGGGGCCTCATCACCATCGTGCGCCCGGCCGAAAAGCCTGAGTGAAGCCCCGAAGGGCTGATTAAACCTGCCTAGCGGATGATCAGGTCGGCGTGGATTGCGCCGGCCGTCTTCATGGCACGGATGATGTCGGCCATCTCCTGCGGGGAAACTCCCAGGGCATTGAGGCCGGCGATCAGCTGGGACAGCGACACGTTCGGCTCCAGCATGGCGATGTTCCGGCTACCGGTCTCGGTGATCTGGATGTCCGATCGCGGCAGGACGATCGTCTCGCCGTCCGAGAACGGATTGGGCTGGGAGGCGACCGGGTATTCCGTTACCTTGATCGAGATGTTGCCCTGGGCGATGGCGACTTTCGAGATCGTCACATCCTCCCCAAGCACGATGGTGCCCGACTTTTCGTCAATCACGATGCGGGCCGGGCTAGCGACCTGGATCGGCAGGTTCTCGATGCTGGCCAGCAGGCGCGACGGGGATTCGGACATGCCGCGCAGGTCGAGCTCGACCGTGCCCGGATCGCGCACCGTGGCGATCGGCACTTTCATGGACGCATTGATCGTGTCCTCTATCCGGGCGGCGGTCGTGAAGTCGGGATTGCGCAGGGCCAGCACGAGGCTGTCGCGCTGATTGAAGTTGTAATTCACTTCGCGCTCGATGCGGGCCCCGTTGGGAACGGAGCCGCCGGTCGGCGTGCCGCGTGTTTCGCGGGAAGCCTGCGCCTTCACGTCGATGCCGCTCACGAGGATGCTGCCCTGGGCGACGGCGTAGACTTCATTGTCGGCGCCTTTGAGCGGCGTCAGGATCAGTGTGCCACCTTCAAGGTTGCTGGCATCGCCGATGGAGGAAACCGAGACGTCGATGCTCGAGCCAGTGCGGGCAAACGGGGGGAGGGACGCTGTCACCAGCACGGCGGCGACGTTCTTCGGTTTGATCTCCTCGCCCTGCACGTTGACGCCGAGGCGTTCAAGCATGTGGGTGAGGGAATCTTCCGTAAACGGCGAATTGCGGACGGAGTCGCCCGTACCGTTGAGACCCACCACGATGCCGTAGCCTACAAGGTCGTTCTGGCGGACGCCTTCGACATCCACCACATCACGGATGCGGGCCTGGGCGCTTGCCGGCATCGGCAGGACCAGTGGCGAGAGCGCGAGGGCGGCAACCAGCCAGACGGACCACTTCATCGGATTACCTCATGAAATTCAGCAGGGAGAGGGAAGCGAGGCGTGACGTCAGCAAGTAGGACGCTTCCAGGTTGGATTCGAGAATCTTGAGCGCGGACGCCGCTTCGAACTGGTCCCGCGCGGTCAGGGAGTTGAACGCAGTTGTGACAATCGTCTCTTCGATGTCGAGCAGCTTCTGATCGGCCCGGATCTGCTCCTGCTTGACGCCAAGTTCCGAACGCACGTTGGTCAGGGTCACAGTTCCGGAAGAGACACGATCGGCCGCCGCGTCGACCACGTCCGGGTTAAGCGATAGGAGCACTGGCGGACTGTTGATCGGATCTGCGAGCGCCAGCACGGCAAGGCCTGAGATGATTTCTATGATCGCTGGGTTGGAGGCCGTTATAGCGTCGGGATCGGACGCTGTGTCCGCGCCGCGGTAGATTGATTGCTGCCAGCCGCCCGCAGGGTCGTTGAAATATGTGTCGATCGCTGAAGCGAAGTCTGCCGGTGTCGCAGCGCCGTCTGCTATGGTGCGTAGCTGACTCAGGAGGTCTGAAGGGTTCGGAAGGGGCAGGGTTGCGGTAGCGTCGCCGGCAAACAGGTAACGTTCACCATAGCGGACATTCAGCGCGCCAAAAATGTTCCCCAGCGCCGCCTTGGCATCCCGGGCAGCCAGCCCCTGGGCCACGAGATCGCCGCTGCCCAGCGCGATACGCATCGAAACACCGACGCCCACGGAGCGTTCGTGGAGAAGCGCCAGATTGCTCTGAGTGATATCAAGCCGTACTTCGCGCTGGCTGAGCTGCTCGCGCTCGAAGGAGATGGCATCGACGGCTTTCTGGCTGAGCATCGCGGAGCCGATGCGCCCGGAGAGGTGCGCCGTCAGATCCGAATACCGGCCGGTCGTCGCCTCCTCCGCCGTCCGCGCGATACTTTGCCGGAGGTCGGCGATGTTCTGGGTGAACTGTGCCGAAATCAGGCTGTTGGGGGGAGGGATGCGCATGGGCCTAGAGCTCCATCAACAGTTTGATCATCTGGCTTGCCACCTCGATGACACGGGCGTTGGCGGCGTAGGCCTGTTCGATCAGCATCAGGTCCTGGAGCTGGGTATCGATATCGACCCCGGTCGTGTTCTGCTCCGCTTCCATCATGATCGCGTGCTGTGTCTGGGTCGATGACATGACGGCTTCGTGCTGGATTCGTTTCTGACCGGTCATCGATGTCAGCTGGGCTACCAGTTCGTTCGAAGAGAATGCACCCATGAACCCGTTCGTGTTCATAGCGTTTATCGACGTAAAGGCATTGAACATGCCTTGCAGGATTCCGCTATATCCCGGCGGGCCCGCCGTTGCTGCGCCGATGCCGTCGCGCAGGCGGGAAAGCAGGCCGCCCTGAGACGGATCTACTGCAGCGTTAAGTGAAATGCGCCCCGCAATGCCAGGCCCCGCAGCCGGATCGCTATCGACGAAAAGGCCCGGGTCTCCGGGTGTTTTCGTCGGGTCGATCGCATCGTCAGACAGACGGCCGATGAGATCGGCTGCAATCGTGTCGAGCTGGGCACTGAGATTTGGAAGATCAGTGTCACGCAATGTGAACAGTGCGCCGAACAGGCCGCCCGAGACGGCGCCGAACGAGGCGGCGCCAGGCGTCAGGTCAAGGCCGTCCACGGTCAGGCCCGAGAGCTCCCCATCTGCCAGTGAAATATCTGGCCCGAAGGCTGCAGAGGGTGTGAACTGGATTTCACGGGCTTTGCCAGCCACGAGAAAGACGCCCTCGCTTGTCAGGACATCGATCGTACCGCTGTCACGGTCGAACGTCTGTATGGGGACGTACTCGGCAATCGTGTCGAGCACCCGCTGACGCTCGTCAATCAGGGCTGCAGCCTCGCCCGTATTGCGGTTTATGCCCGACAGGCGAGTGTTCAGTGACTCGATCTTCTTGAGCGCTGCGTTGACGATGTCCACGCCGTCTGCGATCTCGCGGTCGGCCTCGGCGCGCTGGGTCGTGACCATGTCCGAGAGATTGTTCAGTTCCGTCGTGATGCCGCGAGCGGCTTCAAGGAGGCTTGCGGCAACCGCTGGCGATTCCGGCGAGGTGATGGCGCGCGCAAGTGCAGATTCGAAGTTGGAATAGGTCTTGAACAGACCATCACCGGCAGCGGTATTCCCAATCCGCGCCGAAATGGCGCTCCAGGTCGACGACAGCACACTGGCCTGAGCGACATCACTCGTCAGCTCACGCCGCTGCGCCTTGATCTGGGTATCGGCAACGCGTGCAATGCCATCCGATGCCACGCCTGCAGTGCGCCCGCCCAGCACAGTCTCGCTGAGCGTGACCGAGCGGCGCACATAGCCGGGCGTCGTCGCGTTGGCGACGTTCGTCGCCACGATCTCGGCCCGCAGGCTGCTAACCTGGAGGCCGGACCGGGCGGCGTAGATGGCGCTGGAAAGACTCACTCAGAAGTCCGCCTTACCCTTCTGGTTTCTATCGCTTCAGGTTGGTTGTTTCCTGAAGCATCTCATCGACCGTCTGGACGATCTTCGCGTTCGACGAATAGGCCCGCTGGGTTTCGATGAGGTCGGTCAGTTCCGCCGCAATGTCTGTTGTCGACTCCATCAGCGAGTAGCCGGAAAGCCCGCCCACCGGGCCGCTGGCAGCATCCCAGAGATAGAGATTTCCGCTGGACGCGGAGACAGAATAGGACTGCGAGTCAAGCGCGCGCAGGCCGTTCATGTTCGGAACATCGCCGACAGGGATCTGGTAGAGCGTCCTGCGGAAGCCGGTGTCATAGATCGCCTGCAGGAAGCCCTTCTCGTCGATCTCGAGTGACTGCAGGTCACCGATCGGCGCGCCGTCCTTCTTGACCGATGTCGGTGCATAGGAGCCGGCAAGCTGCGTGATGCCGGCGCTGTCGCTCGGACGCCCGATGAAGACATCCACAGGGCCGTGCTGCAGGTTCAGCGAAACGCGGCCAGTCGCGGCGTCATAGGTTGCGCCGTTGGTCGCTGCGACCGAGTCGATCCGGCCGCCAGCAGAGGTGGAATCGTTGAACACGATATCGAGATCGCCGATCGACGTGGCGGGATTTCCGGCTGAATCGAACATCTGCACTTGCCACTCATTGCTGGCGCCAGCGCCGGGAACAACGGGAGTGAACTGGAAAGTGAGGGTCTGAGCGCGGCCGAGGTTATCGAAGTATTCGACGGGCAGCATGTACGGATCGCCAGGCGCACCCGTGCGGGTAGCGTCGGCGGGCAGGTTGATCCCGAGTTCGACATTCGCCGTCGGCGTTGCCGTAAACTGGGAGGTTGCAACGTTAACCGGCTCAAGATTGATACCGCTGTTGCGGCTGACATTGCCGATATCACCTGCAGAATCGGCAGGCCAGCCGAGCAGGAAAAGGCCGCTCTGGGTGCGCAGGTTGCCGTTCTGGTCCGGAAAGAAAGAACCGGTCGGCGTGAGCATCAGGTTGCGCTCGGAAGCCAGCGAAGACACACCGCTATTGTCCGTAACAGGAACAAGTCCGCGCCCTGCGACAGAAATATCGGTGGCACTTCCGGTCCGGATCAGCGATCCAGTCGCAGAAATGTCCTTGAACGTATCAACGCGGACGCCGCCGGCGGAGTAAGCCGATGTTCTTTGCTGAAGGACCATGCTGGAGAAGTCCACCAGGCTTCGCTTGTAGCCGTAGGTACCGGAGTTTGCGATGTTGTCGGAGATGGTTGCGAGGCGTGTACCGTTTACACTCAGCCCCATTACCCCTGCGTTCAGGGATGATGAAATGCTCATATCTGGTTGCTCCTGCGTCAGATAGTGACACAAAGTGGAGCGAACTCGTAAACAAGCCGATAACCCGGGTTCATACTGATTCACTTTGCAGTGTCAGGACGCCGTAACGATTTCGCCCGGCAGGCTATTCCGTCAGGATGGTGATCGAGATGCGGCGGTTCTGGGCCGCAGCCGGATTTTCCCTTATCAACGGGTCAGTATCGGCCTTGCCGGAAACTTCGCGGATACGGGTCCGGTCGATACCGGCACGCTGCAGCAGGCGGCGCGCGGTGTTTGCCCGGTCCGCTGAGAGGTTCCAGTTGTCGTAGATGGCATCGTTGCGATAGCGGCGATTGTCAGTATGACCAACGATCTTGATGTCATTCTCAAAGGTTAGGAACGCTTCCGACACCACGTCCAGGAGCTCGATCAGCAGGTCGGAAGGCTGGCTGCGGCCTACCGGAAAGAGGGGAGTGCTCTCGGAATCGACCAGTTCGATGACAATCCCTTCGGGCGACATCTTGATCATGATGTGCTCCGACAGCGCCTGGCCTTCCTCGCCCAGAGACTCCTTGAGAGACTGCAGGTTGTCGGCAATCGCCTTCTGTTCGGCTTCGGATGTCGGCGTGGACTCTGCATCCTTGGCTGTCGCGGGAGATTCTACGCTGCGTTCCTGAGAGGCGCCGGTGCCCATACGGGCCAGCGTTTCCTCGGTAAAGATCGATGATCCGTTAAGGCCGTCCGATCCACCACCGGAGATCCGGCTGATCGGAATGGTCGGGTTGAAATAGTCTGCGAGGCCCTTGCGCTGTTCTTCGGTGGTCGCGTTGAGGAGCCACATCAACAGGAAGAACGCCATCATTGCGGTCACGAAGTCGGCATATGCGACTTTCCAGGCACCGCCATGGTGGCCGTCGGCCTTTACGACCTTCTTCCTCTTTATGATGATGATCGGCTGCACAGCAGCTGATGGCTCGGACTTCATAGGGCACCTGAGTGGTTCAGGCAGACCAATTATCAGGTCATGCTCAATTTCCCGCGTACAAATCACGCACGGTTGTCGGGGCGCCGATAACCATTCTTCAACCAATTCCCGACAATCAAAGAGAGGGTTAACAACTCCCGCCCGGAAAGTTACCAATGTCCTCAGTGCTGCGCAAAAAGATCGAGGCCGGGGCAGGCATTCCCCCGACGATCCTGCAGTTCCATGAATTCTGGGAACCGCTGCAGATCAAAATTGCGGCATGGATGTTCGAAACATACGGGGTGGAAACGAAGGCTGTTCCTGACGCCCGGCGGGTCAGTACGGGCAACGCGGCCACCCACTACCTGGACAGTCTTTTGTCCTTTGCTTTCAACGGCAAGTTCTCTCCCGGCCTGTGTGCGATCAGCATCGATGAACCGGGCGCCGAATTCAACGCTGCGCAGCGCCTCCAGCAGGAGGGCGGTGGCCTCGAAGGCGTCTCGCCCCTGTTCAAGAAGCTTTTGTTCGAGACGCCTGCCATTGCCCTGTGGCGCTCGATTGCGTCAGGCTTCGAAGATCATACGGTGCTCGGGTCACATGCTCCGCTTGCGGAATTTTCCCAGGCTGCCGGCGGGTTCGAGCCTGCCCAGCGCTACCTGATGGTCGGCTTCTCGTGTTCCCGCGACGGCATGCAGGCGCGCCTCTGGATCACCTTTAACCTTGATTATGTCTTACGCCTCGCGGCGGTTCAGGCCCAGCATGCAGCCACCCAGCGCCAGACTGCTTCTTCGCTTGGGCGCGGCGCCCTGCGGGAAAGCGTCCGCTCGTCCATGATCACCATCGATGGCGTGCTCGACCGGTTAACGATGACGATCGGCGAATGTTCCCGTCTGGAAGTCGGCCAGGTTCTGGCTTTGCCGGAGGTCGACACCGCGAATGTCTCACTGCGTGCCGAAACGGTTAATGGCACCGTCGACATCGGCTTTTGCGAAATGGGCGTCTGGAAGCACCAGCGCGCCCTGAAACTAAAAACACCAATCCTTGAACCTTTTACTCGGGAATTGGCCAAACTTTAACGTCGATCCGGGCAGTGGGCTCGGGAAACGGAGACTGCAAGTGAATGCTGCGTTAGGCCTTACCATCACGATCGTCATGGTGTTCGGCGGCTACCTCATGGCAGGTGGCAAGATGGATATCATCCTTCACTCGCTGCCGTTCGAGATGATGATGATCGGTGGTGCAGCGATCGGCGCCTTTGTTGCGTCGAACGATTTCAGCACGATCAAGCACACGGGCGGCGACATCATTACGGCATTCAAGGGGCCCAAGTGGAAGAAATCCGACTATCAGGATCTCCTCTGCCTGATGCACGAGCTGCTCAACGTGATGAAGCAGAACCCGGTCGATATTGAAGCCCACATCGAAGCGCCGAATGAGTCTTCGATCTTCACGAAATACCCGCGCATTCTGAAAGACCACGACGCCATCGAGATGATCTGTGACACGATCCGTTCGATGATCATGAACTACGACAATGTTCATCAGGTCGAAGAGTTGCTTGAGAAGCATCTGGAGAGCCTGCAGGAAGACAAGCTGCACGGATCTCACGCCCTGCAAAGCATGGCTGACGCGCTGCCGGCGCTCGGTATCGTGGCCGCCGTGCTCGGCGTTATCAAGACGATGGCTTCTATCGACAAGCCGCCGGAAGTCCTGGGGGGCATGATCGGCGGCGCGCTCGTCGGCACCTTCCTCGGCGTGTTCCTTGCCTATGGCGTGGTTGGCCCCTTTGCCGCCCGCGTCAAGCATACACGCATGGAAGAGCACACGTTCTACGCCATGATCGGTGAAGTGCTGGTGTCCAGTCTCCACAAGAATCCGGTCAACATGTGTGTGGAAGTGGCCCGCCGCCATGCTCCGTCGCGCGTGCGCCCGTCGTTTGACGAGATCGAACAGCGGCTCAAGGAGCTGAAGCAAGCGGCATGAGGCGTTTCGTCTGGATCCTGGTCGGAAGCATGCTCCTGGCTCCGCCAGGGCTTGCGCTCAAGCCAAATCCGGAGGAGCCGGCGGCGGATGCGCGCCGCTCCGAACTTTCTGATGAACTTGGCGCATTCGTTCGGCAGGCCGTCAATGAGGGCTTGCTCGATCCTGTTGGCACGAAGGCGGCCGAAGACAGAAAAGCGGCGCAGGAGCTTCCGGTCGTCACGGAGCCTGCCGCTGCGCAAGCGGCGCCGCCGCCTGAGGCTGGTCCGATTGACTGTTCAAAGCCCTATCCCCTTGATTTCGAGGCCTTTGGCGCGCTCGCAAGCTATCACGATATCTACGCCTACCGGGAAGATTCGCCGGTGGCGGGCGAGACCGGTGACGGCAGCAATCCCGGCCTCACGCTGGCGCGCGCTTACCTCTCTCTCGATCTCGCATCCGAAGCGGCCATGACGGTGAAGTCGGGACGAGACCAGGACGCCGTTGCCTTGCGCCACCTGGCCGACCTTCTGGATGGGCGCAGCACGGCTTCCGTCGAGTACTTCAGTGAACTGACGGCCTGCTATCCGGAAGCGGGCCTCTGGCTCGGGCTGGCTCTGATTTCGCGACGCGACGGATCGGCCGCGCCCCTGATCGAGGCGAACCTGACCGGTTTTCGCAAGCTGCCGCTGCAACTGCGTGACCGGGCAGCAATGATCGCCATTCCGGAGCTTGACGGTCTCGGGGAGCGCACGCTTGCTCAGCTTCTGTTCGCCAGTTTCACAGAAGAAGAAGTGGCCAACTCGACTCAGCTGCGCTTCTCCAAGGCCGTCCTTGAACTTGCCAGTGGTGATCCGGAGGCAGAGCAACTGATCGGTCAGTTCCTGATTCAGGCGCGTTTCCAGGAGCCAGCCCTGTCTGCGCTCGTGCGTTACAAACGGCCGGTAAATGCGGCGGTTCGCGAGATCCTCATCGATGACATGGTCAACCGGATCGAGCTGGCCCAGCAGGACGCCGATGTCCGCAACGATCTGCGCTTCGTGCTCGACGAGATGAGCAATGCCTCGATGTACGTGCCGATGTTAAAACTGGCCGAGCTGCCGAGCATGCAGTCCCCGGAAGCGCGCGCTGAACTCACGAACCATCTCGCCGCCAGCCTGAAGCGGGATCTGGCGAGCGACGAGTCGCTGCACAATCTTGCGGCCATCGAAGCCCTGATCAAGGATCCGGGACTGCTGGACGCCGCACCGGAACGAGCCGCACTCTACGAAACCGCGACCGTTGTGGCTGTCAGGCTGGGCTTCGGCTCGCTCGGCGACGCGCTGGCGAACAAGGCGGAAGGTGGGGAAGGGGTTGCTGAGCAGCGCGCGGTTCTCGCCTATCGGCAGAAGCAAGTCGACGAAGTCTTCACCCTCGCAGCGCGCTATCCCGCCAATCAGAAGATCACCCTGATCGCTGCCCGCGCCGCTATCGACGCGCAGGACAAGGCGAAGCTCTCAGTCTATGAGTCCCGCCTGACCTTGGCGCCGGAGACCGTCCTTGCACTGATTGAGCAGGATGCGGAAGCCGCACGCTGGATTGTATCCGAAAAGATATTTCAGGCAGCAGCCAAGCTGACCGACAAAGATCAGAAAAGCCGGGTGGACAGGGTTCTTCGCCTCAAGCAGGCAAGTCCGCCAGCAGCGGCTCCCGGCCGCGTGAACATGTCGAGCATTCCGGGGAAACTGGACCGCTCGCGCCAGTCGCTCGAACAGATGACCGGAGGGGCACCCTAGATGTCGAACGCCATTTACGCCTCTCTCACGCGTCAGCAAGGCCTGATGCAGGAGATGCAGGTGGTCGCGAACAACCTCGCGAACTCCAGCACCACCGGCTACAAGACCGACCGCGCCATCTTCGCAGAGTTCCTTGTCGGCACGGGGCCTTCACAGGATTCTCTCTCGATGGGCGGTCTTGCCGGCCACGCCTTCAAGATGGAACAGGGCTCACTGAAATTCACCGGTGGCCAGTTCGATATCGCCGTACAGGGCGAAGGCTTCTTCGTGCTCCAGACTGCGCAGGGACCTCGTCTGACGCGGGCCGGCCATTTCCAGCTGTCGCCGGAAAGCACGCTCGTCGATCCCTTCGGCAATGCGGTGCTGGGCACGGGCGGAAACCCGATCACCATTCCGCAAGAAGCCTCCAACGTGTCGATCGGCAATGACGGCTCGATTTCCGCCGACGGTCAATTGATTGACCGCGTCGGTGTCGTGCTTCCGCAGGGCCAGCTGCAGCGCGATTCCAATACGCTGTTTGCGGCGCCGGAAGGCTTCGCACAGTTTGAAGAGGCAAATGTCGTCCAGGGCGCACTCGAGCAATCGAATGTGCTGCCGGTGCTCGAAGTTGCCCGCATGATCGAGGTCCAGCGCGCCTATGAGGCGGGTCAGGCCATGCTGGAACGTGAAGACCAGCGCATCACCCAGCTCATCAGCGCCGTGCGCGAGCGCTAACGTCAAAGGATTGAGGAGAACCCCATGAAGTCCTTGCAGATCGCAGCCTCCGGGATGGCGGCCCAGCAGACGCGGGTCACCGTGATTTCGAACAACATCGCCAACATGAGCACGGCGGCCTATCGCCCGCGCGTCGCCGAGTTCTCGGATCTGATGTATCAGCAGTATCTGACGCCGGGCACGATCACCTCCCAGGTAGGGACCGTGGTACCAGCCGGGATCCAGATTGGCACCGGCGTGCGTCCGTCGACGGTGTCGATGGAGATTACGCAAGGCGCACTGCGCCAGACAGATGCCGAGCTGGACCTCGCAATTGATGGGGCCGGGTTCCTCGAACTCACGCTGCCGTCTGGGGAGCCGGCCTATACCCGCGACGGCAAGCTAAATCGCAGCCCGACCGGCGAAGTCGTCACCATGGACGGATTCCCGTTGGCAGACGGGATCGTGATCCCGGAAGACGCTCGCCGCATCTCGATCAGCCGGGACGGCGAAGTGGTTGCCTATTTTGCCGATGGTACGGAAGGCCAGCCTATCGGCACGATTTCGCTCGTCCGCTTTGTGAACGAGAAGGGCCTCGAGGCGTTGGGGGACAACATGTTCCGCGAAACAGAAGCCTCCGGTCCCGCCAACCGGCTCGTTCCGGGTACGGAAGGCGTAGGATTTATCCGGCAGGGCTTCCTTGAAGATTCCGGTGTGGACGTGGTCAAGGAGATTGCGGACCTGATCGAGGCCCAACGCGGCTATGAGCTGAATTCCAAGGTCATCACGGCGTCTGACGAGATGATGGCCGCCACAACGAGAATGAGGTAGCACCATGTCCATGCTCGCCGCACTCGGCCTTGGGGCCATCGTGACATTCAGCGGGGCGTCCTCCCTCGTTGCCGCCGAAGTGATCCGTGCCGGCGACAGCGTCACGGTTTCGAATGCTGAACTGCCGGAAGGGGAGAGCCCCGAGGCCTATGACACGTTCGCCGGACGCGAAGTGAAGCGCACCCTCTATGCAGGCCAGCCGATCACTCTGGAGAATACGAGGCCAGCCCGTCTCGTGACACGCAATCAGGTGGTGACGATCAAGTACATCAAGGGCCCGCTCGAGATCTCGACCACCGGCCGCGCCATGGGCGAAGCCGCCCTCAACGAAACCGTATCCGTCCTGAACCTGCAATCCCGTCAGCTGGTTCAAGGCGTTGTCCAGGCAGACGGATGGGTACTCGCACAATGAAACGCATCTCTTCCCTGTCTCTCGCCGCATTCGCCCTGACAGCCTGCGCGAGCTCACCGCACGAGGACGTCAAGCTCGCCCCGGCGCAGTTCGACACCTATACCGGTCCCTGGGCGACCGATGTCGGCGATGTGGCCAAAGCGGAGAACGCTTCACTGTGGGCCACTTCGTCAGACTCGCTGCTCAGCATGCGCCGCGCCAAGGATGTTGGCGACCTTCTGACCGTCGTTGTCGAAATGAATGACAAGGCGAGCCTACAGAGCTCGCTGACGCGCAACCGCGATTCCAGCGAGGATATGAACATAGACTCCTTCCTCGGCCTTCCGGAATGGGCCAACGGTGTCCTGCCCGGCGGTGCCTCGCTGTCGCCCGCGTATGAGTATGACCGCAATTCCAATCTCGCCGGTTCGGGCGCCGTGAACCGGGCGGAGAAGGTGACCTTTACGCTTGCCGCCCGCGTTGTCGGCATCGAGCCCAACGGGAACCTCGTGATCCGCGGCTATCAGCAGACGCAGGTCAGCAATGAAGTCCGCTACCTGACAGTTGCCGGCGTCATCCGTGCCCAGGACATCACACGCACCAACACGGTCTCGTATGAGAAGATCGCTGATGCCCAGATTGCGTATGTGAGCAGCGGCGAAGCGACGGCCAACACCGAAATGAAAGCCATTCCGAAACTGCTCGACCGGTACAATCCCTTCTAGGCGTCTTCCATGAAGAACATCATCACGGCCATCATCGCAATCGCCTGCATCGTGGCAGGTGGGGTAGGGGGGCATTTCCTCCGCTCCATGGGCAGCAGCGAGCCAAAGGCTGAAAAGCACGGCGAGGAAAAGTCCGAAGGCGGGCATGCCGAGAAGAAGGACGATCACGCCAAACCAGAGAAGAAGGCGGACAAGAAGGAAGCCAAGGCTGACGGCCATGGCAAGTCCGGCGGTGACGGGCACGGCGCCGAAGGCGGCGCAAGTGGCGGCGTCATCTACTTCAAGTTCAGCCGTGAGTTCGTGGTTCCGGTCGTCAGTCAGGGCCGTGTCACCAGCCTGGTGATCATCAACCTGAACCTCGAAGCCGACGCAGACATGTCCCAGAAGCTGTTCGAGATGGAACCCAAGCTGCGGGACAATATCATGACGACGCTGATCACCATCAGCAATGATGGCAAGACGTTTGAATCAATGACTGACGTGGAGAACTACGAGTCCATCCGCAGCATGGTCATGATGAACCTGAAGAGCGTGATGTCGACCGGCATTCACAACGTGCTGATCGTGGATCTCGCGAAGCAGGATCTCTGAGCGGCCTTCATGAGGTCCAGAGAGCCAGGCTCACCCGATCTTCTTCACCTTGCCGAGTTCACTGGCCAACTGGGCCGCCGTGTTGGCGATCAGGACGCCGCCTTCACTGCTGATCGATGTAACAGTCGTGATCACATGCGGAGACGTCTTGCCGAGCAGCTGATTGCTCTCGCCATAGTGACTGATGCTGAAGTCGAAGATGTCGCCCGATTTGGCAGTCAGCCCCGACTGCAGCCGGCCGTCCCACGCATGAACATCCGAGTCCGGATCAAGTTCTTCCGTCCAGACCGCCTGGCCATCGGCATTCTTGATCGTCAGGATGCTGCGCTCGGTGCCCGCGGGTGGCTCAAGGCTGAAATTGACGCTTGAGCCAGTGTAGGGCAGGCGCGGCGCCTCGATCGATACGGCCTGGCCGAGCCACTGGCTCGCAAGCAGGCCCGTCATGTCGTTCATCATCGTCGCCATTGACTCGAGCGCCGAGTTCGAGCGCACCTGTTGTTCGAGCGTCGAGAATGTCGCGAGCTGCTCGACAAACTGGGTCGAGTCGAGAGGAGCCAGGGGGTCCTGGTTGCGCATCTGGGCCGTCAGCAGCTTGATGAAGGTCTGGAACTCTTCACCCATCGCTGGTGCTGCTGTCGTTGCGCTCGTGTTTGTCTGTGGCGCCGTGTAGCTGGTGTTGACGGTGGTCATGCTGGAATTCCTAAAGCCGGATATCGAGACGGCCGCCCGGTAGGGTGCGGGCGCCAGGGATGGAGTCTGTTGAAGCGTTGACAGCCAGGCTGGCCGCGCCGACATCGCCGAGTGCGGCCGCGCGCGCAAAGGGATTTGGCGGCGGCGACTGCGGCGAGCCCTGCTGCTGATGCTGGAAGCTCAGATTCTCACTGCCGATGCCGTGGCGCTCAAGGCTCTGGACCAGTTCCAAATGCATTTGCCGGAGCTGGCGCATGGCCTCAGGTGTTTCGCTGGTGATCGTGACCTGCTGCAAGCCCTGTGCATCGAATTTGAAGTCGATGGAGACCCGGCCGAGTTCTGGCGGATCCAGCTGGACGACGATCCGATCGGATTGTCCGTCGTCGGCGGTTTTGGTGACGATATCGACAATCTGGGCAGGGGAGGCGGTGACAACGGCGAAGGCTGGCGCGCTGGGGACCAGGCTCGGCGTTGCAGCGGTGGCCTGCGGCGTTGCCGGCGCAGCGACGGCGGCAAGTGTCTGTGTGCCGGTGACGGTTGTGCTGTTCAGGCCGGCGGCATCTAACGGGGCGCCTTTGCCGGAGATCTCCAGGAGGGGAGCCACTTCGGTCTCCGCAAGCTGCGCATTTGGCGGGGCGAGTTGCTCGCCATTGCGCGGCAAGATCGCGGAGGCATCGGGCTGCGCTGCCGCTTCGGTCTGATGGGTTTGCCGGGCGACCGGCGCCTTTGAGGCCGCTGAGGCGGGCGCCGGTGAGGCGCCGGGGACGGCTGCAATCGCTGGCAGGGCTGCCACAATCTCGTCCGGGGCAGCGGTCGGCGCCGGCACGGGCGCGCGACTGGCATCGGCCACATGATGCACAGGTTGGGCGGCGGCCTGCGCAGTAATCTTGCTCATCTCCTCGGCCGGGGGCCGGGGTTCATTGTCAGCAGTCAGGGCAGTTCCGGCGGCAGCAGAAGCTGTTGCTTCGGTTGTACTGGCTGGTTGCACGCGCGGCGGTGAGGCCGCGTCAGTGCCTGCTTCCTGGCCCGGAGCGATTTCAGCCTGCGCTTCGACGCCTTCGCGGACAATCTGCCGGTCTAAGACAATCTCGCTCTTCAGGATGGCTGCGGCAGCGTCTGCGCCCAGGGGTTCGGCCGCGGCCGCATCGACCAGGTCGCTCTCCGGCAAGACAGCCGGCCCGGCGATGTCAGCCGGCAGGACAAGCGCCATGGCCGCGGTGGTTGCTTCAGGCGATACGGCTGGCGTGTCGGCGGCTTCAGCATCCCGCGCGCGCGCAAGACTGCTGGCGAAAGCTTCGCCGCTGCCCGCCTTTGCCGGCTTCCGGTCCGGAGAATCGGCGGCCAGGGATGTGTTGAGGCTTCTGAAGTCTGCTTCGAGCGCGATCGCCATCTAACATCCGTTCGACTGTCGTTAACGATACTACAACCATGCGCCGTAAAATATGCGTTAATCGAACGCGCCATTTTGGTAACTTCGTGCACGGATCATGCGCCGGGAGCCAGGAATGATACCTTCAGCCTCACTAAGCTTTGACGCCGGCGCCATTCGCTCTGCGGCTCCGGAAATCCTCAAGGCTCCGGAGGAAAAGCAGGCTTCGGAAATCAAGGTCCGTTTCGAGCAGATGCTTTGGGCTGAAATGCTGAGCCATGCCGGGCTGGAAAAGGCATTCACGCAAGGGGGAGGGGAGGCAGCATCTGCATTCTCCCGCTATGTTGTGGAATCAATTGCCAGGGATCTTGCCGAGAAACATCCGATGGGGCTGGCCGAGAAGGTGGAGCTCGGTCCTGAGGCGCCATCCGCACAGGAGACGCCGGCATGAATACAGCCATGACAGATCCGGTATTCGTCAGGCTTGCCGATGTTCTTGAGCATGAGCGAGAGCTTTTGCTGACGGGGCAGGCCGCAGGCGCGGCAGCCCTGATCGAAGAGAAGATGATGGCGCTCCAGGATTTTGAATCCCTTCTGCAGTCGACGGATGTCGCGGCCGCTCCCTTCGGCGTTCGGCGGGCCATCGAAGCAATCATTCAGCTGGCGGAGGAAAATGCAGCGCACATGGAAGCGATACGAAATGGCATACGGCACGCCGTCAACCGGCTCGAGGCCATCAGCTCATCTGCGCATGTTGGCTCATACCGGTTCGATGGTGCTCAGATGTCGTTTACCAACGCAATCGGCTCATTCAATAAGAAAGCGTGATGCGAATTAACGCAACTTTCAAACTTAGGGCGTAATCAGGTTTTTGAAACCTAGAGTGGTTCCGGGGATTTGCCCCACTGTCAGGACGACAAACCTAACCCGATCCAGCCGCGCTGCATGCGACGGCTATTCTCAACAAGGAAAAAAGTATGTCCAGTATCCTGACCAATAACAGCGCAATGGTTGCCCTCGAGACCCTGCGCAACGTCAACCGTAACCTCGAAAGCGTCCAGAGCGAAATCTCGACCGGCAAGAAAGTTGCCACTGCAAAAGACAACGCCGGTATCTGGGCTGTTGCCACTGTGATGTCGTCCGACGTCGAAAGCTTCAAGCAGATCTCTGACTCGCTGAACCTCGGCGCCGCGACTGTCGGCGTCGCTCGCGGGGCATCGGAGCAGATCGTCAAGACGCTCCAGGAAATCAAAAACCTTGTCGTTACCGCGCAAGGCGAGAACGTTGATCGTGCCAAGATCCAAACCGACATCGACGCCAAAACCGCACTGATCCAGGGCTTCGTGGACGCAGCTCAGTTTAACGGCCTGAATCTGATCGATGGCACGGCCACAGCAGACGTCGAAGTTCTTTCTTCGTTGAACCGCGATTCCTCTGGTGCGGTCACGGCCGCCAACATCACTGTAGAGCGTCAGGACCTTGCGACGACAGCCGGTGGCGGTCTTGCTGCTCTGACCGCAGTGGACGTCTCGACGTCTTCGGTTACAGCGGCGGCCGGTCTTGTGAGCATTGAAACGCTCTTGCAGACGGCTATTGACGCTGCTGCCGCTTTCGGCTCGTCGCAGGCCAGCATCAAGAGCCAGGCTGACTTCGTCACAACGCTGACCGACTCGCTGAAAGCCGGCGTCGGTAGCCTGACGGACTCGGACATCGAAGCCGCTTCGGCCAAACTCCAGGCTCTGCAGGTCCAGCAGCAGCTCGGCGTCCAGGCGCTTTCGATTGCCAATCAGCAGCCGCAGGCTCTGCTCTCGCTCTTCCGCTAATCTAACCAATAGGCCCGGGGGCAAGATGCCCCCGGGTTTCCTTACATTTGCCAGGAGGCTGAATTGCAGGCATTGGCGTTCAAGGCGTATGGCGAGATCACCCGGCGCACAGCGGGTGAAAAGGAAATCGAGTACGCACTTTTCCTGCAGATTACTGAAGCTCTCGAGAACGTGCTGGATCCCGAAACGCGGTCCTTCTCCGAGTGGGCCGACGCCATAAGTCGCAACCAGCAATTGTGGACGCTTATCGCAACTGATCTTCTCTTGCCTGGTAATGCGCTCCCGGAAGAATTGAAGCGAAGCCTCTTCTTCCTCTCCGAATTTGTGCGCCAGACGAGCCTCAAGGTGCTCTCCGGCGAAGAAGGCATTCCCGATCTCATTGAAGTCAACAAGACTGTCATGGCCGGCCTTGTTCGCCAGTCTGCTGACAGCATGGATGCGGAGGTAGCCTGATGTCCGGACTTGTACTCAAGATTGCGCCTGGCGAGCGGTTCATTGTCAATGGCGCGCTTCTGGAAAACGGCGACAAGCCGGCCCGGATTCGCATTGCCGATGGCGCTGCCCGCGTGCTCCGGTGCCGAGATGCGCTGCGCCCTGAAGATGTCGATACACCCGTCAAGCGCATCTACTTTGCCATCCAGCTCATGATCACGGGTGACCTTGAGCCCAAAGACGTGACGCCCGCGATTGACGCTGACTGCGCTGCGCTTCTGGATGTTTTCCGTCCGATCGATCCCGAAATGATCCCGACGCTCCGGTCTATGATCAGCCGCGGCAACCACTACTCGGCGCTCTGCCACCTGAGGCAGATCCTGGTCATCGAAGCCCAGTTGCTGGCGCGCCGCCTCCCGGCAGCTACCAGCACGCCCCCGGAAGCGCGGGTCGCCTAAATGTCGTTCCAGCCCGTCATCCCCCTCAGCGGGAACAGCGGGTGGAAATTCCTGCAGTCGACGTATGACCGGCAGTTGAGCACTCATGCGAATTCTCCGCAGATCAAGGCGGATCGCGCCTACCTGACGGAAAAGCTGTCGGAGCCGATGTCGGCCGAAAGCTTTCTCAACGACAAGCGGCTGTTGCGCGTTGCGCTGACCGCATTTGATCTTGGCGGCGAGGAGTGGAAGCGCGGCTTTATCGACAAGGTTCTGAAGGAAGCGGCGACCCCTGGAAGTACGTTCCTCGCGCGCCTCAACAACCCGAAGTACACGGCCTTTGCGCAGGCCTTCAAGCCGGTAAACGGCACGATCACCGTTGCTCCGGAAGCCATCGACAAGATCGCGGCCGAGTTCGATACAGCGTCCTTCGAGTCCGCAGTGGGACAGGTGGACGATTCGATGCGCATCGCCCTGAACTTCAAGTCCGAGATTGCGGGTCTTGTCGGCAATGGGTCCAGCGACTCTGCGATTCTCTACCGCATGCTGGGCAATGTCCCTGTACGGACATTGCTGGAGACAGCAGCCAATCTGCCAACGGAAATCCGTAAGCTGGATATCGAGAAGCAGGCCGCACTTCTGAAAGATAGCCTCCAGCAAAGATTCGGCATCAGCGACTTGAGGGACCTGAAGGAGCCCGAAGTGATCGACAAGATCATAAGCCGCTACCACACTATGGAATCGATAAAGTCTGGTGCTGCAAACTATTCTCCGGCGGCCAACGCTCTGACACTGCTCAATGGCGGTATGGGCCTCGGCGGGCAGGGCGGGATCAACCTGCTTTTCAGTGGTCTCTGATCAGCGTTTCGCGGCCGCGGCCCCTGCAGGCTGAGCGGCGGGCGGCTCACCGACGCCCAATACCTCCCTCAACGTGTTGAACGAGACCTCGATGCCGTCGGCGCAGCGCGTCGCGACAAACGTGTCCAGGGCCTGGAAAAGGGCGATCGCCCGGTCGGAGTTCAGATCCTTTCCGAACTCATAGAGGTTCGCCCTCAACATCGGAGCGACCTCCTCGTACAGTGCGATCATCCGCCTGTATTCCTTGAGCAAGTCGTTCTCCTCAGCGGTTGCCGCGTGTGGCAGGCAGCGTGAGACGCTGCGCAGGACATCAATCGCCGGGAACCTTCCGCGCTCAGCAATCGGCCGGGCAAGGATGATGTGGCCGTCCAGCATGCCGCGGATCATGTCGGCAACGGGTTCCTCGAGATCGGAGCCCGCGACCAGTACCGAGAAGACTGCCGTGATGTCGCCTTTGCCCTCCGTGCCCGGGCCTGCCCGCTCGGCCAGTTCGGCGACCACACGGACCGTCGAGGGCGGGAAGGCATTGAGAGCGGGCACTTCGCCGGCCAGCAGCGCTGTTTCCCGGTGCGCTTCAGCAAGGCGGGTGATCGAGTCGAACAGGAACAGCACGTTGAGCCCCTGGTCCCGGAAGTGCTCGGCCGTCGCGATGGCGCAGTTGGCGGCGCGTTTCTTGGCGCCGGGTGATTCGCTGGCCGTCGCGGTCACAACAACGGTCCGCTTGCGCATCTCGGGTGTCAGTGTGTGCTGGACGAACTCATTCACTTCCCGCCCCCGCTCCCCGATCAGGGCGATCACCACCCGGTCCGCCTCAAGACCGGTGGCGAGTGAGCCAAGGAATGTCGACTTGCCGATGCCGGAGCCAGCAAAGAGCCCCAGGCGCTGGCCTCGGCAGATCGGCAGCAGCGTGTCGGTGACCATCCAGCCAGTCGCAAGGCGCGGCCCCAGCCGGCGCCGCGCATGGGGGGGCAGGGCGGGGGCGTGCAGGCGCCGGATGGAGGACTTGATGGGCGCCGTTGAAGGATCCCCCCCCGCAATCTCGCCCCGGTAGTTGATAACATGGCCGAGCCAGTGATCGCCCGGCTCGATACGCGCTTCCTGCTCGATCTCGACCGTGTCGCCGATGCGAATCGTGTCGCACGGCGAAAAAAGCAGCGCGGTAACACTTTCGGCCGAGACGCTCAGGATCTCGCCATGGATGGTTTCGCCGGGCTTCTGGATGAGGATTTCGTTGCCGACCCCCGCCAGTTCGCTGACTCCAGCGACCTTCAGCATGCCAGGCGCCACATCGGTGACGGTGCCCCAGAGGGAGTAGAGCCGCGTGGGCGGGGAGACGGGCTTGGTGCGCAAGTAAACAAAACCCCTTCGGTTGTTAACCTATTCTTCAATTAATCCGAACATTTTCTCAAAAGGTTAACCACGGTGACTCTGCCATGATTTCCGATGTGCAATTGTTCAAGGTCTACGGCGCGATGGCCCGCTATGCGGCTGAAGCGCAAAACGTCAGTGCGACCAACCTGGCCCGGGCCAACGAGCCAGGGTTCAAGGCCCAGCAGATCGAATCGTTCGATGCCTATCTCGCCCGGGTCAGCGCCAGCGGGGCGCCCGACCCCCTGTCGCAGGGCTTTCGGCTGACCGATTCCTCTGCGCCGATGTCGCCCAACGGCAACAATGTCAGCATCGAACAGGAGATCTTCAATTCCGCAGAGGCGATGGGCCAGCACAGTCTGGCTCTCTCTGTCTACACCAAATCGATGGACTTGCTCCGCACGGCCATTGGCCGGCGTGGCTAGGGAGACACAGGATGAACCCGCTTAAAGCATCTATGTTGCAGGCCGTGATGGGGATGGAGCTTCAGTCGAAGCGCATGGGCATCACCTCCGAGAACATCTCAAACGTGGACACGCCCGGATATCACCGGAAAATGCTCCTCGTCGCGCCGCAGCAAACCTCGGCAGAGCAGTTCATGGCCACCCGCGTGCAGCTCGACCAGTCTGAAGGTGTACGCAATTTCGACCCCGAGCACCCGATGGCGGACGCTGACGGCTATGTGACCCTGTCCAACGTTTCGCTGGTGACCGAGCTCGCCGACATGCGCGAGGCCAACCGGTCTTACGAAGCCAACCTCAATTCCTTCCAGCAGGCCCGGACGATGTACCGCTCGCTGCTGGACGTCCTGCGCCGCTAGGGAGACACTGAATGTCCAGCCTTGGATTCAATCCGTACACACAGCTGAACACAGCTGCCCGGGCCGTCGACACGGCAGGTGGGGCCGGTAAGGCAGAAGCAGCCGGAAACGCCGTCACCGAAGGGATCGGCGATTTCCGCGCTGCCTTGCAGCAGGCAGAGCAGACCGCCATGCAGACCGCCGTCAGCGGCGCAGACCCGCATGCAATGGTGCAGGCCCTCAGCAATGCCGAGCTGATGCTGGACGCCGTGGTCACCATCCGGGACAAGGTTGTGGAAGCCTATCAGGAACTGCTCCGGATGCCGGTCTGAGGCGCGAAGCAGTCATGTCCGAAAGCGAAATTTTCGAGGTCCTGCGCGCCCATATCTGGGGCGCTGCAATGATGGGGCTGCCGATCCTGGCAACCACGCTCGTTGTCGGCTTTGCTATCGGTCTCCTGCAAGCCCTTACCTCGATCCAGGAAATGACGCTGACCTTCATTCCGAAGATCCTTGCGGTCGTCATCGTTTTCGTCCTTTCGCTCGGTTACATGACCAAGGTCGCCCTCGACCTGTTCAATAACTGGGTCCTGCCGTTGATTGCCGGATAGATCCCGATGCCCAAAATGAAAGCCTCCGGCCTCGCCAACCCGACTTCGCTCCTCGCGATCGGCCTCATGGTGATCATTCTCGTGATGGTGCTGCCGATGCCCGCCTGGGTCATCGACATCGGCCTGACGATCTCCTTTGCGCTGTCGATCCTGATTTTCACGACCGTGATTTTCGTTGAAAAGCCGCTCGACTTCTCGTCCTTCCCGAGCATCCTGCTCGCCACACTCATTCTTCGACTGGCGCTGAACGTTTCATCGACCAAGCTGATCATCGGGCAGGGGCACACGGGTACGGATGCTGCCGGCCACGTGATCGAAGGCTTCGCCATGTTCGTCATGGGCGGAAACCTGTTCGTCGGCCTCGTCGTATTCGGCGTCATCATGATCGTGAACTTCATGGTGATCACCAAGGGCGCCGGGCGCATGGCAGAAGTCGGCGCACGCTTCGCCCTTGATGCCATGCCCGGCAAGCAGCTGGCGATCGACTCCGACCTCGCCGTCGGCGCGATCAGCCACGAAGAAGCAAAGATCCGCCGCCAGCGCGAACAGGAAGAAGCCGCCTTCCTCGGCTCGCTCGATGGTGCTTCAAAATTCGTCAAGGGCGATGCGATCGCCGGCCTGATGATCACCATCCTGAACCTTGTGGCGGGCATCGGCTTCGGCGTTATCGCGCACCAGCTCAGCTTCGTGGACGCCCTGAACAACTATTCGATCCTCACCGTTGGCGACGGCCTGGTCACCCAGATCCCGGCCGTGATCGTCTCTGTCGCCGCCGCGCTGCTTCTCTCGAAGGGCCGCGAAGAAGGCGCCATCGACCTCGCTCTCGGCAAGCAGCTTGCCGGCAATGCCGCGCCGCTGCTGATCGTTGCCGGCATCCTTGCCGTTTTCGCCGTGCTGCCGGGCCTGCCCTTTCTGCCCTTCATCGTCGCCTCCGCAAGCTTTGCCGGGCTCGCCTTCATGCTCCGGAAGGAGGAGAAGGACAAAGCGACTGTGGAAGCCGACACGGCGCTCGCTGCCCCGCCGAAACCCGCTAAAATCGGCGATTCCATCTATTCCGACGAGATCCACCTCGAAGTGGCGCCCGACCTCGTCAGCATGGTGCTCATCGGCGAGAATGGCTTCGAAAGCCGCATCGACAAGATCCGCCGCTATATCGCCGAGGAATATGGCTTCGTCCTCCCGCCGATCCGGATGACGGACAACCCGACCCTGAAGAAGAACGAATACCGCATCCGCATCCAGGGTGTGCGCCTGGATTCCGGCTTCCTGCGTCCCGGAAACGTCCTGGCCCTGATTGAGGACACCCAGCTGCCTCATTTGCTGGGGGAGAAGGTGCGTGAGCCGGTCTACAAGGCCGCGGCCCGCTGGCTGCCAAACGGCAAAAAGCAGGAACTGGCTGCTGCCGGCATCCCGACTGTTGAGCCGATGGAAGTGCTGGCGACCCACATGCTGGAAGTCATCCAGTCAAACTTCTCGCTCGTCTTTACCCGGATGGTCATGGTCGAGACGCTCGATGCCCTGACAAAGATCACCGACACAGACCGCGCTGCCGCCAACCAGCGCTTCCTCGACGAATACATCCCCGGCAAGGTCACGCCCGAAATCCTGCTTTCGGTGCTGCGCCTCCTGCTGACCGAGCGGATCTCCATCCGCAACCTGTTCCTGATCGTCGAGACCATCGCAGAAGTGAAGGCGCAGAACCCCGGTCTCGGCCGCATCGTGGAACTCGTGCGTCAGCGCCTTGCCTTCCAGATCGTCGACCGGCTGCAGGACGACCAGGGCCGCCTGCCGCTTGTCCAGCTGTCGGCAAACTGGGAGCAGAAGTTCTCTGAGTACGAGGTCAACGGGGAAGGTGGCAGCTCTGACATCGCCTTGCCGCCGGAGCTCTTCGGTGAGCTGATCACCGCCATTCAGACCCGGCTGAACGAGGTGGCGCAGAAGGGGATTGTCGCCGCTGTGGCCACAACGTCCCGCCGCCGCCGCTTCCTGCAGACGGTGCTCGCCAGCAAGGGCATCCGCAATGCTGTGGTCGCCTATGAAGAAATCAGCGCCAAGAGCAAGCCTTACATCATCGGCGTTGCGTAATGGGCGCCGGTCTTCCGTTGCCGGAAGATCTGACAGCGTGGATTGCGCTGTTCATGACAGTCGTGGCGCGCCTGTCCTTCATCATCTTCTTCATGCCCGGCATCGGCGAGCAGGTCATTCCGATGCGCGCCCGCGCCTTCCTTCTGATCGGCATTGCGCTGGCGATGACGACATCGGGTCTTTTCCCGACGCCGCCTTCGACCGATTTTGCCGATCTCGTCGGTTTGATCGCGACCGAAGTCTTCATCGGTTTCGCTCTGGGCGTGATGCTTCGCCTCACCATCTGGATGCTGACGATTGCCGGCTCGGTCATCGCCCAGTCCATCGGCCTGTCGCAGTTCCTGGCTCCGGCCCTGGAACACGAGGCTCAGACATTGACAGCCAACCTCCTTTCCATGGCCGGCGCCGCGGTGCTGCTGTCCGCGAACTTCCATGTCGAGGTCATCGTTTCTCTGATCCGCCTCTATTCGGACATCCCGCTCGGCGCACTGACGCTGATCAGCGGGCCGATGCTGGCGCAGAGTTTCTTCTCCGGCTTTGGCTTTGCATTGTTGCTGGCCTGGCCCTTCGTGGCGATCAACCTGCTCTACAACATCTGTCTTGGCTTCATAAACAAGGCGCTGCCTTCCCTGATGGTTGCCTTTGTCGGCGCTCCCTTCATGGTCGGCGCTGGGACGATGCTTCTGGCGCTTTCGGTTGCCGGTCTCCTCATCGCATGGAAAGACCGCGCGCTGCAGGTAATCGGGTGGATGTGAGCTGAGCCATGGCCGAAGAGAACGACAGTGGTGAGAAGGAATTCGAGGCTACCGAGGAGCGCCTGAGACAGGCGCGCGAGGAAGGCAACGTTCCCCAGTCAAAGGAGGCCAACGCGCTCGCGCTTGTCCTCGGTATCGTGCTGTCAGCCTATGTGCTAAAGTCCGTAGTGGGCGAGAACCTGTTCAAGGACTTCTCGTCCATGCTCTATCATGGCGACGCCTTTGCCCATGATGCCTTCGAGTCCGGCGGCAGTACGATCTGGTTCTGGGCGGGTTCGATTGTCCTCCACATCCTGCCCATCTTCCTGGTGCTGGCGGCGTTGGTTCTGATCGCGCTGATCGTTCAGAGATCGATTGTCTTTTCACTGAAGAAGATTGAACTCGACATCAAGAAGATCTCTCCCGCCGAAAACCTCAAGCAGCGCTATGATACCAAAGGACTGCTCGAGTTCCTCAAGGATACGGTGAAGCTCATCTTTGCCGGGATCATCGGCACGGTCTTCCTCGTACAGTTCGTGCAGAGCTACTACGCCAGTTCCGAAGTCCAGATGGGGAACTTCTACGACTTCACCTTTGACCAGACGCTGCGCCTGATCTTCTACTTCCTTGGCTTCCACGTCGCCCTGGCCGTGATCGATCTTCCGCTGCAGCGACAACTGCACCTCCACAAGCTGAAGATGTCGCGCGAGGAAATGAAGAAGGAGATGAAGCAGAGCGAAGGCGACCCGGAGCTCAAGCAGTCACGCCGGCAGAAGGCCCAGAAGATCGCCGGCGGCCAGATGCTGAAGAATGTGCCGAAGGCCACCGTCATCATGGTCAACCCGACCCACTATGCCGTGGCCCTGAAATGGGATCCGGAAAGCCAGAAGGCGCCTGTCGTGGTGGCCAAGGGAACCGACCACCTTGCCGCAAGGATCCGGGAAATTGCCGCCGAGCACCGGATCCCGATTTACCGCGATCCGCCGGCTACAAGGTCAATCTACAATCTCGTGGAAATCGACCAGGAAATTCGCCCTGAGCACTTTGCCGCGGTCGCCGCCGCCATCCAGTTCATTGACCGCGTCAAGAACCAGACGCCAGGATAGACCATGGCCAAGCAACGCGAAGTCCTTCGCAAGATCGTCGCGCTGAAGCGCCAGAGCGCTGAGCAGCACCTGCGAGCCATCCAGATGGATGTGGACCGGATCGTGTCGGACATCGGACAGCTGAACATCAACCTGCACGCCCTTGATGAGGTAAAGGCCGGCTTCGACGCCCTGCGCCTTGCCGAGGAACACGGTCACGCACGCAAGCTGATCGCCGACATCCGTGCGGCCGAAGCCGTGCTGGTCGTCAAACGAACAGAACTGCATGAGGCCCGGGAAGCGTTGAAACGAGCCTTCCACTCTCAGGAACAGCTCAGCGTACCTTTCACGGGTTGAGGGGCAGCCCGGCCAGGCTGGCCCTGTTCCAGGAAAGTCTGCTGGTCTGTACGCCAGCCCTGGGTGTCCTGCGCCCCTGATCCCGGCCAGATACCAGTTTTCCGTCGCCCCGATGATGGTGCGTCAACAACAAGCTATAAGAATGCATTTGGAGGATTCGTGTGCGCTCCGTGTGCACACAGCCAGTTCGGGAAGGCTCGTGCGCAGCGCAATTTTCCGCTAGATCAGCGTCCAATACTCCGTGCGCCCTGTTCCGCACTGGAGACATCGGCGCCAAAAAAGATCAATAAATGAAACAGTTAGACCGCCGATTCTCCGTCGCCCCGATGATGGACTGGACGGACCGGCATTGCAGGGCTTTCCACCGCGTGCTGACGAAGCGCGCGCTGCTATGGACCGAAATGGTGACGGCAGATGCAGTGCTCCATGGCCCGCGCGATCGCCTGCTGGGGTATAGTCCGGAGGAGCATCCGGTCGTGCTCCAGCTGGGCGGGTCAGATCCTGCCAAGCTTGCCGAAGCGGCACGTATCGCGGAAGGCTTCGGCTATGACGAGGTAAACCTCAATTGCGGCTGCCCGTCTGAGCGCGTGCAGTCGGGCGCGTTCGGTGCCTGCCTGATGGCGGAGCCCGACCTCGTCGCCGAGTGCGTCGCCGCCATGGATGCGGCCATTTCCATTCCGGTCTCGGTTAAGAACCGCATCGCCATTGACGATCTCCCGGCCCGGGAGACGCTGTTCACCTTCATCGACAAGGTATCCGCTGCCGGGTGTAGCGTGTTCACGGTCCACGCCCGCGCCGCCTGGCTGAAAGGGCTCAGCCCCAAGGAAAACCGCGAAATCCCGCCGCTCGATTACCGCCTCGTTGCCGAGCTGAAACGAGCGCGGCCGGACCTTACTGTCATCCTGAATGGCGGCATCACCACACTCGATCAATGCGCTGAGCATCTGGACACGTTCGACGGCGTCATGCTGGGCCGCGCCGCGTACCAAACGCCGGGCCTGCTTGGCGAGGCCGATGCCCGGTTGTTCGGCGACGCCAGCCCGGTCGGGGCTGGAGAGGCTGTCCGCGCCTATGCGCCCTACATCGCGGCGCGCCTTGGGGAGGGCGCAAGCCTGCATTCGATGACCCGGCACATGCTGGGGCTGTTCTCGGGCCAGCCGGGCGCGCGCCAATGGCGCCGCATCCTGTCCGAACAGGCGCCGCGCAAAGGCGCGGGGCTGGAAGTGGTCCGGTCAGCGCTCGCCGCCGTGGAAGAGAACCTGCCCGCCCTCTGAAAGGGTTGGCGACGCGCACCAGACGCCGCCTCCACCGCCCGAGGCCGGCTGCAGGGTTCGGTTAAGGCTCTGCTCAGGCATTCGCACTAGGTTCGGTCTGATGAGCCCGCCGAACCGAACGCCTTCTGACTCCGAGTCGCCGGAACAGGCCTTTCTGGCCACCGCCAGCCATGAAATCCGCACGCCTCTGAACGGCATTCTGGGCACTGTTTCGTTGCTGCTGGAGACCGATCTGTCCCCGTCCCAGCGCGAATATGCCGAAACCATCCGCCTTTCCGGCGCGCGACTGCTCGACCTGCTCAACAATGTGCTCGATTATGCCCGCCTCGATGCATCTGCGGTCGAACTCGAATCCGAGACCTTCTGTCCGTTGCAGCTGTCCCGGGAAGTCGCAGAACTCCTCGCGCCGCGCGCCCATGCATCGGGGCTCGACCTGGCGGTCCGCTCCGTCTCCTGGCCGGTCCCGGCCTTCACTGGCGACGCCGGCCGTCTGCGCCAGATCCTGTTCAATCTCGTGGGCAATGCGCTGAAGTTCACGAGCCGCGGCGCTGTTCTGGTCGATGTCGAGCCGCGCGCGACTGGTCTGGCCGTCCACATTCGCGATACCGGCCCGGGCATCGCGGCCGAAGATCACGCGCGACTGTTCGAGGCGTTCCGCCAGTCGGCAACCGGTGATGCCTACCGCGACGGGGGCGTCGGCCTTGGCCTCGCCATCGTCAAGCGCCTCGCCGACCTGCTGGGCGGCTCGGTCACGGTCGAGTCCCGCCCCGGGGAAGGCGCCGTCTTCTCGGTCGAAATTCCGTTCCCTCGCGCGGACGCGCCGCCCGCCCACGACGCGCCCGGTCTCGGGGGCCGGATCGGCCTCGCCGGCCTGCCGCCGGCGACCACGCTTGCGATATCAGCGCAGATGGACGCGCTGGGCACCGAAGCCTTCCAGATCGACCTTTCTTCCGGCGTGGTACCCGAGGGTGTCGATGTCCTGCTGATCGGGGCTGACCTGCCCGAAGCGATGGTGGCGGCGCTCGCCCGCCGGGCGCCTTCGCTGGTCGTGCTGCGCCCCGAAGACCGCGGCGCGATCGGCCGCTTCCGGCAGCTCGGCTGCCTCGGCTGGCTGGTTCGCCCGCTGCGCATGTCCTCCATCGCCGAGCGGATCCTGCTGGCGCGCAGCGGTCGGTCTGTCTCCGAGGAGCCTGAAGCCGAAGGCGGCAGCGGCCGTGTGCTGATCGCAGATGACAATCCGGTAAATGCCCTCATTGCACGGCGCGCCTTGGAAACAGCCGGTTTTGCAGTCACTGTGGCGGTTACGGGCAGCGAAGCGCTCGATGCAGCGGCCCGGATGTCGCCCGATCTTGTGTTGATGGATTTGAGGATGCCGGTGATGGACGGTTTCGAAGCAATGCGGCGCCTCCGGGCAGCTGGATCGGGTATGCCGATCATCGCGATCTCCGCAGAGATGACCCCTGACATAGAACGCCGCGCCCGGGAGGCCGGGGCCAGCGGTGTCGCCGCCAAGCCGCTCGACGCCGAAGCGCTTCGATCGCTCGCCCACCAATGGACCGCCGGCGCCGGCCGCCTCACGGGCGCCGCATGAGCGAGGCTGTTGCCGTGCCGGCCGCGGAGAAACAGCCGCCGCGATTCGTCCGCGCCCTGAAAGCGATGCGCGACCGGCGCATGGCCGCCATGTTCCTGATGGCGCTCGCCGCCGGACTGCCCTACGGCGCTGTCCTCGGCACCCTGAACGCCTGGCTGACCACGGAGGGGGTCTCGCCCTCCACCATCGGCGTGCTGTCGATCGTCACGATCGGCTATGCCTTCAAGTTCCTCTGGTCGCCCGCTTTCCAGTCGGCCCACCATCCGTTCCCGTTCCTTGGCCCCCGGCGCACCTGGCTGCTCAGCCTCCAGCTGCCGATTGCCGGCCTCCTCTTCCTGCTGGCCTTCTCCAACCCCGGCACGAATATCGGCCTGGTCGCGGTTATCGCCCTCTTTGCCGCGCTGTTCTCCGCCACGCACGACATCGTGCTGGACGCCTGGCGCATCGAAGTGGCGCGCTCGGAAGAAGACAAGGACCTGATGGCCGCGCTCTACCAGTTCGGCTATCGCATCGCAGGTTTCATCACGGGTTTCATGGCCCTTCTGCTCGCCGGAATCTACGGCTGGGTCGTCGTCTATGTGATGATTGCGGTCATGATGCTGCTCTCCATCGCGGGCACCTTCCTTGCGCCGGAGCCCGAAATCCGCACCGGTCCCGGCACGGCGCGCCTGACCTTCCAGGCCGGACTTCCCGCCCGCGAGCGTACGTTCGCCACCCTTCTGGTCGCAGCGGGCTGGATTGCCGCCTTCCTGATGATCGCCGGGTTCGTCATTGCGTCTTTCACGCAGGTCCCCCCGCCGAAAGGCGGCGCCTTTGTCTCCGAGCAAGGCCCGTGGATCGTTTTTCTCACGGTGCTGCTGCCGGCCGCCGGCGCACTGATCCTCCTCCTGCGTCACGGGCGCGAGCCCGCCGAGATCATCGAAGGAGCAGCCGACGAACCCGCTGCGTCCCGCATCACACGCGCCGTCTTCCGGTCGATCTTCGATCCGCTGATGGACCTGATCGGCCGACTGGGCTGGGGCGCTCTGCTCGTGCTGCTGCTGGCGCTCACCTACCGGTTCACGGATTCGGTCTGGGGCTCCTTCGCCTACCCGTTCTATCTCGATGACCGGTTCGGCGCCCTCCACCACACGATGGCCGATGTCGCTGTGGCCTCGAAATTCTTCGGTGTGCTGATGACTGTCGCTGGCGCCGCCATCGGCGCAGTGGTGATCAGTTTCCTCGGCCGGATGCCCGTGCTCGTGATGGGCGCCGTGCTTGCTGCCGCCACCAACCTTCTGTTTGCGGATCTCTCACGCGGCGGCGCCGGCATCGACGCCTTTCTCGAATGGACCAACCTGGCAGACCCCATCCGCGCCTTTGCGGGATGGGCTGCGCAGATTTCGCCGGAAGGGCAGGGCGCCGAAGCGGGCGAACGGATGGCCCGTCTGATGATTGCGATCGCGGGTGAAAATCTCGCCGGAGGTTTCGCCAGCGTCGCGGTCGTCGCATTCCTCACGTCGGTGGTGAACCCGCGCTTTGCTGCCGTGCAGTATGCGCTGCTCGCCTCACTCACCATGCTGATCGGCACGCTCGGCCGCCCCTGGCTCGGCACGCTGATCGAGACGCAAGGCTACTACAGCGTCTTCATCCTCACCTTCTGGCTCGGCGGGATCGCCGTGGTCCTGTCGGCGGTCGAATGGTTCCGGCAGTCGCGCCTGCCCAAGCCCGCAGAAACTCCGGCGACGGACTGATCCGTCAGGCGCTGTGCACCTGGTCGATGTCGTAGGCGGCCAGCGAGGCAAGGTCCACGATATCGCCCACGGTGGCGCCGAGGGATGCAATCTGCACCGGCTTTTCCAGACCTAGCAGCATCGGCCCGATGATCGTCGCGCGGCTCATCTGTTCCAGCAGGTTTGTCGCAATCGACGCCGAGTGGACGGCCGGCATCACCAGCACGTTGGCCGGGCCTGAAAGGCGCGAGAACGGGTAAAGCAGCTTGTGGTTCGGGTTGAGCGCAACATCGGCATTCATGTCGCCTTCGTACTCGAAGTCGATGCCGGGTGTCCGGTCCAGGATACAGACCGCGTCGCGCACCTTGTCGCCGCGCTCGCCCATCGGGTTGCCGAAAGTCGAATAGGACAGGAACGCAACCCGCGGCGTGAAGCCTACACTGCGCACGCCGCGAACGGCTTCCAGGGCGATATTCGCCAGCGTCTGGCCATCGGGAAGCTCGTTCACGCTCGTATCGGCGATGAAGATCGTCTTGCCCATGTTGATGACCATCGACATGCCGATCACGGCCTGGCCGGGGATCGGGTCGAGCACCAGCAAGGCGTCCTTCAGCGCCACATCATAGGCGCGCGTCACGCCGGTCACCATGCCGTCAGCATCGCCATTCTTCAGCATGCAGGCGCCGAACACGTTGCGGTCCTGGTTGACCAGCCGCTGAACATCCCGTTTCAGGTAGCCCTTCCGCTGCAGGCGGGCATAGAGAAGATCGACATAGACCGGGTTGTTGTCGGAAAGGCGGGCATTGATGATGTCGAGCGAGCCGGCCGGCACGCCCATCTGCTCCATGGTCGCCTCGACCTGTGCTTCGCGGCCGATCAGGATCGGCTGGCCGAGTCCCTGGTTCTTGAAGCTCCAGGCCGCGCGGACCACCGCCGCCTCTTCGCCCTCTGCGAACACGATGCGGCGTTGCACTTCGCGGCATTTCGCCTGAACGCCCTGGAGAAAGGCGGCCGACGGATCGGCGCGGCGCACCAGGCTCTTCCGGTAGGCGTCCATGTCCGTAATCGGCTTGCGGGCCACACCCGTGTCCATCGCGGCCTGGGCCACAAGTGGCGGCACGAAACTGATCAGGCGCGGATCGAAGGGTGTCGGGATGATGTAGTCCCGGCCGAAGGTCGGGCGCGCGCCGTGATAGGCGGCGGCCACTTCGTCCGGTACGTCCTCGCGGGCAAGCTCGGCAAGCGCTTGCGCAGCGGCCACCTTCATTTCTTCGTTGATACTCCGGGCACGGACATCCAGCGCACCTCGGAAGATATACGGGAAGCCGAGCACGTTGTTGACCTGATTGGGATAGTCCGACCGGCCAGTGGCAATGATCGCATCACTGCGCACGGACTTGATGTCCTCCGGGGTGATTTCCGGATCAGGGTTGGCCATCGCGAAGATGATCGGGTTCTTGGCCATGGATTTCACCATGTCTTTGGTCACCGCGCCCTTGACCGACAGGCCAAGGAACACGTCGGCGCCGTCCATGGCCTCGGCCAGCGTGCGCTTCTTGGTCTTCACAGCGAAGGCAGACTTGAACTGGTCCATCTTCTGCGTGCGGCCTTCGTACACCACGCCGGCGGTGTCGCAGAGCAGGATGTTTTCACCCTTCACGCCGAGATGGCGGATGAGGCCGGCCACCGAAAGCCCGGCCGCGCCGGCGCCCGAGACGGCAACCTTCACGTCGGAGAGTTTGCGGCCTGTGATGTGGCAGGCATTGATCAGGCCGGCGGCGGCGATGATTGCCGTGCCGTGCTGGTCGTCATGGAAAACCGGAATGTCGAGCTCTTCGCGCAGGCGGCTCTCGATAATGAAACAGTCCGGCGCCGAGATGTCTTCAAGGTTGATGCCGCCCCAGGTCGCGCCGATATTGCGCACGGTGCGGATGAAGTCTTCAGCATCGCGCGTGTTCACTTCGATATCAAAACTGTCGATATCGGCGAAGCGCTTGAACAGAACGGCCTTGCCTTCCATCACCGGCTTGGAGGCCATCGGGCCGAGGTTGCCGAGGCCAAGGATCGCTGTGCCGTTTGAGATCACGGCCACAAGGTTGCCCTTGGAGGTGTAATCATAGGCAAGGTCTTCGTTCTGAGCGATGGCCAGAACCGGAATAGCCACGCCGGGGCTGTAGGCCAGCGACAGGTCGCGCTGCGTCCCCATAGGCTTGGTGGGGATCATCGAGATCTTGCCGGCCGTCGGGTGCGAGTGGAAGTCGAGGGCTTCCTGGTCGGTGAAGCTGGGGCGCTGCGTGGTCATGTGGGCTCTGTTTGGTTCCGGAACATCCTGTTTCCCGTCTAGGCCGCGCCGATGCGCCTGCCAACAGCCAAATCCGCACAGTCCGCAGCCTCCGCCTTTGCGAATCTTCCAGTCAGCGGCTAGCGTGGTGCCCCATGCCGGACACCGCTCCCAAATCCCCGACTGCCCCCGCTGCGTCCGAACCGACGCCGTTCATGGCGCAGTACCTATCGATCAAGGCAGAGCAGCCGGACGCCCTCCTGTTCTTCCGGATGGGCGATTTCTACGAGCTTTTCTTCCAGGATGCCGTAACCGCGGCGGGCATCCTCGACATTACGCTCACCTCGCGCGGCGAGCATGACGGCGCCCCCATCCCGATGGCCGGCGTGCCCTATCATGCAGCCGAGGGCTACCTCGCCCGTCTGATCAGGGCTGGCTGCCGGGTTGCAGTCTGCGAGCAGACCGAAAGTCCGGCCGAAGCGAAGAAGCGCGGCTCCAAATCCATCGTGCGCCGGGAAATCGTCCGCGTCGTCACGCCCGGCACGCTCACCGAGGAAACGCTCCTGCCCGCCCGCCAGGGCCAGGCCCTCGCGGCGCTCGCCTTCACAGGGCAGGGCGAGGCGGCGCTCGCGGTCTGCGATGTTTCCACGGGCCTGTTCGAACTCACGGCGCTGGAGCCCGCCCGGATCGGTGATGCGCTGCTCGCCTGGCCGCTGAGCGAGCTTGTGATCTCGGAAGCCGAGCGCGACCGGCCCATCCTCGCGGGTCTGCGCGAGATCACGGCCGCGCCCGTCACCGAGCGACCCGCCCGCACCGGTACGCCGAAATCCGGTGAAGCTCTCCTGAAGGAAGCCTTCGGGGTTGCCGCCCTCGATGGTCTCGGCGATTTTTCGAAGGCGGAACTCGCCGCCGCCGGGCTCCTCCTCGACTATGTGAAGCTCACCCAGGCCGGCCGCCCCGCGCGCCTTGGCCCGCCGAAACGCGGCGAGCCCGGTGGTGCCCTGCTGATTGACCCAGCCACCCGCGCCAGTCTCGAGATCGACCGCTCCTTCACGCGTGGCCGCGAAGGCTCGCTGCTGGCCGCCATCGACCGCACGGTGACAGCGCCCGGCGCCCGTCTTCTCGCCGCGCAGCTGGCCCGGCCGTCGCGCGAACGCGCCGAGATCGAGACCCGGCTGGACGCTGTCAGCTATTTCACCGGGGACCGCACGCTGCTCACCGACGTGCGCGCATCGCTGAAGGCCGCGCCGGATCTTGAACGCGCCGCCATGCGCCTCGCCCTCGGCCGGGGCGGCCCGCGCGACCTGCAGGCGCTCGCCCGCGCCCTGACATCCGGCCTGCAGTCCGCACGGACCCTTTTGCGCTCGGCCAATCCGCCGGCCGCGCGCCTGGCCGCCGCGGCGCATACGCTTAGCCTCTCGGATGCAGGCGATCTCGCTGCACTCGCCGCCGATCTCGGCAAGGCGATGACCGATGCGCCGCCGCTGCTCGCGCGCGACGGCGGCTTCATCGCGCCGGGCTGGAACACTGCGCTCGACGAGGTCCGCAGCCTGCGCGAGGACAGCCGCCGTGTGATTGCCGAAATGCAGGGCCGCTACGCCGATGCAACCGGTATCAACTCGTTGAAGATCAAGTTCAACAACGTCCTCGGCTACTTCATCGAAGTCCCGGCACGCCTTGCCGACCCGCTGCTGAAGCCGCCTCTCGCGAACGACTTCATCCACCGCCAGACCATGTCCGGCGCCGTGCGCTTCTCGACCACGGAGCTTGCCGAACTTGCTGGCCGTATCAGCCGCGCCGAAGAGGAATCAAAGGCGCTTGAGATCGCGCTGTTCGACGGCTTCTGCGCGCGCGTGTCGGCGCAAAGGGAAGTGCTGGCGCGCGTTGCCGCCGCGATCGCGGACATCGATGTTGCCGCCGGCAATGCCGTCTGGGCCGGCGAGGCCGGCGGCGTGCGTCCGGTGATCGACACTGCGCCGGTCTTTGAGGCCAAGAGCCTTCGTCACCCTGTGGTCGAGGCAGCGCTGCGCCGGGAAGGGAAGGGATTCACGGCGAACGATCTTTGCCTCGACGCGGCCGGCAAGACCGCGCCGCGCTTCCTGCTCGTCACCGGTCCGAACATGGCCGGCAAGTCGACCTACCTGCGCCAGTCCGCCCTCGCCGTCATCCTCGCGCAGGCGGGCTGTTACGTCCCCGCCGCGTCGATGCGCCTCGGCCTCGCCGACCGCGTCTTCTCCCGCGTCGGCGCCTCGGACGATCTTTCGCGCGGGCGCTCCACCTTCATGGTCGAGATGGTCGAGACGGCCGCCATCCTGAACCAGGCGACGCCGGACAGCTTCGTCATCCTCGACGAGGTCGGCCGCGGCACCGCCACCTGGGACGGCCTCGCGATCGCCTGGGCCGCGGTCGAACACCTGCACGAGCAGACCCGTTGCCGCGCGATCTTCGCCACACACTATCACGAGCTCACAGCGCTCGCAGGCGAACTGCCCGGCGCAGCCAATGCCAGTCTGAAGGCCCGCGAATGGAAGCAGGAGCTGATCTTCCTGCACGAAGTTCAGCCCGGCCCGGCAGACCGCTCCTACGGCGTGCAGGTTGCCCGCCTCGCAGGCCTGCCGCGCAGCGCCGTCAGCCGCGCCGCACAAATCCTCAAGCAACTGGAAGCGGGTCCGTCCGCCGCCGAAAGCCTGCCGCTGTTTGCGGCTGCGCCCGCCGGCGCCGCGCCGGAAGCCGAAGCGGTCCTCGCTGTCCTCGATGCACTGGATCCGGACGCTCTCAGCCCGCGCGACGCGCTCGCTGCGCTTTATGAACTCAAGG
Source organism: Hyphomonas sp. (assembly GCF_022844445.1). GTDB lineage: Bacteria > Pseudomonadota > Alphaproteobacteria > Caulobacterales > Hyphomonadaceae > Hyphomonas. Next base: position 141,235 of record NZ_JALHLS010000007.1, read on the forward strand.
CCATCGTCAAAGGTAGCCTCTAGGCGCGCTCAGCGCGGGCGAAGCGCGAGGGCTTCCAGCACGCGCACGGCCGCCTGAAGGCTTTCGACATCACCGATCTCTTCCACGAGACGGCGCGCATCCCGCTTCAGGTCATGGGCCTGCAAGCTATGCCCACGACCCGCATCGGTGTTTCCGGCAATCTCGAACGGCTCGTAAAACCAGCTGATGGGACGGGCTAGGGCCTGCGCAATTTCAAGAAGCCGGCCGGCCGACAGGCGGCTATGTCCTGCCTCGTATTTCTGGATCTGCTGAAAGGTGACGCCCAGCAATGCGGCAAGGCCTTCCTGCGTCAGGCCCAGTTCGCGCCGCCCCTGCCGCAGCCGCTGGCCGACAAATCGGTCAGCATCGGTGGGCTTGCGCGCTTCGTGCGCGGGCGAAGTTTCGTCACGTGTAGGCAATGCAGTCTCCGGCCCCGACAGGTTTTCCAGCGCTGGACGCTGCAAGCTGCAGGCCAGATTCGACTGCTGCGTGCATAGGCCGGGCGCGCCGGCCCGCCGGGTCAGGCGGTAACCTTTACCGGCGGCTCGAACTTGGTGCTCTTCAGGATCAGCTCGTCCGGCGCCGCGATCATCGCCTTGTACATCGGCTCCGGGTAGGCCTGATGCGGCTTGGCGGGGTCATAGGGCGGCTGTTTCACACGCCCGCCGTCGCCCGCGTAGGGATCGGGCGACTTGAAGGTTTCGAGTTCCGCCGGCGTAATGCCGACCTTCTCCACCACTGCCGGATCGATCCAGGCGCGCGGATCAATCGGCACGGTCGAGCAGGCGACTTCCAGCGTCATGTTGTCCGGCCCCGCAAAATAGATCGAATGGCACATCGCATGGTCCATCGGGCCGATGACATTGATGCCCTTGGTGCGGATCCGGTCGCGGATTGCGAGCAGGTCGTCCAGCGTGTCCACCCGGAAGGCGAGGTGCTGCATCGTTCCGGGGGCGGACGGCCCCGCGCCAGTGCCGGCATGTGTCACGCCCAGCTGAATCGGAATGTCCTTTACCGCCGGAAGCTGCACGACCGAAAAGTAGGAATGATCGTCCATGTGCAGGAAGGCATGCACGCCGCCGGGTACTCCGTGCATGTCAAACAGAGCCGACAGCTGGAAGCCCATCACGTCCGAGAAGAACGCAATATGCTCGCGGATGTCCGCCGCCATGATGGCAATGTGATGAATGCCGTTCGCCTTGATCATCCCGCGATCCTCCCTTGACCCTGCGGCCACATGGACAGGGCCGTTCTGCCGCATAATGTGCACCCCACAGACAAAAGGGCAAGGAGGCTTACAGATGGCTGGCGCAGGGGAAATCGTCCGGGAACCCTATCTGGTGATCCACAAGGACCCTTCCAGCTTCAAGGATGTCTATGGCGGGGCAGGGGACAATGTCGCCGTCGAATGCATGCGCATCTATCCGGCGGGCACTGCCGCCGAGAGCGTGATCATTTTCTCTCACCCGATCGGCGGCGGCGCTTTCCTGCCGCTGGTTTCTGCTCTGGCGCGCAGTGGCCAGCACGTCATTTATGCCAACACACGCTACCGGGGGAATGACACCGCGCTGATCATGGAGAAATGCGCCGCCGATTTCGGCGCCTGTATCGAACACGCCCGCTCCCGGCTCGGCTACAAACGGGTCATCCTCGGCGGCTGGTCCGGCGGCGGCTCGCTCTCACTGTTCTACCAGGACCAGGCGGAGAATCCGACGATCACGCACACCCCGGCCGGCGACCCTTACGACCTGACGAAGAAATCCCTGCCGCCGGCTGACGGCATCATGCTGCTCGCCGCGCATGTCAGCCGCGCCATCACGCTGACCGAATGGATGGACCCCTCGATCACCGACGAGACCCGCCCCTTCGAGCGCGATCCTGCGCTCAACATCTATGATCCGGCATGCCCTGCGCAGCCTCCCTATACGGAGGACTTCGTCGCCAGATTCCGCGCCGCCCAGCTCGCCCGCAATCGCCGCATCACGGCATGGGTCAAGGACACGCTGGCAAACTTGCGCCGCAAGGGCGAGGACAATGCTGAGCGTGCATTTACCGTACACGGAACAATGTCGAGCGTTTGCTGGACTGACCCGGCGCAGGAGCCCTCCGACCGGCGCCCCTATACCTGCTATCTCGGCGAGCCGCGTATTGCCAATGACGGCCCGGTCGGCCTCGCCCGCTTCACGACGCTGCGCTCATGGCTCTCGCAATGGGGATATGACACGACCAATGCCGACGGTCTCGGCAATGCCTCGCGCATTTCCTGCCCGGTGCTGGTCATCAACAATACCGCCGATCTCGCCTGCACGCCCAGCCATGCGCGCCGCCTGTTCGATGCGGTTGCCCATGGCCGCAGGGCCTATCACGACATTCAGGGCGCGGATCACTATTATATCGAGCGCCCCGACCTGCTGCCGCAGGCGGTCAGGGTTTGCTCGGACTGGCTGGAGCAGGAAGGCCTGTCCGGTTGAGCGGATCAGTCCGGAAGGCGGACGATATCGTCCTCGTCGGACGGCGCCGGTGCGGGCTGCACTTCCAGCAACGCTTCTGTCGTTTCCGGCTCGTTTTCCAGCTGGATGCCAAGGTCGGGCACGTCTTCGAAGCTCGCACCCGACGATCCCGGCGCGATGATCAGGCCGCCGCCGCCCGCGCCAGGCGCTGAGCCGATGATCAGGCGCCCGGCCTGGTCATTGCTGCGTCCGACATTGAGGTTCAGCGTGCCGCGCACTTCGGCGGCCTCGGCCGCCGGCTCTGCAGCGGCTGTAGAGGCGGCGCCAAGGCTGGCGAGCGAAAGCACGAGAAGGGCAGCGACCGGTTTCATCGAGATTCCTCAGGTTTGGGGCTGCAACGCACGGGCTGCGAGCTTGGTTTCAACAACGTCCCAGAATTTTGCCGGCGCATCAATGCCGGATAGCCGTTTGAGCGCCTGAAGTCCTGTCGGGGAGGTGACATTCACCTCCGTCAATCGCCCGCCGATCACGTCGATCCCGGTCAGCATCAGCCCCCGGCGCTTCAGTTCGGGGCCAATCCGCGCGCAGATATGCGTGTCGGCGGCTGACAGGACAGTCGCCTCGGCGGTGCCGCCGACCACGAGGTTCGAGCGGACCTGGCCTGCTTTCGGCTTGCGGTTGATCGCTCCCACTGGTTCGCCGTCGATGAGGATGATGCGCTTGTCGCCGTCCGCGACCGCCGGCAGAAAGGCTTGCACCATCACCGGCTCACCGGAGCGGCCGAGGAAGAGTTCCAGCAGCGAGTCGAGGTTGGAATCGGCTTCCGTCAGCCGGAACACGCCGGCCCCGCCATGCCCGTAGAGCGGCTTAACGATGATGTCATGGTGCTTGGCGCGGAACGCATCGATGACCGCCCGGTCGCGCGTGACCAGCGTTGGCGGCATGATGTCCGGGAACATCAGCGGGAAGATCTTTTCGGGACTGGAACGCACGCCGGCCGGGTCATTCAGCACCAGCGTCTGGCCGGAAACCTCTTCCAGCAGGTGACAGGCGGTGATGTATCCCATGTCGAACGGCGGGTCCTGCCGCATCAGGATCACATCCGTGTCCTTCGCCAGGTCCAGGGTCACGCTCTCACCGAACAGGCCGGGCGTCTCGCGCACCCGCTGCACCCGGGCCGGGCGCGCGCGCGCCGTCACGCGTCCTTCGGTCCAGGCGAGGTCGCCGACGCCGTAGACGAAAATCTGGTGCCCGCGCGCCTGTGCGACCTCGGCAAGGGCGAAGGTCGTGTCCCCGTCAATATTGACCCGCTCCAGCGGGTCCATCTGGATTGCGATGCGTAGTGTCACGCGGCGTGTGCCCCCGTAATTACGGAAGGCGCGCGGTGTCAGCGGCTTCCTGTGTCGTAGCTGGCGCCGTGCAGTTCGGTCAGCGGCTCGGTCGTATATGACGCGTCAGGGGCCGGTTGATAAGTGGGAGCCGGTGTTTGTGTGGTTACCGGCTCCACCGCGCGCCCGGCCTCATCGCGCACCCGGACATAGGAGACCACCTGGTTCACCCCGCCCACGATGCTGGCTTCCTCGGCGGCCCGGCGCAGCTCTTCGGTGTCGCGGGCGATTCCCATGAGGTAGACGACGCCGCCATAGGTCTCGATATTGAAATTGACGCTCTTGACCTTGCTGGAGCCGATCAGGCGGGCACGAACCCGGCCGGTGATGATTTCATCTGACAGGTTCGACATGAACCCGCCGGGGGCCTCGATGCGGATCTCGTTGGCCACGTCCTGCGTGCGCGACGAACTCCAGGCGATGCCTTCGGCGTAGGTGCGGTCTTCGGGTGCGTTCACCCGGCCTGACAGCAATACCAGCCCGTTGGAGACTTCTACGTCCACTTCGCCGTACTTGGCGCCGCTTTCGTTGAGCAGCTTGGCCTTGATCTCGTTTGACGCGGTCGCATCATCGAGGGCCTCGCCCATGGTCTTTTCTTGGACCGATGTCAGCGCGGCGGCTCCTGCCGTGCCGACGACAGCGGCGGCGCAGCCCGTCAGGGGAAGCGAGGCGAGAAGGGCAGGCAGGAGGAAAACGGTACGCATGGAGACATATCCCGGAAGTCACGGTGGATGAAACTTCATTACCCGCAAGATAGGGCGAAACTCGGGCATCTTCCTAATGAAACCCTGTATAGCTTGTGAACAAAACGCCCCGGGTGCCCACAGCTGCGTCTTTTTTCTGGTTGCGAAAGCCTCTGCATGATAGGTTTGGCCCACAGACGCAGAAGGAGCCCTTGCCCTGTCATCCGCCAAATCCCGGGTTGAGCCCCCAAAGACTGTCTCGCTTGCCGATATCAAGCGGCTGGCTGAGGCGCTCTCGAAAGTCCTCGAAGACGACAAGGCCGAGGATCTGGCCTTCATCGAACTTCAGGGCAAATCTTCCCTCGCCGACTTCATGATCATCGCATCGGGCCGTTCCGGACGGCACGTCGCTGCGCTTGCCGAACATGTCGCCCAGGAGGCGAAACGCCTGACCGGCCGCCCGGCCAGCGTCGAAGGCATGGCTAACGCGGATTGGGTCCTGATCGATACGGGCGATGTGATCGTCCACCTGTTCCGCCCGGAAGTGCGCGAATTCTACAATCTCGAAAAAATCTGGATGTCGGACCAGTCGGCCCACCGGACTGCGCGCGCGTCCTCCTGAACCATGCGGCTGCAGATTGTCGGGGTCGGGCGCCTGAAGGATGGCCCGGAACGCAGCCTTACGGATGACTATCTCGGCCGGGGCCTGCCGCTCGCCCGCCAACTCGGTTTCCGCGGCCCCGAAGAACACGAAGTCGCCAGCGGCGGCAGTCTTGAAGCCGAAGGCGCCCGCCTGATTGCCCGCCTTCCGGATGGCGCCAGATGCCTGCGTCTCGATGAATCCGGGGAAAACCTCACATCTGCCGAACTTGCCCGCCGGCTTGCCGCCTGGCGCGACGAGGGCCTGCGCGACGCCGTCTTTCTGATCGGCGGCGCCGAAGGCTTCTCCGCCGAGGTGCGCCGCAGCGTGCCTAAAACCCTTGCCTTCGGGGCGCAGACCTGGCCACACCGGCTGGTGCGAGCAATGCTCGCCGAACAGCTCTATCGCGCCCTGACGATCCTCGCCGGCACCCCTTATCACAAGGCGTGAGATTTGCGTGCTCCGGGAGGAGGGGAAGGGCCCCGGCGTCAGGGGGGAGGAAAGCTGAGGCCCTGGATGTCAGCCTCGCCAGCCAGCAGGGGCGGCGCAAGCGTCATCTTAGCCTGTCTACGCACCGGCGCCGGACTGGATCAGTCAGGGTGCAAATTCTGTCGCCGGTTGCCGCACCCGGGGCAGGGGCTTTAAGGAAGTTATTGAAGCAGGAGATGGGGATTCATGCCGGGCCGGGACATGTGGCGCATTTACGGACCGGTGATCGCGATTGCCCTGGCTGGTTTTATCCTGGCGCTGTTCCTGATGGACCCTGCGCCACCGAAGACCATCCGGTTCGGCGCCGGCGCCCCGGGCGGGGCCTATCACGCCTATGCGGAGCGCTACCAGCGTCTGCTCGAGGCGCAGGGCGTCACCGTCGAACTCGTCGACACCGCCGGCTCGATCGACAATCTTCGTCTGCTGGAGGACGACTTCATCGACGTTGCGCTGGTGCAGGGCGGCCTGACCGGTGTCAGCGAGGAAAAGCAGCTGCGCTCCCTGGGCGGCATGTTCGAGGAGCCTTTCTGGGTCTTCGTGCGCGACGGTGTCCCGGCAACCGATTTCGGCGATCTCAAGAACCGGCGTGTCTCGATCGGTCCGGAAGGCTCTGGCACACGGGCGCTCGCCCTCACGCTTCAGTCCGCCTATGGCGAGGGCTGGGCCAGCAGCGCGCGCCTCGGCCTCTCGACCCGCGAGGCGGAGGCCGCGTTGCAGTCCGGCGAGATTGATGCCGCCGCCTTCGCCGCCTCTCCGGACGCGCCCTACATCACAGCCTTGCTGCGCACAGAAGGTTTGCGCCTGTTGCCGTTCGAACGCGCCGAGGCCATCGCCCGGCGCACCGACGGCCTCGCTTCCGTCACCCTTCTGCGCGGCATTGCGGACATCGGTGCCGACATCCCGGAACGCGACGTTCCGCTGGTCGCGGCGGTCTCCCAGCTTGTCGTGCGCGGCGACGTACACCCGGCCATCGAGGCTATCCTGCTGGACGCCGCGCTCGCCATTCACTCGGAGAAAAGCCTGTTCTCGCAGGCAGGCCGCTTTCCCAATGCCGGGGCGACCGAGTTGCCCGTCAGCAAGCAGACGACGCGCTTCTACCGCGACGGCCCGTCCTTCCTCAGACGGTACTTTCCGTTCACTGTCGCCAATTTCCTCGACCGCGCCTGGGTCCTGGCTATTCCGTTGCTGACACTGGCCTTCCCGCTGGTGCGCGCCGCCCCGCCGATCTACCGGTGGCGCGTCCGCCGCCGCATCTATGTCTGGTACAGAGACCTGCGCGCGCTCGAAGAGGAAGGCCGCGCCACGCCGTCCGGCGAGCCGCGCACCTCTGTCATCAGCCGCCTCGAACGCCTGCAGGCCGATATCGGCAAGCTGGAAGTCCCGCTTTCCTACAATGACGACCTCTACCGCCTTCGCAGCCATGTCGCCTTCGTGAAACAACTGCTCGATACTGCGCCGGCGTCGCCGCCTCCGGCCCCGCCCGTCATTTAGGCCAGTCCCGCCGCCTTTGCCTCTGCCATGAACGTGCGCGAGACCGGCGCCTCCTTGCCGGACGCGAGCACGAGAAAGACCTTGCCGCCCTGGCGCTTCACGTCGCGCACCGCCGCCTTTGCCACCCACCAGGAGCGGTGCACCTGCAGCCCGCCGCCGCCCTCCAGTTCGCGCACCGCATCCGCCAGCCGCATCAGGATCAGCTCCTCGCCAAGGCTGGTGTGCACGCGCAGGTAATGATCCTCGGAAGAAACGGCATGCAGCTCGGCCTGGCGGAACTTGAGGGGCAGGCGGGCGAGGAAGGTCTCGACCGGCCCGGCCCCTTCCGGAGCATCGGCTGGCGGCTGCGCGGCGATCGACTTCTCTGCCATATAGCCCACCGCCGTCATGGCTGCGGAGATTACCCAGACCAGGCCGAATATTCTGGGCGCGTAGCCGAGCGGCATCCTTCGGCTCATGACGAAGGTCTCGAATGCCAACAGGGCGCAGGTCACGACGATGGCCGCAGCAACCGACAGCAAGGCGAGATTGAGAGGCAAGGGCAGGGCCGGAAAAGTCCGGTCTAGCCAGCGGCCTGCCACTTCCGCAGCCAGGCTGCCAAGGAGGATCAAGGCAAACCAGTAGACGAAGATGGCCCATCCGGGAAAACCGGGGGTCGCATTGAACGGACCGATGATCGACAGGAACAGCGCGGCGCCTGCATAGACACCAACCTCCTTCAAGCGGGTTTGCCTGTCCTTGGGTGGACGCATGCGGAATTTGGGCCCTCATTTCGCGCTTCGTGAACGGTAATGGCGGCATTTCGCGAAGGATTCCAGCCAGATCACGTAGTCCCGGTGGCGGGCCCGGGAAGGGGCGAGGATGTTGGGCGGGCCGGACGCAAAGCCGTCCAGAAACCGGCCACACCACCAGAGGAGTCCAGACCGATGACCGACCTTGTCGCCCCCCGCTTCGCCCCGTCCTTTTCCCTCCGGCGCCTGCACGAGCGTCATGGCAACAAGCTGCTCGTGGCCGGCGCGGCAGCGGGCTATGCCTGGTTGTCGAACGCCATCCTTGCAGGCCAAGGCGTTGGCGCCGTGCGCTGGCACGTCGACCTCTCGCCGCTGCTCGAAATCTCGCCGGTGCTCCAGGCCCACATCGCCGGGGCAGTGCTCTCGTTCGCCATCGGCACCAGTCTTCTCCTCGGAGTGAAGGGCCGTTCGGTTCACCGCGTCCTCGGCTACACATGGATCGTCACGATGGGCGTCACGGCGATCAGTTCGCTCTTCCTCTCCGGCCTCAACGGCGACACCTACAGCTTTATCCATCTCCTTTCCGGCTGGACGATCATCCTCCTGCCGATGGGCCTCGCGGCGGCCCGCCGCCGCAACATCGCGCAGCATCGCAGGACGATGACCGGCCTCTTCATGGGCGGCATGCTGATTGCCGGTCTCTTCACCTTCCTGCCGGGCCGGCTGATGTGGAGCCTCTTCTTCACCGCCTGATCGCGCCCGGTTTCCATCGACGCCTTACAGCTGTCGCATAACCCGGCTAGAACCTCCTCGGGGCCGTAGCGGCGCTGAGGAGGCAACCATGCAAAAACTCACATCACTCGCAATCCTGTCGCTGCTCGCGGCCTGCCAGTCACCGGCTGAACTGCCGCTGATCGGCGATGTATTTGCGCCCAGGAGCGCTGATGAAGCGCTCGAGCCGTACTACCGCACGCTGCCGGATGACTTTTTTCCGCGCGCCCCGGCTGGCCGGCCGCTCGACGCGTCAAAGCCGCTGACCCGTATCCTGGTCGCCTCCTGCTTCGACGAAGAAAAATCCGACAGCGCCGCGATGCGCTCCCTCGCCGGCGAGGACGCCGACCTCTTCCTGATGATCGGCGACAATGTCTACGGCGACCGTGACGGCCCGGCCTATGTCAACAACCAGCCCGAACTGAACGAGCTGCGCGCCAGCTTCAGCGACCTGGCCGCGCGCGAGGATTTCAAGGCCGTGCGCGCGAAGTTCCCGATGATGGTTGCCTGGGACGACCATGATTTCGGGGCCAATGACGCGGGCCGGGACTTTCCATTCCGCCGACTTGCCGAGCGGATCCACGAACGCTTCTGGGGCCTCGAGAATGAAGATGTAGGCGCCTATCCCGGCACCTACTACGCCCGCACCTTCGGCCCCGAAGGTCAGCGTACGCAGGTTATCGTGCTCGACACGCGCTTCTTCCGTTCGCCGCTGACCCCAACGGACGCCTGGAACCAGAAAGGCAAGGAACGCTACCTGCCGTCGGCCGATCCCGAACAGGACATGCTGGGCAACGACCAGTGGACCTGGCTGGAAAACCGGTTGCAGGATCCGGCCGACCTGCGCCTGATTGTCTCCTCGGTCCAGGTCTTGCCGACCGTCCACGGCTACGAAGCCTGGTCGATCCTGCCAATCGAACAGCAGCGCCTCTACCGGCTGGTGCGCGAGACCGAAGCCAAAGGCGTCGTCTTCGTCTCCGGCGACCGCCACTCCGGCTTCCTCTACACCAGCAACACTGCGCTGCCTTACCCGGTCAGCGAGATCACGGCCTCCTCGCTCAACGTCTCCTTCGCCGCCACGACGGAAGAAACGGATACCGTCCAGGTCGGGGCAGGGTATCCGCCGGAAAACTACGGCGCGATCGGAATCGACTGGACGGCCGGCACGGTGAGCCTTGCGATTCACGCCAACTCCGGCGAGCGTGTGCGGGAGTTAACTGCCAGCTTCCGCTGAACATGAAGGCATATGTCGGGCTACAGGAATGTGATCACGCTGATCCTTGCGATCTGCCTCATGCAGGCGGCGGCAAGTTTCATGGGTGTGATCACGCCGGTCGGGCTGACGGAACTCAAGGCCAGTGAGACCCTTACCGGGCTGGTCGGCGCGCTTTACTCGGCGGGTTTCATGGCGGGCGCCTGGGCAGGACCCGCCTTGCTGGGCCGCTACGGCACGATACGCCTTTATGCCGCCGCCGCCGCTATCACGGCTGTCTGCGCTCTGGTGATGGGCATGGTGCCCGGCATCACCGCCTGGGGCGCGGCGCGCGTTATGCAGGGCATCGGCTTCGGCCTGTTGTTTGCCAGCGCCGAAAGCTGGCTGGGGCAAGCCGCACCCAAAGAGCGGCGCGGCGACATGATGGGGTTCTACTACTTCCTGTCCCGGATTGCCGGCCTGCTCGCCCCTTTTCTTGCCTTTGGGCTCTCGGCGCTCGATCCGCGCGGTCTCAGCTGGGTGTCGATCCTGCTCTGCCTGTCACTCGTCACCCTGTGCCTGACCCGGCTGTCGGAACCTGCTCCGCCGGCCCGGGAGGTCATGCGCGCGCTGGATCTTTTCCGGCTCGCTCCCTCGGCCGTGATCGGGTGCTTCCTCGCCGGACTAATCAACACGGGCACACTGGCCCTGCTGCCAGCCTGGACAAGCACCTTCGCTATCGGCGGGGGCGGAACCGGTGCGGCGGCCTGGGCGGCTGCGGCGGCCGCTGCCGGCGCATTGCTGGTGCAATGGCCGGCCGGACGGATTTCCGACCGGGTGGAGCGGCGCCTCGTGGTCGCCGGGCTGTCCCTGTTCTCGGGCGCCGCGGCGCTGGCGCTGGCGGTCGGGGCCACAGGTTTCAGCGAACCGGTGGTGCTCGCCTTGCTGTGCCTGTGGGGTGCAGGCGCGTTCTCGTTCTACGGCGTGAGTTTGGCCCATGCGATTGACCGCGCCGGACCGGGGCGGATTCCGCAAGTGATGAGCGGTATCCTGTTTGTCTGGGCGGCAGGCTCGGTGGTCGGGCCGATCCTGTCGGGCGTGGCGATGAGCCTCGGCGGGCCGCAGGCCCTGTTCGGCCTTGCGGCTTTCGGGCTTTTCCTGCTGGCCGCAATCATGCTCGTCCGCAGCCGTGTCCGCCCGCCCCCTGCGACGGTCGCGCCTGAAGCCTTCCTGCCGGTTGAAGCAACATCGGCCGGCGTGGCCGTCCCGGACCCGCGCGCTCCCGACCCGGCATAGCGGGTTGAGCGCATGGTGCAGGAATTCCCCGCTGGGGAGACCACAGATTCCGGCCGCCGATCTCTCCACGCGCGAGTCCGGCGCCGCAGATTGACCTTGGGGCAAATCATGACCTCTGGGTCCAAACCCTAGTACTCAGGCGATTGCTACAGGCGTTTTCGCTGGTATATAGCGCGCGAACCACAAGGGGGAGAGGCTGGCGAGAGGCGACCAGTCCTGCCCCCGAACAGGGAAAACTCCATGAATATTCACGAATATCAGGCGAAGGCGCTGCTGAAGTCCTTCGGAGCGCCGGTGGCTGACGGTGTGCCGGTCCTGTCGCTGGCAGATGTGCAGAAAGCCGTTGATTCGCTCCCCGGTCCCCTGTGGGTCGTGAAAAGCCAGATCCACGCCGGTGGGCGTGGCAAGGGCAAGTTCATCGAGAAGGAAGCCGGCGAGAAGGGCGGCGTCCGCCTGGCCTTCAACAAGGACGACGTGCGCAAGCACGCCGAAGCCATGCTCGGCAAACACCTCGTCACCGCGCAGACCTCCGCCGCCGGCAAGCAGGTCAACCGCCTCTATATCGAAGACGGCGCCGACATCGAGAAAGAACTCTACCTCTCCATTCTCGTGGACCGCTCCACCTCCAACGTGGCCTTCGTCGTCTCGACCGAAGGCGGCATGGACATCGAAGCCGTCGCGCATGACACGCCCGAGAAAATCCTCACCGTACAGATCGACCCGCTGAAAGGCGTCACAGCTGCAGATTCCGCCAAGCTCAACAAGGCGCTGAACCTGACCGGCACCGCCGCCAGCGACGGCGAAAAGCTCTTCCCGATCCTCTACAAGGCCTTCACCGAGAAGGACATGGCGATGCTCGAGGTAAACCCTCTTATCGTCATGAAGAACGGTCACCTGCGCGTCCTCGACGCGAAGGTCTCCTTCGACGGTAACGCGATCTTCCGCCACCCGGACGTCGCCGCGCTGAAGGACGAAACCGAACAGGACGCCAAGGAACTCGAAGCGGCTGAATGGGACCTTGCCTATATCGCGCTCGACGGCACGATCGGCTGCATGGTCAACGGCGCCGGCCTCGCCATGGCAACCATGGACATTATCAAGCTGTACGGCGAAGAGCCGGCAAACTTCTGCGATGTCGGCGGCGGCGCCGGCAAAGAGAAGGTGGCGGCCGCTTTCAAGATCATCATGAAGGACCCCAATGTGAAGGGCATCCTCGTGAACATCTTCGGCGGCATCATGAAATGCGACGTCATCGCCGAAGGCGTGATCGCAGCCGTGAAGGAAACCAATCTCGCCGTTCCGCTCGTCGTGCGCCTTGAAGGCACGAACGTCGATCTCGGCAAGAAGATCATCCGCGAAAGCGGTCTGAACGTCATTCCCGCAGACGATCTCGACGATGCGGCCCAGAAAATTGTCAAAGCGGTGCGGGGTTAATCGTCATGTCCATTCTGATCGACAAGAACACGAAAGTCCTGACGCAAGGCATGACGGGCAATACCGGCTCGTTCCACACCAGCCAGGCGCTTGACTATTACGGCACCCAGATGGTCGGTGGTATCCACCCCAAGAAGGGCGGCGAGTTGTGGACGGCAGCGAACGGCAAGCAATTGCCGATCTTTGCCTCCGTTGCCGAAGGCAAGGCCAAGACCGGCGCGACCGCCTCGGTCGTCTATGTCCCGCCGGCGGGCGCTGCTGCAGCTATCGAGGAAGCCATCGACGCGGAAATCCCGCTGATCGTCTGCATCACCGAAGGCGTGCCGGTCATGGACATGGTCCGCGTCAAGGCCAAGCTGAAGAACTCCAAGTCGCGCCTCATCGGGCCGAACTGCCCGGGGATCATCACGGCCAACGAGTGCAAGATCGGCATCATGCCGGGCTCCATCTTCAAGAAGGGCTCTGTCGGTATCGTCTCGCGCTCCGGCACGCTGACCTATGAAGCCGTGTTTCAGACCACCAATGCCGGCCTCGGGCAGACCACCGCAGTCGGAATCGGCGGCGACCCGGTCAAGGGCACCGAGTTCATCGACATGCTGGAAATGTTCCTCGCCGATGACGAGACGAAATCGATCATCATGATCGGCGAAATCGGCGGCTCGGCCGAAGAAGAAGCCGCGCAGTTCCTGATCGACGAGGCCAAGCGTGGCCGCAAGAAGCCGATGGCCGGCTTTATCGCGGGCCGTACCGCCCCGAAAGGCCGTACCATGGGCCATGCCGGTGCGATCGTCTCGGGCGGGAAGGGGGATGCGGAATCCAAGATTGCAGCGATGGAAGCTGCGGGAATCCGTGTAAGCCCAAGTCCGGCCCGCCTTGGTACGACGCTGGTCGAAGTGTTAAAGGGTTAGAAGACCCTAGGGTATAGCTTGCAGCCGCGATGCCTGAGGCACGTGGCTGCGGGCGGGGCTCTGCAGCCCGTGACCTGCAGGCGGCATTATCCGCCCCCACATGCGTCCCGGGGGCGGCAGCTCTGGAAGGATGATTTTTCTATGGCAGACGATGGCAGCCCGGTGAACGGTCCCCGCAGCTCCGGCAATTCCGCGATGCTGGAAACAGCGTTCCTGTACGGCGGCTCGGCGCTCTGGATCGAGCAGATGCAGGCCGCCTATGCGAAGGACCCTGCTTCCGTGCCGGAGAGCTGGCGCGCCTTCTTCGCCGATCTCGGCGATGATGCGGCCGCTGCCACCTCCAACGCCAAAGGCGCGAGCTGGAAACGCGATGGCTGGCCGCAGGCGAAAGCCGGCGACGAGGTTGCTGCTTTCGACGGCAACTGGGCGCAGATCGAGACGAAGCTCGAGAAGAAGATCAAGACAGCCAGCCCGGGCGCAGCCCCGGCCGACATCTCGCAGTCGGTGAAGGATTCCATCCGCGCGATCATGATGATCCGCGCCTACCGCATCCGCGGCCACCTCGCCGCCCAGCTCGACCCGCTGCGCCTGTCCGGCTTCGGCGAGCAGCCTGAACTCGACCCCGCCACCTACGGCTTCAAGCCGGAAGACCGCGATCGCCCGATCTTCATCGACAACGTGCTCGGCCTCGAGCGCGCCACCGTCAACGAGATGCTCGAGATCCTGAAGCGGACCTATTGCTCGACCCTCGGCATCGAGTTCATGCACATCTCGGACCCCGCCGAGAAAGCCTGGCTGCAGGAACGCATCGAAGGTCCTGACAAGGGCGTCGCCTTCACCCGCGAAGGCAAGTTCGCGATCCTCCGCAAACTGATCGAAGCGGAAACCTTCGAGCGCTTCCTGCATAAGCGCTTCCCCGGCACGAAACGCTTCGGCCTCGATGGCGGCGAAGCCGCAGTTCCGGCGCTGGAGCAGATTATCAAGCGCGGCGGCGCTCTCGGCGTGAACGAGATCGTTGTCGGCATGCCCCACCGCGGCCGCCTCAACATGCTCGCTGCCGTGATGGGCAAGAGCTATGACAAGATCTTTCACGAGTTCCAGGGCGGCTCAACGCAGGGCGCCGGCACCTTCGGTTCGGGCGATGTGAAATACCACCTCGGGGCTTCGTCTGACCGTGAGTTCGACGGCAACACCGTCCACCTCACCATGAACGCCAACCCCTCGCACCTTGAAGCGGTGAACCCCGTCGTTCTCGGCCGCACCCGCGCCAAGCAGTTCACGGAATCGCGCCAGAAGGGCAAGCTCGACCGCACCACCAAGATGCCGCTCCTGCTGCACGGGGATGCCGCGTTTGCAGGTCAGGGTGTCGTTGCCGAATGCTTCGCCCTCTCGGGCCTGCAGGGCTACCGCACGGGCGGCACGATCCACTTCATCGTCAACAACCAGATCGGTTTCACCACGAGCCCGATGTACTCGCGCTCCTCGCCCTATCCATCGGATGTGGCGCTGGCCGTCCAGGCGCCGATCTTCCACGTCAACGGCGATGACCCGGAAGCGGTCGTCTACGCCGCGAAGGTTGCCACCGAATACCGTCAGAAGTTCAGCAAGGACGTTGTCATCGACATGTTCTGCTATCGCCGCTTCGGTCACAACGAAGGCGACGATCCGACGATGACCCAGCCGGTCATGTACAAGGTCATCCGCGATCTTCCGTCCACGCGCGAGATCTACGGCAAGCGCCTTGTCGCCGAAGGCCTGCTGACGGCCGAACAGGTCGAGGCCCAGGTCAAGGAATTCGAGGACTTTCTCGAAAAGGCCTTCACCGCCGCCAAGGACCTGAAAACCAACAAGGCAGACTGGCTGGAAGGCCACTGGTCGGGCTTCAGCCTGCCGATCGACGATGACCGCCGCGGCAAGACGGGCGTGGCAAAAGCCAAGCTCAAGGAACTCGGCGAGGCGATCACGCGGGTGCCGGAAGGTGTGGATGTCCACAAGACAGTCGACCGCGTTATCGCCCGCCGCCGCGAAAGCTACGAGACCGGCAAGGAAATCGACTGGGGCGGCGCCGAACACCTCGCTTTCGCGAGCCTCCTCGACGAAGGATTCCCCGTGCGCCTCTCCGGCCAGGATTGCGGCCGCGGCACCTTCGTGCAGCGCCACAGCCACCTCGTCGACCAGACGACCGGCGAACGCGTTACGCCGCTGAACCGCATCAGCGACAAGCAGGCGCCGTATGAAGTGATCGACTCGCTCCTCTCCGAAGAAGCGGTGCTCGGCTACGAGTATGGCTATTCGCTTGCCGATCCGAACACGCTGACGCTTTGGGAGGCCCAGTTCGGTGACTTCTGCAACGGCGCGCAGGTCTATTTCGACCAGTTCATTTCGAGCGCCGAGCGCAAATGGCTGCGCATGTCCGGCCTCGTGATGCTGCTGCCGCATGGCTATGAAGGTCAGGGCCCGGAGCATTCCTCGGCCCGCCTTGAGCGCTTCCTGCAGATGTGCGCAGAAGATAACATGCAGGTGTGCAACCTGACGACGCCGTCGAACTATTTCCACGCCCTGCGCCGCCAGATCCACCGCGAGTTCCGCAAGCCGCTGGTGATCATGACGCCGAAGTCGCTGCTGCGCCACAAGCTGGCCACCTCGACCATTGACGACATGAACGCCAAGTCCACCTTCCACCGCATCCTCTGGGACGACGCTGAAACGCCGGGCCGGGAAGGCAAGGTGAAGCTCGTCAAGGACAACAAGATCCGCCGCGTCGTGCTCTGCTCGGGCAAGGTCTATTACGACCTGTTCGAAGCCCGCGAGGCTTCCGGCGCTGACGACATCTACCTCCTGCGCGTCGAGCAGTTCTACCCGGTCCCGCGCAAGTCGCTGGTTACTGAACTGAAGCGCTTCCCGCAGGCCGAGATCGTCTGGTGTCAGGAAGAGCCGCGCAACATGGGCGGCTGGACCTTCATCCGTGACGAGATCGAATGGTGCGCCGCGCAGGCCGGCTACACGCAGCCACGGCCGAAATACTCGGGCCGTCCGCCGAGCGCTGCCACGGCCACCGGCCTCCTGTCGAAACACCAGGCTGAACAGGCCTCGCTCATCAAGATCGCGCTGTCGCCCGATCCGGTCGATGACCGGGTCGTGTCGTCCTGACCTCCTCCAGCAATCCCTCCGGACACTGACCAATGACAGACATTGTTGTACCCACCCTCGGCGAAAGCGTCACGGAAGCCACGGTCGGCCGCTGGTTGAAAGCCAAGGGCGATGCGGTGAAGAAGGACGAAGTGCTGGTCGAGCTTGAAACCGACAAGGTTTCGGTCGAGGTCTCCGCGTCCGAAGACGGTGTCTTGTCTGACATCTCTGTGCCGGAAGGCGAGACGGTCGGCATCGGAGCCCTTCTTGGACGGATCAACGGGGCAGGGGCCGCTGCCGCCAGGCCTGCACCGGCCGCCAAGCCTGCTGCCGCGCCGCTGCCGGCTGCTTCGCCCGCCAAGGCCGAACCCGCACCTGCCGCCACCAGTGGCGGCCTGACGGATGTGAAAGTCCCGGTCATGGGCGAAAGCGTCGCCGAAGGCACGATCGCCTCCTTCTCCAAGAAGGTCGGCGAGAAGGTGAAGAAGGACGAGACCATCGCCGAAATCGAGACCGACAAGGTCGCGCTCGAGGTGCCGTCGCCCGCAGACGGTGTGATCGTCGAACTGCTCGTCGCACCCGGCGCCTCGGTTGCGCCCGGCGCCGTCATCGCCCGCATTGGCAGCTCTGTCGCCGCACCGGTCAAGGCCGCCGCCGAAGCGGCGCCTGCCAAGACCGTCACCGCGCCGGCCGCGCCCGCAGCCACGGGCACGGGTGATCGCCCGGTCGCCCCGTCCGTGCGCCGCATCGCGGCTGAAGCGAATGTGGATGCTTCCAGCATTCCGGGCTCGGGCCGTGATGGCCGCGCCACCAAAGCCGACGCCCTTGCCTATGTGAACCAGCCGAAAGTCCCCTCGATGCCCGATACCCAGGTCCGCCCGCCCCGCGAAACCGGCCCGCGTGAAGAACGTGTACGGATGACGCGCCTGCGTCAGACCATCGCCCGCCGCCTCAAAGAGGCGCAAGACACGGCCGCGATGCTGACCACGTTCAACGATGTCGACATGTCGGCGATAATGGACCTGCGCAAGAAGCACCAGGATGCCTTCGTCGCCCGCCACGGCATCAAGCTCGGCTTCATGAGCTTCTTCGTGAAGGCCGTCACCAGCGCGCTGAAGGAAGTACCGGCCGTCAACGCTGAGATCGACGGCCAGGATGTCATCTACAAGAACTATTATGACATCGGCGTCGCTGTCGGCACCGACAAGGGCCTCGTTGTCCCGGTTGTTCGGGGCGCGGATGAAATGTCCCTCGCCGACATCGAGAAGGAAATCGCGGCCCTGGGCAAGAAGGCCCGCGACGGCCAGCTCACCATCGGCGACCTGCAGGGCGGGACCTTCACGATCTCCAACGGCGGCATCTATGGCTCGCTGATGTCCACGCCGATCCTCAACCCGCCGCAATCCGGCGTGCTCGGCATGCACCGCATCGAAGACCGCCCGATCGTCCGCAACGGCCAGATCGTCATTAAGCCGATGATGTATCTCGCCCTCAGCTACGATCACCGCATCGTCGACGGCAAGGAAGCGGTCACTTTCCTCGTCCGCGTCAAGGACGCGCTGGAAGACCCGGAACGCCTGCTGCTCGAAGTCTAGCGCTTCGCCGCGACCCAGCCGCGCATCATCGCGGCCTGGAAGACCAGGGCAGGCGGGGTGAAGCCCGCCGCCTCGATCAGGCTTTCGAGCTGGGATGGTCCGTGTACGCCGAAGTCGCGGCCGTAGGCGGCCGCCCATCCCCTGCGCCCTTCCTCCGGCACGCCGCCTAGGCGCAAGAGGTCAAGCCAGACGCCCAGCGTTGCGCCGAAGGTGGGCGCCTGCCGGTCGGCGCAGAGATCGAGATTGAACAAATGTCCCCCGGTGTCGAGGCGCGTAGCAATGTCGGCGAAGAAGGCCTGCCGCGCGGGTGCCTCGGTCAGGAAGTGCGAGACGAGCAGGCTGGTTGCCGCATGATGCGCCTCCAGCGGCGCGGCCGATACGTAGTCAGCAATGAATGTGCAGCGATCCGCAAAGCCTTCCGCTTCCGCATGCCGCCGCGCCACCGCCAGCATCGGTGCCGAGGGATCAACGAGCGTGAAGCGCCAGCCCGGAAAGCGCGCCGCCAGATAGCGCGCCTCCGCGCCCGTGCCAGCGCCCGCCATCAGGATGCGTGCGTCCGCCGGCAGGTCAGCGAAATGTGCCTGCACCAGAAGGTGCACGGCATCCTTGACTGGCTGCATCGCGGCAAACTGGGTGTCATAGACTTCCGCGCGGGCGGCATCGAACACGACCGAAAGGGGATTGGGGGCGGCAGACTGGCTCATAGTCGCTCCGTAAAAGTTATAATGTAACATTTATGTAGAGCGGCTTCACCGCGCGCGCAAGGACCCGGCCGCGCGCCGCCGGTGCGGTGTGCGGATCATCCGTAGGCGGAGGGGACCATTCAGTCGGTCAGAGAGTTCAGAGGAACACGCCCTTGACCTGCTGGTCGAGCCAGACGAGCCCGGCCGCCAGCGGCAGGGTAATCGCAAGGCAAAGTACCATCAGGGCGCCTGAACCGGCGTCGACCAACGCAACCAGCGCATTCAGCACGAGCACGTGCACGAAGAAAATCGCCTCGGCAAACTTTGGCGAGACGCGCGGGCCACCTTGCCAGTTGGTCTTCAGCGCCAAGATCAGCAGCGCTGGTGCACCGACAATCACCGTAGCATAGATTTCGAACACATGCATCTTGCCGGCGGCGAGGTAGTTGGCGCTAACCTCCAGGATCAGGAGGACGAGCCCCGACGCGAGAACGCCGAGCGCAAGGTTGCGCGACACCCTTGTCTCGAGCTTCATGGCGGCAATGATGAAGCCGATCGCGAAGAGGGGGAAGCCGAAGAAGATGAAGTTGCGCTGCAGCCAGCCGTTGATGGCATGATAAATTAGGCGGTCTGGCAGGAAACCATAGTTCAGCGCGTACTGGAGCAGGACGCCAAACCCGAAAAGCACCAGCGCGGCCAGCATCATCCACCGGAGGCCGAAGCGCGACATGAAAACGGTCATCAAAGCGGCGCCGCCCACAGCTGCGACATACCAGAGATGGAAGTAGCCAAAGACGAGGTTTTCCGGGATGTCGCCGATGTCGTTCTGCCAGATCGCGTCAAAAAGCCAGAACGGCGAATAGATGGTCATCCAGACGGCATAGAGCCTGGCGATCTTCAGGACCCATGTCCAATGCCGATCGGCCTTGAGCGCCGAGTAGAAATAGTAACCGCTGATCAGGAGGAAAATCGGTACGGCGAGCCGAAAGCTGCCGTTCACCGTGGACAGGCAAGCAAAGACAGCGCCGTCACACACGAAATTCGAGTGGGCAGCCACGACCACAATTGCTGCGAGAATACGTAAGGTATCGATAGACGCGTTTCTGTGGCCCGCGGCGGGGCCGCCGCTAGTCGATTTACCAATCGATTGCGAGAGTTGAACCAAGCCAGCGTCCTCCGACCGGAAGGCTACGGGCAGGGCAGGGATGAGCCTGCTGCTACGAACGTAGTGTTCCGTGTTCCAGGCACGCGGCCCGACAAAAAGGCGGTTGTGTTCTGCGAACCCGTGCCCAACTGTGGAAAGCAAACTTCATGCCGAGGACAAGCAGCCATGACCGACCCGACCTACACGCCCCCGAAAGTCTGGACCTGGGACAAGGGGAGCGGAGGCCGCTTCGCCAACATCAACCGTCCCATCGCGGGACCGACGCACGACAAAGACCTCCCCGTCGGCAAGCACCCGCTCCAGCTCTATTCGCTCGGGACGCCGAACGGCGTGAAGGTCACGATCCTGCTCGAGGAACTCCTCGCCAGGGGCCATGCCGGCGCCGAGTACGATGCCTGGCTGATCAATATCGGTGATGGCTCACAATTCTCGTCGGGCTTCGTCTCGGCCAACCCGAACTCCAAGATCCCGGCGCTGATGGACCATTCCGTCAGCCCGCCGCAGCGCGTCTTCGAGTCCGGCTCGATCCTGCTCTACCTCGCCGAGAAGTTCGGCGAGTTCCTGCCGAAGGATCACGCCAAGCGTACCGAGGCGCTCTCGTGGCTGTTCTGGCAGATGGGCTCGGCGCCCTTCCTCGGTGGCGGCTTCGGCCACTTCTATGCCTACGCGCCGGAGAAGTACGAATACCCGATCAACCGCTATGCGATGGAAGTGAAACGCCAGCTCGATGTGCTCGACCGCCACCTCGCGGAGAACGAATACATGGCCGGCGACGAATACTCGATCGCCGACATGGCCATCTGGCCCTGGTATGGCGCGGTCGTTCTCGGCGTCGTCTATGGCGCGGGCGAGTTCCTGGCCGTGCACGAATACAAGAACGTCCTGCGCTGGACGAAACAGGTCGGCGAACGCCCGGCGGTCAAGCGGGGCCGGATGGTCAACTCGACGTCCGGCAAGCCCGAGAACCAGCTGCGCGAACGCCATGATGCGAGCGACTTCGAAACAAAGACCCAGGACAAGCTCGAAGCCCAGTCGGGGGGCTGAGCCGGGCTGGCCGCGCTGCGGCGACGCACCTCGTTCCTTGCGCCCGGCGCGCCGCCCATATAGGGGGCGGGCGAAAGTTCTGTGAGGCCGCCATGACGACCTATGTTTCCGACCCGCGCCGCAACACGTCGCAGAGTGCGACCAGCATGCCCGAGGTGCGCTACGAGATCGACCGGATCGACCGCCTGCTGGTCGAGATCCTGGCCGAGCGCCAGTCCTTCATGGACGCCGCCGCCCGCATCAAGGGCGACCGGGCCGTCGTGCATGACCGGGCACGGATCGAGGATGTTGTTGCCAAGGTGAAGGCCGAATGCCCCAAGCACGGCCTCTCGCCCGCCATTGCCGAGCCGGTCTGGCGCACGCTGATCGACCGCTGCATCGCCTATGAGTTCGAAAGCTACGACGCGCTGCGCCGTCCCGCCGACGCGAGGTCGTAAGCCGCCCGCGCGGCGGCTTCGAGCGATTCACCGAGCGCGTCCTTGACCTCGCCCAGCAGCACTGCGGCATGCGCCACGCTGGGCGCTTCTGCCCCGCGCCCGGCTTTCTCCGCCCGCTCGCAGGCCGCCGCCAGCTTCAGAGCGCCGATGCCGAGGCTCGCGCCCTTGAGCGTGTGGGCGGCGTCCGACCAGTCCCGCGCGTCGAGCCGCGGGTCCAGAAGGCGCGACCAGAGCTGGGCCTGATGCTGGAAAATCTCGATCACTTCGATGCCGAGCGCCGCATCGCCGCTGGTCATGGCCGCGAGATGGTCAAGGTCCATCACCGGCAGGGAAGGGCGGGGGTCAGTCATCGAGCCGGGGTCTCCTTTGCCCCGAAACCGTCGCCTGAGCCCGTTAGCATCCTGTTAATGATGCGGCTGGCGCAAAAAATTCACGGATTATCGATTGTCGAGAAGGCGCCATTCTGGTAGACGCGGGGTCAAGGCGCATTTTGCCTTGACGCTTCGAACGCCCGGGGACCTGCGCGATGACTGACCTGCTCATCCTGATCCGTAATCTTGTGCTGGCGACGATTCTCGCCTGGCTCGGGCTCGAATTCTCGCCTTCCGCTCCGGAAAAGGACGAGGGTCCCTCCGACAAAGCGCCCGTTCTCGCGCTCCTCGGCTGAGAATTCCTGCAAAGCCTTAACCTGGAGTCGTGCATTCTGCCCTCGCAGCGGCACGCAAGGCGCGTTATACATTGGACATGACAGAAGCTTCTTCCGTGCGCCCATCGGGCCGGGACGACCTTGTGCGTCACCAGGCTTCTCAAAACTTTGAGATGGCGCAGACCGGTGGCGGATGGATGGTAACGACCGCTGTCGTGGTCGCACTACTGTGGATACTCGGGGTTGTTCTCGGCTTTCTGGGCCTCGGCGGGATGGCGCTGGCCGAGCAGGTTTCGCCGCTGATCGTGGCAGCAGGCGGCATCGCGGCGCTGATCCCGGCTTTCCTGATCATCATGGCGGGTTTCATGGGCCGCTCCAGCCGGCGCGCGGCTGCCGCCAACGCGCTGGTTCTCGAAGCGACTTCACGCCTGATGGCGCCGGCGCGCGAGGCGGGCACCGAGGGCATCGCCTTTGCCGAGCAGATGAAGCAGGCCGCCGCCGAAGTCGACCGGTCGATGGCGCATGCGCTGACGGCGATGAAGGCGATGGGCGGCGAGATCGGCGACGAGCGCCTGCGCCTGGAGTCTGTCTCCTACGCAACCTCCGACAATGCGCGCGACCTCGCGACGCGCCTCGCCGCAGAACGCCAGGCGCTGGAAGCGCTGGCCCGCGAACTGCGCAGCCAGATCAGCACGATGAGCGAAGCGATACCGCGCCAGGCTCAGATGATGGTTTCCGCCGCGCGTCAGGCGAGCGACGAGGTTGGCCGCGCTGATACGGCCCTCGAAAATCGTCTCAACTCGATGGCGCGGGCCGGCGATGATCTCTCGCGCCGCCTTGAGGCCCTCGACGGGCTCGCCCGCGAGGCCGCGACGCGGACCGAAGCGCTGACCTTTTCGATCACGCGCATCGAGGACAAGCTGGAACAATCGCGCCGCACGGTGGACGCCGCTGTGCGCGCCAGCGAAGTGGCCGCCGCAGCTGCGGCGACGACCGGCGATGCTCTGAAGGGCGCCGTTGCTTCCGCCCTCGACGGCGCGCGCCAGGCGAATGCGGAGATCAATTCGGCGACCCGCGGCGCCGCCGAGGAAGCTGCGCGCGCGCTGGCCCGCCTGCGCGAAGCGGGCGAACAGGCTGCCTATGCACTGCGCACCGCCAGCTATGCCGCGCGCATCGAAGGCGAAAACCTCGAGCGTCAGACCGGCATCAAGATTTCAGAACCGCCGCCGACCCTGTCTGCCCCGCCTGTGCGCCAGAGCCTTGCTGCGCCACAAGCTCCGTATACCAACGGTCACGCCGCCAATGGCCGCGCGCCGAACGGCCATGCCAGCGGCCACACGAATGGCCATGCGCCGCAAACCTATTCCAACGGCAATGGCGGCCTGCAGGCGCGGGCCTCGATGGACGACGATCTGTTCGACGCCAGCGCTGATGCCGTGATCGCCGCCAGCCTGGCACCCGAACCGCCGCCGCTGGTGCTGGGACGCGACGTGACATCGCGCGACGGCGAGCCGTTGATGCTGCGCCGGCGCCATGACGATTCCCAGGCGCCGCCCGAATTGCCGCGCCGCCGCGCCAGCGACCAGCTCCCTGGCCAGCATGGCAATGGTTCGGCGCTGCGCGACATCATCTCCGACATCTCGCGCGAGGAGTCCGGCCGGGCGCCGGACGACCGGGAGCAGATCGCCGAGTCCCTCGTCTCGCGGCTGCAAACCTCCGGCATCCCGCTGGGCGATGTGTTCCGCCCGCGCTCGAAAAAGCGGATCGCGGCAGCGAGCCTCAAAGGCGACGCCGCCCGCCGCGACGCCGTGCGCGAACAGTCGGGCAAGGAAGTCGAACGCGTCTCGCATCGCCTGCGCGGCGACACGAAGCTGATGGACATGGCGCGCCAGTTTGCGGCGATGGAACAGGCCGATGCGCTGGCCGCGCTGGAGCAGACGCAGAGCACCAGCCGGAACGCCAGTGCCCGCCTGGCGGCGTTCCTGTTGGTGGACGCAGCGCTTTAGATCAGAACAAGTCGTGCAGTTGCCTGATCGGATAACCGCGAATTTGCCGGCGATCGATTTCGAGGCGACAGAAGCGTTCTACACCAAGCTCGGCTTCGAGACCGTGTTCGCGGATTCCGGTTGGATGATCCTCGCGCGCGGACCGCTCGAGATAGAGTTGTTTCCCTATCCGGATCTGGACCCCTCCCAGTCATCATTCAGTGCTTGCGTGCGGGTGGCCGATCTGGACGGCCTCTATACGGATTGGCTGGCCGCGGGATTGCCGGGCGCCGGCATTCCGAGAATGACACCGCCAAAACTCGAACCTTTCGGGCTGCGGATGTTTGCTCTCGTGGACCTCAACGGTAGCCTTTTGCGCTGTATCGAGGAGCCGCCGGACTAGACCCCGACGATCTCGCTGTCAGTGGCTTCGTCCTTGATCCATTTGATGAAGGCGCGCACGTCCGGGGAGAGGTGGCGGCCCTTGGGCCAGACGAGCCAGTAGCCGAAATCGATCGGGATGGAGCCATTGGCGAAAGGCGCCGCGAGCCGGCCCGCCGCGATGTCGTTGGCGGCGATGGCTTGCTTGGCGAGGGCGACACCGCGGCCGGCAGCTGCGGATTCGATGACAAGGATACCCTGGTTGAAGCGTGGTCCCTTGGTGCCATCGACGCCGGAGACACCATGGGCGCGCAGCCAGCTGGCCCAGTCGGGACAGGAGGGGTCGTTCTCCGAGCTTTCATCATGCAGCAGCGTGTGGTGCTTCAGGTCTTCGGGCCGCCGGATCGCGTCAGGGCCTTCGAGGAGGCGCGGCGAGCAAACCGGCAGGACGGTCTCGTCCAGCAGCTTCTCGGATTTCAGGCCGTCATAAATGCCCCGCCCATAGCGGATCGCGAGGTCCGCGTCGGCGGTGTTGAAATCGGTCAGCGACATGTCGGCCGAGATCCAGGCTTCGGTGCCCTCATGGACCCGGTGAAATTTCTCGAGCCGCGGGGCGAGCCACTTGGCCGCGAAGGACGGCGCGCAGGAGACCATCACGCGGCCCTTGCGGGCCGGGGCCTGCATAATGCGGCCGGCTTCGGAAATGCGCTCGAACGCCTCGCGCACGAGGGGGAGGGAGGCCTGGGCTGCATCGGTCAGCAGAACGGAACGGCCTGTACGCTTGAACAGCGGGGTGCCCGCGAAGTCTTCCAGCTGCCTGATCTGCTGCGAAATCGCCCCTGGCGTGACGTTCAGTTCTTCGGCGGCCTGGGTAAACGACAGGCGCCGCGCAGCGGCTTCGAAGGCGCGCAGGGCGTTCAGCGGGGGAATACGGTCTGGCGTATCGGACATGGATAGTTTCTCTAAATGATAGACTTAGGGGTTGCCCGTTGCTGCGGGGGCGTCAAGGAGGTTTTGTGCATCTGTCCCTCCAGAACCGCTAAACAAGAGAGTTGCGCCCCAATGCGCCAGTTTCCGGCATTCTTTAACCTCGACGACGCGCGCGTCGTGGTGTTCGGAGACGGCGAAGAGGCCGCGCGCAAGCTGCGCTTGCTGGTCTCGTCGCCGGCGGAGTTGGTGCTGGTCGGCGGATTCGCCGATGCGGCGCTGGCGGCGGAGTTTCTGGGCCGTGTGACGGTCGTTGAACGGAGCGCGCGGGTCGCGGCGCTCGCGCACGCCCGGCTTGCCATTATTGCGGAGACGGACGAGACGCATCGTTCCGAGGCGCTCACCGCCGCGCGCGCGCGGGGCGTTCCGGTGAACGTGGTAGACCAGCCGGAAGACTGTGATTTTACCGTGCCGTCGATCCTCGACCGGGGCGAGATTGTTGCCGCCATAGGTTCAGGCGGGGCGGCGCCCGTGTTGGCGAAGGCCGTGCGCGCGAAGCTGGAGCCGCTGCTGCCGAGCCGGATCGGCGAACTCGCCGCGCTGGCGCGAAGCCTGCGGGTTTTTGTGACCGAGGCGATTCCCGACAAGGGCGCGCGGCGCCGCTACTGGGAGCGGGCGCTGACCGGGCCGGCGGCAGAGGCCGCCTATGCGGGCGATCTGGACAAGGCAGAGGCACTCCTGAAATCGGCAGCGCTGGCGACGGGCCGCGCGGCGGGTGTCGTGCACATTGTCGGGGCGGGGCCGGGCGATCCGGAACTGTTGACGCTGAAGGCACTGCGCGTGCTGCAGGAAGCCGATGTGGTGTATTATGACCGGCTGGTCAGCCCGGAAATCCTGGGCCTGATCCGGCGCGACGCGGCGCGCGTGCCGGTAGGCAAATCCAAGG
Source organism: Hyphomonas sp. (assembly GCF_022844445.1). GTDB lineage: Bacteria > Pseudomonadota > Alphaproteobacteria > Caulobacterales > Hyphomonadaceae > Hyphomonas. The sequence goes on from NZ_JALHLS010000007.1 coordinate 167,667, forward strand.
GCGACCATTCTGTTGCGCAGACGGAGATTCATGTGCGCCTGGTGGCTTCGGCACGTGAGGGCCTGCGCGTTGTACGGCTGAAGGGCGGGGATCCCTTCATTTTCGGGCGCGGCGGCGAAGAACTGGAGGCCGTGCAGGCGGAAGGGATTGCCGTGCATGTAGTGCCGGGCATTTCGTCCGCCCTCGGTTGTGCGGCTTCGGCGGGCATTCCGCTGACCCACCGCGACCATGCGCAGACCCTGACCTTCGTGACCGGACACGCCAGGGCCGGCGGCGTGCCGGACCTCGACTGGGCGGCGCTCGCGCGGCCGGCGCAGACGGTTGTGGTGTTCATGGGTGTCGATACAGCGCCAGTGATTGCCGAGCGGCTGATTGCGGCGGGCCGCGATGGGCGCACGCCGATCGCCGTGATCGAGAACGGCACCCGCGCCGATGAAGTGCGCGTCTATGGCGAACTCGCTGAGCTGCCCTTCCTGATCGAGGAAGAAGGCATTCGCGGCCCGGCGCTGCTGATTATCGGCGAGGTGGCAGGACTGCCGCTGTCGGCCGTTCAGATCAGCCAGTACCTGCCGCCCGAATTTTCCGGCCCATCGCGCTTCGAAACACTGGCCCTTGAGGAGTAGACACAGATGACATCCGTACGCCCGAAGCTGAAACCCGAAACGCCGAAGGCTGTGACCGGCTGGAGCACGGCGACCGGCCGATCGCTGTGGCTTGCCGTAGATGGTTCGTGGACGGAGGATGCTTCGCGCCTCGGCGTCTTCGCGGGCGATGAGGCCGAGGCGCGCCTTGCGGCGTCGCTGAAGCAGGAAGGGATCGTCACCGACCCCTATTTCATGGAAGTGACCGCCGATGGCCGGATCACGGGACGCGAGAGCCTGCGCGAGACGATGCGCGCCCAGCCCGTACTCGCCTATGGCGGCGCGGCATGATCCGAGTTTTCGGAGACAGTATCTCGGGCAACTGCCTGAAGGTGAAATGGGTCGCCGAGCGGCTTGGCCTCGCCCATGAGTGGATCGAGATCGATATTCTCAAAGGCGAGACGCGCACCGACGCGTTCCTGGCGCTGAACCCGTTCGGTCAGGTGCCTGTGGTGCAGTTTGATGACGGGCGCACGCTGTCGCAGTCGAACGCGATCATCCTGCATTTCGCCGAAGGATCGGATCTCGTGCCGGCGGACGCTTTCGAGCGCGCCAAGATGCTGGAATGGATGTTCTGGGAGCAGTATTCGCACGAGCCGACGATTGCCGTGCGCCGGTTCCAGAAGCACTATCTGAAGAAGTCCGACGACGCGATCGATGCTGACCTGATGGCCAAGGGCCGGCGCGCGCTCGGCCGCATGGAGATGGCATTGATCTCGAGCGATTTCATCGCCGGCGGCGCGGCGATCTCGCTCGCTGACATTGCACTGCTCGCGTATACGCGCATGGCGCATGAGGGCGGATTTGACCTCGTGGATTTCCCGGCCGTGCATGCCTGGGTCGCGCGGTGCGAGCTTGAGCTTGGCCTGCCACACCTGCATGAGGTGACCCATGTATAGATATGACCAGTTTGACGCGCGCCTTGTGGCAGAGCGGGTGGCACAGTTTCGCGGGCAAGTGGCGCGGCGCCTCGCCGGCACGCTGACCGAGGACGAGTTCAAGCCGCTGCGGCTTCAGAACGGCGTGTATCTGCAGCTGCATGCCTACATGCTGCGCATCGCGATTCCCTATGGCCAGCTTTCGCCGGCGCAGTTGCGGCGACTTGCCGAGATCGCGCGCGACTATGACCGTGGCTTCGGTCACTTCACGACGCGGCAGAACATCCAGTTCAACTGGGTGGCATTGAAGGACATTCCGGATGTGCTGGCGAAGCTTGCGGAAGTCGAGATGCATGCAGTCCAGACATCCGGCAACTGTATCCGAAACACCACCACGGATCATTTTGCGGGCGCTGCACAGGACGAACTGCTCGATCCGCGCGCCTGGTGCGAGATCATCCGGCAATGGAGCACGTTCCATCCGGAATTCGCCTTCCTGCCGCGCAAGTTCAAGATTGCCGTCACGGCGGCGGAGCATGACCGCGCGGCGATCCGCGTGCATGATGTGGGCCTGCACATCCGGCAGAAGGATGGCGTGACGGGCTTCGAAGTCTGGGTCGGCGGCGGGCAGGGGCGCACGCCTGTGATTGCAACACTGGTCAATCCATTCGTCCCGGAGGCGCAGATACTCGATTATCTCGAGGCGATCATGCGCGTCTACAACCGCTTTGGACGGCGCGACAACAAGTACAAGGCGCGCATCAAGATCCTCGTGACGGAGCTGGGGGAGGCAGAATACATCCGCCAGGTCGAGGCGGAGTTTGCAGCCCAGCGCGACGCCGAGAAGATCAACCTGCCGAAGGCTGAAGTGGACCGCATCCATGCCTATTTCGCGCCGCCGGCGCTTGCAGCCAAGTCTGAAAGTTCGAAGCTTTTCGAGGCGGCGAAAGTCGCTGACCCCGCCTTCGCGCGCTGGACGCGGACGAACCTGCATCCGCACAAGGTGGCGGGCTATACGTCCGTCACCGTCAGCCTGAAGCCGCTGGGCGTCGCGCCAGGAGATGCGACCGACAGCCAGATGGAAGTTGTCGCAGGCCTTTCTGAAAAGTACGGGTACGGAGATATCCGCGTCAGCCATGCGCAGAACCTGATCCTGCCGCACATCGCCCTGGATGACGTGCCGGACGTCTACAAGGCGCTGGATGCCGCCGGGCTCGGTGCAGCCAACGAGAGCCGGATCACGGACATGATCGTCTGCCCGGGGCTCGACTTCTGCAACCTCGCCAATGCGCGCTCGATTCCGGTGGCGCTGGAAGTGCAGAAAGTGTTTGCGGACCCGGCCTACGAAGAAGACATCGGCAAGCTGCACATCAACGTGTCCGGGTGCATCAACGCCTGCGGCCACCACCATGTCGGCCATATCGGCATCCTCGGCGTCGACAAGAAGGGCGAGGAATTCTACCAGATCCTTCTCGGCGGACGCGCCGACGAGAAGGCCGCGCTCGGTGAAATCGTCGGCCCCGGCCTGAAGGCCGAGGACGTGCCGGGCGCCATTCACCGCGTCGTCGAGTTCTACCGCGCGCAGCGCACCTCGCCGGCGGAGAAGTTCATCGACACGCTGGAGCGCCTCGGCCACCAGCCTTTCCAGGATGCCCTCTATGCCGCTGGTTAAGGCAGGCGCCGAAGTCGCCAATGACTGGATCTTCGTGCCGGATGGCGCGGTGCTGCCCGGGACCGGGCAGACGAGCGTGTCGCTGGCCCGTTTCCTGGCTCTCAAACAGGGGCAGGAGAACGGCCCGCTGCCGGACGGCGTACGCCTGGGTCCGGCCGATGATCCGGCCGAACTGGAGCCGTACCTGCCGGAACTGAAGCTGATCGAGGTAGATTTCCCCCGCTATACCGACGGGCGCGGGTTCAGCCAGGCCCAGCTGCTTCGCCGCCGCTACCAGTATTGCGGGGAACTGAGAGCCGTCGGCCACGTGCTGCGCGATCAGATATTCTACATGCACCGTTCAGGGTTCGATGCTTACGAAACCCGCAGGGCCACCGTATCTGAGGTGCTGGAAGCGCTTGCCGAGTTCACTGAGGCCTACCAGCCCGCAGCCGACGGCCCGGGAGCCGCCTTCCGAAAGAGAACCGGAGCCTGAGGCCCATGCCTTTCGAGAGCCTGATTGAAGCCCCCGCGACCGATCCCGCGGTGCGCCTTGCCAGGCTCAACGGCGAGTTGCGCCAGGCTTCGGCACAGACGATCCTGCGCGCCGCCATCGTGCGCGAATGGGCTGGCGACCTCACCTATGTTTCAAGCTTCGGCGCCGAGAGCGCGGTGATGCTGGCACTGATCGCCGATGTCGACCCTTCGCTGCCGATCCAGTTCATAGATACCGGCATGCATTTCCCGCAGACGCTGGACTACCGCGACGAGCTCATCGCGCGCCTCGGCCTGACCGGCGTCCGCACCCTGGTCCCGGATGCAGAGGCGCGCCGCACCGAAGACCCGAAATCGATGCTGTGGAAATCCAATCCGGACGCCTGCTGCGATCTGCGTAAGGTGCGCCCGCTGGAGCCTGCGCTGAACGGCTATTCGGCATGGATCACGGGCCGCAAGCGCTTCCATGGCGGCGCCCGCATGAGCCTGCCGGTGTTTGAATATGCTGCCGGCCGTTACAAGGTGAACCCGCTGGCCGGCTGGAATCAGGACGATGTGGACCTGTTCCTCGAGCAGCGTGATCTGCCGCGCCATCCGCTGGTGGCGCAGGGTTATCCCTCGATCGGCTGCTGGCCGTGCACACAGCCCGCAGATGACCCCGACAATCCACGCGCCGGCCGCTGGGCGGGCCAGGAGAAGACCGAGTGCGGCCTGCACGTCGAGCGCAACGAGCGTCCGCGGGTTTTCTGATTTATCCGTAGGCGGATTTGCGTGGGACCTCGTTCCTGATTTCCTCTGCCTCCACGCGCAAGAGGACATCTAGACGCGTGAATTGAACACATGACTGAGCGCCAGCGCCGCAGCGGTTGCCACATTCACGCTGTCGAAACCCTGCGTCATCGGGATGCGGACCGGACGAGCGCGGGCGATGAGCGGGGCGGGCAGGCCCGGGCCTTCGGCGCCCATCACCAGGGCTAAACGCGCAGGCACAGCGAGAGCGGACAGGGGCTCGGCATCCTCCCTTGGGGTAAGTGCCCAGACTTCGTGGCCGGCGGCCTCGGCAGCTTCGATCAGTCCGGCGCCGGTGCCGCCATGAGCGAAGGGCAGCCAGAGCGCGGCGCCGGAGGAGACGCGGATCGCCTTGCGGTAAAGCGGGTCGCAGGATTCTGAATCCAGAAGCACACCAGTCGCGCCGAAAGCGGCAGCGTTGCGGAAGCAGGCGCCGACATTGTCATGGTTGGAGAGACCGGCGAGGAGCAGCGCAGTCGAGTAACCGTCCGCGGGCAGAACATCTTTCGGGGCGAGGGGCGGGCCTTTCAGTCCGCAGGCGAGCACGCCCCGGTGCATCGCAAAGCCCGCGACCGCATCCATCACGCCTTGCGGTGCGACATAGATGGGCACGTCATCCGGCACGCGCCCCAGAAGGGACGTCAGAGGCGCCGTCCGCGTCTCGCAGAGGAACAGGCTTTCCACCGCAAAACGCCCGCGCATCAGCAGCGTCTCGAGCGTCACTTTGCCTTCCACGATGAAGCGCGCGCCATGCCCGCTCGTCAGGTCACGCTCGCGGATGCCTGCATACGCGGCGACGCGGGGATCATCAGCGGCGGTGACTTGAAAAACGGGCATGAGGTTTCCCATGCCCGTTTCAGGTATCCGCTTCAATCGGCGCGGATCAATTGACCAGCAGGCCGATCACGACGTCAGTGATCAGGCCGGTCGCAACATCTGCGAGGTAGACGTCGTCTTCAACAAGGACCCAGCGATAGCCGCGTGGTGCAGGGCGCAAGTGGTAGCGATCCCAGTCACTGAAATAGACCTCGCGGTATTCCAGTGGAAGGTATTCGCCCTTGCCCCAGATTTTCCTGGCATGACCTGGCGGAACCTTACCCTGCTTGGCGAGGCCGGGCGGCAGGTCCTGGCCGCGTGCCGGAGGATCGGCATAAGCGGCCAGTCCCGCGCCCAAAGCGCCGGCGAGGAGAAGTGTCAGTTTGCGAACCGGCATGTTTGCCTCCTGGTGTTTGCAGGCACCAACGCGGGCTGCCGGCCAGGGTTCCTTCAATCGCCCACCGGCAGGCCTTGCTCCTTGGCAAGACGCTTCATCGTCTTCTGCAGCTTCTCAAAGGCGCGCACTTCGATCTGGCGAATGCGTTCGCGGCTGACGCCGTACTGATCCGACAGTTCTTCAAGCGTCTTCGGCTCGTCGATCAGGCGGCGCTCCGTCAGGATGTGACGTTCGCGCTCCGAGAGGTCTTCCATCGAACGGGTCAGCAGTTCCATGCGGCTGTCGAGTTCCTGGCGGTTGGCGAAGGTCTCGGCGGTGCCGGGCTCGTCATCGGCGAGCCAATCCTGCCATTCCATGTCGCCGTCGGTGCCCATCGGCACGTTCAGCGACGCGTCCGAGCCGCTCATGCGCCCGTTCATCGAATAAACTTCGTCTTCCGTGACGTTCAGCTTCTCGGCGATCAGGCGGGCCTGTTCGGGCTTGAGGTCGCCTTCATCCAGGGCCTGCATCTCGCCTTTCAGGCGGCGCAGGTTGAAGAACAGCTTCTTCTGGGCAGCGGTGGTGCCAAGCTTCACAAGGCTCCACGAACGCAGGATGTATTCCTGGATCGCGGCCCGGATCCACCACATCGCGTAGGTGGCGAGGCGGAAGCCCTTCTCGGGGTCGAATTTCTTGACGGCCTGCATCAGGCCGACATTGCCCTCAGAGATCACCTCGGCCATCGGCAGGCCGTAGCCGCGATAGCCCATGGCAATCTTCGCCACGAGGCGCAGGTGGGAGGTGACCATCTTTTCGGCGGCCTCGGTGTCTTCATGGTCGCGCCATTGGCGCGCCAGCATGAACTCCTCGTTCTTTTCCAGCATCGGGAACTTACGGATCTCGCTGAGGTACCTGCTGAGTCCCTGTTCCGGACTAAGGGCCATGGAGCCTGGTTTTGTCGGCGTGTTCGCCATTGTTCTTCCTCCTGTGAAGGGCGGGTCCCGTTTTCGGCGGCCCACCTCTGATCCTGGATTTCCCCGGCACCTTAGTCCTGCCTGGCAGCAACGTCGCCGCCGGAGAGACGCAATTCACTCATTGCATCCGTGCATAAATAGGAATTGGGGCAAGGGTGTGGAAGAGGGCCCGGCAACGCTATTTGCGGCCGGTCAGCTCTCTGTGAGGCTGCGCCTCTCTTCAGCCATGTAGGAAGCCGAGCGCATCTCGAAAAGGCGGCTGGCTGTGCGCTGGAATTCGAAGGCGCCGTCGCCGTCCGGGTAGAGGCGATCTGGCTCGGCGCCAGCGCTGGCGACGAGTTTCACGCGGGCCTCGTAGAGGGCGTCGATCAGGCTGACGAAGCGGGCGGCCTCGTTGCGCCGGTCGGGCGTGAGGAGGGGGATGCCTTCCAGGATAACCGTATGGAAGGTGGCCGCAATCGTCAGGTAGTCGATGGAGCCGAGCGGGCGGGCGCAGAGTTCCTCGAAGGTAAAGCGAGCAACGCCGGCAGCCTCGCGGGACACCTCCAGCTTGCGGCCCTTGACGGTGAGGACGCAGTGCTGCGGTTCGGCGCCGAGGGTGAGGCGCGTCCAGGCAAGGTCAAGCGCGGCGCTGCTGCCCGCGCCGAGCGGCGCATACCAGACCGGTGCCTCGACAAGCCGGTCCAGCCGGTAGTCGCGCGCGCTGACGAGTTCGAACACGTCGCAGCGTTCCTTGAGGCGCTGGATGAAGGGCAGGAAGAGGCCCCGGTTGATGCCGTCCTTGTACAGATCATCCGGATGCCGGTTCGAGGTGGCCACTACGGTGACGCCGTTCGCGAAGATTGCGTCGAAAAGGCGCGCAAGGATCATCGCGTCGGCGATCTGGGTAACCTGGAACTCGTCAAAGCAGAGGAGGCGCGCCTCGCTCGCTACCTGCCTGGCCACCGGCGCGATGGGATCGTCGCCCGCGCCGCTGACGCGCCAGGGCGAGCGCTTGCGGTCAGCTTCGCCCATCTTGCGCCAGACATCGAGGCGCTCCTGCACCTCGGCCATGAATTCGTGGAAGTGGACGCGCCGCTTGGGCGAGACTTTCGCCTCGGCGAAGAATAGGTCCATCAGCATCGACTTGCCGCGCCCGACGCCGCCCCAGAGATAGAGGCCGCGAGGTGCATCCGGCGCCTTGCCGAAGAAAGTGCGCTTGGGGGGATGGGCAAGGGTCAGCGCCAGTTCGTCCAGACGGTTGGCGGCTTCGGCCTGCGCCGCGTCCTCGGTCAGGGTGCCGCTGGCAACGCGTTCGTTGTACCGTGTCCGCACTCCCCCCATCGGCGCCTCAGCCGAACCGCTGGGCCGCTTGCGCGACGAATTCGCTGAAGGTTTCCGGGCGCACGAGCAGGGTGGCGATGACGCCGGCAACGGCGCCGCCAAGGTGCGCTTCGTGGCCGATGACGCGGTCGGCGCGCATCGAGAAGGCATAGCTGAGGCCGACATAGAGGATGCCGAACACGATGCCCCACATGGGAATCACGAAGAACGCGAGCAGGATGGCGAACGGCTCGAACAGGCAGAAGGCCAGCACCATGCCGGAAAGGGCACCCGAGGCGCCGGCGGCGCGGTATTCCGGCGCGTTCTGATTGTGCAGGTAGGCCCAGAGGCTGCCGCCCAGAAGTGAGGCGAAATACACGATGGCGAAGCCTACGCCGCCAAGCACGTGTTCGCAGATCGGGCCGAAAAGCCAGAGGCCGTACATGTTCAGCAGGAGGTGCGGGCTGTTGACGTGCAGGAAGCCGGACGACAGCGCACGGTACCATTCGCCGTTGTTCCGCATAGGGCGGATCCAAAGCACATTCTGCTGCATGAAACGGGGGTTCTGGAACGCGATCAGGCTGGCGATCACGTTCAGTACCAGAAGGCCCAGCGTCACGGGCGAAGCGATGAGGCTGTCCATAAGGGTTACCTTGGCGGGATGGGCCGGAAACGACAAGCCGCCCGGAAGCATTCTTCCGGGCGGCTTAGCAATCAGGGATGGCTTGTCGCAAGCCTTGCGGGTCAGGCGGCGCGGGCCGAGCGGCCAGCCGGGGCGGCGACACCGGCGGCCGGCATCAGTTCCATGAAGAAGTCTTCGAAGGATTCCGGACGCTGGATGAAGCGGTTGAAGGGGAGGTTCGCCTTGAACACGGCATGGGGGTGGATGTTGGCGCCGCAGCGGGCGGCCGAGGCGACCGCCTGGTCGCGGTTTTCCATCGAGGAGACGACGGCGATCCGGTATTTGCCCATGTTGGCGACGCGGGCAATGGTCATATCGGCGTCCATCGAGTCTGGCAGGCCGAGGTCGAGCACGACAAGGTCGAAGCGCTCCAGGCGCAGGCGCATCTCTGCAGCCATCAGGGTTGGCGCCATCACGAGGTCAACCTGAACGCGTGCGCGCGCAGCCTTGTCGGCCGCAATCGCCAGCATATCGCGCACCGGCTCATGATCCTCAACCCACAGAACTTTCATCTACATCTACCTTCGAACAGGGACACTGGCGGAGGGGCAGAAGCGTTAAGCCGGGCCCCGTGATGGGTTCACCATGCCACGGGCGTCTTGCGCCTTGGTAAATCGAAACTTTCTGAAACATTTAAAATGGCCCCAATCGCACTTTTTTTGGGGCACCCCCGGCGATGCCCCGTCCTCCCTTTGCAGGCGGGATACGCGGCCCTATGCTGACCGCGTTGCGCAATAAGGCCCGCGGCGGGCTCTGCGAGAGGCCCATGACCGACGATACTGTCACCCCAGTTGCCAAAACCCGGTCCCTGGCCGCCTTCCTCACAGCCGAGGAGCGGTCGGACGCGCATATCGTGGATGTGCTGATCGAGGAGCGCTGCCCGAAGCTGCGCGCCAGCCCGGCCTGGCCGGCGGCACGGCCGATCCTTTATTCTCTGCTGGGTTACGCCAAGGCACGGGCGATGGCGGACGAACTGGTGCAGCTGACGGGCCGCGAATCGTTTGACCGGTTATCGCAGCAGCTCGCCTTCGACATGAGTATCAGCGGCCTCGACCGACTCCCGGAAAAGGGCCGCTGCATCATTGCGGCGAACCACCCGACCGGCCTTGCCGACGGGGTCGCCGTCTGGGACCTCCTGAAGAAAAAGCGGGAAGACATCATCTTCTTCGCCAATGCTGACGCGATCCGGGTGAACCCGCGCTTCGAGGACGTGATCATTCCGGTGGAATGGGTCGTCGCCAAACGGTCTCCGGCCAAGGCCCGTGAAACCCTGAAGCGAGCCGCCGATGCCTTCGCCCAGGAAAAATGCGTCGTGATCTTTCCATCGGGGCGGCTTGCCCGGAAGGTGGACGGACGGATGGAGGAGAAGGACTGGTTCCCGACCGTTGTAGGTCTTGCCCGCAAGCAGGCTGCGCCAGTCATTCCCCTTAACCTCGACGCCCGCAATTCTGCCCTTTACTATCTGTTCTGTGACCTCTCTAACGAGCTGCGCGACATCACTCTGTTCCATGAACTTCTGAACAAGCGCGGCGCGAAGATCCGGATGACCTTCGGCGAGCCGATCGATCCCGATGCCCTCCAGGGCGAGCCACAGTCAGTGACCGACCGGCTGAAGCAGCACGTTTCCTACGCGCTTCTGGAGAATGCAGACGCCCGCTTCGGCGCCTGACAGGCGAGGGGCGCTTGCGGGGTGGTCCAATGCGCCCTAGACGCCCGCGCCATGATCGAGATTGTCCCTGAAAACCCTGCGCAACACGCCGATGCGATTGAAGACCTCTTCGACCGCACCTTCGGCCCCGGACACTTTGCGAAAACCGCAGAGCGCCTGCGCGAGTATTCAGCCTCGCTGCCGCATATCAACCGCGTGGCGGTGGAAGATGGCCGGGTGATCGGCGTGTGCCGGGTTTGGCCGCTGGTGGTGGGCGAGGCGCGCCGCCCGGCGCTGTTCTACGGCCCGGTCGCCGTGGACCCGGCCTACCGGGGCAATTTTCTCAGCCTGCGCATCACTGAAGCCGCACTCGAAGCGGGCAAAGCGGCGGGCTGGCCTGCAGCTGTGCTGATCGGCGCGTTCAGCCTGTTCGGCAAGGCAGGCTTCACGGTGACGCCGAAGAACCGCCTCACCTTTCCCGGCCCGCAGGACCAGGGCCGCGTGATGGTGCGCGACCTCGCGGGTGACGCGTCCGAACTCGAAGGTCTCGTCACAGCGCCCTGAGCGCGCCGCTTTTGCTTGCCGATCCCGAATCTGGCTGGCACGATCCGCTCATCCGCAGTCCTCCCGGTTGCAGCTCTCCCGTGAAGAGGGGAGTCGGGGCACGCCTGCGGCAAGGGAGGATGAATGGCCGATGTTGTCACCGGCCAGGACGAGCCGCAACGCCCGCGCACGGGCCTGCGCGAAGTTCTGGCTTCGCTGAACCAGCCCAAGATCGCGCTGGCGGTCATCTTCGGAATCGCCACCGGCATGCCGCCGGTCCTGGTCGGCGTGACGCTTGGGTTCTGGCTTCGGTCTGAAGGCATCGCGCTGGCCGCCATCGGCATGATGAGCTGGGTGGGACTGTTCGTTTCGGTGAAGTTCCTCTGGGCGCCGTTTGTGGACTGGATCCGGCTGCCGTGGATCGGCAGGCGGCTCGGCCACCGCCGCTCGTGGATGCTGCTCGGGCAGACCTTCGTCACCGTCGGCATCCTTGGCATGGCCTTTACCGGCCCGTCCGGCAACCTTGCGCCCTTCATCGCCTTTGCAATGCTCACCTCCTTCTCCGCAGCCACGCAGGACATCGCTGTCGATGCCTGGCGGATCGAGAGCGCAGCCGACGCGGAGCAGGACCTCATGGCGTCGGCCTACATCTTCGGCCTGCGGTCTGGTTATTTCCTTGCCAACGTGCCGATCCTCGCGATGTCGGCTGTGATCGGCTGGAACATGGCCTATGCAGCAGCGGCGCTGGGCAGCATTGCCGGCCTGGCGGGTCTGCTCATGGCGCGCGAGCCGGACAAGCCGCGCGATTTCAAACCAGCAACCGGAATCCGCAGCGTGCTGTCCGCCATGGTCCGTCCCCTGAAAGTTTTCTGGCAGGATCATGGGCGCAACAATTTCATCTTCCTGCCGCTGGTCGCGCTGTTCTTCGTGCCGGACGGGCTGATCAACTCGATGGTCGGGCCGCTCTATATCGACCTTGGCTTCACCGGCCCGCAGATTGCGGCAACGCGAACGGTGTTCGGCTTTCCGGCGACGCTGGCGGGCGTGATCGTGGCGGGCCTGATCGGCCTGCGCTTCGGCTCCATTCCGGCAATGGCGATTGCCCTGATTCTCGCTGCCATCTCCAATGTTGGCTTTGCCGTCCTCGCACTGTCGGGGGGCGACAAGTTGGTCTGGATCGGCGCCGCGATGTTCGAGGGCTTCAGCGCCGGCATGGCAACAGCGGCGATGGTCGCATGGGCGAGCCGGCTGACCAATCCCATCGCCACTGCGGCGCAGTTCGCGCTGCTCTCCTCGCTGATGACGCTGGTCGGGGGCCTGCTCGGCGGCTTTGCGGGGATCGCGGTCGAGGCGCTACAGGCGCAGACGGGCTCGTCGATGGCCGGCTTTGCAGCGTGGTTCTCGGTCACGCCGTTTGCGGCCATCCCGCCACTGATCCTCATCTGGCTCGTCAGTAAACGGACGAAAGCGGCCTAGCGGCCCTCGCGGCGCCAGGCGAGCAGCAGCATCAGGACCAGTGCCGCAGCGGCAAGGATGCCCGGCAGGAGCGGCTGGCTGGTGGACGAGCGCACGGCATAGGCGTCGCGCTCGCGCAGCCCGATCCAGCCATTGCCGGACGCGGCGCGCTGGTTGCCGATGCGGCGGATTTCCGGAAGGTTCGCGCCCGCCTCATTGAGACGCACGACGCCCCCGCCTGTGGCGCGTGCCACTGGCTCAAGGATTTCAGCCGTCGAGGTGAGGTCGGCATACTCGCGCGGGTTCGCCGGGCCGTTCAGAGAGATCGCTTCAAGGCCGCCGGAGCGGGCACGGTAGATGCCCAGCTGGTCGATGGGCGCCTCGGCGGAGAAGGTGCCGGGCCCGCGGTTCACCCAGGCGGGCCGCAGCCGGTCGCCTTCCGGCGTCTCGATCTCCAGCGGCGGCGCAGTGTCGAGCAGCGTGCGCAGCTCCACGCTGGCTTTGCCGCCTTCGGTCTGGATCGACAGGCGGCGCTCTTCCAGCTCCGGCTCCTTCATCATCCAGTGCACCATGCGCCGGATCAGTTCGGCAAACGGGCCGCCGCCATCATGGCCGCTGGCCCAGAGCCAGATCTGGTCGGACATCAGCATGCCGACGCGGCCTTTCTCGACGCGGTCGACGATCAGCAGCGGACGGCCTTCTGGGCCGGAGATCAGCACGTCTCCGGCCACGGCATCGGCCTCGATATAGCGCATCCATTCGCCCCAGCCGCTGTCGTCCAGCGGCGCGGTGACGGAGTGGCGCTTGCCGGGACCGGTCAGCTTCGGCGTGAAGCTCCCGGTGCGGATGACGCCTGTGGGTGTGGCGGGCAACACCGAGGCGAGGGGGGAGCGCGCGAGACTTGCAGGCCCCGCAAACTGCTCGCCCGCCACGATCAGCAGCGCGCCGCCATCGGCCACATAACGCGACATGTTGGCGAGATAGGCCTGCGTGATGACGCCCTGGCGCTCATACTGGTCGAAGATGATGAGATCGAACTCGGTCAGTTTCTGCTCGAACAGTTCCTCGGTCGGGAAGGCGATGAGGGCGAGTTCTTCCGGGCGCGCATAGTCGGTCTTGAAGGGCGGCCGCAGAATCGTGAAGTGGACGAGGTCGACTGAGGGATCGGACTTCAGAAGATCGCGCCAGACGCGGCCCGCCTGGTTCGGTTTGCCGGTGACGAGCAGCACGCGCAGGCGGTCGCGAACGCCGGCGATGGTCATGGCCGTGCGATTGTTGGCGAGCGTGAGTTCTTCCGGCCCGGGCGGTGCTTCGATCACCACCATGTTCTCGCCGCGCCGCTCGATCTCCACGGGCAGGGGCATGTCCGCGCCGGCCTTCACGCGAATCCGCTCCGGCGCGCCGCCATTGAGCGAGACCTGCAGCTCGACTTCGCCGCCGCGCGGGTCTTCCACGCGCACGATGAGGTTCGCGCTTTCGCCGACGATGCCGAAGTTCGGCGCGTTGACGATGCGCACGCTGCGGTCGCCCCGGTTTTCGTCGCCGGCGATCAGGCCGTGCAGCGGGCCGATCAGGGCCTCGGTTTTCTCCGGGTCCGGAAGATCGTGGATCTGGCCGTCGGTGATGAAGATGGCGCCCGCAATCCGGTCGCGCGGCACATCCGACATGAGTCCTTCCAACGCGCCGTGTAGATAGGTGCCGTCATCGCCGGGATTGGTCTCCAGCGTGCGCACTTCCAGCGACTTGTCTTCGGCGAGCTTCGCCGTCAGTGCCTTGTAGGCGGCCTCGGCCGCTTTCGCGCGGTCGCCGAACTGCATGCTCTCCGACCGGTCGAGGATTACCGCCGCGACAGACGGCAACGGCTCGCGCTCCTCATGCACGAGGGACGGATTCAGCAGCGCCGCGCAGAGCAGCAGAAGGCCGAGTGCACGCGTCAGCCAGGCGCGGCCGCGCAGCGCGATATAGGCGATCCAGGCGAGCACGGTGAGGCCGGCCAGGCTCCAGAACAGGGGCCAGCCGAGAAAGGGCTCGAATCCCAGGCGGACGGCTTCGTTCATCACGGGCCCCCGTCCGGATCGGGCACCGGAAGGCGCGGATCGTTTGCCTGGCCTTCGCCCTCGCCGAGGCGTTCCAGCAGCGCGGGCACATGCACCTGGTCGTCCTTGTAGCTTCCCGTCAGCACATACATGACGAGGTTCACGCCAAAGCGCCTGGCCGTCTCGCGCTGCTCGGCCCCTCCGTCTACGGAGTAAAGATCCCGCCCGTTCTGGTCCACCGCCCAGGCTGAGGCCCAGTCAGCATCGCCAATGAAAAGACGCGAGACCGAATCTCCGCGCGGCGCCGCGGCGTCTCCGGCCTGCTCGATCCAGAGGCGGCGGCCCGCATAGCGGCCGGGAAAGTCCTTGATCAGGTAGAAACTGCGCGACAGCACATGGTTCTGCGGCACCGGTTGCAGCGGCGGGACATCAAGGTCCTTCAGCAGCGTCTGCAGTTTCGAGACATCCGTCTGCGAGCCGATGGTCGCTCCGGCCCGCGTGTCGATGACAAGCGCGCCGCCGGTGCGCAGGTACCCGTTGAGGCGCTGCACGGCCTTGTCGGAAAGCGGCGCGGCTGTGTCGGGCACATTGAAATAGATCAGCGGGTAGAGTTCCAGCGCGTCCGTCTCGAGGTTCACCGAATGCGGCTCGGCGGGCTCCACCGAGGTCCGCATCAGGAGTATGTTGGAAATACCGATCAGCCCGGCGCGTGTGCGCGCATTGAGCGCGCTGTCGGCTGTTTCAATATAGGCCAGGCGCATTTCCAGCGCCGCCTCGACCTGCTTCTGCGGCGCGCCATTGCCGGGCAGGGGCACCACGCGCGACGAGGTGGACACGGCCCGGTAGCTGCCATCCGGCATCAGCTCGTAGCTATACTGCGCCAGCGCTCGCTCCGGCGCGAAGAGAGACAGCGACGCAAATGCCGCAAGGCCGAGCGCAAGGCTCGCCCCGCGCGGTTTCGGCCAGAGCGCGCGCAGGCGTCCGGCCACGAACAAGGCAATGAGGAGGTCGAGTGCGAGCAGGGCGGCGGCAAAGGCGAGCAGCGGCCCGGCAAGGCGCAGCGACCGCGCCTCAGCGTCGCCCAGCAGGCGCGCGGCCGCCGGCCAGTCGCGGATCAAGTCTGGCTTGGCGCCCGCGCCGGCATTCAGCGCGCGCGTGCCGGCCGGCCCTTGATAAAGCCCCGGCGGATGGATTTCGGAAGGCAGGGTCGCGGCAAACTCGGTCGCCTTGATCGGCGCGGCATTGGTGCTGGCGCCAGAGAGGCGGCCGAAGCCGTCCAGCGTCAGCTGCGGCATGTAGGTGCCTTCGGTGTCCTCAATGGCTTCGCCGCGTCCGGCGGTAATCGCTCGGCGCAGCATCTGCTCGAACAGGCCCGAATAGGCGAGGTCCGCCCAGTCTGGCCCGGCCGTCACATGAAAAAGGATCAGCATGCCGTTGCCGCGCGCATCGGCGGTCACCAGCGGCGAGCCGTCGGCAAGGCGCGCCCAGGTCTTGCGGGACAGTTCCGGATCGGGGCTCGCGAGCACCTGCTGGCGCACGCGCACATCCGGCGGCACCGCGAGGCCAAAGAAGGGCGTGGTGTCGGAAAACTCGGCGAGGCCCTGCGGCTCTTCCCAGGCGAGTGTGCCGCCCAGCGCGCGCGAGGAGCGGCGCAGCGCGACTGGCAGCAATTCGTCGCCCTGTGCGGCGAGTCGCGGGCCCGCAAAGCGGATCAGCGCGCCGCCTTCCTCAACCCATTTTGTCAGCGTCTCGACGTCACTGGCCGGGATCTGTCCGACGTCGGACAATATGATCGCATCCGGGGATGTGGCGACCACCGTGTCGATGTCGCCGCTGGAGATCGAGGCGAAGGGTTCCAGCGCCTTGCGGATATAGTGCATGTCCGAGAGAAGTGGCTGCGCCGCGGTGCCGGAATCGACGAGGCCGACACGGCGCGTGCGGTCCACTGAATCCCAGAGCCAGACAGTGCCTGCGCCGGAGCGTCCGGTCACATTGAAGCGCGCCACACGCGCGAGCGCCGCTGCCGGAATCCTGAACGACGCAACCGCTTCGGCTGCGCCCGCTTCGAACACAGCCTCGGCAGAGCCGATGCCGGAGCCGTCGCGGGTCTGCGCTGAGACAAAGGCGCGCGCGGTACCGCGCGTGTCGGCGCGGGCAAGACCAACGGTTACGGCATCGGTTTCTGCCGAGAGACCGGTGATCGCCACCGGGCCTTCGGCCGGCGCGGCAAACACGGTGAGCGGCGCGCGGGCCGAAAGCTCGGCGGCGAAGGCCGTACCGCCGCCGTCTTCCAAGCCGTCGCTTGCCCAGAATATTCGCGCAGGTTTCAGACCCGAGGCGTCGAGCCGTGCCAGCGCATCGGTGCGGTCGCTCGCCCAGGGCTGTGGGCGCAGCGTACCGATCCGCTTGGCGAGGTCCGCCTTCGAAAGGCGCGTTGCCGGATCATGGTTGAGCTGCTGCGGCGCGGTCAGCAGGAGGTGTACGGCGGTGTCGCGCTCGCCGGTGTCGAGGGTCGCGCTCGCCGCATTGGTGATCTCGGTCCAGCGCGGTGCGGACGGCCAGCCATTGTCGATGACAATCAGGATCGGGCCCTGCTCGCTCGGCTCGCCCGTGCGTGCGCCCGGTGCATAGACCGGCTGCGAAAGGCCGATGATGGCTGCGACAACTGCCAGCGTGCGGATGAGCCAGACCCACCAGGGTGTGCGCGACGGCGTCTCCTCCTCGGGTACGACGCCTTCTAGCAGGCGCAGCGAGGGCAGTTCGGCACTCTTGGGCGCGGGCGGCGTTGCCCGCAGCACCCACCAGATGAGCGGCAGCGCCAGCAGGGCAAACAGCGCGAGCGGCGCGCCGAGAAGGAATGGGCCAAGCGCTGTCACCGCGCTGCTCCGAACCGTTCGATCTCGGATTTCAGGCGCGCGGCACTTTCGATCGCTGGGTGGCCGGTGACATGTGAGACAAAGCCCCAGCCCATGCGCCGGGCCAGGTCCTCGAGCGCTTCGCGCTGCGCGGCGAAGCGGCGCTGGTATTCTTCACGCATCGTCTCGGCGCGCCCGAGGATGCGGTCGATGGCGGCGCCCGGGCGGGAGAGCTTTACGCGGCCCTCGAACGGGAAATCCACTTCCGCCGGCGCCGAGACGGCGATCAGCACCCCTTCCGGGCATTTTGAGGCGAGCGGCGCAAGGCGCGCGGTCCATTCCGGGATAGGGTCGTAGAAATCGGAGGCGATGATCAGCGTTGCAGCGGCGCGCGGCGGGGCAGGGAAATGGCCGCCGGTGCCGCGCAGCAGGTCGCTCGCCAACCGGTCCACCGCGCGCTTTCCGAAGCTCGGCCGCCGCCCGGTTCCCAGTGAACCGATCCGCTCGCCTTCCTTCGACATCGGAATCGCCATCGTCAGCATGAGGAGGATGGCTTCCTCAGCCTTTGTGCGCAGGTCGCCTTCACCCTTCCAGCGGAACCCCGGATGATCGTCCGCCCAGAACATCACGGTGCGCGCGGTTTCCAGCTCTGTCTCGCGCAGGTAGAGGTCGTCACCCTTGGCCGAGCGGCGCCAGTCGATGCGCGCGGCGTCATCTTCCTGCACATGCCGGCGATATTGCCAGAAGGTCTCGCCGCCGCCCGCGCGGCGGCGTCCGGCGGAGCCGATATGTGCGGCCTCGGAGGCTTCAGCCTTGAAGTTAAGGCCCGGCAGCTGCCGCGCCAGGCGTTCGGCTTCCGCGCGAAGGTCGGCGGCAGGGGTCATTTCAGCGCTTCGTCAGCACACGCATCAGCGGCGGCGATCCGCGCGGAGGCTTCTTCGGACGTCGGGTTTTCGAACTGGATGAAGTGATAGTCCGCGATTCCGCCATAGCGCTGCAAGATGTCGTCGAGGCGCATCGTGATGCGTTCCGCCTCGGTGCGAAGGCGCTGCGTGTCAGCGATGTAGGCGTTCATCGCTGCCTCCGAGCCGAACCGCATCACCATCATCTGTTCTTCGCGCCTTTCGGCCAGCGCATCGGCATAGTTCGCGCCGTCGACGATCAGCGCATTGCACGGCACGTGCGGCAGCGTCTTGCCTGGATAGGGTAAAGCACCCTCAAGGTCGCCGCTGCTTGGTCCGGGCGACGTGCACGCCGCCGCCATCAGCATAAACGGACACGCCAGCGCACGGAAAACGTCGGCCCGCATCATTTTTCGCCGCCGGCCAGACAGGCTTCCGCTTCGGCAATCCGGGTAACGACCTGCGCTTCGGTCACGGACCCCGGCGGCACCGCGGGCATCGGCGGCATTGCGGCCGCCTGCGGATAGGCCGTCTCGAGCGCCGCCATCAGCCGCGCGCCTTCATCGCGCAGCCGCCTCGACTCGGCTTCATATTCCGCCGCCGCCTTGCCGGCCGGCAGCAGGATCACGGCGCGCTGGTCATCGCGGTACCGTGCCAGGGAATAGGCCTGCATCGCCGCACTGCGAACGATGTCACGGCATGCGGTGACCTCTTCCGCCGGCGCTTCCGGCGAAGGCGCGTCGGCTACCGGCGTCGCGCAGGCCGCAAGCGCAAAGACCAGGCTCCCCGTCAAAAGGCGCGCTATCATCCGGCCTTCCTCGCGAGGTCGTTGATCAGATCACTGAGCTTCGGCGCTTCGCCGGTCGGGTCGTAGCGCATCGCCATCCGGTGGCCGAGGCACGGCTCGGCAAGCGCTTCGACGTCCTCCATCGACGGGGCCAGCCGCCCGCGCAGAAGGGCGCGTGACCGCGCCGCCAGCATCAGCGCCTGACCAGCGCGCGGTGACGGGCCCCAGTCGACAAGGCGCTTTACGCGCGCGTCGCTTGTCTGCTCAGGGCGCGCTTCGCGGATCAGCGACAGGATCGCGCCGACAATTTTTTCGCCGACCGGCATCTGACGCACCAGCGCCTGGATTGCCATCAGCCGCCCGGCGTCGAGTGCGGGACGCACGGGCGCATCGGCGCCGCGCGTCGTCTCGATCAGGATGCGGCGCTCGGTGTCGAGGTCCGGATAGGTCACGTCGATTTTCAGGAGGAAACGGTCAAGCTGGGCTTCAGGCAACGGATAGGTGCCTTCCTGCTCGATCGGGTTCTGCGTCGCCAGAACATGGAACGGCGCGGGCAGGTCATGGCGCACGCCGGCCACCGTCACATGTTTTTCCTGCATGGCCTGGAGGAGGGCGGACTGGGTGCGCGGGCTTGCGCGGTTGATCTCGTCGGCCATCAGCAGCTGCGTAAACACGGGTCCCTTGAGGAAGCGAAAACTGCGCTGCCCGCCCGGTGTCTCGTCCAGCACTTCGGAGCCGAGAATGTCGGACGGCATCAGGTCCGGCGTGAACTGGATGCGCTGGCTGGCAAGGCCGAGCGCGGTGCCCATCGCCTCCACGAGGCGCGTCTTGGCCAGGCCCGGCGCGCCGATCAGCAGCGCGTGGCCCCCCGCCAGCACGGCCGCGAGTGCCAGCTCGATCACCCGCTCCTGGCCGAAGATCGCCCGGCCGATCTCCGCCTTGACGCGGGTGAGCGCTTCGGTCGCCGCGTCGGCATCTGCGACGGCGGTTTGGGAACTCAGTGTTGTATCGGCCATTTCGCCTCGGTTCTCCGGCTTCACGTCAACGCGTTACAAGCCTATCTGTAAGGCGTGATTTTGGCGGAGAAAGATGTGACATCCAGCCCCGGCAGCAGTTTTGGCCTCGAAGACACGCTTAAGGCCATCCTGCCGGAAGGCAAGTTCGCGGGCCCGCTGCCCCCGGTCCACCTGTGGAATCCGGAGACAAGCACCGATATCCGCATGGAAATCCGCGCCGATGGCCACTGGTGGCACGAAGGCGGCCGCATCACCCGCGAGCCGATGGTGAGACTCTTCTCCCGCATCCTGCGCAAGGATGCCGACGGGCAGACCTGGCTCGTCACACCCTACGAAAAGGTCATCGTGCATGTCGAAGACGCCCCGTTCCTGGCCGTTCGCGTGGACCGCTTCGGCGGGCCCGGCCCGGACCAGGAGCTGACCTTCACCACCAATCTCGACTATCAGACCACCGCCGGTCCGGATGCGCCCCTGCGGGTCGAAACAGACACCGCCACCGGCGAACCGGCCCCGTACGTTCTCGTCCGCGGACGCCTCGAGGCGAAGCTGACCCGGCCCGTTTTCTACGAACTGGCGGACATGGCAGTACCCGCGCCGGACGGTACCGACCGTCTGGGCGTCTGGAGCCGGGGCGAATTCTTCTCCCTCGGCGCGGCCTGAGACCCGTCATGTCCTGGAGAGACCTCGACGACTTCGTCGCGCGCGTGCACGCCAAGCTCGACCCTCCGGTCGGCCAGGGCCGGCTCACCGAGTATGGCGACATGGATTTCCTTACGCCGGAAGAGGTCGCCGTCATCCGGCCGGCCGCCGTCCTTTTCGGCGTCATCCCCCGCCGCGAGGGCCCGACCGCGCTGCTGACGCTCCGCCCCGACACCATGGCGGACCATGCCGGCCAGGTGGCGCTGCCCGGCGGCAAGGTCGATCCGCTGGACCTCGACGAGGTCGCCGCCGCCCTGCGCGAGGCCCATGAAGAGGTCGGCATCGCCCCGAAGGATGTCGACGTGCTCGGCAAGGGCGCGCCCTACATCACCGGCACGCGCTACCGCATCACACCGGTCATCGGCCTGCTGCCGCACGATTTCATTCCTGTGCCTGAGCCGGGCGAGGTTGCGGCCGTGTTCGAAACCCCGCTCGAATTCCTGATGAACACCGAGAACCACACGACCGGCCACGCCTTCTACAAAGGCCAGAACCGTACCTATTATGAGATGCCGCATAACGGCTACCGCATCTGGGGCGTCACCGCCGGCATCATCCGCCGCCTCTACCAGACCCTCTATGAAAGCGATTGATCCTGCGGCGCTTTCAGGGTTCCTGAAGACCCGCACGCGGCCTATGTAAGCCGTGTAATCTGTTCACCAGAAAGGAAGCGCCGACGTGGCCGGACGCCTGCTCTTCGAAGTCTTCATCTTTTCGCTGCCCTTCCTCGTGTTCGGCCTGTACCTTCTGGCCACGCGCTCGGCGGTCGACGCCGGCCAGCGCAAATGGCCGATCCAGATGCTGTTCCTGATTGGCATCGGCCTCGCCACCCTTGCCTGGTTCGTCATGATCGCGCTGGAGCCTCGCAACCGCGGCATGTGCATCGAGCCCGCGCGCGTCGTGGATAGCCAGGTCATACCGGCCCGCTCCTATCCCTGCGAGCACCGGCCGGAGGATGTCGGCATCCCGCGTCCGCGCGAGGCGGCCCCCGCCGATGCCCCAACCTGACGGCCTGCCTGACAAGCTGAAAGCCGCCTGGGTCACTGCTCCGGCGAGCCGCGCTGTGATGGGCGCGCTGAACGCCGCGCGGCCCGGCAGCGCACGTTTTGTCGGCGGCTGCGTGCGCAACGCGCTGCGCGGCGCGCCGTCGGACGATATCGATATCGCCACCCAGCTGACGCCTGAGGCCGTGATCGCCGCGCTCACCGCCGCCGGGGTCCGGTGCATCCCGACCGGCATCGAGCACGGCACCGTCACCGCCGTGCATGACAGCGTGCCGGTCGAGATCACCACGCTGCGACGGGATGTCGAAACCGATGGCCGCCGGGCCGTCGTCGCCTTCACCGAGGATTGGGCCGAAGACGCCGCCCGCCGCGACTTCCGCCTCAACGCCATCTATGCAGGTGCAAACGGCGAGCTGTTCGAAGTGATCGAACACTCGGTCGACGATGCGAAGGCGGGCCGCGTGATCTTTATTGGCGACGGCGACCAGCGCCTGCGAGAGGATTTTCTGCGCATCCTGCGCTTCTACCGTTTCAACGCCTGGTACGGCGCCGGTATCGATCCCGAGGGACAGGCCGCCTGCACGCGGGCGCGGGAGGGCCTCGCGAAGATCGCCTCCGAGCGGATCTGGAAAGAACTGAAACGCACCCTCGCGGCGCCGGAACCCTCCGACGCCATGCGCGCGATGGAAGAGGCAGGCGTCCTGGAGGCGGTGTTGCCAGGCGCAAATACGTCGCTGCTGCCGGGCCTCGTGGCCGCAGAGGCCGACGCCGGTCTCTGGCCCGATCCGATGCGCCGCCTGATGGCGCTCGTTCCGCGCCGGCTGCGCGAAGCCGGCGAGGTGGCGGCGCGGCTGAAATTCTCGAACGAGGAATCATCGCGCCTCACCGGCTGGGCCGATCCGGCATTGCCGCATCTGCTGGGCGCGGGTGAAGCCGCTATGCTGGAAGCCTTCTACAGGTTTGGCCCGGCCGCCGCGCTCGACCGCGCGGCCATCGAGGCGGCCGCGGGTGGGGCGGGCTCCCTCGCCGGCCTGTCGCAGGCTGCAGCCGGCTGGCAACGCCCGAAATTCCCGCTTGGCGGCAATGACGCGCTCGCCGCAGGTCTGAGCGGACCGGAGATCGGCGCCCGCCTCGGCGCGCTGGAAGAAGACTGGATCGCCTCCGGCTTCAGCCTGCCCCGCGCCGGCTTGCTTGCTCGCCTCAAGGCGACGGGTTGAGCGCCAGCACCGAGATGTTGAGGTAGGCCGCGAAGGTCACCCATAAGAGATACGGCACCTGCAGGAGCGCCGCGCGCGGCGAATGCACCGCAAAGCGCAGCATCATCGTCGCGATCAGCAGCCACAATGCCACCAGCACGCCGAGCGCAATTCCGGGATCGCGGAAGCCGAAGAAGAACAGACTCCAGCAGACATTGGCCGCCAGCATGGTGAAATAGAGGCCCATCGCGGCGCTGGCGCGCTTGAAGTTGCCCGCCTCGTGCAGAACCAGAAGCGCGCCGGCCAGCATCAGCAGGAACAGCACCGGCCAGATCACCGCGAAGGCAATGTCCGGCGGGTTGAGCGGCGCCTTGCGTAGACCGTCATACCAGGGGTCATCGCTGCCGGGGCTCAGCACTCCGCCCAGCACCAGCGCGCCCAGCGTGCCGGCAGCCACCAGCGCGCCGCCCGGCCAGTCAAAGTCTCGCGATATCGTCCCCATCCGCGCACGATACGCCTTCCCGCGGGCAGTATCAAAGCCATGCCCCAGCGAAACAGCGCCCGGAAACCCCTGCCTGAGCAGGCTTTGGGCAGGCCCAGCGCAGGATTATCTTCGGCCTGACCCGCTCCCATGTTATAATATACCCCGCCTCAGAAGCCCGCCCTTGACCCGCCTGAAGATCCGCAAGATCGGCAATTCCCTCGGCGTCGTGCTGCCGAAAGACGTGCTGCATCAGCTGAAGGTGAAAGAGGGCGACACGCTGGATGTCCTGCCGACGGCTTCGGGCGTGACGCTGTCCGTATCGGATGAGGAAGTTGACCGTCTCATGCAGATGGCGGAGCGGATCATGGACGAGAACCGTGAGGTTCTCCGGGCTCTCGCAAAATGAGTGAGCCGAACTGGCTGCCACTCGACCTCATCAAAAGGCTGCATGATCGTCAGATCGAAATTCATGGCGGGCTCGCTGGAACCCGCGATCACGGCCTTCTCGAAAGCGCCATCGCCCGCCCGGTGAAGGCTTGGTCTTGCGGCGAAGAGGACCTTTTCACACTCGCATCGCTCTATGCTGCGGGCCTGATCCGCAACCACCTGTTCCTCGACGGGAGAAAGCAGATCGGCTTCCTCTCGGCGTTGCTCTTCCGCGAAGCGAACGGCTGTAAAATGGCCGCGCCGATGGCGGAACGTCTGGCCTTCACGCTGCAACTTGCTGCCAGTGAGATCGACGAAAAGATCTGCGCAGACTGGCTCAGGCGCAGCTGTATTCCGGTCTGAAACCTTCGGACTCCCTACACGCCCGTGCGGACGGTTTCTGGACTGGTTTTCAGGGCCATTTCACGACAGGCGGCATCGACGAGAGGATGCTCTCGATATTGCCGCCGGTCTTCAGGCCGAAGGTCGTGCCCCGGTCATAGAGCAGGTTGTATTCGACATAACGTCCGCGCTGGATCAGCTGCTGCTCGCGCTCTGCCTCGCTCCATGGCTCGTTCATCCGGCGCGCCACGAGGGCGGGGTAGATGCCGGCGAACTGCTTGCCCACTTCCTGCGTGAAGGCGAAGTCCTTCTCCCAGTCGCCGCTGTTGAAGCGGTCATAGAAGATGCCGCCGGTGCCGCGCGGCTCGTTGCGGTGCGGCAGGTGGAAGTAGGTGTCGCAATAGTCCTTCAGGTGCGGGTAGTCGACGCCGTCATGCGTGTCGCAGGCCGCCTTCATCGCGGCGTGGAAATCCACTGTGTCGGGGTAGTCCTGGTTGCGCTGGTAGCCGAGCAGGGGGTTGAGGTCACCGCCGCCGCCGAACCAGGTCTCGCTGGTCACCAGCATCCGGGTGTTCATGTGCGCCGCCGGCACACGCGGATTGCGCGGGTGCGCGATCAGGGAGACGCCGCTCGCCCAGAATCGGCCGCCTGATTTATCGGCGCCGGGGATCTGCGCCGCGAAGGCTTCAGAGAAGGTGCCGTGGACCTGCGAGAAGTGCACGCCGACTTTTTCGAACACCTTGCCCCGCATCAGGCCCATCCGGCCGCCGCCGAGGTCCTCGCTGCCATCGCCGCGCGACCACGCCTTCAATTCGAATCGCCCGGCCTCGCCGCGGTAAAGCGGCGGGGTTGCGGCGTCTTCGAGCGCTTCGAAGCGGGCGCAGATATCTTCCTGGAGGGCCTTGAACCAGGTGCTGGCCCGGCTCTGCCACTCCGCCAGCGGCGGGGTTTTGGTGGTCATTGTCATGGTGCGACACTGGACCTTCCGGCGCCAGTCTCGCAAGAGGTGTGTTGTCACAATCCTCAGGGCGCGCTAACGCGCGTCCGGCAATGGGGCTTTGCGCGTGCAGAATTGCCGCGCCCCGCGCCTACTTGCCGCAATGTGCCGGGGAGGCACCTCTAGTAAAGACAGGCGAAATTCGCCTCGACATCAGGGAACGGAGTCACGCGTGACCGCTGAGACCACTCATACCGAAACGGTCGATGACGACCGCCGAAACTTCATCCACATCGCCACCGGCGCAGTCGCGCTGGGCGGAGCAGGCATGTTTGCCTGGGCCGCGGTCGACCAGTGGAACCCCGCTGCTGACACCAAGGCCGCCTCGTCGCTCGATGTCGACGTGTCCAAAGTCCCGCTGGGCGGCGAGATCCGCGTCCTGATCGGCGGCAAGCCCTTCTTCATCCGCCACCGCACCGAGGGCGAAATTTCGGCTGCCGAATCGGTGAACCTTGCCGCATTGCCGGATCCGGAAACGGATGACGCGCGGCTGCGACCGAAGGCCGACGGAACTTTCAACAAGACGATCCTCGTGACCTCGGGTTCGTGTACTCACCTTGGCTGCGTGCCGGTTGGCCCCTCGCAGGGCAATACCGGTGACTTCGGCGGCTGGTACTGCCCGTGCCACGGTTCGCACTACGATACGTCCGGCCGCATCCGCAAAGGACCCGCGCCGTCGAACCTGCCTGTCCCCGATTATCGCTGGGTCTCTGACTCGGTCGTCAACATCTCCCTCTGAGAAGGACACCTTTAGATG
>NZ_JALHLS010000008.1 GCF_022844445.1 Hyphomonas sp.
GTGCCGCGATGCCGCGCAGGGCCTGGATGGACTGGAGCTTCATTCCGTCAATTCCAGCCTCTGCAGCGACGCAACCCAAAATCCCATCCGGTGTAGCAATCGGGCAACGGTGTTGCCAGACTTTCGACACAGGTGGGCAGTAAACGTTGTTGCATGAATCCTGCAGCCCAGATCCAGACCATGTCCACCGAACCCCATCCTGCGGCCCCGCCGCCCGTCACCTACCCTCCGCCGATGGCCATCCGGTCTCTGCGCAAGGGCGTGAATGTGGCCTACCGCCAGGGCCTCGCCGTGACTGGCATGGGTCTGCTTGTGCTGTCGGGACCGGTGAGCATCGCGGCGCCCTTCCTGCCGGTTGGCCTGCCGATGGCGGTGGTCGGCGCCGTGCTGCTGGGCCGCAACGCGGTCTGGGCCCGCCGCTGGATGGAGAGCGTGCTGGCGCGTCATCCGCGCGTTGAGCGCCTGGCGCCGGATTGGTTGATGACGCAGGTCTTCGGCCGCAAGAAGCGCGCGTTCACGGACTGAGCGCGCGCGGCGTGCCGCTGAATCGGAATTGACGCCGTTTGCTCCCTTGCCAAGCACGAAGAACGCCGCACACATATCCGTTTGAGAGACATGCGGGGCTGCAATGCAATTCAGAAAACTCTGCCTGATCGCGGTGGCCGGGCTCGCGCTGACCGCCTGCGAGGCACCGGCCAGCCGGAAGGACAAGGACACGCCCGAATCCTTGGCGGCCAATCCGTTTCCGTCGACCTACAAGCCGTACCCGTCGCAAACGATGCTGATTGCCAATGCCACCGTCATCGACGGCAAGGGCGGGCTGATCGAGAACGGCGGGGTGCTGGTCGAGGGCGGCAAAATCAAGGCCGTCGGCAAGGACCTGACGGCGCCGGAAGGTGCTGTCACGATCGACGCCAAGGGCAAGTGGGTCACGCCCGGCATTATCGACAATCACAGCCACCTCGGCGCGTACCCTTCGCCGGGGGTCGACTCCCACGGTGACGGCAACGAGATTTCGGGGCCGGTGACCGCCGAGGTCTGGGTTGAGCATTCGATCTGGCCGCAGGATCCGGGTTTTGCCCGCGCGCTGGCCGGCGGCATCACCTCGCTGCAAATCCTTCCGGGAAGTGCGAACCTGTTCGGCGGCCGGGGCGTCACGCTTAAGAATGTGCCCGCGCGCACGGTGCAGGCGATGAAGTTTCCGGATGCGCCCTACACGCTGAAGATGGCGTGCGGCGAAAATCCGAAGCGCGTCTACGGATATGGCGGCGGCTCGACGCCGGGCGGCGCGCCTTACTCGCGCATGGGCAATGTTGCCGGATACCGCGATGCCTGGATCAAGGCGGCCGACTACAAGAAACAGATGGACAACGCCGCCAATGGCGGCGGCGAACCGCCGAAGCGCGACCTTGAACTGGAAACGCTGGCGGGCGTCCTGAACGGCGACATACTTGTCCATATGCACTGTTACCGCGCCGACGAGATGGCCCAGATCCTGGATATCTCTAACGAGTTCGGCTACAAGGTTACGGCCTTCCACCATGCGGTCGAGAGCTACAAGATCGCCGACAAGCTAGCCGAGTATGGCGCGTGTTCGTCGATGTGGGCGGACTGGTGGGGCTTCAAGATGGAAGCGTATGACGGCATCCCGGAAAACATCCCGCTCGTGCACAATGCCGGTGCCTGCGCCATCGTGCATTCGGACAGTGATATCGGCATCCAGCGGCTCAACCAGGAAGCTGCGAAGGCCTGGGCGGATGGTAAGCGTATCGGGATCGATGTGCCGATCGAGGTTGCCTGGCAGTGGCTGTCGCTGAACCCGGCCAAGTCCCTTGGCATTGATGACAAGACCGGCAGCCTCGAGCCGGGCAAGATGGCCGATGTGGTCATCTGGTCCGGCAACCCGTTCAGCAGCTATGCCAAGGCGGAAAAAGTCTTCATCGACGGTGCCCAGATGTTTGATCGCGACGACCCAGCCCTCCAGGCCGTCATGGATTTCGAACTTGGCCAACCCGGCGAAGGAGACCGCAAATGATCCGCCGCCTCATTCTCAGCTTCGCTGTGCTGAGCGCAGCTTCCGTTGCCGCCGCCCAGCCAGTGGCCGTCTATGGCAAGAACGTCTGGACGGGCACCGCGCAGGGCACGATCACCGATGGCGTCGTGGTCATCGACAACGGCCGCATCGTCGCAGTCGGCCCCGCGTCCACGCGCGTTCCGGCGGGCGCCACAGAAGTGCGCGCCGAATGGGTGACGCCCGGCCTGATCTCGGCGTTCTCACGCACCGGACTGTCGGAAGTCAGCGGTGTAGACGATACCAATGATGCCGGTGCCGGCAGCTCGGCGTTTTCGGCGGCGCTGGATGCCGCGGACGGGTTCAACCCCGATGCCACCCCCATTGCAGTGACCCGGCTGGCGGGTTTCACCCGCATCGCAGTTGCGCCGCAGGCCAGTTCCAAACTGTTTGGCGGCCAGGGATTTCTGGCAGAGACAAGCGGCTTGCCCGGCAGCGTCTTCCGCGAGCGCGCCTTCAGCTTCATCGTGCTCGGCGAATCCGGCGCAAACCTGTCGGGCGGCTCACGTCCGGCCGCCTGGGCGGCGCTGCGCGGCGCGTTCGATGACGTGCGCTTCTTTGGCGCGCGCTTCATGACCCATAGTGAAGGCAACGTCCTCACGCGGATGGACGCGCAGGCGTTGATGGCCGCCGTGAAAGGCGACCAGCTGATCGTGTTCCAGGCCAGCCGCGCCAGCGACCTTGAGGCCATCATGGACTTCAAGGAGCAGAACCCGTCGCTGCGGATTGCCATTGTTGGCGCAGACGAGGGCTGGCGGGTGGCGCGCCGTCTGGCAGCGCTGGAGATTCCGGTCATCGTCGACGCATTCTCGAATCTGCCGGCGAGTTTCTCTCAGCTGGCCTCGACCGCCGAGAACGCCAAGCGCCTGTCGGAAGCGGGCGTCACGGTCGCCATCGTGAACCTCGACAATGATAGCCATCTGGCGCGTCTTGCGACGCAGATTGCCGGAAATGCCGTGGCCAACGGCATGTCCTTCGACGCTGCGATGCGGTCGCTGACCACCGCACCGGCCGAGATCTTCGGCATGAGCGGCCTGGGCACTCTGGCACCGGGCGGACGCGCGGATGTCGTGGCCTGGGACGGCGATCCGCTGGAAGTCACCTCGGCGCCGCAGGCAGTCTATATCGACGGCGAATCCCAGCCGATGGAATCGCGCCAGACCAAGCTGAGAGACCGCTACCGCACGCTCGACGAAAGCCAGCGGCCGCTCGCCTTCCGCCGCTGACGCGGGATGCGGCCGGCCGGCACCGAACCGGAAGCTCAGGAAGCGCGTCTCGCGACGATGGTGCTTTCGGCCCTGTTCTGGAGCCTGCTTGCGTTCAACGCGCTGATCTTCCTTGGAAGTGAACTGGCGGGCCTCCACGAGACCTTCATGCCGGCCGCCACGGCGTTCTGGCTGCCCTGGTGGGACATGAACCATCCCCTCTCGGGGGTCTACATGGCGGTCATGCTTGGCCTTGGATCGCTGATCATGTGGCAGCACCTGCGGCTGAAACGCGTCGACAGGGCGGCGCTTGGTTTCGGCGAGGTCAACGCTCTGGCCCTGGGCGCAGTTGCGGCGGCGGTGGTCATCGACCTCTTCGCCTGGGAGCTCATCGCGCACCTCACGGTGTCGGTGGGTCCGGGCGAAGCGGCGCTCGGCGAGCGGGAAGACTATGCCTATGCGGTTTCGCTGGACCACATGCCGGGCGAAGTGCTGTGGACCATCGTTACGGCTCCGATCTTCGAGGAGATGGCCTTTCGCGGCCTGTTTCTCGGCTGTCTGCTGGCGCGGGGCTGGAACCCGTGGATCGCCATTGGCGTAACGGCGGCCGCCTTCGCTTCGATCCATGGCCAGTATTACCTCCCTGGCTTGCTGTCAGTGTTTGTAGGGGGATTGCTCTTCGGGGCGCTCCGGGTGCTCACGGGCGGGCTCGCGGCCCCGATCATGGCGCACATGACAATGAACGCCTGGGTGGTCTTCGATGAGTGGACGGCGTTGACCAGCGCCTGAACCGGTCGGTGCGGATTACGAAAATTTCAATCAGCCGCCGGCTCCGTCGCTGCAGCTTGTTCAACTCCCGTAAATACTTCGATCCCCAGTCTGGCCCCGTGTGCGGAAGGTCGTTTGCCTGTTCTTCCGCACAGGGCCGGTTTCGCCGCCGGCAATGTTGCCGCATAGCTGCCGCAATCGAAAGCAAAGTAACGGCGCCGGCCTAGGGGTAGAGTGATGTTGGTTGCCTTCCTGATTTCCCTCGCGATGGCGACCGGATCCGGCCCGATGCATGCCGCCCTTGAGGCGACCGAGGCGCCGGAAACCCTGCGCGCCGCCTTCACGGTGGAACTCGTCTCCAATTCTTCCCGCCAGACTTTTTTCTTCGATCCGCGCCTGCCGGCCGGTGCGCGCTGGGTCGCGGTCGAGCGCCAGGGCCATGATCCGGAGCTCGACCAGGTGGCGGCCAGCTGGGCCGCAGAATCGGCACCGGACGGGCGGCTTTTCCCGGATGACCTGCGCGAAAGTCTTGGCTCACAGGTGGAAGTGAACACCGATGGCGACGCCTGGCGCCTCAGCTTCAAGCATCACCCGAACTATAACGACACCGAGTTCGACGTCTGGGCTGCCGAGCGCCTGAAAGCGACGGCCTGGCTCGACCCAGTCGGAGAGCGGTTCCAGCGGATCGATTATTCGCTGCCCAGGCCCGTCAAGGGCCCGTCGGGCGGCAAGCTCACGCGCTATGAGCAGAGCTATGAGCTGAAGACAGAGCCACGCTGGGGCTTTTCCTACGTATCGGGCTTCACCATCGATCTGGAAGCGAAGGCCGCGTTCAAGCGGATCGAGCGCCGCTTCGAGGCGAAGGTGACGGACGTCTACTTCTTCTTTGCCAGTACGGACGCCGAGGCGCAGTATGATGCCCGGCGCGCTGCCGGGCTACAGATGGCCTCTGGACCGGGGTCGCCGTAGCGCTAGACTCGGCGCCATGACGATTCACATGGTGAAACTCTGCGTCGGCGCCGAGGATATCGACGACTTGGCCGACTGGCAGAAGCGCCAGATGCAGACACTGCCGCACCCTTTGCACCACACGCGGATGGCGCCGAAGCGGGCCGAGGAAATGCTGGACGGCGGCTCGATCTACTGGGTGATCAAGCGGGCGATCCGGGTGCGTCAGCGCATCATCGACATCCGCTCAGCCCCTGACGAAGACGGCAAGGCCATGTGCGAACTGGTGTTCGACCCCGAACTGGTGCGCACCTACGCCCAACCAAAACGCCCGTTCCAGGGGTGGCGCTACCTGAAGCCGGGCGAGGCGCCGCGCGACTTGAAGTCCGGCGAGGCTGCGGTGGACCTGCCGCCGAGCCTGGACGCGGCCCTCAAGGACGCGGGTGTCTGGTAGCGGCGGGTTTCGCGTGCCGGGATTGTCCGGTTGACCCGATCTTCCCTGTTCTTACGCCTTACAAAGTGTGAGGGGGACATCGACATGAAAACCTTGGTTTATGGGCTGCTGGCCGCATCCTTGTGCAGCTGCGCGACGCCCCGGGCGACCGCGCCGATCACGCGTGACACCATGGCCTATTCCGCAGAGGTTGCCCGGGCGCAGCAGGAACAGCTGCTGTTGAACATCGTGCGGCTGCGCTACAATGACCCCGTCAGCTTTGTGGAAATCGAGCGGATGACGACCGAGGACAATCGGTCGCTCGGCCTCGGACTTGCCTCGGCGATCGGACTGGATGACGGCCCGTTCAACGAGGTTCTGGGCGGGGACGCGGCGGTGAGCCGGTCAGAGACGCCCACGGCGATCTACAATGTGCTGCGCGGTTCGGCCTATGCGCAGCAGCTGCTGCAGCCGGTCTCGCCGGAATCGATCTTCCTGCTCAGCCAGTCCGGCTGGAGCGTCGAACGGCTGCTGCTGTGCTGTGTGGCTCGCATCGGTGATCTCGACAATGCCCGCTCCGCCGCTGGCCCGACGCCGGAAATGCTCCCGGACAACACGAACTTCCGCGAACTGGCACGCCTTATGCGGCGCCTGCAGCTGTCCGGCGATCTGCTGGTACAGGTGTTCAATGACAAGGACGGCGTGCCGCCCCGGGTGGTTGTGACATGGCATGCGGGCGGCGAGGATGGCGAGGCGCTGGCGGCGATGTTCAAGGCGCACGACGTGGCGGCCGCGTTCATACAGGAAGCGGATCTGTACTCGGCGGAACTCGCGACCCGCAGCGAGCGCAAGGGCGACGCGCCCCTCAGGGGCCGCAGCATCCTCGGCATGCTGGCAGCCCTCTCGCACACGGTCGATGTGCCGCCGGAACATGCAGGGCTTGTGATGCAGACCAGCGGAGGAACGCCGGGCGTGCCGCGCACGGCCTGCTCGGCCGGCCAGCCCTGGAGCGACGTGATCGGCGACTACTTCACCGTGAACTGGTCCCGCCAGAAGCCCGAACGTGCCTCGGTGGCCATTCCCTACCGGGGTGTCTGGTTCTACGTGGATGACAGCTGCCGCCATTCAAAGTCGACCCTCGACCTGATCGGCCATCTCTATGCCCTCCAGGCCGGCCTGAACGGAGCCGGGGCGCGCGATACGCTGTTGCTGATCGGCGGCTGACTGCGCCCGCAGGGCATTGAAAAAGGGCGCGGGCTGGTGGAAACAGTCCGCGTCCATCGCCGCTTCCTGAAAGGTCCCGCGCATGCCCCAGTTCGACATGATCCTCCTCACGCCGCAGCAGGCCGAAGGCGCCAACATAGTCGAGCACAGGGCCGGTGCGCCCGTGCATGAGGGCGGCGGAGACGAGACCTATCGCTGCGGCGGCTGCAAGACCAAGCTGCTGGTCAACGTCCATCACCACGATGCCCACGGCGTGATCATCAAGTGCGGCAAGTGCGGAAAGATCAACACAGAGCCGCATCACCATCACCATTGAACGCCGCGAGGCCCGGCTGATCAATCGACAGCGCCCAACTTGGCCGCTAAGGCGGGCCCATGGCTGATTTCCTTTCCCAGTACGGCGCGTTGATCCTGTGGTTGGCCCTGGCCGGGCTGTTCGCGGGTCTGGTCGCCGGATTGTTCGGTATCGGCGGCGGCGTGGTGATCGTGCCGACGCTGTTCTTCCTGTTGTCGCAGATGGGCTATTCGGAGACTGCGATGCATGTCGCCGTATCGACGTCGCTGGCCACGATCGTCGTTACCTCCATCCAGAGCGCGCTGGCACACAACCGGCATGGCGCAGTGGACTGGCAGATCATCCGGACCTGGGCGCCGTGGATCATGGTGGGCTCGATCTGCGGCATCCTGGTGGCGGGTTACATGTCCAAACAGGTCATGCTCGCCGTGTTCGGTACGATCCTCGTGCTGTTCGCCGCGCAGTTCTATTTCGGGCGACCCAGTTGGAAACTGGCGGAACAGATGCCGGGGGGCGCCGCGCGCGCAGGACTTGGCGGGTTTGCCGGGGCAATCTCCGCCATCATGGGCATCGGCGGCGGCACGATCGGCGTGACGCTGATGACCGTCTGCGGCATGACCATCCACCGCGCTGTCGGCACGGCATCGGGCTGGGGCATCGCTGTGGGACTGCCTGGGGCGATTGCGGCCATCATTGTCGGCTGGGGCCGCGGCGGCCTGCCGCCGCTGTCGGCGGGTTTCGTCAACCTGCCGGCCTTTGTCCTGATCGCGTTGGCCACCATGGTCATGGCGCCCATCGGCGCGTCACTCGCGCACCGTTTGAATGCTGAGCGGCTGCGCAAGTTGTTCGGCGTATTGCTGGCCATCGTCGCAGTACGGATGATCTGGCAGGCGATCAGCGCCTGACGCTCAGCCGCGCCAGAAACGCGGCGCCAGCACCGCGAAGACCACCATAAACTCGAGCCGGCCGAGCAGCATCGTGACCGTACAGACCCATGTCGCAAAATCGTTCAGTGATCCGAAGTTGGTGGAGGGACCAACGACAGGGCCGAGACCCGGGCCGACATTCGAAATGCAGGCAGCTGCTGCCGAGATGGCCGAGAGCGTATCGAGGCCGCTAAAGGAGAGCAGCGCTGCCGACATCATGAAGGTGACGAGGAAGAGGAACAGGAAGACCATCACGGACTGAAGCGTGTCTTCGTCGACGATGCGGCCGCCGTACCGGATAGGCGCCTTGCGGTGCGGCTGGACCATGCGCTGCGACCAGGCCATCAGCGCCTTGGCGGTGATCTCGAGCCGGAACATCTTGATGCCGCCCGCGGCTGATCCGGCGCAGCCGCCGAGGAAGGTTGCAAACAGCATCAGCGCCGCAACCCCCGGGCCCCAGGTGTCATAGGGCTTGGTCGCAAAGCCTGTCCCGGTGATCACGGACACGACGCTGAACAGGGCGTGTGTGGCTTCTTCCCAGCGGACGGCCCAACTGGCCGAGGGCAGATGATACTCCCTGTACAGAATGACGCAAAGCGCGATGACCGCGGTCAGGGCAATAAAAAGGCGCGGTTGCGGGTCGCGCAGCAAGGGGCCCACCTGTCCCTTGAGGAACAGGAGCGCAAACAGGCTGAAAGGCATTGCGGCAGTCGACATGAAGACGATGGCCACATAGATCGCGGGTGTGCCGTTGAATTGCGCGAAGGATGCGTCGTAGGTCGAGAAGCCGCCGGCTGAAAGGGTCGACATGGCATGATTGATCGCATCGAACCAGTTCATGCCCGACAAGCCGTAAAGCAGCGCGCAGATCATTGAGAGGCCGACATAGGCGAAGCCGATATACGCCGCGATGTCGGACACTTTCGGCAGGAATTTCCCGGTGCGGTCGGAACTCTCGAGATTGAACAGCTGCATGCCGCCGACGCGCAGCTGGGGCAAGATCGCCACCGCCGTCACGATAATCCCGACGCCGCCGATCCAGTGCAGGATCGAGCGCCAGAGCAACAGGCCGCGCGGCATGTTTTCGAGACCGGAGAACACGGTCGCGCCCGTCGTCGTCATGCCGGAGACGCTTTCGAAGATCGAGTCGGTGATCGAGTAACCCGAGACAAGGAAAGGGAGCGCGCCGACCAGGTTGATGACAACCCAGATGCTCACCGTCAGCAGGAAAGCCTCGCGTTGGCCGATCTGCATCGTGCCGCCGCGCGCCATCACCCAGAACAGGCTGCCGACCAGGGTGGAGATGGTGGCGGAGGCCGGGAAGACGAAGGCCATCCCGTTGCCGTCGGCGATGTCGATCAGCGCACACGGAATCATCGCTGCCGTGACCAGCAGCATCATGATACCCAGCGCGTAGATGACCGACCGCAGTTGCATTCGCAGGCA
Organism: Hyphomonas sp.; assembly: GCF_022844445.1. Taxonomy (GTDB): domain Bacteria; phylum Pseudomonadota; class Alphaproteobacteria; order Caulobacterales; family Hyphomonadaceae; genus Hyphomonas. The sequence continues at coordinate 9,317 of NZ_JALHLS010000008.1, forward strand.
GCTTAGGCCGGAAACCCTGCAAAGGTGTCAATGCTGCACAACCGGGGGGCGGTGTCCGCCGGTTGACCCATGGGCAGGGCGGGGGGTAGAGCGGCGCCAGATCGTTTCATTTGCAACCCTTTTTCCTGAGTCGCGCCGATGTTTGACCACCCCTCGTTTGACGGCCACGAAGGCGTGCACGCCTTTCACGATGCCGCCACCGGCCTGAAATGCGTGATTGCGGTGCATTCCACGGCGCTCGGGCCAGCCGCGGGGGGCTGCCGGATGTGGAACTACACGACCGGCGACGCGCTGCTGACCGACGTGCTGCGCCTGTCGCAGGGCATGAGCTACAAGAATGCAATGGCCGGGATCCCGCTGGGCGGCGGCAAGGCTGTGATCTGGGGCGACCCGAAATCCGCCAAGTCGCCGGATCTGTTCCGCGCGTTTGGCCGCGCCGTCGAAAGCCTGCAGGGACGCTACTATACGGCAGAGGATGTCGGCGTGGACGTCTCCGACATGGCGGTCGTGCGCCAGCAGACACGGTTCGTGGCGGGGCTCGATGAAGGCGCAGCGGCAAGCGGCGATCCCTCGCCGGTGACCGCCAAGGGCGTCTTTCTGGGTATCCGCGAAGTGGCGCGGCGCCAGTTCGGCACGGACGACCTCAACGGCCGTACGATTGCCGTGCAGGGTGTTGGCTCGGTTGGCGGCTATACCTGCGATCATCTCGCGGCGGCGGGCGCGAAGCTCATCATCACGGACATTGACCACGAAGCGCTCGCGGCCGTCTCGAAGCGGACCGGCGCAACTATTGTGGCACCTAATGACATCTATGATGTCGAGGCCGACATTTTCTCCCCGAATGCGCTCGGCGCCATCATCAACGAGAAAACGCTCGTCCGGCTCAAGGTGAAGGGCATTGCAGGCGGCGCCAATAACCAGCTGGTCGTGCCCGAAATGGGCGAGTTCCTGAGGCGGAAAGGCATTCTCTATGCGCCGGACTATGTGATTAACGGCGGCGGAATCATCAACGTGGCTGCCGAGATCTCCGGCACGTATTCGCGCGAATGGGTGGAGGGGACGCTCTCCCGCCTGATCGAAACGCTTGGCGAAGTGCTGGATGAAGCGTTGCAAAGCAATCAGCCTACGAACTATGTGGCGGACCGTATTGCCCGCGCCCGTATAGCCGCAGCGCGTCCGGCTAGGTAGATCTCCTTAGTCCGGCTTCTGCCGCGCAATGGTAGAAACCAGGCAACGGCTCAAGAAGGGCTGAAGGAGGTCTGCCATGTCGATTGTCGCCGTGCTCCAGGGATCATCCGAAACTGATACCCTGACCACTCTGTCCGCGCTGGCCATGGCGCGCCACCTGAATGTGCCGCTGATCGGTCTGTGCGCCCTGCCGGACCCGCAATCGGCGCTGATGGTGGTCTCCACGCCCGAGTCTGCGGGCCTGTCTGCAGCGGCGGTGACGAGCATCATTGAAATGCAGAAAGACCTGCTTGCGGCCGCAAAAGGCGCGTTCCGGGATGTGACGGGCGCGGGCGCGCACGGCATAGACTGCAATTTCGTGCATCAGGTCGGCACTGCAGAAGCCGCTGCAGCCAGCGCAGCAACGCTCGCGGACGCCATCGTGTTTCCTCGCGGCGCTGCCAGGAATGCGGAACCGCTATCCCTGGCGTTTGATCATGTGATGATGGATGCACGCCTGCCGGTCGTGCTGGCGGGAAACAAGCCGTTCGCGCCCGGCCCTGTCGTTATCGGATGGGACGGATCGAATGGCGCCTCGCGCGCCGTACGGTTCCATCTGCCGCTGATCACGGCCTTCGGCGAAGTGATCATCGCGCAGAACAGCAAGGATGCCGAGCGTGATGGCGCCCGGCCCAGCTCGGCGCCAGGATCGCTTGCCGACTGGCTCAAGCGGCGCGGCACGAAGGCGCGCACCGAAAGCCTTGAAGGTGAAGTGGCAAGCGCTTTGCTCGCGCTCGCCTCCGGCACCGGCGCCACAATGCTTGTCGCAGGCGCCTATGGCCACTCCCGTATCGGCGAGCGCCTGTTCGGCGGCACCAGCCGCAGGCTGTTGCACGCCGAAGACGCGCCCGCTCTCGCCCTTTCCCGCTAGATCATCCGGAGACGGAACATGTCACTTCGCCGCATAACCCTACAGCTTGCCCGGAATCCCGGCCTCCCCGCCGGTGACCCCGAACAGGGCTACCTGATCATCGCGCCTATCGGCGAGGAAGGCCAGCTTGACGTTGATGCCTGGCGTGCCAACCGCAAGGCCTGCCGCGTCTACCGCTTCCATCCGGATCCGGCTGAAGCCGCCGATGGCTGGCTGACCCACCGGGGGCAGAACTGGTTCTTCCACTATGATGAAGAGTCAGAAGGCGATGACGAAGCCGCCTTCCGCTTCGGTGCGCACCTGTTCCGCGAAGGCGAATACATCACCATCCGCCACGCTGATGGAAACGCCCAGACCTACAAGGTCACGGACATCGCGCCGGTTTAATCCGCAAGCGGATTAACATTGCACCGACAGCGCCGATCAGCGCTGCGAGCTAATTCCAGGGATTGAATCGCCGCGGATTAGCGGGCTCATGCGCTGGCGCCGGGCTGTCTGTGGGCAGGTCCAGCGGATCAGTTCTCGGGGTCGCCGGCGGATAGGCTTCCGATGCAGACAGGGTGTCCATCTCGTCCGGCGTGATGTCCGGCAGGTCAAGCGTGCCGTCGATGACGATGCGCTTCGGGGCCTCTTCTGCCGCCTGCGGCGCCGGATCGGGCGCGCTGGTGGAGGGATGCGACGGTGTTCCCGCGCGCTGGGCCGCACCAAGACCAAACCCGAAGGGAATGGACGACAGCGAGATCGGCTGGGCGAGCGTCGGCACGGTTGGCGCATGCCCGGACGCCGGTTCCGGCTGGGCCTCGGGCGCAGGTTCCGGGGCGGCTTCCACAGCCTGAATTTCTTCCACCGGCTGGGGTTGGGGCTCCGGCGCAGCTACGGGTTCCGGTTCTGGCGCGGCGGCTTGCGGTACCGGCTCAGGCGCGGACACGGGCTCCGGTTCCGTCGCCGTCTGGGTGAAGGCGCCAAAGGTGCCGAATGAGCCGGGCTCCTGCGTCAGCGGAAGGACTTCGACGGATGGTGCAGGCGCTTCCGCGGCCGCTTCAAATACTGGCTCGGGTTCTGCAACGGGCTCCGGCTCGGGTGGCAGTGCCGCAATCACAGGCTCCGGATCCGGCTGCGGGGCAGGTTCGGGCGCGGCCGGCACCACTTCTGCGGCCGCCGCCTCGGGCGGAGCAGCGTTGATCTGGTCGGCGAGCGTGGCGACAGCAGCGGTGATCGCTGTCTCACTCTCGATGGCCGTCGTCTCGTCCGTGGTCGCGTCCGGCGCGTCGATCAGCACCACTCCCGGCGCGGCGGCGGCGGGAGCAGCTGCCGCATCGGGTTCGACCGAGTCGAGCCCTGCAAGCAGGGTGCGGATCGCCTTTTCCGTGCCGCGCGCATGACGGGAGGCTTCGCGGTAAAGCTCGGCCACGAACTTCGCGTAAGGGCGGCCGTGCGTGTCCGTCTCGTCGGCAAACTCTTCCGGGCGGCAGGTTTCGATCTCGCGTCCCAGTGCGTCGGTCAACAGCACAGTATGCGGCTCCGATGTAATCACCACGCGGTAGCCTTCGGTATCGTGCACCACCGACGCACTTTCACCCTCGGTCCAGGTCACGCGTTGCTTGCGCGTCATTTCGCTCAGCTTGTCGATGAGGCGCTTGGTGGAGGGATGCAGCATCGCGGCGTGCTTTCCTTGTTGGGCCAAGAATGACTTCAGCGTCAGGTTAGCCCGCCCCGCTGCAATATTCAAACCATTGAAACGCATTCCTGCGCACCGGCGGCCCGTCTGCTGGCCAACGGCAGGTCACGGACCGGCTGACAGCGGTACATAGGCGATCTGGTCCAGCACGGGGTCATCCCCTGTGGCGGGAAAGTCCAATCTGAGCGTTCCGCCGGGAAGGGGAAGTTCGCAGCTGAAGTCTGCACAGCTGATGCCCGGACGTTCCAGCAGCGCGCTGTAGGACGTCACGCCGATCCGGAGTTCCAGTCCTCCGGAAGAAGGCGGAAGGACCGCGCTGACCGAGCCGACGAAACCCCGTGTCCAGTCTGGTGACACGACAAACAGCGTGTCGGTGCTGCCCGGCGCTCGTACATGGAAAACTGGCTCGCCCCCGTTTGGCGAAGACACGACTTCAAATCCCTCGAAGGCGCGCTCGACGGCGGGCAGGGTAAACGGCACCTGCCCGTCGAGGCCGCTGATCCCGTCAGACCCGAAGGTGAGCGAAGCTTCAGCGCCTGGCTGCGCTGCGGGCGGTTCCGGCTGCGTGCAGCCGGCGGTGAACAGGAGCGCGGCGAGGATCAGGGGCGTTCTCAAAGGGTCACTCCGCGCCGGAAGGCTCCGAGGCGGGCAGGTCGCGCACCGCCTTGCGGGTCTCCGCCACATTCTTGATGTAGGTCTTCACGGGCTGGTCCTTGTCGACCGACAGGTCGGTCTGGAAGCTGCGCACAATGCCGTCCGGCGACACGAGCAGGTAAGAGGGCGTCCAGTTGATCTTCAGCGTTTCCCGGACGCTGCCCTCGGTGTCGAGCACGACGGGCAATGTGTAGCCGGCAGATTCGAAATAGGCCTCGAGCGAGCCGAAATTGCCAAACGGCTTGTCCCGGTACTCGCTGCCGGGCGCCGCGGGGACGTGGATGGAGATGAAATCGAGATCGGGATCCTGCTCGACTGCACGGTTCAGCGCGGCGGTGTAGGGACCATCGGTGCGTGAGTCGCCGCACCAGGCACCCCAGACGGCAATCACTGTCCATTGGTTGAGGGCGGCCGAATCGAATGTGCCGCCACCTGCCCTGGGCGCCGTGAAAGAGGGGAGTTTCTGACCGGTCAGCGCATACTCCGTTGGGCGGCTTTCGCCCTCCGGCGCAGCTACTGGCGCGGCTGCCGGTTCATGCGCCGCGACGATCGCTGTTGCGGCCTCCGGCGTTTCGGCGGCGTTGCTGCAGGCGGCCGTCAGGGCGAGGGCAGTCAGGGCGGCAAACAGGTGTTTCATCGCAGGGGGGCTCCGGGGATCATACCACCGTGTTACATGTTCCTGCGGCATGTTGAAGGCACGCCCTTGCCGCGCAAAAGAAAAGGGCGGCCTCGCAGGCCGCCCTTTCCCTCAATCGCGAACGCGAAATTCGATCAGTTGTAGATCTCGAACAGGCCGGCTGCGCCCATGCCGCCGCCGATGCACATGGTGACCACGCCCCACTTCGCCTTGCGACGCTGGCCTTCAAGCAGGATCGAGCCGGTGCAGCGTGCCCCGGTCATGCCGAACGGGTGGCCGATCGAGATCGAGCCGCCGTTGACGTTGTACTTCGCCGGGTCGATGCCGAGACGGTCACGCGAGTAGAGGCACTGCGACGCGAAGGCTTCGTTCAGTTCCCACAGGTCGATGTCGTCCACTTTCAGGCCATGACGCTCAAGCAGGCGCGGCACGGCGAAGACCGGGCCGATACCCATTTCGTCCGGGTCGCAACCGGCAACGTTGAAACCGGCGAAGCGTCCGAGCGGCTTCAGGCCGCGCTTGGCAGCTTCCTTGGCTTCCATGACCAGCACGGCGGCGGCGCCGTCCGACAGCTGCGAGGCGTTGCCGGCAGTGACGTACTTGCCCTGCTTGACGACCATGCCGCCCCCGAACACCGGCGGAAGGCCGGCAAGGCTTTCATAGGTCGTTCCCGGACGGTTGCAGTCGTCCTTGTCGGCGACGACGTCCTGGAAGGTTTCTTCCTTGGTTTCCTTGTTGACCAGCTTCATGCGGGTTTTCAGCGGCACGATTTCCTGTGCCATATAGCCCTTCTGCTGGAACTCGGCCGTGCGGCGCTGGCTCTCGGCAGAATACTGGTCCTGATATTCGCGGCTGACATTGTAGCGCTCGGCGACAATCTCGGCGGTCTCGATCATTGTCATCCAGATGGCCGGCCAGGTTTTGGCCAGTTCCGGTTCGAAATACTTGTAGCGGTTGGTCTGGCCCGAGCCCTGGACGAGGCTGATGCTTTCCACGCCGCCGCCGACGGTGACGGCAGCGCCTTCGTGGATCACGGTGTGGGCGGCGTTGGCGATGGCCTGCAGGCCCGAAGAGCAGAAGCGGTTGATCGTGGCGCCCGAAACGCTGGAGGGGCAACCGGCGGCAAGGGCTGCGTTGCGTGCAACGTTGTGTCCGGTAGCGCCTTCCGGCGCGGCGCAGCCGAGGAACACGTCTTCAACGGCAGCGGCTTCGACGCCGGCGCGCTCGAGCGCGCCCTTGATGGCGTGACCGGCCATGGTGATGCCATGGGTGTCATTCAGGGCGCCGCGGCCCGCTTTTGTAAGGGCAGTACGGGCAGTAGAGACGATAACGGCTTCGCGCATGGCTTCCTCCGGTTTGTGTTGGCGTGTTGTTGCGGCGCACCGTAACGATTGCCTCCGGCGAGCGCCAGACTTCCCTTAACGTCAAGGGAGGCTTTAGGGACAAAAAAAGCCCGCCCGATTCTCTCCGGGCGGGCTCTCGATCGGCGTTTCTTCCCCGTCAGGCGGTGATCTTCGCCTTCGGTGCGGCGGCCTTTACGGCGTCGTCCACATAGGCTTCGAACTTCTTGAAGTTCTCGACGAACATTTCAGCGAGCTTGGCGGCCTGCACATCGTAGGCAGCCGGGTCAGCCCAGGTCGAACGCGGGTCGAGAATCTTCGAATCGACGCCCGGCACAGCAGCCGGAACCATGAAGCCGAAAGTCTCGTCCTTGCGGAATTGGACCGAGTTCAGCGAACCGTCGAGCGCCGCGTTGAGCAGGGCACGGGTTGCCTTTATCGGCATCCGGTTTCCCTGGCCGTACGGGCCGCCCGTCCAGCCTGTGGAGACCAGCCAGCAGTCGACATCATACTTGGCGATGAGACGGCGCAGGAGATTTCCGTACTCGGACGGATGACGCGGCATGAACGGACCGCCGAAACAGGTCGAGAACGTGGCCGAAGGCTCCGTCACGCCTTTCTCGGTCCCGGCGACGCGCGCCGTGTAGCCCGAGAGGAAGTGGTACATCGCCTGCGCCGGCGTCAGCTTTGCGATTGGCGGCATGATGCCGTAGGCGTCCGCCGTCAGCATGATAAGGTTTTTCGGCTGGCCGCAACGGCCAGTGAGCGACGCGTTCGGTATGGCTTCGATCGGATAGGCGCCGCGCGAGTTCTCGGCGAGCGCAGCAGAGTCGAGATCGAGTTCGCGGGTGGTGGGATCCATCACCACGTTCTCGAGCACCGTGCCCCACTGTTTCGTGGTCGCGTAGATTTCCGGCTCGGCTTCGGCCGACAGCTTGATCATCTTTGCGTAGCAGCCGCCTTCAAAATTGAAGAGGCCGTTCTCGGACCAGCCATGCTCGTCATCGCCGATCAGCGTGCGCGCAGCATCGGCCGACAGCGTCGTCTTGCCGGTGCCCGACAGGCCGAAGAAGATGGCCGCATCGTCCTTGTCCGACGTATTGACCGAGCAGTGCATCGGCATCACGCCCTGATCCGGGAGCAGATAATTGAGGATCGTAAAGACCGACTTCTTGGTCTCGCCGGCATAGGATGTGCCGCCGATCAGGATGACGCGCTTCGAGAAGTTGACGGCGATGACCGTCTCGGATCGCGTGCCATGCCTGGCCGGGTCGGCGCGGAAGCTCGGGCAGTTGATAATGGTGAATTCGGTGCGGAAGGATTTCGCTTCATCCGCCGTCGGAAGACGCAGCAGGTGGCGAATGAAAAGAGAGTGCCAGGCAAACTCGGTGATCACAGTCACCGGCACGCGGTAGTCAAGATCAGCGCCGCCGAACAGGTCCTGCGCATAGACATCCTGATTGGCCAGGTGCGCCTTGAAGTCTGCCCACAGAGCATCGAAATGCGCGGGCGACATCGGGGCATTGTTGTCCCACCAGACCGTGTTCTCGGTAAGCGCGTCGCGCACGGTGAACTTGTCTTTCGCCGAACGTCCGGTGTGCTGCCCGGTTTCGACCACCAGTGCACCGCCCTTGGCAACGCGCGCTTCGCCGGCGGCGACAGCGGTCTCGTAAAGCCGGGCTTCATTCCAGTTCTTGCGCACCGACTTCGGACGCATGCCCAACTCGGCAAGGATTGCTACTGTGTCGCTCATAATCACCCTCATAACTCGCGATAATTTCAGGCCGCCCCCGGCCTCATCACTATGCGCTCATTAGCGCCTGACAGGCGATTTTTGCAACATCCGTGCCGCTCCGGAGGTGCTTCCTGCACAGTTTACTTGCACAGAAGAAGCCGCCACTTAAGCTTGTCTAACGTTGTCAAATATTCGCGCTTCTATTTTTCACGGCTTTGTGTCCCGGTTACGGACATATAGCTCACCGCGGCCATCGTCAGGGGCGCGGGAAGCGCGTCGAGTTTGAACCAGCCCCAGCCGCCATGCTTTTCGGGCTCTACAATCCGAGGCTCACCGGACACGATCCGCGCGTTGTAAACCGGTGCCACCCAGTGCCGGCCGTCACCGCGCTCGATGGTTTCGGCAATGCAGGCGAGGCCGAGGATCTCGATTTCGATCCCGAGTTCTTCGGCAATTTCACGCCGCGCTGTATCCCTGGCCGCCTCGCCGAAGTCGATCTTGCCGCCAGGCAGGCCCCAGGCGCCGGCTTCGGGCTCGCGTAGCCGTTGGATCAGCAGCAGCCGGCCCTGGCGGTCCAGGATGGCGGCGCCGCAGCCGGCTTCAGGTTTGCGGGCATCATCCATGCGTTTGGCCTCTGCAGCGGGTCAGGCGGTCAGATAACAAAAAAGGCCGCCAGGGCGATACCCTGGCGGCCTGAGGAGAGGCATGGAGAGAGTCTAAAACTACTTCTTGGCGGCCGTGTTGCACTCAGCCAGTTGCTCAGCGGTGAGCTCGGAGTTCGTGTTGCGCAGGGCCGTCAGTTCGCCGACTTCTTTCGCAATCTTCTTGCAGATGCGAACGGTCGGGGCCTTGCGGTCGAGTTCTGCGGAGCAGGTGGTGCCTTCGCAGGACCACACGACGCTTTCGGCGACGATGCGTTTGGTCGAAACCGGGTTGGCGGTCTCGAAGGTGTAGGAGTTGCTGGCGAAAGCCGGGGCGGCGAGGACCGCAAAAGCTGCGGCGGCGAGGACGGAACGGAGCATGGGAGGGTGCCTTGTCGTTCGGGGTTGAAACTGCATTCGGTGATCAGGCTTGCGCCTAGAGCTATGACTAAAGAACGCTGAATAATTGGTCAAGCGTTCAGAGCGCTCAATTCAGAATTATTGGAGAACGGTTCGTTCCATATGTTGCGGTGCAGCATCGCGCCTTGCCCCGGCGGCACAAATTGCCGCCTCGCGTGGCAGGCGTATGGTGCCCTCAGCGCTGCAAGGCAAGGGAGAGAGACATGGACTTCAATATTCCAAAGGACATCGCCGACTATCTGGTCGTGCTCGACAAATTCATTGAAGACGAGATCAAGCCCCTGCAGGCGCAGGACGACAACGAGCGCTTCTTCGATCACCGCCGCGAATGGGCGCGCACCGACTTCGAAAACGAAGGCCTGCCGCGTCCTGAATGGGAACAGCTGCTGCGCGAAGCCAAGAAGCGCGCCGACAAGGCCGGCCACCTTCGCTATGCGCTCCCGAAAGAGTTCGGCGGCCAGGATGGCACCAACCTCGGCATGGCGATCATCCGCGAGCATTTTGCCCGCCAGGGTCTCGGTCTGCACAACGACCTCCAGAACGAGCACTCGATCGTCGGCAACTTCCCGCAGATACTGATGCTCCGCGACTTTGCGCGCCCGGACCAGAAGCACCTCGCCGCCGCTGCGCTCGAAGGCAAGTTCATCGCCTGCTTCGGTCTTACCGAGCCGCATCACGGCTCCGACGCCACGCACATGGAAACCCGCGCCGTAAGGACGAAAAAGGACGGCAAGGATGGCTGGCTGATCAACGGCGAGAAGATGTGGATCACCGGCATGCACGTAGCCACGCACATCATGCTGTTCTGCCGCACCAGCGGCAAGGACGGCGACGCGAAGGGCATCACCTGCCTGATCATCCCGGCACGTGACCCCGGCGTGATCATCGAAGAATACATGTGGACTTTCAACATGCCGACGGACCACCCGCGCCTCACCATCAAGGATGTATGGGTGCCGGAAGACGCCGTATTCGGCCCGCCGGAAGGTGGCCTCGCCCTGGCTCAGCACTTCGTGCACGAGAACCGCATTCGACAGGCGGCCTCTTCCTGCGGCGCCGCGATCTACTGTATCAACGAGAGTGTGAAGTACGCCAACGAGCGCAAGCCCTTTGGCAAGCCGCTGTCGACCAACCAGGCGATCCAGTTCCCGCTGGTGGAACTCGCCACTCAGGCCGAGATGCTCCGCCTGCTGATCTTCAAGACGGCATGGGAAATGGACCAGATGTCGAAACCGGAAGTGGCCATCCGGCTCTCGGACAAGGTCTCAATGTGCAACTACTACGCAAACCGCCTCGTCTGCGAAGCCGCAGACCGCGCAATGCAGGTGCACGGCGGTATCGGCTATTCCCGCCACAAGCCGTTCGAGCACATCTATCGCCATCACCGCCGCTACCGGATCACCGAAGGCTCGGAGGAGATCCAGATCCGGAAAGTTGCCGGTCATCTTTTCGGCTTCATGGGCCCGAACAAACATGGCCAGCCGAAGGGCGAAACCGGCAAGGATGGCAAGAGCGTGGAGCCGACGGACTTCGCCGTCCGTTAGGCCGCCAGCGCCGCAACGAGCAGAAAGCCTCCGTGCGGTGCACGGAGGCTTTTTGTTGTCAGTCGATCACATAGCGCACGGGCAGGGTTTTCAGTCCCGAGACGAAATTCGCCCGCGTATTCTTCGGATCGCCGGCGAGCTCGATGGATTTAAGGCGCGGCAACAGTTCGGCGAACAGGGCGCGGATTTCCATTCGGGCGAGATGCATGCCAAGGCAAAGGTGCACGCCGTGCCCGAACGCTACCTGCTTCTTCACGTCCCGGTCGACGCGGAACTCGAAGGGCTGGTCGAAAATGTCCTCGTCGCGGTTGCCCGACCAGTAGAACAACGCCAGGCCATCACCCTTACGGATCGTCTTGCCGCGCAGCTCATAGTCCTGCGTCGCCGTGCGCATGAAATGCTTTACCGGGGTAACCCACCGGATCATCTCTTCCACCGCGTTCGGAAGGAGCGACAGGTCATTCTTCAACTTCTGCATTTGGTCCGGCCGACGGATCAGTTCCAAGAGGCCGCCGGAGGCAGTTGAACTCGTCGTGTCGTGACCGGCTGTTGCGACGATGATGTAATAGCTCATTGCTTCGCGCTCACCGATCGGCACGCCGTCGATCCTGCCATTGGCGATCACGCTCGCAAGATCATCCGTAGGCTGCGCACGTCGCGCTTCGGTGATCGCGCCGAAATAGGCGAACAGTTCCTGTGCCGTCTGCAACAGGTTCACGCCCTGGTCGCTCGTCACCGAATTTCCGTCTTCGGCAATATTGTCGCTCTCGGCCGCCACATCCGGATCGCCCGGCCCGAAGATTTCCTGCGTCATCTTCATGATGAACTTCTCATCCGACCGGGGAATGCCAAGGATCGAGTTGATCACGCGCAGCGGATACCAGAGCGCCACTTCCTTCACGAAGTCGCACTCGCCGCCAAGGCTCGCCATATGGTCCACATGTTCCTTGGCGAGGCCGGCAATCCGTTCCTCCAGCTTGCGCAGGTTCGGCGGCATGAACCAGCCCTGCGTCAGCGCGCGCAGCTTGATGTGCTGCGGATCGTCAAGGTCCACCAGCGTACGGAAGAGATGGCTGTCGCCGGTCATCGACAGGATCCACTCCTCGCCCGCCTTGGGGCTCAGATAAGTGCGCGCACTGTTGATGAAAATCGGATGCTGGCGTTCGATTTCGAGTATGTCGGCGAGCTTCGTCACCGACCAGAAGGGGCGGAAGCCGTCCGGCTCGGTCCAGTGCAGGGGGTCTTCATGGCGCAGCTTCGTATAGACGCCGTGGATCTCTTCCGTGGCATAGAGTTCCGGATTGACGATCTCGTCATCCAGCCGCCCGCGCTTGAAGCCTTCAAACAGCGACGGCGAACCATCTTCGGCCATGTGTCTCTCCTCCCGTTGAATTCTTCTGCACAACTGAAGAGGCGCACGGCGGCGGCGTCAAGCGCTGAGAATGGGGCGCCCGATCAAAGCTTCGCAAACTCCGCCGTGAAATGGCGCATCATCGGGGGTTCCTTGATGATACGCATTCCTTGCAGGCTGTTCTTTGCGGCGGCGACTTCCTCCAGGACTTCGACCACATAGTCCGCATGGCTCTGCGTATAGACGCGCCGCGGCATGGCGAGCCGGACGAGGTCCATTGCACCAGGCGCCTCAGTGCCATCCGGCTTGCGGCCGAACATCACCGTGCCGATCTCGCAGGCGCGGATGCCGCCAGCTTCGTACATCGCGCAGGTCAGCGCCTGGCCAGGGTATTGCAACGGCGGGATGTGGGGCAGGAAGGCGCGCGCGTCGATGAAAACCGCATGCCCGCCCGCCGGCTTCACGACCGGAATGCCCATCGCGTCAAGGCGTTCGGCAATGTAGGAATTGCTTCGTACTCGGTAGCGAAGGTAGTCCTCGTCGATGATCTCCTTCAAGCCCTGCGCGATGGCGTCGAGGTCGCGGCCGGCTAGGCCGCCATAAGTCGGGAAGCCCTCGGTCTGGATCAGCAGCGTGCGAGCGCGTTCGGCGAGCGCATCATCGTTCAGCGCCAGCCAGCCGCCAATATTGGCGAAGGCATCCTTCTTGGCGCTCATCGTCATGCCGTCGGCTATGGCAAAGCAGTCGCGTACAATATCCTTGATCGGACGATCCTGCTGTCCTGGCTCGCGCAGCTTGATGAACCAGGCATTCTCAGCAAATCTGCAGCCATCGATATAGAACGGTTTGCGATGTGCTTTCGCGAGCGCTGCTGCGGCGCGGATGTTCTCGAGGCTGACAGGCTGGCCTCCGCCAGCATTGTTGGTGATGGTCATCATCACCGCCGGAATCCGGTGGCCCTGTTCCTCGAGCACGCTTTTCAGTGCCGCAAGGTCCATGTTTCCCTTGAATGGATGGTCGAGCGACGGCACGCGCCCCTCCGCAATCGGGATGTCCAGCGCCTCGGCGCCCATGGCCTCGATGTTGCCGCGCGTCGTGTCGAAATGCGTGTTGGATGGGATCAAGTCGCCTGTCTTCGCGATAAGTGTGAACAGGAGATGCTCCGCCGCGCGACCCTGATGCGCCGGGATGATGTGGCGGAAGTCCATCAGGTCCTTCACCGCTGCTTCGAACCTGTAGAAGCTCGGCGCGCCAGCATAGCTCTCGTCGCCAATCATCACGGCGCCCCACTGGGCGCTGCTCATGGCCGAGGTGCCGCTGTCAGTGAGCAGGTCGATGATCACATCGTCGGAATGCAACTTGAATAGATTGTAACCCGCCGCCTTCAGGAGGCGCTCGCGCTCGGCGCGCGTGGTCATCCGGATCGGCTCGACGGACTTGATGCGGAACGGTTCGATGATGGTCTTCATGGGTCACTCCTGGGCGTTACGTCCCTGAGTGAGAAGCGGTTTTGCCGCTCCGCGCACAGGAACCTCCTGCGCCGCGGTTGCCTCTCCGGTGTTCCGGAAGACGGCCGCGCTCAGCGCCTGTTGCGATGGCACGGCCATACCATGAGCCCGCGCCCGCTGCCAAGCGGGGCAGGCCGGGTTAACAGCGCATTCACCATCTTGGCGGAGTCTCCCGGCATTGAATCGAATGATCCTCCGAAGGACCCGGCCATGACCCTGCTTGAACGCGTGATCCGGAATCACCGCTGCCGCTCGACGCATCATTACATCGCGTTCGATGCGCTGTCCCTGATCTCCGGCGCCGAGGGCGAAGCTTGGAAGTCGCTCTTCCTGGTTCATCACGAGCATCTGCTGAAGGGCGCCAAGGCGCCGGATGCCGAGTTCAAGGATTTCAAGAACCATGTCCTGCACATCAGCGAAGGCGAGTGGGGCGGCGCGCGCGCAAAGGCAATGGAATGGTATGCGCGCGGCGTGGAGCTGCTGGCGAAGAAGCGCTGGAGCGAGGCTGCCTATGCGTTCGGCGTGCTCAGCCACTACTACGCCGATCCGATCCAGCCCTTCCACACCGGCCAGACTGAAGCCGAAGGCGTCATCCACCGCGCGGTGGAGTGGAGCATCGCGAAGTCGCGCGACGAGATCGACGCCCGCATCGCGGCCAACGGCTATCCAGAGATCAACGTGCCGGACAACATGGGCTTCGTCTCCGACATGGTCCGCGCCGGCGCCGAGCGCAGCCATGTCCACTACCAGACCTTCATCGACCACTATGACCTCGACGCAGGTGTCGCCGACCCGCCGGCCGGCCTCGATGAAACCATGCGCGCCGCAATTGCCGATCTCGTCGGCTATGCCACTGCTGGCTTCGCTTTGATCCTGTCACGCGGCATCGAAGAGGCTGCCGTCTCGCCGCCGAAGGTGAACCTGACGCTGCAGGGCTATATCGAGACGCTCGACATTCCGCTGCGCTGGGTCACGGCAAAGCTAGAGGACGCCGCCGACAAGCGCACGGTCGAGCGGATGTTTGCCGAGTTCCAGAAGACCGGGAAGGTCATCAAGACGCTACCCGATGACGACAAGGCGATCCGCGCGCTGCATGCGAAGGAAGTGCGCCGCATCCCGCTGAAGGTACTGAACGCTGAGGAGATCGCTCCGCTCGGCACGCTGAACGAGAACCGCCTTGCCACGGCGCCGGAGCCGGCAGTGGAGGCTGCAGCGCCGGTTGACGACGTGCCGCCGACGGAACTTGCCGAGATCCACCGCCGCGATCCGGTGAAAGTGCCCGCTCGCGGCCTTCTTGGCACGCGCAAGCGCATCGTACCGGAACCCGAACAGGAAGCTGTTGAAGCAGAAGGGGAAACCGCGCCTGAAGTGATGGCCGAAGAGCCGGAAGAACTCTTGCTCGACCAGCAGGTTCCGGCGCCGCCGCCTGCGCCCGGGGCCGAGCCCGAGGACGACCAGGCGCCCCGCCGCATGGCGTCCATCACGCGTGACGACCCGGTCGTCGAGGCGCCTTCCATCGGGCGCAAGACCGCCAAGCAACTTGCCAAGGCCGGCATCACCACCATCGGCGACCTGCTCGACTGTGATCCGGAAATGGTGGAACTGGAAATCAATGTCCGCCACATCACGGCCGATGCCATCCGCACCTGGCAGGCCCAGACAGAACTGATGATGGATGTGCCCGGCCTGCGCGTACACGATGCGCAGCTGCTCGTTGGAGCCGGTATCACCACGCGCGCGGATCTCGCCAGCGCCTCTGCTCACACCATCTTCGAACTCGCGATGGAATTCCTGTCGACACCGGAAGGCGAGCGCGTTCTGCGCGATGACCAAGTTCTGCACGAGGATGAAGTGGAAGAGTGGATCGAGATGGCGCAGTACGCCGCCTGAGCTACTCCGGCCGCGCAAGTCCGGCGGCCGCATACACTGCATCGATCAGCGCCATGTTGGCCACTGCATCTGCGCCGCCTGTCAGGGGCGGCGCACTTGTCTCCAGCACCCGGACGACATGCGCAAGCTGATGGTCGAACGTCGTCTCGCCCGGAACGGTGTAGCGTTTGATCGACAGGCCGCGGCGCAGCGTGATCGAATGACCGAGCGATGGGTGAAGGGGATTGCGCGCGACCAGCGTACCTTCCGATCCCTGGATCGCCAGAAGCGCCTTGTAGCGCTGACCCTCCGCCATGGAAGTGCGCACCAGCGCCGTGACGCCGCTGGCGAACTCCAGTTTGGCCGTGGTGGTGAGGTCTACGCCCTGCGGGCTCGCCTTCGACACGGCGGACACAACGCGGGGCTCGCTGCCTGCCACGGTGCGCGCCCAGTGCAGCGCGTAGCAGCCAAGGTCCATGAGCGCGCCGCCGCCCAGCCCCGGATCATGGCGCAGCTCGCCCGGCCGGTACCGGATCGCCACCGAAAACTCCGACCGGATCGCGCACAGCCGGCCGATGGCCCCAGACTGTACCTGCGCCAGCACTTCTTCAAACATCGGATGATGGCGGTAGTGAAAGGCCTCGATCAGCGGCAGGCCCGTGCGCGCCGATGCCTGCGCCATGGCGCGCGCTTCACCAGCGTTCATCGCGAACGGCTTCTCGCACAGCACAGCCTTGCCGGCCTCAAGCGCCCTGATGGACAAGTCCGCATGCCGGTTGGGTGGCAGGGCATTGTAGACAAGGTCGATGTCCGGCCGCGCGATTAGCGCTTCATAGCTGTCGGCGATCTCCGGAATGGCGTGGGTGTCCGCATAGGCGCGCGCACGGGCACGGTCGCGCGCCGCGACGCAGACGACTTCGCAGTCGTCCCGTTTGTTCACAGGTTTGATGAGTGCGATGGGCGCAATCTTTGCGGCCCCGAGAATGCCGATGCGGATCATCAAACCTCCTGATTTTGCGCGCTTCTGCGCGCAACATTACAGCAACCGTAAACAAATCTGCGCCGTCTGTTTACCCCAGCCTAACGCGGCTTAATCGCTTTCTTCATCCGGGGTGAAAAAAAGTTCACGCCGGTAAGATTCCGGAAACCACGCGCAGCGAAGTTGGGGGTGTCCCGAGGCCATTGATCCTAGGAGTGCCTTTGCCAATGATGATTGATCTGATAGCGCACATCGCTACATGCAATGGCCTCGCGGACACTGTTTCCAAGCGTGCGCTTGGCATCGTCCTGAACGGCGCTGAGCGCCAGGGCAGCCCGCTCGCTGAAGTCATGTTCAAGAAGGTTCCCGGCGCGCGCGTTCTCGCTGCGCGGACCGGCGACGAGATCGGCGCCCCGACGGGCGAGATCGCGCGCCTGATCGAACAGACCCCCGGCGGTCGCCGCCGCGTCGCCCTCTCCATGATTTCTGCACTCCAGGAAGCCGGTCTTGACCACAAGGCCATCGGCACGCTCCTGCCGTCCATCGGCAGCTGGATGCAATCCGTATACGGCATGAATGACTTTGGCCATTTGGGTGACCTGATTGGCCATGCGGGCGAGCCGTCCCGCAGAGAGGGGGTGCGCGCCGCATAACGCACTGGCCGTGCGAAGCGAAGCTGACGCTGCCTCAATCCCGACCCTTTGTGGTCATTCGCGTCGCCTCGAGTAACCGGGCCGCCCTCAGGGGCGGCCCTTTTCTTTTGCCTCGCCGCCCGCTAGAGGCGCTTGGCCCGTGAAGGAGACCGCCATGACCGACACACTCGTGATCCGCGCCGACGAAGCCATCGCGCTGCGCCTCGTCCAGGCCATCCGCGCCGATGCCGAAACGGTTTGCGCCCCCGATACAGTGGATCTGGTCTCCGTTACTTTCGACGTCGCCGCTTCCGGTGCCGACCCGGCCAGCCTCGCCTACAAGCCAAGGATCGACCGCAAGACCCGCACCATCCTCTTCACCGGCGGCGCTGCCGAAGGGGCGAAGGGCATCGTGATGACGGCCACAGCCGTTTACCGGATCACGCCGAAGGCCTAAGCTTCCGGCACACCAGCCCCCGGAGCCCTTATGCCGACAACCCTTATCACCGGTGCCAATCGCGGCATCGGCCTCGCCCTCGTCCGCGAATTCCAGTCGAAGGGCCATACCGTCATCGCGACCGCGCGCGATCCTTTGTCCGCGAAAGACCTGAAGGCCACCGGCGCAGAGTTGCACTCCCTCGACGTCGCCGACCCCGCCTCCATCAAGGCGCTCGCGGCCGGCCTCATGGGCCGGCCGTTAGACTTCCTCATCAACAATGCGGGCCTCGGTGACCGGGCGGATATCACCCGGCTCGACTATGACCGGTTCGAGGAAATCCTGCGCGTCAATACCATCGCCCCGATCCGCGTGCTGGATGCGCTGACGCCGAACCTCGCGGCCGGCAAGGCGAAAATCGCCGCGGCGCTCTCCAGCCAGCTCGGCTCAATCGAGAATACAGACATGGGCTTCGGCCTCGCCTACCGTGTCTCCAAGGCCGGCCTCAACATGGGCCTGCGCGCGGCTGCGTGTTCGCTGGCGGACCAAGGGATCACGCTACTCGCGTTGCATCCCGGCTGGGTGAAGACCGACATGGGCGGCGACGGCGCGCCGGTCGAGCCCGCCGACAGCGCGGCCGGTCTCTACAAGGTCATCACCGGTTCCAAGCCGTCGAAAGCGCTGCGCTTCTACGATTTCGAAGGCAAGACGCTGCCCTGGTAGCGCCTATTCGGCAGCGGGCAGCATCCGGTCACGCTCACGCATCGGCGGCGGATCGTAGGGATCGTCCTGCGGCGGCGGTGTAAACCGCTTGGCCAGTTCGAGTCTGCCATTGACCAGCCGATAGGCTTGCAGCGGAAGTTCGGCAGGGCGCTTGAAGCTGCCCACTAGGTCCGGTGCCCAGGCCGGCGTGTTGCGCACAATAATGAACAACCGGCGCGCCCAGTTGCCAATCCGGTTGGGGGCAAGCAGCCATGCCGGCGTTACCAGGAGGATCATCATCGTGGAGAAGCCGAGGCCGAACACGACCGCCGTTGCCAGCTGCACCCACCATTCGGAGCTTGCGCCGCCGAAGTTCAATGCACCCTCGGCAAAGTTCACGTTCATCTGGATCATCATCGGGAACAGGCCGAACATTGTCGTGCCCGTCGTCAGCAGGATCGGTCGGATACGCTGCGCCGCCGTGGCAACGGCCGCGTCTTCGGCTGTCCGGCCGTCTTCGCGCAGCCGGTTGAATGTGTCGATCAGGATGATGTTGTTGTTCACCACAACGCCAGCGAGAGCGACAATCCCGGTGCCGATCATCAGGATACTGACATAGGGCAGCAGCAGGTTGATGCCGACTAGAACACCGGCTGTCGACAGGATCACGGCCGACAGGGTCAGCGCGACCTGCCAGAAGTTGTTGAACTGCCAGAGCAGGATTACGGCCATCATGAACAGCGCGGCAAGCGAAGCGCCGACAAAGAACGCGCCGGCTTCCGCCGTGTCTTCGTCCGCGCCTTCGAAGCGCACTTCCACGCCGGCGGGAACGTCCGCTTCGGCCAGGAAGGTCTTCAGCTCTGCGACAATTGCGCCGCCGGTGCCCTGTTCGCGGGCATTGCCGCGCACGTCGATGACGCGCTTTGCTTCGCGCCGTTCGATCTGGCTCACCCGGGGCGCGGCCTCGCGCGTTACGAACAGTGACAGCGGCACGTTGCCTTGCGGCGTGGAGATTTTCAGTGCGTCGATGGCCGAGGCCGAGCGTTCGTCCTGAGGGAAGCGGACGCGGATGTCGACTTCCTCGTTCGCATCATCCGGGCGGAAACGTCCGACGAGCACGCCATTGGTAACGAGTTGCACGGCCGCGCCAATCTGGGCGACGTCTACACCGAACTTGCCGGCTTCCGCGCGGTCCACGGTGAGTTGGTACTCGACGCCGGGCAGGGGGCGGGAGTCGTCGATCTCGATCACATCGTCGCGCGATTCAAGCCAGTTGCGGATCAGCGTCGCGGTGCGGTCGAGTTCAGCGGAATCTTCGCCAAGCAGCGCGACCTGAACGTCCTTGCCGCCGGGCGGGCCTTGTTCACGCGACTGGATTTCGAAACGCATTGCCGGAACCGCCGCGAGCCGGGCACGCACTTCTTCCAGCGTCTCGCGGGCGTTGAAGTCGCCGTCCGATGTTGTGTTGAGGTCCAGAAGGATCTGGCCGATCGTGTCGCGCGGGATGCCGCCAACGCCGTCAAAGCTGAAGCCGGACGAGGACAAGCCGGTGCGGGTTGAAATCGCTGTGATGCCGCGAATGTCCGAGATCGCTTCTTCCGCTGCGCTGACATACGTCGCCTTCTCGTCCGCCGACAGCGCGCCCTGCGCCTGTACGAAGACGAAGGCCTGTTCCGGCTCGATATCGAGGAAGAACTCGGTCTTGTGCTGTTCGGAGCCAAACCACCAGAAAATCGCAAAGACGGTCGCCAGCACGGCGCCCGTCGTCAGAAGCGGGCGCTTGATGGTCGCGCTCACCAGCTTCACATAGCCGCCGGTGAAGCCCTTCGCCCTGCGCGGGTCACCATTGGCGGCCAGCGCGGCCAGGTTTTCGTCCGTGCCCTCAGTCGAGCGGCCGCCGAGCACGCTGCCCAGTACGGGCAGGAAGATCAGCGCCACGGCGAGCGAGGCGGTCAGAACGAAGATCAGCGTGATCGGCAGGTAGGCCATGAACTTGCCGGGCATCGAGTTCCAGAACAGGAACGGGACGAAAGCCGCCAGCGTCGTCAGCGTGGACGATACGATAGGCCAGAACATCCGCTTGCCGGCGAGTGCGTAGGCCTCTTTGCGGTGCATGCCTTCGGCCATCTTCCGGTCGGCATATTCGGTCACCACGATGCCGCCATCCACCAAGATGCCGACTGCGATGACCATGCCGAACATCACCATCATGTTGATCGTGTAGCCAAACGCGCCCAGCATCAGGAACGCGATCATGAAGGTTGCCGGGATCGAGATGCCCACCAGCATGGCAGAGCGCCAGCCGAGCGAGGCCACCACGATGATCATCACAAGGAGGATCGCCGTCATGATCGAGCTTTCCAGCTGACCCAGTTGGTCGCCGATCATTTCCGACATGTCGGACGTGATCTTCGCGCGCACCGTCGTCGGCCATTTCTGGCTCTCGTCTTCGACGATGGCGTTCACATTGTTAGCGGTGTCGAGGATGTTCGCGCCGGTGCGCTTCACCACTTCGATCAGCAGCGCCTGTTCGCCGTTGAATGTCGCGTGGCCGGTCGCGTCCTTGAACGTGCGGCGCACTTCGGCGACATCGCCCAGCGTCACGACGGCATCTTCGGTCCGCTTGATCGGAAGGCTGAGCGCATCGGCGCCGGTGCGGATGATGCCCGGAACCTTGACGGCAAAACTGCCCTGTCCGGTATCAATAAGACCCGCCGGGATCAGCTGGTTGTTCGAACTGACGACCGCGTAGATCTCCTGGTAGGAGATATTGTATTCCTCGAGCTTCACCGGATCGATGATGATCTCGAGCAGGTCATCGCGCTTGCCCTGCACGCGCGCTTCCAGCACGCCGGGGTCGGCTTCGATCCGCTCTTTCAGGTCTTCGGCAATCCGGGCGAGGCCGCGCTCGGGCGCATCGCCATAGATGTTGACCACCAGCACGGGAAACTGCGCCGCGTTGAACTCTGAAACAATCGGCTCGCGTGCGTCGGCGGGGAAATAGCGTTTCGCCATGTCCACCTTGTCTTTGACGTCGAGCACGGCCTGGTCGACATCCACGTCGATCTCGAATTCAAGAACCAGCTGTGCGGCGCCTTCGCCGGCAAACGAGCTGAAGGTCTTCAGGCCTTCGAGCGACTGAATCTCCTGTTCAATCGGGCGCACCAGCAGCCGTTCGGAATCTTCCGGCGTCACGCCGGCCAGCGGCACCGTGATCGCCACGAAGGGGATCGGTATGTCCGGATCTGCTTCCTTCGGGATGCTGATATAGGTCATCAGGCCCGCAATGAGCGAGCAGACCAGAATGGCAATCACCATTCTGGAGCGGCCGATAGCGCCGTCAATCAGGCCGTTCATGGCCGGGCTCCACCTTGCGCCACAGGACGCACTTTCACACCGTCATTCAGATAGTCCTGACCGATGGCGACGAGCGTGGACTGCTCCGGCAGACCGGTCACCCACGCGCCATCCGGCGTTTCATCAATTACGCGGATCGGTGCAAATGATACAGTGTTGTCGGCCTGCACAAGGCGTACGCCGAGTTGTCCGGCATCGGACAATGTCAGCAGCGAGCGCGCGACCAGCGTGGCCGGCAATTCGCCCGCGGGCACGTTCAGCGTGGCCGAGACACCGGCCGCAACGGGCGCGTCGCCGGCGACGAGTTCGGCCTCGATGGGGAATGTGCGCGTCTGCGGGCTGGCTGTGCGGGCGACATAGCGCAGCTTGGCCGGGAACGTGCGGCCATCGGCGAGCAGTGCATTGGCCATCATGCCGGGCTTCAGGAGCCCGGCTTCGGCTTCCGTCACTTCGGCGGACACGATGACCGGGCTCAGGTCTACAAGCAGGCCGCAGGGCGAGCCGGGGCTCAGATAGTCGCCGGCTTCCGCGAGGCGCTGTTCAAAGATGCCGTCGAACGGCGCACGGATCTGCGTGCGGCCAAGTTCGACCTTTGCGGAGTTCACGGCAGCTTCCGCCGCATCGAGCGTGGCGCGGGCTGCGGCTTCACGGTTCGCCGGGGCCAGACCTTTGGCGGCGAGCGAGGCGGCGGCTTCGAAGTCGACCTTCGCCGCATTGCGATTGGCTTCGGCTTCTTTCACGCGGGCGCTGCGGGCTTCCACATCCACGCCGCAGAGCAGGGTGCCCTGTTTGACGAAATTGCCTTCGCGCACCGGCGTGGAGATCACAGTCCCGGCGGTGCCGGACTTAACCGTCACGGACTTGTCGGGGGCGGTGCGCCCCTTGGCACGCACCGTCAGGGAATGGGGCTGGCTCTGCGCCGTGACGACGATGGCATCCGGCGCCGGGGCGGGCCCTTCGGCTGCCGCAGGCGCCACCTCCGACCCGATGCTTCCGCGCATCAGGCTCCGGACTCCAAAGTAGCTTACGATGACAGCCAGGATAACGGCTGCGATCAGGACGGAACGGTTCACGGACGGGATCTTTCCTGGGAGGACGGGGGACAAGATAGTGCTTAGTGACGCGAGAGTCATCTTTCGCGCCCGCAATATTTATCCCGCCAGCCCTTTCCGCCCAGCAAAGATCCGGCGAAACTTGGTTAATCGAACCCCGTCACGCCTTCAGGAAAGGTCTAAAAAGCCGCCGTCACGCAGCGGAAACCGGCGGTTTACGGTCCGCCCAGGGCCGCGCCGCTTCCAGCTCCAGCGCCAGCTCGAACAGCAGTGCGTCATCGCCCCGCTTGCCGGAGAACATCGCCCCGATGGGCAGGCCCGAGGGCGACCAGGCCAGCGGCACGCTCATGGACGCAGCCCCGGCCACGTTCATCGGAGAGGTATAGGCGACGAAGCGCAGCACGCTCTCCATCACCTTGTCGAAGTCCCCGTCTGGTGCCTGTTCGCCGATTGGCACAGCCGGGCTCCCGGTTACCGGCGACAGGATCACGTCCAGCGAGTCGAAAAAGCTCGCATACTGAGCCTCGAAGCCCTGCAGGTAGGTGATCGTGTCCGGCACCTCGCCGATCCGTTTCACCGCCATACCGGCGAGGCCCAGTGTCCAGGGCTCGACGATCTCCGGCCCCACCGGCTTGCCGGAGAAAGCCGCCACCTGTTGCGCGAACATGCCTGCGCCCGCCGCCCAATAGAGAATGAAGGCGTCCGTGAACTTCGGCCCGTCCATCGGGAACGTATAGTCGACCACCGTATGTCCGAGGTCGCGGCAGAGCTGCGCCACGTCTTCCATTGCCGTGCGCGTCTCCGCCGCCAGCGCTGTTCCGCCGATGGGCTCCGGCGCGTACCCGATCCGCAAGCGGCGCGTCAGCGGCTGGATATCTCCCAGTAGCGGATAGGTGCCGTCATTGGCCTCCGCCGCGCGGAACAGTGCAATGGAATCGCGCACGCTCAGTGTCACGGCATGGTTTACCGATATCTGGATTGGCGGCGCCGCGCCCGGCTCGCTATAGGGCAGGCGGTCACGTGAGGGCTTCAGCCCAAACACGCCGCACGTCGAGGCCGGAATGCGGATCGAGCCGCCGCCGTCACTCGCATGCGCAAACGGCACCACCCGCGCGGCGACCAGTGCCGCCGCTCCGCCGGACGATCCGCCCGGAATGCGTGTCAGGTCCCAGGGATTGTGCGTCGGCCCGTTGGACAAGGGCTCGGTCGAGGAAATCAGCCCGGCCTCCGGCGTTGCCGACTTGCCAAGCGAGACAATCCCGGCGCCGCGCCATCTGCTCGCGAACGGATTGTCCGTCGTCGCCATGTGCCCGGCGAGGCCTCGGCTGCCCGCCAGGGTCGGTGCGCCCTTCCAGTCGATCAGGTCCTTGATGAAGCTCGGTACACCCGCAAGCGCGCCGGAGAGCAATCCTGCCGCGTCTGACCGGGCAATCTCGAATGTCTCCGAAACGATGCCGTTGATCTGCGGCTCCACCGCCTTGGCGCGCGTGATGGCCGCCTCGACCTGCTCCAGCGCCGTGGTCTCGCCGGCGGCAATGCCCGCCGCCATCGCCACTCCGTCCGCATAGGCCGGCACGGTGCGCGCCGGCGCCGCGTCTTCCTTCGGCGTTCTTGGCGCGCAGGCGGCCAGCGCTACGGTTGCCGCACTGCCGGCCAGCATGGCGCGGCGGGATAGTTTCAGCATGGTCGATCCTCCCCGGATTCTGTTGCGTCGCATCGTGGCGCTCCGCATCGAGGGGCGCAAGGCCTCGTGCACGCCGGCAACGTCAGCCTTGACGGTATTGAGAAGGCAGGCGCACCGTCTGACCGGGGAGACATCCCATGCATCCAATGAATCCTCGGCGGCGGCTTCCTTGGCACGCTCGTTGGCGCAGCCTTCCTGCTTTGGCTGGATGGCATGGCGCCGGATGTGGTCACGCCCAATCTCCTACGCCCAGCCATCGGCGCTGCGGCAGGCTTGCTGCTCGCGGGGGGCGGCTCGCGGCCGATAGCAAAATCTGTTTTCACAAGGCGATAACCCCATCGATTCCCGCGCCGGGATAAGGCAGAGAGCCTGCATGCAGGATGACAACACCTCCGCCACAGACCGCGCTGACAAGATGCTCGTCGCCCTCGGCCACTTCGGCAGCCGCGCCGCCGCGCAGGCCGCCATTGCTGCCGGCCTCGTCACGTCAGATGGCAAGGTCATTGCCAAGTCCTCCGAAACGCTTTCGCGCGATGCGGTCATCCGGTCCGAAGCCGCTCACCCTTATGTCTCGCGCGGCGGCCTGAAGCTCGCCCGCGCGCTGGACGTGTTCAGCGTCAATCCGGCAGGCCTGACCTGCCTCGATCTCGGCGCCTCCACCGGCGGCTTCACTGATGTGCTGTTGCGGCGCGGCGCGGCGCACGTCACCTGCGTCGATGTCGGCCATGGCCAGCTGCACGAGAAAATCGCCGCCGATCCGCGCGTGATCTCGCACGAGCGTCTGAACGCCAAGGCCCTGACACAGGCGCATCTCGCCGCGCCGCCCCAGCTGATCGTCGGTGATCTGAGCTTCGTCTCGCTGGCAAAAGTTCTGGACACGCCGCTCGCGCTCGCCGCGCCTCAGGCGACGCTCATCGCGCTCTTCAAGCCGCAATTCGAAGTCGGCCCGGAAAACGTCGGCAAGGGCGGCCTGGTCACCAGTGATGAAGCAACAGAAGTCGCGCTGGGCGGCTTCCTGAACTATCTCATGTCCAAAGACTGGCGCATCGAGGCGCCCCAGCCGAGCCCCATTCCCGGCGGCGATGGCAACCGGGAATGGCTGGTCTGCGCAAGGCGGGTCTAGTAGCTGTAAGGCTCGTCCGTATACCCGTCCTGCACGCGCCACTCGCGAGTGCGCTCATCATAGCAGGCCGTCACGGGATCACGCTGGATGTCGCCATCCGGCAGCCGCGTCTCGCGATGGATCACGCGGCAGTCGCGCGCCGGTTCCTGGTAGACAGGCTCGTCGCGATAGTCCGGGTACGAAGGATAGGACGGCTGCGAGGCATAGCCCGACGGGTATTGCTGCGCCGGGTATCCGCCCCGGCCCATAACTTCCGGTCCGCCATAGAGGCCGTCCGTCGTGCGGGGGATCGAGCCCTGTCCTGCCGAGGAATAACTGTATGGCGCATAGGCCACCTGACATTCCGGCCCGCTGTCCTTGCCGATCGAGTTGCCGGCCACGCCGCCAACCAGAGCGCCTAGTACAGCGCCCACGGCCACGTTGCCGGATTCGCTGCGCCCCTCGCGGTAGCTGCCCACGGGATAGCCCCGGCGGTTGTACTTCGTGTAGGTGCGGTCGTTCTCGATATTGTTGCCGATCGCGCCGCCGATCAGGGCGCCGGCCAGCGCGCCTACCACGGTGCCCGCTGCTGAATCGTCCGACTTCTGCCGCTCGCACTGCACATTGCGTACGCCCGGGTCGCTGTAGGGATACCCGTACTGGGCATGCGCCTGCATCGGCAGAGCCAGCGCCATCAGACCAAGGCTGCCCGCAGCAATCGTAAGCTTCAACATCACCACATCTCCTTCGGCGCCAAACGGGATTCGCCTTTGTTGCCCGGCAATCTGCGTCTGCCAACCTGAACGGAGCCTGAAGACTGGACGCGCCCGGATACGGCCTACATATTCCTTTCATGGGATTGATCGACCGCGCCGCCCGCACCGCAAGCCGCGCCCGCTATGCGGCCGGGCAGGGCCTGCGCTCGGCCTGGTATGCCGCGCAAATGCAGGCCGCGCGCAGCCGCTCCGGCGGGTTTGACCGCCCCGGCGAGCCCGAATTTCGCCCCACCCGCGGCCGCCCGGACCTTGCCGAACTGCGCAAGGCTTACCTGCGCCTCTTTGTGCAGGACCGCGCCAATGTCGAAGCCGGCCTCTACCCCCCGCCGGATGACCTGAACGTCGCAGCCCTGCCAAAGGCTCTGAAATCCGCGCAGGCTTTCCAACGCGATTCCGCCGACGTGAACCGCCGCCGCCTCGCGCGAGACGGCACCGAAGTGCGCGCGCAGGTGCCCGATGGCACAAACCGCTACCCGGCCTACTACCTGCAGAACTTCCACTACCAATCCGGCGGCTGGTTCACCGAAGACAGCGCCGAACTCTACGACACGCAGGTCGAGGCCCTCTTCTCCGGCACGGCCGATACGATGCGCCGCGCCGCCCTCGCCGAAATCAGCCGCGAGCTGAAAGGCAAGGATCAGCGTACCCAGCGGCTGCTGGATGTCGCCTGCGGAAATGGCCGCTTCCTCGAGAAGGTTCTGGGCGTCTATCCGAAACTGCGCGCCACCGGTCTCGACCTCTCGCCGACCTACACAGACGCTGCCCGCGCGCGCCTTGCGCCCTGGCGCAATGCCGAGATCATCCATGATGCGGCTGAGGCGATGCCGCTGGAGGCTGCCTCGCAGGATATCGCCGTCTCGATCTTCCTGTTCCATGAGCTGCCGCCGAAGGTGCGCCCCAAGGTCCTTGCAGAGATATTCCGTGTACTGAAGCCCGGCGGCGCCTTCATACTCGCCGATAGTGTGCAGTTCGGCGACTATCCTTCGATGGACGGCCTCCTCGAATACTTCCCCCATGGGTTCCACGAGCCTTACTATAAAGGCTATCTCGGCTGGAACCTGACAGAAGCCCTTGAGTCACAAGGCTTTGTTAAGGAAGGCGAACGTCTGGCCTTTCTCACAAAAGTCACAGTCTGGCGCCGCCCGTTGGGGTGAGGGCGCTCCGGTTTCAAGATTAAAGTTGCTTCATATTCTGTGCTCTGATGGTCACAGGCAGCGCACGAAAACTGTGCATTGCTGCTTGTACATGTGGCAGACGGCAGCGGGATTGCTACTTGAGCAGCGCGCTCAATGCGCAGAGTACGGAGAAAAAAAGCATATGAAACTTGCACTCGTTTCCCTCGCCGCCATCCTCGCTGCCCCGATCGCTGTTGCCCAGGGCAATGTCGAACTCAGCGGTGGCTACACGCAGTTCGACACGGACGGCGCTGAAGTCGGCGCACTGACCGGTCGCGGCACCTATTTCTTCAACCGCTACCTCGGCGTCGAGGGTGAAGGCTCGATCGGCATCGACGATGCACAGGTCGGCCCGGCAACCGTCGAACTCGACCACTCGCTCGGCGCTTTCGGCGTCGTGCGCGCCCCGGTCGCTGAGCGTCTGGAGCTCTTCGGTCGCCTCGGCTACCAGACTTCGGAAATCAGCGCTGATGTCCCCGGACTCGGCGGCGCCTCGACTGACGTTGACGGCGTTGCATACGGCGTCGGCGGCAAATTCTACCTGACCGAACGTTTCGGCATCCGTGCGGATGTTGCACGCTTCGAAGGTGACGACGAAGAAGCCGACGTCCTCTCCATCGGCGGCGTGTTCCGCTTCTGATAATCCGTTCGCGGATTTGAACCTGAGGGCCCCTGTGCAGAATGCACGGGGGCTCTTTTATTTCAGCGCCCCGTCTGGCCCCTGTGGCGCAGCTTCGCGTCCGCCAGCACACACGCCATCATCGCTTCGGCGACTGGCACCGCGCGGATACCCACGCAGGGATCATGCCGCCCGACGGTCCGTACGTCGACTTCAGCGCCGTCCCGCGTGACCGAGCGCACTTCGTTGAGGATCGACGAGGTCGGCTTGATCGCGATACGGACGACCACGTCCTGCCCGGTCGAGATGCCGCCGGCCACGCCGCCATTGTTGTTCTTCAGGAAGGTCGGGCCGTCATTGCCGGCGCGCATCTCGTCGGCATTTTCCTCGCCGCTCATCGAGGCGGCTGCAAAGCCCGCGCCGATCTCAATGCCCTTCACCGCATTGATGCTCATCATCGCGCCGGCGAGTTCCGCGTCGAGTTTGCCATACACTGGCGCGCCCCAACCGGCCGGTATGCCGGACGCATGGACTTCGACAATCGCGCCCGCCGACGAGCCGGCCTTGCGCGTCTGATCCAGAAAGGCTTCCCACTGCGCCGCCATGTTGGCGTCCGGGCACCAGAAAGGATTGTTCTGCGTCTCGTTCCAGTCCCAGCTTTCCGGATCAATCATGTGCGGCCCGATCTGCACCACCGCCCCGCGGATCACGACCGCCTCGCCGAGCACCCGCCGCGCCACCGCGCCGGCCGCCACGCGCGCTGCCGTCTCGCGCGCCGAGCTACGCCCGCCGCCGCGATAGTCTCGCACGCCATACTTTGCGTCATAGGCATAATCTGCATGGCCGGGGCGATAGCGGTCGCGGATCTCACGGTAATCCTTGCTGCGCTGGTCGGTATTCTCGATCATCAGACTGATCGGTGTGCCGGTCGTTACCGGCCCACCCGTGCGCTCATCCTCGAACACGCCGGAGAGGATCTTCACGAGATCTGCTTCCTGGCGCTGCGTCACAAAGCGGGACGTGCCGGGCCGGCGCTTGTCGAGGAAGCCCTGTATCCAGCCTTCGTCCAGCGTCAGTCCCGGCGGGCACCCGTCCACCACACAGCCCAGGGCCGGGCCATGGCTCTCGCCCCAGGTTGTGACACGAAAAAGATGGCCAAACGTGTTATGCGACATGTGACAGCCTGCGCCCTCGCGGTTCTGCTCCGCCTCCTATATGAAATCGCCAGCCTGACAAACCGCGAAAATGGTGGCCCCCATGTCTTCCTCCGTGATCCCCCCGACGCCGAGCGCCGCCGACTATGCCGACAGCGGCGACCGGGCACTGATCCCGGAGACCGCCGATCCCATCGGACTGTTCCGGCAATGGATGGCCGATGCCCGCGCCGCCGAGCTGAACGATTCGAACGCCATGTCTCTCGCCACGGTGGACGCGGACGGAACCCCCGATGTCCGCATTGTGCTCCTAAAAGGCGTCGACGCGGCCGGCTTCACCTTCTTCACCAACCTGGAAAGCGCCAAGGGTGTCCAGCTTGCAGCCCAGCCGCAGGCCGCCCTCGGCTTTCACTGGAAAAGCCTGCGCCGCCAGGTCCGCATCCGGGGCAACGTTACCCGAGTGTCCGATGCCGAGGCCGATTCCTACTTCGCCTCGCGCGCGGCGCAGAGCCGCATCAGCGCGATTGCCTCCGACCAGTCCCGCCCGATGGCCGACCGCGCCGTCTTCGAGCAGCGCATCGCCGAAGTCTCCACCATCTATGGCGATGGCCCGGATATTCCGCGTCCGGAGTTCTGGGGCGGCTTCCGACTCGCGCCGACGGAGATCGAGTTCTGGCAGGACCAGGCCTTCCGCATGCACGATCGCCTGAAGCTCTACCGCAAGGGCGACGGCTGGGTCAGCGTCCGGCTTTATCCGTAGTGCGGCTAAAGCGCGTCAATCCGGCAGCCCCGCGCTTCAAGGATATCCCGCATCTGCCAGTAAGCCTTCGGCGTCCGGTACAGCGGAATGCGCGGATGCAGGTGGTGCACGATATGATACTGCATCCCCATCGAGCCGAGATTGCCTAAGATTGCCCGGAAGCTGCGCGTGTCGCGGTACCGGCCTTTGTCTGTAGCCGGATGATGCGGCGCCCAGCTGAGATAGTACTGGATATAGGTCAGCCCGATATGCCGGGGCAGCCACCAGAGCAGCGCCGCCTCGATCGCATAACCGCTCCAGGCTAGCGCAATAAGGACGCCGTAGAACACGAGGTTGTAGATTGCCGCATCCAGCAGCACGTCCGGCCGCCCGATCCGTTTCAGCGTTTCGACATAGCTGTTATTGCCGCCCCGTGCGCCCGGCTGGCGATTCTGGATGCTCTTCCAGATCGCGTGCAGCGGTCCGCCGGCCTGCGTCGAGTGGTCCGGGTCGAGCGCCGGATCGTTCGCATGCGTATGATGTTCCAGATGTGTCAGCCGCGCCACGCGGTAGGGCAGCACCAGCGGAATCGTCGAGAGATGACCCACCATCTGATTCAGCCAGCGCAGATTCGTGCCCGGCTTCGCGATGATGTCATGCTGCGCCTCGTGACTGGGCAGATAGCACGCCGCCACATTGAACGTCGCAATCAGGAACCCCGCCCAAAGTGGCAACACACCGGTAAACACCAGCGGCCACAGTGACAGCCACACCGCAAGATTCGTAAACGCCCAGGCCACGGCAAAATACGGAAACTTGTCAATATGCTGGCGCGCGATCTCGCGCTCCAGCCGGATCAGCTCCGCCTCGGATGTCCCCGCCAGCGCGTTCATATCCAGCGCCCCCTGAACTGCGCGTGCGCCCCCCACAGCCCGCCGATCAGCAGCCCCACGGCCAGCGGCGCCGCGCCAAAGGGCAGGTCCCAACCCGCCCGCTGAATCACCTGCGCAATGAGCGGCGCAAGAAATCCGACCCCAAAAATCAGCGGCATGTGCTGCAGGATCAGTCCGACAAGCTTGAGCATGGATGGCCTCCCAAGAAAAAAGATGACGCATGTGTCATTTTTTGGCAAGGGCTATTCTGGAAACATCGCAATAGGGGGAAACCACCATGAAACTCGGCCTGCAGATCGTCCTCGGTCTCTTCTCGCTCATCCCGCTCGCCTTCGCCGTGATGGGCCTCACCGGCGGCATGGCGGGGGCCGACCCCGCCGCAACCGTCTCGGCCGCCGTCGACAACCAGTACCGCTACATGTCCGGCGTCTACATCCTCGTCACGTTCCTGCTCTGGTACGCGATCCCGCGCATCGAGCGGCATTTCACGCTGATGGCGCTCATCTGCGCCGCGCTCGTCGTCGGCGGCATCGGCCGCCTACTGTCTCAGGGCGCCGTTGGTCCGGGTACGGAGCAGCAGCAGATCGGCGCGATAATCGAGCTCGGATCGCCCATCCTGCTGCTCTGGCTCTGGCTAGTGACACGCCAGAAGAAAGCCTAACGCCGCGCGCAGGCCTCCCAGCCTTCATCGTCGGCCAGCAGGAAGTCCGCCACGCGGTAGGGCTCATCCGTCGCGATTATCACCACGCCGTCATCCACCAGCCGCTGGTACTCGCTGCCATCGCCGTCCTTCCAGTACTGGTCATCAAGCCGCTCGCCCTGGCGCCCCAGCGTGCCGAAGGCGGGCTCCACGCCTTCCTGTAGCAGGCGTTCAAATGCAGGCGGGTCCGGCTCGCGCGTGCCGGTCCAGCCGATCACGCGCGTGCGGTCCACGCCGAGGCCTTCCAGCCGCGCCAGGTCGCGGTCCCCGCGCGCCGACGCGGTCATCATCAGTTCAGGCGCGAGCTTCGCAATCTCGGCCGCCTCGTCATCCGTATAGGAAATCATGATCGCATTGTGCTCGGCCTCCGCCGCCCGCACCGCCTCCACGATATTGCGGAACCCGGTCATCTGCTTGCGGTCCAGTTCCACAATCACGCCGTGCTGCTTGGCCCAGAGCAGCACATCCGTCAGCTTTGGCGGATGAAATCCGGTCACCTCGCCGTCAATGTCCTTCAGCCGGATCTTTGCGGTGTCCGCCCAGTCCGTATCAGCGACATACCCGCTCGCGTCAGCCGTCCGGCCAAACCGGTCGTCATGGTGCAGGTAAAGCACGCCGTCCCGGCTGGTCGCCACGTCGATCTCGAACACGCGTACGCCTTGCGCCAGGCCGAACTGGAGTGTTTCCAGCGCGTTTTCGGGAAATCCCGCCGCCCCGCCGCCGCGGTGCGCGGCCACCAGCGTGCCGCCCGTCTCGCGCAGGCAGTCGAACAGTTCGGGCAAAGGCGGGAGCGGCTCTGCCCGTTCGAAACCGACGGCTGGCGGCACAGCAGCATCCGCCGCAGCTTCCACCGGCGCAGTCTCCGGTCCCCCGCATGCCGCGACAACCGCTATTGCCACCCACAATCCCGGAACTCGCTTCATGCTCCTTGTCCTTTCCTTGCGTCAGCGCATTTGCCCGCATAGACAGGGCATCGCAAAATCACAAGCGCGTCTGGAAAAGGCGCCGCGCCACTTCTGGAGGATGATCATATGAAGGGTATTATGCAGGACTGGCCACTGACCGTGGACAAGATCCTAGAGCACGCGCGCCTGCAGCACGGCAACCGCGAGATTGTCACCCGCCGTGTCGAAGGCCAAATCAGCCGCACCACCTATGCCCAGCTCTATGACATGGCCAAGCAGGTCTCCACCGCCCTGAAAGACACCGGCATCGGCCTCGGCGACCGGGTGGCCACATTGGGGTGGAACTCTGAGCGCCACATGGCCACCTGGTACGGCGCCATGGGCATCGGGGCAGTCCTGCATACGATCAACCCGCGCCTCCATCCCGAGCAGATTGCCTGGATCGCCAACCATGCCGAAGACAAGGTCCTCGTCTTCGACAAGACCTTCCTGCCGATCGTCGAGGCGATCCGCGGCCAGCTGGAAACGGTGAAGACCTTCGTCATCTATGCCGGCGCCGATACGATGCCCGAGAACAAGCTCGGCGCCATCCCGTTCGACATCTGGATCGACGGGCGCTCCACAAATGTCCGCTGGGGCGACTTCCCGGAAGATACGGCCTGCGGCCTCTGCTATACCTCCGGCACCACCGGCAACCCGAAGGGGGTCCTCTATTCCCACCGCTCCAACGTGCTTCACACGCTGGTCACCATGGGCAAGGACGCGATGGGTATGGGCGCCGCCGACTCAGTCCTCCCGGTCGTGCCGATGTTCCATGCCAACGCCTGGGGCCTCGCCATGTCGTGCCCGGCCACCGGCGCCAACATGGTGATGCCCGGCGCCCAGATGGACGGCGCCTCGATCTACGAACTCCTCGACACCGAGAAGGTATCGATCACCGCAGCGGTGCCTACCGTCTGGCTGATGCTACTCACCCACCTGCAGGCCAACAACCTGAAACTGCCTCACCTCAAGAAGGTTATCATCGGCGGCTCCGCCATCCCGGAACGCATCCTGCGCGCTTTTGAGCAGGATTATGAAGTCGATGTCGTCCACGCTTGGGGCATGACTGAAACCTCGCCGCTCGGCACACTCGGCGCCCTTCCGCCGCACCTGATCGATGCCCCGGTCGACGAGCGCATGAAACAGAAACTGAAGCAGGGTCGCCCGCCCTTCGGCGTCGAGCTGCGCCTCGTTGATGATGATGGCAATGTCCTGCCGCGCGACGGTAAGACCTCCGGGCGCCTCCTCGTACGCGGCGCTGCCATCGCCGGCGGCTATTTCAAGGGCGCCGGCGGTCATGTGCTGGACGCTGAAGGTTATTTCGACACCGGCGACGTCGCCACCATCGACGAGATCGGCACAATGACAATCACCGACCGCGCCAAGGACGTGATAAAGTCCGGCGGCGAGTGGATCTCTTCCATTGACATCGAGAACATCGCCGTCGGCCATCC
The DNA here is from genome assembly GCF_022844445.1 of Hyphomonas sp. Taxonomy (GTDB): domain Bacteria; phylum Pseudomonadota; class Alphaproteobacteria; order Caulobacterales; family Hyphomonadaceae; genus Hyphomonas. Next base: position 43,193 of record NZ_JALHLS010000008.1, read on the forward strand.
CAAGGTCGCCAACGCTGCCGCCATCGGCATCTACCACCCGAAATGGGACGAGCGCCCGCTTCTGATCGTCCAGCCCAAGCCGGGTGAAAATCCGACCAAGGACGAAATCCTGAAGTCTCTCGAAGGTAAGATCGCCAAGTGGTGGACGCCGGATGATGTCCAGTTCGTTGACAACATCCCCCTCGGCGCCACCGGCAAGATCAACAAGCTGGCTCTGCGCGAGACGTTCAAGGATTACAAGCTGCCGACCGCCTGAGATCCTCCGTGCACAGAGATATCCTGTTCCTGCTGAAGCCGGGTTTCGCCGATCCCGCCCTGCCGGGACAGGATTTCTACTGCTGGCATTGCGCGCTCATCGAAGGCGTCCTCGCTTCCTTTCCGGCGCTCGGCAAGAATCTGGACGTGCACCGCATTGCCTTTCCCCGCCCGCGCGAGGAGGTGATCGCCTTGATCGGAGAGGCCAACCAGTCGCTCCCGGTCCTGGTCCTCGCCGATGACACGCCGGACGGCCTGCCGGGCGCCAGCCATCAGGGGCGCCGCTACGTCAACGAGCCGATGGCCATCCTCGACGTGTTGCACCGCCGCCACGGCTTTCCGCCGCCGCATCCGTAAACCGCCAGCCCATTGCCGGTTTCGCAGAAAGGAATAGGTTGCCCCGCAACGGGAGGCACCACCATGACAACGGACACAGACACTGCAGGCGCGCCGCAATCGGCCGGCTGGCGCGGAAAATTCGCGGGCTTCGCGCTCGGGCTTTCGATCTTCGCCGTCCTCTGGTTCGCCGCCGCCGCCGTCGGCACCAAGCTTGGCCTTTGGAACTGGCAGTTCGGCCTGGGTGTGATGACCATCACCTGGGGGCCTATGCTACTGATGGCCGCCGCCGGTATCTCTGTCCTTGCAGTGATCATCGCCCTCATTAAGGCCCCCCGCAAACATGCCCTGATGCTTGCCGTTGCCGCATTGCTTGTCTCCGGCCTTGCCTTTGGCCGTGTCGCTGCCTTTGGGGCCGGCGCCGCGCGCTTGCCGCCTCTGCACGACATCCAGACCGACTGGGCCGACCCCATCCAGCCGAGCGACGCGCTCTTTACCGAGCGCGAAGCGACTGGCGCCCTCAACCCCATCGAAGACGCGCCCGTTATCGCTGACGGCGCGAATGGCCGCTGGCCCGGCATGGGCGGCCGCCTCGTTTCAGAAGTACAGGAAGAGGCGGAGTTCGACACCGCGACCCACGAGTCGCCGAAGGAAACGCCCTATCCGATGCTCGCCCCGCTGGTCACAGCAGCGGCGCCGGACGCCGCCTACACCGCGGCCCTCGCCGCCGTGGAATCGCGCGGCTGGACCGTGGTTCTCGCTGATCCCGAGGCAGGCACCATCGAAGCCACCGAGGAAAGCTTCTGGTTTGGCTTCAAGGATGACGTGATGATCCGGGTCCGGAGCGACGAGATGGGCGCCCGCATCGACGTGCGCTCCACCAGCCGGGTCGGCCTGTCCGACCTCGGCGCCAACGCCAAACGCGTCCGCAACCTCCTCGACGAAATCGAAACCCGCCTCGGCAAGGGCGCGTAACCCGCGCGAACGCAGGCACAAGCAATCGCTTGTGCCTGCGTCCAGCGCCCAGTCACGGGTTCAGTGTGCCGTCATCCCGCAATCGCCGCAGGCGAAGTCCGGGGGCAGACGTGAGGCAAGCTGCAAAGCCGCCTCACTTGACCCCGGCTTTCGCCGGGGTCAGCGGCAATCCAGAGCGCACCGGAAAGAGCTGCCAGGGAATCCCCCGGGACCGGCCGCTCGCGCAGTCCGGAGAAAAACTTCACCCGCCCCTGCATCCATCCGCGCGTCGCCGCGCATCTCAGATGCAAAGGCCGGAACATTCCGGCTGCCGCAACCCGGAAGACACTGACATGACCACGCAATCCCTTCTCCGCCCTGCTGTCCAGCCTGCGCCTTCGCCGGTGCTCGAGCGCATCTTCGCCGCGCCGGTGCCCGCAAACGACACCGAAGCTGCCCGCGCTTCGCTGATCGTCCGCCGCCGCGAACGCCAGCGCCGCCGCGACGCACGCTGATCCACGTTTCGCTCTCTCGCGAACACTTCAGGGGGCAGCCAGGGGCTGCCCCTCCGTTTTTTCTCAGGCAATGCCCGCCGCTTTCCAAGCTTCTTTCGGCCAGCGGCGGTGCTGCCAGAACCACTGGCCGGGATAGGCGCGCACCTGCGCCTCGATGAAGGCGCTGATCCGCTCGACCGAGCGGCGAATGTCTGCCTCCGGATGACCCGTATCCTCCGGAATGAAAGGCTCGTGGAACTCGATCCGGAAGCGGGCCGGCCCGGTGCGAACGGTCGCGACCGGCACGATCGGCACCTTGTACTTCAGCGCCATCCGCGTTGGCCCGGGCGCGGTCATCGCCTCATGGCCGAAGAAGGAGACGGGAATGCCCTCGTTGAACTTCTGGTCATTCATCAGTGCCACCGGCGCGCCGCGCGAAAGGGCGCGCATCAGCTCGCGCGTGCCGATGCCTTTCGGGGCATTGACCTGCGTGCCATAGGCAGCGCGCAGGTCGGCAATGCGCTTGTCGATGTGCGGATTGTTCAGCGCGCGGTAGGTCATCACGGCGCTCGGGATGCGTTTAGTAATCGCCGCCGGCATGATTTCCCAGTTGGCAAAATGCCCGGAGACGAAAACGGCGCCCTTGCCGCTGTCGCGGATACGGTCCAGCACATCGAGGCCGACGATCTCGACGCGTCCGCCTGTATACGGATCAATCGCCGGAAGGTGCGGCATCTCGCCGGCGGTGCGGCCGACGCTTTCCCAGGCGGCGAGGGCGGTTTCCTCGATCTGCGCGTCGGTCCAGTCCGGAAAGGCAAGTCGCAGGTTGCGGCGCATCGTTTTCTGCTGCGACAGGTGCGGGCCGATCTTCTTGACGAGCCAGCCGCCGAAATCAGACGCCTTGTCCGGACCAAGGGCCTTCATTGGCGCCCAATAGATGACGTCCCAGGCAATGGTCTCCAATCGCCATTGCACCCGCTGCCAGAAAGTGGCGCGGTTGTCGATGTCCTTCGGGCGGACATACTCGGCGGGACCAGGGTCGCTCATCTGTGTCGCCCGTTGAAAAGGGGTGCGAGCAGCGCGTCAAGCGCCGCCTCGTCCTCGAACACGGCCTTGACCGGAAAAACAAGCGTCGCGGCGCGCATCTCGGAGGGAAGACGGATATAATCTTTCGATGTGGTGATGAGGCGCGCGCCGTCACGGACGGCGAGGTCTTTGAGGAGGGAGAGATCGCCTGACGTGTACGGATGATGGTCCGCAAAGGGCACTTCATCCTGCACATCGGCGCCCGCGGCCTTGAGGCTGTCAAAGAATTTCTGTGGCCGCCCGATGCCGGCAAAGGCGACGAGCGGGCCGGATGGGGCGGCCTCGGTGGCTTTCAGATGCGCGCGCAGGACGGGCTTGCCGCTGGCGGTGACTTTCGCCGGCACCGGGCCTTCGCCCATCAGGATCACGGCGTCCGCGCGGGCAATGCCGGAAGCGACCGGCTCGCGCAACGGACCTTTCGGCAGGACATGGCCGTTGCCGAAGGGCGCGCCGGCATCAATCACGATGAAGGTGAAATCCTTGGCGAGCGCCGGGTTCTGGTGGCCGTCATCCATCAGAATGATTTCGGTGCCGGCTTCGGTCAAGGCCTGCGCGGCGGCGGCGCGGTCGCGGCCGATCCAGGCCTCGCCGGCAGCGGCCAGGAGCAGGGGCTCGTCGCCAACATCGCGGAAGGTGTGGCGGGAAGGGTCAACCTTCAGCGGGCCGGGCTCGCGCCCGCCGTGGCCGCGCGAGAGGGTCGCGGCGCGCAGGCCGCGCGCGGTGATCCGTTCAAGGATCGCTTCGGCAACCGGGGTTTTGCCCGCGCCGCCGGCCGTGAGGTTGCCGATGCAGATGACGCGCGCGGATACACGCGCCGGCACAGCTTTCGCGAGCTTGCGGTTGAAGCCCCAGAGGTAGAGCCAGGTCAGCGGGGTCAGCAGGGCGCGGGTGAGCGGGGCGGCCTCCCGGGAGGAGGGATCAAGGCCCGCCGACCAGAAGTGCGGACCTTTCACCGGCCGGGTCCTGCCGTGTCGAGCAGAGGCTTGGGGATCAGCGGCAGAAGGGCGTCGAGCGTGGCGATCATCGGCGCATCGGCATCCGCTTCCAGCGCGGCGACGGCCGCTTCGGAGATGGGAGGTGGGCTAGCGAGGCCGGCGGCGAGGTCTCCGGAATCGTTCACGGTACGGACGAGCCCGCGCGCTTCGAGATCGGCCATCATGGCGGCGAAGTTGAACACCAGGGGGCCGGTCAGAACGGGTTTGCGCAGGCGTACGGGCTCCAGCGGATTATGCCCGCCGACATCGGCTGCATGACCGCCGCCAAGATAGACGACATCAGCGAGGCGCAGCCAGACGCCCATCTCGCCCATCGTGTCGGCCAGCAGCACGCGATCGCGCGGCGAGGGCACGTCGCCTTTTGAGCGGCGGGCGAAAGGCAGCCGGCGGGATTTCAAGAGGTCCGCAATCTCGTCGCCGCGCTCCGGATGGCGAGGCACGATGATCAGGGCGGTATCGGTAAAGCGCTCGATGGCGTCGAGAAAGAGTTCTTCCTCGCCTGGATGGGTGGAGGCGGCGACGAAGCAGCGGCGGCCATTGACAAAGGTGGTGGACAGGCGTGTCAGGTCGGCGGGGTTAGCCTCCGGCGGAGACTGGGCGGATTTCAGGTTGCCGGGCACGCGCACGGCGCGGCCAAGAAGGCGTTCAAGCCGGGCGCCGGTGTCCGGGTCGGCGGCGAGAATGACGTCGAAGCTACCGATCAGTGTACGGAAGAGGCCTGTGAAACGGCCCCATCCGTCGGCGGAGGAATCGGTCATCCTTGCATTGACGAGCGCCCGGCGGGCGCCGGCCTTGCCGGCCTCGAGGATGAGGTTTGGCCAGATCTCGCCTTCCGCAAAGACACAGAGGTCCGGCTTCCAGTGCTGGATGAAGCGGCGCGCCGCCATCGGCGTATCGAGCGGCGCCATGGCGTGGATGGCGTTCTCCGGCAGTTCCTTGCCCATCAGGCGCGCGGAGGTCTGCGTCTGGCTGGTGAAGACCAGCATGATTCCCGGGCGCGCGGCGATTAGCCGGCGCCCGAGTTCCAGCAGGACGCGGCTCTCGCCGACACTGGCGCCGTGCAGCCAGACGAGCGGGCCCGGCCGGCGCGGGGGAAGGCGTTTGGCGTAGCGTTCGTTGAGGCGGAGGATGTCTTCCTTGCCGTTGTTGGCGCGCGCATTCAGCGCAAAACCGAGCAGCGGCGCGGCGAGGCGGGTGGCCAGCTGGTAGGTGAACAGCGCGGGCGTCATTCAGGTCGCAGCTCCAGCGAGGTCCGGCAGGGGCTTGTATCCGGCCAGATCTTCGGCCCGCCGCGTAGCGATATCCATGCCGGTTTGCAACGCTTCGGTCAGCGCGTCGAGGCTGACCTCGCGGCCGCAGAGGATCGGCGGCCCGAAAACGATGGCGCCGCGGGCGAAGGGGAGGGGAATGATGAACCGGTCCCAGGTATCGAGCCGCGGGGCAGGTTTTGAGGCGATGGCATAGGGCAGGATCGCGGCGCCGGCGCGCTGGGCGAGGGTCGCGGCGCCGGGGCTGGCGCGGCGGCGCGGGCCGCGGGGACCATCAGGTGTCATGCAGATAAAGCCGCCTTCGCGCAGGCGCGTGCTGGCCTCTGCGATGGCGCGCGCGCCGCCCTTGTCCTTGTTGACTTTCTTCTTGTTGGACTTCGAGCCGCGCACGACATCGAGATCGAGATGGCGGATCGCTTCGGCTACCGCCGCGCCATCCGGCGAAAGGGAAATCATCATGGCCGCGCGGGCGCGGCGTTCCGGCCAGGAGCGCACGCACTGCGTCCAGCCGGAGGGCATGAGGAGTATTGTCTCGTGCCAGCAAGTGATGACGAGGCCGCCGGGATGTTGACGCAGGAAAGCGCGCGCGTCCTCGGCCCCCTCGATGCGCCAGCGCGTCGTACGCCCGACAAGCGCCATCCAGGCCCAGATAATGTAGCCGAGGAGACTTGCAATCAGGGGCGAGCGAAGCAGCGATTTCATCGGCGGGGTTATACTTTGCTTCGCCGTTCCCGCTACAGGGGCTTGGATGACGGTTTGGAGAGGGATACAGCGGCGCAAATGGCGGGCGGCGGCGGATGGTGGGCGATGCAGGGTTCGAACCTGCGACCCCTGCCGTGTGAAGGCAGTGCTCTACCACTGAGCTAATCGCCCGCCGCGAGCCGGTGGCGTAGTCGGCAAGGCGAAAGAGGTCAAGCGCGTATGTAAGCGGCGCTTGAAACGTCAGATTCGGAGGTTATGTGCCTTAGCGCGACGCGCTCAACGCGCCTGAACGGGTTATAGCTTGAGCTACGAGCCATGCAGGAACGCATGAGGCGAAGACGCTGTCCCGAGAATGGGCGACACGGCCTGTCAAACTTGTGACAGAGCGTCGCAATATCGGCTTTGCCCTTTGGTCCTGTGGGGGCGGCAGTTTTTACGCAGATGTCCGCAAAGTCAGGTGTTTATGAACAGATGTTCATGCTGAATGTTTGTTCATCTTGCAAACTTAACAAAGTGTCACCCTAAATTACCCTTGAGAAAACCTGCAAACATTGTCATCTACCCGACATACAAGACGGGCCAAGCAAGGTCCGCAGTATGAACCCTAAGAAGGACAGGCACGGCGGCCCCGGCCGCCATAGTGATAACAAGCCTGGAGAGAGCAGAGTGAAAGACTGGTGTGACGAAGATGGCGCTCGGCGCCTTCGCGAGAAAATCAATGCGTACTGGGCAGAGCGTGGCTACGAAGTCGATGTCAACCTTGTAGAGGCAGGCTTTGTGCCCGCAATGCGGAGCGCACGTACAGACGTGCGGTCCAATATGGTCAATGGCATGCCCCGTCGGCGTGCCCTTGGCGAAGGCGGATCCTCCCGTCCGACCTATCGCCCCCGAGGCGAAGCAACGGCCTGATCCTTCAGGCCTGCCAAAGCTGAAACAAGCTGGGCATAGTGGCTGATGGTGACATCAGCGGCGATGGCTTCAGGTGTTTCGGCCTCGTAACCGAAGGTCACAAACACGAAGGGCAGTCCGGCATTCCGGGCTGCCCTTTCGTCTGTGCGGCTGTCGCCCACAAACAGCGCGCGGGCCGGATCGCCGCCGGCTTCGATGAGGGTTTCGAAGACGTGGTCGGCATGGGGTTTGCGGTTGGATGCGCGGTCGGCGCCGAAGATGACGTCGAAATGGCCGGAGAGGCCGAGTTCGGCGATGAGCCGGACACTCAGATCCTGGCGCTTGTTGGTGCATACGGCCAGCGCGGCGCCTTCGGCGCGCAGGGTTTCCAGGGCCGCAACAGCGCCTTCGAAGGGCCGTGAGCCGACCGCGATGTTGGCAACATAATAGGCGATGAACCGTTCGAACGCCGCGTCCATTTCTGTAGCAGACAATACAGCGCCCTGCGTTCTGAGGCCGGTCTCGATCATGGCGCGGGCACCGTGGCCGATCATTTCCGCGACCGCCGACAGGCTGACCGGTGCAAGGCCCATTCTGGTGAGGACGTGGTTGAGAGCGCCGAGAAGGTCCGGCGCGGTATCTACCAGCGTACCATCGAGATCGAAGAGGATCGTCCAGCCTTCGAAGCTACCTGTTTGCCCCTCGTCCATCCCGCGTTCGCCCTCGCCAAGCTGCGGGGTTTCGTCTAGGCGAAGGGGCTCAATAAAGCGAGAGGGAGCCTGCCTTTGACCCAAGCGCCGAAACAGCGCGCCGCTGTCATCCTCGCGGCCGGAAAGGGCACGCGGATGAAGTCTGCCCTGCCGAAAGTGATGCACGAAGTGGGCGGCCGCCCGATGATGGACTGGTCATTAGCCCTGGCCCGGGAGGCGGGCTGCGCGCGGATCGTGGCGGTGGTGCATCCCTCGCAGGACGTGCTGATCGCGTACCTGAAGGCGCGCCATCCGGATGTGGGAATCGCCTTCCAGGACCCGCCGCAGGGAACGGGACATGCGGTGCGGTGTGCGGAAGAGGCGCTGTCGGGATTCGAGGGCGAACTGGCCGTGCTGTACGGCGACAGCCCGCTGGTGCCGGCTTCGGTCATCGAGGCCCTGTTCGCGGGCGTGGCCGGCGGGGCGGCGCTGGGCGTGCTCGGCTTCGAGGCGGCGGACCCCGGCCTCTATGGCCGGCTGCTTACCAATGCGGCGGGCGATCTGGAGGCAATTGTCGAGGCGCGCGAGGCGACGCCGGAACAGCTCAGGGTCCGGCTATGCAACTCAGGGGTGATGGCCGGACGCGCCAAGGATATGTTCCGGCTCTTGCAAAAAATTACAAACGCGAACGCCAAGGGGGAGTATTACCTCACCGACCTGGTCGGGCTGGCCCGGGCCGAAGGAGGCCGTTGCGCGCTGGTCGCCGCCACTGAGGATGACCTCATAGGCTGCGACTCGAAGAATGATCTAGCCGAAGCAGAAGGCATTTTTCAGGCAAGGCGGCGCATAGCGCTTATGGAAAGCGGTGTCACCCTGGTTGCGCCCGAAACCGTCTTCTTCGCGCATGACACAGCGATTGCCGCCGACGTGGTCGTCGAGCCGCATGTGGTGTTTGCCCCCGGCGTGACGGTGGCGGCAGGTGCGCGCATCCGGGCGTTCAGCCATCTGGAGGGCGCGGTGGTCGGCGCCGATTGCGAGATCGGCCCTTATGCGCGGCTGCGGCCCGGCACCGTGCTGGCAGCGGGCGTGAAGATTGGCAATTTCGTGGAGACAAAGAACACCGCGATGGGCGAGGGCGCAAAGGCGAACCACCTCGCCTATCTGGGTGATGGCACGATCGGCGCGGGCGCCAACATCGGCGCGGGCACCATCTTCTGCAACTATGACGGCTTCCTGAAACACCAGACGGATGTGGGCGCGGGCGCGTTTGTCGGCTCGAACTCGGCGCTGGTGGCTCCGGTCAGCATCGGCGACGGGGCCTATGTCGGCTCCGGCAGCGTCATCACCAAGGACGTGCCGGCGGATGCGTTGGCGGTGGCGCGCGCGCCGCAGATGACGCGCGAAGGCTGGGCGAAAAACTTCCGTACACGGAAAGCGGCCGAAAAGGCAGCCAAGGGCAAGCCAAAGAACCAGAAGGGTTGAGGCCGGCACATGGCACATGAAACCGAAAAGCAGAATGCCGCCGCCGCCGCGATGGAGTATGTCGAAGACGGCATGACCATCGGCCTCGGCACGGGCTCGACAGCGAAGTATTTCGTGGAACTGCTGGCCGACGAGATTGCCGACGGGCTGATCGTGCGCTGCATCGAGACGAGCAACCAGACGCGGGATCTCGCGCGTAGTCTCGGCGTGCCGCTGATCCCTTTCGAGCAGGTAGACAGAATCCACCTGACCGTGGACGGTGCGGACGAGGCGGGGCCGGGCGGCGTGCTGATCAAGGGCGGCGGCGCGGCGCTGCTGCGCGAAAAGATCATCGCCAACGCGTCCGACCACATGGTTGTGATCGCAGATCCGACGAAGGACGTGCAGGCCATCGGCGCGTTTCCGCTGCCCGTGGAGGTGACGCCGTTCGGCTACACGATCACGGCGAAGAAGGTGCACGACGCGCTGGTGGCCGCCGGCGTCGAGCGCCCGCGCGTGGAGCTGCGCAAGGCGCCGCGCAGTACGGACCTGCTGGTCACCGATGGCGGCAACTACATTCTCGATTGCCATTGCGGACTTATCCCGGACCCGCCGAAGGCGGCGGCGTTCCTGTCTGGCACGCCGGGTGTGGTGGAGCATGGCCTGTTCATCGGCATCGCGCGCACCGTGATTTTCGGGACGGAATCCGGCGCCCGCATCATTGAATACTAGGCCGGCGCGCCACACATCAGGGCGCCAAGACGCATTTCCTTTCAAGGACAAGACGCATGACTGATACCGCCTACGATTTTGACCTGTTCGTGATCGGGGGCGGCTCCGGCGGTGTACGCGCAGGGCGGATTGCGGCGCAGACGGGCGCGAAGGTGGGAGTAGCCGAAGAGTACCGGATGGGCGGCACCTGCGTCGTCCGCGGCTGCGTGCCGAAGAAGTTCATGGTGTATGCCAGCCACTACGGCCAGGAGATAGAGCATTCTGCCGGGTACGGATGGTCTGTGGGCGATGTGTCCTATGACCACGCGAAATTCCTGGCGGGCATGCATGCAGAGGTGGACCGGCTGTCAGCGATCTATGACCGCAACCTCAAATCGGCCGGTGCCGAAATTTTCGATGACCGCGCTGAGTTCGTGGACGCGCATACGCTGCGCCTGAAGAAGAGCGGCAAGACGGTCACCGCGAAGAAGATTCTGATCGCGGCCGGCGGGCGGCCCTGGCTACCTTCGGCCGAGGAGCTGCCGGGCGTGGAGCACGTGGTTACCTCCAACGAGATGTTCCAGATGGCGACGTTGCCGAAGCGGATGCTGATCGTGGGCGGCGGCTATATCGCCGTGGAGTTTGCGCACATCTTCGCCGGGCTCGGCGTGGAAGTGTGCCTCGTCTATCGCGGCGAGACCGTGCTGCGCGGGTTTGACGAGGACGTACGCCTCGCCGTGCATGAAGGCCTGAAGGAAGCGGGCGTGCGCGTCATCACGAAAACCGTCTTTGAGCGGATTGAGAAGACGTCGGGCGGCCTGCACGTGAAAATGACCAACGAGCACGAACTGGAAACCGATGTGGTGATGATGGCCGTGGGCCGGCGTGCCAATACGGACGGGCTAGGCTGCGAGGCGGCAGGCGTGAAGCTCGGCAAGAATGGCGAAGTGATCGTCGATGAATGGTCGCGCACGAGCGCGCAGAATATCTGGGCGGTAGGCGACGTGACCGACCGGGTGAACCTGACGCCGGTGGCGATCCGCGAAGGGCATGCGTTTGCGGACACCGAGTTCGGCGGCAAGCCCTGGCACTTCGACCATGCGGATATTGCCACCGCTGTGTTCTCGCAGCCGGAGGTGGGCACCGTGGGCATCTCGGAAGCTGAAGCGCGGAAAGCGCACGGCGCCATCGACATTTACAAGACGAAGTTCCGCCCGATGAAGAACATGCTGAACGGCGACCAGACACGCACGTTCATGAAACTGGTCGTGCGCGCCTCGGACCAACGCGTGCTGGGCGTGCATATCGTGGGCACGGACGCCGCCGAGATGATCCAGATGGCGGGCATCGCCGTGAAGATGGGCGCAACGAAGGATGACTTCGACCGGACTTGCGCCGTACATCCGTCGGCGGCCGAGGAGCTCGTCACGCTACGGACGAAATGGGTACCGGAGGTCGCTTAGGCAGGTGCCGGGCGAAGCCTATCTTCCATTGATGGCCAGGTATAATCTCTGGCAAAACGCCGCTATGACCGCTGCGTCGGGCACGTTGACCGGGGCGGAGCGGCAGGCGGACCGGGGCGTATTCTTCGGCTCGATCCAGCGGACGTTTTCGCATCTCTTCTGGGCCGACCAGGCCTGGCTTGCGCATTTCGCTGGTACGCCGGCGCCCGGCGGCGGGATCGGGGACTCGCTGGACCTGATCGATGACTGGGCGGACTTTTGCGCCGCGCGGTCTGCGCTGGACCGGCGCATCCTGGCATGGGCGGACAGCGCGGGCGCCGGTACCGAGCGCGCGCTCAATCCCGCTTTCGTGATCCAGTTTTTCAATCACCAGACCCATCACCGCGGGCAGATTCACGCCATGCTCACAGCAGCGGGCGCCGCTACCGAGGATACGGATATCCACAAGTTACCGAAGGCGTATCTGGATCTGTGACGGCCGGATTGCACCTTCCGCGGATGCGGGAAGCCTGACGGATTTGGTCAGTGTCCTGAGCTTCCGCCTTCGCTACGCACCTTCAGTTCCAGTGCGACCTGCTTCAGACTGTCGCGGATGGCCTTTAGGCCGCCGCCGCGGCCGGCATGGGCGAGGAGCTGGCGCCACGCGGGTTGGTCGTCCTCCGGCGCTTTCACGGCGAAGTGGGCGGAGCGCGGGAGCGCTGCAGTCATAAGGGATTTCGAGAGCGGAAAGCCTGCTATCGCGTCATAGACGCCGTTACGCGCGTCGCCTTCAAAGGTGGACTGTTCGTTGCGGTTGACTGCGTTGAAGAGGACCGAAAGGGCTGGGCGTTTGGATTCCTCTATCTGGTCCTTGATGACGAGGTTCAGGAGGCGCACGCCGCGCAGGGAGTAGATGTCGGCGTGCATCGGCGCGATGACGCGGTCGGCGGCTTCGAGGGCGCAGCGCGTGAGGAAGGTGGCGTTTGGGTTTGTGTCGAAGACGATGAGATCGTATTCGCTGCGATAATGATCGATAGAGCGCAGGAAGTGCTGCTTGATCGCCGCGAGGTCGTCGCGGTCATTCGCGAAGGCGTATTTCGAAATCTCGAACTGGCCGCTGATCAGGTCGAGGCGTCCCGGCGGGCCGTCCGTGCCCAGAATGGAATGGACATAACTGTCGCGCGCGGCGGGCGTGAAGGGCGCGATGGTGAGGCTGAGCCAGTTCTCGGCCGGCGAGACGGCATCTTTCGCGTGCAGGCGCGAGCGCTCGAACAGCGAGATGACAGAGCGGTCGGCGCCGGAGGAGGCGTCAGCATGCTCCATGCTGAAGAAGGTCTGGGTGAGGTTGTATTGCGGATCGAGGTCGATCAGCAGGACGCGGCCACCGAAGTTTTCCTGCCAGGCGCCGGAGAGCTGGGCGGTGACGGTGGTTTTGCCGACGCCGCCTTTCAGGTTCATCACGGCGACGACCGGGCATTTCTTGCGGTAGGCAGCCTGCGTTTCGGCGACGAGCTGGTCCATGCCGTCGGGCATGGCGGAGGAGAGGCGCAGGTGGGGCTGGACTTCGGTCTTGAAGAAGCCGTTCAGGCGCGCCTTGTCTATCTGGTAGGGGATGAGCCGGATGCCGGTCGCTTTCGCGGTTTCGACGTCCTGGCGCACGGTTCTGGACCGCACTGACGCTGCGGAAACCAACACGATGACGGCAAAGGCCGTGCTGATGGCCTCGTCAGCCTCGGCCCGGTTCGGCTCGCCGACGACGTAGCGGTCGGCAATTGCAGCCACGCGCAGCGCCTCGTGCAGCTGCAGCAGGGCATCCGGATCGGCGCCGGAATGGCTGATATAGACATGCGGCATGGCGCATCAGTCCCCGTCTCTGACCCTTGATTCCCCTGAGCCTTTTAGCCGCCGAAAACCATGATCGGCCAGCTATCTGCTGTGAAATTATGGTGAAACTTGAGCATGGCGCCGCCATGTGATTTATGCCCCGCAGAACCGGAGTACCCCTGTAATGACCTGGCACCCCTCTGATTGGCGCAAACTGCCCGCGCAGCACATCCCGCAGGATTATCCTGACGCGGGCGCGCTGACGGCTGTCGAAAACCGTCTCCGGAGCTATCCGCCACTGGTTTTTGCAGGCGAGGCACGCCGCCTGAAGACGCGCCTCGCCGAGGTTGCGGCGGGCAATGCCTTCCTGCTGCAGGGCGGCGACTGCGCCGAGAGCTTCAAGGAATTCCACCCGGACAATATCCGCGACACGTTCCGCGTTATCCTGCAGATGGCGGTGGTGCTGACCTTTGCGGCGGCCAAACCGGTCGTGAAGGTGGGCCGGATTGCGGGCCAGTTCGGCAAGCCGCGGTCCGAGCCGATCGAGACCATCGATGGCGTGACGCTGCCCTCTTACCGGGGCGACAATATCAACGGCATGGAGTTCACGCCGGAGAGCCGGATTCCGGACCCTGAGCGCCTTGTGCAGGCGTACTCGCAGTCGGCGGCGACGCTGAACCTGCTGCGCGCGTTCAGCCAGGGCGGCTATGCCAGCCTTGCGAACGTGCAGCGTTGGATGCTGGGCTTCGTCGACCGCAGCCCGCAAGGCGAGCGCTACCAGAAACTGGCGGACCAGATCTCCGCTTCGCTGCGCTTCATGCAGGCTGTGGGTCTTAATGCTGAGACCGTTCCGCAGATGGCGCAGGTGGAATTCTATACGAGCCACGAGGCGTTGTTGCTCGGTTATGAGGAAGCGATGACGCGCATCGATTCCACCAGCGGCGACTGGTATGACACCTCGGCCCACATGCTGTGGATCGGCCACCGGACCCGCCAGCTCGATCATGCGCACGTGAACTTCTGCAAGGGCATCAGGAACCCGATTGGCATCAAGTGCGGCCCCGGCATGGAGCCGGACGAGTTGATCCGCCTAATCGAGACGCTGAACCCGAAGGACGAAGCCGGCCGCATCACGCTGATCTCGCGCTTCGGCTCCGAAGGCGTGGCGAAGGGCCTGCCTCCGTTGGCGCGCGCGGTGAAGAAATCCGGCCGCACGGTCGTCTGGTCTTGTGATCCGATGCACGGCAACACATTAAAGACCGGCACCGGCTTCAAGACGCGTCCGGTGGACCGCGTGCTGAGCGAAGTGCGCCAGTTCATCGACATCCTGCCGGCCGAAGGCTGCTATCCCGGAGGGGTGCATATCGAGATGACCGGCCAGGACGTGACCGAGTGCATCGGCGGCGCGCAGGCGATCTCGGAAGAAGATCTCTCGAGCCGCTACCACACACACTGCGACCCACGCCTCAATGGCGAGCAGGCGTTGGAACTCGCGTTCCTTGTGGCGGAGAAGCTGCAGGCGGTCGAAGCCGGCGGCGAGGGCGCACGCAAGGCGGGCTAACGTGCGGCGTGCTTTGGGCCAAAGGCCACAATGCACTCGCCCCGCTAGTCTGCGGCCATAATCAGCAAGGCCGTGCCGACGCTCAGGATCCAGAACAGCGCGAGCATCGCGCCGTAGGCCAGGAAAGGCGCGGCGCAGAGCAAGGCCATGGCCCCGAAGCCATGGACCAGATCATCAATCAGGTAGGCCAACCTTCGGTGCGGCCTCGCGGCAGACTTCTGCAAAGCCTCCACGCGCTCCTGGTGCGCCGCCATGACGTCGGGGGGAACCTTGGAATGGTGCGAGCCGCAAAAGCCACCGATGCGCGCCCTGTTCCTGCAAGGCCAGCCGCCGCGCGTTGTGGCTTGGCACCGGGTCAGCTCACTCGCAGATGGGGTCCAGGTCGAGGTGGCTGGATGCGCGTCGTCATTAACAGGCATTCGCTCACGCCTTTTGTGCGCCCCGCGTGGAACTAAAGCGGGACCTGCCGGTGCCGTCGAGCCCGGCTACGATGACTTTTTTGTAGGAGAAGCAGGCGCCCTGCATCCAGACGCCTCGCGCACTGCATCTCGGGCTAGAGAGCGGGAGTGTGCGCATGGATGAGTTTGTGAGGACGTTGATCGAGACCGGCCTGCTGGCAGGGCTCGGTTTGCTGGGGGCTGTCTTTTTCCGCAGCAGCTTCCGATGGAAGTGGCTCGCCGCGGCGCTGGTGCTGAACCTTGTCTATCAGGCGCTGCTGACGCGGGGGTTCTGGATGATCCCCGATCCGTTTCCGGGCGCGGACTGGAATTGGGCGGGAAAATTCGCCGCTGTCACCGGCACGCTCGCCGTGATGTCGATGCCGGTGTTCGGGTGGAAGCGGTGCGGCCTGACGCTGGACCAGGGGCCGCGTTGGGGCGGGGCCATCGTGATGTTTGCGGGCCTTGCGCTGCTGTTCTTCGGCCTCGCGTTCAGCGGCACCGATGGCAAGCCGGACGGCCTTGAGACCATCGCCTTCCAGTGGACGATGCCGGGCCTCGACGAGGAGCTGTTTTATCGCGGCACGCTGCTGCTGGCGCTGAACGAAGCCTTCCGGACCCGGACGAACGCGCTGGGCGCGCCGATCGGTTATGGCGGCTTACTGTCATGTGTGCTGTTCGGCCTGACGCATGCGCTGAGCTATGAGGCGGGCGCGGCGGACTTCGACCTGATGACCTTCGCAATGACCGGCGCACCGTCGCTCCTGCTGCTCTGGATGCGCGAACGGACGGGCAGCCTGCTGCTGCCGGTGATCGCGCACAATATCGCCAACGGAGCATCAACGCTGTTCTGAGGCGCCCGTTTCGGGAATCCCTTTGACCCGTTTTGGCAGCGCGCTACGCCTAGGGCCGGATAAGTGGCTATCCGGGGACCGGGACGCGATGCTGACACCCGAACGCGAACGCACGGCACTGAAGCTGTTCTTCGAAGCCGTCGAGCTTGCGGGCGAGGCGCGGCTTGACTGGATCGAGAAGGCCTGCAGGGGCGACAGCGAACTTTTGGGCCGCGTGATCGCGCTGATGGAGGCCGACAGCGAGGTGACCTCCATGGTCGCCGAGATCGAGGGCGCACCGCTGGAGATGCCGCCGGACCAGATCGGCGTCTACCGGCTGGAGGCGCTGATCGGGGCGGGCGGCATGGGCTCGGTCTACCGCGCGCGGCGGGCGGACGGATTGTTCGACCAGACAGTGGCGATAAAGTTCATCCGGGCGAAGCAGGGGGCGTATGATCTCGGGCCGCTGATCGCCGCCGAGCGCCGCGCGCTGGCGCGGATGGATCACGAATCCATCGCGCGCATCCTGGATGGCGGGGTGACGCAGACCGGGCTCAGCTACCTCGTGATGGAATATGTGGCGGGCGAGCCGCTGGACGATGACTGCGAGGCGCGCCAGCTGGATGTGGCAGCGCGCGTGGCACTGGTGCGGCAGGTGGCGGGGGCGCTGGCTCATGCGCACCAGTCACGCATTGTTCATTGCGACGTGAAGCCGTCCAACATTCTCGTGACGCCAGGCGGGCGCGCGAAGCTGATCGATTTCGGGATTGCGCGGCTGCAGGAAGTGGCGGCCGCTGACATGATCGACGCCGTGACGCGCGCCTATGCAAGCCCGGAGCGTTGCCGCAGGCAGGCGGCGACGCTGGCGGATGATGTCTACGCGCTGGCGGTGACGCTGTATGAATTGCTGGCGGGGAAATTGCCCTGGCACGATCCGGGCCGTCCTGACCTTGGCGCGGCGCCTGAGCTGCTGCGGATCGAGGGCCCGGCGCGCAATCCGGAAGACCTGTCGGCCATCCTGTGGAAGGCGTTGTCGCCGGACCCGGAAGAGCGTTATCGCAGCATCGAGGCCTTCGATGCAGACCTTGCGCGTTGGCAGAGCGTGCAGGCGGTGAGCGCTGTGCCGCGCACGTTTGCCTACCTCTCGCGCCGGTTTGCGCAGCGCCGGCCTGTGGCGCTCGCCTCGATGGCGGGCGGTGTGGCGGCGACCTTTGCGGCGCTGGGCATCATCACGCATCTTTATCTGGATGCGGAGCAATCGCGCCGGAACGCCGACCAGCGCTTCACGCAGCTGCGGAGTCTGGCGGGTTTCATGATCTTTGACCTGAACAGTCAGCTGGAACAGGTGCCGGGGGCAACGCCGGCGCGGCTGGCGATGTCGGAAAAGGCGCAGGACTATCTAGATGCGCTGGGCGCCTCGGCGGGCGGCAATGCGGCGCTGCAGGCTGAGGCGGCGACGGGGCTCGTACGCCTCGCCGAAGTGCAGGGCGTCCCGAGCCGGCCGAACCTTGGCCTCGGGCCGCTGGCGGTGGAGAACCTCGAGCGAGCCATTGTCTCGCTGGACCAGCTGATTGCCGAGACACCCGGCGACCCTTCGCTCAGGCTGGCGCGAGGGCGCGCGCTCTATTTCCTTGCCATCACCAAGGCGTCGTTGGAGCAGGACACGGCGATGCAGCTGGATCTTGCCCGGCGGGCGGAGCCGGATGTGCTGGCCGCACTGGCGCAACCAGGCGAGATTCCGCCAGGTGAAGTCCATTCCGTGTTGGTGGGTATACGGATGACCATTGCGGACGCGGTGCAGACAGAGGGCGATCTCGAAGAAGCCGTGAACATCCGTGAGGCGGAGGAGGCAAGGTTGCTGAACCTGACGCCAGATGAGCGTGCGGGCATGGACTTCGACTTCGAGGCGGGCCGGGTCTCGGCGCTACTTGGAGACGGCTACTACTATCTCAAACGGATCGAGCACGCGCAGGCCGCCTACCAGCGCGGGGCGGGCCATTTCGAGGCCGGTATCGCCAAGGCGCCGCTGAACCGGCGGCTGCTGACAGGCCTGCATTATGCGCACTATTCGCTGTCGAGTACGCGGGCGGATCTCGGCGACCTCGCCGGCGGGCTAAGGGAGGCCGAACTGTCGATGGACACGGCGCGCCAGTTGCTGGCCTGGGATCCGACCGACCGTCTGGCGCAGCGCCTTGCCGAAGTTTCAGAGGGACAGATTGCGCTGATGCTGAACATCAACGGACGGCCGGAAGAGGCGCTTTCGATCGTTGAACGGCAGCTGGAAGGCTACCGGGCCCAGGCGTCGGCCAATCCGCAGGACGGCGATGCTGTGCGGCGGGTGGCCGTGCCGATGCGCGGACGGGCGGAGATGATGTTTGATGCGCGCGGGCGCGAGGCGGGCTGCCGGGGGGTGGAGGAAGCGCGCGCGGCGTGGAAGGCCGTCGAGGACAAGTGGGGCCTTTCGGAATTTGACCGGACGAACGACATCGCCCTGCTTGACGATCTCGCCGCAAAGGGACGCTGCGGCTAGGCGGATCTCAGCGCGTCGTGCAGCCAGGCGCGGGCAACGCGCCATTGGCGCTTCACGGTGGAGAGTGAGACGTTCTCTGCCTCGGCGATCTCATCCAGCGTAAGGCCGGAGAAGTAGCGTTTCTCGACGAGCGCGGCGAGGGCGGGGTCGGCCTCGGCGAGCTTGTTCAGGGCCTCGTGGATCGCTTCGACATCGACGGCGTCGCCTTCCGGGACGGCGTTCTCGGCGATCTCGGTGATCAGTGTGACCTTCGGGCCGCCGCGCTTGCCAGCCCGCTCGCGGCGCACTTCGTCAATCAGCACCTGGCGCATGATGTGGGCGGAATAGGCGAAGAAGTGTGTGCGCTCCTTCGCCGAGATCTGGCGCTGGCCGATGATCTTGATGGCGGCGCCGTGCACAAGCTCTGTCGGCGCAATGTGCTGGCGGGCCCGGTCGCCGGCCAGGATCTTGCGGGCAAGCACGCGCAATTCATCATACACTTCGCCCAGCAGCCGGTCGCGGTCGCGGGCCGACATTGCCGAGATGGCGAGTTCCGGTTCATGGCTCATGGCTGCGCGCTCTTTGATTTCCCCGGGTCAATTGCTGCCTTGGGGGCGGCTTGATTGCAAGCGGCTGCGCGCAACAGGGGAGCGGCGCGGGCGGGCGCAGCGCCTTGAAAAGGCACACGTTACCGGGATTGCCAAAGAATATTCGCAAAGAGCTGAACCGTTTTCTGCGCCGCTGGCCAGAACGACCAGATGCAATCCGGCCTGAGCGACATCATCGCGCAGAACATGCAGAGCCCGCAGGTCATCGCGATGAACATCGCCTCCGGCCGCCGGTGTGCCGCAGTCCGTCTCCGGTAATCCGTGTGCGCCCTATGCCGGGTGCGACTCGCGCGATGCCTAGGGCAATCCGGTCTATTCGGCGCCGGCCTATCCGCCCTACGCCGTGCCCTACGGAAATCCGGATGTTGTGGTGCGGAAAACGCCGGAGCCGCACGTGAACGGATGGACCGGCGCGGTGGAGGATCGCCCTGCAAATCCGTATCGCGGCCTGATTACCTCTTGAGACCTGTCTTGATCCGGGCGTGATTTTGAGCCATCACGCCCGGCTGCTCAGATACCGGATAGCAAACAGCCGGAAAATCAAAGGGAGGGCAGGATGACCAAGTCACGGCTGCCCGCCTGGGCTCGCCCCGCGGACATTGCAGACCTGATGCGTCTGTCGGTGCCGATCGCCATCAGCCGCATGGCGATGATGTTGATGGGCCTGACGGATGCCATCGTGCTCGGCCAGTATGCGCCGGGCGAGCTGGCCTATGTGCTGAACGCCTGGCTGCCGATGGGCATTTCGCTGGGGTTGGGCCTCGGCATCCTTCTGGGCGTGCAGGTGCTGACGTCCGAACTTCTGGGCGTGGGCAAGGAAGCCGATTCCGGGCGAATCTTCCGGCGCGGCCTGTTCTGGGCGGTGATCCTCGCGGGCGCGTTGACGCTGGTCCTGGTGCCGACCGCGGACAGTTTCTTCCGCTGGGTTTTCATCACCATCGCGCCGGCCAGCGAAACGGCCGGTATCGACGCGCCGCCGGAAGTGGTGGCGGCCGAGACCGCCTCGGTCACGCGCATCCTTGCCTTCGGCCTGATGGGTCACATGATGAGCCAGGCCTGCAGCTATTATCTTGAAGCGCTGCGCCGGCCGCTGCTGGTGACCATCGTCATGTATACGGGCGTGGTGTTCAACCTGTTCCTCAACCTCGCCTTCGTCGGCGGATGGTGGGGCATGCCGCAGATGGGCGCAGAGGGCGTGGCCTGGGCGACCACGATCACGCGCTGGTTGATCGTGGTGGCGATGCTGATCTTCGTGGCGCGCCTGACGCCGGGCTTCCGCCGCTCGCCTCCGGCGCCGGCCGGTGAGGCGCGGCGCCAGCTGGAAGTCGGCACCGGCACCGCCATCAGCAATGTTGCCGAATGGGGCGGCTTCAACATCACGTTCGTTATCGCGACCTGGATCTCGATCGCGGCCAACTCCGTCTATGGCTACACCGTGCAGGTGATGGGCCTGTGCTTCATGTTCTATCTCGGCATCGCCTCGGCCACGTCCGTGCGGGTTGCTGAAGGCATGGGGCGCGGCGACGGGCAGGCGGTGAAGAATGCCGGGCGTCTCGGCGTGGTGGCGACCATCGTCATGGGCCTGATCCTGTGCGTGGTGCTTGTGTTGTTCCGCGACTTCATCTCGATCCTGCTGGTGCGCGAGGATGCGGTCATCAGCGGCGTCGCTCTGGCGCCGGCGATTGCGGCGCTGCTCTGGCTGGCGGCGCTGGCAACGGTCTTCGACGGGTTGCAGGCGACCGCCTCGTTTGCGCTGCGCGCGCAGGGCATGGTCTGGCTGCCGACGGCGATCCATGTCGGCTCGTTCTTCCTGGTGATGATCCCGGTCTGCTACTGGCTCGGCATCACGCAGGGACGCGGGGCGCAGGGCGTGCTCGAAGGCGCAACCGTCGGCGTGCTGGTGGCGGGATTGCTGCAGGTGGCGCTGCTGGAATGGAAAGCGGCGCGCCCCATCAAGGAACGCGCCGCCGGAACCGTCTTCATACCCCACTGAGGGGCGGGAAGGTCAGATGTCCTTGAGAACCGAGGCCGGCTTGAAAGCCACCGAGGTTTTTTCCGGAATCTTGATCACTTCCTTGGTCGCAGGGTTGCGGCCTTCACGGGCGTTGCGCGTCTTGGCGACGAACGTGCCGAAACCGGCGATTGCAACCTGCTCGCGACCCTTAACCGAGGCTGCGATGGTGTCGAAAACTGCGTCGACGGCCTTGCCGGCTTCCGCTTGCGAAATGCCGACGGCCGTGGCCACCGCTTTGGTCAGTTCACCCTTGTTCATAGGGGTTCTCCTCTAGATTAAATGACGCCAGGGACGCCATTGGGCCGACTTACCCACGATTCGAATCCCGTGGATACGCCGGAACCCCAATAAACACGGGCTAAACGCCGAGAATCCAGCCCTCTTCGCCGGTAATGACCCCGTTCTGTTCTTCGGAAAGGGATTTGCCTGTGGAAAAAGCGGCTCCGAGGGCGTTTTTCTCGTCCAGATCGGCGTAGTGGCGGGCAATCTGGCGCACTTGGGCCTCGTCGGCGACCTCGCCTTTTTCCGGCGCCGGCTTAACCAGCGAGGGGTAGATCTCGGCGATCACAATCTCGACGCCGTCGAGCATTTCGGCGGTCAGAGGGGCGCCTTCACCGATCTCGAAAGGCCACACACGGGCCTTCGGCCAGGCCTGCCGGAGAGCATGCACATGCGGGATGCCGGTCAGGCTCTGGCTGCCGACCGATCCTGCACCGTAAAGTTGCCAGCAGGATTTTGGCGACGCGCCTGGCACGCTGCGCAGGCGCTGCTCCGCGAGGCGGAACTCGGCGAGTGGCTGGCCGGCATAGTCGGGCTTGGTCGAGGAAAGGGTGGTTGCCCGGTCAGACGGCGGCGCGCCCCAGAACGGATAGGGCCCCTTGGAGATCGTGTAGTTGAGGCCGGCGGCGATGGCGAAGCGCGGACGGGAGTTATTGTCCGGCTTGTCCTTGTAGCGCGTCGCCAGATGCGCGTGCATCGCGGCCCAGGGTGCTTGCTTCGCGGTGTCCAGGCCAAGCGCCTTCGCCGTGCCCGCCGGATAGCCGAGCGAGAAGTCGAACCCGAGCAGGACCTTGTCGCCGCGCTTCGTCAGCTTGGCGAGCATGTCCTCGATGAACGCACGCGCTTTCAGGCGCGTGTCGATGTTCACCGCCTTGAACTGCAGCTTCAGGCGCGCGTCCTTGACCAGCATGCCGATCCAGATCGAGTTCGGACCGAGCGCCGGCTTTGCCGCCGCGCTCCAGTCCACCATGATGTATGCGTCGAACAGGGCCATGGCGTTACGCGAGCTTGACCAGCATCTTGCCGGTGTTGGCGCCGGTGAAGAGGCCGAGGAAAGCCTCGGGCGCCTTTTCGATTCCGGTCATGACAGTTTCCTCGAATTTCATCTGGCCGCCCGCAATCCACTTCGCCATGTCGGCAAGGAAGGCAGGCTGCATGTCGGCGTGGGTGGAGACGATGAAGCCCTGCAGCTTCAGCTGCTTGCCCACTGCCTGGATGATGTTGTGCGGGCCGGTCGGCACGCCGGTCTCGTTGTACTGCGCGATCATTCCGCAAAGGGCGAAGCGTGCGAGCGGGCGGGCGACTTCGATGGCCGCCGTCAGATGGTCGCCGCCGACATTGTCGAAATAGACGTCGATGCCCTTGGGCGCCGCAGCCCGCAGGGCGGCGACGAGGCCGTCATAGCCCTTGGCCTGCTTGTAATCGATGACGTGGTCGGCGCCGAGCGACTTGACCAGCGCGCACTTTTCAGCGCCGCCGGCCGAGCCGATAACGGTGGCACCCTTGATCTTGGCGATCTGCACGACCGTCGAGCCGACCGCGCCGGCGGCGCCGGAGACGAACACGACATCGGTGGGCTTCAGTTCCGCGATGCGCAGGAGGCCGGCATAGGCCGTCAGGCCCGGCATGCCGGCGACGCCGAGGAAGGCGCTCTCGGGCAGGCCGGTGGCGGGCAGTTTCTGCACGGCGGCTGCCGCAGGCTGCGCCGTCCAGGCCGTGCGCCAGCCGAGGAAGGAGGAGACGAGGTCGCCGACTTTGTAATCCGGATGCGCGGAGGCGGTCACCCGGCCGACGGCGCCGCCCTGCAGCGTTTCGCCGATCTGGAAGGGCGGCACATAGCTCTCGCGGTCATACATCCGGCCGCGCATGTAGGGGTCGACCGACATCCAGGTATTCATCACCTGAATCTCACCTTCGCCCGGCGCCCGTACGTCGACCGCTTTCGTCTGGAAGTCCGAAAGTTTCGGCATGCCCACGGGGCGGGCTGCGAGAGACCATTCCGTCGAAGTCAACTTGGCCATGTCCATCACCTCTCTATTGTTTTGTGCTGGGTCCACATGAACTGGCTGGCGCGGCCTGTGAAGGGGGCGAGCCGAAGATTCAGCTGCCGCTGCGACACTTGCAGGGCCGCGTTTAGGGTGCCATTGCGGATGGCAAAAGGGACGGAACCCGGATGACGAAGCTGAAAGTGGGCGTCGCAGGCGCAGGTGTTTTCGGAAACTACCATGCGCAGAAAGCCGCCGCATCGGCGCGGGCCGACCTGACAGGCATTTTCGATGTTGACCTTGGCCGGGCCGAAAGGCTGGCCGAGACATTCGGCGCCCGCGGCTTTGACGACTATGCCGCATTTCTCGAGGGATGTGACGCGGTTGTGATCGCGGTGCCGGCCACCTGGCACGAATCCCTCTCGCGACAGGCGATCGAGGCCAACCGGCATGTGCTTGTGGAAAAGCCGCTGGCGCTGTCTGGCGTTGCGGCGCGCGACCTTGCTGACGAAGCCGCCGCGCGCGGGCGCATCCTGCAGGTCGGTCACCAGGAGCGTTTCGTCGCGAAAGCGATGGGCGTGCTGGCAATCGAGGAAGTGCCGCTGCTGGTCGAGTCCGTGCGCTCGGGGCCGCCGGCACCGGGCGGGCGGGCAGGCGATGTCTCGGTGATCTGGGATCTGATGATCCATGACCTCGACCTTGCCGCCATGCTGCTGGGCCGTGAGTTCACGGGCGTCGAAGCAACAGGGCGCCGCGTGCACTCGCCCCACATCGACGAAGCGGAAGCGGTGTTCACCTATGCCAGCGGCGGCAAGGCAAAGCTGCGCGCAAGCCGCGCCGCAGAAATCCGTGAACGGACGATGCGCGTGGTTTACCCCTCCGGCGAGATCGACATCGATTTCCTCACGCGCAAGCTCAAGAACACGACGCCCTATGAAGTGCGCGTGGACATTGCGGCAGACCTTCCCGATCCGCTCGGCGCGGCGGACGAGGGCTTCTATGCCGCCTGCCTCGGTCTCGCGCGCAGCCCGGTGCCCGCGCATGGCACGGTCGCCGCCGTCGCGATGGCAGAGGCCGCAGAGGCCGCCGTTCTGGCAGGCGTGGACTGAGCCGCAACCCAATGCAGCTCATCCTTCGATGTCGCTCAGGATGAGCGCGGAGTTGTCGTGTGAGGGATGCTGAAGCTTAGCCCGCCGCCAGGTCGCGATAGACTACCCGCGCGCCTGTCCGCGTCTCGGTCTTGCTGACGAGCTTCACCAGTTCCTTCGCCACCGCTTCCGGTGTGGGCAGCGTCATCGGGTCTTCGCCCGGCATCGCTTCGGCGCGCATACCGGTGCGCACGGCGCCGGGGTCGAACAGGTTCACGCGCAGCGCCATTTTCTCGTTCTCGTCGGCCCAGGCTTTTACCAGCGCTTCGAGGCCAGCCTTGGAGGCCTGGTAAGGCCCCCAGAAAGCGCGCGGGCGCGGCACGACGCCGGATGTGACGAACACCGCACGCGGGGCGTCCGACTGGTGCAGCAGCGGGCCGAGCGCGCGGATCAGGTGGGCGTTCGCGGTCAGGTTCACCTGGATGGTTTCCTCGAGGCTGCGCGGGCCGGTTGTCTCCAGCGGGCCAAGCGTGCCGAGGAGGCCGGCATTGGCAACGAAGCCGTCGAGATGTCCGAACTTCTCTGTCAGCGCCTTGCCGAGCGTCTCGATACCCTTGGTGTCCTTCAGGTCCATCGGCACCAGCAGCGCCTCGGAGCCGAGCGCGCGGATCTCGTCGTCGAGCTTCTGCAGCGCGGCCTTGGAGCGGGCAACAGCGATCACGAGGTCACCCTGCCGGGCGAGTTCCAGCGCAGCGGCGCGGCCGATCCCGCGCGAGGCGCCGGTGACGAGAATGAGGCGGGGTGTCTGGGTCATGGCGCGCCTTTAGCGCGCGGCTCAGACGTCGTCCAGCAATGACAGCTGACGTTCCTTGTCGGCCTGGTCCTGCTGGTAGTCGACCAGCGGGGTCGGATACTCGCCGGTGAAACAGTGATCTGCAAATTGCGGGATCATACTGTTGCGCAGCGGCTCGCCGATCGCCTTGTATAGGCCGGGGACCGAGAGGAAACCGAGGCTTTCGACTTTCAGCTCGCGCACCATTTCCTCATGGGTATGGGTCGCGGCGAACAGCTCGGACTTGCCGGCCATGTCGATGCCGTAGAAATCCGGATTCAGGATCGGCGGGCTGGCAGAGCGGAAGTGGATCTCGCGGGCGCCGGCCTCGCGCACCATCTGCACGATCTTCTTCGACGTGTTGCCGCGCACGATGGAGTCGTCGACGAGGATCACGCGCTTGCCTTCGAGGGCGGCGCGGTTCGGGCTGTGCTTCTTCGAGATCGCGGTCTGGCGGCCGAGTTGTGTCGGCTGAATGAAGGTGCGCCCGACATAGTGGTTGCGGATGATCCCCATCTGGAACGGGATGCCGGACGCTTCGGAGAAGCCAAGCGCGGCCGGCACGCCGGAGTCCGGCACCGGCACGATCACGTCAGCATCGGCGGGCGTCTCGGCGGCCAGCTGGTGGCCCATCCGGCGGCGCACTTCGTAGACAGAGCGGCCCTGGATGAAACTGTCGGGGCGCGCGAAGTAGACATATTCGAACACGCAGGGGCTCGGCGGGCGCGGCGCGAAGGCGCGGAAACTCTCGAGGCCCTCGTCCGAAATGACGACGACTTCGCCATTCTCGATCTCGCGCACGAATTCGGCGCCGATGATGTCGAGCGCGCAGGTTTCCGAAGCGAGCACATAGGCGTTGCCAATGCGGCCCAGCACGAGCGGACGAAGGCCGATGGGGTCGCGCGCGCCGATCAGTTTCTTGCCGGTGATGCCGACGAGGGCGTAGCCGCCTTCAATCTGGTGCATCGCGTCGATCAGGCGGTCGACGAAGCGTTTCTTGGAGCTGCGCGCGACGAGGTGGAGAATCACCTCGGTGTCCATGGTGGACTGGAAGATGGCGCCGTCCTTGACCAGCTGCTGGCGCACCTGGCGCGCGTTGGTCAGGTTGCCATTGTGCGCGACGGCGAAGCCGCCGAGCGCGAGGTCGGCAAAGATCGGCTGGATGTTGCGAAGCATCGGCCGGCCCTGCGTGGAATACCGGTTGTGGCCGATGGCGGCGTGGCCGGGCAGGCGCTGGCGCAGATCGCCGCCAAAATGCTCGCCGACGAGGCCCATGTGGCGTTCGGAGTTGAAGCGCTTGCCGTCAAAACTGACGATGCCGCACGCTTCCTGGCCGCGGTGCTGGAGCGCATGGAGGCCGAGCGCCGTGAGGAGGCTCGCTTCCTTGTTCCCGAACACGCCAAAAACCCCGCACTCTTCGCGTGGCTTGTCGTCATCGTTGTCGAAATAGGCCATCGGAAGGTCCGACTCGCTTTGGGGCGCCGCTGCCCGAGGCGGGA
This sequence comes from Hyphomonas sp., assembly GCF_022844445.1. Taxonomy (GTDB): domain Bacteria; phylum Pseudomonadota; class Alphaproteobacteria; order Caulobacterales; family Hyphomonadaceae; genus Hyphomonas. The sequence goes on from NZ_JALHLS010000008.1 coordinate 69,943, forward strand.
TATAGTTCGGTTTTTTCGGCTGTGAAAGGGCGCAGATGCGATCCTTTCTGCCGAAGGGCGGGGATTGGCCAACACGAGTCCCGTAAAGGACCAGTTTTCGCGCAGGAAGGGTCACTGGCATAGCGGCCCTCCTCGAGGCTGATGATCAGGCGGCCGTCAGGATAAGCGCCCAGCAGGTCCGACAGGGGCGCGCCGATCCCGATTCCAGTGTTGCCGGCGATGCCAGGCGTGTCCGCCCCGATGTTGCAGAGCTTGCCTTCGGCGCCGAAGTTTCCGGTGACCGTCTGGCCTGTTTCAAGGTTCACGGCCGCCTTGGCCTCGTCGGCGCCCTCAAGATTGCGCGTGGACCGTTCGACCGGCACTGTCTGCGCCCTGAGTTCGTCGAGGGGCATGCCGATGCGCCGGAACCGCATGGCTGGCACGGCTGCGTTGAACCGGGCAGGAACGGCGGGCTTTGCGCCGCTGATGCCGGACTCCGGTGTCGGTGTTGCGGCAGGGACCGTCACGCTGTCGCCGGTGTCGGGCTCGCCGCACGCGGAGGCATGCAGGGCTAGGGCGCCAGACGCCAGCACAATGGGAAATCGCTTGCGGGCCATCCGGCCCTCCCTGATGGCAGGCACGCCGCGCCGATGCTTTCAGGTAAACCCTGAAGGACGCCTCCGGTTCCCGGTCTACAGCATCCGCGAAGGGGTCAGCTTCGGATGTATGACCATCAGGTCGAACAACGACCGGGGCGCCACGTTGAGCAGGTCCTGAGGCTGCGGCGCCTCGCTCGCGGCATAGCCATACCAGTCGAGCCCGATGGGGGCTGCGCGCCAGTCGCGGACAGCCGCCGTATCCGGCAGCCGGGCAATGTCGAACCACGACGTAGTCTTGCTGACCGAGGCGAGGAGAGCATTCAGCGTCCCGGGCCGCGCGACGCGCTGGACGGCAACCTGGGGTGCGTCCGGCTTCAGCGTTTCGGCTGTCGGGATTGCGAGGAAGCTTGCTTCGGCAAAGTCTTGGATCAGCACGATATAGTCTGTGCCGAGGCGTTCGCGCAGCACGGCGCCGCTCGGCACATAGCCGGCGCTGTCACCGCCGGGGCGTCCGCCCGCGACGTGGGAGTTGTGCCCCCAGAAGACGGCCGGCTGGCCCTTGGCGAGCGTGATCGCATTCTCTCCCATGAACACGTCGCGGCGGCTCCAGTATTCCGGGGTGGCGCGGGTCATGTCGCCGTCGCTCGTCTCGTGCTCGAAGGCGTTCAATCCCTGCCAGGCGCGGCGCGCCGTGAAGGCGGCGTCCGGAAGTCCGGCGCTGTTCAGTTCTGCTTCCAGTGACCGGCAGGCCGACTCCGCAGCAAGGCGCTGGGCCGAGGTCAGCTGTTTCAGCATCAGGTCATGGCGTGCTGCGCGGGCGTCCGGCGTCAGGATCGGGGCGAGCGCGTCGGCGAGGGCTTCGGCGGCGCCCGAATTGACGGCAGCGAGGGCCGCCAGCGCATCGCCCGCATCCTGGCTGCTGGCCTGGCAGTCGACGCCGATCACGCGGACAGGGCGGTCGCCATTCACGGCGTTCCAGCCCCGCAGCCAGGAGAGCAGGTCAGCCATCACTTCGGTCTTCAGGATGCGGAAAACCGGGGCTTGGCGCACCGCATCTGCGGCGAGCAGGCCGGTCGGAGCAGCAGAGGCATAGGCATCGAGCTGAGCCGTGCCGGTGCGGTTGGCCTCCAGAAGTACGACGCGCAGGTCATGGTCCTGCACCAGCGCCTGGATCAGCGCGGACTTCAGCAGCGCATCTTCATGCGAACCATGGGTCGCTTCGCCGAGCCCGGCGATCCTCGCGCCAGCAAGGCGCGAGGCCAGGGAAGCGACGCCGGGGTCTTCCGGCGTCAGGCTGAAGATCGGCACAGCCGCCGCCGTCAGTGTGCCTGCCATCGATGGGGTGGCAGCCAGCTCCGGCTGGTCCTCGCCCGGCACCGAAGTCGCGCACGCGGAAACAATGGCCACAGAGGCAGACGCCAGCAGGAAATTGCGGCGCGACAGCGGGACGTGGCGATGCGTCAAGGTCATCCTCCCCTTCGAACGGGTGCAGCGGCCAGACTAACCCGGCCCGCCACGGCATCAAGGTCAGTCGCCTGAGGCGGGTGCGGGATCCGTGGCGCTGCGGCTCGCTTCCCGGGCTTCCCCCGTCACCGCGTCTGCAGCGCCGGCAAGGATCGGATAGCTGAAGCTATCCTGGATAAACGGCGGCACCCGGTCATCTTCCAGACCGACCGAAAGCAGGACTGCAAAGAAAACGAGCGCGACGCAGCCCCGGATCACGCCGAAGACGAGACCGGCAATATGGTCAAACAGGCCAATGTCGCCATTCGTCATGATAGATTTTGAAAGAGATTGTCCAAGCCAGGCGACAATAACGTAGACAATCAGGAAAGCGGAGACGACGAGAATAATGTCGGGCGCGAGGGGATGGCTGCCGGCCGGCAGCAGGTCTGCAACCGTGCCATGAAGGAATTTCCGCGCATAGTAGGCTGCCGCGAGCGCGCCGATGAAAGCGCCCAGTGTGGCGAGTTCGCGCAGGAAGCCGCGGGCAAACGCCATGAGTGCCGAAATGAGGATGATGCCGAGCGCGATGCCGTCAAAAGCAGAAATGTTTTCAAGCATTTGCGGCGTCCGGCGCGAGTAGATCCACAAGCGCGATAAGCCGTGCAATCGGGCTAACCGTCAAGCCGCCCTCTGCCGCTGGGCTGCTGTCCGGACCATAGGCGCGCTGGAATCCGAGACGCGCGGCTTCTTTCAGCCGCTGGTCCATCCTTGGCGCTGCCCGAACCGCCCCCGAGAGCGCAATTTCTCCAAAGAAAACACTGCGCGAGGGCACGGCATTACCGGAAAGCGACGACAGCAGGGCGGCAGCGGCGGCCAGATCGCCCGCCGGCTCGTTGATGCGGTAGCCGCCCGCGACCGAGAGGTAGACGTCCATACCGGCGAAATTGACGCCGCAGCGCGTTTCGAGCACGGCCATGATCATTGCAAGACGCCCGGAATCGAAGCCGATGACGCTGCGCCTTGGCGTGCCGAACGGGCTTTTCGCGACAAGGGCCTGAACCTCTGCCAGCACCGGGCGCGAGCCTTCCATCGCCGCGAACACCGCCGTACCGCCGCCGGGCTCGGCCTCGGCCGAGAGAAACAGGGCGGAGGGCTCCTTGGCCGGCGTAAGGCCGAGGGCGTGCATCTCGAAGATGCCGATCTCGTCAGTCGGCCCGAACCGGTTCTTCACGGCGCGCAGGATGCGGAACTGGTGGCCGCGCTCGCCTTCGAAATAGAAAACCGCGTCAACCATGTGCTCCACAACGCGCGGGCCGGCGATGGTGCCTTCTTTGGTGACGTGGCCGACCAGCACGAGCGCCGCGCCGGACTTCTTCGCCCAGCGGACCAGTTCCTGCGCGCAGGCGCGGACCTGCGCGACCGAGCCGGGCGCGGCTTCCAGAGCGTCGGACCAGAGTGTCTGGATCGAGTCGATCACCACGAAGCCGGGATTGGACTCCTTGAGCGCGGCGAGGATGCGCCGCAGGTCAGTCTCGGTCGCCAGTTGCACGGGCGAGTTCGCGACCTTCAGGCGCTTGGCGCGCTCCTGGATCTGGGCGGCGGCTTCCTCGCCGGAGACATAGACAGTCTTCACGCCGTTGCGGGCGAGGCGGGCGGCCGCCTGCAGAAGCAACGTGGACTTGCCGATGCCGGGATCGCCGCCGATCAGCGTGGCGGAGGACGGAACGATACCGCCGCCAAACACGCGGTCGAGCTCTTCGACGCCAATCACCACGCGGGGCGGCGTATCGACATCGGCGTTCAAGGCGATGAACTCGGTCTTGGGCCCGCGTTTCGCAGTGGGCGTCTTTTCGGCCTTCAAGGCGCCGGGCGGCGCGCTGACGGCTTCTTCCACCAGCGTATTCCACTCACCGCATGCCTCGCAGCGTCCCGCCCATTTGGCATGCACGGCGCCGCAGGACTGGCAGACGAAGGCGGATGTGGAGGCTTTGGCCATGGGGCAAGGGTTAGGCGGTTTCGCCGCGGGCTGGCAAGGGCGGGCGGGCAGGGGTAGAGGGGCAGGATGAAACACGTCGCGATCATTGGCGCGGGCCCTGCAGGGCTGATGGCGGCGGAGGCAGCGCTCAGCGCAGGTGCGTGCGTGGACATTTACGACGCGATGCCGAGCGCGGGGCGCAAGTTCCTGATGGCGGGCAAGAGCGGGCTCAACATCACCCATTCGGAAGATGAGGCCATGTTCCGCACGCGCTATCACGCGCCGGACCAGCGCCTCGCCGGAATGGTGGAGGTGTTCGGCCCGGCCGAGATCGTGAAATGGATGGCGGGGCTCGGCGTTGAGGCGCATGTCGGCTCGTCGGGCCGGGTGTTTCCTGGCGGCATGAAGGCCTCGCCGCTGCTGCGCCGCTGGCTCGCCCGGCTGGGGGAAACAGGCGCCCAGCTGCATACGCGCCATCGCTGGACGGGATGGAACGCGGACGGCGCGCTGACGTTCGAGACGATGACCGGTCGAGCCACGGCGAAGCCGGACAGTGTTGTGCTGGCGCTGGGCGGCGCGAGCTGGAAGCGGCTGGGGTCGGACGGGGCCTGGGCAGACATCCTCGCGAGGCGGGGCGTCGCGCTGGAGCCTTTTGCGCCGTCGAACTGCGGGTTCATCGTGTCCTGGTCGGACAGGATGCGCGCGCACGAAGGCGCGCCGGTCAAGTCAGTTGTCCTTTCCGTGCACGGACAATACGTGCGCGGGGATTTCGTCATCACGCGCGCCGGTATCGAGAGCGGTGCGGTCTACCCGCTGGCCGCCGCCCTGCGCCGCGACATCGCGGCAGACGGGCGCGCGGTCCTCACCATCGACCTTCTGCCGGAGGCGGACGAAGCGGCGCTCGCTGCCCGCCTCGCGGCAGCACATCCGAAGGATTCGCTGTCAAACCGTCTGCGCAAGGCGGTGAAAATCGACGGTGTGAAAGCCGCGCTGCTTCACGAAGTGACGAAGGGCGCCGCCCCGCGGGGGCCCGAAGCGCTTGCCCGCCTTCTCAAGGCGCTGCCCCTGACCCTCACAGGCACCGCGCCGCTGGACACCGCCATCTCGACCGCTGGCGGCGTCCCCTGGATTGCGCTGGACGACAGCCTGATGCTCAAAGCCCTGCCGGGCGCTTTTTGCGCCGGGGAAATGATCGCATGGGACGCGCCAACGGGCGGTTATCTCCTGACGGCGTGCCTCGCAACAGGGCGCGTAGCGGGGCGGGCGGCGTCGAGGCAGGCATAGCGCCGGCGGGGCGGCGCTTGCTCTGTAGCGCTGTGACGAGCGGGCGTTCCACCCGCTTGTAGAAGACCAGCGAAACGACAATGCAGCCGGCGGTCAGCAGCGCAGCCATCGCCCAGACACCGATGAGCAGGTTGAGTCCGGCTGCAACCACGACCTTTGACGCCAGCGCCAGCAGCGGGATGTGCAGCAGGTAAAGCGAGTAGGATGCGTCGCCTATGCTGACGAGGAACCGGGGCGCGCGGAAGTGGCCGCGATGTTCGAGGCCGGCCAGCCCGGTGATCAGCAGCGCTGCGCCGGCGCCGAGCGCAACCGTGCGCCAGCCGGCGCCGAACGGCCAGGCGCCGTAAACGTCAGATAGGCCGGCGCCGAAAAACGTCGCCGCGCCGGCCAGTACCGCCAGGATTGCGGCTGGGGAAGGCAGCTTCGTGTAGAGCCCGGCACCGGCCATGCCGGCAAAGAAGATGAAGTTATAGGGCGCAAACAGGAAGCCCAGCGGAAATTCGGTTTTCAGGACCGTCAATGCCAGCACGCAGCCCGCGAACCAGACCGACAGCACCGCAGCGCCAATCCGGGGCGACAGGATCAGCGTCGCGAACAGGACATAGAAAACCATTTCGTATTGCAGCGTCCAGGCGACTTCCAGGATCGCGGTTTCCTCAAGCGGCATGAGGCTGAGATTGGCCAGGACGCGCGATACTGTCAGGCCGCCTTCAGGTGCCAAAGCGGGAACGGCCAGGTAGGCCGCCACCAGGCCGAGCAGGATAAGCCAGTAGACCGGGTAGATCCGGGTGATGCGCCGCTCCGCAAAATTCATCAGGCGCTCAGGTTTCCCGAAATCCTTGGCGTGGGCATACACCATCAGGAAGCCTGACAACGCGAAGAAATACTCTACGCCCGCATAGCCCATGCCGGCAGCCATCGAGAGCGTCTCGCCCTCATAGATGCGCTGCGGCAGGTAAAATGCGTTGAGGTGAAAAATCACGACAGAGATGGCTGCAACGGCGCGCCCGGCCTGCAAGGAGGTCAACTGCGCGCGCGGCGAGGCTGCCATGGAAACACCGGTTATCCTGCTTCGTGCCAATCCGGGACAAGCACTGCAAGTCGCGCGCCTCAAGTTGTCGGTTAAAGGGCGCGATTGGCCCGCCTGTGCGGAAACATCGCCTGCCTGACCAATGCCCGCCGCACACTCTCACCGCGCCCGCCCCGATGGTCACCGCCATCTCGACCGCGGGCGGCGTGCCCCCGGGGCGCGCTCGGCGACGGCCTGATGCTCAATGCTCCGACGATCTTACTTGCACCGGGAAAATGATCGCGTGGGACGCGCCAATGGGCGGTTATCTCCTGACAGCGTGCCTCGCAAAAAGGGCGCGTGGCGGGGCACGCGGCTTCGCTCGTCAATTGAATGCGTCGTTGGCGTACCGAGCAAAAGCTGGCCGGGTCTGAAGTAGGTTATAATACCGCATCACATTGGGCAGGTCGATGCGCGCGATGGGTGTGTTGAGCCAGCGGTGGATGGCCAGGCCTACTGGAACGTCAGCCAGCGTAAACGCGTCGCACAGGTAGTCCGGACGGATTGCGAGCTGCGCATCGAGATCGCGCATCAAGCCATTCCATTCGTCCACGGACTTCTGAACTTCGACCGGATTGTCATAGCCGGGGCGTTTTCGCACGAGGGCTTGAACCGCGTAGCGCCAGGCCATGTTCAGATCAGATATCATCCAGTCCATCCACGCTTCGACCTCGGCGCGGCGGGCAGGGTCGGCCGGAAGCAATTCGCTGCCATGCTTTGACGCGATAAAGCGGCAAATAGCATTTGACTCGGTCAGCACCGTATTGCCGTCAATGACTACGGGTATCAGCGCTTTCGGATTGAGCGCAAGAAATTCCGCCTCACGCGTGGACCGGAAGCCGGCTCCCCAATCTTCCCGCTCAAACGCAATGCAAAGCTCATCGCATGTCCACAGAACCTTGCGCACGTTTATAGAACTCGCTCGGCCATAGACCCTAAGCATGCTTGTTACTGTCTTGTTTGACGGATTCATATTGCCGGCTGGATAGGCCCCTCGGCTCGTCCGTTCACGAACTGATCGACATAGGCGTTGCCGCTGTCGTACACGGCGGAGGCTGGCCCGCGCCAGATGATCTTGCCTTCGAACAGCATGGCGATTTCGTCAGCGATCTTGCGGGCGCTGGCCATGTCATGCGTGATTGAGACGGCCGCCGCGCCGAGGCCGCGCACCATTTCCACGATCAGGTCGTTGATCGCGTCGGCCGTAATCGGATCGAGGCCGGTGGTCGGCTCGTCGAAGAAGATCAGGTCCGGCTCCGAGATGATCGAGCGGGCAAGCGAGACGCGCTTCTGCATGCCGCCGGAGATCTCCGCCGGGTACAGGTTTGCAACGTCCGACCCCAGGCGCACTTTCTTGAGCGTTGCGATGGCGCGCTCTTTCGCGTCCTTGCGCTTCGTGCCTTCTGCATTGATCAGGCGGAAGGCGACGTTTTCCCAGACGGTCAGAGAGTCGAACAGCGCGCCGGACTGGAACAGCATGCCGATCCGCGCGCGCATCTTCTCGCGCGCCTTGCCGGTCGCCTTGGTCACGTCTTCGCCGTCGAAGAAGATCTTGCCCTTGTCCGGCGTCATCAGGCCGAGGGCATTCTTCAGCATCACCGACTTGCCGGAGCCCGACCCGCCGATGACCACGAGGCTCTGGCCCGGCGCAACATCGAGATCGACCCCGCGGAGAACCTGTTTCGTGCCGAAGGATTTCTCGACGCCTTCGAGTTTCAGCAGTGGTCCGCTCATAGCCCGATCTCCACAAAGAGTGTGGACAGCACGTAGTTGAAAGCGAGCACGAGCACCGCCGCGCCCACCATCGAGAGCGTCGCCGCGCGGCCGACCCCGGTGGCGCCGGCCTGGCTGCGGTCGCCCTGGTAGCAGCCCATGATGGCGATGATGGCGCCGAACAGCACGGCTTTGATCAGGCCAACAAGGATGTCGTCGCGCGTCACGAAGTCGATCGTGTTGCGCAGGTAGACGGTGGAGTCGAAGCCGAGGCCGTAGACGCTGACCAGCCATCCGCCCATCACGCCGATGATGTTGGCGGCGACGACCAGCAAAGGCAGCGTGAACACGGCGGCGAGGAAGCGCGGGGCGTAGAGATACCGGTAGCGCGAGGCCGACAGCGTCTCGAGCGCGTCGATCTGTTCGGTGACGCGCATGGCGCCGATCTCGGCGGCGATGCCGGCCGAGACGCGGCCCGCCAGCATCAGGCCGGTGATCACCGCGCCCAGCTCGCGCGAGATGCCGAGCACCACGATGTTGGGCACGAACTGTTCGGCGCCGTAGCGGCTGCCGCCTTCATAGATGTTGAGGGCGAGCGCGGCACCGATGAACACGGCAGAAAGGCCGACGACGGGCAGGGAGTAGAAACCGATGCGCACCATCTGGCGCAGGATTTCCCCGCCATACCAGCGAGGGGTGAAGGCGGCGCCTTTCACGCGGCCCGCGAACACGGCCAGCCGGCCGATCTCCGCGAACAGGCCGAGCGTGATTCGGCCGACGAACTGGAAAGGGTTTGCCATGATCGGCCTCAGCGATAGTTGCGTTGCACGCGCGGGCCAAGCCCTGTGAGCAGCTCATAGCCGAGCGTTCCGCACGCTGCAGCCTGTGCCTCCAGTTTGGCGTGCTCACCCAGAAATTCAACGTGCGCTCCGGGCTTTATGCCTTTCGGTCCGTCGGTGATGTCCAGAGTTACCAGATCCATAGAGATGCGCCCGGCAACCGGGCAGGGGACGCCGTCGATCCAGCCCTTGAGCTTGCCGGAACCAGCCCGCAGCAGGCCGTCTGCATAGCCAATGGCGCAGGTGGCCAGCAGCCGGTCTTCCGACAGCGAATAGGTCGCGCCATAGCCCACCGAGGTATCCTTGCGCCCCTTGAAGACGTTGATGATGGTCGATTCGAGCACAACCCCCGTCTTAAGGGTGACATTCGCGGGCGGCGTTGTGCCGCCATAGAGGGCGAGGCCCGGCCGGGTCAGGTCGAAACCATAACCCTTGCCGAGATAGCAGCCCGCCGAATTGGCAAGGCTTGCCGGCGTGTCCGGGAAGGTGTCGGCGACCTCCTCAAAGGCCCGGCGCTGCGCCGCGTTCATGGGGTTCTTCGGATCGTCCGCGCAAGCGAGGTGGCTCATCACCAGCACAGGCGCGAGACGGCGCAGGGCAGTTGCCTCGGTGTCGATCATCGCCAGAGGCAGGCCCAACCGGTTCATGCCCGTATCGACATGGATGGCGCAGGTACCGCGCGCCGCGGTGGACCAGAGCTTCAGGTGCAGCTCGCTGGAGAGCACGGCCGTCAGCTCTGCGTCCCGGTACGCCGCCACTTCGCCGCGCATCGGGCCGTTCAGCACGAAGATACGCGCGCCCTTGCCGACCGCCTTGCGCAGGGCCATGCCTTCTTCGAGGTAGGCAACGAAGAAGGTCTGGCAGCCGGCGATCTTCAGCGCGCGCGCCACCTTTGCCGCGCCGAGACCATAGGCATCCGCCTTCACGACAGCGGCGGTGGTCGCGCCCGGATGCAGGGCATCCAAAGTGCGCCAGTTGTCCACGATATTGGACGTCAGAACGGTCGCGCGGGGCATAAAGCTCATGCGATCAAGCGCTAGGCGAGATTGCGCCGGTTGTCATCACGGCTGTTTGCGCCCCTCGTGATGCGCAAGCCAGGCCGAGCCCTTCATGTTCCAGACCGGCGTGAAGAAAACCATCCACAGGATCAGCGCGATCATGCCGCCGGCGGGTACGACAGCGATCTTCTCCGGGCCGAACAGATCCACCAACGCGCCCATCAGCGCGGCGCCGAACGGGGCGCCTGCCATGAAGCCCAGCTGGTAGATCGACAGCACCCGGGCGAGCTTCGCCTTGGGTGCAGAGTCCTGCACGATAGAGCGGCTCATCGCGATCGAGATGCCCGCCGCAAGGCCCCAGACGAAGACGATAGCGAGGAAGAACCAGTGCGGCACGCTGCCCATCATCATCAGGATGCTGGCGGAGGCCACGAACTGCGCGATCAGCAGCAGGCGGCCCTGGCGCTTGATGCGCTTGAACACCGCCAGTACGGCGGAGGAGACGAATGCACCCATCCAGAAGGTCACGAACATGTCCCGGATGCCGGACGAGCCGAAATGGTAGACGTCGCGGTTGATGATCGGCAGCACCACGAGGAACGAGCCGATGACGAAAACGCCGACGCCGAACATCAGCGTCGTCATCGCCCAAAGCTTTGGCTCGGCCCGCACGGCGCGCAGGCCGTCCAGGATGTCGCCGAAGGTGGAGCCCGGCCCTTGCCGCGTCGGGCGCACCGGACGCCCTTTCGCCAGCATCAGGGCGAAGCCGGCGCCGCTGATCAGGACGATGCCTTGCAGAGCCAGAAGGGTTTCCGCCGAGATCGGTCCGATGCTGAACCCGCCCAGCCAGGAGGGCATCTTCGTCGCCCGGTCGGCATAGCCGGCGAGGATGAGGCCCGCGATCTGCGCCAGGAACTGCGCCATGGTGGCGAGGGTCACACCCAGTTGCAGCGTCACGCCGGAGCCGACCCGGCGGCGGCGGTCCACGACCTCATTTACGATGGAATCGCGCGCAGGCATCATGAAGGCGCCGATGGTGCCGATGGTCAGCGCATAGAAGATCATCGCCGCATAGGTCAGCTCGCCCGGCTCGACATAGAAGGCCAGCAGCATCGGCGGGGTCGCCGCCAGAAGGTGCAAAAGCACCAGCAGCCGCCGCCCATCCGCGCGCTCGGCCACCACGCCGCCGATCAGAAGGAAGATCACCGAGGGCAGGGACAGCGCCATGTTGGCAAGGCCGAGGGCAAGGCCGTCCATGTTGAGATGGTCGCGGCCGGTGATCAGGTATGGGAACAGCACCAGCTGAAGGCCGAAGGCGAGGAACCAGCTGCACTGCACGGCCAGGTAGCCCGGCAGCTCAATCTTGACGACGCGCCGCAGGCGCTTGGCGCGCCAATGCGTGGCGCTGACAAGAAAGCTCGCGCCCGCGCCCAGGGCTTCACTCAGGCCGCTGACGGGCGACGTCACGCTTTCGGACGCTTCCTCGGCCATTTCGTCGACAATCTTTTCGATGTCGCCGTTCATACGCTTTACGCTCCCGCCACCAAGGCGGGACATTAGGGAGGCGAGGTACGGAAGGAAAGGGGCGAGGCCTGCAAGCGCCTGTTTCAGGCGGCGGGTGGCGCGCCGTTTCAGCTGGGTGGCAAGGCCTTGCAAGCTGCGCCGTCGAACAGCGCGGATTGCACTTTTCGCATCATGTCGCTGGCACCGGCTGGATCTCGGTTCGTCAGGATTGTGACTGTGATCTGGTCGGCCGGGAAGGTTCTGCTTTCCGTGTTGACGCCGACAGCGCCGCCATTGTGGCCGATCCAGGCGTGGTCCTTGTAGCTGCCCAGCGCGAACCCGAGCCCATAATAGTGTGCCGGCCGACCGTCCTTTTCCGCGACGGACAGGATCTGAGGCGATGTCATGGCGTCCCGCATTTCGGGGCTGGTCAGTTTCCCGGCCAACAGCGCTTCGAAGAACCGGTTCATGTCGAGTGCGCTGCTGTAGCTGCCGCCTGCAGACGTTCCATAAAGAGAGGCTTCAGTCGCGGGTCTTAGCGGCCCAGCAGGCAGCATTGGAGGCCCGGAGGGTGACAGACCAGGAGGCGGAGGACCATCGGGGCGGGGGGGCTGTCCCGGTCCTTGACCCGGCAACCCGCCCGGAGGCAGGGGTGGGAGCTCCGGCAGGGTCGTCATCCCGATGGCGCGCACGTCCAGAGCAGCAGGGTCGAGCCCTGAATTCAGCATCCCGGCCGGCGCGAACACATGCTGGTCGAGATAGTCGCCAAACGGCTGCCCGGACACCGTTTCGACCATGAGGCCCAGCAATAGGAATCCCGAGTTTGAATACTCGAACCGCGCGCCGGGTTCGAAAGCGGGCTTGTCGTTTGCGACCAATGGAAACAAGTGGCTGAGGCCTTTCGCAGCCTGCATCGCCGGCAAGTTTTCAGGCACGAAAAAGTTCCCGAGGCCCCCGCTATGGGTGAGCAATTGCCGAACCGTCACGTCTGCCGCTTCTGGCGTCAGACCCTTCACGTAACTCCCGATCGGATCGTCCAAGCTGATCTTTTTGGCGTCGACCAACTGCGCCACTGCAACGGCGGTAAACATCTTTCCGGCGGAGCCCAGGTTGAACGAGGTTTCAGGCGCTGTGTTCCAGCTGTCCGGTCCCGCCAAATGTCCTTGGGCGTGGGTCTTCGTTTTTCCGGCTCTGGATACCGCGATGACGCCGGACAGGTTCATTCTGCTTGCTTCGGCCGCGATGCAGCTCATCACAGGATCGCTGTCAGCTGAAGCGGCGATGCCCGCGCTGGTGCACCCGCTCAGAGCGGCCAGCGTAAACAGGACGGCCGTCGAAGTGTGGCTAAGCTTCACTTTGGTGTCTCCCGAGGTTGAGAGGCCACATTGGGCTATCGCCAACTTCAAATTCTATGTCCAATATTGAACTAGATACGGATGGGCTGATCGCAAAGAAGGTTGAGGATGAAGGATCGCATCATCGTGGACAGCCAAGCCGCAGCGGCGGTCTTTGCTTCGGAGCGGCAGCGAAAGATTATTCAGGCCCTTATGGCGGCCCGCCTGACGCTCGTCGCCCTTTCAGGTGTGGTCGCGCTGCCACTCAGCCTGGTGCACTATCACGTCTCCAAATTGATGCGCCTGGGCTTGATCGAAGTTGTTGAAGAGCAGCGACGCGCCGGCCGAGCGCAAAAGGTGTATTGCGCGGCGGCGAAAGAGTTCGTCGTGCCGGCGGAACTCATTGTCGAGCTCCCGGGAACCGGTCTCGCCCAGCAAATGCGCGAAGCGCTTGACCGGCACCTCGCGCGATCTCTGGTTGGAGTGAGTTTCACACATGACGGTCAGCGACCGCGGGCGAACCTTCTCAAAGACCCTGCGCAGACCGGTGCTGCCTTGGAACTTTGGCTGGACATGGGCCTGCGTGCGTCAGACGCTGCGGAACTCGCCTTGGAGATGCAGGCGCTCGCCGATCGCTTTCGAGCCCGCGGCGACAATTTGCAGCCGCGGTATCTGGTTCAACTGGTAGCGGTACGGGTGTGATGCAGACACGGGAGAATTCCGGCGAAACGCCTTCGCTTGCTTCGATGGGGGCCTGCCAGTAGGTTAGCAGAAGAAGCGCCGTGGAGGAGGCATCTGTCATGATTGCATTCCGCCTTGTCGCAAGCTGGGTCTTGGCCGTCGCGCTCGTCGCGTTCTTTTTGCACGTGACGCTTCATCCTTGGCCGAACCCTGTGCCGGGCTATGTGAAGTTTTACGATGCACCGGGTGAAAACCTTTTGTTTTCAGCCCTTTCTGCAAGCACTGGCGTTTCCTTGTTCGAGCCCGCCGGACGGTTCGCGTCCGGCGTTCTTGAACTCATTGCCGGCCTGCTGATCCTGCTTCCCGCGAGCCGGCGGGTCGGGGCAGGCTTCGCGGCCCTTCTGCTGGGCACAGGCGTTGGCCTCCACCTGTCTCCTTGGCTCAGCCGCGAGTTGCCTTTGCCGGAAGGCGGCACGGACGGGGGCGCCCATTTCCTCGTCTATGTCATTTTCCTTGCGCTCAGCATTCTCCTGCTGGTCGTGCATCCCCGGGAACGCAGCCGGCACTAAGCGCCTCCAAGCCCTGAAAGTGCTGAAAAATTAAGGCCGATCCACGTCTCGTTAACGCTTCTGAGCGAGATTCTGCGGATTAGGCAGGCCTTTTTCATGAGCGACCCGTCGCAGTCCTCCGCACCCAAGCCGCCCAGCGCCGCACAGGATGCGCTGGTTCGCCGACTTATTGACGTTGTGGCCATGCCCGGCTCCCGCATCCCGCCGCAGGACCGCTCCATGGCCGGGGACATCCTCCTCGACATGCTGCTGCATGTGACTGACCGCGAGCGCAGCTTGTGCGCATCCCGGCTCGCCGTCTGCCGCGATGCGCCCCGGCGGGTTCTGCGCTACCTTGCTCAATGCTCCTTCGCCGTCGCCCGCCCGCTGCTCGAGGAGAGCGATGCGTTCGATGCCTGCGACTTGGTGGAAATCTGCCAGAATACGGGTCTCGAGCACCGTATGGTCATCGCCCGGCGGCGCAATCTCTGCGTCACGGTCACGGCCTGCCTCGCGCAGGTCAGCGAACTGCCGGTCGTGCGCGAGCTGCTCGCCAACCGGAATGCGCCCTTGGCAGAGACCACCATCGACCGGCTCGTGGCCGTGTCGCGCGAGGAGCCGTCCTTCTGCGCCATGCTCGTAGAGCGGATCGAACTTCGCTCCTCGCATGCCATGGCAATGTTCTGGTGGGCCGACGCGGCTACCCGCCGCAAGATCCTCACCCGTCAGGCGGCTGACCGGTCGGAAATGATCTCGATCTGCCGGGACGTGTTCGAGATGGCGGCCGCAGAAGGCTGGTCCGACCCCGTCACCCGCAAGGCTTTGCAACTGATCGAACGGCGCCAGCGCAACCGTGCGGCGATTGAACGCAGTCCCTATGACAGCCTTGAGGGGGCGATTTCCGTTGCAGCGGCCGACGGCATCGATGCGGAGATGGCCCAGGAAATCGGCTACCTCGCCGGCATCAAGCCGGTCACCGCTGCCAAGATCCTGTCGGACGCCGGCGGTGAGGGCCTGGCGGTCCTTTGCAAGGCCACCGGCCTGAAGCGCGAGTACCTGCGGCTGCTGTGGACGGCGCTGCGCCGCCCGCTGGAAACTGCGCCCGGCGAGATCAATCCCGCCTTTGCGCTCGTTGCCGAAACCTACGAAGTCCTGTCTGTCGCGAAGGCGCAGACCACGCTGCGTTACTGGAACTGGTCCCTGTCGGCGGCGTATTCGCCCGGAGCGCTCCGTCAGGCGCAGGACCTTGGAGCCCCGGCCAATGAAGAAGTGGAGTATTCCACGTCGCAGCGCACGGCCAGGCTGGTTTTCGGAAATTAGGCCGCACTTCGCCAAAACAGGCTTTCCAATCCCGTCTCTGGCGATTACGTCAGGCGTTCACCATAGGGACTGATCCAGGCAGAGGGGCGCAGTGGCGTACTTACTCGGTATTTTCTTCGCGATCTTCGCATTCTGGATGGGCAACTCCGGCCATTACAAGCCGCTGATGCTTGGCTTTGCGGCGATTTCCTTTGTGATCACGCTCTTCCTTTGCGCCAGGCTGAAAATAATCGACCGTGAGGGAGCGCCCTATGTCCGGCTGTTCGGATGGCTGGCCTACTATCCCTGGCTTACCTGGGAAGTCGTCAAGTCGAACTGGGTCATCATCAAGGCCTGCCTGCGCGCCGAGCTCGACATCAACCCATCACTCGTGAAGTTGAAGACGATCTGCAAGACCGATCTGGCGAAGGTCACCTTCGCAAACTCGATTACGATGACACCTGGTACAGTCACGGTTGAGATCGAAGGCGACAAATTGCTCGTGCACGGACTCTATGAGGCGAATACGCAGCCAGAAGCGTTCGAGGAAATGGACCGCCGGTGTGCCCGCGCCGCCGACCCCGTGGAGAAGCGTGCATGACACTGGCCGCCCTGTTCGCCATCCTGATCGGGATGTGTCTTCTGCTTGTGCGGGCTCTTCTGGGGCCGACGCTCTATGACCGGGTCCTCGCGGTCAACTCGTTCGGAACGAAGACGGTTCTGGTGCTCGGCCTGCTCGGCTTCGTGATGGGTCGTCCGGATTTCCTCGATATTGCCATCCTCTACACGCTGATCAATTTCGTCGCGACCATCGCGGTGCTGAAGTTCTTCCGCTACCGCTCTTTCCAGGTGCCGCTGGTGCGCCGCCCCGATCCGGCTGCGAGCGGAGGTGACAGCAATGGCTGAGTTCTTCGCCCTCCTCGGCAATACATGGGATGTCGTGCGTTTCCCGCTCGGCGGCGCGGCCTGCCTGCTGGGCGCTATCCTCTGCATTATCGGTACCATCGGCGTGCTGCGCTTCCCGGATTTCTATACCCGCGTCCATGCAGCCAGCATCACCGATACGTCCGGTGCTGGTCTGGTGCTGCTGGGTATGGCGCTGATGGCGCCGCACTGGATCATTGTCGTGAAGGTGTTCTGCATCATTGGTTTCCTGCTGCTGACCTGCGCCACCAGCTCACATGCGCTGGTCAACGCGGCGCACACCGCCGGCCTTCAGCCGAAGATCGGACCGATGGCCCGCAGCGGCCATGAAGAAGACGAGGAGGACGAGCATTGACCGACGCCGTACTCGGCGGAACCGGAACCGCCCTCATCAACATTCTCTTGCTGGCCATCCTGTTTGTGGTGGCCATCGCCATCGCGCGCCTGCGCAGCCTGTTCGCCATCGTGATGCTGTCGGGCGTCTACTCGCTCGTCTCCGCGGCCTGGTACATTCTGGTCGACGCTGTCGATGTGGGCTTCACCGAAGCGGCTGTCGGCGCGGGCATGTCCACCGCCGTTCTGCTCGCCGCGATGCTGCTGACGGCGCGCACCGCCAAGCCGGAAAAGCCGTTCTCGCGCATCGGGCCGTTCATCGTCTGTGCGGCGGCCGGCATCATGCTGCTCTATGCAACGATCGACCTGCCGCCGCTCGGTGACCCGACATCGCCCGCCAATTCCGGCGTCGGCCTGACTTACCTGAAGGTCAACTGGTACGATACCGGGGTACCGAACGTCGTTACCTCGGTGCTCGCAAGCTACCGCGGCTTTGATACGCTCGGCGAAACCGCCGTGGTGTTCACGGCCGGTCTCGCGGTTGCATTGCTGCTTGGCTTCGGCGAGCGCTCGCTCGCCGACACACTGCGCCGCACACCAAAGTCCGATGCCCGTCCTCCCTCCGTGCGCAAGGATGGAGACGGTACATGAAGGGTGACCATCATATGATCCTGCGCGTCATAGCAAAGTGCCTGATCCCGCTGATCGTGATCTATGCCTTCTACGTGCAGTTCCACGGTGAAGTGAGCGCCGGCGGCGCCTTCCAGGCGGGCGTCGTGCTGGCGGTAGCTCTGATCCTCAACGCGCTCGTCTTCGGCCTCACCGCCACGATGCGCGCCGTGCCGCCCTGGTTCACCCGCTCGCTCTCCGCTCTAGGTGTCATCATCTATGCCGGCGTCGGCGTCTGGGCGATGCTGAAGGGCGGGGACTATCTCGAATATCAGGCCCTCTTCGGCGAAGGCCCGGGTGGCCATGATGGCCAGCATGCCGGCATCATCATCATCGAGCTCGGCGTGCTGTTTGCTGTCTCCGGCGCCCTGACGACGATCTTCTATGCATTGGCCGGGCGCGTTGCCGAAATCCGTGACGAGGACTGGTAGAAATGTGGGAATTCATTCTCGAGCGCGCAGGTTACTGGGCGATCATCGGCTTGATGATGATCGGACTCTTCATCGCGTTTTCGTCGGAGAACCTGATCAAGCGGCTCGTCGGCCTGTCCCTTTTCATGACGACGATCTGCCTGTTCTACGTCACCCTCGCCAAGATCACAGGCGGCACCGCCCCGATCCTCTTGAAGGAAGACATGCCCTATGGCGGCGTCGGCCCTACGGCCGCTGCGCCGGATGCGCACCTTGTCGCCGCCGGCGGTGAGCGTGTCGCCGACCTTGTCCACATCTACTCCAACCCGCTGCCCCACGTCCTCATGCTGACGGCCATTGTCGTCGGCGTCGCCACGCTGTCGGTCGGCCTCGCGCTGATCGTTCGCATTCGCGAAGCCTATGGCACGATCGAGGCAGACGACCTGCGCGCGATCGATATCGAGACCGCGATCGCGCAGGAAGCAGAAGCCGAAAAAGACCAGCACGAGGCCGCGGCATGATCCTCGAATCCCTGCTTGTCTCGGCGCCGGACTGGGCGATCCGTCATGCGCCCGTATTGATCCCGGTCGTGCCGTTGATCATGGCGCCAATGCTGGCCCTCAGCCCCAGCGGCCGCCTGTCCTGGATCCTTTCCATGGTGGCCACGGCCGCCTCGTTCTATTTCGCGCTTCTGACGCTCGGCATCGTTCAGTCGACGCCCGGCGGCATCATCGAATACTGGATCGGCAACTGGTACCTCATCGGCATCGAGTTCCGGGTCGATGCGCTGAACGCGATGATCCTGCTGCTGGTCTCCGGCATGGGCTTCCTCGCGTCCGTTTTCGCCTGGCCGACCATCGTGGCGGAAGTGGAGAAGCAGAAGATATCGCTGTTCCTCAGCGCCTTCCTCCTGTGCTTCGCAGGCCTCTGCGGCGTGGCCGCCACGGGGGACGCGTTCAACCTCTTCGTTTTCATCGAGATCAGTTCGCTGGCGACTTACGTGCTCGTCGCTATGGGCGCCTCGCGCGACCGGCGCGCACTGACTTCCGCGTTCGACTACCTGATCATGGGCACGCTCGGCGCCAGCTTCTATATCATCGGCGTAGGCTTCCTGTATGCGGCCACCGGCACGCTGAATATGGCCGAGCTTGCGGCACAGCTGCCGGCGCTCTCCGGCAACCGTTCGGTCCAGGTCGGCTTTGCGTTCATTATCGTCGGCCTGGGTCTCAAAGCCGCCATGTGGCCGCTGCACCAGTGGCTGCCGAATGCCTACGGCTACAGCCCGAGCTTCGTCACGATGTTCCTCGCCGCGACGGCGACGAAGGTGGCGCTTTACGCGATGATCCGCTGGCTCTTCACCATCTTCAATCCGGAATTCCCGTTCGAACAGGCGATCTTCACTTTTGTCCTCGCCCCGCTCGGGATTGCTGCGATGGTGGTCTGCTCCTTCCAGGCCGTTTTCCAGACCGACGTGCGCCGCATGCTCGCCTATTCTTCGGTGGCGCAGGTCGGCTACATGATCCTCGGCATCTCGATCGCCACCACGGACGGCGTGTCGGCAGGCCTGCTGCACCTGTTCAATCATGCCCTCATGAAGGGCGCGCTGTTCATGGCGATCGCCGGCATCTGCATCAACTACAAGGGCACCACGATCCGCGATTTCGCAGGCCTGGGCCGCTCGGCGCCTTTGACGATGGCGGCGTTCGCCATTGCCGGCCTTTCGCTGATCGGCGTGCCGCTGACCGCCGGCTTCATCTCGAAGCTGCAGCTCGGCTACGCCTTGTTCGAGCACGGATGGTGGTGGGCCGTGCTGCTGGTGGTGTTCTCCAGCTTCCTGGCCGTCTTCTACATCGGCCGGATTCTGCAGTCGGTGTTCTTCCTGCCGCCCGCCAATCCCCGCAAGTCCCGGAAGGAGGCCCCGCTGCTGCTGCTCGTGCCGCTCTGGATCCTTGCGCTCGCCAACATCTATTTCGGCATTGATGCCAGCTTCCCGGCGGGTCTCGCCCGTGACGGCGCGGTCGCTGCCCTCGGCCTGGAGGCGTTCCCATGACGCCGGAATTCCTGATCGCCGCCGCGCTGATCCTGCCGCTCATCATCGCGGCCGGCATCGCCGTGCTCGGCAAGTTCCCGAACCTGCGCGAAGGCGTCACGATTGTCGGATCCTTCGCGTTGTTCGCGGTGGTCGTGCAGCTGACGATGATGGTCTCAGCAGGTCAACGCCCGGAACTCTTTATCGGTGAAGCGGTACCGGGCCTGGCTTTCGCCTTCAAGCTCGAGCCGCTCGGCGCGCTCTTCGCCGTCGTCGCCAGCGGCCTGTGGATCGTGAACTCGTTCTATTCCATCGGCTACATGCGCGGGAATCGCGAACGCAACCAGACGCGCTTCTACATCTGCTTCGCCCTCGCCATCTGCGGCGCCATGGGTGTCGCGATGTCCGGCAACCTGTTCACGCTCTTCGTCTTTTACGAAGTCCTCACGCTGTCGACCTATCCGCTCGTCGCGCACAAGGGCGACGCGGCGGCCCAGCGCGGCGCACGCATCTACCTGCTCACGCTGCTCGGCACGTCCATCGGATTCTTCCTCACCGCCGTGATGTGGACCTGGGCGCTCGCTGGCCAGAACCTCGACTTCGTCGATGGCGGGTTGCTCGCCAATGTCGCGATGTCGCCGGTCGTCGCCAGCGCGCTGCTGCTGCTCTTCGTGTTCGGCCTCGGCAAGGCGGCGCTGATGCCCTTCCACTTCTGGCTACCTAACGCGATGGTCGCGCCGACGCCGGTCTCGGCGTTGCTGCACGCTGTGGCCGTTGTGAAAGCCGGCGTGTTCGCGGTGATGAAGATTTCCGTCTACATCTTTGGTGTGGACCTGATGAACGCCACGCCGTCAGCAGATTTCCTGATCGTTGTAGCCTGCGTGACCATTGTGCTCGCTTCTCTCATCGCGATGACCAAGGACAATCTCAAGGCCCGGCTGGCCTATTCGACCATTGCCCAGCTGGCCTATGTCACGCTCGGCGCACTGCTCGCCACCGAGGCTGGCATGATGGGCGGCTCGCTGCAGATCGCGGCGCACGCCGCCGGCAAGATCACCCTCTTCATGTGCGCTGGCGCTATCTATGTCGCGACTGGCCTGACCAATATCTCGGACATGAAAGGCCTCGGCCGGAAGATGCCGATCGTCTTCATCGCCTTCTTTGTCGCCTCGTTGTCGATCATAGGTATTCCGCCGCTGGCCGGGGCATGGCCGAAATATGAACTGATGCAGGGCGCGGTTGATGCAGGGATGGACTGGGTGCTCGCTGTGCTGATCATCTCCTCGCTACTCAACATAGCCTACCTGCTGCCCATCCCGATCCTGGCGCTGATGCCGGTGCCCGGCACCAAGCCGCCGAAGGAGTTCAAGCGGCCGGGCGGGGCGCCCGCCCTTACCGTCGCCGCGCCGGCGTTTACGGCGGCGCTGTGCATCTTCCTGTTCTTCATGATCACCCCGATCAGCAATTTCCTCGCGCCTGCCTTTGAGGCGCCCGGCACACTCATCGAGGCGGACCTGCCATGACCGACGAAACGCCAACTGGCCGCGACACCTCGGGCCGCTTCGTCAAGCGCGCGGCAGAAACCGTGAACGCCATGAGCCGCACCAATGACGAGGGCGTCCATCCGATGTCGAAAGTCCTGTTCGGCTGGACCGAGACAAAGAACATCGGCGCCATCCTGTTCTGGGCGCTCGCCATCCTGTCGATCATCCTCGTGCTCGCCGATCTCGTCATCGACCGTCACGAATACCTTCACTTTGCCGAATCCATCGGCTTCTTCGGCCTCTGGGGTTTCATCTCCTTCTCCTTTGTCGTGCTGATGGGTTGGCCGCTCGGCCGCCTGCTGCGCCGCGACGAGAACTATTACGGAGATGCCGGCGGCCCGCCGGACGACATCGATCCTGGCCTTGAGGGCACGCCTCTCGGAAGCGGCCATGGCCCGCACGGAGGAGAGCACTGATGCCCGCTTTCCTCACTGCCCTGAACCCCGGCTGGCTGCTGATTGCCGCGGGCCTCTTGGCCCTGTTTGTCCAGGTCCGCATCGTGCGGCAGGTGATAACCATTGCCGCGCCGATCCTCGGGATCCTGCTGCTGTCCGGCACCCAGCACGGCGTTGACCTGCTGACCTATGAAACGCTCGGCATCACGATGTCCTTCTACCGCGTCGACAGCCTCAGCTTCCTGTTCGGCCTTGCCTTCCTGATCGCTGCACTGCTGAACGCCATCTATGCTCTGCACACAGACAACCGTATCCAGGACGGCATGGCGCTCGCCTATGGCGGGGCCGCCGTATCGGCGGTCTTCTCCGGCGACCTGCTCACGCTGTTCGTGTTCTGGGAACTGACTGCCGTTACCTCAGTTTTCCTGATCCTGCAGGCAGGCACCCGCGCCGCCTACTTCGCCTCGATGCGCTATCTCGGCGTCCAGATCCTTTCGGGCGTCCTGCTGCTCGCAGGCATCGCTTATGTGTGGAACGCCACCGGCAGCCTGTCGCTCACTGCTTTCACCAGCCTCGACCAGCCGGGCGCGCAGATCATCTTCATCGCCTTCGGCATCAAGGCGGCGTTCCCGTTCCTGCACAACTGGCTTCAGGACTCCTACCCGAAGGCTTCAGTCGTTGGCGCGGTGGTCCTCTCTGCGTTCACGACCAAGCTTGCTGTCTACGCCTTCGCGCGCATGTTCCCCGGCCAAGATGAGCTCATCTGGATCGGCGCGATCATGACTGTCTTCCCGGTCTTCTTCGCCGTCATCGAGAACGACCTGCGCCGCGTTTTGGCCTATTCGACAAATAACCAGGTCGGCTTCATGATCTGTGCCATCGGCGTCGGCACGCCGCTCGCGCTCAATGGCGCAGTCGCCCACGCCTTTGCCGATATCCTGTTCAAAGGCCTCCTGTTCATGTCGATGGGCGCGGTCCTTTACCGGACCGGCACCACCAAGGCGAACGAGCTCGGCGGGCTCTACCGCTCGATGCCATGGACGACGCTGTTCTGCCTCGTCGGTGCTGTGTCGATCTCGGCGATGCCGCTCTTCTCGGCTTTCGTGACCAAGTCGATGATCCTCTCGGCTGTGGCCTCCACCGGCCTGATCGTCGTCTGGCTCATGCTGATGTTCGCTTCAGCCGGTGTGCTCGAGCACTCGGGCATCAAGATCCCGTACTTCGCCTTCTTCGGCCACGACAGCGGCAAACGCGTGAAGGAAGCGCCTTTCAACATGCTCCTCGCGATGGGCATGGCGTCCTTCCTCTGCATCGCCATCGGCTTGCCGGCTTTCTTGCCGGGCTTCGGCTATGAATGGCTCTACAGTCTGCTGCCATACCCGATTGAGGCCGCCAGCTATCAGCCGTTCACCCTCGGCCATATCCTGGCTCAGCTGCAGCTGCTGGCGCTCGCCGTGTTCGCCTTCATTCTGTTGCAGCGCCTCGGCCTCTATCCGCCGGAGAAGCCCGGTGTCATCCTCGACACCGACTGGGTCTACCGTAAGGCCGGCTACGGCGTCGTCCGCTGGATCGATACGGTCTGGGCCAAGCTCGGCCCGGCGCTGACGGCGATCTTCCGGGGCGTCTCCGAACGAACCTATGACCGTCTGGTCGATACGTTCAGCCCGCGCGGCGTCTTGTCCCGAAACCCCGTGTCACGCGGAATGACGGTCTGGACGGCCGTGATTCTGTCCGTCGTGCTTCTGGTGTCGTACCTGACGAGCTGAAAAATCCTGTAGCTACAGGGTGACAAAAAATGGCCATATTGCGCCATGACAGCGGGGCCTTCGGCTTGCCACGGCCTTGCCTGCTGCTTGCGGCGGGGCCAGCCGGGGCCGGCCCTTGCTGGAGGCGCAGGACATGGTGTTGGGCGGTGAAGACACGATGCCGGGCAGCCTGAATGTCGTGTACGCGACCGGGATTGTCTCGGCCTATGTGCGTAATAACACGGTGGGGATGGCCGACCTGCCAGACTTGATCCGCAGTGTTCATGCCGCCTTGCAGGACCTCTCGAGCCCCTCTGCCGCCGAGCCAGAGCCGCCCAAACCGGCCGTTCCGGTGAAAAAGTCGATCTTCAAGGATTACCTGATCTGCCTGGAAGACGGGCTGAAGTTCAAATCCCTCAAACGCCATCTGCGCTCGAAATATGGTCTGTCTCCGGACGAATACCGCCAGAAATGGGGTCTTCCGGTCGATTATCCGATGGTTGCGCCCGGATATTCTGAGAAGCGGTCAAAGCTCGCAAAGAAAATGGGTCTCGGGCGCAGTACGCGCGAAGAATAGCCACAGTAAATGCGGGATTGTTCCGGATACGGAATGAAATATTCCGGCAATCAGTGTTAACAAAAAGCTACAAAGACTCTTGATCGGCGAGTCCACTCGCGCAATAGGTGATTCTTCCGAATCACCACGGGGGTGGCGACGACATGCTCAACAAGCCTAACTTTTCGGGCGTTACCGAGGCGCAGCGCCTCCTGATTACCCATTGGTACGCTTGCCGCGCGTCCGATGGCCTCGTCCCGCGCGATGCGATCGATCCCGGCATCGTGCGCAGCACGCTGGCCTGCCTCTCCATCGTCGAGATCGATGAAGCCGGCGAGGGCCGCTTCCGCATCGCGGGCTCCCGTCTGCGCGACATTTTCGGCATGGACGTGCGCGGTCGCCGCGTCGCCGAGATCGCCGGCACCCATGGCGAGTGCTATGCCCTCGGCCTCTCCTCCGCCCTCGAGCGCGGCAACCCCGTCGGGGGCGTTATCGAAACCGGCAACCGGCTCCACGCCTGGCTGCGCCTCCCGGTCGCCGACGAGCACGGCGACCTCACGATGGTCCTTTGCCACGACGAACTCGTCGCGAACCGCCGCGCTGCCGACCCGTCGCTGGACACCGACACAACGTTGCCCCGCTTCGCCGCCTGACAGCGCGGGACTTGAATGGCCGGTATGCTCGCGCGCCGGAGCGGATGTTTCAAATCGCAGTTTCCATCGAGTTCGCCGACTGGGCGCAGCGGACTCCCGCATCCGGGGCAGCGTTGCCGAACTTCTGCAGGCGGAAGGATTAGCCGAGGTCCCGGGCTGACCGGCGCCGTGTCCTGGGCCCTAGGCGGCCGCGACCAGCGCATCGGCCCGGATGCGCGCGAGCATGGAAGCGAGGCCATTCGAGCGCTGCGCTGTCAGCGCGCCGGACACGCCGATCTGGTCCAGCAGCGTGTGCGCATCGAAACCAAGGATGTCGGCAGGCGGCTCGCCGGAGTACAGCCGTACCAGCAGGGCGATCAGACCGGACACGATGATCGCATCGGACTCCGCGCGTACCGTCAGCGCGCCGTTTTCCACATCGGTCACCATCCACACCTGCGAGGCGCAGCCGCGCACGCGCGTCTCCTCGCTACGCTCGTCTGGCGCCAGCGGCGGATTCGCCTTGCCGAGGTCGATCAGGTGCGCATACCGCGCCTCCCAATCTTCCAGCCAGGAGAATTCTTCCCGTATCTCTGCGGCTTTGGTCTCGATGCTCATCTGCATCCATATGATTTGCGCGACCACAAAAGAAAACCCCGGCAAGCCAGTGGCTGCCGGGGCTGGAGTGCAGAGACAGTCTGGTCGGTGAGAACTACTTGTAGACGTCGCCAAGGCAATCAGCGACTTCGGTGAGGGTGTGCTGGCTGATGCAATGCGGCAGTTCGAACTCCTGGCCGACGCCGGCGACGCAGCCCTGAAGTTGCAGGTTCTGCATTTTGAGGCAGCTCTGAACCGCTGGTTCGCTCATCACCTTGGCCAGGCGGGCCTGGTCGACTGCGCCGGCGCCGATAACACGCATGGCGGCAAGCGAGGCGATCTGGTTGGCCACGGCTTCCTTGCCGTATTTCACTTTCTGGCGTTTGCCGGTAAAGCCGCTTGTCATGAAGGCGGGCAGGCGTACCGCGCCGGCCACATCTTCGCTGGTGGCCGCCGCGTTGATGATGCCGGCCTTGGTTTCGCCGGTCAGCGGGGTGGTCATGGTCAGGGCGGTGACGATCAGGTTGTCGGCGCTGGCGCCCTTGCCCTGAAGCACCTTGACCGTTTCGGCGCGCTGGCTGCCGTTGCGGATGCGGGATTTCGCCCATCCATAACCTTGCAGAGAATATCCCTGTTCCTTGATGATGGCGGCGTTGGAATAGATTTTCGGCAGGTCGGTATCCGTCACCGCAATGGCGCTGCCGACGGCATTGTCGCCGCCAGCCAGTGAGCGGGCATAGTTGTTGCCGGCCGCAAAACTCTTCATCACGGGCTCACGGCCGTAGAAAGCTTCGATGTCGCGGACAGTGGCGGCAAATTCCGGATCCTGCGCCGCGATCAGTGCGGAATAGGCCATCCAGCCGCGCGTCAGCTGGTCGGCATTGTAGCCGCCGAGCGTGTTGAGCGCAGAATCAAGATCGCCGGCATTCTTGAACGGCTTGGCGGCCACGTCTTCAGCGTCCGACTGGAACGTCATGTAGACAGCCGCGTTTTCCGAAATCGGATCGGCCTTTTGCGCGGATGCGCCGGCCGATAGTGCCAGGCCGCAGACAACTGCAGCAATTACCCCAGAGGTCTTCATTCTAAAACTCCCTCACGCGACACGCGATAGTGTTGCCCCATCTTCCCGGCAGGGGGAACCATGCCTTGTGTGATTTGCGCATTACAAATACAGCAGCAGGGGCACCTGATCCGGCTAGAATGCCTAACAATTCTCTATGGGGTGTTAAGAGTTGGCCCCCGAAGCGGCGCAGAAGCGGTTACAATTCGTTCACCTCGCGTGGATCGCGCTGGGGCTGACGGCCGCCGTGTCCGGCGGGATCGCCGGCGCGCCGTTCGCGAGCCTTGCCGCGGCCGTGCTTTTGGCGCTGATCCCTGGGCTCACGGGCTACGCGGTCGCCGGCGCTGGCGACACGCTGCGACGCGGCTTTCTGGTGATCGCCTGGCTGGTTGCGGCGCTGGTCGCCGTGGTGCTGACAGGCGGGGGCGTCTCCCCGCTGATCGTGCTTTTGATTGCGGCGCCGCTTTCCGCGTTGCTGGCAGGGGCGCAGCGGATGGCGACGGAGGCCGGCACGTTCGCGGCGCTGGCCCTGTTTGCCGTCGTCATCGCGACGCCGCTCGGCTGGATCCCGCCGCCGCCGCCGGGCGCGCCGGAACTGGCCGCACCGTTTGCCTTCGCAGGCGTCGTGCTGGCCGCGCTGGTAATCTGGCACCTCGTCGACGCGCGTGCCGACGAGGCCCGCCGCGCCGCCGCCGTCCCGCCGCCCGAGGCGCATCCGGACCCCGATCTTGCCCCGTTCGCTATGGCGGGCATCAGCTGGCTGGACGTGACATCTGAAGGGCGCCTCCGCCGCGTCCAGGGCGACACGTTCGGCCTCGTCACCATGCGGCCCGGTTCGGCGCTGGCGAGCCTGTTCACCGATCATGACTTCCCGCTGCCGCCGCCGGGGCGCACCGGCCGCAAGCTCGTCACCGCCGAACTCGTCTCCGGCCAGCGCGTGCGCGTGATCGCCGAACGCCATGCCAAGGGCTGCCACCTGCTGATGGTGGACGCGCTGGACGAAGTGGCGGAACTACCCGCCAGCACAGTAGCCGACCTTGAGGCCAAGCTGCACGCGCGCACCGCCTTCTTCGCCTCGCTCGGCCACGACCTGAAAACGCCGCTGAACGCCATCCTCGGCTATTCTGAAGTGATGCAGGCCGAACTGATGGGACCGATGCCCAAGCCGTATGCGGACTATCCGGCGATCATCCACGAGAGCGGCACGGACCTCTTGCTTCTGGTCGACGACATACTCGATCTCGCCCGTTCCGAAGCCGGCCAGCCGCGCCTGGAGCCCGAGCCGGTGGACCTGTCGGCCTCCGCCGAGTCGGTCATTCGCCAGCTGACGGGGCAGGCAGACAGGCTGGGCGTGACGCTGAAGCTGAAGACGGCTGGCGAAGTCTGGGCCGAGGCGGACGCGCGCGCAGTGCGCCAGATCTGGCAGAACCTTGTCTCGAACGCGATCAAATACTCCGCCAGCGGAAAGACCGTGACCTTGGAGACGCGGATCGATAACGGCGCGGCGCTGCTCTCGGTCACCGACAAGGGCGCCGGCATTGCCGCGGCTGATCTTGTCCGGCTGACCGAGCCTTTCGCGCAGGGTACCGGCGCCAAGCCCGGCACAGGCCTCGGCCTGTCGGTTGTGCGCCGGTTCGCGGAGCTGCACGGCGGCAACCTGCGTATCGAATCAAAGCCCGGCAAGGGCACGAAGGTCGAGGTCACCCTCCCGCGCGCCGCTGAAGCCGATTTCGCCCCGCTGGAAGAAGCGGCGCAATAGGGGCCCTTTCAAACCGGCACGGGCGTTGCACACGAATTGGCAGGAAATATGCTGGATGATGCGCTCCCTTGAGGCGGGCCTGCCGGGTTAAGGGGATTGGCGATGAAGGTTCTATACGTCGCAACGCGGTGGCCATGGCCAATCGAGATGGGCCGCCAGCGCATGATCGATCAGACACTGGCCTTAACCGCGGCCTTCGCCGAAGTCCATCTGCTGTCCTTCGCCGACTCTGGAAGCCCCGGCGCGCCGCCGCCGGCTCATATCGCCTCTGCGCGGAAAGTTCAGATGTCCGGCCTGCCGGATGTCGCGCGCAGCCTGCTGCTACGCCCCGGCCTTCCGCTGCAAAGCCACCTGTTCCTGAACGGCACGGTTCAGCACGAACTGCTCGCCGCTGTGGACGAGATACAGCCGGATGTCGTCATCTTCGACATGGCGCGCCTCTACAGCCTTGCCCGGCTGGTGAGGAAACGCTTCCCGAAAATCCGCCTCGTGCTCGACATGGACGACCGCCTGTCCGAGCGCTACCAGCGGATGCTGAACAACAAGGCCAGTGACGGTCTCGGCGGCACCTTTACCGCCCGCTTGCCTGGCCCGGTCCGGGCTGTGGCCTCGCTGCTTCCGAAGTTGCTGCTGACAATCGAGCGCCGCCTGATGGCGCGCATCGAGCGGCGCGCACACGGCCTGTTCGATAGTATCCTGATGGTTTCGCCGCTGGAGGCGAGCAAGTTCAACACCGAGTTTCCGGGAAAGAAGGCGATAGGGTTCCCGCCGCTGATTGAGGTGCGCCAGGTCTTACCGGCTGATTTCAGCACCGGTCTTCGGTTCGTCTTTGTCGGCAATGCCGTGTACGGACCAAATACCGAAGCGCTGGCGTTGCTTGACCGGATCGCTGCGCGGGTAAGAGCCGGTGCAGGCGAGGGCGCCGTGCCCTTCAGCTTCGCCGCCGCCGGAAAGCCGGATCCCGGCCTCGCATTGGCCCATGTCGAGGTTGCCGGCTTCGTGCCGGACCTTGGTGCCTTTCTTTCCAAGGATGCCGTGCTAGTGGCCCCGATCCTCAACGGCACTGGCATCAAGACGAAGATCATCGACGCGCTCGAATATGCCGTGCCGGTGGTGACGACCCCGCTCGGCGCCGAAGGGCTGAACCTCCAGCCGAACCTGCATTTCCATCAGGCCGCCGATGAGGACAGCTTCACCGAAATTTTGCTACGTCTTGTTCAGTCTGACGAGGCCCGCCGCGCCCTCCAAGCCATGGCGCGGACCGCCCGCGAGGTCGTGCTGGAAACGCATAGCCGCCGCTTCCTGCTGGACAGCCTGCGCCGGGCGGCCGGCGCCGCAGCAACGGTGTAGCTCCCTCCGCAGGGCCCCGCTGCGGCGCGACGGCCAGAAAATTAGAGTTTCCCGCCCCCTCGAACCATGCCACCGTCTGACATCAATCAAGAGGGGATGCCCATGAAGAAGTTCGTTTTTGCCGCCGTTGCAGCCCTTGCGCTGGCAGGTTGCGGCGCTATTGGCGGCGGCGAGAAGACCGCCATGGTGAAATCCTGCACCGAGAGCGGTGAGACCGAAGCCAACTGCACCTGCATCGCCGACAGCCTGGAAAAGGGCCTCGACAAGGAAACCTTCAAGGTCGTTGCCACCGCCATGGCTGCCGGTGAGGCCGAAGGCGAACAAATGATCAACGAGCTTCCGACCGAGAAGCAGGGCGCCGTGATGGGCGCGCTGATGTCGGCCGGCATGAGCTGCATGATGGGCGCGGCCGCCGAAGGCTGATCGCCAGGGCGCTCGGTGCAGGCGCCCGTGTGGGAGGACTCTCCGCCATGGACCGCTTACCCACCCGACTATGGATCGAGGCACTGGCCCGGCGAGCGCAGCTCTCCGGGGCCAGTGCCTTCATCGTTCAGCATGGGGATGATGATCGCGGTGACGTGCTGATCAAGGTCGCCTGCCTCAATGGCAACGCCGCCGCCTATGCCCCCTCGATGAACCTCGAGGGCGAACGCATTTTTCTGAACCTTGCGATGCAGGGGATAGGCCCGGACGAGGCCAGCGTGGATGAATATGTGCAGCGCGCCAAGGCGCGCGACCGCGACCTCTGGATCATCGAGATCGAGGACCGGGAGGGGCGAACGTTCCTTACGGAACCGGTTGAAAACTGACGCAGACGCCGGTCTGATCCGTTCCGTGAAGAAGGGGGCGGCCATGAGAACGAACCTGATCACGCTCAGCCTGCTGATGGTCGCGGGCACGCCGGCCCTCGCCATGGCGCAGGGCTCTGCGCAGGCGGAAGCGGTCCTGCGCGCGGACGCCGCGCAACACGGGCCAATTCTGACCCGGATGGCCCAGCGGGTGAGCGAATTCCAAATGAAGCAGAAGCTGATCACCGATGAGAATGACCACTTCTACTGCCTTTGCGGCACTAAGCCGGACACGTCACCGGGCACCCGTTTCGGCGATATGGGCAGTGAAAAAAGTCGCGCGTCAGCGGAGCTATGAAAAGCTATGGATGACGGCCGAGCCTCTCGCCACAAAGGTTGCCTTGCTGATCAAGGGTTACCAACCGGCCTGCGGCGCGAACGCGAAAACGGCGGACCTTCTCAAAGAATACGAGATCGTCCTCCTGCCCAAGACGCAACCGGCCGGTCCGTCGCGCATTCTGCTGCAATAACGGGGCATTAACTACCTCTCGTCCACCTTGCGATTCGCTGGGATAAAGGGGCGACGGCAGCGATGCTTTTCCTGTTGAACGAGTATGTCACGGAGATCGAGGCGCCAGAGCTGCGCCTGCTGAAGCGCGGGGCGATCCTCGGTTTTGAGGATATCCATTCAATGCGCGCCCGCGAGGCGATCGAGCTGGCCCGCAACCGCCTGCAAGCTTGCCACGATGCCGGCACCGTGCCCGACGCGGCGCTGGTTGACGACCTCGCCGCCCTGATCATCGCCAAGACCGGCGCGAACGCTGCGCTCTTCCCGGTGCATGAAGGCCGGGTGTCCGAGCCGCGCCTCACGATCCTGCCGGAAAGCATCCTCGAATCTGTGCGCACCCGCCTCGCCGAAGGCGCCAGGCCCGATATCCGTCAGTTCTGGCCCCGCGCGGCCTGATCCAGCCCCTTCAATCCATTCCGTAAATCGGTTAGGGCCTCCGCCAGAGAGAGAACCTGACCCATGTCGCACGTGACTGAAGCCGCCCGGCGGCGCACCTTTGCCATTATCTCGCACCCGGACGCCGGCAAGACGACGCTGACCGAGAACCTGCTGCTGGCCGGCGGAGCCATCCGGGCGGCCGGCGAAGTGGCGGCGCGCGGTGAGG
The DNA here is from genome assembly GCF_022844445.1 of Hyphomonas sp. Classification (GTDB taxonomy): domain Bacteria; phylum Pseudomonadota; class Alphaproteobacteria; order Caulobacterales; family Hyphomonadaceae; genus Hyphomonas. Next base: position 101,173 of record NZ_JALHLS010000008.1, read on the forward strand.
CGCGGCGCACGCGGTCGGACTGGATGAAGATCGAGCGCGACCGGGGCATCTCGGTCTCGGCCTCGGTGATGACGTTCGAGTTCGACGGCTTCATGTTCAACCTGCTCGATACGCCGGGCCACGAAGACTTCTCGGAAGATACCTACCGTACACTGACGGCGGCGGATTGCGCGGTTATGGTGCTCGACGCTGCCAAGGGCATCGAGCCGCAGACCCTCAAACTGTTCGAAGTCTGCCGGATGCGCGACATCCCGATCGTCACCTTCATCAACAAGATGGACCGCGAGGCGCTGGAGCCGATCGCGCTGCTGGACGAGGTGCAGGACAAGCTGCAGCTCGACACCGCGCCGCTCTATTGGCCCGCCGCAAGCGGCCAGCGCTTTGCCGGGATGCTGGACCTTGCGCGTGACAGGTTCCTCCAGTTTGAACGCCTTCCTGGCCAGCCCGCCCGGATTGGTCCGGCCACGGAGATTGCTGCCGATGCGGCCAGCCTCAAGGCAAACCTGGACCCTTACGTGTTTGCGGAGCTGACCGAAGGCATCGAGATGGCCCGCAGCCTGCTGCCGGCGTTTGACGCGGATGCATTCCGTTCCGGCAACATGACGCCGGTCGTGTTCGGATCGGCGCTGCGTTATTTCGGCGTGGCGGAACTGCTTCGTACGCTGCACACTTATGCGCCCGCGCCGCGCGACCAGAAGGCAATCCGGAAGAGCGAGCCCATCCGCGTGCACGCCGCCGACAATACGGTCAGTGGTTTCGTCTTCAAGATCCAGGCAAACATGGACCCGAACCACCGTGACCGCGTGGCCTTCGTGCGGCTTTGCTCCGGCGAATTCCGGCGCGGCATGCGGCTCAAAACCGCTGGTGGCAAGCAGCTTAACATCCACAACCCGATGATGTTCATGGCGCAGGACCGCGAGATTGCCGAAACCGCTTATGCCGGCGACGTCATTGGCGTGTCAAACCACGGCCAGCTGCGGGTGGGCGATTCGTTGTCCGAGAGCGGAGAGATCCAGTTCGGCGGCATCCCGAACTTTGCGCCGGAACTCCTGCGGCGCGCCCGTGTGAAAGACCCGATGAAGGCGAAACATCTGCGCAAGGCGCTTGAAAGCCTTGCCGAGGAGGGCGTGACGCAACTGTTCACGCCGCAGATCGGTTCGGACATGATTGTCGGCGCTGTCGGCCAGCTGCAGTTCGAGGTGATGATAGAGCGGATGACGGCGGAATACAGCCTCGAAGTCTTCTTCGAGCCCGCGCCCTACAACGTCGCGCGCTGGATTTCGTCGGATGACCCGAAGAAGATCGAGGAGTTCATGGAGAAGAACAAGTCCGCCTCCGGAACAGATCTCGATGGCGCGCCGGTGTATCTTGCAAAGAACGCCTGGGATGTCGGCTACGCGCAGGAAAAGAACCCGGGGATCCGGTTCACAGCCACGAAAGAGCGGTCGATCTAGTTCCCGTCGATTTCCGGTGTGGCATCAGCTTCGCCGCTGAGCGTTGTGCTCGGCGACGGGGCGGCAACGGCCGCCTCGCCCCAGTAGCTCGCGTCCACGCGCGGCGAGACGCCTGAAGTCGCCAGCAGGTTTTCTTCCGACTTGCCGCTGCCGCGTTTCAGCTCGCAGCGCGCAGCCGCGCTGCCATAGGCTTCCACGAATGACCAGGACTGGCAGACGCCGTCTTCGCCGCAGGCCGCTTCGCAGGCGTCAGCCGTAGAACCGGCATCGACCTTGTAGGTGGAGCCGTGACGATAGCGGTGTTTCTCGTGGCCGGGCGTATCCGGGCCGTTCCAGGCGGAGCCGCCAGTGGCAGACAGGGGATCCATGCCAGGCGAGGAGACGGCCTTGCGGGAGACGCCGTCGGCGCCGGCAGCAAGTCCAATCAGGGCGGTGGCGGCGAGCAGAATGGCGAGACGCATGGGAACACTCCTCCCGGGAATATAGCAGGCGGAACCCTAGCCGGGGCGCGTTAACGAAGCGTTTGCCCTGGGACGGGGCTTTAGCTTGTCAGGCTCGCCCGCTTTTCCTCAATTTCCAGCCATTCCATCTCGATGCCCTCGAGTTGTTCCCGGGCGGCGCCGATGCGGGCGGACTTCTGCGAAAAGGCCGCTGCATTGCGGCCATAGAGGCCCGGATCGGCCAGATCCTTCTCCAGCGCGGCAATCTCAGCTTGCAGCTTGGGGATCAGTGCGTCGATCTCCTTCTGCCGGTGCTCGTCCTTGAAGGAGAGCTTGGCGGCGGCCGCCTTCGGCCTGGTGGCGGGCGCCGGCGACTTCGACTTGTCCGACTTGGGCGCGTTCTTCTGGCGTAGGCCCTTCAGCTGTTCCTGCGCATCGCTCCAGCCGCCGGCGGTCTGGATCCACTCGCCGTCGCCCAACGGGCAGAGGCAGCTCGTGACGGTAGAATCGAGGAAGGCACGGTCGTGGCTGACGAGGATCAGCGTGCCCTCATAGGCCAGTAGCATGTCTTCCAGCAGTTCCAGTGTCTGCATGTCGAGATCGTTGGTCGGCTCGTCCATCACCAGCAAGTTCGAGGTCTGCGCAAGGCCGATGGCCAGGGCGAGACGGTTGCGCTCGCCGCCCGAGAGCGCGCCGACCGGCTGGCGCAGCTGTTCCGGGCGGAACAGGAAATCCTTTGCATAGGCCGCAATGTGGCGCTGGTGGCCCTGTACGTTGATCGAGTCCCCGCCCATCGGGGCGAGCGCTTCCCACATCGTGTCGGTCGCTTTCAGGGTGTCGCGCGTCTGGTCCTGATAGGTCACCTGCAGCGTCTTCGAATGCGTCACTGTTCCGGCATCCGGCGCGATCTCGCCGAGCAGCAGGCGCACAAGCGTCGTTTTGCCCGCGCCATTCGGGCCGATGATGCCGATCCGGTCGCCCCGCAGGATGCGCAGGTCGAGATCGTTCGCGATCACCAGTGGGCCGTCGGCGGTCTGGAAGGTCTTTGACAGCCCCTTCGCCTCGATCACCTTCTTGCTCATGGCGCCGCCGGCATCGGCGCTGAACTCGGCCAGCGACTTGCGGTCGTTCAGCGCGCTGCGCATCTGCGCATGGTCAACCTTCATCTGCCGCAGGCGGGCAAGGCGGCCCTGGTTGCGCTTCCGGCGCGCCGTCACCCCGCGCGCCAGCCAGTGCTGTTCGTCCTTCAGCTGCGTCGTCATCCGGCGCAGCTGGCGCTCGTCCTCTTCCTCGATCTGCTCCGCCCACTGATCGAATTTTACATAGCCTTCGGGGCTCTTCAGAACCTTGCCCTGGCGCAGCCACAGCGTGTTGGTTGACACTGTCTCGAGGAAGCGCCGGTCGTGGCTCACCACGAGTACGACGCCGTTGAACGCCTTCAGTCGTCCTTCGAGATACTCGATCATCGGGACGTCGAGATGGTTCGTCGGCTCGTCGAGCAGCAGGATCGTCGGCTCTGCTGCAAAAGCCTTGGCGAGCGCCGCGCGGCGCTTCTGCCCGCCGGAGAGTTTCGCCGGATTGGCCTGCGGGTCGATGCCGAACTCCATGATCTCGGCCTCAGCCATGTAGGCACCGTCCAGGCCATCGGCGACATAATCCAGCACGGTCGCAAAGCCGGAAAGATCCGGCTCCTGCGGCACGGTCGCGTAGGTGATGCCGGGCTGGCGCCAGACCTCGCCGGAATCGGGCTCGATCACTTCAGAGATGATCTTCATCAGGGTCGACTTGCCGGCCCCGTTGCGGCCGACCAGCGCGGCGCGCTCGCCCTTGGACAGGGAGAGCGTGACGCCCTCGAACAGCGGGCCGCTGCCGAAGGTGAGGCGCACATCGGTGAGGGAAATCAGGGGAGGGAGGGCCATGCCGGGGAGATAGCGGCTCAGGTGCTCGGGCGCTAGGGCTTGCCGCGAGGGGAAGGCTGGACGGGCTGCGGGGCGCTGCACAAAGTCCGTTCCATGTCAGAACTTACTCCGCCCGAAGGCTACGTGCCACATTTCCGCAAATCCCGGTTCACCGATCCCTGGGAGCCGCTCTATTCGCGCACCGCCGCGCGCGAGGTCTCGATCGGCCTTTTGCTCGCCGAGGCGCACTGCAACTCGCGCGGCCTTGTGCATGGCGGGCTGATCGCCTCGCTGGCGGACAATGCGATGGGCCTCTCCTGCGTTGCGGCGCTGAGCGGTGAGGCCCGCGCGCCGACCGGCGGTCTCGTCACCATCAGCCTGTCCACGGACTATCTCGGTAGCGCGCGCCTCGGCCAGTGGCTGGCGACGGACACTCATTTTGTGAAGACCGGCGGCTCGATCTGCTTTGCCGATTGCCTCGTGCGCGCTGATGGCGAGCCGGTCGCGCGGGCGAGCGCGACGTTCAAGGTGCTGTCGGCCTAGCCCTTCAGAAGCGCCACTTCTTGCGCCGAGAGCAGCCGCCAGCTGCCTTCGGTGAGACCCTCCAGCGTGAGCGGGCCGAAAGCGGCGCGGTGCAGCGCCTCGACATGGTTGCCGGCCGCGGCAAACATCCGGCGCACCTGGTGGTACTTGCCCTCGGTCAGCGTCAGGCGCGCCGTGCGCTCGCCGGTCACGTCGAGTTCGCCCGGCAGGCAGGGCTTCTCCTCGCCGCGCAGCACCAGCGTGCCGGAGGCAAACAGCCCCGCCTCGTGGCCCTCCAGCGGGCGGGCGAGCGTTGCCTCATAGGTTTTCGGCAGATTCGATTTCGGCGAGATCAGCCTGTGCAGCAACGCGCCATCATCCGTGAACAGAATAAGCCCGGTCGTCTCCGCATCAAGCCGGCCGACGGAGGAGAGTTTCGGGTCACGCTTCTGGAAACGCGGCGGCAGCAGTTCGTAGACGAGGCGGCCCTGATCGGCATGCGAGCAGGTAAAGCCTGCCGGCTTGTTCAGCATAACCACCAGTCCGGGGGGAGGGTCCAGCGGCTCACCGTCGAAGCGGATGTCGGGCTCCCAGCCGGACACGCGCCCTCGCCGGATTGCGGCCTCCATCTCGCGGCGCGAGCCATAACCGAGCCCGGCGAGGTATTTGGCGAGCGCGCGCGTATCCTTCATTTCTGACGTTTCGGCCGTGCCGCGCGGATGATCTTGTAGCCTGCCTCGTCCTCCAGCATCTCGTGCTCCTTGAAGCAGGCGGCGAGTTCGGCTTCGTAGGGCAGATGGCGGTTGGCGACCAGCCACAGTGTACCGCCGGGCTTCAGCGTCTGCGCGGCAGCGCGGATGAAGCCCCGGCCCAGCGCCGAATTGTCGGCGCGCCCGGTGTGGAAGGGCGGGTTCATGACTACGAAATCATAAGTGGCCTTCGGCAGCTCGGTCAGCACATCGGCCCAGTGCGCCGTGAAGCGGCCTTCGAACTCCGCCAGCGTTTCGCGGATGCAGGCGATCGCACGGTATTCTGCCTCGTAGAGATCGATCCGCTCGATCCCGGCGCAATGGGTCAGCAGTTCCCGGCTGAGGAAGCCGTAGCCGCCCCCAAGGTCTGCACCGATGCCCTTGGTCACTTCCGGCACGCTGTCGGCTAAGAGTTCGCTGCCGGGGTCTACGCGGTCCCAGCTGAACAGGCCCGGCCGGCTGAACAGGCCCGGCTCGATCTCGCGGATCGCGTCCGCCTCGATCCATTCCTCCGCCAGCGGATGGTTCACGGCTGCGTCCGCCTTGCGCGCCCAGAAGGCGCGGCATTTGTGTTTCGACAGGCTGCCGGCCTCTCCGGAAATCTCAGCCAGCTGTTTCTCGCCGGTCTTGCCACCCAGTGTGTTTGGCAGGCTCGCCAGCACATAGCCGCCCTCGGGCGCGGCAAGCAGGGCGCGGGCATAGAGCGCGCGCGCTTGGTCGCGCTGGCGCGGCGGCACCACGATGGTCAGCAGCGCGTCAGGCAGGTCCACCGAGTCCACCGGCAGCACGTTGAAACCTGCCGCCTTCAGCGCCGTATGGCTGGGCTTGAACGTCGTCCGGCAGACCAGCTGGTCCTTCGGCAACTGCATCAGCCAGTGGCCGGGCTCGGCATTCAGCACAAGGATCGGCCCGGTTCCGGGCAACGGAACGGCGCCGTCCTCAAGGGCCAGCAGCAGCGTATCAAAGACTAAAGGATCCATCATCCGCGCTGCGATAGCCGCCTGCGCCCCGGAAGGAAAGGCGTCTCGCACGGGCTGGTCCGCCTATTTACACTCGCGTCAGAAGGGAATACGTTTCCACCTCAATGATACAACGCCTTCTCCCCTCGTTGGTGGCCGCCCTTCTGTTTGCGGCACCGCAAGTATTCGCCGAGCCATCGGGCCGGGCCGAGATCCATGTCAACGTCACAGACAATTTTGGCACGCGCCAGTTCTGCGCCGGTGAAATGACCTATGCGCTGCCTGTGAACGCGAAGTCCACGTCGGTCATCGAGCAGTTCTATCCCGGCACGGACAACGGCTTTGCCTCGATCTACGCTACACCTGAACTGATCGTGAGGCGGGAAGGCACGACGTATGTCGGCGGTACCGCGCCGGACGCAACGCGCCTGTTTCGCCGCAAGTTCAAGGGCCAGAAACGGGGTGAATGCACCGCCGCCGATGTCGCCGTGTTCGAAGACCTTAAGCCAGGCAGCTATTATCTCGTGATCCCGGTCTTCTGGAAGCGCACCGATATTCCAACCCAGGTAAGAGAGATTTCCCTGCGCGGCGGCGGGACGAACGAGATCTATGTCAGGATTCCGACCAACTATCGCGGCGGGACCTACTTCGTCCGTACCGAGATCACCGCCGGAGAGACAACCGAGTTCAATCTCGAAAACCAGATGGTCGATACCGCGCCGAACTAGCGGCAACCCTTCGCCCAATCTGCGCCCGATCGGCGACAGTGTTGATCAGGGCCTCGCGGCTCCATGAGAAGGAATGGTCGCCCGGTAGCATGACGGTCGTGGCGTTGATCGCTTCGATCGCCGCATTAGCCTCCATCAGCGGCCGGATCATCTCGTCGCGCGAGCCGGGACCATTGTCCTGCGCGCCAATGATCAGCACGGACTTGCCGGCGAGCCTCCCGGTTTTGGTGCCGGTATCCCGGTTTTACCGCGCCAGACAACGTCAAAGAAAAGCCCCGCCGGCGTGAACCGGCGGGGTTTGTTCGATGTCCCTCTGGGAAGGCTTAGGCGTCGAGGCGCTCGATGATGATCGCTGGGGCCATGCCGCCGGCGGCGCACATGGTGACGAGGCCGTAGCGGCCACCCGAACGCTCGAGTTCGTCGAGCGCGGTGCCGATCAGGATCGAACCGGTGGCGCCGATCGGGTGGCCGAGGGCCATCGCGCCGCCGTTGATGTTCACCTTGTCACGATCGAGTTTCAGGTCACGGATGAACTTCTCGGCAACGACCGAGAAAGCCTCGTTGATTTCGTACACGTCGATGTCGGTCGTTTTCAGGCCAGCTTTCTCGAGCACTTTCTTGGCAGCGGCGACCGGTGCGTTCAGCATCAGGGTCGGGCAGTCGCCGATGTTCGCCGTGGCGACGATGCGGGCGCGCGGCTTCAGCCCATGTTTCTTCGCGTAGGCTTCCGAAGTGACGAGGATGGCCGCCGCGCCGTCCACAACGCCCGAGGAGTTACCGGCGTGGTGAACATGGTTCACCTTGCCTTCGATCTGCGGGTACTTGCGGGTCACCATGTTGCCATAGGTGTTGCCTTTGTCGTCGACCGGGATGTCCATATACATGTTGAACACGGTCTTCAGGCCGGCAAGGCTTTCCATCGTCGTCTGCGGACGCGGGAACTCTTCGTGGTCCAGCGCCAGTGTTCCGTCCACGTTGTAAACCGGCACGACCGATTTCTTGAAGCGGCCTTCGGCGATGGCGCGGGCGGCGCGCTGCTGGCTGACCACGGCAAGGCGGTCAACGGCTTCGCGGTCGATGCCTTCCAGGGTGGCGATCGCATCGGCGCACACGCCTTGCTGCGATTGCGGATGCTTCTCGCGCAGGCGGGTGTTGCCGGCGTCCATTGTCGGCGGGTTTTTCGGATCAGCGGTCGAGGCCGTGTAGCTCATCATCTCGCAGCCGCCTGCGATGACGCAGTCTTCCATGCCGGACATGACCTGTGCGGCGGCGAGGGCGACCGTGGTGATGCCCGAGCCGCAGAAACGGTCGAGCGTCACGCCCGAGGCCTTGATGTCGAAGCCGGCGTCGAGGGCCGCCATGCGGCCCATGTCGGCGCCTTGCGCGCCGCGCTGGCTGGAGGTGCCCCAGATGATGTCGTCAACAGTGGCGGTATCGAGCTTGTTGCGATCACGCAGCGCGCTCAGAACGGTCGCGGCGAGATGCTGCGGGTGCATGTGGGCGAGCGCGCCCTTGCCAACTTTGCCAATCCCGCGCGGCGTGCGGACGGCGTCAATAATATAGGCTTCGGCCATGATGAATCTCCCTTTGTGGACTGCCCATAGGCTAGAGGCGTCACTGAATTTTGCTTTACGCGAACGTAAGCGTAAGCGGAAGCCGTGACGCTGGGGCACCTGAAGGGGCTCTGTTGAATATGCCGCCCCTGTCCGTCCGTGGTAAACTGTGAGATAAATTCCTAACGGGAGACACGCACATGGCGCAAAGCCGTGGACCCATCTTGAAACTGGCGCTGGCCCTGTTTGGCGCGGCCGCGCTGGGTATGCCTGCTCTTGGGGCAGAGCGTCTCGTGATCCCGTTCCAGATCAGCGATCTTGAACACATGCAGATCCCGTTGGAAATCAACGGCACGACGATCACCACGGGCGTGGTGGACACCGCCGCGACCTTTCCGATGATCGACGGGCGCACAGCTTTGCGCAGCGGCGTGACCGCTCCGGATGCTGCCACACCGCGCGTCAGCATCCTGGGCGTTAACGGCGTGAAGGACTATCCCATTGTCCGCCTCGGCAGCGTGCGGTCCGGCAATGTGCGGCTCGATGCGTTCGAAGCAGCCTTCAGCCGCGATCTCGACATTCCGGGCTCGGCCGCCAACGTCCTGCCGGCTTCGGCCTTTCCGGGCGACATCCTCGAATTTGATTTTCGCGCCCGGAAGATTTCCGCCTATGACGGCCAGCCAGACAAGCCGGAGACCGCGCTTTACGACATCGTGCCCTATGAGCTGGATGGCGGGCTGATGTATGTCACCATCCGAATCAATGGCCGCAAGGGCCGTGCGCTGATCGATACCGGCTCGAACCTGACCTATGTCAATTCCGTGTTCGCAGACCTTTCCGGCCTCAAGACCAATCCGGAGAAGACACAGCTCCTGCAGGGCGCCACCGGCGGCGACCAGTCGCTGCGCGTGGCCACTGCGCGAAGGGTGCGCCTCGGGGACTTCAACTTCGGGAACGCGGACCTGTTCGTTTCCGATCCTGCGCTGTTCCGCCTGCTCGGCATCGACAAGGAGCCTGTCATGGTGATTGGACTGGACTTCTTGTCGGAGTTCCGTGTGCAGATCGACCGGCGCCGCAGCCGGATGGTGCTGAGCCTGCCGGACATCCCATTCGAGCAGTTCGGTGTCGAGCTGAACGCCCGTGATACGCGCCTGCGCTAGCCAAAAGCGCCGTAAGCATGCGTCAGCACGAGGCTGATCGCGTGCAACTCGCGGTCGATCTGGTCGAGCGGGCCGATGATGGTCTCGTGGATGCGGTCGTAGCCATAGCCGGAGGTCTGGCCAGAGCCGGGCTCGGTCAGACCGGTCAGCGGCTCGTCCTCGCTGCCGGAGCGGGGAAAGATGCGAGTGAGCACCTCGACGGCTTCGCCAAGGCGCAGTTCCGTTACCATACGGATGATGTCACGCTGACTCACGTCGTGGCGCTCCGAGATGCGCGGGATACTGCCGGCGAGGGCGATGGCCTTCATGAAAAGCGCCTGCCGGATCGCATGCAGCACGTGCAGGTCCAGCCGGCTCTCACGGCGCGCAGCAGCTGACGGTACGCCTGAGACGCGCGCGAGCAGCCGGTCAAACCGGCCAAGGTCGATCGAGAGCAGGTTCGCGATCCGGTGGATGGAGACGGCCGTCTCATCGCCGCGCAGCACATAATAGGCGGCGCGGTAGGCGCCGGCCTTGTCCGGCGAGGCAAGGCGGGCATGCGCGATCCAGACGCCGGGATCGAAGAGGTTGGCGTAGGCGCGCAGCGTCGGCAGGCTCGTGCGCGTGCGCGCTTCGCTGGCGAGCAGAATCAGGCTGCGCATACGCGGGCTCTCGCTGATCAGCGCGGCGACGCGCTCGCTCTCGCGCTGCAGGCTGGAGCCGATGCCCGCCGCCGTGTTCACAGGAATTCCGAGCTGGTGCAGCGTCGCATTGTGCGAAATCGCGCGCAGCGCCGCCGGGCCTGCTGGCCCGCCGCTGCGCTTCTTCTGGCGCGAGCCCGCGCGCACCACGAGTCCCGCCGCAAAGGAGCCGAGCAGGCGGCCATAATCAGGATCCGCGAACAATCGCTCATGCCAGGCCCGCAGCGAGCGGTAGAAGTCCCAGACAAGATCCGTGCGCGTGTAGAATGGGTCGGTCACGCCCTCGGGCGGCGGGGCAAGGCGGCTCTCGGCCCAGGCGGCGAAGGTCGTCTCGGCAAGCTCAAGCGAGGCAAAGTGAAGGAAGCCGTCGCCGCCCTGGAAGCTCACTTCGTGGATCAGTGGCACGCCGCGCGCCGCCGCACCCGCGCGCGTCCAGGGGCTGAGAAGATGATCAAAGCGTTGCTCAAACGTGCCCGGCCAGGCGCCGCGCCCCATCGACTCGCCATGCGTGTTGAAGATGAGCAGGCTGACATTCGCGTTCGCCGCTGCCAGCGCCCGGATGATCTGGTTGTGGATCCGCTCGATCGCCATCGAGGCGGCGACCTGACCGATGAAACGCCCGGAATCGGAAAAGCCGAACTGGATGGACAGGCAACCGCGCGCCTTCACATAGGCAAGGAATTCAGGCTCCTCCAGCAGTCGCTCGATGAAGCGCCCGCCGGTCTCCAGCGCTTCAGGTGTCTCGAACAGAGGCGAGATGTCGAGGTGTCCGGCGACGCCGTATTGGCGGGCGAGGTAGAGCGCGCCCATCACGGTCGCGGGGTTCTCGCTCTCGGCAATCAGGAAGCGGATTTCCGAGCCGGAATCGACATGCTTCAGGATCTGCGCGCACATCATGAACTGGCGCCGGGCGGTGGACTGTTCGCGGAAGAGATCGGCGAAGTTTATCGGCAGCGGCACAGACCCGCGCGCCTTTTCCGCCAGTTCCGCAAGCGCCACGCGCCCGAGTTCGCGGTCCTCTGTCTCGAGACCAAGGTCGCGCGCCAGCACGGTTCGAACCTGAGCGGCATTGACCCGCAGATGGATGCGCCCGGTGCCAAGCTGGAGCGCTTCCATCTGCGCTCGCAGCACGATCAGCTGCGCCGCCGTGATTTCCGGTACCTTGCCGATCGCCGCATCAATCACATCCGTCAGCTCACGGACATGGGTAATCTTGTCCGGGCTCTCAGCGGTCAACGCGTTCGCCGCCTCCACCAGCAGCGCCGCGTCTGTCAGCTCCGCCGAGAACCGCACGGCATGCGCATTTGCCGCTGTCGCCGCCCGCTTCAGCTTTTTCACCAGCGCGCCCAGCGCCGCCGGGGCCTTCACGCCCTCAAGTATTTCTGCCAGCTGCGCGCCGTAGCGCTCCAGCTGCACGGCCTTCTCACCAAGCCGCAGCTGCACCGAGCGGAACCACGGAATGTCCGTACGCCCGTCAAGGTCATATCCGACCCAACTCGCAATTGTCGGCAGAGCGGGCCGCAGCGCCTTCCAGGCACCCGGAAACGCCTCGCGCGCGATTTCGACCACATGCCCGGCATAGACCGCCTGTGCTTCGGCGGCGTGGGCGAGCGCGGCCTGCGCCTCGCGATGCTCGCCGTCGAGCGTGATCGATTGGTTCCAGATACGCCCATCCTCGCGGATCAGCTTCTTCAGCGCGGCGCGCTGGCCCGCGCCGGGTTTCGTCACATAGGCGGCAAGCGCAAGGCGCAGCGCCTGCGAAAGGGCAAAGGTCGGGTGCGCCGTGAACACGATGCCGCCGGCGGGTGTCTCCACCGCCGCCCGAAACGCGTCAAACCCTTCCCCTGCAAGCGCCTTTAACCGCGCGCGCACTGGCGCCCAGCCGGCCTTGGGCTCGGCTCCGGCATGCTGCTCGCGAAAATGCCCGGCGCGCTCTTCGAGCAGGATCAGATGCACCTCGCCAGCCAGCGCCGAGAGGTCCTCAAGCCGCGTCTCGCCCGCTTCCAGTTTCCGGAAGAGCGTCTGGGCAAGGGAGAAAACCGAATTGGTCAGCGGGTCGGCGTCGATGCGGGCCGCCTCCCGGCGCAGAAAGTCCTGCGCCCAGTCGAGGCTGAGAGGAGCGGTCTTGTGAGCGGTCATGGGCGAACACAAACGCAGGAATTGCAACGTTGTCAAAGCGGAATCGGCCTGCGCGGGCGCATGCCTGACCTGCACGGCGCCGGGCCCGCCCGGCCAGTGTTCATCTGAATTTAACAGTGGAGTTCCGCGCGGTGGGTTGTGTCGGCCCGCCAGGCCCCTACAACCCGCCCCAAGGCGGACTTGCGCCCCGTTTTCGGATGAGACTGATGTTTTCCCGGCGCCTGATCCTCGCCTTTGCCGCTTTTGCCTTGCTGGCGGTAGCGCTCGGCGCCCTCAATGGCTGGGTCTCCCGGCTTGCGGAGCACCGCGTGGTCCGGGGGCGAGTCGCCGCGGACTTGCTCAGCACCTATCTCGACGTGTCTGCCGAGAAGGCCCGCCTGCGAGTCTGGGTTCTGCAGAGCATCGCCGACCCCTCGACCGATCCCGAGACCGGGCCCGGGCTTGCTCAAAGCATGCAGCGCGACATCGAACTGTTGCGGGGCTTCGCCGCCGAAGCTGCCCGCATGGATGGCAACGATCCGGGCCTCCAGAAGGAACATGCCGATCGGGCCCGGACGATCGATCTGCTCGAGAATTCCGTCGCCTCGATGCTCAACCGGGTGGATGTTATCAATACACGCGCCGCAGGGGACGGCGGCAAGATCCCTCTATCAGCCGTCGACGAAGTGTTCGACCGCTATGGCCAGTATGACGTCCGCGCGGTGCTGAACCAGGCGATCGCCGCCGAGACCGAGGCACTCCGGCGCGACCGGGCCTCCGCCGATGAATCGCTCGCTCAGGCCCGCGCTGTCTCCAATATGGCGGCCAGCTCCATTGTCATCCTCGCCGTTATCCTGTCGGTCTACTTTTCCTACGCTCTGCGCCGCCCTTTGCGCGAGCTGACCGCTGGCGCGCAGGCCTTCGAAGCGGGCGACCTTGCCTTTCGCATCCCCGCTCTCAGCAAGGACGAGTTCGGCACGCTCGCCAGCCGAATGAACCAGATGGCCAGCCAGCTCGACCTGACCAGCCAGCGCGAGCGGGAGCTGCGCTCTGGTCTGGAAGTCATGGTCAGTGAGCGGACGGTAGACCTTCAGGCAGCGGTGGCCGACCTTCAGAGATCGGAAGCGCGCCGGCGCCAGCTGCTCGCCGATATCGGCCATGAACTGCGCACGCCAACCACGGTGATCCGGGGCGAGGCCGAAGTGGCGCTGCGCGGACGGGAAATGACCGACGCCGCCTACCGCGAGAGCCTCGCACGCATTGCCACCAGCGCCGAACAGCTCGGCAAACAGATCGAAGACCTGCTCACGATCGCACTCGATGATGCTGAAATGCTCACCCTGAAGACAGATGTGGTCGAGCCTGAACTGGAACTGCGCCGCGCCATAAGCCAGGTCAGCACGCTCGCCAATCTGCGCCAGGTGCAGCTTGTCCCGGCGCTTCAGGAGGCTGAGGCCTTCGTGCAGGGCGATGCCCGCCGCCTCGGCCAGATCATGAGCGTGCTGCTCGACAACGCGATCCGCTATTCCCATCCCGGCGGCAGGGTCGAGGTCGCCACGCGGTGCAGCCCGGACGGCTGGCACCTGGAAGTGCGCGATTTCGGGATTGGCATCCCGGAAGAAGACTTCCCGCGAATCTTCGAACGCGGCTTCCGTGCCAGTTCGGCGCGCACGCACCGCGCCGACGGCTCCGGCCTCGGCCTTTCGATCGCCAAGGCCTTCGCTGAGCGCCACGGCGGCAAACTTGATCTCGAAAGCGCCGTCGGGCAGGGCACCACCGTGCGCCTCAGCGTGCCGACGTTGAGGCTTGAGGCGGCTTGATGAACATTCTGATTGTTGAAGACGACCAGCGCGTCGCTGATTTCCTGGAGCGCGGCCTGAAAGCCGAAGGCTACCGCATTCGTGTCGCTGCGACGGGTACGGACGGTCTGGAGGCTTGCCGCGCTCTTTGGGACGAGCAGGTTCAGACCGGTGCGCGCGGCCTTGTCCTGCTCGATCTGATGCTGCCCGGCATGAACGGACTGGATCTTTGCCAGACACTGCGCGCTTCGCACATAAACCTGCCAATCCTGATGCTGACAGCGCTTGGCCGCATCGAGGACCGGGTGGCGGGGCTGCGCATGGGCGCAGACGACTACCTTGTCAAACCCTTCGGCTTCGAGGAGCTGCTTGCCCGCATCGAAGCGCTGCTGCGCCGCGGACCCCTGATTTCAGAGCCCGCCGGCGCGGTCCTCAAGGTTGCTGACCTGGAACTCGACCGTTCGCGCTTTACGCTGCACCGCGGCGGCGAGGAAATCCGTCTGACGACCAAGGAACTCGCGCTGCTGGAGCTTCTGATGTCGGCGCCGGGCCGGGTCTTCAGCCGCCAGCGCATCCTGACGAATGTCTGGGGCATCGACGAAGATCCGCTGACGAATGTGGTCGATGTCTATATCCGCCGTCTTCGCTCTAAGGTCGATGAACCGTTCGGCACCAGCATCATCGAAACGGTCCGCGGAGTCGGCTACCGCATCCGCGGATAAAAAAAGGGCGGCCGCCGGACTGGCCGCCGCCCTTAAGGTAGATCCCAGGTCCTAGTCCGCCGTGTAGGGCAGCGAGGAGTGGTGCAGCACGATGCGCAGATTTCCTTGCGGGTCGCGCTTGTAGCCCCAGGTCTTGTCGACTTCCGTGACATTGCCTTCCTGATCGGTCAGGCGAACCTTGCCCATCGACATCGCCACATCGCCGTCAATGAAGATCGCGGCGTTTTCAGTCTCGAACTTGCGCCAGTCGTTCAGGGCAAAGCCCTTGTCAGCCGGGAAGTTCGTGTCGCCGCCAACGAAATAGGCAAGTGCCCCGTCGCGCGTCGTGCGGAAAGTCTGTGGGGCCGTGGTCAGTGTCGGTTTGAACAGGACGGGGCCGAGATTGTAGCCATAGGCCGAGTCCAGAACTTTCTCCGCTGTGGCCTTGGCGGCGTCAAAGCCGCCCTTCTCGTTGTCGGTTGCAATCTGCACCAGCGCAGCGCCCCAGGCCTGCTGCGCCGCGAGCACTTCCTCGCGCGAGATTTCGCTGGTCGGCAGGGCCGCTTCGGACGCCGAGGCTGCAGCCACGGGCGGCTGCGCCGTGGCGCAGGCGCCGACCGAAATAACGCCGGTCAGTAAAAGGGCGGGCAGGATGCGCAGCTTGCTTGTGCTCATGATCTTCGTTCCTCTGTGATGATGCGCAGCGTTTGCCGCGTCGTGAGCTGCGAGATGGCAGAATACGGTGAGAAACGCCTGACAATCCGATGACAGAGCGATTACGGGCAGATGAACAGAAAATTACAGACGTTGCCTCCGCTTGAACCGTGGATCCTGGTCGGTAATTCGATCGGCATCGCAACAGTTCCGGCCCGGTCCGCCACCGTCCTCCGCATGGCTTCAGACCTCGCTGCGTTTCCCGAAACCCGGAGATTCAAATATGCCTCTTTCGGTCCGCCCCTTGCTCTTTTCATTAGTAGTTTCTGGCGTTTTCACAGGCGCCGCGCAGGCTCAATCGCTGACAGGGAATGCTGGCTCTGCAAACATCACCGCGGGTGACAGCGCCGCAGAGTTGCGTGCCGGCATCGATGACGAAGGTAACGTCCGGAGCCGTGCTCATATCGAGCACGCCTTTGCAGGCTGGTACCAGCTGCGCGCCATTGCCTCATTCCGGCAGCCGGAAGGTGGAAGCTGGGACTATTCCGGGTTCACGCTCGAGAACTGGTTTCAGTGGGCTGAGGAAGCTGGAGATGGCGCGGGGCTGAATGGTGGCCTCCGGCTCGCCTACACCTTCGCCGAGAATGGATCGCCTGACGAAGTCGCGGCCCGCGTTACGCTGACCGACAAGTTCGCCCGGGACTGGGAATGGCGAGCAAACCTGATCGCGGCCTTTGAAACCGGCGATCAGCGTGCCGAAGGCGCCGAGCTGGAGAGCCGACTCCAGCTGACCCGGGCGCTTTCCGCCAGGTGGATGGGCACAGACGAGATGCGCTTTGGCGCCGAACTTTTCAGCGAGTACGGCAACAGCGACGACCTGCCGGGTTTCAATCAGCAGGCCCACCAGTTCGGCCCTGTCTTTAAGGCCAAGTGGGACAACGGCGCCTACCTGCAAACGGCCGTGCGCGCCGGACTGACGGACGGATCCGATGACCTCATGGCAAAGGTGTTCATCGGCCGGGAATTCTGAATCGCCCGGCGCAACCCAGACGCGGGGACAGAAAGAAAGAGTCGGCGGCCCCTCATACCAAGGGGCCGCCGATGATTGTGATCAGACTTCGGTCTGAGCCTGTTCGATGCCCGGCTTCGGCGCCCGCGTCTTCATCAGCGAGTAGATGATGCCGCCGGCGAGCAACGCCAGCGTCACGCTCAGCGAGACGGCAGGCGGTATCTTCGCAAGTCCAAGCATGTCGGCCAGGAAGATCTTCGAACCAATGAAGATCAGCACCAGTGACAGCGCATGCTTCAGGTAGACGAAGCGGTGCACCATGGCTGCCAGCGCGAAATAAAGTGCCCTCAGGCCCAGAATGGCAAACAGGTTGGAGGTGTAGACGAGGAAAGGATCCGTCGTTATCGCGAAAATCGCAGGGATCGAGTCGACCGCAAAGATCACATCGGCAAACTCCACCATCACGAGCGCCAGGAAGAGCGGCGTCGCCGCCGTGACAATCTTCCCGGTCTTGCTGTCGACTTCCCGCACGAAGAAGCGCTGGCCGTGCAGCGTATCGGTCACCCGCATGCGCTTGCGCACGAACTTCAGCACAGGGCTTGAAGCAACGTCATACTCGGAGTGTCCGGCCGACAGCATCTTGACGCCTGTAAAAATCAGGAAAGCGGCGAAGATATAGAGTACCCAGCTATACTGATCGACAATGGCCGCGCCGGCTCCAATCATGATGCCGCGCAGGACAATAACGCCGAGGATGCCATACAGCAGCACGCGGTGTTGGTAAGCGCGGGGAATGCCGAAATAGGCAAAGATCATCGCAATGACGAACACGTTGTCCATCGCGAGGCTCTTCTCGACGACGAATCCGGTCCAGTAGAGGACGGCATCTTCCTGGCCGCGCAGGTACCAGACCCATCCACCGAAGGCGAGGCCGATGGTGATATAGAAGGCCGAAAGCAAAAGGCTTTCACGAACGCCAATCTCGTGGGCATCGCGGTGCAGCACGCCGAGATCGAAGGCAAGCAGTAGCACGACAATGCCGATGAACGCCGCCCACAGCCATAAGGGCGTGCCGAGCACGTTCGCGAACAGAAATTCCATGTTTGATCACTCCGCCCGGCGGATCACGCTTCATGCTCCGACATCGCAAGTGTGCGGGCGGCACTTGCCAGAGGGGCCCGGTTGCAGCGCGTCATATGGTTTGCCGGATCTTCCGTAGCAAGAGGAGGTGTCCGGACGTTTCTTCTCGCCTCTTGCGGCGGCGGCGGCTTGACCTTGAAGGCGGGAGTGTTCAGAGGCGTCCCCAGTTCAGTGCATTGATATAAAACAGAAAAAACATGTTCTTGGGGTTGGCGCTCAATTGCCGCGATAGTCCGCGCCTATGGCTGCGATCAGAAATTAGTACCAGTGCTGACTTTCCTGGGGACGCCGGACAGGGTCCGGGGAATATAGGAAACTCCTATTGTGAGTAACGGAAAATCGTCTTGGCACGGACGCCTTCGCATAGCGACTTCCCTCCAGAGCCCCGCATCGTTGCGCGGGTCACGTGTCCAACCCCGGAGACTTAAATGTCGGAACTCAACTACGCATCCCGGACCGCGCCCCAGGCGCCCAGCATGGCTGTGGATGCGGGCCTTCGCGCTTACATGCTGGGCATCTACAACAAGATGGCCCTGGGCCTCGCCGTTTCGGCAACCATCGCCTGGACGGTTGGCTCCGTGCCGGCGCTTTCCTCGCTGATCTTCGGCACACCGCTGCGCTATGTCGTCATGTTCGGCCCGCTTGCACTCCTGCTTGTCGCGGCCTTCGCCATGCGCCGGCCGTCTCCGATCGCCGCAAACCTGCTCTACTGGTCGGTTGCCTCGTTGATCGGCGCCAGCCTCGGCGCCTGGGTACTTGCCGCCCGGCTTGGCACGGGCGCCGACTTCCTGACGATTGCGAAGGCTTTCTTCATCACGTCGGCGGCTTTCGGCGCGCTCAGCCTGTGGGGCTATACGACCCGCCGGGATCTATCCGCCTTCGGAACAATTCTCGTGATGGGTGTCGTGGGCCTGGTGCTCGCCTCCCTCGCCAATCTGTTCTTCCAATCCTCGCTGCTCAGCTTCGCCATCTCGGTGATCGGCGTGGTGGTCTTTTCAGCCCTCACGGCCTTTGACACGCAGCGACTGAAGCAGGAATACTATGTTCTTGAAGGGGATGCGCGCGCGATGGCAGCGGCCACCAGCCTTGGCGCCCTCTCGCTCTACCTGAACTTCGTGAATCTCTTCCAGTTCATCCTGTCGATTCTCTCGCCGCGCGAGGAATAAGGAAAAGAAGAGGACAAAGCGGCCGGCGGCGCAGCTCCAGTGCGCCGCCGGCATACTTTTGGCTTGAGGATAACAGGCAAAAAAAATCCGCCGGCGGGGAGAGGGTTCCCGCCGGCGGTAAGTGACCCACGACGGCTATCGCCGCCGTACGGTCTGGAGGGGGTAGGCTGCGACCGCCAGGGCTGGTTGCAGCACACGCTGTCGCTGAGGTCGCCGGGCCGGCTGTGCGGCCTTGCGCGGCTTGTCCGGAAACAGCATGTCGAAGTCCGCGGGCGACAGCATGTCAGATACCCCGCAATCCGCTGGCGCGCCGTGCACGGAATTTCCGCCGCTTGCGCCAGCCCCGGCGCTCCGGCTGACCGGGCCGCGCAGAGATGGGGGATGCCTGCACGGTCGCCGGAAGGTGGCCTTGTCCGGCTACACCGACATGGCCTTTGGCATGGATATCGTAGCTCATGGTGGTCTCCTCATTGCGAACCGCTTTCTGGTTCACTAGCGAAATGGGGCTTGAAGAGTGATAGTTCCAATCTAACTATTCTTTCAATTCGATAGCAAAAGACTATACCTTGAGACCGACACTTCGTCAGATGCAGTATCTCATCGCCATTGCCGATACCGGTAAGTTCGGCGATGCCGCCCGCCAGGTAAATGTCAGCCAGCCAAGCCTGTCCGCGCAGATTGCGGAGATGGAAGCGAGCCTCGGCGTCCAGCTTGTCGAACGCTCTCGTCGCGGCGCCATGCTTACCATTGCGGGCCAGGAGCTGGTGCGGCGTGCACGGAACATCCTGCGCGAGGTGGAAGACCTGAAGGCGGTTGCGCGTTTCGGCCGGGCCGAGCTGTCCGGCCGGCTGCGCCTTGGTGTCCTGCCGACCGTTGGTCCCTATCTCCTGCCGCTTGCCACCGGCGATCTGCACAGGCGCTTTCCCGAGCTGCGCCTCAGCGTGCGCGAGGAGCGCACCGTCGATCTCGACGAGCATCTGCAGGCCGGCGAATTCGACACAATCATCTCCTGCGCCATCGACCATGAGAACGTCCACCACGAAGTCCTTTTTTCTGAAAGGCTCTATGTCTGCGCGCCCGCCGAAGATCCGCTGTCGAAGGGCGAAGGTCCGGTGCGGCTGAAGGATCTCAAGGGCCACTCCCTGCTGACCCTCGGCCAGGGTCACCGTCTGAACGCGATTATTCGAGAACTCGCGGCAGCCTCCGGCGCCCTTGTCAGCACCGAATATGAGGGCACCAGTCTCGATGCGATCCGCCTGATGGCGGAGATGGGCGCCGGTATTGCCGTCCTGCCGAGCCTCTACGCGCTGTCCGAAGCGCGGCGAAACAAGGGGCTGAATGCGCGCCTTATCGATCACCCTCTGGCCCGGCGGGAAGTGTCGCTGATCTGGCGGGACACCTCGCCATTGGCGGCCAGCCTGCAGGGACTTGCTGGCCCCTTGCGGGCCGCGGCTGAAAAGGTATTGCGCTCCGAATAGGTCAACTTCGATAGCCTAAGGCTATCGAAAGCATCCCTTCTATCGATTGGCGTCTGCGCCCCTTACTCCGCTAGAGGCCTGCGGCAGACGGAGGCCGCCCGCCTTCTGGCAACGGAGCAGACCCGCATGGACATCGCGCTCGCCACGCTCCTGTCGCCGATTGTCCTTTTCTTTCTGCTTGGCCTCGGGGCAGCGCTTCTCAAGTCCCAGATGACGATCCCGGAGGCCTTCGCGAAAGGCCTTGCGATCTACCTGATGATGTCGATCGGCCTGAAAGGCGGCGTGGCCATCTCCGAGGGTGATCTGGGCTGGGATGCCGGCTTCGTGATGATCTCGGCTGTCGCGCTGTCCTTCCTCCTGCCGGTCATCGCCTACGGCCTCCTGCGCTTCACCACACGCCTCGGCGCCGTCGATGCCGCCGCCACCGCCGCGCATTACGGCTCCATTTCCATCGTCACCTTCGTCGCCGCCGGCCAGGCCATCGCGGCCGCCGGCCTCGAAACCTCGGGCTACCTTGTCGCTGTCGCTGCGCTGATGGAAGTGCCCGCGATCATCTCGGCACTGATCATCGCACATCGCAGCCCCGGCAGCCAGGAAAGCGTTGCTGGATCGGACCGGGGCGAGCTTGCCCGTGAGGTAATGCTCAATGCGTCGGTCGTCGTGCTGATAGGTTCACTGATCATCGGCTGGATCAGCGGCGAGAAGGGCATGAAGACCATTGCGCCCTTTTTTGTGGAGCCCTTCCAGGGCGTGCTCTGCCTTTTCCTGCTGGATATGGGCCTCTCCGCCGGCCGCGGCCTGCGCAATGGCTGGCGCCAGCTTGGTCCGGGAACGATTGCCTTTGGGATTTATATGCCGCTTATCTCCGGCCTGCTGGCGGCCGGCGTGGCGGCGCTCAATGGCATGGGCACCGGCGATGCAGCGCTGCTTATCACGCTGGCGGCGTCGGCGTCCTACATCGCCGTGCCTGCCGCCATGCGCCTAGCCCTTCCGAAAGCACGGCCCTCTATCTATCTCACGCTCTCGCTCGGCATTACATTCCCGTTCAATCTCATCCTTGGCCTGCCGCTCTATATCTGGCTGGCAAGAGCTATAACGCCCGGAGCCGCTTGATACATGCACACGCGCCATCGCCTTGAACTGTTCATCGAGCGCATGGCCGCGCCGCGCGCCTCCAAAATCCTCGAGGCGTCCGGCCTCACCGGCTACACGATCCTGCCGGCCATCTCCGGCTTCGGCGGCAAGACACGGTGGAGCCGTGATACGGACATGTCCGCTTCGAGCGACATGGTGGTCATTATTTCAATTGGCGCTGATGCGCAGGTCCAGGCCGCACTTTCAGAGCTCGAACGGCTGCTCGGCAGCCATATCGGTGTCTTGAGCGTCGCAGAGGTGAAGGTCCTCCGGCCGGACCGCTTCTAGTTCCGCCCGAAGGCTAAAGCGCCGCCCCGTTTCCGGAGCGGCGCTCAGCCATTCAGAAGTCGAACAGGTCCAGCAGCCTGGACTTGCGATCCATCCGCCCGCGGCGGGACGGGCCGTCATCGTCAAACTCATCCTGGTCCTGGCGCAGGCGCGCGCGCGAGGGGATTTCCTGTGCGGCATCCTCGCGGATGATCTCGATCAGCTTTTCGAGTTCGCCCCGGTCGAGCCAGACGCCGCCCGTGGTCGGGCAGACGTCGATCTCGATGCCGTAGCGGCGGACAGTACGCATTGGGGCGCCGTCAATCGGCGATGTATGCAATGGCATGGTCAGTGCCCCCCGCCGATTTGCGCCGGAGCTGCTGCCGCCGGTGACCATCGCTTCGGACGGGCGGCCGTGCTGCGCATCCGCTTCTGCCGTATCGCTTCACGGATGCGCTCGCGATAGACGAGGCGCAGCTTCTTCAGCGAGGTGATATAGAGCGTGTCAGGCGAAGGCGCTTTCAGGGCGTCCTCGATCCGGCGCTCGATGGCGGCATGGCGCTGGGCCAAGGCGTGGATGTAGTTGGATGACATGGCATACTCCTCTTGCTTGGTTTCGGGAGTTGCGATGCGGGTTGTCGGGCAATGTCTGCACTGAGCCGGCACCGGGTTGTCTCCCGGTGCGGTCCGACATCGCAGGCGCCTCCCTCGAGGGAGCGCCGCCTGCCAGAGGGGCCCGGTCCGCACACGGAGTAATTGGCGGCGGCGCCCCCGCATTGCAAGCGACAGCCATACTGGAAAGGCCGACTTCATCTAAACTTAATGTCCACTTCGCCCGGGAGGGTGACGGCGCACTGTTCTCCAAGCGGGCTCCTGCGTCGCCCAGGTTTGCAGAAGCCCCCCTTGCGCTGGAAACTCCAGTGGTTAGGCAGGCGCATGCCCTACACGCTCTCAGCCTTGAACGATCTCCTCCGCAGCCCCTTCGACGAGATTATTGACGTTCGCTCGCCGGGCGAGTTTGCCGAAGACCACGTGCCCGGGGCCATCAACCTGCCGGTTCTGGACGACGAAGAGCGCGCCCGCGTGGGCACGATCTACAAGCAGGAGAGCGCATTCCTCGCCCGCAAAGTGGGCGGCGCGCTGGTGGCCAGGCGGGCCGGTGCGAACATCGAGGCGCACCTCCTGGACAGGCCCGGCAGCTACCGGCCCCTGGTCTACTGCTGGCGGGGCGGCATGCGGTCCGGCGCCTTCGCGACCATCCTGAAACAGATCGGCTGGCGGGCCGAAACGCTGGAGGGTGGCTACAAGTCCTTCCGCCGTCTTGTTGTCGACTTGCTGCACCGGCCCCGCGAGGCGGGCGAAAGCCTCACCGGTCCGATCGTGGTCCTCGACGGCAATACCGGAACCGCCAAGACCGAAATTCTGCAAAAACTCGCGGGCCACGGCGCTCAGGTGCTCGACCTTGAAAGCCTTGCCGGACACCGGGGCTCGCTGTTCGGCGCGCTCGCTGCGCAACAACCGTCCCAGAAAGCGCTGGAGAGCGCCCTTGCCCTGAAGATCGTGGCCTTTGATCCGTCCCGCCCGGTCTTTGTGGAAGCCGAATCGAGCCGGATCGGCCAGCTGACCTTGCCGCGCACGATCTGGGAAAACATGCGCCGCGCCCCGAGGATCCGGATCGAAGCGACGCTGACTGCGCGCGGCGCCTATCTCGCCCGGGCTTACGTCGACGTTGCGGCGGACCCGGAGCGGCTGATCCGGACCATTGACCAGCTGCGGCCCTATCATGCGGCCGACCGGATTGCGGAATGGCATGGCCTTGCCGCCGCCGGGCGCACCGAAGAACTGGCCAGGGAGATAGCCGCACATCACTACGATCCTAAATACGCCCGTCAGCGTGCCCGCGATACGGAGCCCGAACTGGGAACGATCCGCCTGACAGACTTTTCGGTACCGGATCTGGAGCGTGCAGCAGCCGAGATCATCAAGCTGACAGAGCGCGGGACTGCGCCGCTCAGGTCACCCTGATCGCAGGCGTTCCCTCGGTGACCGTGCCAATCACCCAGCCGGTTTCTCCGGCTGCCGCCAGTTGATCCAGCACGCCCGGCACAAGCGCTTCCGGCAAAGCGGCCAGAAGCCCGCCGGCTGTCTGGGGATCGTAAAGCAGGTCACTGGCCGCCGAAGCAGGTCGCGTGATCCGTCCGTCCAGGGATGAATTGGACAGCCAGATCGAAGAGCGCACGCCTTGTCCTGCCAGCCATTCTGCGCCGGGCATCATGGGAACGGCCGACAGAGATACCTCGGCTGCTGCGCCGGAGGCTTCCAGAATGCTCATCAGGTGCCCAGCGAGGCCGAAGCCGGTCACGTCGGTCATCGCGTGCGCGGCGGGGGCCAGGATGCGCGAGGCGGCTGTGAGCGGGCGCTGCATGATTTCCAATGCCTGACGCACTTCGTCGCCGCGCGCGGCGCCGCGCATGTCGCCGGCGAGGATGACGCCGGAGCCAATCGGCTTGGTCAGGACGAGCACGTCACCCGGTCGGGCGCCGTCAAGTCCGATTGCGGCCCCCTCCAATAACCCGGTCACGGACAGACCCACCGTTAACTCACGCCCCATGCTGGTGTGTCCGCCGACGAGATCGGCGCCCGTGTCGCGCAGCACGTCGCTCACGGCGGCAGTGACCTCGCCCACCGTTGCCGCCTGCATCGCCTCGCTCATGCGCGGTATGATCAGCGACAGGAGCGCGGACTGCGGTAGTGCGCCCATCGCCCAGATATCCCCGAGCGCGTGGACGGCGGTGATCCGGCCCATCAGATACGGGTCTTCGATGAAGGCGCGCAGGTGATCGGTCGTGAACACCTGGAGCTGCCCGCCGGTGCGCAGCACTGCGCTGTCATCGCCGCGACCGCGCACCGTATCGTCCCGCTGGGCGGGGGCGATATCCTTCAGTGCAGCATTCAGGCTGGAGCGTCCGACCTTCGCGCCGCACCCGCCGCAGAGCCTGTCCTGCGGCGCGCCGCCCACCTCGTCCAGCGCCCGCTCGGCCGGCGGCTCAGGCGCGCGCATAACCGGCAGGTCATTCAGCCGCGCCATGAAGGTCCGGTCGATATGGTCCTTGAGCGACCAGACCCGGCGGCCTGACAGCGCGAAGAGGTGCTTGTGCCCGATGGCAGACTTGTCGCCCATCGAGATCAGTTTCAGGTAATCCGCTTGCGGATGATATTCCATCAAGGACGCGCCGGATAGCGACGCCCTCAGGTTGTGCAGAAGGACAGGGGCTTCGCGTACAGCGAATACGCCGGCCTTGGGGCGTGGCGCATGGGTCAGGTGAGCGCAGTCGCCGACCGCAAACACATTGGCATCATCCACGGACCGCAGGTCTGCACGGACATTGATGAACCCGTCTGTGTGTGAAAGTCCCGTCCGCGCGATCCAGTCATGCGCGCGCGCCCCGGCCGCGCTGACGATGAAGTCAGCCGCCAGCTCACGTCCATCTGAGAGTTCCGCGGAACCACTTCGTAGGCGGACGATGCGGGTTGCGGTCAGAATCTCGATGCCCAACCGGTTACACGCTGCAATGAGGCGGCGGCGCGTACCGGCATGCGTTGCGGCAAGTATGCTGCAGCCGGCTTCAATCAGGACAACCTTCGAATCCGGAAGGCCCGCCGCGCGAAGCCTGTGCGCCATGGCGAGAGCAAGTTCCACCCCCGCCACGCCGCCACCGATCACGGTGCACCGGGCAGGCGAGCGGCGCGCCTGCCGGCCTTCCACGAAGGCCTGCCAGGCAGAAGCAAACGGACCCATCGGTTTGACGGAATGGGCGAATTCATCAAAGCCCTCGATACCAGACAAGGCCGCCGTGGCCCCGATATCGAACGAGGCTAGGTCGTAGCGCACTGGCGGACGGCCCGCGAGGTGCACCAGCCGGGCCTCCCGGTCGAGCCCGGTGGCCTTGTCGAAGATGATCCGTGCGCCTGCAAACCGGGCAAGGCGCACGAGGTCGATCTGGATGTCGCGCAAGGCGTAGTGGCCGGCCACAAGGCCGGGCAGCATGCCAGTATAGGTGGCGCAGGCGCCGGGCTCTATCAGCGTCAGTCGCGCCCCCGGCAGCGGTTTCATCCCCCAGCGGCGCAGAACCAGCGCATGCGTGTGCCCGCCGCCGACCAGCACAAGGTCTCTGGAAAGGGGCCAGTCAGGGTCCATGGCATCCGGGGGTGATTAAGGCTCGGTCTGAGGTGCTTTAGGGGACCTCGCCGCCGGACGCCAGCAGTGACCGCGCCGCCGCCGCGTTCCCGAGCAGGGAGCAGCCACGGCGGCGCGGTATGTCAGAGCGTCAGCGCGTCCAGCACCTGCTGCAGTACGGCGCGGGCCTTGGCGCGCATTTCCTCATCCGTTGCATCCTGAATCGGGTGCGGGACAAGCACGTAACGCGCATCATTCATTCCGAGCGCCTTGCGCTGGAAGTCGGCGGCTTCGTCAAACTCCGAAGAGGCTATGCTGACGGACGGGATTCCCTGGATTTCAAACCAGACTGTGTCGTGCAGACTGCACGTCGTACAGGAACCTCAATCCGCAAGGGCCTCGATCAGGTAGTCGACCTTGCCGGCGATCTCGCGGCGCAGGTCATCCGGACAGGGCTTGGTGAAGGTCGGCTTGGCGAAACGTTGCACCTTGATCCCGGGCACGGTGGCCATGAGCTGGCGTTCCAGTTCGTCGAGCAGCACATTGCCGCGCGGCTTGCGGATGTCCATCAGGCCTACCGTTCCGCTGATTGCGGCTTTGCGCGGGCTCACCTGCCGGGCGACCGGCTTTCGTTCATCGGTGGGGTCTAGGATTATCGTCATCCGTCCTCCTTTTTCTGTCGGGCTGGGGTCAGAGTAACTGCATTTGCCCGCGCGGCTAGTCCGAATCGACCCGGCGAGAGACGGACTGTGAACCGATTTCCCCTGTCGCCCAGCCATGGAAAGCCGAACTGAACTTCCCGGCATCGGAGCCGGCCACAACAATGTGGATGTATTGCTCCCCGGCGAACTTGGGCGCCAGCGCCGCCAGCCGCTCGGCGCCCATCTTCTCGGCGATGGCTGCCGGTATGCCGGCGCCGGAGACCGGATCGGCTACCATCTCGCGCAGCGGCCGCTGGGTGACGGCCTGGATGCGGGCGCGCAGCCGCTCTTTCGAATAGGGCCCGTCGCTCATCAGCGTGTCGATATGTTCCGGGCAGACGACGAGCAGCGTGTCGACTGGAAGATTGTGCAGCTTGGGCAGAAAGACGCCTTCGAGGCCGAGACCGATGGAGCCCGCCACCTGGTCGGGTGCACGCGATTCCTGATCGACAATGTGGACCGGCCCGCCGGTCATCGCAAACACCGTCACAACCGAGTCTTCCTTCCGGAACCCGCGCTCGACATGCAGCGGCGGCCAGGGAGAACGTTCCTCGTTCTCAGCAAAGCACATCGTGTACTTCATCGGGTTGCCCAGTGTGGAGCGCTCGACGCCGCCCGGTTTGCCGCCGCCGACATTGCCGACGATCAGCCTGATGGCGCGGCCGATAGTGGCGTTGGCTCGGTTGCCGGAGCCGAGGGCGGCGAGGCCCTTGTTCATCCCGATCCGTTCACGGATGGGGCCGTTGACGACGATCACGGGCGCCGCGCCCATCGTGGTGGCCGTCACGCCGTGGACGTTGAAGGCATCGGTACATACAGCTTCGAGCGCCGCGATGATCACCGGCATGTATTCCGGTTTGCAGCCCGCCATCACGGCATTGATCGCGACCTTCTCGACGGTCGCCTCACCCATGTTGGGCGGCACGATCGCCACCAGATCCTGCGGGGCGCGCCGGGTGCCCTGCATCATGCGCAGCACGCGCTCTGGCGTCGGCGGCACCAGTGGAAGGCCGTCCGAGAAACCCTGGTCGAACATGAACTCCGACACGTCGTCGGCCACGGCAATCTCGATCCGCCGGGCCTTCAGCTGCCCGCCGTCCCGTTCTGCCGTGAGCTTGTCGAAATATTCCGGATACAGATGTTGTGATCCGCATCCCGGCCGCCAGGGCGGAAGGCTGTCCCAGTCAATCTGCGCCGCGGGCAGGCCGAGGCTGGCGGCGATCTGGCCGTTCAGGCCCTGCCATTCCTCGCGCACAAAGCCCTCGAAATGCGACAGCACGCCGCCGTTCCCGTCAATCCAGAATACAGACGGAACGATCTCGATATCCCAGTCGAAAGATGTCCTGCAGGCGCTGTCATCGAGGATGGGCAGTGTGAGACCGTGACGGTCGCGCAGCACGTGATTGCCTTCGCCCGATTGCGCGGGCATCACCACAGGCATCGCGGCTCCATAAGCCCTGTGGAAGGCCTGCACGACCGGCGCCGCCGTGTTGCAGGTCTCGCAGTCTTCCTTCACGAACACGACCAGCGCGGGGCCGGGTCCCGGCAGGCTGACCGTTTCACCAGTCAGCGTTTTCAGAGAGAAGGCAGGCTTTGAATCGGTCATGTCGACGTCCGCTCAGGTTTGATCCTATAGTCCGCGCCGCGGCGCTTTTGTCTAGGCTTACGCAGGGGCGCTGGCGGAGGTGGATGGGAATCGAACCCACCACGCGCCGGTTGGGCGCGTCCATGGTTTTGAAGACCAGGGAAGCCACCAGACTCCAGTCACCTCCGTGACCCCGCAACAGTAGCGGGCGTCCGCCCCGCGTCAAACCTCATACGACATGCCGCAGGTCACCCGTCCGCACGGTGACGCCAAGGCTGTCGAGATGTTCGAGCAGCGGTACAATGCTTTTGCGGTTGGTGGCGAGCGCCTTGCGCGCTTCGCTGGTCGTGAAAGCGGTAAGGCCGGGAAAGGCTTCGGCAAGTGTTCGGACGGCGGCGGCAATCGCGTCCGCATGGAAGACCAGCATCTGGTTCAGAGCGACATTGTGGAGTTCGATCACGCGGCCCGAACGGATCAGCAGCGCGAGGAGGTCGGCGTCTTCTGCTGCGCCGGAAAAGGCGGCAATGCCCGGCGCGCTGAGCCCTGCGGCTTTGACGGCTGCCCCGATCTCGTCCATGCGCACCTTCTGCGCCGGCAGAAGATTGTCTTCGGGTGCATGGCCTGCCGTTGCGGCGCCGACAGCGGTGAGCACGATGGCGCCTGCTGCCGCGAGCCGCATTTCGACATCCGCAGTAATTGCAGGCGCCAGTTTCGGGTCTGCCATGTCTTTGCGGGGCGCAAGCAGTCGGAGCGGAAACGCGGCATGATAGGCGACGAGGCTTGCAAGGTAAGCAGCCTTCGCCGCCTCAATTGTTTCGGCGGGAGTAAGCCGATCACTGCCGACCGGAACGAGCCTGTTCACCAGCGCTTCGGCGACGCGTTCTGCAGGTCTTCGGGCGAGGCGCGCTATGTCCGCGAGGCGCGCCAGGCCGCTGCCTTCCTTTGCGAGCGCGTCCGCAAGGCCCGGAAGGTCGCCGGCCTGCGCTGCCGCAAGGGTCGCCAGCCGGGCAGCCTTGCCGGCCGTGAGCGGCGGGGCGGCCGGATCAAGGAGCAGGGCGCCGCCCAGCGTCTCCGCCGGCGAAAGACGCCGCAGAATCACGCGCTGTCCGGCATAAAGGCAGACCGGCGCACGAAACTTCAGGCGCACCATCGCCGCGTCGCCTGGCGCGACTTGCGCCGCACCAAAAAGGTGCAGGCGCGCGCTCGCCTGCGCGGTGCCGAAATGTACGCGCACGTCTTCCATGTGCCGCACCGGGCGGCGGGCACCTGCTGGCAGCGAGAAGACGGCGTCAGCCTCGCGCGATGGCGCGAAGGCGCCTGGCGTGTGCAGTATGTCGCCGGGGTGCACGGCGCCTGCGGGAAGGCCGCGCAGGTTCAGCGCCGTACGCTCGCCCGTCCTCGCGATAACCGCATCTTCGCCGCGCACCTGGATGCGCCGCACGGTTACTTCGCGCCCATCGGGCGACAGCGCGAGCGTCTCATTCACCGCGACGGGCGCGCCGAGCAGTGTGCCGGTCACCACCGTGCCGTGGCCTTCGGCGATGAAGACCCGGTCAACCGGGAGGAAGGCGCCAGGGGGCGGCGAATCACCTACGGCGCGCGTCGCCAGGGCGGCCAGCGCGCCGGAAAGTTGGGCGAGGCCTTCGCCGGTGACGGCCGAGCAGAATACGAACGGCGCTTGCGAGAACGCGGTGCCGGACAGGGCGCTGCGCAGGTCTGCCTCCCGCGTGGCTGCCGCGCCGGGGGCGAGCAGGTCTGCTTTCGTTACGGCCACCGCCGCTTCGCGAATGCCGAGCGCTGCTGCAATCGCCATATGCTCCAGCGTCTGTGCCTGGATGCCTTCTACCGCCGAGATGACGAGCAGGGCGCCGCATGCGCCGCTTGCGCCGGAAATCATGGCGCGGATGAAATCGGCATGGCCGGGGGCGTCGATCAGGTCGATGACGTGTCCCTGATGCTCGAGGTGCGCAAAGCCGGGTACGATGGAGAGGCCGCGGCGCTTCTCCTCCGGCAGCCGGTCAGTGTCCTTGCCCGTCAGCGCGCGGACCAGCGCGGTTTTGCCATGATCGACATGGCCGATCACGACAAGCGGGCAGGTTGTCATGTCGCCGTCACGGTCCTGAAGGCCGCCGCGATCTGTGGAACATCCTCATCGATCAGTGTGCGGACATCCATCAGGAAACGTTCATCCCGGATGCGGCCGATGACCGGAACACGGCAGCCCCTCAGCCGAGCAGCCAGCATATCCGGCGCCATGCCAGGCAGGGCGACGGTCACGGCACAACTGTCCAGCGTCTGCTGCGGCAGAGATCCGCCGCCGACATAGGCAGTTGACGGAACGGCCGAGACATCCCCTAGACCGAGCGCCGTCAGCGCGCCTGACAGCCGCTGCGCTCGTGCCTGAAGTTCGTCCGCTGTCTGCGCAATCGCGCGCAGGACAGGTACACGCCTGAAGGGATCATGCGGCGCTCGGTAAAGGCGCAGAGTGGCCTCCAGTGCGGCCAGTGACAGCTTGTCGATGCGCACGGCGCGGCACAGGGGGTGGGACTTCAGGCTGCGGACAATGTCGGCGCGCCCGGCGATGATGCCGCACTGCGGGCCGCCGAGCAGCTTGTCGCCGGAAAACATGACGAGATCGGCTCCGGAACGGATCACGTCAGAGACGACCGGCTCATCCTTAAGTCCGTAAGGTGACAGGTCGATCAGCACGCCGCTGCCGAGGTCTTCCATGAAGATAGTGCGCGTCTCGCGGGCGAGGGCGGCCAGTTCTTCGCGCTTTGGTGCTGCCGTGAAGCCGACGATCTGGTAATTGCTGGTATGGCTTTTGAGCAGAACGGCGGTGTCGTCATCAACGGCGTCTGCATAGTCGGCGGCGCGCGTCTTGTTTGTCGCGCCGACTTCCTTCAGCACCGCGCCGCTCTGCGCGATGATGTCCGGCAGGCGGAACGATCCGCCAATCTCGATCAGCTCACCGCGCGAGGCGATGACTTTGCGGCCCTGCGCGGTGGCCATCAGGCTCAGAAGAACGGCGGCGGCGCAATTGTTCACGACCAGCGCTGCCTCGCTTCCCGTCAGTTCACAGATCAATTGTTCGACATGCGCGTGGCGTGACCCGCGCTTGCCGGTGGTGAGGTCCATTTCGAGATTGGTATGGTCGCGCCCGGCGGCTTCGATCGCGGCAAGCGCTTCCGGCGCAAGGCGCGAGCGGCCGAGATTGGTATGCACGATGATACCGGTGGCGTTGATGAGGCTGACGAGGTTCGGCCGGCGGCGCGCGTCCAGCCGCGCGCTGATCCGGTCTGCGAAAGCCCTGCCTGAAAAGTCCGGCAGGGCGTGCACGGCGCCGGACTGGATGCCGGCCCTGAGTGCAGCCAGTTCGCTGCGCAGGGCGTCTGCAACCTCGCTGCGCGAATAGGTTGCTGCAAGGCCGGCCATTTCCTCGCCGCTGAGCAGCGTGTCCACTTGAGGCAGTAGTCTCAGAATATGGGTCATGGATATCCCGGCAGGTTCAGCGCGGCACTCTATGGTCCGCATCTGCGGGATCAAGCCGCCGCGTCGGGGAAGGGGCCTGCCTCCAGCCTATCGCCCGCCGTCAGGTCGGGCGCTTCTCGTCACCATCACTGCCGCCCCAGAAGCGTTTGATACGCCCCAGGAAGCCTTCGCTCTCCGGATGGCAGTCCGCGCCGGAGCATTCCGTGAACTGACGGAGCAGATCCTTCTGCCGGGCGGTGAGGTTCTGCGGGGTCTCGACGAACATCTCGACATAGAGGTCGCCCTGTGCGTTTCCCTGGCGCACGGAGGGCATGCCCTTGCCGCGCAGGCGCAGCTTGCGCCCTGTCTGGGCGCCTTCGGGAATGGCAACGCGGGCGCGGCCGCCATCGATCGTCGGGATCTCGATCTCGCCGCCGAGCGCCGCCGTCGCCATCGGCACCGGCGCGCGGCAATAGAGGTTCGGTCCGTCGCGCTCGAAGATGTCGTGCTCGACGACTTCGACGAAAATGTAGAGGTCGCCCTTCGGCCCGCCGGCAGAACCCGGTTCGCCCTCGCCGGTCAGGCGGATGCGCATGCCGCTTTCGACACCGGCCGGAATCTTGACCGAGATCTTGCGTTCTTCCTTCACTTGCCCCGCGCCGCCGCAGGTCTTGCACGGCTTGCGGATGACAGTGCCGCGGCCCTGGCAGATATGGCAGGTGCGCTCCATCGTGAAGAAGCCCTGCTGGGCGCGCACCCGGCCATGTCCGCCGCAGGTCTCGCACGGCTCCGGCTTGGTGCCGGGGGCGGCGCCGGTAGCATCGCATGGCTTGCACGCCACCGCCTGCGGCACGTGAATGGTTTCTTCCTTGCCGGCATAGGCTTCAGCGAGGGTGATCTCGAGATCATAGCGCAGGTCGGCGCCGCGCTGCGGGCCGCCGCGCTTGCGGCCAGCCGAAGCAAAGCCGCCGCCGAATACCTGGCTGAACAGGTCCTGGAAGATGTCTTCAGGATTGGCGCCCTGGCCGAACGGGCTGCCGCCGGGGCCGCCGCCGCCATTCTCGAAGGCGGCATGGCCGAACCGGTCATAGGCGGCGCGTTTCTGAGCATCGGAGAGGATGGCATAGGCTTCGCCAACTTCCTTGAACTTCTCTTCAGCGCTGGCATCGCCCTGATTCTGGTCCGGGTGATACTTCATGGCGAGCTTGCGATAGGCTGATTTCAGAACCTTTTCATCGGCTCCGCGTTCTACACCGAGAACGTCATAATAGTCGCGCTTGCTCATGAACTGGCCGCCAAACCGGGATGTCTGCCCTGTGGGCGGTGATTTGGGGCGTGTCGCCTATCACCGCAAGGGCTTTCCATCAGGCTTGCGCGCCCGATCAGCTACCGCCGGGGGGAAATCTGGTAACCCCTTTTTCGACGACCGAGGCGCCTGACTGGCGGATTTCCTTGACCGCGAGGCCCCGTTCCGAGGTGCCGTCGAGGCGGAAGCGGAACAGGCCATTGACCCCCATGAAGCCGTCCGGATCGGTGACCCCGCCGTGTTTCATGTTGTTTTCGCCCGCCAGCGTGATCGCGAGAGCGGCGGCGTCATAGGCGGCTGCCGCCAGGTCGGTCGGGGCGCGGCCGTAAATGCGGCGGTAGGTGTCTTTGAAGGTCGTCATGTTGTCCGGGTCGACCGCCGAATAGAGCGCGCCAGCCAAGGCGGGTTCGCGCCATATGGCCGAGTCGTCCCAGATGCTGGTGCCGAGGAAGCGGGTGCGACCGGGGTCGATGCCATTGACCACGAGCAGCGGGGCGATCGAGAGCAGCTTGGTGCCGCGTTCGGGGATCAGCAGGCCGACCTGGCTCGACTCAGCCTTGATGAGTTTTGCAACGCGGGAGACTTCGGAGCTGGCGCTGGTGCTCGGATCGTAGAAACCGGCGCCGATGATGGTCCAGCCATTCTTCGCGGCTTCGGCGCGCATCGCGGTTTCGACCTGGCGCCCATAGGCGGAATCCGGGCCGAGGAAGGCAAAGGTGCGCGTGCCGCGGCTGGCGGCGTAGCCCATGATGCGGACGACTTCTTCTTCCGGCATCACCGAGGCGAGATAGCTGCCGCCTCCGGCGACCGTGCGGTCGTTCGAAAAGGCCACGACCGGGATCTGCTCGCGGTTGACCGCGTCTTTTACGGGGGTGACTTCAGCGCCGAACAGCGGGCCGAGGATGATGTCGACGCCTTCATCGATGGCCTCATCGGCGCGGGCCTCCGCGGTTGAGGCGCGTCCGGCGGTGTCCTTGGGCAGGATCAGGAAATCGGTGCCGCCGTTTTCAAACAGGGCGAGCTCGATGCCCGCGAGCATCGCCTCGGCTTCGGCGCGCACATTGGCGGTCGGATGCGAGAAGGGCAGCAGCACTGCAGCGCGCTTCACGTCCTTGCCCACCATGAAGGGCGGGGTCAGGCCACCATCGCCGCGCACGAAGCCGTCAGTGGCTTCTTCGGTGATTGCCGCCTCTTCGGGAAGGCGCTCACCGGTGACGGGGTCGACGCGTGGCTGGCCGGAGCCGATGGACACCGGCGGGCGGGTCGGCGCACTGGCGCAGGCCGTGGCCAGAAGCAGCGAAGCCAGCACAACACTTGGCGCAGTGAATTTCCTGAGCGATGGTGGACGCGATGTCATCTTCTGATCCTTCTGGCGCCGATGCGATTCCCGACGAGGGAGAGTCTATTGTGGGGGCGCGGGCCGGGCAACCGCCCGTGGCTGTAGCGCCCGGACTTTATGTTGTCTCCACACCGATCGGTAATCTGCGCGACATCACCTTGCGGGCGCTCGATATTCTGGGCGGCGCAGAAGAAGTGCTGGCGGAAGACACGCGGGTGGCCTCGAAATTGTTGTCCGCTTACGGGATTAAAGCCCGGCTCAGCCCGTACCATGACCACAATGGGGCGGAACGGCGGCCGGGCCTCCTGAAGCGGCTGGAGGAGGGCGCGCGGATTGCGCTGGTTTCGGATGCGGGCACGCCGCTGATCTCCGATCCGGGCTGGAAGCTGGTCCACGAAGCGCTGGAACACGGCATCAAGGTCTATCCGGTGCCGGGAGCGTCCGCCTTGCTGGCGGGGCTGGTGGCGAGCGGCCTGCCAAGCGACCGGTTTCTGTTTGCGGGCTTCCTGCCGCCGAAATCCGGCGCGCGCCGCACCGAGATCGGGAGCCTGAAACAGGTGCCGGCAACGCTGGTTTTCTATGAGAGCGGGCCGAGGCTGTCAGAGTCGCTGGCCGATCTTGCCGCCGTGCTCGGCGACCGGGACGCGGCGGTAGCGCGCGAGCTGACGAAGCTGTTTGAGGAAACCCGCCGGGGCACGCTGACAGAGCTGGCCGCCCATTATGACAAGGCCGGTCCGCCGCGCGGCGAGATCGTGTTGCTCGTCGGCCCGCCCAAGCAGGTGGCTGCGACAGCGGCAGATATCGACGCGGCGCTGCGGGTGGCGCTGAACGAGATGCCGACCAAGGCGGCGGCCTCTTCGGTCGCCGAAGCGCTTGGCCTGCCGAAGCGCGACGTCTACCAGCGCGCCCTCCAGATAAAGTCCGGCGATGGGCAAACGTGAGGCCGCCGAAGCGCGTGGCCGCAGGGCCGAGGCGCTGGCGGCCTGGTGGCTGCGGGCGAAGGGCTACACGATCCTCTCGCGCCGGGTGCGCCTGCCGGTCGGCGAGATCGACCTTGTGGCGCGCAAGGGTGACGTGATCGTGTTCATCGAGGTGAAGGAGCGCGCGACGCTGGACGAGGCGCTTGGCTGCGTGAGCCCCGCCGCATGGCGCCGGATTGCGCGGGCGGCGGAGACCTGGTTGGCGCAGCGGCCGAGATTTCACGACTGCGGCTGGCGGTATGACATCATAGCGATCGCACCGGGCTATCTGCCCTCGCACTTGAAGGATGCGTGGCGGCCGGGAATGGCCTAGCTACCTGGGCCCCTCTTCTTCAAGCGGGCGAATGGCAACGAAGTCACTCCGGCGGGGGCGCTTCCTGAATGGAAACGAGGTAGCTCAGCAGCACGTCCATGCCGAGGTCGCCGAAGACGAAGCCGGGCATGTCTTCGTGCCCGACATGGATGCCGGCGCGGAAGTCCTCGGCGAGGGAGGCGGCGGGGTAGACCGAGAGAATATAGCGCAGCGGCGGGGCATCGGCGCGCAGGCTCGCGGCCTGGTCGAGCCCATGACAATTCGAGCAGTTGTGGACGGCAATCTCCCGTCCGTCGGCGATGGAGGCTTCGTCCATCGGGATGCCGAGGGCGGCCGCGTCGATGACCGGGCCGGCCGGAGCCGGGGCCGGAGCCGGGGCCGGGGCAGCGGCGTCCGGCACTTCGACCGGCACAGAAACGGGCGCCTCGGTGGCCGGGGTGCACCCTGCGGCGAGGGCCAAACCTGTCGCGGCGAGGGCAAATAGCAGAGGTCGCATGTGAGGAATCCCGGGTTGCATCTGAGAGTCCCTTACCACCCTTTGCGCCGGCGCACGCTAGGGAAGTGTCCCTAGACGGTGCGCCTTCACGCTGCCGTAATCTTCTATCAGGTAGGCTGGCGCTTTCACGGCAGGTTCAGCCTGGCAGAGCGAGAACGCCCGCACCCATGACCAACCAGTTTCCCACCCCTCCGAACCTGCCCCGCATCGTGCGCGTGCCGACGCCGGCCTTCCTGCGCCGGCAGAGCCCCGCGGTGCGCTACCTTGTCCTCGCGGTGGGCGGCATCCTGCTGGCCGGCGGCCTCTGGGCGGCGTGGAAATGGCACAGCCTGCACAACGGTATGCCAAAACTGCCAACCAACATTGCAGAGCTGTGGGACGCCAACCGCGAACCCGCCATCGAGTTCGTGGACGCGAACGGGGTCACCGTGGCCGTGAAGGGCCCCCGCTACGGCCGGGCCATCGACGTGAAGGACCTGCCGCGCCACGTGCCGCAGGCCTTCCTCGCGGCGGAAGACAAGCGCTTCTATCAGCATGACGGCGCCGACGAAGCGGCCATCGCCCGCGCAGCGCTGTCGAATGCAGCGGCCGGCGAGACGGTTTCTGGCGCCTCGACGATCACCCAGCAGGTGGTGAAGAACCTGGTGCTGCATTCCGGCCAGACGATGCAGCGTAAGGCGCAGGAAATCACGCTGGCGCGCCAGCTCGAGAAGAAGATGACGAAGGATGAGATCCTGTCGCTCTATCTCAATCGCATTTATTTCGGCTCCGGCCTCTACGGTATTGATGCCGCGTCGCGTTACTATTTCGGCAAGGCGCCTGACCAGATCACGATTGCGGAGGCCGCGCTGCTGGCAGCGCTGCCGAAGGCGCCGTCGAAACTGAACCTGCGCGAGAACCTGGCCGGGGCGAAGGACCGGCAGAGCTATGTGCTGCGCGAGATGCGCGCCGAGCGGTTCATCTCGCGCGAAGAAGAGAAGGCCGCGCTGGACGCAGACATCAGCATTATCACGCCGCCGGTGTACGACGCCGAACTCGGCTATGTGATCGATGTGGCGACCGAGCGGCTGGCGGCGGTGATGCCGCGCGTGCCCGGCGACGCGGTGGTGACGCTGACGATTGACCCGAAACTGCAGGCACGTGTGCAACAGCGTATCACCGAGCGGATGAAGAAGGATGGTCCGGCGGCAAAAGCGGGGCAGGCGGCAGCGCTGATCCTCGGCAAGGATGGGCGCGTGGTGGCGATGACCGGCGGCACCAATTACAAGGCTTCACCTTTCAACCGCGTGACGCAGGCCAAGCGCCAGCCGGGCTCGAGTTTCAAACCGTTCGTGTACGCCCTGGCGCTGGAAGATGGCTACTCGCCCTATGACGTGTTCAACGACCGCCCGATCAGCATCGGCAAGTGGAAGCCGGTGAACTATAACGGTGAGTATATCGGCCCGATGACGTTGAGCGAGGCGTTGACGCGCTCGACCAACACAGTGGCCGCAGAACTCGGCAACGAGTCGAATCCCGCGCGCGTGATAGACCTCGCCAAGCGCTTCGGCATCAGGAGCGAGATGCAGCCCTTTCCCTCGCTGGCGCTGGGCAGCCAGGAGGTTAACCTGTGGGAGATCACCGGCGCCTATGGCGTGTTCCAGTCCGGTGGCAAGCGGATGGAGCCGTGGATCATCGCGAAAGTGACCGATACGCGCGGCAATGTGCTGTTCGAGCAGCCGGCCACTGAGCCGGAACGTGTGTACGCGGAAGATTATGCCGCCGACATGAATGCCATGCTGACGCGGGTGGTGAATGCCTCTATCGGCACTGGCCAGAAGGCGCGTTTCGGCGCCTGGACCGTGGCGGGCAAGACCGGCACCAGTCAGGACTGGCGCGATGCCTGGTTCATCGGCTTCACCTCCGCCTATGTTGGCGGCGTGTGGGTCGGCAATGACGATGACAGCGCGATGAACCGGGTGACAGGCGGTGGCCTTCCGGCCGACCTCTGGTCTGACATTATGGAAATCGCGCATGAGGACAAGAAACCTGCGCCGCTCTTCGGGGCGGGACGTGCGCTGGTGCTTTCACCGGATGCGGAAGACCGCATCGCCTTTTACCGCGGCCTCGCGCAGGCGTTCGGCAGTGCCTCGGGCGGGACTGTGACCGCGAGCACGGGCGGCGGTATTGTTCAGCAGGTAGAGTAAGGCGAGCCCCTTCCAATCTGCTTTTGGCACGATCCTGAGGCCAGCGGGTCTGGTGAAGGCCCTCGCCTCCCATTGCCAGGCAAGGGTCTCTGATCTCCCCCCGAATGGAGAGGGATTAGAAGGTCAGATATCCAGTGCTTCGACGAAGGCTGCGTTTTCCTGGATGAACTTGAAGCGGAGTTCGGCTTTCTTGCCCATCAGGGTGTTGATGAGGTCGGCGGGCTTCATTTCGGTGAGTTCGTCCATCGAGTCCGGCAGGGTGACGCGCGCGAGGATGCGGCTGCCGGGGCTCATGGTGGTTTCCTTCAGCTGGGCGGGGTTCATCTCGCCGAGACCCTTGAAGCGGGTCAGCTCGATCTTCTGGTTGCCCTTGAAGTGTTCCTTGGTGATCCGGGCCCGGTCTTCATCATCCATCGCGTAGTGGATGTTGCCCTTGTTCGCGAGCTTATACAGCGGCGGCTGGGCGAGGTAGAGTCGGCCCGCTTCGATCAGGCCGGGGGTCAGCCGGTAGAAGAAGGTGATCAGCAGCGCCGCGATGTGGGCGCCGTCAACGTCGGCGTCGGTCATGATGATGATGCGCTCATAGCGCAGGTCATCGAGGTTGAACTTGCGGCCAAGCTCCGTACCCAGAGCAAGCGAGAGGTCGGCGAGTTCCTGGTTGCCCATCAGCTTGTCGTCGGACGCGCTTTCGACGTTCAGGATCTTGCCGCGCAGGGGCAGGATCGCCTGGGTCTCGCGGTTGCGGGCCTGCTTGGCGGAGCCGCCGGCCGAGTCGCCTTCGACGAGGAAGAGTTCGGTGCCTTCCGGGCCCTTGGCTGAGCAGTCAGCCAGCTTGCCAGGAAGGCGGAGTTTCTTGGTGGCCGACTTTCGGCTGATTTCCTTTGCCTTGCGGCGTTTGGCGCGCTCGTCGGCGCGGTCGATGGCCCAGGCGAGGAGCTTGTTGGCTTCCTTGGGTGATTGGGCGAGCCAGTGGTCGAAGTGGTCGCGCACGGCGTTCTCGACGAGGCGGAAGGCGTGCGTAGAGGAGAGCTTGTCTTTCGTCTGGCCGACAAATTCCGGGCCGCGGATGAAGACTGAGAGCAGAAAGCCGGAATGTCCCATGACGTCTTCGGCGGTGACCTCGGCAGCTTTCTTGTTGCCGGTCAGTTCACCGAAGTTGCGAAGACCCTTGGTGATGGCCGAGCGGAAGCCGGCCTCATGGGTGCCGCCCTCGGGGGTCGGGATGGTGTTGCAGTAGGAGCGGGCGAAACCGTCCTGCTCGCCGAAGCCGGCCTGGGTCCAGGCGATGGCCCATTCGCACTTGCCGTCATGGCCCATGTCGACAAGGCCGGTGAAGGGCTGCTCGGTGATGGTCGCCTTGTCGTGGAAGACTTCCTGCAACTGGTCGGCGAGGCCGTTAGGATAGGAGAGAATGGCGTCAGCGGGGATTTTCGAGTCTTCCGGCAGCAGGTCCGCATCGCAGGACCAGCGCACTTCAACGCCGCGGAAGAGATAGGCCTTGGAACGTGCCATGCCGAACAGGCGCGCGGGGCGCCAGCGCAGCTTGTCGCCGAAAATCTGGGGGTCGGGCTTGAACCTTACGCTCGTGCCGCGCCGGTTGGGCGTCGTGCCGACTTTGGCGAGCTTGCCCATCGGCGTACCGCGCGAGAATTCCTGGCGGTAGACGGTGCGGTCGCGTGCGACTTCGACTTCGACATGCTCGGAGAGTGCGTTGACGACCGAAATGCCGACCCCGTGCAAGCCGCCGGCGGTGGAATAGGCCTTGTCCGAGAACTTACCGCCCGAGTGCAGCGTCGTCATGATGACTTCGAGGGCTGATTTCTTGGGGAATTTCGGGTGGGGATCGACCGGGATCCCGCGGCCATTGTCGGTGACGGTCAGGTAGCCGTCATTGGTGAGTTTGATTTCAATCCGGTTGGCATAGCCGGCAACGGCCTCGTCCATGGCGTTGTCGAGGACTTCGGCGAAGAGGTGGTGGAAGGCGCGCTCGTCGGTGCCGCCAATATACATGCCGGGGCGTTTGCGGACGGGCTCAAGGCCTTCCAGGACCTCGATATCCTTGGCGGAATAGCCCGAAGAGCCGGTCAGCAGGTCGTCGGCGGACTTCAGTTGCCGGGCTGAGGACATGGGACCGTTTCTCCGTCTCTGGGGCGCCGGAATCCCCGGCGGAATCGTCCTGACAGATAGAGGCAGAAACCTTTAATGGCTCTTTAACCCTCAGCTTTCTGCCGGGAGGCGGTATGAAGCCGGACTCGCGGACGCCGGCAAGGGGCCAGGCGCCGCGGCCGGAGCGGGTGGAGCTACTCGTCGTCGGCCGCAGCCCCCATGCAGACACGCTGCAGCGTGCTGCCGAGCGCGCCGTCTTCGCCGATGTCGACGGTCCAGCCATCGGCGCAGGGGCCGACCATGACCGCACGGGTGCAATAGGTGCCGTCTGCGGCGCAATCGAAGCCCTGGGCGGCCAGGTCGGCCCGGATGCTGTCTGCGGAGATGCCGCCGGCGTAGCGGGTGGCCACAGAGCGGGCGAAGGCGGTATCGGCGCCGGTGCCGGTCGTCTTGCCGGTTTCCGAAAGGTCAAGGGCCGGGCGGCCTTCCAGCTGGGCGCTGGCGGGCGCAGCTGCGGCGAGGGCGAGGAACAGGGCAGTGGCGGCAAGACGGTGCATGGCAGGTCTCCATTGAGCCTGAAGAGACTGCGCCGGATCAGGCCCGCGTGTCGAGAGGCTCAGCGACGCACGGCCGGCAGCGCCGGATCGCCCTGTCGTGCAGGGTAAAGTGCGCTCTCGGGGGCCGCGCGAGGTGCCAAATACCAGATTTACCTGCGGTTCACCGTCCTCTCGCCTCAAAGACACGATCAGCGGAATTCACACCTTTGTTGAGCAGAGTGCGGCTTGAAGCTGGGACCCGAGGTTTCCAAATCATTCACATCGCCTGACAATCGCCCAATTCGGCGAACTAGGGTATCCGGGTCGCTGCCAGTCAGGGCTCACGTAAAGGAGGCATGAACATGCCAAGATCGAAGACAGTACCGGTGTTGCCGCTTCGGGACATCGTTGTTTTCCCCGACATGGTGGCGCCGCTGTTTGTCGGCCGAGACAAGTCCGTGCGCGCCCTCGAGATGATCGAGGAGAGCGAGAACGAGATCATGCTTGTGGCCCAGCGTGACGCCGCCATCGACAACCCTGGTTCCGGCGACCTGCACCAGGTGGGCACGCTGGCGACCATCCTGCAGCTGCTGAAGCTGCCAGACGGCACCGTGAAGGTACTGGTTGAGGGCAAGTCGCGTGCGCGGCTCGTGGAGCTGCATGACCGCGGCGAGTATTTCGAGGCCGAGATCGAGACAGTGCCGGAAGCGGAAAGCGCGGGCGGGGACATCCAGGCCCTGATGCGCGCCGTGCAGGAGCAGTTCGAGAGCTATGTGAAGCTGAACCGCAAGATCCCGCCGGAAGCTGTGTCTTCGATCGGGCAGATGAGCGAGCCGGGCCGGCTGGCCGACCAGGTGGCTTCGAACCTCTCTGTGAAGCTTTCCGAAAAGCAGGAACTGCTCGAGATGCCGGACGCCAAGGACCGGCTCGAGAAGGTGTTCGCCCTGATGGAGGGCGAGATGGGCATGCTCCAGATGGAGCGTAAGATCAAAAACCGCGTGAAGCGGCAGATGGAGAAGACCCAGCGCGAGTATTACCTGAACGAGCAGATGAAGGCGATCCAGCGCGAGCTGGGCGATCAGGGCGGGGAAGGCGGCGAGCGCGACGAGCTGGCCGAACTCGACCAGAAGATCGCCGATACGCCCCTCTCTCAGGAAGCCCGGACCAAGGCCGAGGCCGAGATGAAGAAGCTGCGTCAGATGTCGCCGATGTCGGCCGAATCGACCGTTGTGCGCAACTATCTTGACTGGCTGCTGTCGCTGCCCTGGGGCAAGCGCAAGGAGATCGTCACGGATCTGCGCAAGGCCGAAAAACAGCTCGACGATGACCACTACGGTCTCGACAAGGTGAAAGAGCGAATCCTCGAATACCTTGCCGTGCAGAAACGCACTGGCAAGCTGAAGGGACCCATCCTCTGCCTCGTCGGCCCGCCGGGCGTCGGCAAGACCTCGCTCGGCAAGTCCATCGCGGAAGCGACGGGGCGTGACTTCGTGCGCGTATCGCTCGGCGGCGTGCGCGATGAGAGCGAGATCCGTGGCCACCGGCGCACCTATATCGGCTCGATGCCGGGACGGGTGATCCAGAGCCTGAAGAAGGTGAAGAGCGGCAACCCGCTGTTCCTGCTCGACGAGATCGACAAGATGGGCATGGACCATCGGGGCGACCCGGCCTCGGCCCTGCTCGAAGTGCTGGACCCCGAACAGAACTCGACGTTCAACGACCACTATCTTGAGGTCGACTATGACCTTTCCGACGTCATGTTCGTGACGACGGCGAATTCGCTCAACATGCCGCAGCCCCTGCTGGACCGGATGGAGATCATCCGGATTGCGGGGTACACGGAGGATGAGAAGCTCGAGATCACCAAGCGCCACCTGATCCCTCAGGTGCGGGAGGATCACGGCCTCAAAGCCGAGGAGTGGATCGTCACGGATGGCGCGATCAGCGACCTGATCCGCTATTACACCCGTGAAGCCGGTGTGCGCAGCCTGAAGCGCGAGATTGCGCGACTTGCCCGCAAGGCGGTGCGTGAGCTGGCGCTGAACGAGGCCGGGAGCCTGACGATCACGTCGGACAACCTTGCGACCTTCGCCGGCGTGCGGAAGTTCCGGTATGGCCTGGCCGACGAAACCGACCAGGTGGGCGCCGTTACCGGCCTTGCCTGGACCGAAGTCGGCGGTGACCTCCTCACCATCGAGGCGGTCAAGATGCCGGGACGCGGGGCCATGAAGGTCACGGGTAACCTGCGCGATGTGATGAAGGAGTCGATTCAGGCGGCCAGCTCGCTGGTCCGTGCACGGTCGGTTTCGCTCGGCATCAAGCCGACTGCGTTCAGCACGACGGATATCCACGTGCACGTGCCGGATGGCGCGACGCCCAAGGATGGCCCGAGCGCCGGCGCGGCGATGACGACGGCCATCGTGTCGCTGCTCACCGGCATTCCGGTGAACCGCGAGGTGGCGATGACCGGCGAGATCAGCCTGCGTGGACGCGTACTGCCGATCGGCGGCCTCAAGGAGAAACTGCTCGCTGCCCTGCGCGGCGGCATCAAGACGGTGCTGATCCCGAAGGAGAACGAGAAGGACCTCGACGAGATCCCGGAGAACGTGAAGACGGGTATGAAGATCATCCCGGTTTCCGACATCCAGGAAGTGCTCAAGCTGGCGCTGACGCGCCCGCTGGTGCCGATCGAGTGGTCTGAAGCCGACGAAGCGGCGCTGCAGGCGAGCCTCACGGGCGGACCGGGCGTGAGCACCGGAGACTCCGACACGATCCGCGCGCCGCACTGAGCGGGCCAGGGATCTGAAATCAAAAACCCCGATTCCGGCCACGGAGGCGGGGTTTTTTTTTGTTCTGGGGTCATGAACGCACTGGCGCGGCCAAGCCGAACCACACTTGCCTTTCACCGCGTCGCCCGGCAAAGAGGCGGCGGGGGCGATTAGCTCAGTTGGTAGAGCGCCTGCTTTACACGCAGGATGTCGGCGGTTCGAGCCCGTCATCGCCCACCAGTCTCCCATCGCTGTTGCCGTGGATTCGCCATACGGAGCTGTAAAGTCGCCACCAGCAGAAACAGGTGAGGACCGGTCCCATGATTTCATGTCGCTCAGCCCTGATGGTTGCCGCTGCGATGAGCCTGGCCGCCTGTGCCCGCGAAGCGGCGGTTGCGCCAGAGGCGGCTCCGGCCCAGTCGGCGGCGTCGGTTGCAGAACCCGCCCTAGAGGTCGCTGCGCCTGCGAAATGGACCGCGCGCGGGCAGGAGCCAGGATGGATCCTGACGATCGAGAACGGCAAGGCGGATTTCTCATATGCGTACGGCGAGAAAAGTCACACGGCAGTACTGCCGCCGTCGCAGGCGATCGAGGGCGGGATTGAGTATTTCGAAAAGCCGGGCGGTCTGGCGGTGACAGTGCTGAACGCGCCGTGCGCCGACGTGATGTCCGGTCTTCCCTATCCGGAGACCGTGACTGTGACGCTGGGCGATGAAGTGTTCAAGGGCTGCGGCGGGGACACAGAATCGCTACTCACCGGTGCGGCCTGGCAAGTGGAGACCATCCGGGGCGAGCGCCTTGTGGGCGGCTTCAGCGTAACGATGATGTTTGATCCGAAAGCGGACAAAATCGGCGGATCGGGTGGCTGCAATTCGTATGGCGCGCCGTACACGCTGACCGGGGAGGGCCTCTCCATCGGCGATCCTACCTATACCGAGAAGGC
The DNA here is from genome assembly GCF_022844445.1 of Hyphomonas sp. GTDB lineage: Bacteria > Pseudomonadota > Alphaproteobacteria > Caulobacterales > Hyphomonadaceae > Hyphomonas. Next base: position 145,689 of record NZ_JALHLS010000008.1, read on the forward strand.
GTGCGACGGGGCGCTGATGACGCAGGAGAGCGCCTTCCTGGAGGCGCTGGTGGGCATCACGATGTTCAGTGTAGATGAGACTGGCGCGCTGCGCATGGACGGCCCGGACGGCGAGCGGATTGCCGCGCGCCGATAGGTTTTACTGGCCGGGCTGGCCGGTGCGCAGGCTGCGGCGCAGGAAGCTTTCGAGCTTGAGGACCGGGTTCGTGTCGGCTTCTCGCAGGTCTGCGGTGGCAGCGAGGTCGGCCTGGGTCGCGTCGCCGCTGGCATAGCCGATGATCTGCTCGACGCGGCCTTCGAGCGATTCCGTCAGAAGGCGGATCTGGTCGGCGGCGCGGTTCATGTCGGCCTTGGTAACCGGGATGCGTGATCCTGCATCCATCATCGAGGCCTGCAGGCGGATGGTGCGGAGCGGCACCAGAAGTTCGGACGTGACTGAACGCAGGAAGCGCGTCTTGGCGTGGCTGGCTTCGTCAGCTTCCTGGCGCAGCGATTCAGCTTCCTGGCGGGCGTCTTCGATGCGCGACACGTCGGTGAAGATTTCCACCGAGCCGATGCTGTCGACTTCGTAATTGGCGGTCTGCCAGTAGCGGTCATGCGCGTGGACAACGCCGCCGAGGGATTCGACATTGCGCAGCGCGGGTTTGACCTGCGTGTAGAGTTCGTTCTCGAAGACGACCTTGCCATCTTTCGACAGAACGGCGAAGGCCTGGCCGGAGCCGTCGAGGGCGACCTCGAGGATTTCGCGAAGCTGGGTGGCTTCCTCGACGGATCTCACTTCTTTCAGATACAGCTTGAATGCCGCGCGGGCGCCGAAATAGATCGTGAAGAAGAGGAGCGAGAGGCCGATCGCAATGGCGATCATGCGGTCGCTGAAGTGGATGCAGATGTGCACCAGAAGCGGCAGGACCGAACCGACGAGATAGCGCATGACGAGGCGCGGGTTGCGCGGCAGGACACACATCAGGCCGGCGCACATCGAAACCGTGAAGAGGCTCGCGAAGATCAGCGAGTCAAACGGGTCAGACGACAGGTAGAGCGGAAGGCTGCCGAACACGAAGCCGACGAAGATCGACATGCTTTCCGAACGCAGCACGTAGCGGCCGCTGACGGTTTTCGGGGTCGGCCTGCCGGATTTGCGGGCAAAGTCGAACAGCATCAGCGCGGCCATCACGAAGTTTGTGCTGGCCCAGGCCGCGACCATCAATTCCTGCGTCATCGAAAAGGCGACGTAGGCTGCGATTATCGTGTTGAAGATGGTGATCAGCGCCATCAGCTGGACGGCGCGCGCAAGGTCGAGATGTTGTTGCAAGCGTACGCGCGGGCCAATGGCGGCGTCCTCGTTCGGCTTGCCCGTCAGGACATACCGCAAGAAGTTGTGCGTATCACTCATGGCCGCGTTTATGGCAGGGAAACCTTGTTTTCAGCCTTGAGTGGCCGGACGGATTTTCGCGCCCGTGTTTCCGACTTGTTAACCAGCCTGGCCCTTCAGCTTGCGAATGGTGTCCCGTGTGCAACAGGCGGGCAAATGGGCACGCGGACCAATCCGGATGTGGACAGGGCGCCGTCAGGCTGGCACGAGCAGGCGCGGCGCGAGGATGTGCGGGCATGCAGAAGTTGAAAATCGCGGTCATTGGTGGGGGCCCCGGGGGGCTGAGCGCAGCTCAGTTTATCCTTGAGGCCGGCCACCAGGCCGTTGTTTTTGAAAAGGATAATCGGATCGGCGGCAAGTCTTTCTCGTTCAGCACCGGCGATGCGTTCAATGAGATGGGGACCTGCTACACCACGCGCCAGCATGTGATCGTCAAGCGCTGGATGAAGCAGCACGGCATTCACCTGAGGCGGCTGGGCGAGGCGCGGTATGACGATGCGCCGGTGGTCGACTATGTGAAAAAGGGCGCTGGGCCGCCATTGGCGGTGCAGGCGCTGAAGTTCGTGGCGGAAGCGGGGCGGCTGCGCAGGCGGATTGCCGAGGCGCCGTCTGAACCGGCCGTTCTGGCTGAGGCGTCGATGACGGTGGACGCGTGGCTGGCGCGCCTCGACCTGCCCAAACTGGATCTTGCCATGCACCGTATCCTGCCGGCGCAAGGCTATGGCTATGCGCAGGAAGTGACCATCGGGCAGACGGTCCAGTGGTGTGATTTCGACCTGCTGATCTCCGGCGTGCTGAACGACATGCACATGCCGGTGGAAGGCTGGAGCGAGTTCTGGAAGCGGTTTGCGACGCGGTTCGACATCCGGCTGGAGGCGGGCATCGAGCAGATCGAGCGGCGCGATAACAGCGTGGTCGTGGTCTCCGGCGGCGGGCGCGAGCGCTTTGACGCGCTGGTCTCGACCTTGCCGATGGATGAGTTTGCCCGCCTGACGAACCTGCTGCCTGCAGAGCAGGCGATCCTCGACGGTGTGGAGTGGCAGAACTACACGACGACGCTGGTCTCCTCAAAGAACTGGTTCACGGGCGCGCAGGTGCATGGCTATTCACGCGCCTGCAAGAACCCGTCGCTGCGCGGCGCGATGCTCGGTTCGCGCCGAGAAGGCGAGGTAATGGAGGATGGCGCGCGGCTCTATGTGACCGGGCAGTTCTCCAACGGCCTGACGCCGCCGGAACTCCGCGAGATCCTGCTGTCGGACATCGAACGGCTTGGCGTGACGGTCGAGACCGTGATCTATGCGCGGACCTGGAAGTATTTTCCGCAGTACCGCGCCGAGGCGGTGGCGGACGGCCTGTTCACGGCGATGCGCGAGGCCCAGGGCGGCAAGCGGACCTGGTTCAGTGGGGCGACCTTCTCGCACGAGCTGGTTTCATCCGTGGTCGAACGGTCGCGGCAATCGGTGCGCGATCTGGTGCAGCGGGCGGGTTAGCCGGCGGCAGCGTAGTAGTCCCGCCAGCAGGCCTGGCCGGTTTCGTTGTAGGCGCGCATCTGGTCGACCATACGAAGGAAATCCGCCTGGTTGCCGAGTTCTGCCGGCAGCAACGGATCAAGGTTGATCAGGCGGAGCACGGCCTGACCGATGAGGAGCGTCTCGCGCGCGGCAACGTCGGCGGGCTGCCCGGGCAGGCGGGCGAGGCTTTGCTGCATGGCGCGCATGGCGGCGGCGTAGTTGGCGTCGAGTGCGTCCGGTGACCACAGGGCGGGCCAGCTTGAGGGGGCTTCGCCGGCAATGCCGGAAGCGCGCAGGAGTGTGAGGGTTTCATCGGCGCCGAGGGCGATCAGGTCAGCGCGCTGGTCTGCGAGACCGTCGGAGAGGTTGGCAGGGCGCACCCAGATGGCAGAGGGCGTCTCGCGGAAGCCGGTAAGCGTGAGGGCGCGCTCGCGGGCGCGCAGCTGCTTGCGATCGCTGCGGCCGAGATGGTGAGTGAGTGCGATCAGCCAGTCGCCTTTCCAGGGGGCGATTTTGCGGCGGACATTCTGCCAGTCCTGCAGGCGGCGGGTGAGCGCGCGGGCGCGGGGGCCAGGCATGTAAAGGCCGCGATCCGGGCTTTCGAGCAGGCCTTCCTTGATCAGCCGGGTGACCGCGACACGCACGGCCGGCGCCTCGATGCCGAACAGTGCGGCGGCACCGATGAGACGCGCGATTGATTGTGGTCCGGCCTCGGCGCCGCTGATCAGCGACAGGACAAGGGCGCGGGCGGAGACATCAGCCGGGGCGAGGGGTTCAAAATAGAACATACTTTGACATCATATGACGGATCATGTAATAAATCACTAAAAGAGATCCTGCCGGGAGGCTTGCCGTGGCCAATATGCTGAAACTGTCGGACACGCTGTCCAAGGACGAATTGCGGGACCTGCGCAAGAAGTCCGATCTGAAGGCGGCGGCCTCGTTCGCCTTCACCTGGGGCCTGATCGTTTTTGCCTTTGCCATCGCCATAGTATGGCCGAACCCGCTGACGATACTGCTCGGCATCATCATCTTGGGCGGGCGTCTGCTGGCGCTCGGCGTGATGAACCATGACTGCGCGCATCATGCCTTCTTCAGCAGTCCGAAAGTGGACGAGTTTGTAGGCCACTGGCTGTGCGGCGCGCCGCTGAATACCTCGCTGCATGCCTACCGGGCCTATCACCTGAAGCATCACAAGTATGCCGGCACGCCCGATGATCCGGATATCGGCTTCGTGAAGAGCTACCCCGTCTCGAAGGAGAGCCTGAAGCGCAAGTTCTTCCGTGATCTGACAGGTCAGACCGGGTACCGGGACACGCTGCGCAAGATAAGGAACTTCAAGCTGTCGAAGAACTGGCCGTGGCTGACCTTCCACGTGCTGCTGCTGGGGGCGCTGACGCTGGCGGGCGCGCCGTGGGCCTACCTGATGTGGTGGGCGGCGGAGCTGACCGTATATCCGGCCATTGTCCGCCTTCGGCAGATCGGCGAGCATGGCACGGCGCAGGACCGTACGAGCCTGGATGCGCGCCTGAACACCGGCACGACCGTGGCGCCGTTCTGGCAGCGCGTGTTCATCGCGCCGAACGACGTGAACTATCACCTCGAGCACCACATGTTCGCGAGCATTCCGCCCTACAACCTGGGCAAATTGCACAGGTTGCTCGCCTCGCGCGGCTATTATGACGGCTATGCGTGCATCTCGCGCGGCTATGGCGATGTTCTGCGCCGCGCGGTGCGCAGCGACGCCCCGCAGATGATGGCGCCGCAGTAGGCCCTCACCTCCCGTCGCGGCGCGACAGAAGGTGGGGGATATCCGGAACTACATCGGCTCCGAACGATACGGCGCAAGGTCCGGGAACACCGGCTCGCGCTTCTCGGCTCGGGCGGCGAAGGCTTCGGCCATGTGGGTCGGCGGGAACATCGCGGCGTTCCAGATGCCGATATAGTCCAGCGTGTCGGCGGTGTTGTGGTCGCGGCCGTAATTGATCAGCACCTTCGAGCCGGTGACGGCGACGGGATTCTTCGAGGCAATCTCGCGGGCGGTGGCCATGACGGCGGCGATCAGCTCTTCGTGCGTGTCGTAGATGTCGTTGACGAGGCCGATTTCCTTGGCTTTCGCCGCGTCGATGCGGCGACCGGTATAGGCAAGTTCCTTGACCCAGCCTTCAGGGATATAGCGCTGCAGGCGCGGGAAGGTGCCGACATCGGCGGTCATCGCGATGTTGATTTCCATGATGCAGAAGAAAGCATCCTTCGTGCACCAGCGGATGTCGCCGGCGGTGATCATGTCGATGGCGCCGCCGATGACGCCGCCATGGCAGGCGAAGAGAACCGGGATGCGCGCCTCTTCCATGCAGTTGAAGGAGGCCTGGATCGCCTTGACGTTTGTGCGGAAAGCCTCGGCGGCGACGTAGCGATCCTGCGGGCCGGCCGGGCGCGGGCCGGTGAAGACGGTGGTGTCCATGCCGGCGGAGAAGTGCTTACCGGTGGATGAGATGACGATGACGCGGGCGAGCGCGTTCTGGTCGATGGTACGGACGATTTCCGGAAGCTCGTTCCAGAAGGCCTTGTTCATCGTGTTCATCGCTTCGGGGCGGTTCATCTGGATGTGAGCGACCTTATCGGTGATCGTCACCTTGAAGGCTTCATAGGATGTCTTGAGCATGGGTTTGTTCCTCCGTTTGGCAGGAGTGTAGCAGGCGCGCGCGCGGCGGCGAGGGGTAACCGCGGGTGAAGGGCGCGCGGGCCGGGCGCAGGAAAAAGGGGGAACGGTTGCCCGCTCCCCCCCTCTTCAGGCCCGCTGCGCAGGGGACTGCAGGGGCCTTCCGACCCCGGATGTCAGTTTGGCAGGAGGACGCGGTTGACGACGTGGATGACGCCGTTCGACTGGTCGACATCGGCGATTGTGACGGTACCCTTGCCGCCGCCTTCATCGGTGACGACGGCTGCGCCGCCCTCGACGGCAAAGGTGAGCGTGTCGCCGCTGACGGTGGTCAGCGTCGCGGTGCCGCCATTGGCTTCAGCCAGCGCGATCAGGTCGGCGGCCTTCAGGTCACCCGCGACAACGTGCGCGGTGAGCACTTTCACAAGGGCGTCTTTGTTCTCCGGAAGAAGGAGCGTGTCGACCGTACCGGCGGGCAAGGCCGCGAAGGCCTCGTTGACGGGCGCGAAGACTGTGAAAGGGCCGGGGCTGGAGAGGGTTTCGGCGAGGCCCGCGGCAGTGACGGCGGCGACGAGCGTCGTGTGGTCGGCCGAGTTCACGGCGTTCTCCACGATGTTCTTGCTCGGATACATCGCGGCGCCGCCGACCATCACGGTGGTTTCGGCAGCAGCGGCTTTCTCGGCCGGTGCGGCTAGGGCGGTTTCGGTTGCGGCGTCGGTCGACGTGCAGGCGGCGGCGAGCGCGGCAGCCGCGGCGCCGAGTAACAGTGTACGGAATTTCATCAGGGGCTCCATCGGGGCTCGTGTTCAAATCGGACAGTGGCTTGTTCCGATGCGCGTCTTACGAAGCCCGGCAGGGATTGGCCGGCGCGATCACGCGGACGTGAACGCGCCGGCGAAAGGGTGGCCGGTCAGGCCTTGACGGTCTCGGCCTTCACCGGACGCATCAGGAGCGCGAGGATCGCTTCGTCGACGCTGATCTCGCCTTCGACCACTGCGGCCACGGCTTCGCAGATCGGCATCTCGATGTTTTTCGAGCGGGCGAGCTGGCGCAGGACGGGGGCCGTGGCGACGCCTTCGGTGACCGAGTTGCGCGCGCCGAGGACATCGGCCAGCGCCTGTCCTTCGCCGAGGGCGAGGCCGAGGGACATGTTGCGGCTCGTTTCCGAGGAGCAGGTGAGCACGAGATCGCCGAGGCCGGATAGGCCGGTCAGCGTTTCGGCTTCGGCGCCGAGGGCGAGGGCGAGACGTGTCATCTCGGCATAGCCGCGCGCGATGAGGGCGGCATGGGCGGAGCGGCCAAGGCCCTTTCCGAGCGCAATACCACAGGCGATGGCAAGGACGTTCTTTACAGCTCCGCCAATCTCCGCCCCCAGAAGATCCGTACCCAGATAAGGCCGGAATGTGGGTGTGCAGATGGCCTGGATCAATTCAGCACCGAGGGCGGCGTCCTGGATCGCGAGGGTAACGGCGGTGGGCAGACCTTTGGCGACATCGATGGCGAAGCTCGGGCCGGACATGACGGCGGGCACGGCATCGGGGAGTTCTTCGGCGAGAACTTCGGTCATGAATTTGCCAGTCGAAAGCTCGATGCCCTTGGAGCAGAGGACGACCGGAGCCTGCGGTTTGAACCAGCCTTCGAGGCGGGAGAGCGTGGCGCGGGTATGCTGGGCCGGTGTGACGCAGAAGAGGGCGTCGACGCCGGCGAGATCACCGAGATGGGTCGTCGCGCTCAGGGCGGGGTTCAGCGAGACCCCCGGCAGGAAGACTGTGTTCTCGTGGCGTGTGTTGATGGCGGCTGCAACCTCGGGCTCAAGCGCCCAGAGGAGAACAGACTGACCCTCGCGGGTCAGCATCTGTGCGATGGCGGTGCCCCAGGCGCCAGCGCCGATGACGCCGATTTTCTTGAAGTGCGTTGTCATGGGGGCGTTGTGGCGCAGGCTGGGATGGGGAGCAAGCGGTGCTTCAGCCGAGGAGCTTGAATACGTAGGCCGAAAGAGATGTGGCGCCGAGCACAAGGACGACGTGCCAGACAAAAATCTGCCGGAAGTCCTGGACCGATTGCCCTTTCCAAGTTTGGTGCGCTTCGGTCACCATGTGCGCGAAAGCCACGAGTTCGCGGCGCGGAACGGACGAACTGATCGTATCGCCCGATGGACCCGGACCGCTTACGACAAAAGGCGTCTTGAGGCGGTAGAGCATCATAAGGGGCCAGCAAATTCGGACGAACCCGTCGCGGGTGATCTTCGGCAGGCTGAGCAAGAGCGAATCGACGCGGCCGCGAGTGAGCCACTCCTTGAATAGCGCCCAGTGGTTGGAGTCGTCGTTGTCGACGCTTACAAGGTCATTCTTCTCAGCTCTCGCCATCGTGTTGCCGACCGAAAGGTACATGATTGCCGCGTCGGCTAGGATCGCCGGGAACTTGATCCCGTAAGCCGCCGCGGCCTCAGCGATCTCTTCGAGCACGTCGGCCTGGGTTTCAACAATGCTCAAGGCCCAGCCCTTGAGTTCAATAAGGTCGAACAGCTGGAGGTACTTGGCCGCACCGACCATCGCGAGCAGAAAGACGGGGAGGCCGAACAGAGAGAAGATGGCCGACAATGCCGTTGCTAAGGATGGCCAGATGCTGCCAGCGAGGAGACGCAGCCGCGAAGGCGGCTTGGATGTTCTGATGGGAAGCTCAGGCGATGTCACGGCAGCAAATTCCGGTCAGGAGAAGACGAACGTCGCGGTTTCGTCCTTTGCCGTGACACTCACCTTGCGGCCTACAGGGCTTGCGTCTTCGCGCAGGACCGCGAGGGTGGCGGCGTCGGCGTTGTTGGCGATGACGCGGCGGCCGTCGGCAAAGCGCGCAAAGATGATGCCGCGTTCGGGGCCGTCTTTGCCGTGGGTGACAGTGAAGGTCTCGAGGGTGGCATCGCCGGAGACGATCGCGACTTCCACTTGCGTCTTCGCTTTGGCGGCGGGTTCGGCAGCGGTGAAGGTCTTCGGCGGTGTGGTGGAATAGACGCCGGCGGATTCCTTGGTCATCCAGCCGCCATTGGCGAGAACAAGGCCGAAGTCGCCCTTGTTCTTGCGCAGCGCGGCGGCCATTTCGGCTATTCCGTGCAGGGAGTAATTATTGCCCGGACCACCGAAGAAGGGCAGGCCGCCGGTCAGGGTGAGCGGGCGTTTGTCGGTTTCCCATTTGAGGCCCAGGGCGGCGGCGGCGGAGAAGACGGCGCAGGGGAAGCAGGAATAGAGATCGAAGTGTTTTATCTCGGCGGAGGACTTGCCTGCCTGCGCGAGCGCACGGGAGATGGCGATGTCCATCGCCCAGGACCGGTCGAGCACCGGGCGCAGCGAGATGAGGTCGTCGCCCGCGTCGCCGCCGCCGTGGAGGTAGATGCGCTTGTCCTGCGGCACGCCGAGTTCGTCGGCTTTCGAGGACGAGACGAGGATGGCGGCTGCGCCCTGGTTTACGGCGTCCTGTGCGATGAACCATTTCAGGAAGGGATCGGCATACTCGTAGTTCTCGCGCGAGGGCGTGGAGAGGAATTCGACCGAATGTTCCTGCGGGAACTGGGAATACTTGTTCTTCGCTGCGACCGCCGTGAAGGGCTGGAACAGCTCGGCCATTGCCTTGCGATGGGCGGCGCGACCGCGGCCTTCGCGGGCGGCGATGGCATTCTCGAACAGGCCGTAGAAATAGGCTGGGGCGACAAGGCCGTGCTTGATTTCCTCGCGCGACAGCATCATCGGGCCCGAGCCGCGATCCTCATACGGAGCATCCGAGCTGTCGGCCCAGTTGATCTCCACGCCGTGCTTGCGCGCGCCCTTGGAGGCGCGGTTGGCCTCCGAGCCGGAGATCAGCACCGCATCGACTTCGCCGTCATGGATGCGCCGGGCAAATTCGTTGACGAGGGCCTGCGCGCTCTGGCCGCCAACGGTCTCGTAGATGAGGCGGACGGGTTTCGTGCCCGTCTCGCGGGCGAGGGTTCCGGGCAGGTTTGTGTTGTGGCCGTGCGGGTGCGGGGCGCCGCGCACGGAATCCTCAAAGATGCGCACGACGGCGATGGTGTCGATGGCGCCGGCGATGCCGGGGACGCCAGTATCGGCGAAGGCGGCTTTCGAGGCGTCGGTCATCAGCGAGAGCGGCGACGGCGCATCGTCCGGGCCAGCTTTGCCGTCCCACTGGCTGAGCGACTGGCCCACACCGATCAGGACCGGAAGATCACCTTTTGCCATGCCACATGCTCCTTCGTGAACGCCGCTTGAAGGGCGGTTTAACGCGCACGTAAGGGCGGGGCGAGGGGGGACGTTGGGGAAGGGCTCAGCGCCCGGAAGCGAGGTCGCCGAGGATGGCGTCCGGAAATGCGGGGTCGAGGACGGCGGTGAGATGTGTGCCGGTGAGTTGTTGGTAGCGGGCGCCGGGAATTTTTGCGGCGAGCGCCGGGCCTGAGCCGTTGTCGAGGTCCTGGTCACCGGTCAGCACGAGCGTCGGCACGTCGAAGGTCGCGAGCAGGTCGGCGGGCGTATAGGTGCGCGCCGAGAGGGCACCGAGATAGCCTTTGAGCGTGCCGCCGGTTGCTTTCGCGCGGGCGAGGATGGCCTTGGCGCCGGGCGTGTCCCGGCCGGCGATACCTTCCTCGATGGCGGCGCGGAAGGCAGTGTTGCGGTCGGTATTGTTTTCGTCCGCCACGGAGTCGCCGATGCCGCCGAGGATGAGACGGCCTGTGTTGCGGCCAAGGAGGTGGAAGCGCAGGGCCGAGATGGCGCCCATCGAGTAACCGACCGTGGCGTAGGGGGCTTCGCCGAGATGGGCGGTCAGGGCGATCTGGTCGCGCGCGATGGCATCGGCGGGCCAGCGCTCGGGCGCCGCCTCGAACGGCGAGGCGCCGTGCCCGCGCAGGTCCGGCGCGATGACGCGGTAGCCTGCGGCGGCGACTTTCTGCGCGATCGCGGGCTGGAGCCAGTTGAGGTCAGCATTGCCGGAAAAGCCGTGCAGCAGGATCACGACGGGGCCTTCGCCCAAGTCGTGGTAGCTGATCAGGGTGCCGTCAAAGGAGGCATAGGTTTTCATGGGGGCGGCTTCCTCGGCGCGGGCGGTGAAGTGGGCGAAGGCAGCGACGAGCAGCGCGAGCGCGGCGTGGCGGATCATGACGTGTCACTCCCGGCGTTTCTGGTTGGGCCGCACCTGAGGCGGGGAAGGCGCGGGCGTCAAGCGGTCTGAAAAGCAAACAGCCCGCCTTGTGGACGGGCTGCTGCTTCGAGTGGGTCCCGTTCGATCGGCCGTCGGCCTTTTCCGGGAATGACGGAGTCTAGAGGACGTCCAGCATCTCCGCCACGAGCGGGTGGCGCACCACGTCAACGCCTTCGAGCTTGATCACGGCGGCGCCGGTAAGGGCTTCGAGGCGTTCGGCGGCTTTGGCGAGGCCGGAGAATTCCGGCGAGAGGTCGGTCTGGCCGGGGTCGCCGGTGATCACCATGGTCGAGTGCCACCCCAGGCGGGTCAGCAGCATCTTCAGCTGCGTGTAGGTGCAGTTCTGCGCTTCGTCGATGACGATGAAGGCGTTGTTAAGTGTGCGCCCGCGCATGAAGCCGATCGGGGCGATCTCGATCACGCCTTCGGCCAGCATGTGTTTCAGCTGAGCGGGTGAGAGCCGGTCGGCGAGCGCGTCGTAGAGGGGGCGAAGGTAGGGCGCGAGTTTGTCTTCCATACCGCCGGGCAGGAAGCCGATCTGCTCGCCGGCTTCGACCGCGGGGCGCGAAAGGACGATCTTCGAGACCTTGCCCTTCTGGAGCGCTTCGACGGCCTTGCAGATGGCGAGATAGGTCTTGCCGGTACCGGCCGGGCCAAGGGCGCAGACGAGGGCGTGGCTGTCCATCGCGTTCATCAGCTGCGCCTGGTTTTCGGAGCGGGGCTTCACGGTTTTCTGGTAGCGCTGGGTGCGCTCGTGCGGCTGGACGTTGGTGACGGTCTCGCCGTCATCAGGATGCCAGGTTCGGCGGCCGCCTTCGATGGCGTGGAGATGGGGTCCCTTCGTGCGGCTCGGCTCGTCGAACCAGGCCGAGGAACGAACCTCGGTTGCGGTCTTCAGGCGCTTGGCTGCATTACGTTTACCCATGGGAGGCCTCCTTGGCTGCGGGCATGAAAAAAGCCGCTGGCGAAAATGCGCAGCGGCTCGGCGGAACTTGGGGGAGATAGAGGGCATGTCCCGGTGGCGGACTACCCGGCTCCGGAAGCAGGGCTTCCGGCGGTGAGGGATGAATGGACACCAAAACGGCCATTGCCTCTCCGAATCTACAACCCTTATAGGTTAACACCATTATCAGACGATTAAGTGACATTCCGCAGGCGTAACGAGAGGGCAGGAAAAATGGCGATTTACGAGATTGGCGGCGTGCGGCCGACCCTACCGGCAGACGGCAGATACTGGATCGCCGGCAGCGCTGAGGTGATGGGCAATGTGGTGCTGAAAGCGAATGCCTCGGTCTGGTATGGCTGCGTGCTGCGCGGCGACAATGACCCGATCACGATCGGTGAGAATTCCAACATCCAGGACCTGACCGTCATCCATACCGACATCGGCGCACCGGTGACCATCGGCGCAAACGTGACCGTCGGTCACCGCGTCATCCTGCACGGCTGCGAGATCGGCGACGACACGCTGATCGGCATGGGTTCGACCCTCCTGAACCGCGTGAAGATTGGTAAGAACTGCATTATCGGCGCGAATGCGCTGATCTCTGAGGGCAAGGAGATCCCGGACAATTCGCTGGTAATGGGCGCGCCGGGCAAAGTGATCAAGGATGTCTCGCCGCAGCAGATCCAGATGATCCGGATGTCGGCGCTGCACTATGTCGAGAACTGGCACAAGCACCAAGCGAAGACGGTCAAGATCGGTTGAGGCCTGACGATTTACTTCGTGGACGGATTGATTGGAGCGTCCCATACGGCGCGCGCGGATTCGGCGCCGTCAATAGAAAGTCCGGACCAGCCGATACGGGCATCGCGGGATTCCACGATCATCAGCTGTGTGCCATCGGGCACAGCGGCCGCCAGGGCACGCCGCACATCACTGAGTGCATGCCCGGACCGCAGGAGGAATGTACCGGGTATCGGTTCGGCGAAGCGCCCGAGCAGGTTCAGCGCGGCGCCGAGGGCGTGGCGACGGTTGGTGCCGGCGCCGGAGTCCGGGCCGGAAACGATGACGAAATTGGAGGCTTCGGCGCGCTGTGTTGCGCGGCGCTCGAGGAAGGCATCGATGCGGGGACGCAGCGGCGCGTGATCGAGGGCTGGCAGGAAAGGCTCGCCGTCGCCGGACGAAATGCGCGTCAGCGGGCCGATCTTTCCAGCGTCAGCATACGCCTGGAGCTGTCCGAGCGTGAAGGGTCCGTGCGCCTTGCCCTGGCTCATCACATGCCAGACCGCGGGATCGAGGTCGGCCAGGTTGAGGGTATTGTTCGTGGGCGGACGGCTTGTCCGAGCTGGTAGCACGCGGTCGATACGGGGGCGCAGACGCACGGTCAGCTGCCGGCAGCCTCGGCGCCGCGCAGATAGCGGACCGCGAACTTCTTGCCGGCCACGCGTACGACTTCAGCGGGCAGGTTTCCGGTATGCACACGGTCGCCGATGAAAGGCGGCGCGCCTTGTGCTTCGAAGGCGGCGCCGGTGAGCGAGATGTCGGTCAGGCGGCACTGAAGCTGGATCCCGTTCGGCAGGATCACCACCGCCTGGCCAGTCGCTGAGAAACGGGGCGAGGCGCGGTCTTCGGCAAGGCCGAGCGTGTCCTTGTTGAGGAGCCAGGTGAGGCGGTCGGCGAGCTTGTCGCGTTTCAACGTAGATGTCTGGAAGCGCACGGCAAAGCCGCCGGGGGTCATCCGGATCACGTCCGCGACAACGCGGCCGAGTTCATCGAAATAGCAGACGATCTGCTGGCCGGCGTCCGGGGGCGCGGACGAAAGAATGAAGGCGCCGTCGCAGGACACGTTCGAGGTCAGCAGTTCGCGGTCGTCGCTTTCACTCGTGAGAAACCGGCCGGTGAGCCGCAGGTCCACGCGCTTGTAGCTGCGCCGGTCCCGCTTGGGGACGGCGCCGGCAGGGGGCGCGGAACGGAGGAAATTCGGCATCGTCATCGTGACGGTTCCCGGCGGCCTGAACGCCTGCGGCCGCAGGGTTCGAGCTTTCCCATTTAGGAGAGGAAGATTGACAATTGGTTGCCTCGCTCCCTTCAGAGGCGTTAGGCATAACGGCGGATAAACCATACCCCCCGGGAGTAGACTTCAAGTGAGCACCGAAACGTTTGACTATGTGATAATCGGCGCGGGCAGCGCGGGCTGCGTGCTTGCCAACCGGCTTTCGGCCGATCCCGCGATCCGGGTCTGCCTGATCGAGGCGGGAAAGAAAGACACTTCCCTGATGGTGCGCATGCCAGCCGGTGTCGGAAGCCTGATCAAGGAAGCGAACGACCATAACTGGGGTTTCTGGAGCGAGCCGCAGGCGCACATGAACGGTCGCAAGCTTTACTGGCCGCGGGGCAAGGGTTGGGGTGGCTCGTCCTCGATCAACGGGATGGTCTACATCCGCGGTCACGCCGGCGATTATGACCAGTGGGGCCAGATGGGCCTGAAGGGCTGGAGCTACGCGGACGTGTTGCCCTATTTCAAGCGCGCGGAGACTTACGAACGCGGCGCTGATGACTTCCACGGCGGCAGCGGGCCGCTGAACGTGTCCGAAAGTCCGATGACGAGCCCGATCTACAAGGCCTTTGTCGAGGCGGGCCGGGAGGCGGGCTATCCGCTGACCAATGACTTCAACGGCGCGCAGCAGGAGGGCTTCGGCCCTTATCAACGCACAATTCACAAGGGCGAGCGCTGGAGCGCCTCGTTTGCCTACCTGCGGCCGATCGAGGGTAAGCGTCCCAATCTGAAGGTGATCTCGACGGGTCTCGTGACACGTGTGCTGATCGAGGGCGGGCGCGCAGTTGGCGCCGAGTTCGTCGAAGGCCGGGGGCAGGCCGCTTCCGGTGTGCGCGCCGCACGGGAAGTGATCGTCTGCGCCGGCGCGGTGCAGTCGCCGCAGCTGCTTCAGCTGTCGGGAATCGGTGATCCGGAGGCTTTGAAAGCGCTCGGCATCGCGGTGAACGCTGCCTCGCCGAACGTCGGCAAGAACCTCCAGGACCATCTCGACGTGACGGTGATCAACCGGATGACGCAGCCCGTTTCCGCCTACTCCATGCAGAAGGGCATCAAGAAGCTTTTCGTCGGCCTGCAGTATCTCGCCACGCAGAAGGGCGCCGGCGCAGACAATTTCCTGCAGGCGGGTGCTTTCCTGAAGTCGCGCCCTGGCCTCGAGATGCCGGACATTCAGCTGCACGCGGTGAACGCGATCATGATGGATCATGCCAACTTCACGCCGACCGAAGACGGCTTCACCGTGCACGCCTGCCAGCTTCGCCCGGAAAGCCGCGGCACGGTGATGCTGAAGACCGCCGATCCGTTCGACCATCCGGCGATCGACCCGAACTATCTTGCGACCGAAGAAGACCGTCGCGCGATGCGCGAGTCTGTGAAGATGGTGCGCGAGGTGATCCGTCAGGCTTCGCTGCAGGTCTATGCAGCCGGCGAGATCATGCCGGGTGCAGGGGTTGTGTCGGATGCGGACATCGACGCGTTCATCCGCGAGAAGGGCGAGACGATCTACCACCCGGTCGGGACGGTTTCGATGGGGACGACATCGTCCAGCCCGGTTGACGGCGACCTGAAGGTGCGCGGGATCGAAGGCCTGCGCGTGGTCGATGCGTCGGTGATGCCGACGCTGGTGGGCGGCAACACGAATGCGCCGACAATCATGGTGGCCGAGAAGGCTGCGGACCTGATCCTCGGCGCAAAGCCTCTCGCCCCGGAAGAACCGAAGCGGACGCTGACGCCTGCCTGATCAGCGCCGGATCAGCGGTTGGCGACCAGCCTCAACTGCGCGCCGATACGGCGCGTGTCCGGCGGCACGAGCATCGCAATCCGGTGGCGGAATACCTGTTTGGTGGTCACCATCGGTTCATGCTCGAGCGTCTGGTAGAGGCCCAGCATCCTCTGGCGCGGTGACCTTCCGGTTTCGAGGCTGAGCGGCATCAGCGAGATTTCCAGTTCGACGCGTTCTCCGTTGAGCGTCTCCCCGCGCCCGCGCACGACACCCGGGGCGCCGTCAAAGCGGATCGCTTCGAGGAAGGCAGCCATCATGGCGCGGTCAGGGCCGGTCCATAGGTCGAGATAGTTGCGATTCACAAGGTTGCGGCCGACCAGCGCATTGAGGATTCCGCCGGAGGTGCGCACGAGCCAGGAATGGTCCTCGCGCAGCTCGATGACAAAGATGCGGTCAACGAGGCCGGCATGGTCGCTGACGTCAGGGCCGGTCATACCGTGGGCGTGAGGGGCTGCCTGCATGCGGCGCCAGGCATCCAGCAGGATGCGCGTGTTCGGGTGGACCGACCGGTCGATCATGGGCGAGGGGTACTCCGGATGATATCTATGCGGCCCCGTCGGGGGACCTCTTCGGAGTTGCCAATCGCAATATCCATTCCAGATCGCGGTTCACCGGGGATGGGAAAGTCTCGCCTCAGAAGACATGCGTATTCACCCTGAAGCCGAGGCGGATGCCGCCGGGCATGTCCTCAGAGGCGAGTTGGCAGGATCTTCCCGCGACATGGCGTTTCAAGGCGGAACACTGGGATCAGGTGTGGGCTTGCGGCAACAGTCACGCGTCAGTGGCCGGAAAAGTGGTTCAGTTTGCCGAACGCGCTGCGATTGCAGACGGGGGCGGGGTTGCGCTCGGCAACGGCTGCCGATTATCCATTCCCAAAATAAATGAAGACTGGATTCGCGATGCGAACAGCCGGTCTCGATACACCGTTTGCCTCAAACTCCCAGGAAGGAAATCCGAGTGCACTCTTACAATTCCAACAAGGCCCGCTTTGGCGGGCTTAAGGCGATGCTTTGCCTTGGTGCCGGCGTCACTGCCCTCACCGCTTTCGCAACCCCGGCCTTTGCCCAGGATGCTACTGCCCCCGAAGAGGCGAGCGCTGACGAAGCGCGCACGCTCCAGACCGTGACCATCACAGCAACCAAGCGTGAGCAGACCCTTCAGGACGTGCCGATCGCTGTTTCGGTGGTCGACGACGCGACGATTGAGCGGGCCGTGATCGTTGACCTCAACGACCTTCAGTCAATCATACCGTCGCTGACCGTCAGCCAGCTGCAATCTTCGTCCAACACCAACTTCGTCATCCGCGGCTTCGGCAACGGCGCGAACAATGCCGGTATCGAGCCTTCGGTCGGCGTCTTCATCGACGGGGTTTATCGCTCGCGTTCGGCATCGCAGATTTCGGACCTTCCGAACATCGAACGGGTCGAAGTGCTGCGCGGGCCGCAGTCGACGCTCTTCGGTAAGAACGCTTCGGCGGGCGTCATCTCGGTCGTCACCAAGAAGCCGCAGTATGAATTCGGCGGCGTGGTCGATGCGACGGTCAGCAACTTCAACGGCTATCGTCTGAACGGCTATGTCACCGGCCCGATCACCGACAACCTCGCAGGCGCCATCAGCGCGACCTACAACAAGCGCGACGGTTATGTCGAAGATCTCGGCGGCGGCCCCGACCAGAACGAGCGCAACCGCTACGGCCTGCGCGGCGACCTGCTTTTCGAACCGTCTGAAAACCTGTCGTTCCGCTTGCTCGGCGACTATGACGTGATCGACGAAGTCTGCTGCGCAGCCGGCAATATCGTCAACGGCCCGACGGGCGCAATTGTCCGGGCCATCGGCGGCAACCTCTCAGCCGCAGATCCGTTCAGCTACGACGTCTATTACAACTACGGTTCGACCAACAAGATCGACAATGGCGGCGTCTCTTTCCAGGCCGATTATGACATCGGCGAAGTGCAGTTCACCTCCATCACGGCGTATCGCCAGTCGAAACTCGACACGAACCAGGACTCTGACTTTACGAGTGCTGACCTGATCGGCCGAAATGCCAATAAGACCGACATCGAAACGTTCACGCAGGAATTGCGCGTATCGTCTTCGGGTGATGGCGCTGTCGACTGGATGCTCGGTGCGTTCTACTTTGATGAAACGGTCGAGATCGAGAACGATTTCCGCTATGGCACCAACTTCCGCAACTACGCTGAAATCCTGGCGGCGCTGGGCGCAAACCCGGGCCTGACTCCCGCTCAGGTTGTTGGCGGTGTGCTGGGCGGTACGCTTCTCAGCCCTCTCGATCAGATCGAAGCTGCGATCGCAGGGCCGGGCGCCATCGGAACCCTCTTCGCGCGGAGCGGCCAAGGCCTTGCGGAAGAGTTCGGCCAGGACAACACCGCTTCGTCGATCTTCGCGACGGTAGACTTCCACCTCAGCGAACGCGCCACGTTCACGGCTGGCGTCAACTACACGGATGACGAAAAGACCGCCTACGGACGGATCAACAACACCGATACCTTCTCGGCACTTGATCTGGTTGCGCTCGGCGTGGCCAACGGTGTTCCGCCGCAATTGGCAAACAACCCGGCTGTCAACCCCTTCCTGGGCCTGCGGCCGCTGCAGTTCCTGCCGCCTTTCCTGGCGTTCCCGAACGCGGTGGAATCTGGCCGCACGCATGACAACAACATGACCTACACGCTGCGGTTCAACTATGACTTCACCGACAACGTGAACGGCTACCTCTCGTATGCCACAGGCTTCAAGGCGACGTCCTGGAACCTGTCGCGCGACTCGCGTCCGTTCCCGGCCGACTTCATCCCCGGCTCGCCCGCCGGCTCGCCGGCGCCTGCCGGTTCGCCGATCCGCGCAGCCGGTCTCGCCCTGCCGAACCTCGGCACCGGCACCCGGTTCGCCGGTCCGGAAGAGGCAGCGGTGCTCGAAGCGGGCGTCAAAGCCCAGTTCGACCGCCTGGCGTTCAACGTGGCCGTCTTCGATCAGACGATCGAAGGCTTCCAGTCGAACGTGTTCACCGGCACGGGCTTTGCGCTCGCCAATGCTGGTAAGCAGTCCAACAAGGGTGTCGAGCTTGACGTGACCTGGACGCCGATCGATCCGCTGCTGCTGAGCTTCGCCGGCACGCTGCAGGACCCGGTCTATGACAGCTTCATCAACTCGTCCTCGGGCGACATTTCCGGTCAGGCCCCCTCGGGCGTTTCGGAAGTTGTGACGTCGACCGCAGCCACGTACTTCTTCGATGTCCGAGGCATGGACGCCTTCGTCCGCGCCGACTGGCAGTATGAAGGCCCGGCCGCCTACTTCGATGATCCGGGCAACCAGGCCCTGATCAACGACAAGCGCGAAGTCAGCCTCATCAACGCTTCTCTCGGTTTCGAAACCGATGGCGGCCTTGGCGTGACGGCGTGGGTTCGCAACCTGGCTGACGAAGAAATCATCACGGTGGCCTTCCCGGCCGTGGCTCAGGCCGGCTCGATCTCGGGCTACCCGAACCAGCCGCGCACGTTTGGCGTGACGCTTCGCAAGTCCTTCTAAGGCGGCGAAGACTTCAGATCGAGGAAGCCCCGCCGGTAACGGCGGGGCTTCTTTCTTTTCAGGCCCGGCAGGTGGCGCGAAGGGCGGCGGCGGCGAGCAATAGGCTTACAGCTTCGAACGCGATGAAGGCCGCGAAATCCGGCGTGGGCGGCGGCCCCAAGGTCAGTGCCGCTGCGCGGGCAAAGACATAGCCGCCCATGTAGACGACCAGAAACCAGAGCGCTGGTTGGCGCAGGGCGGGCCGGGCCGCACCCGCGCCGCACAGGAGGCCGGCTGCGAGGCTGACCCCGCCATAGATGCCGCGCAACTCGTAGGCGCCGTTGGGGCCGCCCACCTCAACGCCAAGCCCTGAGGCCATCTGGATGGGGTTCAGAAGAGAATAAAGCCCGAAGGCCGCGAACATGAGCGCCATCAGCGCCAGGAAGATCCGGATCAGCATGGCGGGAAAGCTAGCGCAGCGCCGCAGGCGGGCAAGGGATACGCGAAGGCACCTCTCCTCCTATATAGAAGCCTCGAGGGCGCCCGAGGCGCTGCTACCGGAGCCTCTATGACGCCCCCTGACCGACAGCCGCCGATCATCAACGCTCCCTGGCCGGTGGCGATCTTCGCGATCCTCATGGTGGCAGCGCACCTGATCCGGATCCTCCTGCCCGATTCGTTCCAGAACGCGATCTTCTTCCATGGCGCCCTGGTGCCGGAGCGCTTCTGGATGTCGCCGGATCTGGCGTCGATGCACGGCATGCCGCCATATGCCAACGCGCTGGCGGCCTTTGTCCCGATGATTGCGAGCGGGTTCATTCATTCGGACTGGATGCACGTGATCCTGAATGCGGCCTTCCTTGTGGCGTTGGCGAAGCCGTTGCTGGAGCTGTTCCGGCGCGTCTGGCCGGCAGGCGAGCCTGCGGCGTCGGCCTTGCTGCTCGGGCTTTTCGTATCCAGCCAGGTGATCGCCAGTGCCGTCTATCTTGCCGGCAACTATCCCGATGGCGGCGCTGCGGTCGGCGCGTCAGGCGGAATCAGCGGTCTCCTGGCCGCGGTTCTGCTGGTGCGCGAAGGTCCGGGCCGCTGGTTGCTCAGTCAGCGATTCCTTGTGACCAGTGCGCTGTTTGTGGTGGCCAACGCCGTGTTCGCGATGATCGGGCCGAGCCTTCTGGGGGCGGGAATTGCCTGGCAGGCCCATGTCGGCGGCTATGTAGCCGGGGCGCTCTTCATGCGCGGCGTTCTGTGGCAGATCCAGTCCCGCGGGGCCTGACGGGCCAACAAGCCCGTCGATTCGGGGGCAGGGGTGTGTTATCCTGCCGCAGGCGCACGCCACTTTGAGAGCAATCGCGCCGGCGGGACGGGAGGCCCGGGTGATGATTGTTGAGCAGATCCTGAACGACAAGGGCCGCGAAGTGATCACGTTGCGAGCCGGCATTACACTCAAGGACGCGGCGATCCTCATGGATGAGCGCAAAATCGGCGCCGTTGTGGCGCTGGACGAAGATGACCGGATCGTCGGCGTGCTGTCAGAGCGCGATATCGTGCGCCAGGTGGCCCGTCACGGGGCCTCAGCGTTGGAAATGACCGTGGGCAGCGCCATGACCCGCGCCGTCGTCACAGTGCACGCCTCGACCGCCATAGATGAGGCCATGCAGACCATGACCGACCGGCGCATCCGCCACCTGCCAGTCGTCCACAACGACCGGCTAACCGGGGTGGTTTCGATCGGCGATCTCGTAAAATGGAAGATCGCGGAGACGGAAGCCGAAGCGAAGGCCATGAAGTCGTATCTTTCCGCGCAGTTCTGAGCTCCGGGACACAAAAAACGCACCGAAGCTGTGTAATTCACAGAATAAGGGCTTGCGGCTCCGGGGTGAGGGGGCTATCTCGCGCTCTTCGCTGAACCGGCCTTCGGGCGGGCGACGTGATGACCCCCAGATGGTCGCCTCTTCGAAGAAAAGGGCTTGCCCTTTCCCCCGAACAGCGGCTATATGTGCGGTTCCTCTGAACGCCTGAATTTTTGGGCCGAGATAATCGGTCGGAGAGTTCTGTTCGCTCTGAATTTGGCAGCTGAGGTGGTTAATCCACTGAACTGCAGAAGAGCGAAAAAAGGGTGTTGACGAGAAAAAGACCGGCTGTATAAGCCGCCACTTCGCCGGGACCCAAGGGCCTCGGCAACGACCTTCGGAAGCTCACGTTTCCAGCTGTTTGACATCGTAAGAGATAGGAAGAGAAACGCAGGCGGCGTGACGGCTTGCGGACATCGCGAGATGTCCAATACGATCACGACGAATGTGTTTCTTGAGAGAATTCTTTTTTCCATCGATCAGGTTTCGACCTGGTCTTTGCTAAAAGGGTTTCTCGTCAAAGAACGCAATACTTATGCTTAACAGCAATAGTAGCCGTCCATATTCCAATGGACGGATCGTCAGATCAACACTCAACTTGAGAGTTTGATTCTGGCTCAGAACGAACGCTGGCGGCAGGCCTAACACATGCAAGTCGAACGATATAGTGGCAGACGGGTGAGTAACGCGTGGGAACGTACCTTTCACTACGGAATAGCTCCGGGAAACTGGTGGTAATACCGTATACGCCCTTAGGGGGAAAGATTTATCGGTGAAAGATCGGCCCGCGTTGGATTAGCTAGTTGGTGAGGTAATGGCTCACAAAGGCGACGATCCATAGCTGGTCTGAGAGGATGATCAGCCACACTGGGACTGAGACACGGCCCAGACTCCTACGGGAGGCAGCAGTGGGGAATCTTGCACAATGGGCGAAAGCCTGATGCAGCCATGCCGCGTGAATGATGAAGGCCTTAGGGTTGTAAAATTCTTTCGTCAGGGATGATAATG
>NZ_JALHLS010000009.1 GCF_022844445.1 Hyphomonas sp.
TGAGAAGGACACCTTTAGATGAGCGGACATGAATCCTCCTACACACCGAACTCGGCCTTCGAGCGCTGGCTCGACAAGCGCCTGCCGATCATCCGGTTTGCCAATGACACGGCGATCAATTTTCCGACGCCGAAGAACCTGAACTACTGGTACGTCTTCGGCGGCATCCTTGCGGTCTGCCTGGCGATCCAGATCATCACCGGCATCATCCTCGCGATGCACTATGAGGCCAGCGTCGACGGCGCCTTCGCCTCGGTCGAGCGCATCATGCGCGACGTGCCGTTCGGCTGGCTCCTGCGCTATATCCATTCCAACGGCGCCTCGATGTTCTTCCTCGCCGTCTACATCCACATGTTCAGAGGCCTCTATTACGGGTCATACAAGGCTCCGCGCGAAGTGCTCTGGATCCTCGGCTGCGTGATTTACCTGCTGATGATGGCGACCGCCTTCCTCGGCTACATGCTGCCCTGGGGCCAGATGTCCTATCACGGCGCCAACGTGATCACCTCGCTGTTCGGCGCCATCCCGCTCGTCGGCGAAAGCCTGCAGACCTGGCTCCTCGGTGGCCCGTCGATCGGCAACCAGACGCTCCAGCGCTTCTTCTCGCTGCACTACCTCTTGCCGTTCATGATCGCCGCCGTGGTTATCCTCCACATCTGGGCGCTGCACGTGCCGGGTAACAACAACCCGACCGGCGTGGAAGTTCAGGATGTCGAGAAGGACACCGTGCCCTTCCACCCGTACTACACGGTCAAGGACGGCTTCGCGATCGCGGTCTTCCTGATCATGTTCGCCTTCTTTGTCTTCTATGCGCCGAATGTGCTGGGCCATGCCGACAACTATGTCGAAGCCAACCCGCTCGTGACGCCGTCGCACATCGTGCCGGAATGGTATCTGCTGCCATTCTACGCGATCCTGCGCGCCATCACGTTCGACCTCGGTCCGATCGATGCCAAACTGCTCGGCGTGATCTTCATGTTCGCCGCCATTGCCGTGCTGTTCGTTCTGCCCTGGCTGGATACATCCAAGGTCAAGTCGATGCGCTACCGCCCGGTCGCCCGTCAGTTCTTCCTGGGTTTTGTGGTCGTCTGCCTCCTTCTGGGCTGGTGCGGCGCCGCCAATCCGGATGCCGCGGTGATCCCGGCGCTGCAGGGCGAGGCGAGCCTCGTGGTCAGCTACACCGACGCGGCCGGCGCCGTTGCCTCATCTACCTACAAGGGTGGCGACGAAGCCTTTGAGGCGGCCAAGGCCTTCATGGCGACCCTGCCCGCTTCGGCAGGCGCGAGCATCACAGCGGTTCCGGCGCCGACCTTCGCGTTCCGGCACCTGTCGCTGATCCTGACGGTCATGTACTTCGGCTACTTCGCCATGCTGTTCTTCATCGGCCTTGGCGAGAAAACCAAGCCGCTGCCCGAGTCGATCCACAAATCCGTACTGAAGGCCCACAAGCCGAAGTCCGGCACTGCCATTCCGGCTGAATGAGCCAGGTGAGGAGAGAGACGATGAAAACCTTCCGCATCCTCGCAGCCGGTCTTGCCGGCCTGGCCTTCGCAGGGCTCGCCCATGCTGCTGGCGGCTCTAAGCAGGCCCACGCCCCTGAGGGCGGCTGGCCCTTCGAAGGCGCCACCGGCCAGTATGACAAGGCCTCCGTCCAGCGCGGCTACCAAGTCTACAAGCAAGTCTGCTCAAGCTGTCACGCGATGAAGCTGCTCAGCTACCGCAACCTCGGTGAAGAAGGGGGGCCGTTCTACGATCCGGAGTTCCCGAACCCGAACGACAACCCGTACGTGAAGGCTCTTGCGGCCGAGAACGAGATCGTCAGCCCGACCCCGAACGATGCCGGTGAGTATGAACTGCGTCCGGCCACCCCGGCTGACCGGTTCCGCTCGCCGTTCCCAAACGATGCCGCTGCCCGCGCGGCCAATGGCGGCGCCCTGCCGCCTGACCTGTCGGTGATCACCAAGGCCCGTGTCGGCGGCGCCTCGTATATCTACAGCCTGCTCACCGGCTATCCGGACTTCTCGATGTACGAGGACCGGATCACGGAAGAGAATGGCGAGACCGTCTACACGACCGTCATCGACATGGCGAAGTTCGAGAAACTCGGCGAATACAAGCCGCATCACGGCCCGGCCTACCTGATCCAGCCGGCCGGCCAGTACTACAACCCCTACATGGCCGGCGACACCAAGCCGAACTATCTGGGTGATCCGCGTCACGCCCCTCCCGGTGGTTTCCTCGCCATGGGCCCGCAGCTGACCGATGGCCGCGTCGAGTATACCGACGGGACCGAGGCGACCGTCGACCAGATGGCCATAGACGTCGCGCAGTTCCTGGCCTGGGCCGGCGATCCGAAACTGCAGGCCCGCAAGGAAGTCGGCCTCGCCACGATGGTATATCTCGGCATCCTGACGATCCTGCTGTGGTTCTCCTACAAGCGCATCTGGCGGAAAGTGGAGCACTAGGCTCTGGCTGACAGCCTGAAGACTGAAACAACCATCCGCCGGGCGACCCCGGCGGATGGTTTTCTCATTGAGGCCCTGACGCGCCGCATCTGGACCGGCCGGGTTTCGCAGGAGTCTACCGTATTCCGCGAGACACCGGAGACGGTCGCAGCGCAGATTGCCCGGGGCGGCGGCGCGATCCTGATGCATGGCGGCGAGACCATCGGCTCCGGACGATGGGTTGCGGTGCCTGGACCGGGCGGGCAGGGCACATGGATGGAAGTCAAACGCATCGGCGTACAGCAGGCGTTCCAGAGGCAGGGGCTCGGCGCCGTGATCCTCGACGCCCTTGAAGCGGCGGGGCGCGAGGCGGGGATGGCGGGCGCGCAACTCGCGATCCGCGCCGACCAGCCCCGCCTCATCGATTTCTATGCCGGCCTCGGCTACCAGCCCGCCAATGATGTGGAGCTGACCACCGTCAACCCGCTCTCCCCGCCGCCGTTCGGCATGCGCAAGATTTTCAAGGACTGACCCCATGAGCACCTGGACTCTCGGCATCATTGGCGGCTCGGGACTGTATGCCATCGACGGGCTCGAGGACCGACGCGAGGAGCGCATCGAGACCGCCTGGGGCGCGCCGTCGGACACACTGGTGCGCGGACGGATCGGCAAGGTGGACCTCGTCTTCCTGCCCCGCCACGGAAAGGGTCACTGGCTGACGCCGACGCACGTGCCCTACCGCGCCAACATCGCGGCGCTGAAGGCGGCGGGCTGCACCGATATCCTGTCGGTCTCCGCCTGCGGCTCGCTGCAGGAACAATATGCGCCCGGCGATTTCGTCGCCGTCGACCAGTTCATCGACCGCACCTTTGCGCGCGAGAAAACCTTCTTCGGCCCCGGCATGGTGGCGCATGTCTCGATGGCCCAGCCGGTCTGCGCCCGCCTGTCGGGCCTGGCGGCCGACGCGGTGGCGGCTGTCGGCGGCAAAGTCCACCGGGGCGGGACGTACCTCGCGATGGAAGGCCCGCAATTCTCCTCGCTGGCGGAATCTAAACTCTACCGCAGCTGGGGCTGCGACGTGATCGGCATGACCAACATGCCGGAAGCAAAGCTCGCCCGCGAGGCGGAGCTGCCTTATGCGACGCTCGCCATGGTCACCGACTATGACTGCTGGCGCGCCGAAACCGAGGCCGTGACGGTGACAAACGTGCTCGAAGTCATGCACCGGAACAGTGCACTCGCCCGCCACGCGATTGTCCGGCTGGCCGAGGCACTGAACGGGTCCGTCCGCACCCCCTCGCCCCAAGGTATTGATTCTTGTCTGGATTTTGCACTGATTACAGCGCCCGAAGCCCGCGATCCTGAACTTCTTGATAGATTGCGGGTCATTGCAGGTCGCGTGCTCGGCAGCTAAGACTGCCGCTGCGCCCCTGAACTGGCGCGTACCTTGCTTGCTTCGGCAGTGCCTCGGGGGGATCTCAGAATGAGCGAAGCGCAGTTTTACACCTTCCTGACCGCCGGTCTGGGCCTGCTGACCGCGTTGATGACGCTGGTCGCCTGGCACCTCTGGCGC
Organism: Hyphomonas sp.; assembly: GCF_022844445.1. Lineage (GTDB taxonomy): Bacteria > Pseudomonadota > Alphaproteobacteria > Caulobacterales > Hyphomonadaceae > Hyphomonas. The sequence goes on from NZ_JALHLS010000009.1 coordinate 4,018, forward strand.
ATGCGCGAGGATACGCGCGCCGGGCGGCAATCAGCGCTTGAAGGCATCAGCCATGAAATGCGGATCAACCTGCAGCGCATGACCAGCGAGCTGTCGCAGGTCGCAGCCAATCCGGCAGTCGGCCCGGATGTACTGCTGCCGATCCGCCATCCCCAGCTCGACGGCGTCAACCGCGCGCTGATCAATGCCAACCGGCACGGGATCGCCGTGATCGGCGTGACCTACCAGGAGCTCGAAGCCCGCAAGCTGTCGCTGCGCGCGCAGCTCGCGCAGGGCAATGCGCCGGGCGCGGTGCTCGATGATGCGATGGACGCGGCCATCAACGGCATCGCCGCGCTCTATTTCTGGGAAGTCCACCACGGCGCCCTGCCGGCCGAGATCGGCCGCGTGCGCAGCTGGGACGTGCGCGACTGGATGAAGTCGCACGGGTTCAAGGCGGACGCATTCCCTGGCATGCACCTGCGCGATGAGGTAGTGGAACGCCTGCGGATGTACGGCCTCGAGCTGACGCCAAAACCGCTGACCCACACCGCGTGGGAATACTACAACATGAGCTATGACCGTCACGCCGACCGGCGTGAGCGCGAGGCTCGCCGTGCCGAGAAAGCGCTCGAGGAAGACGAGGCCGGCAACGCCGCAGGCGAGGACAAGCCGCGCGGCCTGTTCGGCTTCCGCAAGAAGCCGGTGGCTGAGCCGGAGCAGACGTACGAGACCGAAGAGGTGGTGGACGAGGTTGTTGCGCCGGAACCTGCGCCCGCGCTGGCCCCTGCGCCTTCGCCGGCACCCGTCTATGCGGCCGCCGAGCCCGAACCGGTGGCCGCGGATCCGGCGCGTGAGACGTCCGGCACGGAGCCCAAGCCGACCTACTGAACGGCTTGCACGCCGGGCTGACTCGCCGTCTGCTGAGCCTCATCATTCCAGGGGAGATTGCGCATGATCCGTTCCGCTTTCACCGGCGCTGCCTTCCTGTTGCTGTGCGCCTGCGCCACCGCGCCAGCCGCGTTGACGCCCGAAGCGAAGGCCGCCGAGGCCGCCACCATCACCGCGCTGCTTAAAGCCCAGGACGCCGCATGGAACGAGGGCGACATTGAAGGCTTCATGCAAGGCTACTGGCCGTCGGATGACCTGCGCTTTGCGTCCGGCGGCACGGTCGTGCGGGGCTATGACGCGACGCTCGCGCGCTACAAGGTGCGCTATCCCGGCCGGGAAGGGATGGGCGAGCTGACAACCACCGACTACGAGATCGACATCCTGTCGCCCGACGCCGCCATCGCGCATGGCAGCTGGCATGTGAAACTCGCGGACGAGGAATTGTCCGGTCTCTACACGCTGGTGCTGCGCAAGCAGGACGGCGAATGGCTGATCGTTTCCGACACGACCACCTCGGCGGAATGACCGGCTGCTGATTGCAAGGTTGGCAGGCGCGCCGGCTCAGGGCAAACACCCCTCCGGCAGACGTGCAGCGTAGACAGGGGGACAGCCAGAATGGCGCGCGCAACACTCGACTACGAGACAAGCAACTCCGCGATCGAGGCCTTCCTCGAACGCCCGTCGATTCGTACGACGATCACCTCGCTGATCATCTTCAATGCCCTGACGCTGGGCGTGCTGACCTACAGGGATTCGCTGCCGGGCGCTGCCGTTGCGATCCTCGAGTTTCTGGACGGCGCGGTCACGGCCGTCTTCGTCGCCGAGATTGCGGCCAAGCTCTGGGTGTACCGGTGGCAGTTCTTCCGGGTCGGCTGGAACGTGTTCGACTTCGTCGTGGTCGCGCTCTCGCTGATTCCCGGCGCTTCGGTGTTCACCGTGCTGCGGGCGCTGCGGGTGTTGCGCGTGCTGCGGCTCCTGCGCTTCGTGCCAATGATGAAGCGCATCACCGAGGCGCTCCTGAAGTCGATCCCCGGCATGGGCGCGATCCTCGCTGTGATCATCCTCGTCATCTATGTCGGCGCCGTGATGGCGACCAACATGTACGGCAACACAGCCAATGCCGACGTGCGCGAGATGTTCGGCACCCTGCCCGATTCCGCCATGACACTGTTCCAGCTGATGACGATGGACGGCTGGTCGGACCTGCTCGACACGGTCACGGATGACGGTCATCCGTATGCGTGGGTCTTCTTCCTGATCTTCATCTTTGTCGGCAGCTTCGCGATCCTGAACCTGTTCATCGCGCTGATCGTTGAGGCGCTGACCGAAGAGCAGAAGGCGGCCATCGGCGAGCAGATCGAGAGCCTTGAGGCGGCGATGGAGGGACACGCCTCGGCGGACGTGACCGGCGCGATCGAGGAAATCCGGGCACGTGACGAGTCGATCGAGGAAACGCTCGGTCAGGTAGAGGAAGACCTTGTGGAGGCTGAGACGGACCGCAGCGAGATGATGCAGATGCTGCGGGAGATGCGGGCCGAGATCCAGTCGCTGAAGGCCATGATTGCGGCGCGCGGCGGCTGATCCGGCTCACACCGCTCTGCCTGCATGGCTGAGGTTTAATCGAGCCGCGCCGGCCCGGGAGGCGGCTTCACACGTCTTTGATGGGCGGGTGCTGTCCAAGCGGGGCTGCAACCTGCTATAGGTATTTCGACCATGAGCCTCTGGACGACCCTTCTCAACAGTGGCCGGCGCCTTTTCGACACCGGACCCGAACCCGAACTCGACAGCGCCGGGGCAGACGGCTGCGCGCCGGATCCCAACGATGTGGGCTTCACCGCCGCGGTCGTCGGGCTGGGCGCCAAGATGGCCGCTGCGGACGGTCTGGTCTCCGATAGCGAGATCATGGCCTTCTCCCGGGTGTTCCGTGCGCCGCCGGAGGAAGCCGACAATGTGCGCCGTGTCTTTACGCTCGCGCGCCAGACGGTGCGGGGCTACGAGGCCTACGCACGCCGGATCGGCAAGCGCTACGGCGACCGGCCCTGCCTTCTGGAAGGCGTGCTGGACGGCCTGTTCCAGATCGCCGGCGCTGACGGCGTGGTGACCGAGGCGGAACTGACCTACCTGCAGAACGTCTCGGATGCCTTCGGTTTCGACCGCGCCACTTTCCGCAGGATCCGCGCCACGCATCTGGGCGCCGAGCGGGATGACCCCTATCATATCCTGGGCGTTGCCCATGATGCGGCTTTCATGGACATCCGCTCTGCCTACCGCCGTCTGATGGCGGACCATCACCCGGACCGTATCGTCCAGATGGGCGCTCCGCGCGAGTTCGAGGACGCCGCCCACGCCAAAGCCGCAGCCATAACGGCGGCCTACGCGCGCATCCGTGCGGAACGCGGCCTGCTGGTCCGTCAGGACTGATTAACCCTCGCGCAGGGCAAAATTGCACACTCTGGTCGCACACGAGTGCGTTGACGCGCTGCCTTCATGCCGCCATCTTGATCCTTGATCGTGAGGCTCAATGGACCAGACACTTCCCCCCAACCGCACCCCCGACTACCTGGCCTCGCTTCGCGCTGGCCTCGCATTTGCGGCGCAGGTGCTGATTGGCGCGATGCTGATCTTTGTCGCCAGCCTCGTGGCCATGACGACTGCCCTTGCCGGCCTGATGCTGGCGGGCGCTGCGCTCGTGCTGCGCTACGCTGCAGTGCGGCAACCGGTGCCGGTGCGGGTGAAGGATGCCCCCGTCACGCTGCAGGCCCGCCGTACCCCGCGCGGATGGACAGTCGAGTAGGTCTGCCCCCCGAACCGGACGCGGTTTGACCTTCATCCGGGCTGGCACTAGCTTTGCCCCAGAAGGAGCAGGCGCGTGAGCGACGAGTTCGAGCAGGTGATCCTTGTGGACGAGGCCGACGAGGCGCTCAGAAACGGCGACAAGTGGCGCATCCATCAGGATGGACTGCTGCACCGCGCATTCTCCATTTTCGTGTTCAATGCCGACGGCGACTGCCTGATCCAGCAGAGGGCCGCGGGCAAGTACCACTCGGCCGGCAAGTGGGCGAATGCCTGCTGCGGCCATCCGAGACCCGGCGAGCCGACCGGCGCGGCGGCGGTGCGCCGCCTGGAAGAAGAGGTCGGCCTGCGCCTGAAGCTGACCTTCGGGTTCAAAAGCCGCTACGTCGCCTATCTCGACAATGACATGATCGAGAACGAAATTCCCCACCTCTATTTCGGCCGCACATCCTCGGCGCCGGTCCTGAACCCGGACGAGGTGCAGGCTGTGCGCTGGGTTTCACTGGAGGCGCTGGCAAAAGATATCGCTGGCGCGCCGGAACAATATGCCGCCTGGCTGCGTCACTATGTTGAGGCCCATCCGGCCGAACTCGCCGAATGGCGCGAGCGGACCCTGATTGTTCAAAAACACGCCGAATGAAACCTTGGCGCGGGTTTCCGGCACAATACCATCCCGCGCCCAGTATTCTTTGGAGGAAACAAATGCGATTTGACACCAAGCGTCTGACCCTGGCGATGGCATCTGCCTTCGCGTTCACGCTCGCAGCCTGTGGCGGTTCGGGCGAGTCTTCCGCGCCTGCCCCCGCAGCCGTGCCGGCAGCTGAACCTGCACCCGTCGAAGATGCCGCGCCGGTGGAAGCGGCTCCCGCCGAGTCGCCGGCACCGACCGAAGCAGCCGCCCCTGCGGCCGGCGGGACGGACTTTACGTCCTACACCGGCGACGCCGCCAAGGGCAAACGCGTCTTCGCTCAGTGCATGGCCTGCCACACCGTGCAGGAAGGCCGCCACAATGTGGGTCCGTCGCTCTACGGCATCGTCGGCCGCGAGTCGGGTACGATCCCGGACTTCAAGTATTCGGACGCCAACCAGAACTCGAACGTGATCTGGACCGAAGAAAACCTCTTTACCTATCTTGAGAAGCCCACAGAATACATCCCGGGTACGATCATGGCTTTCCCGGGCCTGCGTAACCCGCAGGACCGCGCCGACCTCATCACCTACCTGAAGAATCCGGCCTGATCGCATCGCCTCACAGGCCAACCCAAGCCGGCGAACAGGCCAAGCTCACTTCCGGAGCAACCTATCCGCGTCAGTTGACGCCGATGCGCTACAAATGTAACGTATCGGTGTTGCTGATTGCGAGGCGCCCATGTCCCAGCCAAGTTTCACAGAGCTTGCCATCCTGAAACACCTGTGGGCCAGAGGCCCGCAGAGTGCCCGCGAAGTGCATGACGCCGTCGGCCCGGGCCAGGGGTGGAAGGCCTCCACCACGCGCACCTTCATCGCCCGCATGGAGGAGAAAGGATGGGTAGCCCGGCAGGAGGTGCATGGCCTCGCCGTCTACACCGCCGCGATCGATCGCACCGCCACGCTCGGCGGCCTCGTGCGCCATCTCACGCGCCAGATCCTCGACATGGACGGCCCGCTTCCCGCCGCGCTCTTTGCGGAAAGCCCGCACCTCTCAGACGCCGAACTCGACGAGCTCGACGCCATCATCAACGCCGCAGAAGACCGCAAGGGAGGCAAGGCATGAGCCCGCTGGTTCTTGTCCTGCTCGCACTCGGCTGGAGCGGCCTGGTCTGGGCCGGAGCACGCTTCGCCGCCCGTCGCAGCCGCCCGCGCGCCGCGCAATCCATCTGGCGCGGCGCCGCGCTGTTGGTGCCACTGCCCTTCCTCCTGTCCCTCGTCGTGCCGGCCTTGCCAGCGCCCGCGGCCGCCCCGATCGCGGACCTTCCGATCTACGAGCCGTTCCAGGTCGCTCCGGGTGCGGATGAAGTGGCCATGGCAGGCACGGCCTTCGCCCTGCCGCAAGCCGGTACACTGGTCCTCGCCGCGCTCGTGGCCGGATGGGCAGTGCGCCTTGGTCTCTGGCTCGTCAGCCAGGTACGTCTGCAGGTCCTCAAGGGGCGGTCCTATCCCGTCAACCGCCCCTTGCGCCACTGGACAGAGGCGATGGGGCTCGCCCGCATGCCGCAGGTGCGCATCATCCCGCAGGGCGCGCCCTTTCTCGCGGGCCTCGTGCGCCCCGCCGTTTTCCTGCCGGCCGCGCTCGCGGGCCGGGAAGGGGACGCGGAGATCATCGTCCACGAGCTGGTCCACCTGAAGCGCGGCGATCTCTTGATGCGCCCGCTGGAACGTGTCGTGGCAGATGTCTTCTGGTTCTCGCCTTTTGCCTGGGCCATCCGGTCGGAGCTCGACTACTGGCGTGAAGCGGTCGTTGACGAGGCCGCTGCCGAACTCACCGGCGACCGCATCGCCTATGCCCGCGCGATCACCCGCGCCGCTCGGTTTGCCCGCCCTGTCACCTCGCTGCCCGTCGCGGCCATGGTGCTGAAGAAGGACGGAACGCTCAAGATGCGCGTCAATCTTCTGCTCACGGACGATACGCGTCCGCGCCGCCGCGGCCTCGCTGCACTGGCCATCCTCGCCTGCGCCGCGCCGCTCGCCGTCGCGCAGGGCGTGCTCATTCGCGGCCCGGCAACCGCTGCCGCAGCGACAAACATTGCCTACGCCCATCCTGTGCTCGACAAGGCGAGGCTCACCAGCCCCTTTGGCCTGCGCAAGCACCCTATCACCGGTGAACAGAAACTGCACAGCGGAACCGACCTCGCTGACAAGCTTGGCGCCGCCGTGCATTCGCCCATTGACGGCAAGGTAACCCGTGCCGAGTTCCTGGAAGGCTACGGCAATCTCGTCGAAGTCTCCGCCGGCACCACCGCCCTGCGCTTCGGCCAGCTCGACACGATCAAGGTGAAAGCCGGTGACACGGTCGAGCCGGGCACAGTGATCGGTACGCTCGGCCAGTCCGGCCAGGCCACCGGCCCGCATCTTCATCTCGAAGTCTGGCGCGGAGGTGAGCAGGTTGATCCCCAGTCGGTGGAAGGCCTTGTGCTGGCCAAGGATCTTACCGTCTCGGCAAGTGCCAAGGCGCTCGCCCCGCTCGCGCAGGACCTGCCCTCGGCCGGTGGCGCCGCCGCGACCGCAGCGTCCATGGCGCCCGCGCCTCGCGGCGCGTTCGATGACTGCGGCAAGCTAGCTGAAACGCTGAAGGCGGCGGCGCCGCCCGACGGCTGGGGTGATCGGGTGGAAGCGGCCCGCACGGCGAATGCCGCCGCCGGCGTGGCGCAGGCAGACTGGCTGCCGAAATCCGTCACCTATCCGAAGCCCGTCTATCCGCCGGAAGCCGCTTCCGCGCGCGTCTCGGCGGCCTGCGAAGTGACATTCGATCTGGATGCGGACGGTATCCCGCAGAACAAGGTGGCCCGCTGCACCGATCCGCGCTTCGAATCCTCCGCTGCCGAGCTGCCTTCCGCGACGTTCGAGCCGATGCGTACTGAAGGCGGCGCAGCGGTCGAGGCGAAGGGCATCGTCTTTCCGCTGCTTTACTGCGCCGAGTAAGGAAATCGCAAACAAGCGACCCGCGAGGCGCGCCTCGCGGGTCTATTCATGTGCGTGAGGCAGGGGCGTCTAGCGGTCGAACAGTTTCGACACGCTCTCTTCATTAGCAATCCGCCGGATCGCTTCGCCCAGCAGCGGCGCCATCGGCAGTACTCGAATTTTCTTCGATTTCAACGCATCCGCCGAAGGCTGGATCGTGTCAGTCATCACGAGTTCGTCCAGAACCGATTTCTCGATTCGCTGCACGGCATTGCCAGACAGCACGCCGTGCGTGACATAGGCCGACACCGACACCGCGCCCTGTTCCTTCAGCGCCGCGGCGGCGTTCGCCAGCGTGCCGCCGCTATCGCAGATATCGTCGAGCATGATGCAGCGCGCACCCTTTACTTCGCCGATGATGTTCATCACTTCCGACTTGCCCGCTTCCGGCCGGCGCTTGTCGACGATGGCGAGGTCTGCGTTCAGCTTGTTGGCCAGCGCGCGGGCGCGCACCACGCCGCCCACGTCGGGCGAGACCATCACGATCTTGTCTTTGCCGAAGCGTTCCTTGATGTCGTCGATCATCACCGGCCCGCCAAAAAGGTTGTCGGTCGGAATGTCGAAGAAGCCCTGGATCTGCCCGGCATGCAGGTCCACGGTCAGCACGCGGTCGGCGCCGGCGGACGAGATCAGGTTGGCCACCAGTTTTGCCGAGATCGGTGTGCGGCCATCGGTTTTCCGGTCCTGCCGCGCATAGCCGAAATAGGGGATCACCGCCGTGATGCGCCGGGCCGAAGCGCGCCGCAACGCGTCCATCATGATCAAGAGCTGCATCAAGTTGTCATTGGCAGGGTAGGAGGTCGACTGGATGACGAATACATCCTCGCCGCGCACGTTCTCGTCGATGCGCACGAAGATTTCCTGGTCTGCGAATGTTTTTACCTCCGAGCGCGTCAGCCGCATGTCGAGATAGTCGGCGATCGCTTCGGAAAGGGGCCGGTTGGCGTTGCAGGAAATAAGTTTCATGTCGCGTCGACCCTCTGCTGCCCGGCTCGCGACGCTTTTGTAACAGGCGCCTGCGAGTCGCAAGCCACGTAAAACCGGATTCGGGCCTGCTTACCCAGAAATCGCGATTACTGAGGCATTCCGGCCATAATCTGCCTCACCGCGCAGGTTCCGGCGGCGGTTGGAGAAATAGATGTCCTCCATCGCGCAGGTATCGTGGCCAAGATTGCCCACCTCGCTGAGCCCCGCGCCTGTGAGCTGGCGCGCGCAGAAGCCGGGCAGGTCGAATTGCCAGCGGTCAGCCTGGCCGGGGATGAACAGGTCCTCACTGGACGCATCCCTGGCCAGGAAACTTCCGCGGAATTCAGGGCCCACTTCATAGCTCGCCTGCTGGATCGTCGGCCCGATGGCGGCGCGGATGCGCGCCCGGTCCGCGCCCAGCGCTTCCATCGCCTCCACCGTGCGAAGCAGCACGCCGGCGAGGGCGCCTTTCCAGCCGGCATGGGCCGCGCCGATGATGCCCTTGTCTGGGTCCGCAAAGAGAACCGGAGTACAGTCCGCCGAAAGGACGCAGAGTCCGAGGCCAGGCCTGTCCGTCACCATTGCGTCCGCTGGCGGCCGCTCCGTCCACGGTCCGGTCACCCGCACCACGTCCGGCGAATGCACCTGGTAGCAGGAGAGCAGCCAGCGCGATCCGATCGCCCCGGAGATTCGCGCCCGGTTTTCAGCGATATGGCGCGGCGAATCGGCCGATCCCTCGCCGGCATTGAGGCTCGTGTAATCGCCCGCGGATACTCCGCCCCGGCGGCCGAAGAAACCATGGGAAAGCCCGGAGATACCGGCAATCTGGGAGGCGGTGACATAGGGCGGTTGCATGCCCCTCCTTGCTGGCCGCGCCGGGCGCCCGCGTCAAGCGCATCGCACCTGCGAAGAAGCCTGCCCCGCCGGCATGGTCAAACGGCTTCGTCTCTGCTACGGGGCGCCCAAATCCACCCGAAAACTAGCCGTTCCCCTCCCGAACGCCGCCCGCCGGAAAGCCCGCCCTATGACGACCCCGATCGAAAAGATGCGCAACATCGCCATCATCGCCCACGTTGACCACGGCAAGACCACGCTGGTTGACGAACTGCTCAAACAGTCCGGCACCTTCCGCCTGAACGAGAAGACCGCCGAGCGGATGATGGACTCCAACGATCTTGAGCGCGAGCGCGGCATCACGATCCTCGCCAAGACCACCTCGGTCGAATGGAACGGCTACCGCATCAACATCGTCGACACCCCCGGCCACGCCGACTTCGGCGGCGAGGTGGAGCGTATCCTTGACATGGTGGACGGCGCCATCGTTCTGGTCGACTCCTCGGAAGGCCCGATGCCGCAGACCAAGTTCGTGGTCTCCAAAGCGCTGAAAGTGGGCCTGAAGCCCATCGTCGCCGTCAACAAGATCGACAAGCCGGAGCGCCGACCGGACGAAGTGGTGAACGAGTGTTTCGACCTCTTCGCCAACCTCGACGCCACCGATGAGCAGCTTGATTTCCCGATCCTCTATGGCTCGGCCAAGAATGGCTGGATGTCGAAACAGTATGAAACACCGACTGCCAACATGGACGAACTGTTCCAGCTTGTCGTCGACCACGTCCCGGTCCCCCGCGTCGAGGAAGGCCCGTTCCGCTTCCTCGCCACCACGATCTCCGCCGATCCCTTCCTCGGCCGCATTCTTACCGGCCGGATCCTCTCCGGCACCGTGAAGCCGAACCAGTCTATCAAGGTCCTCTCGCGCGATGGCACGCTGGTGGAGCAGGGACGGGTCTCGAAAGTCCTCGCCTTCCGCGGCCTTGAGCGCGTGCCGGTCGATGAAGGCCAGGCGGGCGACATCGTCTCCATTGCCGGCATGACCAAGGCGAACGTTGCCGATACATTCTGCGATCTGTCGGTCACCGTGCCGCTTGAAGCGCGCCCGATCGACCCGCCGACCATCTCGATGACCTTCCGCGTCAACGACTCGCCGCTCGCCGGCACCGAAGGCACCAAAGTCACGAGCCGGATGATCTGGGCCCGCCTTGAGAAAGAGGCCGAAGGCAACGTCGCACTGAAAGTCGAGCGTGCCACCGATGCCGAGGCCTTCACCGTCTCCGGCCGCGGCGAACTGCAGCTCGCGGTGCTGATCGAAACCATGCGCCGCGAAGGCTATGAACTGGGCGTCGCCCGCCCGCAGGTCGTCATGCAGACCAGCCCCACCGGCGAGAAGCTTGAGCCGATCGAGGAAGTGACCATCGACGTCGATGATGAACACTCCGGTATCGTCGTGCAGAAAATGGCCGAGCGCAAAGCCGAGATGCTGGACATGCGCCCCTCGGGCGTTGGCCGCACGCGCCTCCTGTTCCACGCGCCGACGCGCGGCCTGATCGGCTATCAGGGCGAACTCCTGTCCGACACGCGCGGCACCGCCATCATGAACCGCATCTTCCACCAATACGCGCCCCACAAGGGCAAAATCCAGGGCCGCCATACCGGTGTGCTGATCGCTATGGAGCAGGGCGAGGCGGTAGCCTTTGCGCTTTGGAACCTCGAAGACCGCGGCCCGATGATGATCCATCCGGGTACCAAGGTTTACGGCGGCATGATCGTCGGCGAGCATAACCGCGACAACGACCTCGAAGTGAACGTGCTCAAGGGCAAGAAGCTCACCAACATGCGCGCCTCGGGCACAGATGAAGCCGTCCGCCTCACCACGCCGCTGCAGATGACGCTGGAAAAATCGCTGGCCTATATCGCGGAAGACGAACTCGTTGAAGTCACCCCGAAGTCGATCCGCCTGCGGAAGGTCCACCTCGACCCGAACGTGCGCAAGCGCCAGTCGAAAGCCAGCGCCGACGCTTAGGTCCGCTCGCCCCCGCGAAGGCGGGGGCCGCGACCTGCCGGATGCGCTTGTCCCGTTCCTCGCCTTTGCGGAGACGACCAGCCCGGTGTGTGGGGCTCACCTGACCTCGAACGCGATCGGATAGATCGCGCCGTACTGTTCCACGGCAATGCCGTTCTGGCTCACCTTCGGCAGGAACTCCGCCTTGCTCACCGCGCGGATCGCCTCGGCGCGGAAGATCTCGTCCGTGCACTGAGCGGTCAGGTTGAACGGCCGCCCCCGCCTATCGACATCGAACAGAACATCGCAGCTGCCGGATATCCCGCGCGTCACCGCGATCGCAGGCATCGAAGGCGCCGGCGCGCGCACCACCTGGATGTTGCGCCCGGCGACCGGGGAGACAGACGCCGGAAGGGGCCGGAATGTCGAAGGTGCAAGATCCTCGGAAGGGGGCGCAAAGATGAACCCGGGCGTAGTGCCGGTTGTGGTCACAACGGGCCGGGGTGGCGGGGGAGGCTTCTCTGCCAGAATCTGTGGCTTCAGGTTGTCCTCGGGTCGGATGACCACTTCCGGCGAAGTGGGTGTGATCCTGGTCAGCGGCCGCGTTTCCCGCTCCGCCAACACAACTTCTTCCACCTTGATCAGCCAGCTGGCCGTCAGGAAAAGCGCATAGACCAGCGGCGCCGCCAACAGCAAAGCCATCGACAGGCGAGGGGGCGCCTCGTTCAACGTCAATCTCATCTGTTTCCTCCAGCCCCTGATGGGCGCGGGCCACATGACTCGCAGCTCCGGAATTGACGCTACGTCAATCTTACGCAACGTCAACTGAAATCAATCCGAAGTCGCAGCCCGAAGCGAGGGGCCATCCCTGGCCGGGGATGGCCCCTCCAACGCCAATGACCGGGAGGAAACGTGGCCAGGCGTTGTTCCGGGAGGATGGGATCAGTCCGCCGAGGCGAGCTGCGTCAAGGCAATGCGCTCGAACGTTGGGGCGACATCGAGGCCAGCGGCAGTGTGCGCTTCGTGGATCTGCTTGACGGCGGCCAGCACCAGCGAGTCGGCGCACGCGGTATCAAGATACTGCCCGCCGGCGCCTGGAACGCGCGACGTACAGACGCGCTTGGCCGCCCACTCCAGCTCTGCCAGCAGCGCACCCGCGCCGGCATCGCTCGACACCAGTGCGGCGTCATAATCATGCGTCAGGGTGACCATCTTGCCGTCTTCCGCAAGCGCGGCGGGCGACAGGAGAACAATGGCTGCAACAGCCGGTGTGGTGAATTTGAACATGGATCAGTCCTTCAGAGTTAGGGGCCCGCCCATGATGGCCGGACCGGAAACTCCTCCCGCAGCACGAGGTCGCCTCAACTGCCGTCTCCAGGGACACCGCCCCCCTCGGGCGATGTGGCCTTCCCAGTGCGGCCAAGGTTCATGCTGCGTTGCAACAATTACCTCGCAGCCGCAGCATGGCAAGGGACACACTTTCATCGGCCGTTGAATATCCCTCTCCGGACACGTCCATGCCTGACGGTTGTGCAGGCTTGCCCGATCTCATATCGCCTCTCAGGCGTACTTCGCCGCGGAAGGCGGGGCCTGTGCCGACCTCCAGAGCCCCTTCGCCCTCATTTCCCGGGAAAGGTTTGGCGTCATCCCGGTTTCGCCCAAGGCGAAGACCGGGATCCGAAAGCCAAATAATACAAGCCTCTCCGCCTCCGGATCATCCCTGCTGCGCCGCCCGGCCGGCCCCCCCCGCCGCAGAATCCGAGAGCTTCCGATTCGGGCTGCATCCGCGCCTGCCGTCATCTCCCGCCCGTGACCTGGTTGCCTCGCCGTCCTGGATCGGGGCCCACCCGCGTGCGCCGGCTGCTCTGGCCGGCTATCTTCGGGCAGCTCGCTGCGCTGAAGAACGGGTTGCGCGCCCGCTACCGGCGCAGCGTATCATTTGGATAGTTCGTCAGCCGCCGGAGGCGCGACACGCTCAGCTATATCGGCGCGCAGCCCTGCGCCAGTTACTCCGGATGCGGATCTAAATCGCCGGTGCGTCCCGTCCATCTTCGTTCTATACACGCCCCCCGGGAAACTACGCGCCACCATCCTTCCCAGCCCTTGAAGCCCCCATTTCCCGCAAGCGGGAGAGTTGAGAAACAATCACACCTGGAGAAAACCGCCGCACCGGCCCAAACCCCTGCGGCCGCACCGGCTGCCTGCAGCCTTCCTCAACATCCCATCAGAAATCCTCGTTTGCGCGCTGCGCCGCGCCCGTGCGATTACAGCCGCCCCAGGACGGAGTTTCCGCGATGCCCAGCTATCCCTTCTACCAGGTCGACGCTTTCGCCTCGAAGGCCTTCGAGGGAAACCAGGCCTGCGTGATGCCGCTGGAGGCCTTCCTGCCGGACGAAACGCTCCTTGCTATCGCCGCAGAGAACAACGTTGCCGAAACCGCTTACATTGTGCCCGCAGGGGAGGGCGTCTGGAAACTGCGCTGGTTCACGCCGGCTGTGGAAGTGCCGCTCTGCGGCCACGCGACCCTCGCCTCGGCGCATGTCCTTTTCGCGCATGGCGGCTTCAAGGACGAGACCATCGCCTTCGACACGGTGAAGTCCGGTCGTCTCCTCGTGCGCCGCTTGCCGGGCGGGCAGCTGGAGATGGATTTCCCGTCTGCCCCCATCCGGCCTGTTCCGGTTACGGATGAAATCGCCGCCGCGCTCGGCGCCCGCCCGGTCGAGGCATGGGGCGGTATGTTCTACGCCGCGCGCTTCGAAACGCCGGCAGTCGTGCGTGGGCTCAGCCCCGACCAGCGCGCCCTCAAATCTCTCGGCGCTGACGGCGGCGGATGGGACCGCGGAAATTTCGGCTGCTTCGCCCTCGGCGGCGAAGACCGCATAGACGCCACCTCCCGCTTCTTTGCACCCGGCTCCGGCATCGACGAAGACCCCGCAACAGGCAGCTGGCACACGATGCTTGCTCGCATCCTCGCCGAGCATTTCGGCAAGTCCGAAGCGCGCTGCTTCCAGGCCTATCCCGGCCGCGGCGCCCATGTCGGGGTGAAACTGGAGGGCGATCGCTGCAAGCTGACCGGCTCGGCCGTCACGGTCATTGAAGGCCGCTTCACGCTTTAGGCGGGCACTTCCTTGCCGGTCCAGTCGAAGCACTTGCCGGAATCCTCCGGCGTCAGACGGTCCACCACGTCCAGCAGGTAGCCCGCTGCTTGCGCGGGCATGAACAGTTTGCCGTCCGCCACACCGCCCTGAAAGGTCCGAGACAGTCCCGTATCGACCGTGCCCGGATGAAGCCCCACGCAGATGTTGCCGGGCGCCCGCCGCGCCTGTTCCAGTGCGAAGTTTCGGATCAGCATGTTCAGCGCTGCCTTGGAGGCGCGGTAGGCATGCCAGCCGCCCAGCCGGTTGTCGGAAATTGAGCCGACCCGCGCCGACAGCGCCGCAAACACGCTGCGCTCCGCCTTCGGCATCAGCGGCAGCATCTGCGCCGCGATCAGCGCCGGTCCAAACGTATTGGCCGCGAACACGCGCTGGAACGCTTCGAGCGTCATCGCCCTGTAGGTCTTCTCCGGTTGCAGGTCCGCGCCCGACAGAAACCCGCTCGCCACGAGGCAGAGAGTTACCGGTCCGGCCTTTCGGATCTCGTCCGCCACGACGGCTAATTCCGATGCGTCAGTGAACTCGGCAGTAAGGTTGATGGCGCCGTTGACCGCTACGCCACTGCGCGAGATGGCGAACACCGTCTTATACCGGCCAGATGCGACAACATCCTCCGCCAGCGCCCGCCCGATCCCGCCCGAACTTCCGAATACAACTGCAACCATGATGCCGCCTCAGCTAGTGCGGCGGGCGTATCAGGAAAGAGACAAGGAGGGGGAATGGTGCCGCTTAGGTGACTTGAACACCTGACCCCCGCATTACGAATGCGGTGCTCTACCAGCTGAGCTAAAGCGGCATGCCGTTCCGGCAGAGCCCGCATATACTGGCAGGGGATGGGGGGCGCAAGGCCAGTTTTGCCGCGCTTGGGAAGGGCTTCAATCCTCGTCCGGGGCGTAGTCCAGGGGCTGGGTCAGCGGGCCTTGCGGGGCTTTCGGCATGACCGGTCCTTCGTCGGCCAGCGGCAAAGCAAGGACGCGGCCGGCTTCGAGTTCGCGGCCATAGGTTTCGTAGCGCGGGTGCACGAGGTCGCCGACATCACCGAAGGCGTAGACGAGGCGGCTCCAGGCAGCACGGTCATAGTCGAAGGCGCTGCCCTTCGGGTCGATATCCGACCAGTCAGCCTCGCGCGAAGCCGAGGCGGCCATCCGGCCCCACCGCTGGGCTTCGACCGGGTCGCCATAGCCTTTCAGGGCACGCTCCATGAGGAGGCAGAGACGCGCGGTCGGGTTCTCCTCCACGAGGAGGGCAAGGATGCGGATGCCGCCCACCCAGTCGGCGGAGTCCATCGCCACTTCGGCACTGAGGATGCGGCTTTCGCGGTGGTTCGGATTGGAATCGGCGAGACCCTTGAGGCGGGCCGCGATGTTGAACCTGGAATCCTGCGGGATCAGTCGGCGCGAAAGCTGCGCGAGCGCCGGGTGGGGCCGGGCCTTCCAGCCGAGCTCGAGAACACCTTGCGCGGCTTTGACCTTGCCATCGGTCATCAGGAAACGGGCGCCGTGATAGGCGGCCGGCGGGAAATCGGGCGCTGATCGGATGGCTTCGCCGAGCGCCTTCTGGGCGGCGAGTTTCTCCGTATGCGGAAGACCGACTGCCTTTGCCGTGTGCAGTACGGCGCGGCGGCGCTTGGCGTTGAGCGCCTCGACCTGCGCGCGCTTTTCGCCCTGGTTAAGGGTTTCGAGTGCCTTGTCCCAGTCACCCTTGGATACCTGCAGGTCGAACAGGGAGTTGAACGGCCAGTCGGCATCGGACTTGAGGGCGAGGGCCTCGCGGGCGCGGCTTTCAGCGGTCAGCTGGTCGCCGCGTTCGGACGCGGCGGTGGCGGCGCCGCGAAGGCCGGCGAGCTGCCCGCCGGGCAGGCGCGTCAGCAGGCCCCAGGCCCGTTCGGCGCCGGCCCAGTCATCGTTGGCTTCGGCGGCGCGGGCTTCGAGGAGGAGTTTCAGGCGTTCGTCCTCGGCATGACGCATGGCGCGGCGAGCAAGTTTAAGCGCGGCTTTTGAGTCGCCGCCTTCTGCCGCCAGAAGGCCTTCGGCGAGGGCCGCGTTGGCCTTGCGGGTGCGGGCGAGGCGGCGGGCTTTGGAAATGCGGCCGGGCAGGACGAGAATGCCGGTGGCGAGCCACCAGACAAGTGCGATTAGGCCGCCAAGGAGGGCGACGAAAATGGCGGCAACACCGGACCTGACGGCCACGATTTCCTGTCCGACCGGGAAGGTCACTTCGCCCGGCAGGCTGAAGGCCCACCAGGAGAGGGCCGCGCCGGCCATCACCAGGACGATGACGATGAAGAAGAGGAAAAACCGGCTCATGTCCGTCAGTTCCCCTCTTCCACAAGGCTGAGGCGGACGTCCTCGAGCGCTATTTCGAGCGTGATGCGACGGTTTGCGCGCTGGGTCCAGTCGCTCGCCGCACGGGATGCGGCGGCGTCGAGCCCTGACAGGGCTTTCACACTGCCGGCGAGATCGCCGGCAGTGAGCGCAGCGGCGGCAGCGTCGAGCGCCTTGGTGGTCTCGCTGTGCTTACCATTCACAGGGCGGACGCTGACGGCGTCGCCAAAAGTGCGGTCGAGCCAGGAGAGGCGCGAAGATTTGTTTTCCGGTGTGGCGGCGGCGAGGACGGCGGCGCGCACTTTCGGGAATTCAGCCTGCAGACTCGTCAACGCTGTAGCGCCCGAGACATACGGCGAAAGCCGTTTGATTGTTTCGTTCTGTGGCAACGCCTTGCGCAAGGCGCGGTAGTCGGATTCGAAACCGGTGCCCCGGCGGGTGGCCGCTTCGATGGCGGAGAGGGCGAGGGCGGCCTCGGCGCGGTTGCCGCTGGATTCGATCGCGGCGCTGGACTTTGCGGCGGCCGCTTCGGCGGAGGCTTCGAGACTGGCAAGGCGATCCGTCAGGGCACGGACATCTGCACGCGGAGCGCGGTCTTCAAGTGCGTCGAGGCGCTCGTTGAGATCGGTGAGTGCAGCCGGATCGCCGCCAGCGGCGATGGCCTGGTCGAGACGCCGGGAGACAACATCGAGTTCGCGGATCAGACCCGCGAGTTCGGCAGAAGCGGCGGCGGGCTGGGAGAGTTTCTCGTCGATGGCGGCCTGCACCGCTATCACCTGGGCGACTTGTCCTTCGAGGCGGGCGAGGTCTTCGTTGCCCGAGGGGCGAACGAGGTCCGCGCCGAAGATGCCGGCCACGGCGCCGATCAGCGCGGCGGCGGCGCTGGCCCCTGCGAGCGCCAGCCAGCCGGGCGCAGGACGCGCAGCCTTGTCCGAACTGGCGGGGGCCGGTTCGAACTGGGCGTCTATCGGACCGTTTACAGGGTCCGCGTCGCTGAAAGGGTCATTGGTCATGGTGCCTATATGAGCAGCTTCAGGTTTCAAAAGAGTTTGGCACAGCGGCGATTCAAGGGCAAAGCGCCGGGATCAGCCGACCAAGGTGGCGGCGGCGCTGGCAACGGCCAGCATCAGGGCGGTGTCGTTTGGCCGTGCGGCGACCCATTCGCCGCGCCCGGCCGCGCCTTTCAGAGGGGCGAGGGCCGCGTCCGAAATGGCGACCGTGGCGGCGCGGGAAAGATCGGGTGAGCCGGCGGCCACCGCGCCGGCGGCCTTGGCCGAGTGCAACAGCAGGATTACCGGAGAGGCGCCCAAAAGAGCGGTGAGGGCCTCCGAGCTGAGGCTTTCCTCTGCTTCGGTGCGATACGGGGCGCAGAAGCGGGCATCTCGCCCGGCGGCACGCAGCAGGGCGACGAGGTTTCCGGCGGCAGCTTCGTTGGCGACGTGCAGCAGCGGGCCATCAATGCCGGAGGCGACAATCAGGCGGGCGAGGTCGTCTGCGTTGCCGTCGCCTTCAATGACGTGAGTGTAGCCGCCCACGCGGGCCGCTTCGGCGGTCGAAGGGCCGACGCACCAGACGTGGACGTCGGAGGGGACTTTCGCGGCCGCGACGGCATGGACGCCGTTGGCGCTGGTGAAGACGATGTGCGCGATACCTTCGGCGAGGCCCGGATCGAAGCCGGTTTCGACGATACGCAGCATGGGTGAGAGGATCGGTGTGCAACCGAGCGAACGCAGCGCCTCCGCTGTGTCACGGGCGCCGGGCAGCGTCCGCGTGACGATGACGGCAAGGTTCACCGCTCGTCCCCGAAGACGGGCAGGTTGCCCTTCGCGCCGGCGCGGATTTCGGAGGCAACATCGCGGCCAAGCTGGGCGAGCTGCGCCATCGAGGCAGCTTTCGGCGCCGTGCCGGTGGCGGCCCAGCGCCGGTCGCCGGCGGGGCTCAGCACTTCGCCGGTGAGGCGCCAGGTGTCGCCCTCGTCGAAGAGATGCGCGGCGATCGGGGTGCGGCAGCTGCCGTCGAGCATGGTGAGGAAGGCGCGCTCGGCGGTTGCGGCGGCTTCGCTCTTCGTGACGTTGATTTTAGCGAGGGCGGCGCGCAGGTCATCGCCTGCATCGTCGCGGATGACGACGCCAATGATGCCTTGGGCGGCGGCGGGCAGCATGTCGGTGACGGGAATGGGCGCCGCGAGGTCTGCATAGCCGAGGCGGCTGAGGCCGGCCATGGCGAGGAAGGTGGCGTCGGCCTGGCCTTCCTCGAGCTTGCGAAGGCGCGTCTGCACATTACCGCGGAAAGTGATGACCTGAAGGTCCGGGCGCAAGGCGAGGGCCTGCGCTTCGCGGCGAAGGGAAGCTGTGCCGAGGCGGGCGCCTTGCGGCAGGTCTCGCAGTGACTTGGCGGTGCGCGAGACGAAACCGTCGCGCGGATCCTCGCGCTCCGGGAAGGCGGCGAAGACCTGGCCGGGCGGGAGCAGGGAAGGGACGTCCTTCAGGCTGTGGACGGCGAGGTCGAGGCTGCCTTCAGAGAGCGATTCGTCAAGCTCGCGGGTGAACAGGCCCTTGCCGCCGGAATTGACGAGGCGTTCGGAAGTCAGCTTGTCGCCGGTGGTTGTGAACGTGACGATCTCTGCTTCCAATGCACCGGCGGAAGCCTGTTTCAGGCTGGCGGCGATCTGGTGGGCCTGCGCCAGAGCGAGGGGGGAGCCGCGAGTGCCGAGGCGGACGGTACGCGGGGCGGAGGCAGATTTCTTCTCGGTCATGGTTTTGCTTAGCGGCGGAATCCCAAATTGCCAATTCGGGCCGCTCCGGGCGTTGACGCAGGCGGCGGTGGGGCGTACGGGAGTTTATCGTTAAACGGAAAGTCCGTTTTCAGGAGACCCCCCGATGATCCGTACCGCCGTCTCGGCTTTTGCCATCATTATTGCGCTGGGCGCCTGCGCGCCGACGACCCCTGCCGCCGACCCCGCCGCGATTGCCGCTGCACAGGCTGAGCAGAGCGCGAAACTCAATGCCTGGTTCGATGCCAAGTATGAGGAACAGCTCCAGTTCAGCCCGATTGGTCTGACCTTTCAGGGCCGCAAGGACAAGAATGACCAGATCGACTGCTTCACCTTCGCCTGCGCCGATGAGCAGCTGGCCTGGCAGAAGGCAGCGACTGAAGAGCTGAAAGCGACGTTCCCGTATGACAGCCTGTCGCCGAGCGACAAGGATTCCTACGACCTCTGGGTCTACCAGTATGACCGCGCCGCCGCCGGTGTCGCCTATCGCAACAACGGCTTCGTATTCGACCAGATGAACGGCGTGCAGAGCTTTGCGCCGACTTTCCTGATGCAGTTCCATCAGGTCGACGAGGAAGCCGACGCCCAGGCCTATGTGAAGCGTATTACCGCTGCCGCCGCGGCCCTGCAGGACGCGCTCGCGATTGCCAAAGACAATGCAGCCAAGGGCGTGCACGCGCCGAAGTTTGCCTACGAAGGCGTGATCGACCAGTCGAAGAAGATCATCACCGGTGCTCCGTTCACGGCTGGTCCGGACTCCGCGATCTTCGCTGACTTCAAGGCCGACGTGCAGAAACTGGTCGATGGCGGCAAGATGACGCCGGAAGCGGCCGCAACGCTGACAGCGGAAGCTGAAGCGGCCCTCAAGGGGCCGTTCCTGACCTTCTACAACGACCTCCTGGCCTTCGCGACCGCCGACATGGCGAACTCGCCCGATGCGGCTGGTCCGCAGGGTGCGAACCTGCAGCCGAACGGCGAAGCCTATTACAACTACATGCTCACGCAGATGACGACGACGGGCATGACCGCCGACGAGATCCACCAGCTGGGCCTGTCGGAAGTCGACCGGATCCATGGCGAAATGGAAGCGATCAAGACCTCCGTCGGGTTCACCGGCACCCTGCAGGAGTTCTTCACCAGCATTCGCGACGACAAGGACAACGAGCAGCACTATTATCCCGATACGGATGAAGGCCGTGAGGCCTATATCGCCGATGCAACCGCGGCGATCGATAAGATCAAGGCCGTGCTGCCGCAGTATTTCGGCATCCTGCCGAAGGCTGACCTTGTCGTGAAGCGCGTCGAAGCCTTCCGCGAACAGCCGGGCGCTGCCCAGCATTATTTTCCTGGCACACCGGACGGCTCGCGCCCCGGCATATACTATGCCCACCTCTCGGACATGAAGGCGATGCCGAAGGGCGAGCTTGAAGTGATCGCGTATCATGAGGGCCTGCCGGGCCACCACATGCAGATCGCGATCGCGCAGGAGCTGACCAGCGTGCCGAAGTTCCGCACGCAGGCCGGCTTCACAGCCTATTCAGAAGGCTGGGGTCTCTACTCGGAGAAACTCGCCAAGGAAATGCCAGGTACCTATGTTGATCCGTACTCGGACTTCGGCCGTCTCGGATCCGAAATCTGGCGCGCCATCCGTCTCGTGGTGGACACGGGCCTCCATTCGAAAGGCTGGACGGAAGAGCAGGCCGTGCAATTCTTCCTCGACAATTCCGCCATCACCGAGGCGCAGGCCCGTTCCGAAGTGCAGCGTTACGTCGTGATGCCGGGCCAGGCGACGGCCTACAAGATCGGCATGATCCACATCCAGCAGCTGCGCGCGAAGGCCGAAGCCGAGCTTGGCGACAAGTTCGACATCCGCGCCTTCCACGACACGATCCTCGGCGGCGGCGCCCTGCCGCTCGACTTGCTCACCCGCAAGGTCGACCAATGGATCGCAGACACGAAGGCGGCGTAAGCCGCGCTGCCTGCGCCAATGACCAAGCCCTTCCCGGAAACGGGGAGGGCTTTTTTTGTTTGGCGCGGCGTGGGGCTTCTCCCCGCGTGACCCCTTGCCTCGGACGGCCATCCGCTTAGGCTTCCGGTTGCCCGAGGAGCCTGTCCATGCACCTGAAATTTGCCCCCGAGACCGAGATTTTCCGCGCGCATGTGCGCAGCTGGTTCGAGACCGAATTCCCAAAGGACATTATAAACAAGTACAAGGCGGGCACGCCCCTGACGACGGCGGATGTGCGCAGGTCCGAGATGGCCCTAGGTGCGAAGGGCTGGCTCGCCACAGCCTGGTCGACAGAATATGGAGGGCCAGGCTGGGGCCTCGAGGAACAGTATGTGTTCGACGAGGAACTGGAGCGCGCCGGCGTGCCCACAGTGACGCCGATGGGTGTGATCTATGTCGGCCCGGTGATCTACACGTTCGGGTCAGAGGCGCAGAAAGAGCAGTGGCTGCCCGGTATCCGCGACGGATCGGTCGGCTGGGCGCAGGGCTACTCCGAACCGGGCGCGGGATCGGACCTTGCGAGCCTCGAGTTTTCCGCCGTTCTGAAGGATGGCGTCTACACGCTGAACGGTCACAAGATCTGGACTTCTGCCGCGCAGCATGCCGACTGGATTTTCCTCCTTGCCCGGACGAGCCGGGGCGAGAAGAAGCAGGAGGGCATAAGCTTTATCTGCTGCAAGCTGGACGCGCCCGGCGTGACCGTGAAGCCAATCATCTCGATCGACGGGGCCCATGCGCTGAACGAAGTACTGTTCGACAATGTGCAGGTGCCCGAAGCCAATCGTATCGGCGAAGAAGGCAAGGGCTGGAGCTATTCGCAATACCTGCTCGGTTTCGAGCGCACGTCATATGCGCGCATCGGCGGTAAACGCGCGATGCTGCGTCATGTCCGGAGCCTCGCGAGCGCAGTGCCCGACGGCGGCAACGACCGGCTGATCGACGATCCAGGGTTTGCCGCGCGGCTCTCGCGCGCCGAGATTGCGGTGGACGGGCTGGAGATGACAGTGTTCCGCATTCTCTCGGCGCAGGTCTCTGGCGGCTCAGTGGGGGACGCCTCCTCGACCGTGAAGATTCTCGCGACCGAGACGCATCAGGCGATCACGGAACTGTTGCTTGAAGCCGCCGGGCCTTTCGTGGGCCATCGGGCGCCGTCGGCCGGGTCTGGCCCGCGCGACGTGGCGAGCTATTTCGCCGGGCGGGCGCAATCGATCTATGGCGGTACAAATGAGATCCAGAAAAATATTATCGCCCGCAAGGTGCTGGGGCTCTAGGCCATGAGGATTTCCGGGATCCCCGCCGCGCCGCTGATGCTGACGGCGGCCGGTGTGTTGCCCTTTGCGGCGGGCGCGGGCGTAATGTGGATGGCACGGGAAAATCCCGTGCTGCAGGCGCAGGCGGGGCTGACGCTGCTGGTCTACGGCGCGGTGATCCTGTCCTTCCTGGGCGGCCTGCGCTGGGGCGCAGAAGTGGTGGCCCGCGGCGACGATGGGCCGCGCGCTGGTGTTCTGATATGTTCCGTAATCGGATCACTCACGGGCTGGGGCCTCGTGCTTTACGGCGTGCTTGGCGCGCTCGACTGGCAGGTCTATGCGGCGGCGGCGGCGGCGCACGTGGTCCACGGGTTTTGGGATACAGGCACCGTTGTGATTCCGGCCTGGATGCGGCGGCTGCGCGCCCTCGGCACGTTCGGCGCGGCGGCAGGCCTGCTGGCCGGGGGAGCGGCCTATTTCGTCCTGTAGCTGCGGAAGGTGATCGCGGCGGCGGCGAAACTCGCGGCGGCAAGCAGGGCCGAGACGACACCGTTCCATCCGGCCATCGACAGGCCGAGGATGTAGAAGGGCGCATCATTGCAGAGCGGGATAGAGATGGGGGCATCCAGACTGCCCATCTCGAGCGGGTTGACGCCGCCGGATGAACAACCGGCCGGGGGCGGGAAGAACTTCCATTCGACGCCAGCATGATAGGCCGCCACCACCACCCCGGTGAGGAAGACGAGGCCGATCAGCACGTTGAGGGCCACCAGGAAGCGGCGCTTGGGCACGACGCGCCAGATGGCGAGGCCGGTCAGCGTCATGGCGATGAGGGCCCAGTAGACCTCGCGCTGGCGCAGGCACAGTGGGCAGGGGGCAAGGCCGCCGAACTGCTGGAAGGCATGGGCCGCCGCGAGCATCAGCGCGGACGCGGCGAGGGCCGCGACCGGCCAGCGCCAGCCCGAAAGGAGACCCGCAAGGGGAGAACTCACCGCTGTCATGGCCTTCATTCACGCGATGGCGGCCTCTGCGGCAATGCGGCGGAGCGTCACGAGGCCGGGATCGGGGCGCGGATTGACAAGCGCCGATTGACACCGCCCTGCCGCCTGCGGCAGGAACCGGGCGTCATCACCCAGGGCCCCTGTGGTGAAATGGTAGACGCGGCGGATTCAAAATCCGCTTCCGCAAGGAGTGCTGGTTCAAGTCCGGCCAGGGGCACCAACTGCTGGTTCTAACCAGTCCGAAAGGGTCCGAGACGAAACAAAAATAGGCAAATAAATTCAATGGTTAGCGTCCGGATCGATCCGAAGCGGCGCGAAGCCCTGCGTTGGCGTCCGGGAAAATTGTTGGAATCTGTGTTGGTATGAATTGAGGTCATGCCAACAATCTACCAACACGGTGCATGCCTTGCCTCTGACCGATACACAGCTGCGGAATCTGAAGCCCGAAGCGAGCGCCTATCGATAATCGGATGGCGGCGGGCTTTTTATTGAAGTGGCGCCGGGAGGCTCCAAGCTCTGGCGCCTCGCCTATCGCTTCGACGGCAAGCAGAAGCTGATCGCGCTGGGAAGTTATCCTGAAACGTCGCTCGCGCGCGCTCGTGAAAAGCGGCAGGAAGCCAAGGGGCTATTGCAGGATGGAATTGATCCCGGCGCCAAGGCGAAGGCTGACCGGGAGGAGCGGCGCGCGAGAGCGGAAGACACCTTTTCTGCGATTGCCAACGAGCTGCTTGAGCGCGCCGAGATCACGATTTTGAAGAAGCGTTGGCTTCTCAGCATGGCCGAATCTGATCTCGGGCATCGTCTGATCAGGGAGATTACTGCGCCTGACATCCTGAAGCCGCTTCGACGACTTGAGAAGAAAGGGCATCACGAGAGCGCTGTTCGGATGCGCGCCGTGATCGGGCAGGTGTTTCGCTACGCTATCGCCACCGGCCGGGCGGACACCGATCCGACCTTCGGGCTGCGCGGCGCGATCATGCCGCCAAAGGTCAGCCACCGGGCGGCGATTACCGAAAAAGCGGCCTTCCAAGAACTTGCGCGGCATGTCTGGAGCTATAAGGGCGAGGTGGAAACTCAGGCGGCGCTGAAACTGATGGTGCTGCTCTACCCCCGTCCCGGCGAACTGCGCCTTCCCTACTGGAAGGAGTTTGACCTTGAAAAGCGGACCTGGACCATCCCGGAGACGCGGGCCAAGATGCGGCGCCAGCATGTGAAGCCGCTTCCGGATCTGGCGGTATCCATCCTGAGGGATCTACAGGCTCTGAACAATCGCAGCCTGCTTGTGTTTCCGTCGCACCAGTCGCCCGGCAAGCCGATCAGCGAAGTGACCATGAACCGGGCGCTGCAGCGGATGGGCTATTCACACAACGAGCACACGCCCCACGGGTTCAGGGCGAGCGCGTCTAGCTTGCTCAACGAGAGCGGCAAGTGGCAAGCCGATGCGATTGAGGCGGAGCTTGGCCATCTGGGGACGGACGAAGTCCGCAAGGCCTATCACCGGGCGCGGTACTGGGATGAGCGGGTGAAGATGGCGGAGTGGTGAGCTGGGAAAGTTGCAGGACGTCTTTCCTCCGAAGCCGAGTGACTTTCCGAGTGTTACTCCATCCGAGTCACGTTCACGACCCATTGCAGCGGCGCATCCCACCAGGGCCGCTTCGGGGCAGCGCAGACATTTTCGCCTTCGCGGCCGCGCAGGATAGGCGCGGTCTCGACGATCTTTGCGTCGATTAGGCGCGGGAAAGGCGCCATCCGGCCTTTGTTGTCGGGCGCCAGCGAGCCGCGCAGGCTTGCTTCGCAGAAATCTGCAATGTGGCTATCGTCCGCTACTATAGTCATGGCGCGCCGAACGTCCCAGAGCCGCGCGGTGCGGTCGTTGCTCCAGGTCAGGATGCGGGTCTCGTCCTTCGAAAAGCTGGCGCCGAAAACTATGTCCTCATGCTGCAACGCCGGGCCGATCTGGGTGCCGGAAGCGGCGTCCCAGAGCCGTGCGGTGTTGTCAGAGCTCCAGGTCAGGATATGGGTTTCGTTCTTGGAGAAGGTTGCGCCTTGGACACGGTCCTCATGCCGGAGGGTGGGACCGATTTGGGTTCCTGTAGCAGCGTTCCACAACCGAGCTGTGTCGTCTTCGCTCCAGGTGAGTATTCGGGTTTCGTTCTTCGAGAAGTTGGCGCCCCGCACATCGTATACATGCTGGAGGGCGGGTCCGATCTGGGCCCCTGTGCCAGCGTCCCAGAGCCGGGCCGTGCCATCTCTGCTCCACGAGAGGATGTGGGTGCCGTGCTTCGAGAAGACGGAGCCGGACACACCGTCCTCATGAAGGAGGGCGGGCCCGATCTGGGCGCCAGTGGTCACGTCCCAAAGCCTGGCGGTGTTGTCGCTACTCCATGTCAGGATGCGAGTTTCGTCAGGGGAAAAGACCGCTCCATCGACCCAGCCCTCATGCTTCAGGGTGGGCCCAATCTGGGCGCCGGTAGTGGTGTCCCAGAGCCTGGCGGTGTTGTCCGCGCTCCAAGTGAGGATGCGCGTGTCGTCCTTCGAGAAGGCCGCTCCATTGACCCAGCCCTCGTGCTGGAGGGCGGGCCCAATCTGGGCGCCGGTGGTCGAGTCCCAGAGCTGGGCCGTGTTGTCTGCGCTCCAGGTTAGGATGCGAGCCTCGTCCTTCGAGAAGGCGGCGCCCCAGACAGTATTCGCATGCGTTAGGGCGGGCCCAATCTGGGCGCCGGTGGTCGCGTCCCAGAGCCGGGCGGTGTAGTCTAAGCTCCAGGTCAAGATGCGGGCTTCGTCTTCCGAGAAGACGGCGCCTCGGACGACGCCGTCATGTTTGAGGCTAGGTCCGATCTGGGCGCCAGTGGTAACGTCCCAAAGTCTGGCCGTGTTGTCGCTACTCGATGTCAGGATGCGAGTTTCGTCCGGAAAAAAGGCCGCTCCATTGACCAAGCCCCCATGCTGGAGGGCGGGCCCAATCTGGGACCCAGTGGCGGCGTCCCAAATCCGGGCGGTGTTGTCCTCGCTCCACGAGAGGATGCGGGTTTCATCCTTCGAGAAGGCCGCGCCGTAGACAGACATCTCATGCCGGAGCGCGGGGCCTAACTGTGCGCCTGTGGCGGAATCCCACAGCCGGACGCCAGTATCGCCGCTCCAAGTGAGGACGCGCGACTCGTCGCTCGAGAAGCCGGCGCCAGCAACATAGCCTTCGTGTTTAAAGTCGGGGCTGATCTGGGTGCCAGCGATAGCGTTCCAAAGCCGAGCGGTATTGTCGCTGCTCCAGGTTAATATGCGCGTTTCGTCCTTAGAGAAAACGGCGCCCCGGACGGCGCCGTCATGTTTTAGGCTAGGTCCGATCTGGGCCCCTGTGCCAGCGTCCCAGAGCCGGGCCGTGCCATCTCTGCTCCATGTAAGGATGCGGGCTTCGTCCTTTGAGAAGGCGGCGCCCCGGACAGTGCCGTCATGTTGAAAGGCGGGCCCGATCTGGGCACCGGTGGCAGAGTCCCAAAGCCTGGCTGTGTAGTCGTCGCTCCAGGTGAGGATGCGAGACTCGTCCTTGGAGAAAGCGGCGCCGAAGACCCAGCCGTCATGCCGGAGATCTGAGCCGATCTGGGCACCGGAGGCAGCGTCCCAGAGCCGGGCGGTGTTGTCCCCGCTCCAGGTGAGGACGCGGGTCTCGTCGTTCGAGAAGGCGGCGCCGGAAACAGGACCTGTATGTCGGAGTTCGTGGCCGATCGGGGCTCCGGTACCCGTTTCCCAAAGCCGTGCAGTGTTGTCTAAGCTCCAGGTGAGGATGCGGGTTACATCCTTCGAGAAGGCGGCGCCGGATACACGGTCTTCATGCTGCAGGACTGGCCCAGTTTGCGCGCCAGTGACGGCATCCCAGAGCCTTGCTGTGTTGTCATAGCTCCAAGTGAGGATTCGGCTTTCGTCCGAAGAGAAGACCGCGCCATAGACCTCTCCTTCATGCCGGAGAGGAGGCCCGATCTGGGAGCCCGTGACTGCGTTCCAGAGTATGGCTGTTCCGTCCGCGCTCCAGGTCAGGACTCGGCTTTCGTCCTTCGAAAAGATCGCGCCAGTGACCCTCGCTTCATGCTGTAGGGCCACCTGTTGCTTGAGAGACTGCACAACAGACGCAAAGCTCGCATTCGCCTCGGGCGTTGACGGCGAAATGGCAGTTTCGCGGCTTGCCAAGATCGACAAGAGTAGTGCCCTTCTCGGGTCACCGTTCGACAGCAACTGCTCTGCCGTGCGCGCCAGCATCAGCGACTTTGATTTCGCGAAAGCACGTTGCTCCGACACGAGGAACCAACCGCCATAGGCAAGCGCCGCGAAACCGCCGACGAGGATCAGCGCCGCTGCGGCCTGCCAGATCCGGGCTCTCCTGATCTGGCGCCGCTCGCGTGAAAGCTGCTCTTGGATATGTGTTCGGCTGGCGGCGATCCAGGTGGTGAAAAGTTCGCCGGGCTCGGGTTCGTTCTTCGGGCGGCGGGCGGCCCAGGATTCGGCTTCCTCAAAGGCGCCGGAGGGGAGGAGGCCACCTTTTGGGCGGCCCTTGCGCTCCCACTCTGCAGCGCGCTCTGTGTAGCGTCGGCCTTCGCGCAGCCATGCGGCATTGACCGACAGTACACGGATGAGGTGCGCCAGCGCCGCGTCGAAGCCGGGGCCGGAGTCCGTGAAGTCGATCGCGATATTCAGCGAGTTCAGCTTCGGCGGCAGCTTGGCGAAATCGACGGCGCCTGCGAGCACCGGGATGATTCGCTTTCCGACCCGCTGCGCGTAGGCAATCTCCTCGTCGCAGACCTTGCTGGCGGCGGAGTGCGGCGAGACGAGGAACACCATGGCCTCGGCCCCGGCGATCATCTGCTCCAGCCTTTGCCACCAGGGCTCGTCCGCCGAAATCCCGGCGCCGACCTTGTCCGGGTCGTGCTCGGCCTTGTCGAAATCCGGCTGGAACTCCGGATGCGCGATCAGCGCGTCGGCAATGCGCTGCAGTATTGCGGCGTCCTTGCGGGAATAGGAGAGGAAGACCTTTGTTTCCTCGGGCGGCGTTGCGTCTCGTGCGGATGTTTCGGGTTTAGGCGACACCGGGCGGGCCATGGCGCGTCACTCCATGCCCGTCAGGTTGGCGAAGAGCTGCAGCGGCGCATCCCACCAGGGCAGCTTCGGCACAGAACAGACATCTTCGCCTTCTCGGCCGCGCAGAATGGGGGCGGCGGTAACGAGTTCCTGATCGATCAGGCGGGGGAAAGGCGCCATCCGACCTCGGTCGTCGGGCGCGAACGAGCCTCGTAGGTTTGTATCGCAAACATCTGCAATGTGGCTTTCGTCCGGGTTGATTATCATGGCGCGGCGAACGTCCCACAGCCGTGCGGTGTTGTCCTCGCTCCACGTGAGGATACGGGCCTCGTCATTGGAGAAGGCGGCACCCAGGACAGAGCCCTCATGCTTTAGGGCGGGTCCTATCGGCAAGCCTGTGGCGGCGTCCCAAAGTCGGGCAACCTTCCCGCTCCAGGTCAAGATGCGGCTTTCGTCTTTCGAAAAGCGGGCGCCATTCACGGGCTGCTCATGCTGGAGGGGGGGCCAAATCGGTAGACCTGTCCCAGCGTCGGAGATCCGTAAAGTCATGTCGCCGCTCCACGTCTGGACGCGGGTTTCGTCCTTCGAGAACGCCGCGCCGTAGACAGCGCGCGCATGCTCAATGGAATCCCCGATCTGCGCCAGCGTGCCCGCGTCCCAGATTTTGGCTTCCCCGCTTTGATCGAGTATCGCTCCACTCCATGTGAGGATGCGGGTTTCGTCATTCGAGAATGCGGCGCCGAAGACAGCGCGTTCATGCTTCAGGGCAGGCCCGACTTGAAGTCCGGTGTCCGCATCCCAGAGCCGGGCAGTCTTGTCCCAGCTCCAAGTCAGGATCCGGGTTCCGTCCTTGGAGAGGGCGACTCCATTCACAGGCTGCTCATGCTGAAGAGCTTGGCCGATGGGCAAGCCAGCAACGGCATCCCAGAGTCGTGCGGTTTTGCCGCTCCAGGTTAATATGCGCGTTTCGTCCTTCGAAAAGGTGGCGCCGGAAACATAGCTCTCATGCTGGAGGGCGGGTCCGATCTGGGCGCCGGTGGCCGCGTTCCAGAGGCGGGCAGTGCTGTCCCGGCTCCAGGTGAGGATGCGGGCATCGTCTTTGGAGAAGGCGGCGCCCGAAACAACGCCCTGATGCCCGAGGGCTGGCCCGATCTGCGCCCCATTGGCGGCGTCCCAGAGGCGCGCGGTGGTATCGCCGCTCCAAGTGAGGATGCGGGTTTCGTCCTTCGAGAAGGTGGCGCCGGAGACATAGCTCTCGTGCTGGAGGGCGGGTCCGATCTGGGCGCCGGTGGCCGCGTCCCAGAGGCGGGCGGTTCTGTCCCCGCTCCATGTCAGGATGCGGGCGCCGTTCTTCGAGAAGACGGCGCCGGAGACATGCTCCTCATGCCGGAGGATGGGCTCTTTTTGCGCGCCAGTATCGGCGTCCCAAATTATCGCTTCCCCCGTTTCGCCGAGTATGCCTCCACTCCAGGTCAAGATGCGGGTCTCGTTTTTCGAGAAGGCAGCGCCATAGACATAGTGTTCATGCCAAAGGTCTGATCCGATCTGCGCGCCGGTGGCGGCATCCCAGAGCCGCACCGTCTTGCCGCTCCATGTCAGGATGCGGGTTTCGTCCTTGGAGAAGGCGACGCCATTCACAGGCTCCTCATGCTGAAAGACGCGCCCGATCTGCGCGCCGGTGGCGGCATCCCAGAGCCGCACCGTCTTGCCGCTCCATGTCAGGATGCGGGTTTCGTCCTTCGAGAAGGTGGCGCCATCCACAGGCTGCTCATGCTGGAGGGCGGGCACGACCGGCAAACCGGTGGCGGCGTCCCAGAGCCGAGCGGTCTTGTCATCGCTCCAAGTCAGGAGCAGGGTCTCGTCCTCCGCGAACTCGGCGCCGCGGACAACCTCCTCATGCTGGAGGGCGGGCACGACCGGCAAACCGGTGGCGGCGTCCCAGAGCCGAGCGGCCTTGTCATCGCTCCAAGTCAGGAGCCTGCTTTCATCCTTCGAGAAGTCGGCACCAAGCACGGATCCCTCATGCTGAAGGGAGTGCCCGATCTGGGAGCCGGTTTCCGCGTTCCAGAGCCGGGCGGTACCGTCCCTGCTCCAAGTCAGGATGCGGGTCTCATTCTTCCAGAAGAAAGCGCCGGAAACGTAGTCCTCATGCTGGAGCGTTAACTGCTGTTTCAAGGACTGTGCGGCCGAGACAAAGCTGGCGTGCGCTTCGGGTGTGGAGGGCAAGATTGCGGTTTCTCGGCTGGCAAGGATCGACAACAATAGTGCCCTTCTCGGATCGCCGTCCGCGAGGAATTGCTCGGCTGTGCTCGCAAGCGTTCGTGATTTGTCTGCGCCGAAAGTGCGCTGAGCAGACAAAAGGAACCAGCCGCTAATGGCTTGCGCGCCAAATCCAAGCACAAGAACCGATGCCGCCATCGCCTGCCAACGCCCGGCCCGGCGGCGTTGGCGCAGTTCGCGTTTGGCCTGCGCATTTTCGCGCGCGGCGGCCTCGTACTCGGCCGTGCGGCAGGCGCGTAGATAGTCCCGCCCGATCGCGCCGAGCAGAGCGGCGAAGTCAGGCCGTTCGAGCAACTCCTCCGCCCGCGCGAGCCGCTCGCTCGTGTGGACCAGCATGTCTGCGCGCCGCTGCATCCTATAGTCGTCCGCCCACTCCCGCGCCGAGCGCAGCGTTCGTTGAAGCCGCTCCAGTGTGATCCGCTCTTCGCTGATCCAGGCGGCGAGGCCACGCCAATGGCGGAGGACGGCTTCGTGGCTGACTTCCATGACAGGTTCGCCCGCGCTCTCGGAGGCGACGAGCAGGCGCTCTTCGATGAAGTGGGCAATAAGCGGGCGTGACGCTTCGGGAATATCGATCAGCCGCGCGACGCGGCGCTTGGGGCTCGAATCGGCTTCGTCCAACTGGACAAGCCAGGGGATGAATGCCGCGCGGGCGAGGCTGTCCAGCTCATGTCGGGTAGAGGGCAGGGCAGGGTCGGCTTCGGCCTTGCGGAGCGCCGCTTCGACGGCTGCATTGATGGCGCCGCTGACGCCGCCGAGGCCGGTTTCGTATTCCTGCAGGGAGAGCGTCCGGTCGCGGCCATAGTCCGTTACCAGACGTTCCAGTGTGAACGCGAGGAGGGGGAGGGCGTCGGCCTTGTCGAGATCGGCGATCAGGCGGTCAGTCAGCGCCGGGTTGATGGTGATGGGCGGATCGGTGAGCTTGGCGGGGCCTTCGATCACTTCGCGAAACGCCGAGGGCGGCAGGGCAGGCAGGTTGAACAGGCGCAGCTGCGCGGCGAGGCGGCTGTCGGCTTGCAGGCTGCCGAGCGCGTCCGAGCGGATGGTGGCGGCAACGATGAGGTCCGGCTTCGACGCGAGAACGTCGAGCAGAAGCTGGATGGCGGCGGGCGCGCTGGCATTGTCGGCAGAGAAGAGTTCTTCGGCCTGATCGAGCGGCAGGACGAGTGTGGGCGGCGTGCCACGCCAGGTTTCATTGGCGGCGGCGGCCATGGACTGGAAGCGGGCGATGACGGCGGCCTGCCGCGCGGCGAGGACTTCGTCAGCGGGCTGCGGCGACGCAGCGCCAAGCGCGTTCGCGAGGCCGGTTTCGCCGGAGAGCGCATCGCGGCCGGGCCGCCAGGTGGGCAGCACAAGGAAATTTTCCTCATCTCGCTTCAGGCGGGCGAGGAGGCCTGCTTTCAGGAAGCTGGATTTGCCCGCGCCCGAGGCTGCCGCAATCGTCAGTATGCGCTGAGGCGTTCCCCCCCGCATCTGGCGAAGCGCATCGAGGCCTGCCGTGATCTGAGCATCGCGGCCGAAGAAGATGGCGGCGTCTTCTTCTTCGAGGGCCTTCAGGCCCCGGTAGGGCGGGCGGCCATCGGGCAGGTGGAAGTGTTTCGGGTCGAGGCCCGCGCGCTGCAGGCCGAAGCGCAGGCGCGTGAGGCCGTCTTCGCGCAGTTCCGGCGCCGAGATGTTGGCCATCTGGAACTGCGAGGTGAGTTCGAGGGGCAGCTCGCTCCAGGGTGTCGGCTGGACGAGGACCGGGAAGATCTTCTTGCCGAGGGCCTTGGCGAACTTGAACTCGTGGAAGCACCATTTGGAGGCGCACCAGTCCGGCGAGACGAGAACGACGACGGCGAGGCAGCGCTCGCCCGCTTTCTGCAGCTCCTCTTCCCAGCGCTGGCCGGGGGCGAGGCCGTGTTCGGGGTCAAGGTCGAGGAAGGTCTCGCCATAGCCTTCGGCGCGCAGCCAGTCGCGAACCGCGACCGCTTCTGCGTTGTTTTTGCTCGAATGGCTGATGAATATCACGCCCACTCGATGCGACCTCCCACGGGCAGAGGATCATCGTAAAAGTTGTCCGGTGGCAAGCGGGGAGGTGCGGAGAGAAGAATAGAAGTCCAACGGAGTCCGATTTGTTGCCGGGCACCACAGGAATGCACGCAACCCCGCCGAGGCGGGGTTGCGTCGTTTCTGGGGCAGCGCAGGCTATTCCGGCGCGTCTTCGGTCGCTTCTTCAATGGCGTCGCCGGCGGCGTCGATGGGGTCGGTGTTTTCGTTGCCCGTGACTTCGTCGATGGCTTCGCCGGTGTTCTCGAGCAGGGCATCATCCTTGTTCTCTTCGCCGGTGAGGGTTTCCTCGATGGCGGAATCCATCTCCTCGCCCTGCTTCTCGGCGCTGTCGCCGCACGCGGCGAGCAGCAAGGCGCCGGCGAGGGCGGCGGTCAGGGTGGTGAGGTGTTTCATGGGATGGTCTCCTTCTGCAGGGTGGAATGGCGTAACGTGAATAACGGACAGGCGCGGGGAAAGTTCCATCAACCGCGGCCGAAATGTCCCTGAACATGCCGGGCAAGCGTTGCTATTGTCACGCGCTTGCGGAACCGTGGGGGCGGCGGCGCGTTGGGGCTGCGCACCGGGGATGCTTAAGGCATGACAAGTCAGGATGAAGCGGCTCAGGATGGTTCTCAGGCCAGTGCTCAGGCCAGTGCTCAGGCCAGTGCTCAGGCCAGTGCTCAGGCCAGTGCTCAGGCCAGTGCTCAGGCCAGTGCTCAGGCCAGTTCCAAAGCCAATGCCCAGGCCAACTCCGGCGCGAACATTCTGACAGCGGTGCTGCTCTCAGGCGCGGCGATCTACTTCCTTCAGGCCATTATCGCGCCACTTTTGCTGGCTGTGTTCCTGCTTGCGCTGGTGGCGGAACTCACCCGGCTGATGCACCGGATCGCCCCCAAGGTGCCGCCGAATCTCTCGCTCGGCCTGTCGCTACTGGTCATCATGGCGGGGTTTGCGCTGATCAGCGTGATCATCACCGACAACCTGACGGGCATCTTGGCGCGGGCGGATGAGTATACCACGCGGATGGACGTCATCCTGATGGAGATGAGTCGTACGTTCGGGGTGAGGCTTGCGCCGAATTTCGAGAGTATGCTGCGCTCTGTGCAGACCGCCGAGATGGCCGGAGCCATGCTGAACTGGTTGCAAGGCGGAGTTTCCATCTTGATGTTCGTGCTTGTCTACCTGGGTTTCTTGATCGCCTCGCGCGCGTCCTATTCGCGCAAGCTGAGCGCGCTGAGACCCAAGGGAGAAGGCGCGGTCGACATTGATCAGATCCTCGCGCGCATCCAGAAGGCGGTTCAGAGTTACGTCCGTATACAGACGGTAACCGGCCTGATGATCGCCGCTGCGTCCTGGCTGGTGATGGTCTGGGTGGGCCTGCCACAGCCAATGTTCTGGGCATTCTTGATCTTCGTGGCGAATTATGTGCCGATTGTCGGCGGCGTGGCGGGTATTCTCTTTCCGGCGGCATTCAGCCTGCTGGTTTTCGGCGATCTCGGAAAACCGCTGATCCTCCTGGCGTCGCTCAGCGTGATTGGCTTCACGGTCGGTAACGTCCTCCAGCCCCGGATGCAGGGCGTGGACCTCAATCTCGATCCTGTGGTGGTACTGCTGTCGCTGGCCTTCTGGGGCGTCTTGCTGGGAGTGACGGGGGCGTTCCTGTCGACGCCGCTGACGGTGGCAGCCATGGCAATACTCGCCGAGTTCAAGGCGACGCGGTGGCTGGCAATCGTCCTGTCCAGCGACGGCAACCCCTATCCGACGCGTACGCGCGCGATCGTGCGCCGGACCAAGGTGCCGCGTTAGCTGTGATTGCCGGTTGATCGGCTCCGGTGTCCGTTGGATGTTGCGGGCCAAGGGGAGGGGCGTGCAGGGAGCCTGCGCGCATGGCCTGTCCCGGGTGCTGGAGGCCTGAGCGTTCCCATGGTGATTGCGCCTTCCCCCACGATCGGGCGCATCGGGCATGAGCGCGAACCGATTGTCATCATTGACGGGTTCAGTTCCGATCCGCAGGCGCTCGTCGAAGCCGCTGCCGTGCAGACCTTTGACAAACGCGGGCCGCATTATCCGGGCATCCGCGCGCCGGCGCCGCCGCGTTATCTCGGCGAGCGGATGGACCTTATCCAGAAGGCGCTGTCGACCGCGTTCGGCCTCAACAACGGCGCAGACCTGGTGGAGTGCAACTTTTCGCTGGTGACGACGCCGCCGGACGAGCTGGCGCCGCTGCAAAGAATGCCGCATTTCGATGCCCCCGAGCCGGACTATTTTGCCGTGCTGCATTACCTGTGCGGGCCTGAACATGGCGGGACCGCATTCTACAGGCACCGCACCAGCGGCTTCGAGACGGTGAGCCCGTCGCGCATGGACGACTATTCGGAGCTACTCGACCGCGAACTCCAGCGCGTGCCGGCGGCGCCGGGATATCTGTTCGGCGATACGCCGCTGTT
Organism: Hyphomonas sp.; assembly: GCF_022844445.1. Lineage (GTDB taxonomy): Bacteria > Pseudomonadota > Alphaproteobacteria > Caulobacterales > Hyphomonadaceae > Hyphomonas. The sequence continues at coordinate 39,473 of NZ_JALHLS010000009.1, forward strand.
CGAGCAGACCTACCGGGTTGAGGCGGCGTTTAACCGGCTGGTGATCTATCGCGGCTGGACGCTGCATACCGGGCAGGTGCCGCCGGGCCACAGCCTGTCGCCTGATCCGCGCAAGGGGCGGCTGACAATCAACACCTTCCTCAAGTCGCGTTGAACGGATCCGGCAGCGGACCCGTCAGCGGATAGTCGGCTTCGGCGACATAGCGCGAGGGACCGCTGGCGCGCGGTTGGCTTGAATAGAGATGGAAACCCCCGGCGAGCCAGGGCTCGCTGCGGTAGGTCTGGTGGCGCTCGCTCCAGGTGCGGGCTTCCTCCAGCAGCGTGCCGTGACAATAGGCCAGCGTGACGTGCGGTGTGAACGGACGCCGTTCCAGCGCCAGGCCAAGGCGGCGGCCGGCGCGTGCGCAGGCCGAAGCAAGGGCGCACAGCTCATCCGTCTCGCGCACACGCGCCCAGACGGCAGTCGGCTCGCGGCGGCCAAACCAGCCGGCGCCTTCAAGGACGAGATCCAGCACCGGCGCCTCGATCTCGCCGAGCAGCTCGTCCAGGTCGCGCGCAGCGGATTGGCTGATCTCGCCATAGAAGCAGAGCGTGATGTGAAAGTTTTCCTCCGGGCGCCAGCTGGCGCCCGGCAGGTCCTTCTGCAGTTTCCGGAGCGGGTGCATGACGTCCGGCGGGACGGGCAGGGCGGCGAAGAGGCGAAGCATGGGTGTGGTTTCAACATGGCGCTGGGCAAAAGAAAACCCGGCCTTTTGGGGCCGGGCCGGATCGGTGATCCTGTGGGAGGTGTTCAGCCAGCTAGATGGTCGAGTCGGCCGAAATGCTCGGCGAGAAGGTAATAGAAGGTGACGCGGGATTTCTGGCCGCCTTCAGCCTTCATCTGATCGCAGACCGTCTTTATGCCCGCATCCAGCTCGCCCTGGTTGAGCGCCAGGCCGAGCTTGTTGCGGCACCAGCGATCGCGGATCCGGTCAAGCTCGCCGCCATCCGAGCAGGCGACGACGGAGCTGTCCTTGTTGCGAAGGGCAATCCCCAAATGCCCTACGATCTTTTCGGCTGCAGCCTTGTTGTAACCTTTTGCGTACTTTTTGATATTCTCAGCATACGCCGATGCATCAGCCATGTTCTTCCCCTTTTAAGTCGTGGCATGCGAATACTGCGAACGGTGGAATTCACAGTTAAGTCAGAGTTTAAGTCTCGTCATAGGCGAGTCAACGGCGACTAGCTGTTGAGTACAATGGTGACTTCGAGGCAACTCGGGGCGACGAGGGAATACTTTGTCGAATACTTGTATTCGCAAGATTTTCAGCGTGATAATCAAATATTAACGAAGGATTGAATCCATGCTCCGGGTGAAACCGGTAACAGGGCGGGAACCTCTGGGTGCCAGTTTCTGCGTATTGCCATACCGGATTCTGTTGCACGAAGGATCGAAGGTCTCCATATATTGTCCAAACGGCGCCTGATGGGTGTCCGCGATCAGAGAAAGGGTTCTACAACCGATGAATGACTTCAACCGGACTTTCGGAGGGATCGACGCACGGTCTGCCGATACCTCCGTCAACGTGGGCCTGCGCACCTTCATGCTGGGTGTTTATCAGAAGCTGGCGCTGGGTATCGCGCTGGCCGGCGCACTGGCCTTCCTCGTCGGCTCCAACATGGTGCCGGCGCTGACGCAGCTGGTTCTCTTTTCGCCGCTGCGCCTGGTTATCCAGTTCGCACCGATCGTGCTGATCCTCGGCTCGGCCTTCCTGATGAAGCGCCCGTCGCCGCTGGCCACCGGAATTGTCTACTGGACGATCGTGTCCCTTCTGGGCCTCAGCCTGTCGATCTGGGTCTACATGTCGCTTGGCGGAGTCGGCGCTGAAACGCGCACCGGCCGCTCGATCTCGCCGACCCTCTATACGATGGCCAAGGCCTTCCTGCTGACCGCGTCAGCCTTCGGCGCGCTGAGCCTCTTCGGCTACATGACGAAGACGAACCTCAAGCCGATCGGCGTGTTTGCCGTGTTCGCGCTGTGGGGCCTCGTGGGCGTCAGCCTTCTGAGCCTGCTGTTCCCGCCGTCGGGCTTCCTTGAAGTCGCGATCATGGTCGGCGTGCTGGCTGTCTCGGGCATCCTGATTGCCTTCGACACGCAGAACCTGAAGGAAGGCTACTTCCAGAACGAGGGGGACACCCGCTCGCTCGCGGTGATGACGAACTTCGGTGCGCTCGGTTTCTTCATCTCGTTCTACAACATTTTCACGATCCTGATGTCGATGCTGTCCAGCAACGACTGACACCAGGCTTCGGAATAACTTGACGGCACACCCCGTGAGCGCTGCTCACGGGGTGTTTGCTTTCGGGCCGCATTGCACCCGGGCGCGGCCTCGGCTAGGGGTCCCGCGGTACTGTTTCCGCGCCCATATTCCGAGGAGAAACACATGGCTCGCAACAAGATTGCCCTGATTGGTTCCGGCATGATCGGCGGCACGCTCGCCCACATCTGCGCCCGCGAAGAACTGGGCGACGTGATCCTGTTCGACATCGCCGAAGGCCTGCCGCAGGGCAAAGGCCTCGATATCGCCGAATCGACGCCGGTCTACGGCGCCTCGGTCGGCCTGAAGGGCGTCAACGACTATGCCGGCATCGCCGGGGCAGATGTCTGCATCGTCACCGCAGGCGTGCCGCGCAAGCCGGGCATGAGCCGCGATGACCTTCTGGGGATAAACCTCAAGGTCATGAAGGCCGTGGGCGAGGGCATCAAGGTCCATGCGCCGAACGCATTCGTGATCTGCATCACCAACCCGCTCGACGCCATGGTCTGGGCGCTGCAGCTTTTCTCCGGTCTGCCGACCTCGAAGGTTGTTGGTATGGCGGGCGTGCTCGACTCGTCGCGCTTTGCCTACTTCCTCTCCGAGAAGACCGGTGTGTCCGTCGCCGACATCCACGCCTGGACGCTGGGCGGCCACGGCGACGACATGGTGCCGATGGTGCGCCATTCGACCGTGGGCGGTCTGCCGCTGACCGAGCTCGTGAAACAGGGCTGGATGAGCCAGGCAGAACTCGATGCCATCGTTGACCGCACGCGCAAGGGCGGCGGCGAGATCGTCAACCTTCTGAAGACCGGCTCCGCTTACTACGCCCCTGCCGAGAGCGCCGTTGCGATGGCGAAATCCTACCTCAAGGACCAGAAGCGCGTGCTGCCTGTCGCCGCCTACTGTGCCGGCGAGTACGGCCTCAAGGACATGTATGTCGGCGTGCCGACGCTGATCGGGGCCAAGGGCGCTGAGAAGATCGTCGAGTTCGACCTCACGGCTGACGAGAAGGCGATGTTCGAGAAGTCGGTCGCCTCGGTGAAGGGCCTGATCGAAGCCTGCAAGGCGATCGATCCGTCGCTCGCCTAGACACCCCAATGCCATGGCCGCCGGCCCGCTGATCGAAACCCCGCGCCTGATCCTTCGCCCTCCGCGGGCGGAGGACCTGGACGGGTTTTGCGCGCTGATGGCGGATGAGGCGTCGGCGAAGTTCATCGGCGGCGTGCAGCCGCGTGCGGCGGTGTGGCGGACGCTCTGCCTGATGAGCGGGGCCTGGACGATCCGCGGCTATTCGATGTTCTCGGTGATCGAGAAGGCGAGCGGCAAGTGGATCGGCCGTCTCGGGCCGTGGCAGCCCGAAGGCTGGCCGGGCACGGAAGTCGGCTGGGGGCTTCTGACGTCGGCGCAGGGCAGGGGCTATGCCGCCGAAGGCGCGAGCGCCGCAATGGATTATGCGGTCGACATTCTCGGCTTCACCGAGATCATCCACTGTATCGATCCGAAGAACACGCCGTCGATCAAGGTCGCTGAGCGGCTGGGATCACGCAGGCTGCGTGAAGCTACAGCGCCCGCGCCTTTCACGGATATCATATGGGACGTGTACGGCCAAACGGCGGACGCATGGCGCGCCCGCCGTCAGGGTTGATCAGGCTGCGGACGGATCAGCAATCGTCATCGTCGCGGTCCAGATCGATCTCGAACTTGACGATCTCGCCATTGCTGCGGTGGATGTCGACGTCGATTTCCTTGCGGTCGGCGGTGCAGCCTTCCACTTCCCAATTGCCATCATCGCGTTCGACTTCCCGTACGCGGGTCATGCCCTTGTCGCGGGCGATGGCGATCGCTTCCTCGCGGCTGATATCGGAGGCGGGGGCAGTGCCCGCAGCGAGGTCGACGGTCTGCGCGAGGGCGAATGGCACGAGGGCGGCACCCGCGGCGAGGGCAAGGGCGGCAATGAGGGTCTTCATGGAGAGGTGTCCTTCCTGTTTGCGATCACCGGGAGGTCGTGATCTGCGGAGAGGGTTAGCTGACGACGCCTGAGCCCGCCCTGACACAGCCTGTCAGGCGGTTGTCAGTTCAGGCGTGCAGCTTGCCCTGGTTGTCGCAGCCTGCAATTCAGGACGCATGGAAAGGCATCGCCCCTTCAGTCCGGACCCCCGCGCGCGCGTAAGCGAAGCGCTCGAGGCGGCGCTCGAGGCGCTTAAGCTGGCACTGCGGGAAGAGGAAGGCGCGCGCATTGATCCGGCGCGTCGGCGATGGACCGCGCTCGGACTTGTCAGTGCACTGCAGGCCGCGCTGGTGGCGGCGCTGTCGGGCTATGATACGGCGAAGGAGGATGCGGTGCAGGACCCGTCGCATCCGGACCGGATTGCGCCGGTTGCACTTTTGCTGCGCCGGGCGCGGTCATACGCGTTCCTGAACGATCCGGAACGGCTTGAACTCTCTGGCAGCCGCCAGCGGGCGCTCGACCGGATCATCGCGATGCGCAATGCGGCCGTGCATGCGCTGCGCGTCGAAACGCCGGAGACTTTCGCTGCCGATGCGCTGGCGGCAGTGCATCTGGTCCGGCACCTGGTGCTGGACGCGCCGGCCTTCGGCCAGGGTCCGGCGCGTCTGCAGGTGGTGCTTATCGGTGACGCGCTGAATGCCTTGCAATCGGTGCTGTCAGAGGATTTGCGCGATTAACGTCAAAGTGACGCCTGTCCGGCATGGTCCGTCGGATGCGCCGCCTGCACACCCTCCTTGCCAGCCTTCTGTTCGTTCCGCTGATCGCCGCGGCGCCGGACACGTTCACGCGCGCCGACCTCGAAGCGCTGGAAGTCGAGCGCCGGGCGGCCGAGGCCGAACTGGCCGCGCTGGAAAGTCAGGGCGAGACGACGGTGGTGGACCTGCGCACGCTGGACGAGACGCTGCTGTCGACCGCGATGGAAGCGCGTCGCCGTGAGGAGCAGGCGAGCCGGGCGGAACTGACGCTGATGACGCTGAGCACGCGGCGCAAGGAAGCGCGCGCGGAGCTGATGGCGAGCGAAGGCGCGCTCGAGGATCTGCTGGCCTCGCTGGCCGCGGCCAATCGCCGGCGGCCGCCGGCACTGGTGGTCAGCCCCGACAACTCGGGTGTAGCGATCCGCCGGGCGATCCTGATGCAGGCGACCTATCCGAAACTGTCGGACCGCGCGGCGGGTATCTCGAAGGAGATTGCCGAGCTGAATACGCTGGAAGCGAACATCCGGGCGGAGCAGGCGCGCCTCGGCGCAGCCGAGGCAACGCTGGCGCTGAAGAAGGAAGAGATCGAACAGCTCGCCGCCTCTAAACGCGCGGCTTATGAAGGCATCGCCGGAAACCTCGACAGCCTGCGCAGCCGCGCCGAGCGACTCGGCAAGGAAGCCGGGACGCTGCGCGATCTGCTTGCGGCGCTGGAGTCGAATGCGCCGGAAGCGCCCCGCGCGAAGCCGGAGGCCCGCCCGCAGCTGGCGGCCTTGCGCACTTCCAAGCCCGGCGCGTCCAAGCCGGCGAGGATCGCCGAGCCATCCAAGAACACGGCTGCGCCGTTGGGCAAGTCAGCCCTGGGCGGCCTTAAGCAACCGGCTGCCGGCACGCTGCTGCGCGGGTTCGGGGCCAAGCTGCCGAGTGGGGGGACCACGGAGTATCTGGTGTTCCAGACCCGGGCCGAAGCCCAGGTGACCGCGCCGGTAGGCGGGGTGGTCGAGTTCGCGCGTCCGTTCCGTACTTACGGGCAGATGCTGATTCTGCGCACAAGTGACGGATATCATGTTATCCTTTCTGGCATGAGCCGGATCTATGTGTCCGAAGGCCAGTCCGTAAGCGCCGGGGAACCCGTCGGCCGCATGCCCGACCGCGACGACCCCGCGCCCGAACTGACTGTGGAATTAAGGCTTGGCGACAGGGTGCTGAATCCGGCAGAGTGGATGCCGGGCGACGACTAAAGGCTCGCAAAATGATGATGGAGTGGAACATGCGTTCATTGCTGACAGGCACGGCCCTCGGCGGTATTCTCGGGGCTGCGGCTGTCGGGTTTGCGGCAATGGCCTGGCCCCAGCAGGAAACGGTCACCGACTCCGTCGATCCTCGCACGCTGACCTACCAGCAGATCGAACTGTTCGCCGAGATCTTTGCCCGCGCCCAGCGTGACTATGTGGTGCCGATCGACGAGCAGGAAGCGATGAACGCGGCGATCAACGGCATGCTGATGTCGCTGGATCCTCATTCCAGTTATCTTGACCCGGAGGATTTCCAGTCCCTGCAGGTTCAGACGTCCGGCCAGTATGGCGGCCTCGGCCTTGAAGTGACGATGGAAGACGGCTTCGTCAAAGTCATCTCGCCGATGGACGGCACACCCGCCGCCGAGGCGGGCATCCAGCCCGGAGATTACATAACCGCCATCAATGGCAAGGCGATCATCGGCCAGACGCTGAACGACGCCGTGAAGGAAATGCGCGGCGAAAGCGGTACCGAGATCGAGATCACGGTCCTGCGCGAAGGCGGCGATCCGTTCCAGGTGAAGCTGGTGCGCGAAGTGATCCAGCAGAAGTCCGTGAACTGGCGCATGGAGCCGGGCAATATCGGCTATATCCGCATCGCGACATTCAACGAGCGCACCAACCTGCTGCTCGAAGAAGCCCTCGATGGCATTGGCAAGGCGGGCAAGCCCAAGGGTATCGTTATCGATCTGCGCAACAATGGCGGCGGACTGCTGGAAGAGGCGGTGAAAGTCACCGACCATTTCCTGTCGGGCGGTGAAGTCGTCTCGACCCAGGGGCGCCGCCCTGTGGATGTCGAGCGCCGCAATGCCAGCAAGGGCGAAGTGTTCAAGGGCGTGCCGATGATCGTGCTGATCAATGGCGGCTCGGCTTCCGCGTCCGAAATCGTGGCCGGCGCGCTGCAGGACCGCGAGCGGGCGATGGTGCTGGGCACGACGAGTTTCGGGAAGGGGTCGGTCCAGTCAGTTATTCCGCTGGGCGCTGACCGCGGCGCGATCCGCCTGACCACCGCGCGCTATTACACGCCGTCGGGCAGGTCGATTCAGGCGCTCGGCATCGAGCCGGACCTGATGGTGACGCCGGTGCGCCTGACCGAGGAGGAGCTGCTGAAAATCCAGCGCTGGTCCGAGGCCGATCTGCCGCATGCGATACAGAACGAGGATGGCGAGCGGTCGGCTGAACCGCGGATGCCGGACGAACAACCACCGGAAGGCTACGAAGGCGAGGATTTCCAGCTGGAGAAGGCGCTTCAGATCCTGCGCGAGGGCAAGACCGTGGCTTCCCGGATGGCCGCGAAAGCAGGGTAGTGCACCTGAGGGTTGCTGCAATCCTTAGCCGTCCGTTACGCTGGAAAGCCAATTTGTTTGCGACCTGTTAACCCTGTGGGGCGATGGTCAGGGTCTGTTTTCAAGCCCTGTTCCAAGAGGTCGAGCCCATGGGTTACCGGCGCGAGTCTGAGCCGTCACCTTTTCGCACGGGAGTCGTCCATGCGGGCATGAGCCTCGCTGTGTTCGGCGGTCTGGCCGCGTCGCTCGGTCTGGGCATCCATGTGACCGCCGATCCCGCCGCTGCCAGTCCCAGCCAGACGCTCGCGCTGTTCGATACCGTAGACTATGCCGATGCCGGCACGACGCCCAGCGCCCACCTCAATGATCCGGACGAACACCCGGGCGGCGATATGCTGCAGAGCGCGGCGGCGCTTGATGAAGCCACCGCGATGGAACTTGCCGATGCTGGCCTCGGCCCGAACGCCGCACGTGTCCCGGTGACCGGCGGGCAAGGTGGACCTTCAGTGTCCAGCGACGCCATCCGGATCAATGGCAGGATCGTGCGCGCAGGCGAATCACTCAGCCAGGTGCGGGGCGTGCCGCAATCGGACGCCGGCACCGTGCGGATCGCTTCGGCGACGACCATGGCCCCGGCCGGCAAAACCAAGAGCAAGGCGCCTTCGGACGTTTATGCGCGCAAGTTCTCGAATCCCGAAGGCCTGCCGATGGTCGGCCTCGTGATCGGCGGCCTCGGCATGAATGCCACCCAGACCCAGCTCGCCATCGACGACCTGCCGGCGAACGTGACCCTGTCCTTTGCGCTGGATTCCAAGAAACTTGACTACTGGATAAAGACAGCGCGCGCCGACGGGCATGAAGTGCTGATCGAAGTGCCGATGGAGGCGTACGAGTACGGGCGCATGAAGATGCACCCTGATACGCTGACCGCCGGCGCCGAGGCCAAGGCAAACCTTGCCCGGCTTGAAACGATCCTGGCGCGCACCAGCGGCTACTTCGGCATCGTAAACTATCAGGGCGCCAAGTTTGCCGCTGACAAGGCGTCGGCCAGCCCCGTCCTCACGCGCCTCAGCGAGAAGGGCCTCGCCTTTATCGACGATGGCAGCTTCGAACGCTCGACCCTGCCTGGCCTCGCGCGCGAAACAGGCCTGCGCTATGCCCGCGCCACCGGGCCGATCGACAACCGCCAGACACCGGCCGACATCAGCGCCGAACTGATGGACCTGGAAGCTGTGGCGCTCGAGAAAGGTGCCGCTTTCGGGGCAGGCTACGCGTTCCCCGTGACCGTCGAGGCTGCGAAGGTCTGGATATCCCAACTGGAGGAGAAGGGGCTCGTGCTGGCGCCTGTCTCGGCCATCTCGAATTCCCGCCCCATTGAGGTGCGCACTGGCAGCCTTGATATGTCTGGGCTAAATACAGGCGGGTGACCCAACCCAAGTTTGACTCAAGCCTTTACCGCCCGAATGTCGGCCTCGCCCTGTTTTCCAAGGCGGGCTACGTCTTCGTTGGCCGCCGTGTGAATGGCCGCGGTCCGTTCCAGTGGCAGATGCCGCAGGGCGGGATCGACGAAGGCGAAAGCGCCGTGACGGGGGCCTTGCGCGAACTCGAGGAAGAAATCGGCGTGCCGTCCAAGCTGGTCGAGGTGCTCGAGGAGACGCCGGACTGGCTGCACTACGAGTTTCCGCCGGACCTCAAGAAGCGCCTGCCTGGGCCCTATCACGGGCAGAAGCAGAAATGGTTCGCCTTGCGGTTCAAGGGCTCGGACAGCGATGTGCGTCTCGATCGACATACGCCGGAGTTTGACGCCTGGCGCTGGGCGCCGCTTGAAGAGACGCCGGACCTGATCGTGCCGTTCAAGCGACCGGTTTATCTGGAAGTGTCCGAGCGGTTCCGCCGCTGGACCGAGCCGGTCCTGCCGGGCCGCGTGCCACAAGGCTAAAGGGGGTAGGGGAATATGCCGACATTGTTGATGATCCACGGCGTGGGCTGTGACGCGAGCGCGTGGGACGTGATGAAGCCGGCTTTTGAGGCGGGCGGATGGACCTGCGAGGCGATCACGCTGTTTCCAGACCGGCGCGTGCGGGAAAACCCTCCGGCAAGCCTGTCGGAACTTGGCCTTGCCGATTACATCGAGGCGTCCGCAGCCGAGGCGCGGCGGCTGGCCGCGCGCGACGGGGTAAAACCTGCCGTGATCGGACATTCGATGGGCGGCCTGATTTCGCAGGTTCTGGCCGAGCGGGGTGAGGTCTCCAAGGCCGTGTTCCTGACGCCGGCGCAGACCAAGGATTGCGCGGCTGTTGGCCTGCCGGTGGTGTGGACCTTCCTCAACGTGTTGCTGCAGCAGGACCGGAAGAAATCCTACAAGGTCTGGAGGACCGGCTTCTGCTGGGGCGTGCTAAACCGCGTGCCGAAGGCGCGCCATGAGGCGATCTATGCCGGAGCGCTCTACGATTCCGGAAAGGTCTACGGGGATATCAGCGACGGAATCACCGTGGACGAGACGAGGGTGAAGATCCCCACGCTGACGGTTTCCGCCGGGCAGGACCGGGCTACCCTGCCGCAGGGTGTGCGCAAGGTCGGCGCGAAGTATGCCCGCAGCCCGGTGGCCGGCGATTTCCTCGAATATCCCGGTCATGCGCACTGGATTGTCGATGAGCCGGGTACGGACAAAGTTTCTGCCGATATCCTGAGCTGGCTGAACCGTGCCGCCTGAACAAAAAAGGCGCCTGCGGGCAGCAGGCGCCTTCCTGAAGTCAGCAGCCTTCTGGCCGTCTACTCGGTCTTGGCGGTAACCGTTGCGGTACCCGCAGAACCTTGCGACGTCGTGTAGGGCGTCACATGTCCGATGTCGGTGCCCCAGGTTTCGAAGGTGGCGCAATTGTCGGCGCCATTGACGCTGGAACAGATGGTCTTGCCGGCTTCGTCCATCGTGTAGGGGACAGCGGCGCCGCCGTTGAAGCTGACCGTGCCATCATCGGCAAAGACGGCTACGAGCTTGTCGCCTTCGGCAGGGGCGAACTCGACAGTGGTGGTCGCGGCCATGGCCGGCAGGGCGGCAAGGGCGAGGGCGGCGAGGATCAGGCTGGATTTCATGGTGTTGCATCTCCCGGTTGGTGGTTCTTGTTGTCAGAGAACTCTACGCCGGAGAATTGATAGCGAAGCGGCAGGCCGGTTCAACTCTCTGCATACAGCAAAACGCCCCGCACGTTTCCGGACGGGGCGTTTGAAAGGTTCAGCCTTGTTTGCGATCAGGCCTGTTGTTCACACATCCGCAGGAAGCGGTTGCGCAGGTCGGCGTCGGATTTGAACACGCCGGTGAACTGCGTGGTGATCGTGGTCACGTGCTTGTGGTGCACGCCGCGGGTCGACATGCACTGGTGCTCGGCTTCAATGAAGACGGCCGTGCCCATCGGCGCGAGGCTTTCGGTGATCGCGTCGCAAATCTGTGCCGTCATGGTTTCCTGCGTCTGCAGGCGCCTGGCGAAGATTTCCACCACACGGGCAAGTTTCGAAATCCCGACGACAGCCTGCGACGGCTTGTAGGCGACGAAGGCCTTGCCAAGGAACGGCGCCATATGGTGCTCGCAATGGCTCTCGACTTCGATGTTCCGGAGGATAACGATATCATCATACCCCTGCACGTCCTCGAAGGTGCGGCTGAGGTATTTCACGGGATCTTCCCCGTAACCCTCGAACCATTCCTTGTAGGCATTGACGACGCGCTTCGGCGTGTCGATGAGCCCTTCGCGGGCAGGATCGTCACCGGCCCAGGCGATGAGCGTGCGAACGGCTTCTTCAGCCTCCTGCTGGGTGGGGCGGCGCACGGGTTCCGCGCGCAAGGGGTCGTTCTTGGGTGTCACGGCATCCATGGCCACTTGTATTCCTTCTGAGGGACGGGGGTCGAGCCGGGGCACGGTGGCACGGACTTAACGCCCGCCCGGAGTTGCTACCCTCAGGGCGATGGCAGGCAACATAGGGCGCCGACCGGTCCGTTTCCAGAGCTTTCTGCGCGGAAGGTCATTACCGGATCCGCGCGAAATCAGCACAATCTTGGCTTTCGCCGCGTCAAGTGTTAATGGACCGGCCATGACCCTGTCCATGTTTACCGTTTCGTACCGCTGCACCTGTTGTTGCTGAGGCGACAACACGCCATTAGGGCTGGCCTGAACAGAGCCCTGCCAATACCTGCGAACCGACGGACGGATACGAGACCGGGATGACCCTGAAACTTCACGACACCATGGCGCGCGAAAAGCGCGGCTTCCAGCCGCAGGATCCAAAGCGGATCACGATCTACGTTTGCGGCCCGACGGTCTACAACTATGCCCATATCGGCAATGCCCGCCCGCCTATCGTGTTCGATGTGCTGCGCCGGTTGCTGATGAAGACCTATGGCGACAATGCCATCGTCTTTGCCCGCAACATTACCGACATCGAGGACAAGATCATCAAGGCCTCGCTGGATACCGGCGAGCCGATCTCTTCGATCACGAAGAAGTATGCCGACATTTACAATGCAGACATGGTTGCCCTGAACGTCCTGCCGCCGACGGTTGAGCCGTGGGCGACCGGGCATGTGCCGGAGATGATCGAGATCATCACCAAGCTGGTGCGCAAGGATTATGCCTATGTCGGCAAGGACGGCGTATGGTTTTCGGTGGCGGCAATGTCCGACTACGGAAAACTTTCCGGCCGCAAGCCCGGCGACAATGAAGCCGGAGCCCGCGTCGAGCCCGGCGAGGACAAACGCGCGCCGGAAGACTTCGCGCTCTGGAAGTTTGCCAAGCCGGGCGAGCCGGAAGATGCGGTCTGGGATTCGCCCTGGGGCCGGGGACGACCGGGCTGGCATATCGAGTGCTCGGCGATGGCGGCGAAACATCTCGGCCGGACGCTGGACATCCATGCCGGCGGCGTGGACCTTCAGTTCCCGCATCATGAAAACGAGATCGCGCAATCCGAATGCGCGCACGGCGAGCTCATGGCGCGCTACTGGCTGCATAACGGGTTCCTCGACATGGGCGGGGAGAAGATGTCGAAGTCGCTCGGAAATGTCGTGCTGGTTCATGACCTTCTGGAAGAGTGGAACGGCGAAGTGATCCGCTTCGCCATGCTGAGCGGGCATTACCGCGCGCCGCTCGACTGGACGCCGGAGCTGCTGAAGCAGGCGAAGACGACGCTGGACCGGATCTATGGCGCGCTGCGCCGCGTCTGGGACGCCGAAGGCGGCAAGGCAGCCTATCGCGGCGTGCGCGATGCGCTTGAGGATGATCTCAACACGCCGGAAGCACTGGCAGAGCTGTCGGGCATTGCGTCGGCCGCCAACTCGGCAGCGGACCAGAACGATACTGCCATGATGGCGGCGACACGCGCCGATCTGCTCGCGGCGGGCGAACTGCTCGGCCTGCTGACGAAGACGCCGAAGGAGTGGGAGCAGGGCGGCGACGCGGGCGAAGCGGCGCGGATCGACGGCCTCGTCGCGGCCCGCATCGCAGCGCGCGCGGCCAAGGACTGGGCCGAGGCCGACCGCATCCGCAAGGCGCTGGCCGAGGAAGGCGTCGAGATCATGGACGGCGCGGGAGGCAGCACATGGCGACGCGTGTGAAGCGGCGCACCGTCATTGGCCTGCTCGCTGTTGCCCTTGTGGCGGCTTGTGCCGGGACACCGGTGGCAGAGCCTGCTCCCGAAGCGCCATATGCCCGCCTATTCCTGGTCCGCCATGGCGAGAAGGAAGCGGGTGCAGATCCGGCCCTGTCCCTGGCCGGTGCGCAGCGTGCGCAGGCCTTGGCTGCGCGGCTCGGCGGGGAAGGGGTAACGCAAATCTGGTCAACCCAGACTAACCGGACCAGGCAGACGGCTGCGCCGCTGGCGGCGGCGCTTGGTCTCGAGGTACTGATCTATGATGCGTCGGCACTGGCGGCCTTTGCCAGCGCGCTTGGTGACACGCCGGGCGTGAAGCTGGTGGTGGGCCATTCGAACACGACCGACGCGCTCGCGGCGCTGATCGGGGCCGACCCCGGCCCGGCCATCCATGAGGCGAGTGAGTTCGACAGGATGTACGTGATCGACCTCAGCGAAGATGGCGTTACAGCTGACCGTATCGAGCGCTACGGCGCATCATCCAGGATCAATGCCGAATGAACAAGAAAGGCACCTCGACGCCGGTCACGAACCTTCGATCGCTGCTGCGGTCTCTGGTGCTCAACACCGAGGGCGACACTGTGACAGTCCGTGAGCTGATCAATGCCGTCGGCCGGCGGGCCTATGGACCCGTGCTCCTGCTGCTAGGCTTCATCGCGGTCAGCCCGTTGACGATCATTCCCGGCGCCAACTGGGTTATCTGCACCGTGGTGCTGATCTTCTCCCTGCAGATCGTGATCGGCCGCAAGACGCCCTGGCTGCCGAAAGGGGCGCTGGATTTCCGTTTCAAGCGCGAGCATCTGGTGCAGGGCGCGCAGGGCGCCGAGAAGTCGGCGCACATGGTGGACGCACTGGTGCGCCCGCGCCTCATGTTCCTGACCGAGGCGCCGTTCGTGCAGCTGGTCGGTGTCGTTTGCGTAGCGGCTGCGCTGATCACCTATCCGCTCGGACTGATCCCGCTTGGCCCGGTATTGCCGAGCCTTGCAGTCCTGCTGCTGGGGCTCGCCCTGACGGCGCGCGACGGCGTCGTGGTGCTACTGGCCGTGGCGACCTTCTCGGGCTCGGTGCTGATCCTGCTGCGCGTCCTGCCGAAGCTCGCGCAGCTGTGGCCGTTCTGAAGCCGCTGACCTGTCAAAATGGTAAATTGACCCTACGTCAGGCGACGGGCATCCCGGGGCATGGCTCCTGGGCCATTTCTACACCCCACTCTCTGAGCCGCCCCTGTTTAGAAGCATCGGCGGCTCCTTTTTTGGCGCTCTTGCCGCCCGGCGCCGGGCGGGCCATCTAGGCGGCCATGAGCGAGCTTTATCACAACCGCATCCTCGAACTCGCCGCGGGGATTCCGCATCTCGGCCGGCTGGCGGATGCCGAGGGCTCGGCGCTGAAAGTGTCCCGCGTGTGCGGGTCCACGGTGAATGTGGACGTGAAGCTCGATACGGCCGGAGAACGGGTTACGGCAATTGCGGTCGATCCGCAGGCCTGCGCGCTGGGGCAGGCGACGACATCGATCCTGGCCGAGCATGCTGTTGGCGCGACAGTGGCCGAGATCCGTGCGGCCTGCGACGGCCTGCGCGCCATGCTGAAAGACGGCGCAGCACCGCCCGATGGCCGGTTCTGGGAACTGCGCCATCTGGAGCCGGTGGCCGACTATCCGCCCCGCCACACATCCACGCTGCTGGCCTTCGACGCCGCCGTGGCGGCGATCGACGAGGCCCTGGCCGCAAGGGCGGCGGCCTGAGATGGGCCTGCGTCGCCGCACCGCCTATGTGCTGCTCGCCGTCTACAAGCATGGGCCGAGCCAGCTGTTCCAGCTGGCGGGCGCACGGTGCCAGCATACGCCGACCTGCAGCGAATACGGGGCGGAATGCGTCGCCCTGCATGGCTGGTGGCCGGGCGGATGGATGACACTGGCGCGCTTCATCCGGTGCCGTCCGGGTGGCAGTCACGGCTACGACCCTGCCCCGGAAACGAAACCCGCCGTTCCGTTCTGGCAGCCTTGGCGCTATGGCGACTGGGCGTCTGGACCGAGGGGGCTGGTTGAAACCGGACCTGAAGCGTGACATAGCGGCGCCCATGAACGCGAACCTGTTTCTCACCGGCCTGACCGCGCGAACTCGCCAGGGTGCCTGAAGCGCCCTCGGCCCGCACACCCGTGCACGCCCCTTCATGCACCCGCAGAAATCCAGACCAGCCCCGGCGGATGCCCTGAAAACAGGGTGGGAATCCCGGTAAAGCCGCGTTAAGCGTGGCCGCGCCAGATGCCTTTGCCGGATCACCCGAATTCGCCGCCCGTGCGCGGCCAGTCAAAGAAACGAAGACCCCATGATCAACGTTA
The DNA here is from genome assembly GCF_022844445.1 of Hyphomonas sp. GTDB lineage: Bacteria > Pseudomonadota > Alphaproteobacteria > Caulobacterales > Hyphomonadaceae > Hyphomonas. Next base: position 55,026 of record NZ_JALHLS010000009.1, read on the forward strand.
CGCTCCCCGATGGTTCGAAGCGCGAATATGCTGATGGCGCCTCGCCGCTCGACGTCGCCGAAAGCATCTCGAAATCCCTTGCGAAGAAGGCCCTGGCCGCAAAGGTCAACGGCCAGATGTGGGACCTTGCGCGCCCGCTCGAAGGCGACTCCACGGTCGCCATCGTCACGGACAAGGATCCGGACGGCCTCGAGCTGATCCGCCATGACGCTGCGCACGTGCTCGCACAGGCCGTGCAGGCCCTTTACCCCGACGCGCAGGTGACGATCGGACCCGTCATCGATGACGGCTTTTACTATGACTTTGCCCGCAAGACGCCTTTCTCCACGGACGACTTCGAGAAGATCGAAGCGAAGATGAGGGAGATCGTCGACGCTGATTTTCCGATCGTGCGCGAGGTCTGGGAGAAGGACGCCGCCATCGCCGAGTTCAAACGCATCGGCGAGGAGTACAAGGCGCAGATTATTGACGACATCATCCCGCCTGGCGAAGCGATCACGCTCTACCGGCAGGGTGACTGGTTCGACCTCTGCCGCGGCCCGCACCTGCCCTCCACGGGCAAGCTGCCGAAGGCGTTCAAGCTGATGAAGATGGCCGGCGCGTACTGGCGGGGCGACTCGAAGAACGAAATGCTCCAGCGCATGTACGGCACGGCATGGGCGAACGAGAAGGACCTGAAGGAACATCTCCACCGCCTCGAAGAAGCGGAGAAGCGCGACCACCGAAAACTCGGCCGCCAGCTCGACCTCTTCCACATGCAGGAAGAAGGCAGGGGTATGGTCTTCTGGCACGAAAAGGGTCTGACGCTGTGGCGCGTCATCGAAGCTTATGTGCGCCGCCGTCTCGAAGCCTCGGGCTATGTCGAGGTGCGCACGCCGCAGGTGCTTGACCGCACGTTCTGGGAAAAGAGCGGCCACTGGGACAAGTACCGCGAGAACATGTTCGTCTGCGAAACGGCCGAAGAAGAGACGCTCTCCCTGAAGCCGATGAACTGCCCGGGACATGTGCAGATCTTCAAGTTCGGCCAGAAAAGCTACCGCGACCTGCCGCTTCGCATGGCCGAGTTCGGCGCGTGCCACCGGTACGAGCCGTCGGGCGCGCTTCACGGGCTCATGCGCGTGCGGGCCTTCACACAGGATGATGCCCACATCTTCTGCCGCGAAGACCAGATCGAGGAAGAGACGGCGAACTTTATCAAGTTGGCGTCGTCCATCCATGCCGATTTCGGGCTGGAGCGCGATCACATCTCGCTCGGCACGCGCCCCGAACAGCGGGCAGGTTCCGAAGAGTTTTGGGACAAGGCCGAAGCGCAGATGCTGAACGCGGCGCGCGCCGCAGGCGTCGAGCCCGTCATCGCAGACGGCGACGGCGCCTTCTACGCGCCCAAGCTCGACTTCCAGCTGAAGGATGCCATCGGCCGATCATGGACGTGCGGCACGATCCAGCTCGACTACGTGCTGCCTGAACGTCTCGGCGCCGAATACATCGCCGAGGACGGACAGAAGCACCGCCCGGTGATGCTGCACCGCGCGATCCTTGGCAGCCTCGAGCGCTTCATCGGGGTCTTGATCGAGAACTATGCCGGGGCTTTCCCGATGTGGCTGGCGCCTGTTCAGGTCGTCGTGGCGGCGATTTCGGATGCGGCGGCGGACTATGCCGAGGAGGCAGCTGCCGAGCTGCGCAAGGCAGGTCTCCGTGTCGAAGTCGACAAGCGCAACGAGACGATCAACTACAAGGTCCGCGAGCATTCTCTGCAGAAGGTTCCGGTGATTGCCGTCGTCGGCGCACGGGAAGCGGAGGAGCGCAAGCTGGCGCTGCGCCGGCTCGGCTCCAACGGCCAGCAGATCATCACGTTGGACGAGGCGCTGGTTTCGCTGGCTGATGAGGCGCTGCCGCCAGATCTGAAGCGGGCGCGCTGAGACGCATACGGTGACAAGGCGCGGGGGCGGCGAGTAGGGTGCTCGGGCAATGAATTACGGGCCTGTCATCGCCGCCGCCTTCTTGCTCTGGCCCGTCATCGCGGCGCTGGGCGGGCAGGGCTTTGCGCCGTTGCTCGGCCTGACCGGGATTGCCGCCCTGTTCCTTGCCCGCCCGCACCTGACGCCGCCGCTGTTCGCGGCGCTCGGGTTTGCCTTCATTGTCTGGGCGGCCGCCAGCGAGTTCTGGGCGCCGGGCAATCGCCAGCTGATGTCAGGCAGTCTGACCGACGGCTCATTCTCAGTCGAATCGCGGGGGCTGTCCTTCATCGTGATCGCGCTGACCTCCGCTCTGACAATCGCAGGCACGCTGCGGGCGGCGCCATCGCCGCGCGCGTCGGGCATCGTCGCGGCGATGCTTGGTGTCCAGGCCGTGCTCGTTGTGCTGTCGCCTTACTTGTCGGGCTTTGTCCTTTCGGCCGTGTACGGAGAGGATGTGAAAGGCCTCCACGAAGGTGCTCAGAATGTGGGTCGCGGCGCCAACACCCTGGCGTTGGGCCTGCCGTTGCTGCTGCCTATGCTGGTGTTCGGCTGGAAGGTTCCGGGCGCGGTGCTGGCGGCGGCGCTGGCACTGGGGGCGGCCATCGCCTACAGGCTGCTCGGCTCTGATTCCGCACTGTTCGCCATCGGCGGGATGGCGTTCGCAATGGCTCTGGTGGCCGTCATGCCGCGCACCGGGTTCCGCTGGCTGTTCGGCGCCATCGCCGGCTACATCGCCGCAGCGCCCGTGCTGTTTGCCGCCCTCATCCGCGCGCTCGACGTCATCGCTCCGAACCTGCCGGATTCTTTCCGCTCCCGGCTCTGGTCCTGGGAGATCGTCATCGGACGGATGACGGATGCACCGTTCCTCGGGCACGGTCTCAACGCGACGCGCGGCTGGACGGAGACGTTCCAGACACGCCCGGACTGGCTTGCACAGTTGCCGGACTTCTGGGCGGGCTACCGGATCGTGCCGGGCCATCCGCACAACATGGCGCTGCAGATCTGGGCCGAGACCGGCATGATCGGCGCTGTGCTGGCGGCGCTCGGGCTCGTGGCGCTGGCCTTCCACCTCCCGCGCCCGAGCGAGCTGCGCCCGGAGATACGCTACGCGGCGGCGGGTCTCGCAGGTTCGGCCATCGCAATCTTCAGCTTTGCGTACAGTGTCTGGAATGAGGGCTTCTGGGCCTCCCTGGCGCTGGCAACAGCCGCCATTGTGCTCTGGCACCGTACGCTGGGGGAGCGGGACGCGTGAGCGGCTCGGTTGCCGCGCTCGTTGTCAGCTACCATACGGGCCCGCGCCTTGTAGAATGCCTCTATGCATTGAAGGGTGATCCGGATGTCAGCGAGATTGTCATCACCGACAACGGAAACCCTCCGGCCATGCAGGCATGGCTGGAACGGTTTGTCGCCGCAACGCCGAATGCCAGACTTGTCCGCTTGAACAATCCAGGCTTCGGAGCAGGGATCAATGCAGCCGCGCGGCTCGCGGCGAGCGACTATCTTCTCGCGATCAATCCGGACTGTGTTATCCGGCGCGGCGCACTGCAGCCGCTGATCGCAGCGCTGAACGGCGCGCCCGCGCCCGCCATTGCCGGCGGGCGGATCTTTGACCTCAAGGGCAGGGAAGAGCGCGGCGCCCGGCGCAAGACGCTGACGCTGGCCCGCGCCCTCGGGATTGGCCGCTGGACGCTGGAGCATGAGCCGCTGCCACCGGGCCCCATCGGCGTCGGCGCCATCTCCGGCGCTTTCTTCCTGATGCGGACGAAAGACTTTCAGATGCTGGGCGGCTTTGACGAAGGCTACTTCATCCATGTCGAGGATGTGGACCTTTGCCGCCGCGCGATTGAGGCTGGCGGCGCGGTCATCTATGTGCCGAAGGCGGGCGCGCTGCACTATGGGTCAACCTCGGATGTGCCCTCGGCGTTCGTCACGCAGCACAAGGCAAAGAGCCTCGCGCGCTATTTCCGGAAGTTTGCGAAAGGGCCCTTCGAGACGTTGGTCGTGGCACTTGCTGTTCCGTTTATTGGCCTGGCTCTGAAACTGCGGCGATAGGGAAGACGCCCCGGCGCTTGCGCCGGGGCGCTTGTCAGTACACATCAGGCCTGCGCGGGGCGCCCGGCGCCGCCATACCAGTCGATGTTGCGCGTCACGAACATCGTCAGGCCTATGGCGGCAAAGCTGGCGAGTGCGCCGGCGAGCAACGCAAAACCTTCCGCCCGCATCAGGCTGTAGAGCAGGGCGTAGATGCCGGTAAGGATGACGAGGGCACGCAGGCCATAATGCGCCGAACGGAACACGCTCATCGCGTAGGCCGAAGTCAGCAGCACCGTCATCGTCGCGGCGGCGGCGAAGGCCGGGTCAAAGCCGAAGCGTTCGGCGAAGGCGAGCAGCAGGAGATAGAACACGGCCTGCGCCAGGCCGACGAGGATGTACTGCGCCGGGTGGGCCCGTGCGCCGCTCATCACTTCCAGCAGGAAATACGCGAGGAAGACGAGGCCGACGAACATCGCGCAGTATTTCAGGGCGCGCTCGACGCTTTGGTAGGGGTTGGCCTCGCGCATGAAGCGCACTCCCATGTCGCGTGCGCCATAATGCGTGACAGCGCCGAGGTCGAGATCGGCGCCTGCGCCGGGAATACCGCGCGCGAGATAGGCAACCCGCCACTCTGCCTCAAAACCGTCCGCAGACTGACCGGAGGTATGCGATAGCGGCAATACCCCGCCATTGAAGCTCGGGTCGGTCCAGTTGCTGGTCATGCGCATGCGCGTGTCTTTGGCGAACGGGCCGACGGCGAAGCGTTCTGCGCCGGTGAGGCGGAGGTTGGCGGTGACGTTTATCGGGCCCTGCGCCACATCAAGACCGCCGACACGCGCGCCCGCCAGCGCCACGGCGGCACGCGGCGCGATGGCGAAAGCGCCGGGCTCGGCGCGGTTGGCATCGACCGGCTCAAGTACAAGCGGGCGTCCGTTGAGGCTCACCTCCGCAGCGTCGCGGATGCCGCGCGTGTCGCTGAGGCCGGTGAAGAGGCGGGCCTCGCTCCAGAGGGGTGTCGCATCGGACGGCACCGCGCCGCGCAGCGCCGCCGCATCGAAACGGGCGGAGAAACTCACCGACGCGTCAAACACCGGCACGAGGTAGAGCCCGCGCCGGCGTTCATCGACCTGCGTGTTCACGACAGCTTCGCCTTCTTCGGCATAGGCAATGGCGATGCCATAGGTCTTCTGACTGGGGCGCAGCGGATTGGGTGTGCGCTCGAACGGAACCGCCAGGACCGGTCCGAGGACAGATTGTTCGCCGCCGACGCCCTCGCTGACGGCAGCAGTGGCCTCGATCTGGCCAGTCGTGCGCTCGTGCACGATGCCGTAGACGAAGAGGGCAGGGATCGCCATCAGCAGCGCAAGGCCGCAGACGAGGATAAGCTTCAGGCCGGCGGAGCGCTGGGGCACGAGGCCGGACAGGGAAGGCGGCAATCGGCCCGCACCGTTTCCCGGCGAGGCAGTCGTAGGTTCTGACATGTTGTCTGTATCCTGATGAGTTGAGACATCGAGCCTCAGCCCATCGCCTGCCAGCGGGTCAGCGGCAGGGCGGCGCGGTGGCCACTTCGCGGACAATCTGGGAATCCTGAAGGCAGGCAAAGAAAAACCCCGGCCAAAAGGCCGGGGCTTTCCTTACGCGACACATCGTCAAACGCCGGAGCGTTTACACGAAGCCCTTGAACTTGTCCTTGAAGCGCGAGACGCGGCCGCCGCGGTCAAGCGACTTGCCCTCGCCGCCGGTCCAGGCCGGGTGCACTTTCGGGTCGATGTCGAGCACCAGGCGGTCGCCTGCCTTGCCGTAGGTCGATTTGGTCTTGTATTCGGTACCGTCCGTCATCACGACCGTGATGAAGTGGTAATCAGGATGGCCTTCTTTTTTCATGGCCTTGGCCTCTTTCCTTGGTCTGGTCAAATCGGGTTGACGCACCCGGGTGCGCTGGCATGTCTCAGCCTGAAATCGAAGTGGGCCGTATATGTGAAAGCCCAAGGCGCCGCAAGAGGCGCCGGCAGGGATTTGGCGGCTGCACCGGGCCTCACAAGGGAGTAGAGCTGCCAGATGGCCGATTCGGGCACCCAGATCACAGATGACCGCCGCACGACCCTGCCGGAAGGCGGGGAGGCGCTCGGCCGGCCCAAGGGGCGCAGCCTGAAGCCGCTGGCGCTGCTGTGGCCCTATGTTCGCCGGCACTGGATCACGGTGAGCGTGGCGCTGGTCTTCCTGATTGCCGCAGCGGCTGTCAGCCTGGCGATCCCTATGCTGCTGGGCCGGGCCGCCGATGCGGGCCAACGTGCCGGCACCGATGCGGCTCAGCTGCTGGCCCTGATCGACGAGGCCTTTCTCTGGGTTTTTGCCGCGGCGGTAGGGGCAGGCGTGCTTGGCGCGCTGCGGTTTTACTTCGTCTCCCGGTTTGGTGAACGCATCGCGGCCGATCTGCGCCGCGACCTCTATGCCCACCTGCTGCGTCTTTCGCCCGCCTATCATGCAAAAATGCGTTCGGGTGAGGCCGTTTCCCGCCTGACGGCCGACGTCACCCTGATCGAGAACTTCCTTGGCTCCTCCGCCTCGCTGGCGGCCCGGACGCTGATCACAACTTTCGGGGCGCTAAGCCTGATGATTGCCGTCAACTGGCAGCTCGGGCTGACACTGCTGGCAATGCTGCCGGTGGCGATCCTGCCGGTCATGGGCATCGGGCGGATCATCCGGAATATGTCGAACCGCGCCCAGTCCCGCCTCGCCGATGCCGGGGCCGAAGCGGCCGAGACGCTGGACGCCATCGAACTCGTGCAGGCCTACGGCCGGGAAGACCGGCAGCTCAACGTGTTCGCTGAGTCCATAGAAGCTACTTTCGCTGCCGCCATGAAGCGCACCAGTGCCCGGGCGCTAATGATCGTCCTTGTGTCGGTCCTGTTGTTCGGCGGGTTCACCGGTGTGCTTTGGCTCGGTGCGCGGTCCGTCGCGAACGGCGAGATGAGCTTCGGCGATCTCGCCACTATGGTCATGTATGCAGCCTATGCCGGCTCTGGCCTTGGCATGCTGGCAGAAGTCTACGGTGAAGTGATGCGGGCCGCCGGCGCGGCCGATCGGGCTGCAGAAGTGTTGCGCGAGACGCCCGAGATCGCCGCCCCCGCACACCCGAAACCGATGCCGGACGCAGGCAAGGGCGCACTGTCGTTCGAGAATGTCAGTTTCCAGTATGGCGCCGGTGATGCCTCGGCGCTTGTGGACTTTTCGCTGGACGTCAGGCCCGGCGAGTTCGTCGCCCTTGTGGGGCCCAGCGGCGCGGGAAAGACCACGGTGTTTCGCTTGGCGCTGCGCCTGTTCGATCCGCAAGGCGGCGCAATCCGCCTCGATGGCGTGGCATCCACCGAAGCCGACCCGCGCGACTGGCGCCGCCGTTTCGCTTACGCGCCGCAGGAATCGGCGCTGTTTACCGGCACTGCGGCCGACAATATCCGTTTCGGCCGGGATGATGCAGACAACGCGATCCTCGAACAGGCTGCGCGCATGGCAGAAGCCATGGGCTTCCTGGACGAGAAGGAAGGCCTCGCCACGCCGCTCGGTCAGAAGGGGCGCAGCCTGTCGGGCGGCCAGCGCCAGCGCATTGCGCTCGCTCGCGCCCTGGTGCGCGATGCGCCCGTGCTGCTGCTGGATGAAGCAACCTCTGCGCTCGATTCCGAAAGCGAAGCCGCCGTGCGCCGTGCCATCGAGAATGCCGCCACCGGCCGTACGACCCTGGTGATTGCGCACCGGCTATCGACGGTGCGCCGGGCAGACCGCATCCTCGTCATGGAACATGGCCGCATCGTCGAGGAGGGCACGCACGATTCGCTCGTCGCCAAGGGCGGACTTTATGCGCGCCTTGCGGAACTTCAGTTCACGGAGCGATAGCGGCCTAATGCTTCCGACGGGCGCGGTCGAAGGCGCCATCGAGCGAGAAGGAAAAGGCCAGCGACAGGATCAGCGGCACCCAGATCGGAAGCGTGCCGATGCCTGGGGCTTCCACGGCCCGCGCAATATGATCGTCAACACACCACCACAGAAGCCAGAGCCACATAGTCACCTCCATGAAGCAGTGGCCCAATGCCCTGCTTCATGGAGATAAGAATGCGGCGCTGCTTCGCAAGCTGCTCTATTCGGCGGCCTGCAAAGCCGGCTGCGATCCGGCTTTTGCTGCCGCCGTGTTGAACTGCATCACGCCGTCTTCGATCGGCAGCTCACGCAGGTTCTTGCGGTCGGTAAAGTAGTTCTGGTGCAGCTTCCACGGCGCCTCGGTATGCTGGCGCGGGAACTGGTCCATAACCCGCTGGAAGTAGCCAGACGAGAAGTCCACAAACGGTTCGGTCTCATTCGGAAAGTGGGCGAGGTAGGGCATTGCGGAGGTCGCGCCCTTCTCGTCCATCAAGTTCAGGAGACGGCAGACGTATTCGCTCGTCAGGTCGGCCTTAAGCGTCCAGGACGCGTTCGTGTAGCCGAAGGTGACGGCCAGGTTCGGCACGTTCGATAGCATTACGCCCTTGTAGTTGAGCAGCTTGCCCGGATCGACCTTGGCCCCGTCGATGGAGACGTTGACGCCGTTCATGAAGATCAGGTTCAGGCCGGTCGCCGTGACGATGATGTCAGCCTCCAGCGTCTTGCCGGATTTCAGCAGGATGCCGGTCTCGGTGAACCGCTCGATATGGTCGGTCTCGACGCTCGCCTTGCCGGATTTGAGCGCGTTGAAAAGATCCGAGTCCGGAACAAGGCAGAGACGCTGTTCCCATGGATTGTAGACCGGGTTGAAGTGTTTATCGACGTCGAAATCAGGTCCGAGTTCCTCGCGCACCATGCCGATCAGGCGGTCGCGCGCCTTCTGCGGATTTTTACGGGTCTGCCCGAAGAAGAATTGCTGGAACAGGACGTTCCGCCAGCGGATGATATTGTATGCCCATTGGGCGGGAAGGATTTTGCGCAGGAAGTTTGCGGCGCCGTCCACGGCGGGGCGCGAGACCACATAGGTCGGCGAGCGCTGCAGCATCGTGACATGCGCAGCTTTGTCCGACATCGCGGGGACCAGCGTCATGGCGGTTGCGCCCGAGCCGATCACGACAACCTTCTTGCCGGTATAGTCGAGATCTTCCGGCCAGTGCTGCGGATGGACCATTTTGCCCTTGAAGGCCTGTTCGTTCGGGAAATCAGGGCGGTAGCCCTGATCGTACCGGTAATAGCCGCCGCACATGAAGAGGAAGCGCGCGGTCGTCTGGCTGCGCTCGCCAGTCTTCACGTTCTCGCTGGTCACGTGCCAGACCTGTTCGGCGTTCGACCAGTTGGCAGCAACGATCTTCGTGTTGAAGCGGATATGCTGGCGTACGCCGTACTCGTCGGCCGTCTCATTGACATACTTGCGGATCGACGGGCCATCGGCGATGGCCTTAGCCTCAGTCCAGGGTTTGAAGTCAAAACCCAGCGTATGCATGTCGGAGTCTGACCGGATGCCTGGGTACCGGAAAAGGTCCCATGTTCCGCCAATGGCGTCACGGCCTTCGTAGATACGGTAGGACTTTCCGGGGCTCAGCTTCTTGAGATGCACGGCAGCGCCGATGCCCGATAGGCCCGCGCCGATGATGAGAACGTCGATATCTGATTTTGTCATGGCGCGGTTCATACCGCGATTTTTTGCGCTTGGCAAAAAATCCTGACGGGGGCGTCAGGTTATATTGGCCTGGCGTCCGAAGGCCCCGGCGAGGCGCAATTGTTCACGCACCAGCGGCACAATGTCTTCATTGCCCGCCAGGATCGAGCCCGTCGACATGACGTTCCCGCCGTCGATCTCTGAGACGAGTCCGCCGGCCTCGCGCACCAGCACGATGCCGGCTGCAATGTCCCAGGATTTCAGGTTGCGCTCCCAGAAGCCGTCAAACCGGCCTGCGGCGACCCAGGCCAGGTCAAGCGCGGCTGAGCCAAAGCGGCGGATGCCGGCGCAAGCGGGCGTCATGGCCAGCATTTCGCGCGCAAAGGCTGTGTGCGCCTCTTCGGCCTTGCCATGCCAGGGCGTGCCCGTGGCAATGACGGAGTCCGACAGTTTCTTGCGGGCGGCCACCCGCAGCTTGCGCTGTTCCAGCCAGGCGCCTCGGCCGGTTTCAGCCCAGAAAATCTCGTTCTTGGCGACGTCGAACACGACGCCGGTCAGGAGCTGCCCGTCGCGCTCGAGTGCAATCGAGACCGAATAGTGCGGCTGGCCGTGCAGGAAGTTCAGCGTGCCGTCGAGAGGGTCGACGATGAAACGGTTGGACTTGTCGGTGCCCTCGACGATCCCGCGCTCCTCCATGACGAAGCCATAGCCGGGGCGGGCCTTCATCAGGTGCGTGTAGATCATCTCCTCGGCGCGCGTGTCGGCGTTAGAGACAAAGTCGGCCGGGCCCTTCCGCGAAACCTGGAGGTTTTCGACCTCGCCGAAATCACGCGCAAGGCTGCGCCCAGCGGCGCGGGCGGCGGCGATCATGACGGCGCCAACGGGGGAGGGTTTTGACATGAGAAATAGCTCTTGCGCGCTTTTTGGGCGGAGGCGGGGGCGTAATCCCTTGTGCTCGCAGGGTCAAGGCGCTGAGAGTTAACGGGGCTCCAGGTCGTCCAGCAGGTCGTTGAAGGCTTTCACGGCGGCCGCCGGTCCGTCCGGATGGTTCCAGACCCCGCCAGAGACGGCGATGAAGTCTGCTCCGGCCGTCACCAGCGGCGCAGCGTTGGCTACGGTGATGCCGCCGATCGCGACACACGGGATCACCATCGCGGCCTGCCAGATCTGCAGCAGTTCCAGTTCCGCCGGCAGGGTGCCTTCCTTTGTCTGGGTCGGATAAAAGGCGCCGAAGGCGACATAGTCTGCACCCTCCTCACCGGCCTGCATTGCCTTGTGATAGCTGTTCTTCGCGGTGGCACCGACAATCGCGTCAGGCCCGAGAAGGCTGCGCGCGGCCTTCACCGGCATGTCATCCCAGCCGACATGCACACCGTCGGCGCCTAGTTCCCTGGCCAGATCAGGGGAATCGTTGACCAGGACAGCGACACCCGCCTCCTGCGCGAGGCCGGTGACCGCGCGGCCAAGCTCGCGCGTTGCCTGGATATCTATCAGGCCATCCGCGCCCTTGAGACGAAGCTGCAGCGAAGCCACGTCGCCGGCGCCGAGCGCGGCGTCCAGCGTTTTTGCAAAGGCGACCTTATCGGCCACCTGCGGCGGGGTGATCAGGTAAAGGCGGGTGCGCGGGCGGGGTGGAGGGGGTGTGCTCATGGGCGCTGCCTCTGAGGCGGAGGGCGCCGGAAGTCAACGCCGCACACATCTTGGAAACATCAATCGAAAGTTCTATAACAGAACTCAAAGAGCGATCGGATCTGACCCATGTCGAAGAAGTTGCCCGTCCGGGTATTCCAGCCTGTCTTCGGATTGTTCATGGCAACCTTCATGAGCTTCCTCATGTCAGGAGCCATCACGGCGCTGAACATCGGTTTTCCGGCAGACTTCGTCGGCCGGTGGATGCATTCCTGGGGACTCGCCTTTGTGCTCGCCTATCCGGCGATCCTGATCGTCGGTCCGATCGCCAGGCGCCTTGCCTTGCAGTTCGTGGAATCGCCCTTCGCCGCGCCTGCACCGCAGGCTAGCCGGCCGGTTTGAAGATCCGCTTCGTGCTGGCGGGGTTCTTTGCCAGCGCTGCGCCGCGCCGCATTGGGCGGGGCTCCAGGTCGCCCTTGCAGTTCGGGCACACACCGTCCAGCGGGCCGTCCATACAGTCATCACAGAATGTGCATTCGAACGAACAGATGAACGCACCCGGCTCGTCGGCCGGAAGATCGCAGTCACAGCGTTCGCAATTGGGACGCATCTCGAGCATGGATCACTCCTTCCAGCGCCCGCGGCCTAGCGCAACTCTCAGAAGTCGAACAGGTCGCTCAGGAAGCTTTCGCGCCGGCGCTTGCCCTTCTTGTACTTCCAGTCGTCGTCATCATCGTGACGGTCCCGGAAGCGGCCCTCGTCGCGGAAATGCTCTGGCGGGTGAGCTTCCGGATGCGGGGCAGGGGCAGGGGCCGGCAGTACGCTCGCCGACCGGTCGATAATCTTGTCGAGTTCGCCCCGGTCCAGCCAGACGCCCCGGCATTTCGGGCAATAATCGATCTCGACGCCGGAGCGGTCCGCCATGATCAGGGTTTCACCATCGGCAGGACATTTCATTGGCGGATGCTCCGGAAGCAATAAAGGCGCAGCCCTAGCGCTGCGCCTTTTCAGATGGGTTGCCAGGCTCTGCCCGCAAGAGGCAAAATGTCCCTTCTCTATTGGCTTTTCGCCGCGTCGATGAGCTTCTGCTCATACGCCTGCGGCGACCAATCACGGCCCAGGAAATCCCTGACCAGTTCGGCAGCCGGCTTGTTCGAGCCTTTCGACAGAACGAGGTCTCGGTAGCGCAGCGCGGTTTCCTTGTCACGCAGGCCATTCTTCTGGAATTCGGTGAACAGGTCTGTCGAGATCGCAAGCGACCATTGGTAGGTATAGTAGATCGCCGAATAACCATCGAGATGGCCGAAGCTGGCATAGGAATGGGTGTCCGCCAGCCGCTCGAAGGGGCTGAGCGCGGCGGCGCGTTCTTCCCAGATTGCGCCGAAGTCAACCTCAGCCGGCGGACGATTGTAGTAGTTCAGCGAAACACCGGCGAGTACCAGCTGGCGCAGCGTGTTCACGCCGGTGCCGAACTTACGCGCGGCGTTCATTTTTCCGACAAGTTCGCGCGGGATCGTTTCGCCTTTGGCGTTTGTGGCAAAGGTAGCCAGCGTGTCGTAGTCCCAGACCCAGTTCTCCAGCATTTGCGACGGGGCTTCGATGAAGTCCCATTCGAGGCCGCCCATGTGCAGGGACGCAAATTCCGGATTGCCGGAGACCATCATGTGGATGAGATGACCGAACTCGTGGAGGAAGGTCTCTACCTCTCGGTGTTCCATCAGGCCGGTCGTATGGTCCCCGGCCGGGAAATTGCAGATGAGAGACGCCACCGGCACGCCCTCACGCGTCGGGCCCACGCGGATCGGAAAGGCTGCGGCGTGCTGGAACTTGCCCTCGCGCGGATGCATGTCGAGGAAGAAGCGGCCAACCAGCGCGCCATCCTTGTACATCTCGTGCGCCGTGACGCTCTCATGCCAGATAGGCGCATCTGCCCAGTCCCGGATCTCGATCTCGAACAGGTCTTCCATCATCGAGAAGATCCCGGAACGGACATTATTGTAGGCGAAGTACTGGCGCACTTCCTGTGCATTGAGCGCGTAGTCCGACACGCGGATCTGTTCGGAAAGGTAGCGGCTGCTCCATTCACCCACGCTTGTGGCGGCGGGGTTCATTTGCTTCTGCTTCTCGAGAAGACGGCTGTACTCGATGCGGGCCGCTTCACGGCCCGCGGCTTCGACTTTGGACAGGAAGGCGGCGGCCGCCTCCGGCGAGCCGGTCATCTTGTCTTCGGTGATATAGGCGGCCCAGTTCGGATAACCGAGCGTCTGTGCGAGTTCGTAGCGCTTCTCCAGCAGGCGGCGCAGCGGCGCCTCGTTCTCCGGCCAGGCGCGGTTGGCGGAGACTTCCATCAGGCGCTTGCGAAGGCTTTCATTGGGCGAATAGCTGAAGATCGGCCCCATGTCCGGTGTATCGGTTGTGATCGTGATCTTGCCGTCCTCGCCCGGCGGGTGCGCGTCGATATAATCCTGCGGCAGGCCTTCCAGTTCGGCGGCAGACTCGAGTTTGATTGAACCCTGGATTTCCCGGAGGTTTCGGTTGAACTCGAGGCTGATCTCCGAAAGCTCGGTGTTCAGCGCACGGACCTTGTTGCGTGTCGCCTCATCCTTGTCGACACCGCTGCGGCGGTAGTCGCGGAGGTTGCGCTTCAGAACGGTGGCTTCGCTTTCGCTCAGACCAGCCGGATCAATCGACACCAGCCGGTCATAGATCGGACGCGACAAGGAGATGTTGCTGAACACGTCTGAGAATTTCCGGATGCACTCTTCGCCCGATTTGCGGATCGCCGGATCAGGGTTGGTCTCTGAGACGATACTGGCCTCTCCGCTGCCGATAGAAACGCCCACAGCCGTCAGAGTGTCGAGATAGACGAGATCGGCTGCGCTCGCGGGGCTGGTCCGGGTCTCGAGCGTCCCAATCATGTCATTGACCAGCGAAATCGCGCTGTCGCAGCGGGTTGCGAACACCTCGGCGCTGGCGGGCGCCACGCCGAGTTCGGCCAGCATGGCGCTGGCGCGTGACTCAAGGCTCGGCGCCGCGACCAGCGTTGCACGATCGGTCGCCGTAACCGGGGTGGTGCAGGCCGAAGCCGTGAACAGTGCGAGCGCGGACGCCGCTGAGGCGATGCGGTGCAGTTTCATGGAGAACCCTCTGGATTGAACGCGAACGAAAATGCCCGCCATCGGAATGGCGGGCACTATGGCTTTTGGATTGCCGGTTCGTCCAGAGAGAAGTCCTACGACTTCGACGCCTCGCAGATCGCGTCGACCGTTTCGCCGAGCACGGCGTCAAACTCCGAATTGGCCTGTTTCGCTGAAAGGCCTTCGGTCAGGGCGCGCGAGAAGCTGGCGATGATGCCGGTGTTTTCGCCAAGCTTGCGGCACGCGTCCACGCGGCTGTAGCCGCCCGAGAGGGCGACAACGCGCATCACGCGCGGATGGTCGACCAGCGGCTTGTAGAAATTCGCCTTCGTCGGCAGTGTCAGTTTCAGCATGACCTGTTGGTTGGCGGGCAGGGCGTCGAGATGGTTCAGAATCTCGGCGCGCAGGATTTCCTCGGCCTCGGCCTTGTCCGCGATGGAGATTGTCACTTCCGGCTCGATGATCGGCATCAGTCCGTGCGCGAGGATCTGCTTGCCGATCTCGAACTGCTGCGCAACGACTGCAGCGATACCGGCCGGGTTGGCTGCGTCGATGACGGAGCGCATCTTGGTGCCGAAGATGCCCTTGGCTACGGCGCGGATAAGCAGCGCGTCGAGGCCGGTGATCGGCTTCATCAACTGTACGCCGTCCTTGCCGGCTTCAAGGCCCTTGTCGACCTTCAGGAAGGGCACAACGCTACGCTTGGTCCAGAGATATTCCGCGGTCGGAATACCGTCGATGGCGCCGTCCATGGTGCGCTCGAACAGGATCGCGCCAATGACCTTCTCGCCGCTGAAGGCCGGGGACTTGATGATGCGGGCGCGCATCTCGTGGATCAGGCCGTACATTTCCTCTTCGGTGGACCAGGCGCCTTCCTCGATGCCGTACTGGCGAAGCGCCTTGGGGGTCGAGCCGCCCGACTGGTCGAGCGCAGCAATGAAGCCGGCTTTCTGCGACATCTGCCGCGCCATTTCTGCATTGCCCACGATCATTACCGTATCCGTATTCGCCATTGTCCCAACCTTCATTTCGAATTTGTCTTCTCAACCATCACGCTGCCCGGCAGGGCTCAGACCCCTGTTACGCTTTGAAACAGGAAAATGGCCGGAATTTGGGCCATCGTCACAAAGCGGGGGGTGTCCGTCAGCGGATCTTTCAGATTGCACTATATTCAAGTGGCATGCCGGAAAAGGCAGACAACGTTGCCATGCCTCAATCGAATTGCAGTCTGGTGCCAGGGCGGCCTGGCCGGTCAGCTTTTCAGCGCTTCGACGCCCGGAAGGGCCTTGCCTTCCATCCATTCCAGAAAGGCGCCGCCAGCCGTGGAGATGAATGTGAGGTCATCGGCCACACCTGCATGGTGCATGGCCGCGACGGTGTCGCCGCCGCCGGCGACGGCAATCAGTTTGCCTGACTTGGCGCGCGCAGCGGCCGCTTTGGCGGCCGAAACGGTTGCCCTATCGAACGGTTCCAGTTCGAATGCTCCGAGGGGGCCGTTCCAGACAACGGTTTTCGCGACATCCATCGCTGTTGCCAGGATCGCCACAGATTGCGGACCGGCGTCGAGAATCATCTCGTCATCGGCGACCTCGTCCAGGCCGCAGACGCGGTGGTCCGCGTGCGCCTTGAACTCTTTCGCCACAACCACGTCGCGGGGGAGGAGGATGTCACAGCCGGCCGCCTTGGCGATGGCTTCGATTTCTTTCGCGGTCTCGACGAGGTCGCGTTCGCAAAGCGATTTG
Source organism: Hyphomonas sp. (assembly GCF_022844445.1). GTDB lineage: Bacteria > Pseudomonadota > Alphaproteobacteria > Caulobacterales > Hyphomonadaceae > Hyphomonas. The sequence goes on from NZ_JALHLS010000009.1 coordinate 71,137, forward strand.
CCGACGGAATGCCCGCGGGCGAACAGGAAGGTGTTGGCCATGCCGCCGCCGATGGCGAGTGCATCGACCTTGGTGACCAGGTTTTTCAGGAGATCTATCTTGGACGAGACCTTGGCGCCGCCGACGATCGCCAACACGGGACGCTGCGGACGGCCGAGCGCCTTGTCCAGCGCGTCGAGCTCGACCTCCATATTCATGCCCGCGTAAGCCGGCATGATTTCAGCGAGCACGGCGGTCGTCACGTGCCGGCGGTGGGCGGCAGAAAAAGCATCGTTGACGAAGATGTCGCCAAGGCTGGCGATTTCCTTCGCGAGCTCCATGTCGCCTTTCTCCTCGCCTTTGTAGAAACGCGTATTCTCGAGCAGGATCACGCCAGCGGGCGGTAGCTGCGCAATTGCCTTCTTCACATGCTCGCCCTTGCAATCGGCTACGAAGCTGACATTCGCGCCGAGCACCCTGGCGAACGCACCGGCCACCGGGGCGAGGCTCATCTCAGCCACGCGCTCACCCTTGGGGCGTCCGAAGTGGGCGAGCAGGACGACTTTTGCGCCTGCCGTGCGCAGGGTCTGGACCGTGTCGACTGCCGCGCGCAGGCGGGTATCGTCCGTAACCAGACCATTTTCCATCGGTACGTTGAAGTCTACGCGAACCAGCGCAACCTTGCCCGTGAGATTGCCGGCGTCGGAGATGCGTTTGAAGGAAGTCATTGTTGTCTCCGCTCACTCCCTGCAAAACCAGGAGCTTCGCCGCGTTGCAGGGAGCTGCCGCTTACCCCCGCCCTCGCGGGGGGGTAAGCGGGCAGATGTGGACTAGATCAGCTTCGCCAGCGCGATGGCGGTGTCGGCCATGCGGGTCGAGAAGCCCCACTCGTTGTCATACCAGGTCATGATCGACACAAAGTTGCCGTCCATTACTTTCGTCTGGTCGAGGTGGAAGATCGACGAGCGGTCATCGTGGATGAAGTCCGACGACACGTTCGGCACGTCGGTGACGCCGAGGATACCTTTCAGTGGGCCGCTGGTTGCTGCAGCAATGATGGCACCGTTCACTTCCTCGACGGTCGTGTTCTTCTTGGCGATGAACTTCAGATCGACGACCGAGACGTTCGGCGTCGGCACGCGCACGGAGATGCCGTCCAGCTTGCCTTTGAGTTCCGGCAGCACGAGACCGACGGCCTTGGCGGCGCCGGTCGAGGTCGGGATCATCGACAGCGAGGCAGCCCGGGCACGGTAGAGGTCCTTGTGCATCTGGTCGAGCGACGGCTGGTCATTCGTGTACGAATGGATCGTCGTCATCATGCCCTTGTCGATGCCGACAGCGGCGTTCAGCACCTGCGCGACCGGGGCAAGGCAGTTTGTCGTGCACGAAGCGTTCGAGACAACGAGGTGCTCTTTCTTCATGTTCTGGTGATTGACGCCGTAGACGACCGTGATGTCGGCGCCGTCAGCCGGGGCCGATACGAGCACGCGCTTGGCGCCGGCGGAAAGGTGGGCCGAAGCCTTGTCCTTCGACGTGAAGATGCCGGTGCACTCCATTGCGATATCGACGTCCAGCTCGCGGTGCGGCAGGTCTTTCGGATCGCGGATCGCTGTCACAAGGATCGGCTTGCCGTTGATGATGATCTTGTCACCGTCGACTTTGACGTCGGCCGGGAAGCGGCCATGCACGGAGTCAAAGCGCAGCAGGTGGGCGTTGGTTTCAACGGGGCCGAGATCGTTGATCGCCACGACTTCGATGTCGGTGCGGCCATGTTCGATGATCGAGCGCAGAACGAGGCGGCCGATCCGGCCAAAACCATTGATAGCAACACGAACGGCCATTTTTTTCTCCTGTGAGGCGAGGTTACTCGCACGTTTTGCAGCCATTTACTGGCGCCTGCCCCCCGCGTCCACCCGCATTCCGTGCGGCACCGCGCCGCGAAATTGACGCAGGGGAAGGAGAAAGCTGCCTGAGCCGCAGCCTGCAAGTTCTGTGCAAGCCCTGCGGGTGGACAGGCGGGCCGGGCGCGACTAGTGCCAACCCTTGTAAAGGGCGCCGCATGACTGACGCAGACACCCAGGGAATGATCGGCGGCCGGCCGGTGCTCGACTGGCTGCTTTTCGGCGCACTGTCACTGGTTTGGGCAGGGGCCTACCCGCTCACCCGCCTGGCGGTGGGCAAGGGGCTGGACACCGGCCTTCCTGCCGAATGGGTCCTGCCGGGCCGGCTGTGCATCGGCGCCTGTTTCCTCTGGATTGTCCTCCTCGCCACCCGCAAACACCTGCCACCGCTCAGCGACCGCAGGCGGTGGGTCTCGATCGTCGGCATGGGCATAGTCGGCTCGGTCATCCCGTTCTTTTTCATCACCACGGCGCAGGAGACGGTGAATTCCAGCCTGGCGGCGCTCTACACGGCCGCCTCGCCGGTTTTTGTGGCCATCGGGGCCAACCTGCTTTTCGCTGAGGAAAAGATGACCGCCCGCACCGGGGTCGGTGTCGCGCTCGGCTTCATCGGTGTTGCGGTCCTGTTTGGTCCGGACGCGATGGCCGGCCTAGGATCGGCCAGCGCGGTCGCGCAGGTCTTCCTGCTAATCGCAACGCTCGCCTATGCGATCTCCACGCTGATCGCGCGCGGCGCCCCGCCGATGGACGCCATCGCCTTCGCCACCGGCTACGCCACCGTCTCAGCGTTGACATCGCTGCCGCTGGTTCTCACCGTTGACCCCGCCACTGTCAGCGCCACCTGGGTGAACTGGCTCGGCGTGCTCGGCCTCGGCCTCGGCTCATCCGGCATCGCGCAGGTGCTCTACATGACCCTGATCGCCAGGGCGGGCGCTACCTTTGTCTCGCTGAACGGCTATGCGATCCCGATCATCAGTGCCGGGCTCGGCTGGCTGTTCTTCCAAGAGGTCCAGAGCTGGAACGCCGTTGCGGCGTTCGTGCTCATCCTTGGCGGCGTCTGGCTTGCACGCAGCGGCGGCCGGGGCCGGCTTGCCGTTCAGCGATAGGCGGCCACCGATTCGCGGACTTCGCCGTCCGGGTCGAACAGGAACGTCTCTGCCACCAGTTCTTCCCGGTGGTTCGTGTACAGAAGGGTGACGGCGTCGCTGCTGGTCAGCACGTTCTCCAGTTCGAAGAAAAGCTCCGGTGAGCGCTCCAGCGCCTTCGTCCAATAGTCGCGCAGCGCTGCTTTTCCCGAGATCGACACTGCCCGCGTGCCCATCACCAGCGCAATACGCGGCGAATGGAACACGACTGCGTCCGAGTAGTGCGCTAGGATCCGGTCGATGTCGCGGTCATTCCAGGCCGACATCCAGGCCCGCGCAAAAGCTTCCGCCCTGGCCTTGTCCAGCATCCCTGTCTCCCTCTTCCGAATCAGCCGCCGACATCTTGCATCGCAGGCTCTGTGCGTCCACCGTAGGAGAAGGGAGGCAGGCTATGATGAGGCGCGGCGTTCAGATCCTGCTGGCGGTGTTCTTCCTCGTCGCGGGCATCCTGCATTTCCAGCTCGATGACGCGTTCGCACGGATCGTGCCGCCGATGCTGCCGTTTCCCGTCGCGATCGTCTGGATCACGGGCGTAATGGAGATTGCTTTTGCAGTCGCTCTCATCGCCAAATGGCGCCTGCCGCTGGCCGGCCTGCTTCTGTCGGCCTACCTGCTCGCCGTGTTGCCGGCAAACATCTATATGGCCATCGCGCAGATACCCCTCGGCGACACAGCTCTCAGTCCGGTCGCTCTCTGGGTGCGTGTGGCTTTGCAGTTCCCGCTGATCGCACTCGTACTGTGGTGCACCGGGGCGCCGCCGTTCCGGAAAGCTCCGGACACGGACGGCTAGTCTCCGGTTCAGCCCTGGCCGTTGACGGCCAGCACATCCTCGACCGTACGCAGGCCCGGTTTCGGCGCGGTGACGAGCACCGCCATGTTGCCAGGCAGGTGTTTGTTGTCGAGCATCTTCTCGTGGGCGAGCGGAATGTCCGCCCAGGGGAAGACTTCTGACATGCCGGGATCGATGCGGCGGTTGATCACCAGCTGGTTGGCCTCGGATGCCTGTTTGAGGTTCGCGAAGTGCGAGCCCTGTACGCGCTTCTGGCGCATCCAGAGGAACCGGGCATCCATAGTCAGGTTGAAGCCGGACGTGCCGGCGCAGATCACCACCATGCCGCCGCGCTTCACAACGAAGACAGAGACGGGGAAGGTCGATTCGCCCGGATGTTCGAATACGATGTCGACGTCTTTCTTGCCCGTGATGTCCCAGATCGCTTTGCCGAACTTGCGGCTTTCTTTCATGTAGTCCGCGAATTCCGGCCCGTTGACCTTCGGCAGCTGTCCCCAGCATTTGAAATCACTGCGGTTGATCACGCCCTTGGCGCCGAGGCTCATCACATAGTCGCGCTTGTCTTCTGATGAGACCACGCCGATGGCGTTTGCGCCGGTCACCGCGCAGAGCTGAACCGCGAAGCTGCCGAGGCCACCCGAGGCGCCCCAGACCAGTACGTTGTCTGCCGGGGCGAGAACGTGCGGACGGTGGCCAAACAGCATCCGGTAGGCAGTGGCGAGCGTCAGCGTGTAGCAGGCGCTTTCTTCCCAGGTGAGGTGTTTCGGGCGCGGCATACACTGGCGCGCCTGCACGCGGCAGAACTGGGCGAAGCTGCCGTCAGGTGTCTCATAGCCCCAGATACGCTGACTTGGCGACAGCATCGGGTCGCCGCCATTGCATTCCTCGTCATCGCCGTCGTCCTGGTTACAGTGGATCACCACTTCGTCACCAGGCTTCACACGGGTCACCCGCTTGCCGACGGCCCAGACGATGCCGGCGGCATCGGAACCTGCCACCTGGTATTCGTCCTTGTGACTGTCAAAATAGGAAATCGGTTCGCCCAAGGCGGCCCAGATACCGTTGTAATTGACGCCGGCCGCCATGACGAGAACAAGGACTTCGTCGGAATCGATTTCGGGAACGGGGACCTGTTCGACCTTCATGGCCGTCATCGGCCGGCCATGACGTTCTTTCCGGATCGTCCAAGCGTGCATCATCTTGGGAACGTGGAATTCGGGCGGGATTTCGCCGATACCGTAGATGTCTTTTGTGACCCGGCCTGCCGTTTTGGTCGCCATCACTTTCCTCCGTTATGATCTCTATACGCTGCCCGGCACTCTTTCGGTGACTTCACAGCCCTGATTGGCGCGGGCACAGTGGCAAGTGTCATGCCGCAGCGCAAGAAAAATGTTGCGGCGCACAAACCCGTCCAGAATCTGAGGCCCCGCATATGCCTGTCTGCCCCGTCGTCCATCTAAATGGATCGTTTTTGCCGCTCGGCGAGGCGCATGTGTCGCCGCTGGACCGGGGCTTCCTGTTTGCCCACGCCGCCTACGAGGTCACTGCCGTCTATGGCGGCCGCTTCGTTGACCTGCCGGGCCATATCGCCCGTCTCATCCGCACACTGGAGGGGATTGCCATCCCGAACCCGCATGATGCCGCCGGCTGGGAGGCGCTGCACGCGGAACTGATCGTACGCAACAGATTGACCGAAGGCCTCGTCTATCTGGAAGTCACCGGCGGCGCTTATGACACGCGTGATTTCGCCGGGCCGGAAACCTTCGTGCCGACCGTTTTCGCCTATGCCGACGAAAAGGCCCTGATCGGCGAGAAGGCCCGCGACGGCATCAGGGCCGTGTTCCTTAACGATACACGTTGGAAGCGGCGCGACATGAAAACCACGCAGCTCCTCTCCCAGGCGCTCGCCTACCGCGCCGCCAAGGCGCAGGGCGCAGAGACCGCCTTCATGGTCGAGGACGGGTTTGTCACCGAGGCCGCCTCTGCGAACGCCTGGATTGTCACCAAAGCCGGCGAGATCATCACCCGCGATCTCTCGCCCGCCATCCTGCCGGGCATCACCCGCACCGGCGTCATGGCGCTTCGGGAGAAGGGCGGCTTTACCATCACCGAGCGCGCCTTCACGCCGGACGAGGCGGCGGGCGCTGCTGAAGTCTTCACGACCTCCGCCGGCGCCATGATCGCCCCGGTCACGCATCTGGAAGGCCGTGCCATCTCCGGCGGCGTGCCCGGCCCGGTCACCCGCAGGATCCAGCGCCTCTATTACGAAGCAATGGGCGCCGATATCTCTTCGGCGGCGCCCTGGGCTCTGGAGCGCGCCTGAAGCATGGCGCGCGCCTTCATCGTAAGGATGAGGGTGGCGAGGACGAGCGTGATAGCGTTTGCCAGGATGATTGGCAGCGCCGCCTGCAGGACGCCGTAAGCCAGCCATGCCGCCACACCGATTGTGAAAAGCGCATACATCGCCAGCGAGATGCCCTCCGTCTTGCCGGTGCGCAGCACAAGCAAGGCCTGCGGCACGAAGGAAAGCGTTGTCAGGAAAGCGCCGACGAAGCCGAAAAGGTCTGACATGGCATGCGTTCCCCAAACAGCTCCCCAGCCGTAGCGAGGATCGCGGGCGGCGTCACCGTGGATCGTTGTCGAGGATTTCGCCCTCGAGAATGACGGTTTCGGCCGGCGCGCTGCGGGGTGGCGGGTGGCCGGGCTCGGTACGCATCGGGGCGAGGGACGCGCTCAAGGCGTTGGCGAGCAGGGCGCCGCCCGCCGAGAGGCCGATGACGGCGAGGTCCGGCCAGCCGAGTTCACGCGACAGTGCCGTGTCCCGGAACAGTGCCAGCACGCCGAGGGTAACCACGAACAGGCCCGTCAGCAGGCCGAACCGCGCGGCGAGGCCGGTCAGCAACGTGCCCGCAGTCGACGGGATCTCGATGCCCAGCGCCCGCCCGAACCGGCGCCGCTCGATCAGGCTCACCGCCAGCATCGCCCCGGCCAGCGCCGCGACCGAAAGCCAGCCGCGCTCGAGGATCGCCATCAGCACCGCGCCCAGCGGAAAGGCCGCCAGCGAGCCGGCCCGCAGCGAGATGGCCGTCTTGAGTGTGGCCACGGGATCGGGGGCAGGACGGGTCACGAGCAATGTTCCGGAACTGGAGCAGAAGGTTTGGTCAGGATGTCGGGGTTCGCGGCTTGCATTCAAGCCGGGTGCGGCACAGTTTTGCCGGGCCTTGCCAGCAGGCAGCCCCTCAGCCATGTTGCGCCGCACAAAAGGGGAGGCAAAGCCGGATGAGCAAGCCCGATACAAATTACCAGCACGCGCCCGAAGAACCCTGGATCTTCCGGACCTATGCCGGCCATTCGACCGCAAAGAAGTCGAACGAACTGTACCGTCTGAACCTCTCCAAGGGCCAGACCGGCCTGTCGATCGCTTTCGACCTGCCCACCCAGACCGCCTATGACGCCGACCACATCCTGTCGAAAGGCGAAGTCGGCAAGGTCGGCGTGCCGGTCAAACACCTCGGCGACATGCGCCTCCTGTTCGACCAGCTGCCGCTGGAGCAGATGAACACCTCGATGACGATCAACGCGCCGGCCGCCTGGATGCTGGCGCTCTACGTCGCCCTCGCCGACGAGCGCGGCGAAAGCCGCAAGAAGCTGCGCGGCACGACCCAGAACGACATCGTCAAGGAATACCTCTCCCGCGGCACCTATGTGTTCCCCCCGGAGCCTTCCCTGCGGCTGATCGCGGACATGGTCAGCTGGTGCTATGTCGAAGTTCCGAAATGGAACCCGATGAACGTCTGCTCCTACCACCTTCAGGAAGCCGGCGCGACACCCGAGCAGGAACTCGCCTACGCGCTCGCAACGGCGATCGCCGTGCTCGATACGGTCAAGGCCGGCGGGCAAGTTCCGGAATCAGACTTTGAGACTGTCTTCGGACGGATTTCCTTCTTCGTGAATGCAGGAGTCCGTTTCGTAACAGAACTCTGCAAGATGCGCGCCTTCGTCGACCTCTGGGAAGAGATCGGCCGCGAGCGCTACGGCGTTACCGATCCGAAGGCACTGCTCTTCCGGTACGGGGTGCAGGTGAATTCCCTTGGCCTGACCGAGCCGCAGCCGGAAAACAACGTTTACCGCATCCTCATCGAGGCGCTCGCCGTCACGCTGTCGAAACGTGCCCGGTGCCGCGCCCTGCAACTGCCGGCCTGGAACGAGGCCATGGGTCTGCCGCGCCCCTGGGACCAGCAATGGTCGCTGCGCCTCCAGCAGATCCTCGCCTACGAGACCGACCTGCTCGAGTTCGAGGACATCTTCGACGGCAGCCACGTCATTGACGCCAAGACGAACGAGTTGAAGGAAAAGGCCCGCGCGACACTGGCCAGGATTGACGCGCTCGGCGGGGCCAAGGACGCGATCGGCTTCATGAAGGAAAGCCTGGTCGGCGCGCATATCGACCGCATCCGCGCCATCGAATCGGGCGCCCTGAAAGTCGTCGGCGTCAACAGCTATACGGAAACGGAAGAGAGCCCGCTCGGCTCAGGCGACGGCGCCATCATGACGGTCGATCCCGCCGAGGAAGCCGCGCAGGTCCGCGACCTCAAGGCCTGGCGCGCCGGCCGCGACGGCAAGGCCGCCGAAGCCGCGCTCGCCGCCCTGCGCGCCGCCGCTGCCGAGAACCGCAACATCATGGAGCCGTCCATCGCCTGCGCGAAGGCGGGCGTCACGACCGGGGAGTGGGGCACCGTGCTGCGCGAGGTGTTCGGCGAATTCCGCGCGCCCACAGGCGTCGCGCTCGTCGTCGGCTCCGATGGCGGCGAAGACATCGAAACCGTGAAGGCCGAAGTCGCCCGCGTCTCGAAGGCACTCGGCCGTACACTGACCTATGTGCTCGGCAAGCCCGGCCTTGATGGCCACTCCAACGGCGCCGAGCAGATCGCGGCACGCGGCCGCGCTGTCGGCATGGAAGTCGTCTATGAAGGTATCCGCTTCACGCCGTCGGAAATCGCGGCGCAGGCGAAAGCGGCCAATGCACACGTTGTCGGCCTGTCGATCCTTTCGGGTAGCCACCTCGATCTCGTTCGCGAGACCATCTCGCAACTGCGCGCTGCCGGTCTCGGCGATGTGCCGGTCGTCGTCGGCGGCATCATCCCGCCGGAAGATGCCCGCGCGCTGAAACAGATGGGCATTGCCCGCGTCTACACGCCCAAAGATTTCAAGATCACGGAGATTATGAGCGACGTAACGAAGCTCGTCGAGAAGGCCTGGCTGGTAAAGGGCTAGGCGCCCTTCGCCAGTTCTGAAGCGATCCATTCATCAACGACCTTGTCGAGAATGCCGAGTGGCATGGCGCCGTTGCCAAGTACGGCTTCGTGGAACTGCCTCAGATCAAACTTGTCACCCAGCGCCGCTTCCGCCCGCGCCCGCGCCGCGAGGATCGAAAGCTGCCCCGTCTTGTAGGCCGTTGCCTGTCCCGGCCACACGACATAGCGCTCGATCTCACGCACGACTTCGTCTTCGGACTGCCCGGTCTTTTCCTTCATGTAGACGATGGCCTCTTCGCGCGACCATTTCTTTGCGTGCATGCCGGAATCGACAACCAGCCGCACAGCGCGGAACATTTCCGCCTTGAGCCGGCCAAGGTCCCCCAGCGCGTCTTCGTCATACATGCCCATATCGGTCGCGGCGATCCGCTCGGCGTACAGGGCCCAGCCTTCGGTATAGGCTGTGAACGGACTGAATTTCCGGATCATCGGCACGCCGGTGATCAGCTGCGCGGCGGAGATCTGGAAATGGTGGCCGGGCGCAGCTTCATGGTAGAGCAGGGTGGGCAACGTCCAGCGCGGATTGTCGGTGGTGGTTTTCTGGTTGATGTAGAACCGGCCAGGACGAGAGCCGTCCAGTGCGGGCGGTGTATAATATCCGCCGGCTGAAGAATCCTGCGAGTATTCCGGGACACGGACGATCTCCAGGGGTTGCGGCGGCAGGGTGACGAAGTAGTCGCCTGCCTTGGCCATCACCTGCTCGTTCAGTTGCACGAGGTAGTCCAGCATCTCCTGACGGCCGGCCTCATCATTGGTGAAATTGTGGGCCGGATCGGTCATCAGCGCTTCGACGCGTTCTGACTGCGTGCCCTCGGTCAGGCCGGCCGCTGCCAGGATGGCGCCGACTTCCGCCTCGATCCGCGCCACTTCCGACAGGCCAAGCGCGTGGATTTCCTCGGCGCTCATGTCTGTTGTCGTCTGTGACTTCAGCGCCGCAGCGTAGATCCGCTCGCCGTCCGGGATGCGCCAGATTCCGGCATCATGCGTGGCTTGCGCGCGCATGTCCTGCATCAGTGCAATCATCGCCTCGTAGCCCGGGATGACGCCGCTTTCCACCGCTTCGGTAGTGTCCGCCAACAGCGCGGCCTTCGTTTCGGCTGTCAGCCCTTCGACCTTGTCGAGGCGCGCCGGCAGGCTGGTGACCAGGATGTTCCCGTCAGCGCCACCTTCAATGAACGCCTTCATGCCGGCAATCGACTTGTCGATGACGAAGTCCGGCGGAATGACGCCGGCCGCGCGGTCGTCTTCGACACGCGCGCGCACCTCCTCCAGCACGCGGCCGAACTCCCGCACGCGGCTCACATAGCGTTCTGCGCTCTTTTTGCTGACGATCACATGGGTGTCCGTCAGGAACCGGGGCATGTCGACCGTCACCCCGGAAATCTGGTTCACGCGGTAACCGCCGTGTTCGAACTCCGCCTGCCGGATCAGCTCATCGAAGAACCAGGCGACGATTTCGTAGCTGAGCAGTTCCTGTCCCTTGAGGCCCTCGGGTCCGTACTTGTCGAGGCCCGCGCGGGCGCTGCGCAGCTTCGCCAGCTGTTTCTGTTCGCCCGCCTCGGTGTAATCGCCCAGCTTGCCGGAGTGGAAATCCAGCGGCGTGTTGTCGATCAGGCCCAGCTGCGTCATCAGCTCGGGCGTCTCCATCGCGAAGGAGATCGTCGCCTTGTTTATATAGTTGTTGATGCCGACCGGCTTCCACCAGAACCAGGTATAGAGGCCGAAGGCGGCAACGATCAGCAGGCCGAACAGCCCTGCGAGAATTTTCAGGAAAAGGCGCATGGATCAACCTCCGCAGGCGTTCGCGAGGCCTTGCCTAGCCTCTCTCTGCGCTGGCGTCACCCGGCAGCGTTCAATTGCCGGAAGCGGCGTCGCGGAAGGCCTGCAACATAGCCAGGGCCTCGAGCTGTTCAGGCGGCAGGTTATCCACCGGCGGGCAGCGCGGGTCGGTATTCTGGATCGCCTTCACCATCACCGGCGTCAGGGGGATCGGGTCGCAGCCATGCGTCTGCTCGCAGATCAGATCGAACTCCGGCTTCGCCTTCTCATGGCAGGCGAGGCAATTGCCGCCGAACTGGTTGACCACATCGTCCGCCCCGCGCACGCGGATCGTCGCGCCTGCAGCCGTCACGTCCAGCTCGAAGAATTCCCAGTCCCTGGTCGCCGCGTTGAAGCCTGCCTCGCGCTTGACCATCACTTCGCCGGGCACCAGCTGCACGACCGAACCAGCCGGATAGACCGATCCCGTTTCGGACTCGGCGGCGGCAATGGTGCCGTCAAGGTTGCCGAGCAGGTTGTCGACGAAGAAGCCGCGCACGGGGTGCATGTCGCGGATGCATTTGAAGTCGGCTTCGGTGGGTTCGAAGGGCGCAGGGGCAGGTGCCTCCGCGGCGGCCGCTTCCACCGGCGTTTCAACTGGCGCCGGTCCGGACTGGCCGCAGGCAGCCACTATCATGGCGCCTAAGCAGACAAAGACAGGACGCAGAAAGCGAGCAGTAACGGTCATGGTATTCCCCCCGGCATCACGCCTTGCCGCATCCGAAGCTACGCCAACGACCTTCGCCGTAAAGATGTCACCCGGCGTCAGCGCGTGCTGAACAGGCGGCCTTTTTCGGTAATCAGCACGATCGCCAGAGACACGGCGCCAAGCACCGCGAAGCCCAGCATCAGCGGCACGGTCGAACCATCGAACCGCGAGCCGATGAAAGCGCCGATCAGGGCCGAGGCCAGTGTGGTGGCAAAACCGTAAGCGGCAGAGGCCGTCCCGGCGATCCGGCCGAGCGGCTCCATCGCGAGCGCAGAGAAGTTGGAACCCATCAGGCCGAAGCAGCCGAACGCGAGCGCAAACAGCGGGAAGAACACCGCGAAGTTTTCGCCGAACAGCATCGTCGAGATCGCAAGGCCTGCCGAAATCGCCGTGAACACGATCAGCGCCGTATGGCTGATCCGGCGCATGCCGAGCTTCTCGACGAGACGCGAGTTCGTGAAGTTCGCCAACGCCATCACGCCCGCCACACCGGCGAACCAGTAGACAAACGTGTCGCCCTTTTCGAACACTTGGCGGAACACCTGCTCAGACGAGGCGATGAACGCGAACAGCGCGCCGAACACGATGCCGGAGGCGCACATGTAGCCGAAGCTCACCGGGGAGCGCAGCACGCTCATATAGGCGCCAAACGCGCTCGCGAGGTTCAGGGGCCGTCGGGCCGCCGCCGGGAGCGTCTCGGGCAGCCGGGCCAGCGTCCAGGCCAGCATGATGGCGCCCCAGATCGCCAGCCAGATGAAGATGCCTTCCCACGGCGCAAACAGCAGGATCAGCTGGCCAAGGCTGGGCGCGAGGATTGGCACGATCATGAAGATCGTCATCACCAGCGACATGAAGCTCGCCATCGCGCGGCCCGCGAACAGATCGCGCACCACCGCCGAAGCGACGATCCGTGCGCCGGACGAAAAGACGCCTTGCAGGAAGCGTGCGGCGAGCAGCAACCAGAAGTCATGGATCAGCACGCAGACAAGCGAAACGATGATGTAGCCGATCAGGCCGATGAACAGCGGCGCGCGCCGTCCGAACCGGTCGGTGATCGGGCCCCAGACAAGCTGCGGCGCGCCGAAGCCGAGCACGTAGGCAAAGATGATCAGCTGCTGGCGGTTGTCGATGGCCCCGCCTTCGTTGGTCAGCCCGGTCGCCGCCGCGATCTGCGACAGCGCCGGCAGCATGATGTCGATCGCCATGGCGTTCAGTGTCATCAGGCCCGCCACCATGCCGACAAGCTCCGCTTTGCGCATCCCGGTCGGGGGCGCCATTGCGGCAACGGTCGTTTCGGTATCGGCCATGAGGAAATGCGGTGTCCGGACGAATATGGAACGGCGCGTTCTGAACCCCTGAGGCGGCCTTGCCTAGTGCCGATTGGACATAGCTTGCATGAAAAAGCCCTGCGCCGGTGCGCAGGGCTTCGTCAGGTCGTCAGGTGCCGGATTGTCAGGCTGCCGGGCGCTGGATCGAGCCCGTGAGGTTGAAGATCACCTGGCTGGCATCGAAGTAGGCGACATCGTCCGGTTTCGGACCCTTGCCCATCACGATCTCGGCCGAGGCGACATAGCTCGTGCGCTCGCGGTACTCCGAAGGCCCGCCCCAGAAGGGATCATAGGCACCCCAGCGCGAGTAATAGGCCGGACCGGGATAATAGCGCCGGTAGGGATCATGGAAGTAGGCCGCGCGGGGGCCGAAATAACGGTAGTCCAGGTAGAAGTGATCGTAGAACGGATCATAGGCCGAGGGCGACCCGACCAGTCTGGTGGTCGCGTCCGTATCCCGGCGAACGACGCGGAAATGGTCATACCCGCTCTGCTTCGTCAGCTCTGCGGCGCGGTAGAGAAGGTAGGTTTCCACCGTCTTGCGGTCGGTCAGCGAGTTGCCCTCGAACTGGACCTGAAACCGGTTGTCCTCGATCTTCTGTTCCGAATAGCCGCTGTCACTGGCAGTCAGCGCCTGCTGGTAAGGCGTGGCCGTGGCGCAGGCGCCGAGCAGCGCCAGTCCGGCAAATGCGGCGGCAAGGGTGAGCCGTTTCATGAGGGCAGCCTCCGTTAGCTTCTATACCCTATCATGTGGCCACTCGAACCTGAATGCCAGCCAACAGGGGGCATCACTTTTGTGTGAGGCGCCGGGCGACGGCGCCGCTGTCGATGAACAACAACGCGACAGTCACGAGATAGATCCCGGCGACCGCCGCCGGAAGCACGGTAAACCGTCCCTCGGGCATGTATTGCCAGATACCGAAGGCGACGACCGCCCGCACGATCACGTGGAACAGGAAAGGCAGAGGCCGGCCATAGCTCCAGCCAAACACGGGCCAGTGCCCGGACATGCCAATGGCGAGGATCAGAGGCGTCAGCGCATTGAAGTTCCACATCGCGGCAATCGCCGTCGGCCAGAAGAGCAGCATCGCGCCCATCGCCATGAAGACGGCGCCCTGGTCGGGCACCTTCACTTTCATGAACCGGTTGCCGAAGATCGCCGCGAGGGCGACCGCCACCGGGAAGATCGCGCCGGACATCACCGCCGCCAGCAGCGACCAGTTGGCGGGATCCATCCGCAGGCCCAGCCAGGCCAGCACGCCCCAGTAAGCTGCGCCGGCCAGCGGCACAGGCCAGCCGCCCCGCGCTTCGGCATAGGCGGCAAGCCGTCCGGCTTTCAGGGCGGCATTGAGTTCGGCGACGGTCATGGGGACCTGATCCTTTCATGCAGACATCAACTTTGAAATACAAAGTTGTTTGCGAAAGATCAAGACCTGCGACCGGCGAAATTGCGCGGGCCGCGCCTCAGACGCCGACCGCCAGCATCGCCTTGTAGGCCGGACGCGCCGTCACCTTCTCCAGCCAGGCCTTCGTCGCCGGCCGGTTCGCGAGGCCGCCCTGCGCGTCGGTCATCACGATCTGGAAGCCCATCAGGCAGTCGGCCGCCGTGAACGTGTCCCCGGCAAAGTAGGGATGCTTCGAAAGGTGCGCCTCGATATACCCCCCAACCTTATCGCGCTCCCCGGCGATCATCTGCGCCACCGGTCCTTCGGTGATGCCCGCCATGCCCGTGTACAGTGCCAGCAGGCCCGGCAGGAACACGGCGCCCTCGGCCGCGTGGACCCATTCGAGGTAACGCGGGAAATCCGGCGAGTCCGGCTTCGGGTGAAGCTTGTGGCCGGAATCATGTTTCGCCAGCAGGTATTCTGTGATCGCGCCCGTCTCGGCGATTACGACGCTGCCATCCTCCAGCAGCGGGGACTTGCCGAGCGGGTGGATTTTTTTCAGGTCGGGCGGCGCGAGGCGTGTCGTCTCGTTACGCTTGTGATGGATGATCTCGTGCGGAACGCCCAGCTCCAGGAGGAGCCAGACGATGCGCTGCGAACGCGAAGCGTTGAGGTGGTGAAGTTTCAGGGCCATCGAAAATTCCTCTGTATCCGGACAAAAAAGAAGCGGCAGCTTTCAAGGGCTGCCGCTTCGGTCGATTTACGGGCGCGCCAGATCAGGCCGCAGCGTAGCCGATGACAGCTTTCACTTCGAGGAATTCCTCGAAGCCGTGCTCGCCCCACTCGCGGCCGTTGCCCGACTGTCCGTACCCGCCAAACGGTGCCGAGAAGTCAGGGCGTGCGCCGTTGACCTGAATCTGGCCGGCGCGAATACGGTTGGCGATCGCGTTGGCTTCCTTCTCCGGGCCCTGCACATAACCGGCGAGGCCGTAGACGGTGTCGTTTGCCATCGCCACGGCTTCATCCACCGTGTTGTAGGGCAGGATGCAGAGCACCGGCCCGAAGATTTCCTCGCGGGCGATGGTCATGTCGTTGGTCACATTGCCAAACACGGTCGGGCGGGCGAAGTAGCCCTTGTTGAAGCCCTCCGGGCGTCCCGGGCCACCGGCGACAAGGGTTGCGCCCTCTTCGATGCCCTTCTGGATCAGGTCCTGAACCTTCTGGTACTGGTTGGCGTTCGAAATCGGGCCGATGGCGCCCGGCGTCGCTTCTGCCGGCATCATCACCTTCACGGACTCTGCGGTTGCCTTGGCAATCGCGAGGGCCGCGTCATGCTGGTCTTTCTGCACGAACATGCGGCTCGGCGCGTTGCAGCTCTGGCCCGTATTGGTCATCATCGACATCACGCCGCTGGAGACGGCTTTGGTCAGATCGGCCGTCGGCAGAACAATGTTCGGGCTCTTGCCACCCAGTTCCTGCGCGACGCGCTTGACAGTCGGGGCGGCGGCTTGGGCGACGAGCACGCCGGCGCGGGTCGAACCGGTGAAGCTCACCATGTCGACATCCGGGTGCGCGGAGAGCACCGAGCCGACGCCCGGGCCGTCGCCGTTGACGAGGTTGAACACGCCCTTCGGCACGCCGGCTTCATGCAGGATTTCTGCGAAGATCATCGCATCCAGCGGCGCGATTTCCGAAGGCTTCAGCACCATCGTGCAGCCCGCGGCAATCGCCGGGGCTACCTTGCAGGCGATCTGGTTCAGCGGCCAGTTCCAGGGCGTGATGAACGCGCAGACGCCGATCGGCTCCTTGCGCAGCAGCGTCGTGCCCTTCAGTTCCTCGAACTTGTAGGAACGCAGGATCGCCGCCGTTGTCGCAAAATGTCCCATGCCGGCCGGCACGTGTGCGCCATTGGCAAGCCACATCGGGGCGCCCATCTCGCTTGAGATCGCTTCGGCGAGTTCCGGCATGCGCTTCTGGATGCCGGCCGTGATCTTGTCGAGCAGGTCGGCGCGGTATTCGACCGAGGTCTGCGAGAAGCTCGGGAAGGCGGCCTTGGCAGCGGCCACGGCCTTATCTGCATCGGCTTTCGAGCCAAGCGAGATGACGGCGAAGTTTTCTTCGGTGGCCGGGTTTTCGACTTCCAGGCGGCGCGGCGTCACCGGGTCAACCCATGCGCCGTCGATGTAGAATTTCAGGTACTCTTTCATGGGCCGGGGCCTCCCTTTGGCTCGTCTGATTAGGCTCAGAGATGACTATAGGAGACGCAACGCGTTTTCGCCACTACTGACGCGAGGGGAGGCGACCGCCTACAGCTTGGCCCGCGTCCACCCCCGCCCGGCCATGCAGGTGACGAAGTTCGCTTCAACATTGTAACTGATCTGGTTGCAGGCCGCGACGGCGGTGCGGAACGGCTGGGCGCCGGCATGGCCGGTCCAGTTCTTTTCCGCCGGCCCGGTCGCGCAGGCAGACAGGGCAAGGGCGGCAGCGAGCATCACGAGGCGCATGGGATTACCGTTTCCGTGTTCCGAAAATGCCGCGCAGGACGTAGCGTACCACTTCCCGGCTGGCGGTGCTGGCGGCGTTGTTGACGGCGCGTTCGGATGTCGTCATCCGGCGCGAGCGGGTCGTGGTCTTTCCCTTGGCTTTCGTTTTGGCAGCGGCTTCCTTTTCCTTGGCTTCGATCTTGGCAAGTTTCTCGGCCTCCTTGGCGGCGGCTTCCTCGCGCTTCAACAGGATCTCGTAGGCCGACTCCCGGTCGATCGTCTTGTCATACTTGCCGAAAACGGGGCTTGTCTTCTGCACTTCGGCGCGCTCCGCATCGGTCGCCGGGCCAAGCCGCGAGGAAGGCGGCCGGATCAGTGTCTTCTGCACCATCGTCGGCGCGCCCTTGGCTTCCAGGGTCGAGACCAGCGCTTCGCCGACGCCCATCTCGGTGATCGCCGCCTCGGTCTTGAAGGCCGGGTTCGGACGGAACGAGGCGGCAGCGGATTTCACCGCCTTCTGTTCGGTCGGCGTGTAGGCGCGCAGCGCGTGCTGCATCCGGTTGCCCAGCTGCGCCAGCACGCTTTCGGGCAAGTCGCGCGGGTTTTGGGTGACGAAGTAGACGCCCACACCTTTCGAGCGGATCAGGCGCACGACCTGTTCGATCTTCTGCATCAGCGCAGGGGGCGCGTCCGCAAACAGCAGGTGCGCCTCATCGAAGAAGAACACCAGACGCGGCTTCTCCGGATCGCCGATCTCGGGCAGCTCCTCGAACAATTCCGACAGAAGCCAGAGCAGGAACGTGGAGTAGAGTTTCGGCGAATTGATAAGCTTGCGCGCATCGAGAATGTTGATGTAGCCGCGCCCGTTGGTCGTTGTGCGCATGAAGTCCGACAGCTCGAGTGCCGGCTCGCCGAAGAAGCGCTCCGCGCCGTCGCGTTCCAGCACAAGCAATTCACGCTGCACCGCCGACAGGGACGCCGGCGCGACGTTGCCGTACTTGCGGCTCACTTCCGTGCGCACCGTGTCATCGCCGAGGCTCACCAGCAGCTTGCGCAGGTCTTTCAGGTCGAGCAACAACAGACCGTTATCGTCGGCATACTGGAAGGCAATGTTCAGCACCCCTTCCTGCACGTCGGTCAGACCCATGAGGCGCGACAGCAGCAGGGGGCCCATTTCGGAAATCGTCGCGCGGATCGGATGACCGCTCTCGCCAAACACGTCCCAGAACACCGTCGGGGCGCCTTCATACTTCAGTTCGCCCATGCCGATCTGCTGCGCCCGGGCGGTCAGGCTCGCATGCGCCTTGTGCGTCTCGCTGCCCGGCATGCAGATGCCCGACAGGTCGCCCTTCACGTCGGCGGCAAACACAGGCACCCCGGCGTCCGAAAAGGCCTGCGCCATGATCTGCAGCGTCACGGTCTTGCCTGTGCCGGTCGCTCCCGCCACAAGGCCGTGCCGGTTGGCCACTTTCAAGATCAGCGACTGGGCCGCATCGGGATGGCCGGTGCCGTTTGCATCCGCCCCGCCCAGGAAAATCGTGTCGCTCATGTCCGGCCCTTCATTCTGAAATCCTTGCCAAGGCTAGCCATCTGCGCGGATTCGGCAAGCAGCATCACCCGTTGACTGCGCTTGACCGGGCGCCCGGGCACGCCCAACCTCCGCGCCAGATTCCCGGAGACACTACCCCATGGAGCGTTCTGCCAAGGTCGGCACCTGGATCATCGCGACCGGTGTCATCATTGCGCTGCTGTATTTCGGCCGCGAAATCCTGGCGACCTTTGCGATGGCCGTGTTCCTGTTCCTGATCATCGAGGGCTTCGCCACGATGCTCGACAACACCAGCAAGGCCGTCAACATGCGCACGGCCCGCCTCATGGCGGTCCTGATTGTCACCGGCGGTTTTGTGGGCTTCATCGCGCTGATGGCCAACGGCATGGCCGAGTTCGGCCGCCACGCCGAGGAGTACGAAACCAAGATCAATGGCCTTGTCGCCGATGCCTATCAGGCTGTCGGCATGAGCGACTCGCCCACGCTGACCGAACTGATTTTCAACGAACAGGGGGAGCGGTTCTTCGCCACCATCGCCAATTCCGTCAGTGGTCTGTCCGGCGATATCGTTCTGATCCTTATCTACGTCGCCTTCCTGTTTGCCGCTCAGTCCGGCTGGTCGCACAAGCTCGACAAGATCTTCACCTCGCCTGAACGCCGGGAACAGGTCCGACAGATCGGCGACGATGCGCGCGTCGGCATCGAGCGTTATCTCTGGGTCCAGACGGTGATCTCAGCTGTTATAACCACGCTAAGTTACTTCTCGCTCCTGGCACTGGGTGTCCAGAACGCACTCTTCCTCTCGGCGCTGATCTTCGTACTGAATTATATCCCCACAGTCGGCTCAATCGTTGCCGCGCTGGTGCCCCCGCTGTTTGCGCTGGTCCAGCCCGCCGTCCCCGGATGGGTGCCCGGACTGGCGCCGCAGGACTCCTATATCTACGCGGCTCTCGTATTTGTGATCGTCAGCTTCTGGCAGTTCTCGATCGGCAACTTCGTGCAGCCGCGCATGATGGGCGACTCCCTTAACCTGTCCGCGCTGATCGTCCTGCTAGCCCTGGCCATCTGGGGCGTCCTGTGGGGAATCCCGGGGATGTTCCTGTCGGCGCCGCTGACCGTCCTGATGATGATCCTGCTGGCGCAGGCGAAGGACACGCGCTGGATCGCCATTCTTCTGTCAGCTGATGGCAACCCAAGAATGAACTCAATTAAACCACCAGAGCGTGCGACCGCAGGAAGCAGTTCCTGAATTGCACCGTTTCGTGTAATGAGCGCGTACAAGGGCGATGGGCCTTGGGCGGCCGTGTGTAGAATCGTTAACTTTTTTTAGACGGGTTCCGCATTGATATCGGGGTTCGTACGACAACATTACAAATTCAGGCTTCCGCGTGCGTCCCCCCACCCAGCCTGCGGAAGTTTCTGAAGGGCCCGCCGGACATGTCCCCGTTCGGCGGGCCCACTTATGTCCGCCCCCCGCACAGTCCATTTGGAGGCTCTGCTGCCGTTGACGCAAACGGCAGGCATCCTTTCTGCAGCCTGCCCGATTCTTCACCACACGGCCCCAGCAGTATTCTTGAAGCGGTAACGCCCCGGCGTTAGACCCGGTGGAACACGTTTCCCTTAGGTGAGTCGCTTCCATGACACGTTCCGCCGCCGTTGCCGGGCCTGAGGGTCAGGTTCTTGAGCAGATCCTGCAGGAGGCACGGGGCGAGGACCTCACCGGCCTCACGCAGGCCGACATCAAGGCGCTCGCCAAAGGCCTCTGGACCTGGGCCGCAGACCTCCCCGCCGGCCAGCAGGACGTCCGCGTCATCGCGCATGTCAATGGTGCCAGGGGTTCGCTCGGCCGCGCCGTTCTGGAAGCCGCCGGCCCGGACATGCCTTTTCTCGTCGACTCCCTGCTCAACGAATGCGCCGCGCAGGGCCACGAAGTAAAAACCCTCTTCCACCCCGTCGTCACCCTGGCCGACGGCCGGATGATCTCGGTCATCCAGATTCACCTGTCGCTGCTCACTCCGGGGGAGGCGGACCTGCTCGAAGCCGGCGTGCGCGCCACCCTCGCTGATGTCCAGCGTGCCGTCTCCGACCACCGCGCCATGCAGGCCCGGATGCGCACTGAGATGAAACGCCTTGCCGGCCTGCAACACATTGCCACCGTCGAGCGCGACGAGGCGGTCGCCTTTCTCGAATGGCTCCTGAAGGAGCACTACGTCTTCCTCGGCAGCCGCGAGTACGATTTCGCCACCGACGAGGCCGGCGGCGTGCTGCCGGCCGAGCCGATGATGATCGACGGCTCCAACCTCGGCATCCTGCGCGATGAGAACCTCAACGTCCTTTCGCCCGACAGCGAGCCGCTCGTGCTGACACGCGAAGTCGGCGAATTCCTCGCCCATCCCGCGCCCCTGATCATTGCCAAGTCAACGCTCCCCACGCGCGTCCACCGCCGTGTGCCGTGCGACTATATCGGAATAAAGAAGTACGACGCGCAGGGCCGCGTGAACGGCGAGGTTCGCTTCCTCGGCCTGTTCACCGCAGAAGCCTATGATGAGACCGCGCGTTCGATTCCCTTCGTGCGCCGGCGCGTTCAGAAGATCATGGCTGCTTCCGGCGCCGCACCTGGCGGCCACACCGAGAAGGCGCTCGCCAATCTCATCGAGACCTGGCCGCGCGACGAACTTTTTCAGACCCGCTCCACCATCCTCGGCCCGATGGTCATGGGCGCCCTTCACCTGATCGGCCGTCCACGGACGAAAGTCTTCCTGCGCCGCGACGAGTTCGACCGGTTTGTCACAGCCCTGGTCTTCGTGCCGCGCGAATCCTACGACACCGCGCTGCGCCAGCGCATCGGCGCCGTGCTGACCGAAGCCTACCGGGGCGAACTGCGCTCCTTCCAGCCCTATTTCGACTCCGGCCCGATGGCGCGGGTGCATTTCGAGATCGGCCTCTCGCCCGGCCATCCGGAACCCGACGCCGCCGAAATCGAAACCCGGATCGCCGCGCTCGCCCGCACCTGGGACCAGGGCTTCCGCGACCTGCTGATGAGTTCCGATCTCACCGGCGGCGACCGGGAAGGAGCACGCGCCTTCATTGGCGCCTTCAACGCCGCCTACCGCGAAGCCTTTGCGCCGGATGAAGCCCTGCGGGATGTGACCAGCATGGCCGCGCTCAGCGCCGGCCGTCCAATGGTAGCCCGCGCCTATCGCCGCGACAGCGACGAGCCCACGAAGGTTCGTGTAAAGATCTTTGCGCGTGACGGCGCCATCGCGCTCTCGCGCTGCGTGCCGGTGTTCGAGAATCTCGGCCTCTTCGTGCACTTCGAAACCGGCTATCCCGTGCGCCCGCCCTTCAAGCCGGTCGCTGATGCGCCGGAGGTCTACTGGGTCCATTCCCTCGCGATGGAGTCGGCAGACGGCCAGCCGCTGGCGCTGCAGGGTCTCGCCCGCGCGCTGGAGGATGCCTTCATCGCCGTCTGGAGTGGAAAGGCCGACAATGACAAGTTCAACCGGCTCGTGCTTACCGCCGGCGCGAGTTGGCGCGAAGCCGCGCTGATCCGCGCGCTCGCCGCCTATCGCCGCCAGAGCGGGCTGGACCAGCCGCAGGACGTGCAGGAAGCCGCTGTCGCGCGCTATCCGGCTGTCACGCGCCTGATCCTTGACCTCTTCACCGCCCGCTTTGATCCGCAGGCGCACAAAAATCTCGACGCGCGCACCAAAGCCTGCGCCGATATAGAAGCAGAGTTCGAGGAGGCTATGAAGGGCGTCGTCAGCCTCACGGACGATCTCGTGCTGCGCCGCCTGTTCAATCTCGTGCGCGCACTGCAACGCACCAACTTCTACCAGACGGACGAACACGGCGCCGAGCGCACCTGGATCAGCTTCAAGGTCGCCAGCCGCGAACTCGCGGACCTCCCGGAGCCGAAGCCTTTCCGCGAAATCTTCACGTCCAGCCCGAAGGTCGAAGGCGTCCACCTGCGCTTCGGGCCTGTCGCACGCGGCGGCCTGCGCTGGTCGGACCGCCCGTCGGACTATCGCACTGAAGTCCTCGGCCTCGTAAAGGCCCAACAGGTCAAGAACGCTGTCATCGTGCCGGTCGGCTCGAAAGGCGGCTTCTATCCGAAACAGCTGCCGCCGCGGAACGATCCGAACTGGTTCGAAAGCGGCCGCGACGCTTACAAGGAGTTCATCACGGCGCTGCTCGGCCTCACCGACAATCTCGTCAAGGGAAAGCTCGTGCCCCCGCCGCAGACCGTCATATGGGACGGCGAGGACCCTTATCTCGTCGTCGCCGCCGACAAGGGCACCGCGACCTTCTCCGATACTGCCAACGCGATCAGCCTCGAGAAGGGCCATTGGCTCGGGGACGCCTTCGCTTCGGGCGGATCGGCAGGGTATGACCATAAGAAGATGGGCATTACCGCCCGCGGCGCCTGGGAAGCGGTCAAGCGCCACTTCCGCGAAAAGGGCCGCGACATCCAGAAGCAGCCTTTCACGGTCATCGGTGTCGGTGACATGTCCGGCGACGTTTTCGGCAACGGCATGCTGCTCTCGCCCGAGATCCGTCTCGTGGCGGCGTTCAACCATATGCACATCTTCCTTGATCCCAACCCGGACGATCCGGCGAAATCCCTCGTCGAGCGCGCCCGCATGTTCGCCCTGCCGCGCTCCACATGGGCTGACTATGATGCAAAGCTCATCTCGAGAGGCGGCGGCATCTTCGAACGCGCTGCGAAATCGATTCCGCTCTCGCCCGAAGTGAAGGCGCTCACCGGCCTCTCGAAAGACGCCGTCACGCCCGACGAACTCCTGAACGCCCTTCTGAAGGCTGAAACCGACCTCCTCTGGTTCGGGGGCATCGGCACCTATGTGAAGTCCTCCGCCGAATCCCACGCCGATGTTGGCGACCGCGCCAATGATGCGATCCGCGTCAATGGCCGCGACCTCAGGGCGAAGGTTATCGGGGAAGGGGCCAACCTCGGCATGACGCAGGCCGGCCGCATCGAGTTCGCCCTGGCTGGCGGGCGCATCAACACCGATGCGATCGACAACTCCGCCGGTGTCGATTCGTCCGACCACGAAGTGAACATCAAGATCCTCGCCGCCGAAGCCATCCGCCTCGGCGACCTGAAAGAGGCCGCCCGCAACGACCTTCTCGCCGAGATGACTGATGATGTTGCTGCACACGTCCTCGCGCACAATTACGACCAGTCGAACGCGCTCACCCTCGCCAGTGCCACCGCGCTCGAAGACCATGACGCGCTCGAGCGCCTGATGGTCTATCTCGAAGAACGCGGCGTCCTGAATCGCGCCCTTGAAGGCCTGCCATCCACAACCGGCATGCAGACCCGCAAGGAACAGGGCCAGGCCCTCACGCGCCCTGAACTCGCCGTCCTCCTAGCCTGGTCGAAGATCGTCCTGTTCGACGACATCGTCGCCTCTGGCCTGCCAGATGATCCCTGGTTCGAGCCTGTCCTTAAGGCCTATTTCCCATCGCCGATCGACGGCTTCGAGAAGGCCATGAAAGGCCATCGTCTCCGCCGCGAGATCATCGCCACGGTCATTGCTAACCGCACGCTGGATTTCTGCGGCCCCGTCGCGCTGCTCCGGCTGCGCGAACTCACCGGCGCGGCTCCCGCCGAAGCCGTCCGCGCGCTGGAAGCTGCCCGCGAAGTGCTCGATCTCGCAGGCTTCCGGCGCGAAGTCTTCGCACTCGACACGCTGGTTCCGGCTGATCTGCAGACAGCGCTTCAGCTCGAAGCCGTCCACGCCGCCAGCGAAGCTGCCGGCTGGTTCATCCGCGCCACAGCCGGCAAGCCGGTAGGCGACGCCGTCAAGCAGACCCACGCCCCGCTGAATGAGCTGAAAGCCGCCCTGCCTGCCGTGCAGTCGTCCTTCCCGGCCTCGCGCATTGAGCGGGATGCACGCGCCTTCATCAAGCGCGGCGCGCCGGAAGCGCTCGCCCACTGGGCTGCCGCGATGAGCTATTTCGCCCAAGGCCTCGTCATCGTCGATGTCTCGCAGCAGGCCAGGAAAAAAGTGCCGGAAACGGCCGCCGCCTTCTACGCCATCGGCGACGCTCTCCGGCTCGACCGGTTGCGCGCCTCGGCCCGCGAAGGCCTCGTCAAAGCACCCTACTGGGACCGCGTTGCCGGCCGCCGCCTGATCTCCGAACTCGTCCGCCTGCAGGCTTCCGCTACCGAGGAAGCGCTCCGTGCCGGCGACGCCGACACCTGGCTGGAGGCGCGCGGCGAAAGCCGCCGAAAGGTGATCAGTACTCTGACGGAGCTCGGCAAGGACCGCGCCTGGTCCTTCGCCAAGTTCGCCCTGTCAACGGACGCTGTGCGCCAGTTCATGGGCCGCTGAGGCCGTTCAGTCAGTATTCAGCGCGGCCGGCCCAGTCTCGGCTCGTCTTGAAGCGGGGATGCACATGCAGAACTTCCTGATGACCGCTGCCGGCGCTGTGATGCTCGCTGGCTGCTGCCTCCTGCCGGACGCCGGGCCGGTGCCGGAAACTGCGCCCGAAACCGCACTCTCTGCGGCCGCCGCAGAGCTCCCGGTCAATCCAAGCATCAGGTGGGGGTCCACCGGCACGGGCCTTTATATCTACCACAATGTCTCAGGCGACTGCGTCTGGCTCGAGCATACGCACGGCCGAAACGGCGCCTGGGGCCTCTGGCGCCTTCCGCTCGGGGCGGTCTCGTCTACCGGCCCCGAAATGGCGGACGGCGAAGGCTTCGCCATAACCTTCACCTGCACCGACGGCAGCGCCTGTATCGAGGCGGGCGCTTTCGATAAAACCCCTGACCGCACCAGCGCCCACACCATCCCCTTCGAAACCGAGCAACGCGCCGAGCGCTACTTCTCCGAGGTTGCCAGTCTCGACAAGGCCTGCCGCATGCTCAAGTAATCTGCCCTTCGCCCCGCGCGCGCAGACTGCTATCCACCGATCATGGCCGAAACGCCCGCCGCCCTCGAATCGACGCTGAAAGCTGCCGCCCGCGCGCTCGGCTTTGACGCGGCCGGCATCGCCCGCGCCGACGAGGCCTGGGAGGCCGGCGCCCGCCTCGCCGAGTTCGTCGCCAAAGGCCGCCACGGCGAGATGCGCTGGATGGAAGACACGCTCGCCCGCCGCAGCGCCCCCACCGCCATGTGGCCAGAAGCCCGCGCCGCCCTTGTCGTCGCCATGAATTACGGCCCGGACCACAATCCCCTCGACACGCTCACCCAGCGCCAAACCGGCAACATCTCCGTATACGCACGGGGCAGGGACTATCACGACCTCATCAAGTCCCGCCTGAAACAGCTCGCGGGTGAGATCGCCGCGCTCACCGGCGCGGATGTGAAGGTCTTCGTCGATACCGCCCCGCTGATGGAAAAGCCGCTCGCCCAGAAGGCTGGCCTCGGTTGGCAGGGCAAGCACACAAACCTCGTCAGCCGCGATCTCGGCTCCTGGTTCTTCCTCGGCATCGTCCTCACCAGCGCGGCCCTCGTGCCGGATGCCCCGGAGGCAGACCATTGCGGCTCCTGCCGCGCCTGCCTCGATATCTGCCCCACCGCCGCTTTCCCTGCGCCCTACCAGCTCGATGCCCGCCGCTGCATCTCCTACCTCACCATCGAGCACGCCGGCCCCATCCCGCGCGAGTTCCGCGCCGCGATGGGCAACCGCATCTATGGCTGCGACGATTGCCTCGCCGCCTGTCCCTGGAACAAGTTCGCCGCCGCCGCTTCCGAATCAGCCCTCTTCGCCCGCGCCGAGCTGAAGACACCGGGCCTGGTCGAACTTGCCGCGCTCGATGACGCGTCTTTCCGCGAAATCTTCTCCGGCTCCCCGGTCAAGCGCACGGGGCGGGAGCGCTTCGTGCGCAATGTCTGCATCGCCCTCGGCAATTCGGGCAATCCGGAGCTCTTGCCGGCCGTTTGGCCGCTGCTGGATGATGCCAGCCCCCTCGTGCGCGGCGCTGCTGTCTGGGCGCTCGCCCGCCTTGATGCTGCCGGTTTTGCTGAAGAAAAGGCGCGGCGCCGCGCATCCGAACATGATAGCACGGTGACCGAAGAATGGGATCTCGGGGCATGAGCGACAACACATCCAACACCGCGGCGTCCGCCTATTACGGCACGGACGCCGCCCCGCCGCCGCAGAAGCCGAAGCGTCACGTGCCCCTCTGGCGCCGCCTCCTCGTCCGGGTGATCCAGGCCGGCATCGCCCTCTTCCTGCTGTTCCATCTCTACGCCCTCGTGCTGCGCGTCCTGCCGGTCCCCGGCACCATCCTGATGACCCAGCGCGCCGGGCAGGGCGAGGACGTGCGCAAGGATTGGACCAGCCTTGACAAGATCTCACCCCATCTCGTCCTCGCCGTCATCGCGGCAGAGGATGCAAAGTTCTGCGAACATGGCGGCATCGACTGGGAGGCCATCGAAAAGGCCCGCGAGTTCAACAGGCGCAACAAGGGCGAGCGTCGCCGCGGCGGCTCAACCATAAGCCAGCAGACCGCCAAGAACGTCTTTTTCTGGAATGGCGGCGGAATGCCCCGCAAGGCCGGCGAAGCCTGGATGACCTATGTCATCGAAACTGTCTGGGGCAAGCGCCGCATCATGGAAGTCTACCTGAACGTCGCCGAATGGGGCGACGGCCTGTTCGGTGCGGAGGCCGCTGCTCAGGCCCGCTTCGGCAAGTCCGCCGCTGATCTGACGCCGCTGGAGGCTGCGCGCCTTGCCGCCGTTCTTCCCTCCCCGAACAAATGGAGCGCCGACAAGCCTGGCCCCTATGTGCGCAAGCGCACCGGCTCCATCCAGTCGCGCATGCGCGTCGTCGCCAATGAAGGCTACGCCGCCTGCGTCCTCGGCGACGAGTTCCGCTCGTCCCTGCCGAAACCCGAGAAGGGCGAAACCCCGCGCCCGCCGCCGGTGTTCGAAGAGATCCCCGAAGCGCCCGAGGAAGGCGAGGAAGCCATCGGCGCCGTCCCTGCTGACGGCGCGCCAGCGGTAAACGAGAACGACGTCCTCAACGACATCCTCAACTCCGCCGACGAAACCTTCAACGCGGCCCCGCCGGCAGACCCTGCCGCAGAACCCGCACCTGAAGCCGCGCCACCGGCAGAAGCGCCTGCTGCCGATGCCGCCACAGACCCAGCCTCCGAACCTCCGCCTGCGGACGAAGGTGGCCCCACGGTCCTGACCCCGCAATAAGGCTGGAATTCAGGGTAGAAGTCTTTACCGGCCCCTGAATCCCGTCCCTACTTCTATCCTCAGCCACCTTGCCGACCCGGCGAACGCCGGGACCCGGAGCGCCAGATAAGGCGGGCGTTCCGTTTCAACCGGCCGTCCTTGCGGCCTAGACCGGATCATACGGGAACACGCTCGCCGTCGCGCCGAGGTCGGTGAAGCTGCCATTCATCGCGGGGAAGCAATGGTCGATCAGCGATTCCGGTGTCCAGCCTTCGAGGCGCGCCAGCGTCTTCACTGGACGCGGCTGATCAAACAGGATGACCTCGTTGCCCCGTACACCGAAGATCTGCCCACTGACATGGGCCGCCGTATCGGCGCAGAGCGCAACGGCCAGCTGCGCAACCTGGTCGGCGCGCATGCCGTCCTTCATCCGTTGCACGCGCTGCGCGCCGGCCTCGTCCTTCACCGGGATCGAGGCGATCATCCTCGTCCAGGCGAAGGGCG
Source organism: Hyphomonas sp. (assembly GCF_022844445.1). Taxonomy (GTDB): domain Bacteria; phylum Pseudomonadota; class Alphaproteobacteria; order Caulobacterales; family Hyphomonadaceae; genus Hyphomonas. Next base: position 99,204 of record NZ_JALHLS010000009.1, read on the forward strand.
CGATGATGTTGGAGCGCACGTTTTTCGCCGCGCCTTCCATCGCGATGATGCGGCTGAGGCCCGCAATGCCGAGCTTGGCCGCGCCATAGTTGGCCTGGCCGATATTGCCGATCAGGCCGGTGGTCGAGGTAAACAGCACATAGGAACCGGCCTGCTTGTCGCGAAAATGCTCGATCGTGGCGCGCGTGACATTGAACGACCCATGCAGGTGAACATCAATGACGGCCTTCCAGTCGGATTCGCTCATCTTGTGGAACATGCCGTCGCGCAGGATGCCGGCAGGGTTGATCACCGCATCGAGCCGGCCGAACGTGTCGAGCGCCTGCGTCACCATGCCGGCCACCGCGTTATAATCGGTCACGCTCTCGGAGTTGGACACGGCCTCGCCGCCAGCCTTGCGGATTTCCGCAGCGACAGCCTCTGCCGGCCCGGCCGAGCCTTCCTCGTCGCCCTTCAGGCTGCCGCCAAGATCGTTGACCACGACCTTGGCGCCCTGGCGTGCCGCCAGCAGGGCGCATTCCTTGCCGATGCCGTTGCCGCCGCCAGTGACCAGCACCACTTTTCCTTCCAGAACGCCCATGGTTTTCTCCCTTTTGTCTCGCGGCGGGACACTATCGCCCCCGCCACGCCCCGCAAGGGCAGGGCGCCAAAAAACCGGTGTGAAAATCAAGGTTTGAAATGCACGCAGCGAAGGGCTAGCTAGCCGCCATGACACGTACGTTCCAAGCCATCATCTGGGATTTCGGCGGGGTTTTCACCTCGTCGCCCTTCGAAGCCTTCAACCGCTACGAGGCCGCCTCTGGCCTTCCGGTCGATTTCATCCGCACGGTCAACTCCATCAATCCGCTGGAAAATGCCTGGGCCAAACTCGAGCGGTCGGAAGTTGATGCGCAAACGTTTGACCAGCTGTTCCGCGCCGAAGCCGCCGCCCTCGGCCATGATGTCCCGGGCCGCGACATTCTCGGTCTCCTGTCGGGCAGCCTGCGCCCGCGGGTCGTGAACGCGCTGAAAGTCTGCAAGACAAAGGGCAAGGTTGGCTGCATCACCAACAACGCGCCGATCGGCAAGGGCGCCTCGATGACGAGCGACGATGGCAAGGCGAAGGAACTCGCCGCGGTATTCGACTTGTTCGACCACCTGATCGAAAGCTCCAAGCTTGGCATCCGCAAGCCTGATCCGCGCATCTATGCGCTGATGTGCGAGGCCCTCGATGTTGATCCGAAAGCCTGCGTCTACCTTGATGACCTCGGCATCAACCTCAAGCCGGCGCGCGAGATGGGCATGGCGACCATCAAGGTCACCAGCGAGGACCAAATGCTCACCGATCTGGAAGCCGTGACCGGCTATGCGCTGCGCTAGCTTCGCCGCCCTCATCGCCGCCTTTGTCCTCGCCGCGTGTTCGCCGGCTGAGGAGGAAGTCGTGCTGGCGCTTCCTCCGGCCCCGGACGACCGCTTCACCGAAGTACCCGAGGCACCTCAGGTGGTGGAGGTCAGCAGGGCCGCCGCGAAGACGCGCGACGAGCTGATCCACGAAGCCACCAAAGGCTCGCTGCGCGGTCTCGGCGTGATCGCGTCGCGCAATCCGGAGTTCAAGTCGAATGTCGGCGGCCAGTCGCATGACCGGTTCTGGGATCTTCTCCGCCGTACGGGCGTTGATCCGAACCGTAAACTCCGTGAACTGTTTGAACAGCCGGCTGGACTGCGCGAGATCGACGGCCAGCGCTGGTATGTCTGGCCGGACCTCGCTGCGAAAGACGCCGCTGACTTGATCCCGGAAAAGCTGACTTTCCAGGACCGGCGCCGGCTCGAGGAGCTGATCCGCGAAGACGGCATCGCGAAGATCCGCGCCGGTGAAGGCTATCCCGGCATGCGCACTGCCATCGCCGAAGACGGCACCTGGATTTATTTCGTACTCGGACAGGACGGGGAGGAATGAGTATGAGCAAGAAAATCGGCGCTGCTGCAGCCGCGAAAGCCCTGAAGGGCTGGCAGGCTCTGGATGAGGAGCGCGACGCAATCCGCAAGAGTTTCAAGTTCGCCGATTTCAAGACTGCCTTCGCCTTCATGTCGGGCGCGGCGCTGAAGGCTGAGCAGATGGATCACCATCCCGAATGGTTCAACGTCTACAACAGGGTGGACGTGGTCCTGACAACGCATGACGCTGACGGCGTGACTCAAAAGGACCTCGAGCTCGCCGGCTTTATGGACCAACTGGCCGGGCGGCTGGGCTAGGCTTTCCACCCGCTCCCATAAAGATCTCTGCGCCGATCATTGAGGTTCTGGACCGTTCCGCGCAGGCGCGCTTCGGCAAGGTCGGCGAGGGACAGGTCGGCGACGATCATCGTCTCGGCATTCGGCTCAGCTTCGGCGCGGACGCCGTTCCATGCGAAGGGCAGGTCGCACGGTGTCAGGACGGCGCCCTGAGCATAATGGACATCCATGTTGCCGACATTCGGCAGGTTGCCGCAAACGCCCGACAGGATGACATAGATCTGGTTCTCGATGGCGCGGGCCGCGCAGCAATACCGTACACGGAGATAACCGTTCCGGTCGTCGGTGCAAAAGGGCACGAACAGCATCATCGCGCCCTGATCCACGAGATGGCGGACCTGTTCCGGGAACTCGCTGTCATAACAGATCGCGATACCTATGGGGCCGCAATCGGTTTCGATTACCTTGTTCTCGCTTCCGCCGGTGACGCCCCAATAGCTGCGTTCGGAAGGCGTCGCGTGGATCTTCTCCTGCCGGTGCAGGCTGCCATCGCGCAGGGCAGCGTAGGCGATGTTCCGGATATCGCCGGAGGCAGTGCGGGTCACATGCGTGCCGCCGATCACGTTGATCCGGAAACGGACGGAAATGCCTTTCAATAGCGCCTCGAAACGGGGCGTGTATGCAGTCAGGGCGTCTATGGCTTCCTCAGGGCTGAGCAGCGTAGATGCGAGCGAAAGGGTTTGTAGCGTATAGAGTTCCGGAAATGTGATAAACTGCGCCTCATATTCGCTCGCGACGCGCGCATAATAGGTGATGCGATCTTCGAAATCCTCGAGGCTTGCGATGCGGCGCATCTCGAATTGGACCGAGGCGACGCGGACACGTTCGGACAGGGCGGGATGGGTCGGCATTCGGCGGTCCTATCGGGTCTCGGTCGGCAGGCGCAGGATGGCGCGCAGGCCGCCGAGGGGGCTTTTCATCAGGCGGATGTCGCCGCCATGGGCGCGCGCGGTATCGCGTGCGAGCGTGAGGCCAAGGCCGGTGCCCGGTGCATTCTGGGTGCGGGCGTCGTCAAGACGCGAGAAGGGGCGGAAGGCCTCTTCATGCCGCTCCGGCGGAATGCCTGGGCCGTCATCATCAACGGCGACTTCTGCCCAACGCGGCCCGTCGACGAGCACAATCTGAGCCTTCATCGCAAACTTCAGCGCGTTGGAAACAAGGTTTGTCACCGCGCGCTTGATCGCCAGCGGATGGCCCATGACGATTACCTGTGAAGGGCCGGTCACCGGTATATGCGCGCCAAAGCTTCCGGCAATCTCGCGCACCATTGCGCCCAGATCGAAGAGGGCAGCCTCGTCGGCTTCCTCGCCGCGGGCAAAGGCGAGGTATTCGTCGAGCATCATCGCCATGTCGTCGAGGTCGGATCTTGCCGCGTGCAGATCGTCCGAATCCGGCATCATCGCGAGCGCGAGTTTGAGACGCGTCAGGGGCGTTCGCAGGTCATGGCTGACGCCGGCGAGCATTGCAGTGCGCTGTTCGGTGAAGGCGGTGAGGCGCTCTTTCATGTCGATCAGTGCGCGTGCGGCGTCGCGCACTTCGGTCGCGCCGGAGGGATGGAAGTCCGGCAGGTCGCGGCCACGTCCGAAGGCGCGCGCGGCTTCGGAGAGACGCAGGATCGAGCGAACCTGCTGGTTCAGGAAGCCGACCGCGAGGGCCACCATCAGCAGCGAGAAGGCGATAACCCAGACGATGAAGATGTGCGAGTTGATCATGAAGGCGCGCTTGCGGTCGATAATGATCTCTCCGGCGCCGTCATTGACGGGGAAGCGCAGGTGCAGCCGCGAGTCGTCGCGCGCAAGGCCGACGAAGACCGGGACGCCAAGCCGCTCGGCGAGTTCGGACTTCAGAGCCTCATCATAGGCGAAGTTCTGCTTGAGGTCCGTTTCCGGAATCGTCTGTGCAGAAAGGGAGCAGGTGAACCAGGTGTCCAGCTGCATCTGGATGCGCGTGTGATCGCGTGCGCTATAGTCCGGATTGAGGCAGGCGGCGCGGATGAGGTTGGCGTCGCGCGTGATGGCCTGGGCGAGCTTGCGATTCACTTCGGCCACCTGGCTGGAATAGTAATACCAGGTCATCAGCGACAGAATCAGCAGCACTGGCATCAGGATGATCAGCAGGCTTCGGGCATAGAGCCCGCGCGGTGTAACGTCCCTGAGGCGTGGTCTGGGCATGTCAGTCGGGCATCAGGCGGTAGCCGATGCCGCGCACGGTCTGGATATGCACCGGTTCTTTCGGGTTCGGTTCGATCTTCCGTCTCAGTCTTGTCACCTGTACGTCCACGGAGCGTTCGAGGCCGGCCGAGGTCAGCTCGGCGAGGTCTTCGCGGCTGACGGGTTCGCCGGCATTGCGGGCCAGGACAGTGAGCAACTGCAGTTCGGCGTCGGTCAGGCGGATGCGTTCATCGCCGGATTTGAGTTCGCCGCGCGCGGCATTGAAGACGAGACCGGACATCTCGACCTCGTCCGGCGGCGGGGCGGATTTCTGCGAGCGGCGCAGGATTGCCTCGCAGCGCAGGACAAGTTCTTCCGGCTCGAAGGGCTTGGCGAGATAGTCGTCTGCGCCGAGGCGGAGGCCCTCGATCCGGTCGCTGGTCTGGCCGCGCGCCGTCAGCAGCATCACCGGCGTTTCCCGAGCGGGTCCTTTGCGGATGCCGGAGAGGAGGGAGAGGCCGTCCTCGCCCGGCATCATGATGTCGAGGATGGCGAGGTCGAAGGCGAGGTTTTCCATCAGGCTGCGGGCGGTCGCGGCGTCTGGTGCTGCGCTGACGCGGAAGCCCTTCAGCGTCAGGAAACGCTTGGTCAGGTCGCGGATGCGGTCGTCATCATCAACGATGAGGATGTGGGCTGGCTCTTTCATCGGGACCTACTTCACCAGCGCTTCGAGCAGGAAGCGGGCGCCGGCGACGGCTTCGGGGCCGCTGGCCCGGAAGGCGAGGCGCAGGCGCTCGCGCACCTCGATGGCCAGGGGGGTGGTCAGGGTCACGCCGGCGTCTGAAAGGGTCAGCTTGCGGCGCCGGGCGTCGCTCGTCTCACGGGCACGCTCGATCAGGCCGCGCTCGTCCAGCTTGCCGATCAGGCGGGCAAAGGTGGGCACCGTCATGCCGAGTCCGCTGCGCAATTCGCTGACCGTCAGGCCCGGCCGGTAGCGGACGGCCATGAGAATCTGCAGCTCTGGCTTGCTCAGACCGGCCTTCTTGCGCGCGCTTTCAGCTGCCCTAGCGAGCACAGAAGCCCCTGAAATCAGGAGACCTGCGCTGCGGTCCAGCTCCTGATCGGTCAGGAACAGCCGGGGGTCGAAAGGCCGGTTCAGGTTGACGGGCGATGCCATAAGTCGGAAATGAACCCGAATACGCAGAAAGTTCAAGCGAGGAGCGTTCCAATGGCTGCCATCCCCTACGATGACCGAGACGGATACATCTGGATGGACGGGGCGTTCGTCCCCTGGCGCGAGTCCAAGGTTCACGTCCTGACACATGCGCTCCACTATGCTTCGGCCGTGTTCGAGGGCGAGCGGGCTTATGGCGGCAAGATCTTCCGGTCGCTGGACCATTCCAAGCGCCTTCATCGCTCGGCCGGCATCATGGGCTTCGACATCCCGTTCAGCGTGGACCAGGTCGAGCAGGCCAAAAAGGAGGCGCTGGTGAAATCCGGCCTCGAGAGCGCCTATGTGCGGGCGATTGCCTGGCGCGGCTCCGAGATGATGGGCGTCTCGGCCCAGAACAACACGATTCACCTGGCCGTGGCCGTCTGGCACTGGGGCGACTATTTTGCCGACAAAATGAAGGGCATCCGCCTGACGCATGCCCAGTGGCGGCGTCCGGCTCCCGATACGGCGCCTTGCGAGGCAAAGGCGGCCGGCCTCTACATGATTTGCACCCTGTCGAAGCACGCGGCTGAGAAGGCCGGCTACCAGGATGCGCTGATGCTGGACTACCGAGGCCAGGTGGCCGAGGCGACCGGCGCAAACATCTTCTTCGTGCGCGACGGCGCGCTGCACACACCGACGCCGGATTGTTTCCTGAACGGGCTGACCCGGCAGACGACGATCGCGCTGGCCAAAGCCCGGAAGATCGAAGTGATCGAGCGGGCAATCTTCCCGAACGAGCTGCCCTCATTCACCGAATGCTTCATCACCGGTTCGGCGGCGGAACTCACCCCTGTCGCCGAGATCGGCGAGCATCGCTACAAACCGGGTGCGATTTCTGAGGCGCTGGTGAATGACTATTCGGCGCTGTGCAACGGCAGGCTGGAACTCGCCCTCTAGGCAGTTCCCCTGTCGCGCCGCGTGGCGGCGGCGTAGGATGCTGCCTCCTGAGCGTGAGGGAGGTCACATGATCATCGAAGCCGTCGTCAGTCTGGTGAACACCGTGCTGCACAGAACCGGCAATGCCGGCAAGGCGGAGCAGGCGGTTGATGCCTTCCGCTCGCGCCGGCCGCTCGTGCCCGACGCGAACGCGAAGATCGACGCCGAGACCTCGCAGGGCGACCGGCTCTCGGATGCGATCGCGCGGATCGGCGGCTCCTGGCCGTTCATCACCGGCTTTGTGCTGTTCCTGATCCTTTGGATCGTGGGCAATGGCGTATTGCTTGGAACGCAGGACCGGTTTGATCCCTACCCGTTCATATTTCTGAACCTCGTCCTGTCGATGGTGGCGGCGCTGCAGGCCCCGATCATCATGATGAGCCAGAACCGCCAATCGGCGAAAGACCGGCTGGTGGCGAACACCGACTATGAAGTGAACCTCAAGGCGGAGCTGGAGATTCTGGCCCTGCACGAGAAGATCGACCGGCTGGAGGCGCAACAGGCGGCGATGCTGGCGCACCTTTCCGCGATGCGCGGCGCGCCAGGCTGAGGCGGGCGGTCAGGTCAGGATGTCGCTGGCCGGGACCCTGGCTTCGCGCCGGGCGATGAAGTGGGTCTCGAAGGCGACGACGAGGCAGGCGGCAATGATGATGGCGGCGCCGGCATAGACGCGCCAGCCGGGAATCTCCTGGAAGAAGACATAGCCGAGCAGGGCCGACCAGATCAGGCCGGTATACTCGAAGGGTGCAAGCGTTTGCGCCTTCGCCTTGGCGTAGGCGAGCGTCATCATCCACCAGATACCGATGCCGAGGAAGGCAACGCCGATCATCGGACCCCAGGAATGCGCTTGCGGCGTCCACTGGGTGAAGAGGAGCATGAAGGGCAGCAGGAAGAGCGCGGGGAAGACGTTCATGAACGTGACCAGCGTCAGGCTGTCTTCCTCCTTCGTCCGCAGGCGGAGGAGCACGATGTTGAGCGCATAGAGCACGGCGGAGATGAGGATCGCGCCCGTGCCATACAGCCGGTTGCCGTCCGCCGGGCCGCCGGCGGTTTCGGCGGTGGCGGCCAGGGCTGCGCCGGCAAAGCCGACGAGAGAGGCGCCGATGGTCACCGGGCTCATCTTTTCACCAAGGATGACGCGTGCGATCGGCGCAATCATCAGCGCGGCTGTGAAGCCCATGACGACGGCTTCGGCAAGGGCGATCTGCGTCAGCGAATAGAAGAAGGCGAAGGCAGAAATGACCTGTGCGAGGGAGCGCAGGGCGTGGAAGCGGATGGCGGGCAGGGCGGGGACGGGCCGGCGGCTGGCGGCGAACAGCGCAACCATGATGACCGAGCCGAGGATGTAGCGCCAGGCAGTGGCAGTCAGCACGCTGGTGCCGCCCATCATCACATGTTTCATCACGGCGTCGACGCCGCATCCGAAGATGACGCCGAAGCAGACGAGCAGGATGGGATGGGGCAGGCGCATGACCGGCGTGGAGTGGAGCCGCGCGGGCCCCGCGTCAAGCCGCGATCACGCGGCCGAGTTCATCCCCAGCCAGACGCAATAGCCGACATAGGCTGCCAGCATGAGCCCGCCCTCGACCCGGCCGATGCGCCAGCGGGACATGGCCGTCATGAACAGCAGCACCGTAGCGGCGATCATCACCCAGATGTCGAGGCTGGCGATCTGAGGCGGCACCGGGATCGGCTTCACCATGGCGGTGACGCCGAGGATGCCGAGGACGTTGTAGATGTTGGAGCCGACGATGTTGCCGAAGGCGATGTCGCTGTGCTTGCGCAGGGCGGCCATGACCGAGGTGACGAATTCCGGAAGCGAGGTGCCGACGGCGACGATGGTGAGGCCGATGATGGTTTCGGAGACGTTGAAGTCGCGCGCGATGTCGATGGCGCTGGTCACGAGGAAGCGGGCGCCGAGGATGGTGAGGGCAAGGCCCCCGATGACGAAGACGAGGTCGAGCGCAATGCCGGCGGGCGAAGGCTTCGGCGCGTCTGCCATGGTGCCGGCGGCCGCGTCCGCGGCGGCATTGGACTGGCGCTCCTGCCGGAAGGCAAAATAGACGTAACCGCCGAGCGCGGCGACGAAGACGGCGCCGAGGACCGGTGTCAGCTGGCCGTAGAGGACCGCGCCCAGACACATCAGTGTGGAGAGCGCAAGGACGATGCCGTCGCGTTTGAAAGTCCCGCGGGCGACCGCAATCGGGAAGATGATTGCCGAGATGCCGAGAATCAGAAGGATGTTGGCGGTATTGGAGCCGACGATATTGCCGACCGCAATGCCCGGTGAGCCGGCGAAGGCTGCCTGGAGGCTGGTGACGAGTTCGGGCGTCGAGGTGCCGAAGCCAACGAGGGTCAGGCCGATCAGCAAGGGCGAGACGCGGAACTTCTGGGCGATCTGGACAGCGCCGCGCACCAGCAGTTCGCCGCCGGCGACAAGAAGGACGAGGCCCAGCAGCAGGAACAGGATGGTCATGATTCGGTTTTCCCTAGGGCACCGGCCCTCGGAGCAGGGATGTGGCGCATCCCGGAGCTGACGGAAAGCCCGGATTCGGGATTTTTTCAGCCGGCCAGGTATCAGCCCGCCTCTTCACGGACCCGTCGAAGCGGACCAAACTGCGCAGCCAGGGCCTTGGAGGCGCATGTGGATAACCCAATCAGCCCGCCCGATTTCGCCGCCGTGCTGCGCAGCGTGGCCTCGCCGATCGTCGTCTATGACCGGGAGTTCCGGTTCACCTATGCCAACCCGGCCTTCTGCCTGTCGGTGCACAAGACCTGGGAGGAACTCGAGGGTCGGCGGGTCGGTGAGGTGTTCCCGGAGGCGCCGGAGCGGACGCAGGAGATCATCGCGCGGTTCGCCCGTGTCTGGGCGGGCGAAACCATGCGCTCGCCCGGCCAGCCCTACCGCTTGCCGGGACCGGACGGGCGCCTGAAGGAACGCTACTGGCGCTCGGTCGAGACGCCGCTCTACGGGCCCGACGGGACGGTGACGCATGTCGTGCAGGCGGGTGAGGACATTACTGAAGCGATCGGCCTGAAGCGGCAGAAGGACGCGATTACTTCAGAACTCGAGCACCGCCTGCGCAATACGCTGGCGATGGTCGGCTCACTGGCGATGTTGACCGGGCAGCACACGCCGACGGTTGAGGCGTTCATCGACTCCTTCACCGACCGGCTGGAAGCGATGAGCCGGAACCTGACAATGATCTCCGACCATCATTGGGAAGGCCTGCCCTTCCGCACCATCCTGGAGGCAGAGCTGGCGCAGGTCGTCTCGCTCGACGATCCCCGTGTGCGGGTCAGCGGGCCCGACCTGATGCTGTCGGTGCAGGCGACCAAATGGACGGCGCTGCTGGTGCACGAGATGGTGACGAACGCCGTTCGGCATGGGTGTTTCTCCGTACCCGGAGGAACGCTGTCCGTCAGCTGGCGAGTGGACGGCGACGTGTTCACCTCGGACTGGGTCGAAACCGGGCGCCGGGAGCAGGGCGAGCCCACGCGCAAGGGTTTCGGCACGCAGCTTCTTACGCTGACGCCGGGTATAAGGTTCGACCGGGTGCTGGAGGAAACCGGTCTGCGCCAGCGGACAACCGCGCCGGCGGGGATATTCACGATGGGCGGCTGACGGGTTGCCTATTGTGCTGCGGGCCTGAACGACAGGGCCTGCGTGATGACAGCGCGGACGTGGGCAGGCTTGAAGGGTTTGGGGATCAGGAAGGTTGGCTCGCCGGGTCGCCCGGTCAGCAGGCGCTCGGGGAAGGCCGTGATGAAGATCGCCGGAATGGGCAGCGAGCGGCGGATTTCAGCGACGGCTTCGGTGCCCTGAGAGCCGTCCGCAAGATGGATGTCAGCGATCAGCAGGTCTGGCTTGACCGTGAGGGCATGCAGGACGGCGTCCGCAGCGGTGGACGTCACGCCCGTAACTGTGTGGCCGAGCGCGGCGGCGATCTGGGAGAGGCTGGCGCCGATCAGCAGCTCGTCCTCGATGATGCAGATGCGGCGGCTTTCGGCAGATGCGTGGCCGCGCTCGGCATCCTCGAGCAGGCCAGCCAGGTCTTGCGGTGCGGCGCCGAGCACGGCGGCGGCGTCGGGCAGGCTGAAACCTTCCATCGCGGTGAGCAGCAGCGCCCGCCGGGCGAGGGCGCTGCCAGTCTCGCCGCCGGGGACAAGCGCCTTGTCCAGCGCGGCAAACAGCGAGACGCGGGTAACCTGCGCGGGCGCGGCGTCCACCAGGGTTTCAAGCATGCGCTCTACCGCGCGGTCACCTTGTGCCGCATGGCCGGTAACCGCGCGCGCATAGCGTCGCAGGAAAGGCAGCTGATGTTCCAAACCGTCAGAAATATCCAATACCGGCCCCGGCTGTCGCGAATCGGACTGTGCACAGATTCTGAACTGCCGCAACGCCGGCGCACGGATCGCCCGTTGTTGCTGCAGGGGCGACCTGGAGAGAATCGGTTCGTATGCGGAGGGACGGGGCGAGGCCCGATTGTCTGGTGGGCCAGCCCGTGATAGCCTTAGATTGGGAGGACGCGCGAGTGACGAGAGCATGGCTCTTGCGCTTTGGCAGACCTGGCGGGGGCACCGGGAGTGCACCAGGCCGGGCGGGATGGCCGCGTGGCTAAACCGCTGCAGCCGCCCGCGCCGGTCGCCCTCCATGCGCTGGCCTATGTAGCCTTGTCCCTGCAGCTGCCCCTGAACCTTGCGGATGACTGGGACATCGTCTTCTCGGGCTTGCTGTTTGCACCGCTGCTGGCAGCCTGGCTGGGTGCGCGGTTCGGGCGGCGGGGACTTGCGCCGTTGTGGATCTCAGCGCCGCTGACGGTGCCGGACTGGTCTCTCGGGTTCGGCTATACTTTCATGTTTCAGCTTGGCTTCGGCGCGGCGCTCTTTGCGCTGTGCGTGCTGGTGACGCTGGTGTTCGCCGCAAAGCGCGAGGCGGGCGGGGAGGCCGCGGCGGCGCCGGCGCCGGTATGGATGGGCGTATCCGCTGCGGTGCTGGCGGTGGCAGCGGGGTATGCCGAGGCGGGCCTGTCGCTCGCAGAGAGCCGGGTGAGCATCGGCATCGATGCGCCCTGGGCGATGGCGCTTGCCGCGTTCGGTCTGGTTGTACTGCGGCGGTGTCCGCCAGGGCTGGCGGCGGTAGCCGTCATCGTGGCAGCAGCGGTAGGATATGCGCTGAACCGCGCCGCCGATCTCTACTGGAGCATGGACGGCGGCACGTATGCGCTTGCCTGGGATGTCTCGGCGGGATGGGGGATGCGCGCGCTCGAAGCCGGGAGTTTCGGACTGGCGGCAATCCTGGCAGGAAAAATCGTGCGCAACTGGCAGGGCCTGGGCGCGGCGGGGCGGATGCTGCGCCGCGCCGCGGCGGGTCTGACCGTGCTGCTGATCCTGCCGCCTGCGCTCACGGCGGCCGAAGCGGCGCTGCAGAGGGCCGCGAGCGAACGGCCTCTGGCTGAGGCCGGGCTGACGGGAGCGGCCGGCTTTCCTGTGGCGGCGGCGGCACGCGCAATGGCGCCGCCGGTCCTGTTGCAGGGGGTGGAGCAGATCATTGTGACGGCGTCGAGGCGGCGACCTCCTTCGGCGCAGATCGCGCTCGGTCATCCGGCAGCTGGACATTTGCTGGCGGTATTCTCGCTGGTGCTGGGCGCAGCGCTCGCGAACCGGGCGGCGTTCTGGTTACCGCAGGCGGTGCTGGGCGCAACGGTCGTGAGCGCGCTGGCGGTCGAGCGAGCGATATATGGTCCAGGATTTTTTGCCGACTATTATTTCGCCGAGGATTTCTTCGTGGAAAATGTCAGCGCCGTGCTTTGGGCGGCGTTCGCGTGCTGGACCTTTGTATGGCTTGGGATGCGCGCGCGCTTGCGGGCGCACGAACGGGGCGCGGGGGTTACATGAACCGGGATGTGACAGCCGCTGCAGAGACGGCGCGGCGCCTGGATGTGTCGGCGACGCTGCGGGCATTCGCGGCGCCGGCGGCGATCCTGCTGGTGACCGGATCCTTCGCGCTGATGGGTTGGCAGGCGGCGAGCGATCCCTATTCGGGCGGAGACTGGATCTTGCTGATCGCGCTGCTGGGGGCAGTGTCGCTGATCGCGTCGCCGGCCTTGGCTGTGTTCGTGGACGCGCTGGCGCGCCAGGACATGCCGCGTGCCTCCGGCGCCGTAGCGTTGATCGCGGGCGGACTTCTGCACGCGGGGCTGGCGGTGGCGGTAATGATCCTCCTGCTCGTCGGGCTGGCGTCCGCGTTCGATCCGGCGGCGCTGGACGAACTCAGGTATGTCGTGGAAAGCCCGGAGTTTCCGCTACAGGTTGCCGCTCTGGCGCTATATGCCGTATACGGATGGCTGCTGTGGCGAACGGTGCAGGTGGAGACGGCCCTGTCGGCAGCGCCGTCGCGGGCGCTGCTTCTGGGCGATTTGGGCGGGGCGGGTTTCTGGCCACGGTTCGGCTACCTTCTGGGCATTCCTGCCTCGATGTGGTCGGCGGGGGCTTTGGCGGCGCCAGCCTTCTGGTTGTTCCTGCTGGCGCGCGTCCTTGTCTATGCAGCCATTGCGCCGGTGGCGCTGGCGATCCAGGTCCTCGGCGATCCATATGACACGTCAGGGGTAAGCCTTCCCGTATTGCTGGCGATTGCTGCGGCATTGTTCTTGAGCGGGCATCTCGTGTTCCTGGCGGCCAAGCGCCTTGCGGCGCGGCGCATCTGGAAAGAGCCGCGCTCGGCAAATGCTGGGCCAATCCTGTTCTTGCGTTCCTTCCGGGATGACCAGTTCCGTTTCGAGAAATCCTGGCGCGATCCGGTGGGACGCTGGCTGGAGCTCTGGTCGTTCCGGCGCAATGCCGACGAGATGCTGGTTGATGAATTCGCCTGGTATGGGCCCGTCATCGCGCTGGGCCAGCCGGGCGAGTCGCATACGCCGTTCGGGGCGGACCGGCGTTATGTGGACCATGACACATGGCAGGCAGTGGTGGAGGATGCCGCCGCTCGGGCACACACCGTGGTGGTCGGCGCGGGCGAGACGCCCGGGTTGGTGTGGGAATATGAGTTGATCGCGCGCCGCGGCTTTTTCGGCAAAACGATCTACCTGTTTCCGCCGCACGCGGCATCTCATCCCGCGTCGGTGCGCGCGGTGGAGCTGTTCAACAAGGCCTACCCGGATCACCCGATCACGGCGCCGGCGCAAGGCGTGCTGGTGGCGGCCCTGATTGAGGGGACGGCGGTGCATACGATGACCGCGCGCCGGCCGACGGCGCAGGCCTATCTCGTGGCGCTGCGGCGCGTTTTGCAGGCACGCGAAACCGTCCTTGGACGGACGGTTGGCGACCGGCCTATGCCGGTCGGGGTAATCGTAGCGGTGGCGGCCGGCGTGCTGGCAGGCATCGTGCTGGGCGTTGCGCTGTCGGAGTTTGGCTGAGCGCCGGTGTCAGACCCTGTCAGGTTGCGGCGTAAGGCGCAGGTAGGATTTCAGCGCCTTGTAGCCTTTCGGGAAGAGGCGCTTGATTTCCTCGGGGTCCTGCAGGGAAGGAACGATGATGACATCCTCGCCGTCCTGCCAATTAACGGGCGTGGCGACGCGGTAGCCGTCGGTGAGCTGCAGCGAGTCGAGCAGGCGAAGCACTTCGTCGAAATTGCGGCCCGTGCTCGGCGGGTAGACGATCGAGGCCCGGATCTTCTTGTTCGGATCGATGACGTAGACGGCCCGCACGGTCAGCTTCGGATCGGCGTTCGGGTGGATCATGTTGTAGAGGGTCGCAACCTTTCGGCCGGTATCGGCGATGATCGGGAAGTTTACGGCGGCGCCCTGTGTTTCGGCAATGTCTTCGCTCCAGGCGCGGTGGTGTTCCAGCGTATCGACGGAGACGACCAGGGCCTTGACGCCGCGCTTTTCGAACTCACCTTTCAGCTTTGCCGTGTAGCCGAGTTCGGTGGTGCAGACGGGGGTGAAATCCGCGGGGTGGGAGAAGAAGATGACCCAGTCCTTGCCGGCCCAGTCGTGGAACCGGATCCGGCCTTCGGTGGTCTCCGCTTCGAAGTCCGGAGCGGTGTCGCCGATCAAAAGGCTCATTCGCGGATCCTGTCTCTTGATTTATGGGGCGAAACTAGTGCCTAACGTGGCCCGAACAACCACAGCTGCCTGAAGCTGCCGATGAGAAATCCTCAATGCCGCCGGGGACGGGTGCGCCGATGAAACGCCTGATCCTGATGCGCCACGCCAAGACCGAGCCCTGGTCGGAGGGGATCGACGATTTCGGCCGCGCGCTGACGCCGCAAGGTCACCTGGATGCCGAGCGCATGGCGCAGGAACTGGTCAGCCTTGGCTGGAGCCCCGAACGCATCCTTGTGTCGAGCGCCCGGCGGGCACGGGAGACCTGTTCGGAGGTTGCCGCCGTGGTGACCGGCGAGAAGGTGCGCCCGATGGAGTCGCTCTACCTGACCGGCGTGCGCGGGCTGACCGAGGCGGTGGCGCACAATGACGCGGCGGAAACACTGATGGTGATCGGCCACAATCCGGGCCTTCACGACTTTGCTCTCGCCATCATGCGCGAGGGCGGCGCTGTGGACCATCAGGCCTCGCAGCGCCTCGGCGAGAAGTTCCCGACCAGCTGCGCGGCACTGTTCGAGGCCGATGAGGCAGGACCTTTCGTTCCGGCGCACTTCCGCCTGATCCGCGTGCTGCGAGCCAAGGACTTCCGCGACGGCGACGCGGACTGATCGCATCTCCCTCAAAAAAAAACCGCCTCCGTCCTGGCGGGGACGAAGGCGGGAGTAACGCCTGTCGCGGCTTGGCGCGTGTGAGAGGGCTTTGTGCCGCGACAATGCGGGTCGCGTTAAGGATTAGCCTTTGGCGGCCTTGTGGGCGGCGGTCAGGTTGGCGTTGTCGATGTCGCGGACCGCTGCGGCCAGGGTCCGCTCGGTGCAGGCCGAGACCTGAATTTCGCGGCCGAAGCTGAGCCGGCTGCCAGTGACGGAATGCTCGGCAGAGCAGCGCTCGGCAACCTGGTCACGGATCTTCGCGTATTCGGCCGAGGCGCCTTCAGCGGTGGCGAGATTGGCGCGGGAGAATTTGACATCCATCTTGAAGTCGCCGGTGGCGGCAAAGGCGGGTGCGGCGAGGGTGGAGACGGCGAGGGCGGCGGCGAGGAGGGTGCGTTTCATCTGGGCGTTTCCTTGTGGTTGATTTTGACTGTTCCTGGGGGAGAGGGGGAAGCACCGCCGGCTCAGGGGCGGTCCGGCGGTGCCTCCAGTCCGCTAGGCGCGAAGCGCGAAGCGGTTTTGACGGCGGCGGCGGCGGGCCAGGATATCAATCCGTTCGGCCGCGACCGTGTCATTTGCTGCCTTGATCCGGAGGGGAGTCGTTCCGGCGGGGCGGGCAAGCGCCGCGACAGGCTCGAGAACTTCGCTGCCGATGTCGCTGAAACGGGCGCGGGGGGACATGATCAATACTCCTTGTTGCTGGTTTTTCTGGTTCGTTTTGTCCTTGGCGGGCTCATCCCGCTGCCGACACCCTGAAGATAGGTCAGGACTTATCGTTTTTCAATATTAAATTATCGAAAAAAAATAATTATCAATGAAATCAAGGACATAAATTCATCGAATAACGATATACGCGCCCCTTTCAGGGCAGCATCAATCCTTATCGACGGTCAATATGGGTGGTTAGCGGGACGCGCGGCAGCGGTCCGAGCAGAATCGTACCTCGTCCCAGACGCGTTCCCATTTCTTGCGCCAGGAGAACGGCCGGCCACAGGCGGCGCAGGTCTTCACCGGCAGGTCCCGCTTGGCCACGGCTTTGCCGGCGCCGGCCTTACGAGGCATGCGTCAGGTCGAGGCTGAGCTGGGCGGTCGGGGCGGCCTTGCGCTCGGTCCGGCGGGTCGCCGCGCGGCGGCGCTGGCTGGTGGGGGCGAGACCGGCGCGCCGGCTGCCATGCCGGGACTGGATGTCGTCTGCCGCATGGGCGTGGCCGGGCGAGCGGCGCACCGCGGCGATACGGGTGCGGGCCTGGTCGGCAGCGGCCATGTGATCCACCATGCGCATGGGATAGGTCTGGCCCAATACGATGCCGGCGGCCGAAAGGATTTCGGGCGCAGCCTCCCACGGCGCGTGGAGGAAGACGCCAGGCAGCTGCGCAAGTTCGGGCACCCAGCGCCGGATGAAGACGCCGTCTGGGTCCTGGTCGCGGGACTGTTTGACCGGATTGTAGATGCGCGGCGTGTTGGTGCCGGTGGTCGCCGACTGCATCTGGGCCTGCGCGTAGTGGATCCCGGGCTCGAAATCCGTGAAGCGCGCAGCGAGCCGTTCGGCGGGGACCTTCCAGTCCAGCCAAAGGTGATGCGCAGCAAAGCCCATCGCCATGGCCCGCATGCGGAAATTGAGCCAGCCGGTCGCCTTCAGCGAGCGCATGCAGGCATCCAGGAAAGGAAACCCGGTGCGCCCCTCTAGCCAGGCTTCAAGGCGCGGATCGTTCGCCTCGGGGCGCGGGCGCAGGCCATCATAGGCGGGATGCAGGTTGCGGCTTTCGAGTGAGGTCTGGTCTTCCAGCTTCTGGATGAAGTGGCAGTGCCAATGAAGGCGGGAGATGAAGCTGTCGATCGAGGCGGCGAAAAGTTCGTCGCGTTGGCCCGCATGCAGGTCGCGGGCGCGGCGGGCGGCCTGCCAGGCTTCGCGCAGTGAGATAGTGCCGAAAGCAAGATGCGGCGAGAGGCGCGAGCAGGCCTCGGTGCCGGTGAGCGGGCTCGACATGTCGGCGCGGTAGGTGCGCCCGCGCTCTTCCAGAAAGGAGCGCAGGCATTCGACCCCGGCGGTGCGCCCGCCCGGCTGGCGGGCCGGGCAGTCGTCTGCGCCGAGGCCGAAATCTTCGGCGATGGGCCAGTGGGAGGCGGGCAGGGCCGGCGCACGGATCGCGTCCGGCGCCTTCGCACGCGGCTCGGCCATGCGCTGCTCCCAGCGGGCGGCCCAGCCATCGCGCGACTTGAGGCCGCGCACGACGCCGTGCTGCGCCTGCTCGCGCACGGACACACCGGCATTGCGCGCCCAGCGGCGGACCTGGCGGTCGCGGTCGAAGGTCCATTGCAGGCCGGTTTCTTCATGCGCGTGAATCGCCTCGAGACCATACTCGCGGTGCAGGGCGGAGAAGACATCGACTGCATGGCCGGTGCGCACGACAAGGCGGCTGCCGCGCGCCTCAAGCGCGGCGTCCAGCTCGCGCAGGGAGTCGATCACGAAATCAAACTGGCGGCGGGAATGCTCCGGCTGGGCCCAGTAGCCCGGCTCGAAAATGTAGAGCGGCACAACCGGCGCGCCGCTGGCCACCGCAGCCAGCAGCGCGGTGTGATCATGGACCCGGAGGTCCCGTTTGAACCAGACGACATGAACACCAGACATGGAACAAACATAGAACAAAGCCGGTGGGTGATCAAGGGGCCGGTCGCTGGACCTTCGGACGGGCCGGGCTAAGTGGCGAAACAGGAACAGGAGGCGCCCATGGCGATCGCAGTTATTGGCGCCGGCATGGCGGGGCTCGCGGCAGCAGCGGCGCTGACCCGCGGCGGAGAGGACGTCCGGCTGTTCGACAAGGGGCGCGGCCCCGGCGGTCGGATGGCGACGCGCAGGGTAAAGCTGGGCGAGACCGAGATCGCGTTCGATCACGGCGCGCAATACTTCACGGCGCGGTCACCCGAGTTCCGGGACGTGGTGGACAGCTGGATGCGAGCAGGCGCGGCGGCCGAGTGGGGTGAGGGGCGGTATGTCGGTACGCCGGCAATGAACAGCGTGATCCGGGCGATGGCCGCGCCGCTGGAGGTGACCTGGGGCGCGCAGGTGGGCGCCATTGAGGGGGCGCCGGGAGCCTGGAGGCTGCGGATGGAAGATGGTTCGTCTACGGAGGAGTTCGCGCAGGTGATCGTGGCAGTGCCGGCGGAGCAGGCGGCGGTGTTGCTGGCGATGGTGGCGCCAGAGCTGGCCATTCAGGCGGGCAGCGTCCGGTCGGCGCCGTGCTGGGCGGTGATGCTGGGCTATGCGCAGGCGACGGGAATGACGATTCATGCCCTGGAGCCGGAGGCCGGCCCGATTGGCTGGGTCGCGCGCAATTCCTCAAAGGCGGGTCGCGCCGGTGCGGAGACTTGGGTGCTGCATGCGCGCGCGGGCTGGTCGGCTGAACATCTCGAGGATGCGCCGGAGGTAGTGGCCGCGGCCTTGACGGCGGCGTTCCACGACCTGACAGGCGCTGGCGAGCCGGACCTCGCGCTGGCGCATCGCTGGCGCTATGCGCGAGTGACCGAGGCGCTGGACGAGCCATTCCAGTTCGATGCCGCGCTCGGCCTTGCGACCTGCGGCGACTGGCACCTCGGCGCGCGCGTGGAAGCCGCCTGGATGAGCGGGCACTTGCTTGCCGAAGAATTGTTGCGTCAAAGAAATGACGTCAGCCCCATGTTTGTGGATAACCTGTGAAGAGGTTGCGGGGATGTCGGCAGGGCATCCGAAGGGGCAGGCGTTACCTGGTCTGCCGACCTGTCCGCGCCTCGGGGCGAAGAGGCTCCACACAACCTGGGCACCGGGACTTTCTGACGCCGCGTGACCGCTTGGCGGATGCGGGCGCCCGGCTTAGTGTGCCCCTTTGAAGACAGATAATCCGAGGGAGTAAGCCGATGGCCTATGACGATGCCGAGCAACTCGAGGCCTTCCGCCTCGACACCCGCAAATGGCTGGAAGCCAATTGCCCGCCCTCGATGCGTACGCCGATGCCGGATGACGAGGTTGTGTGGGGCGGACGCAACGCGACCTTCAAGAACCCGGAGTCGAAACTCTGGCTCGACCGGATGGGGGAGAAGGGCTGGACCTCGCCGGAATGGCCGAAGGAATATGGCGGCGGCGGCCTTAGCCGCGCTGAGGCGCGCGTGCTGGAGCAGGAGCTGCGCCGCATCAAGGCGCGCCCGCCGCTGTTCTCGTTCGGCCTGTGGATGTTCGGCCCGGCGCTGCTGGAATTTGGCAACCACGAACAGAAGCTGCGCTTCATCCCGGACATCCTGAAGGGCAAGATCCGCTGGTGCCAGGGATATTCCGAGCCGGGCGCGGGCTCTGACCTCGCCGGTCTGCAGACACGCTGCGAGGACAAGGGCGACCACTACCTGATCAACGGCCAGAAGGTGTGGACTTCCTATGCCGACAAGGCAGACTGGATCTTCTGCCTCGTGCGCACAGACACCTCGACCAAGCATGAGGGCATCAGCTTTATCCTGTTCGACATGAAATCGCCGGGCGTGGAAGCGCGCCCCATCCAGCTGATCTCCGGCGAGAGCCCGTTCTGCGAGACCTTCTTCACCGATGTAAAAGTGCCCAAGGACCAGCTGGTCGGCCGCGTGAACGGCGGTTGGGACATTGCGAAACGCCTGCTGCAATTCGAGCGCTCGTCGATTTCGGCTGGCGGCTTCGGCGGCACCGGCGGCTCGGGCATTCTCGGGCCGGAAGACTATGCCAAGCAGCATATCGGCACCGATGAAGCCGGCCGTATCCTGGACGGCGACCTGCGCGGCCGCATCACCGATCACCGGATGTATGCCAAGGCCTTCGCGCTGACCGTCCAGCGCCAGACCGAGCAGGCGAAAGCCGGTCAGGCGGTCGGCCACACTGCGTCGATCCTGAAGTACGGCGCCGCAAAGATGAACCAGGACCGGCACGAGCTGCTGATTGAGGCGCTCGGCACCGAGGGCCTCGGCTGGGAAGGCGAGGGCTTTGACAAGAATGCCAAGAAGGTCACGCGTCAGTGGCTTCGCTCAAAAGGCAACTCGATCGAGGGCGGCACCTCCGAGATCAATCTCAATGTCATTGCCAAGCGTGTGCTCGGCCTGAAGGAGCATCAGTAGTCATGTCGTTCGTTCTCACTGAAGACCAGGAAATGCTGCGCGAGACAGCGATGGCGTTCGCGCGCGATGAGCTGCCCGTAGCGCATCTGCGCGCCTTACGCGACAAGGGCGCCAACGGGAATGACCCGGCGACGCGCAAGAAGCTGGCAGAGCTCGGCTTCTTCGGCGTCATCGTTCCGGACGAACCGGGCGGCGAGACGTTCGGCCTGGTCGGCCTCGGCCAGATCCTCGAGGCACAGGGCCGCACGCTGGCAGCAACGCCGCTGGTGCAGACGGCGCTGATCGCGGCGTCCGCGCTGCAACTTGGCGGAACGCCCGCGCAGAAAGCCGAATGGCTGCCGAAGATTGCGGCCGGCGAGGTGACGTTTGCGCTGGCGCTCGACGAGTCGGCGCACTTCTCGCCCTACAGCATCGCCACTGAAGCCGAGCGCGACGGGCAGGGCTTCACGCTGAACGGCCTGAAGAAATATGTGCCGGACGGTCATTATGCGGACGTTTTCATCGTTGCCGCGCGCACCTTCGGTGAAGCGGGCGACCGGCACGGCATCAGCCTGTTCCTCGTGCCGAAAGGCGCGAAGGGCGTGACGGTCACGCCGCTGAAGACGGTTGACAGCCACGGCGCGGCACATGTCAGCTTTGACGGCGTGCATGTTCCACAAACGGCGCTGGTAGGCCCGGCCGATGAAGGCGCAGATATCCTTGATCCACTGCTCGACCGCGCGGCGATCGGCATGGCCGCCGAAATGCTGGGCTCGGCCCAGGCGGCATTCGACATGACGCTGGACTACCTCAACAACCGCAAACAGTTCGGTCAGCTGATCGGGTCGTTCCAGTCGCTGCAGCACCGCGCCGCGAAGATGTTCGTGGAACTCGAAATGACACGTTCGTGCGTCGCAGCAGCGCTCGGCGCGGTCGATGGCGGCAAGGCAGATGTGGCGGAACTCGCAAGCCTCGCGAAGGCGAAGGCGGGCGAGCTTGTGCACCTTGTCTCGAACGAGTGCGTACAGATGCATGGCGGCATCGGCATGACTGACGCGGCCGAGCCGGGCTTCTACATGAAACGGGCCCGCGTGCAGGAAGCGCTCTACGGCTCGGCCAGCTGGCACCGTGATCGCTACGCACGGCTGAACGGGTTCTGATCCGCAGGCAGATGAAATGAAAACGCCGGAGGATGTCCTCCGGCGTTTTTTTTGTTTCTCGATTTACCCGGCGGACCTACCGCTCGATCTGGTAGATCATGCAGACGCTGGCTGAAACTGGCTGGGACCTGTCATCCGAAGGCAGGTTCAGCGCGTCGATGTCGGCCTGTGTGATGGTCACCTGACGCCCGTCGATCATGCCGGATGCCAGGGGTGGCGGCGGCGGAGGAGGGGGCGGGGGTGGGGGCGCCATAGCATAAGACTTGTCGTAGTAGTCATAGTCGCTGCCTGCCATCGACGACCAGTTGCCAAGGCACGGCCCGGAGCCTTCCTGTACCACCATCAGCTTGCCGAGCTTCCCGCCACTGGCCGATGCGGTGGCCTTGGCACGATCGGCGCCGTCTTTCACGGCGGCTTCATAAGCCTGGCGGTTCAGCTCCGTCGTGCGTTCCAGATAGGTCGACAGGCCCGAGGAGTTTTCCGGGCCGAGCGCGAGCGCGCCGGCTCGGGCGGTACCGGCCTTGGAGACATCTTCCACCGTGACAGTCAGTGTGACGCGGGCTTCATAGGCACGGATCTTGTCGGAACGCTCGTTGTCGATCCGGTTCCCATCCTTGTCCTTGTACTGCTCATACAGCGCCGTGACGTTCACGGACGATTGGACGATCGAGCCCTTGCCGGCGGCTTTCTTGATCGTGTCATAGGCGAGGCGTCCGCGCTCGACGGCGAGCTGCATGGCCTTTTTCGAATCCTTGTCGGTTTCGAGATAGGTGACGGTGAACGAGGCGCGGTTCGGGGCAACCTGCATGTCGGCGCGGCCGAGCACTTCGATCACGGGAACACGGGTCCAGTAAGGCGTCGTGAAAGCCTGGTCCTGGAAGTCCGGCGCGGCCTGTGCGAGGGCCGGCAGGAAAGCGGCTGCCGTGCAGGCTGCCAGAAGGCCGCCCGTGAAGCGGGAGAGTCGGGTGCGATATGTCATGTGTTTCCCCACAAAGACCTGTTTGTTGGCTGCCGCGATTTGCGCGGCAACGCCCTGACTATCCACGTCTTGATGTGTCGGCACAATGGCCGCCGAGAGGCTCTTACGAGTTCGCTTCCGACTGGAGCAGGGTGTAACGCTCGATGCCGATCCGCTCGATCAGCGCAAACTGCTTCTCGAGGAAGTCGACATGCTCCTCCTCGTTATGGAGGATCTTGCCGAACAGGTCGCGGCTCACATAGTCGCGCACCTTCTCGCAATGCTCCATCGCGTCGCGCAGGACGGGAATCGCTATGTTCTCGAGCTTTAGGTCGCATTCCAGGATTTCCTGAACGCTCTCGCCGATGTGCAGCTTGCCGAGATCCTGAAGGTTCGGCAGGCCGCCGAGAAAGAGGACGCGCTCGATCAGCCAGTCGGCATGATGCATCTCCTCGATCGATTCATCGTGCTCCTTCTTGGAGAGCTTGGAGACGCCCCATTCGCGCAGCATCCGCGAATGCAGGAAGTACTGGTTGATGGCCGTCAGCTCGTTCTTGAGGGTGAGGTTGAGAAATTCGATGACTTTCTTGTCGCCTTGCATGAGCGGCTCCTGCGGTCTGGGAGGGTTACGGGGATTTACCTAGCCTTATAGGCGAACCGCGCCTGTGACAACAAAAAATCCAATAAAATCAATTGCATATGATAGTGAGACACACTTGCAATCAGCCGTACGCTCCGTTCCGCGCGTTGGGACGAAGCGTTTGAAATGTAAGGAGTTTGAAGATGGCGGGCCGATTACTCGGCGGCGAGGATCTGCAGTTCGGGAACGCAGCGGTCCATATGATCGGAGATCATTTCGCCGATCGTGGTGGTGCATTTTCCGCAATTGATCTTGCAGCCATGATGGGCCTGGACCGCTTTCGGGCTGCGCGCACCCGATTCCACGGCTTCGCGGACGGAGCGGCAGTTGATTCGGTTGCACACGCAAATGATCATGAGAACCATTTGCAGCACTTGCGAATGAGTGTCAATCGAAGAGTTGGGTTAATGGCGGGGACTTCAACCGAGCGGCGGCGCCTGCCAGCCAAACACGGATTCCACGTCCGTTTCGAACACTCGGGCGATCCGGAAGGCGCTTTCGAGGGAGGGGGAATACTTGCCGAGTTCGATGGCGATCACGGTCTGGCGCGTTACGCCGATGGCCTCGGCGAGGGCGGACTGGCTCATGCCGCCAGCGGATTCGCGCAGCTCGCGGATACGATTGGTGATCGGCGGGGGCTTGCCCATTGCTCAGACATCCCGGCGATAGAGCATGATCTGGAACACGTATTCTGCGATCTGGCCAAGCATCAGGCTCAGGAAGACGAGGTGGAACAGCATGTGGCCATCACCGTGGACGCCGTAATGCCAGAGCGAACCGAACGCCGCGGCGGCAATCACGTAGCCGGACCAGTTGCCGGCCTTATCGGCAATGATCTTCTCGCGCTCGTCAGCCGGCGCATCGGCCTCGCGCGGGGATGTGCCGGCGAGTACCGACATGACGGCGACCGAGGCGATCACGATGACGACGACGTAGGCGATAACGAAACCGATGAACGGCGGTGACGTTCGGCCCAGCGCCTGCGAGGCGCTGATCACCAGGTTGAGATAGAAGGCGGCGCCTCCGGTCAGGATGGCGGCCATTGCCCAGGCGGTCTTCTCGCGGAAGGGCGTGTTGCGCAGGGCGGTGAGCAGGGACATCGAAGACTCCGGGGTGTCGAAAATATTGTACACAGGCATGTAGTCGGAGATTTCCGGTATGTCAAATATATCTTACATGGCAGGCCTGCTTCGCTTGACGCCCCCGGGCCCCGCCTCTACGTCCGCCGCTCAACCCTGTTGCACCCGGCAGAACCTCCGATGACCGATCTTTCCACGCTTGCCCAAACCGCCAAGGCCTGGCCTTTCGAACTGGCCCGCGCGCTGGAAAAGCGCGTGGCGGAGCAGGTGAAGGCCGGCGAGCGCAAGGCGGATGCGCCAGTGATCTTCGAGACAGGCTATGGTCCGTCGGGCCTGCCGCATATCGGCACGTTCGGCGAGGTCGTGCGCACGACAATGGTGCGTCACGCATTCGAGGTGCTGACCGGTGGCAAGTATGCCACGCGCCTCATCTGCGTGTCGGACGACATGGACGGAATGCGGAAGGTCCCGGACACGGTGCCGAACCCGAAATCGCTGGATCAATACCTCCAGATGCCGCTGACCGTGGTGCCCGATCCGTTCGGCACGCACGCCTCCTACGGCGCACACATGAATGCGCGGCTCTGCGCCTTCCTCGACCAGTTTGGTTTCAAGTACGAATTTCTTTCGGCGACCGACTGCTACAAGTCCGGCCGGTTTGACGCGATGCTGCGGCGTGCGGCCGAGAAGTATGACGCGATCATGGGCGTGATGTTGCCGACGCTGGGCCCGGAGCGGCAGGCGACCTATTCGCCTTTCCTGCCCATCAGCCCCAGCACGGGGCGCGTGCTCTACGTGCCGATGAAGCATGTGGACGCTGCCAGAGGCGAAGTGACGTTCACGGATGAAGATGGCACCGACGTGACGCTGCCGGTCACGGGCGGCGCGGTGAAGATGCAGTGGAAGCCGGATTTCGGCATGCGCTGGGCTGCACTTGGTGTGGACTTCGAAATGTTCGGCAAGGACCACCAGGCCAACGCCCCCGTCTATTCCAAGATCGCCCGCATCCTTGGCCACCGCCCGCCCGAACAGTATGTCTACGAACTGTTCCTGGACGAGAAGGGCGAAAAGATATCCAAGACCAAGGGCAACGGCATTTCGGTTGAGCAATGGCTGGCCTATGCCCCGGACGAGAGCCTGGCGCTCTACCAGTTCCAGAAGCCGCGCGTCGCCAAGAAACTGCATTTCGACGTCATCCCGAAGGCAGTCGACGAATACCTGACCTTCCTCGACAAGTATCCGCAGGAAGAGGCCGCCGCGCAGCTGGAGAATCCTGTCTGGCACATCCATTCCGGCCATCCGCCGCAATGGTCGAGCCCGGTTTCGTTCGCGCTGCTGATGAACCTTGTCGCCGTGGCGAATCCGACGGACGTCTCGCAGCTCTGGTCCTACATCACACGCTATGCGCCAGACACCTCGCCAGAGACGCATCCGCTGCTGAACGACCTCGCCGGCTACGCCATGCGCTATTACCGCGACTTCATCCTGCCCGCGAAAACCTTCCGTACTCCGACGGATCAGGAACGCGCGGCGATGGCCGAGCTTGCCGAACGCCTGCGCACCTTCCCGGATGAGCCAACCGGGGAAAACCTGCAGACGATGACGTTCGAAGTCGGCAAGACGCACGGTTTCGAAAACCTGCGTGACTGGTTCAAGGCGCTCTATGAAGTCCTCCTCGGCCAGGAACAAGGCCCGCGCTTCGGCAGCTTTGCAGCGCTCTATGGCGCGGGCGAAACCGCCAAGCTCATCGACGAGGCGCTCGCGCGCTAGGCTTTCCGGCTGAAATGTAAGGTGCGCCCGCGCCTATCCCGCCTTAGCCTGCGCGGCGCTGCCGGAGCTTTACCATGCGTCTCGCCACACTTTTTCTTGTTATCGCCGCGCTGCCGCTCGCTGGCTGTCTTGCGACCAAGATCGTGACGGCTCCTGTCAGCCTCGCCGGAGGTGTTCTGGAAGGGGCGGGCAAGGGCGCATTCTACGTCGGCGCAACTGCCGTGCGTGTGACGGGCGATGCGCTGGGCGGGCCGGACGAGATGGTCCGCATCACGGTCACTTACAGGAACGGCAAGGCAACGCGCACGAGAGACCGCGTCGTAAAAGTCAGGGATGTGGAGCGCGAGATCGGGGACATGAGCAAGGATGGCGAGCTGCTCGGCGTCGTGGTCTCCCCGGCAGACTAGGTCGCGAGCCGGCAGGTAAAAAAGCCCCGGCAAGCTTGCGCTTGCCGGGGCAGGACGCTGGGAGAGGATTTCAACTCTACTTCGCGGCCGCAATCAGTGAGACTTTCGCCTTTGGCAGCCGCCCTTCAGGCCAACCGGCCCAGAGTTCGGTTTCGTAAGCCTTTGCTTTCGCGGCGGCGGCTTCCTTCACGTGGCCGAAGCCGCGGATTTCGTCTGGCACGCGGGCGATCTCGACGGCGAGGGCATGGTTGCCGGCCGTCAGTTCGCGCGTGATGCGGCGCAGGTTTTCAAGATAGGTATCGCGCAAGGCCCGCTCCATCTTGCGCTCTTCGGTATAGCCGAAGAGGTCCAGCCTCGTGCCGCGCAGGCCTTTCAGCTTGGCGAGTACTTTGAAGCCGGTCATCATCCAGGCACCGAAATGCTTCTTCTCGAGATGGCCGTGCGAATCTTTCTTCGCGATGATCGGCGGAGCCAGCCAGAAGCGCAGCTTACCGCCCTTGAACTGGCTGGCCAGCTGTTCGGCAAACTTTCCGTCCGTATAGAGACGGGCGACTTCATACTCATCCTTGTAGGCCATCAGCTTGTAGGCATAAGTCGCTGCAGCGCGGGAGAGGCTTTCGCCCAGCCCGGCTTTTGTCTCGGCAGCGCGCACTTCGGCGACGACGGCGCGGTACTGGTCCGCGTAAGCCGCGTTCTGGTAGGCGGTGAGGCGCCCGGCGCGGTCCTCGATCAGCGCGTCGAGGGATTTTTCCTCGACCTGACCGCGCGGGTCGTTCCGGGCGACGAGGCGCTCCGGCGCAGCGGCAGCGAGGCGTCCGATATTGAACGCCGCCATGTTGTCTTCGACTTTCGTGCCGTTGAGGCGGATCGCACGGTAAAGTCCGCGCAGCGACACCGGCACCTTGCCCATCTGCCAGGCATAGCCCGCCATGATCATGTTCGTGTAGATCGCCTCGTGCAGGTAACCCACGGCAAGCGCCTCGGCGTCGAACGCGCCGAACTCGGCGGCCTGGCGCTTGACGCGGGACGACAGAAGCTCGCTCTCGAAACGTTTCGACCGGTTGCGGATGAATTCCGATGTCGGCGTTACGTCCGAGTTTGCAAAGGCAGCGGTGCGCCCGGCATCCATCAGGTTGAGGGCGTCGCCGCCCGCGGCCACGACAAGGTCGCAGGCGATCACGCAGTCGGCGCTGGCCGGCGGCACGCGGCCGGTCGAGATCATCTCCGGCTCGCGCGCAAAGCGGATGTGGGAGAGCACTGGGCCGCCCTTCTGGGCAAGGCCGGTCATGTCGAGCGAGGAGGCAGCATTGCCGTCCACGTGCGCTGCCATCGCGAGCACCGCGGCAACCGTGGTCACGCCCGTGCCACCGACACCCGTGAACAGGATGTTCCAGGGCTGGGCCAGGCTCGGCGTCTCGGGCAGCGGCAGACCGTCGGCGTCGAACGTCTGACGCGGCTGGGCTTCCCAAGCAGCTTCCCCGTCCTGAATGGTTACAAAGCTCGGGCAGAAGCCCTTGAGGCAGGAGAGGTCGGTATTGCAGGTCGACTGGTTGATGCGGCGCTTGCGGCCCAGTTCGGTCTCGATCGGCTCGACCGACAAGCAGTTCGATTTCACCGAACAGTCGCCGCAGCCTTCGCAGACTTCGGTATTGATGATGGTACGTACACGGTCGGGCTGGATCATGCCGCGCTTCGACCGGCGTCGCTTTTCGGTGGCGCACATCTGGTCGTAGATGATGACCGAGACGCCCGGCGTCTCGCGCAGTTTGATCTGCACGTCTTCCAGGTCGTCGCGGTGATGGATCGTCACGCTGCGTGGCAGGTCGCGCACACCGGCATATCGGGTCGGGTCTTCCGTCACGATACGGATGGTCTTGACGCCTTCCGCCTCGACCTGCTGGGCGATCATGGCCGGGGTCTGGCCCGACTCCACATGCTGTCCGCCGGTCATCGCGACCGCGTCATTGTAAAGGATCTTGTAGGTCATGTTCGCGCCGGAGGTCACCGCCGCGCGAATGGCGAGGCTGCCCGAGTGCGAATAGGTGCCGTCGCCAAGGTTGACGAACACATGGTTCTCGTCGGTTGCCCAATGCTGACCAACCCAGCCGATGCCTTCGCCCCCCATCTGGCTCGTCATGTCGGTTTTGCGGTCCGGCATGAAGTTCGCCATGTAGTGGCAGCCGATACCGGCAAGCGCGCGGCTGCCGTCCGGCACCACGGTCGAGGTATTGTGCGGGCAGCCCGAGCAGAAGTGCGGCGAACGCACGGTGGGCGAGGCGTTGGTGCGGGCCGCTTCTGAAGCGCGCCCGACACGGTCGAAGTAAGCGGCGGCGCGCGAGGTGTCCCAGCCGCTCGGCAGGGCGTGCATGAGCGCGTTCGCGATTTCCGGAATGGTCAGCGAGGCGATGTCCGACAGCAGGGGTGCGCCGTTCGCATCCTTCTTGCCTTCGATGACCGGGCGGCGGGTGTCGGGCAGATCATACAGGGCCGCCTTCAGCTGCGCTTCGATCAGCGGACGCTTGTGCTCGATGACGATAACGCGCTCGAGGCCTGCGCAGAATTCGCGGATGCCCTGCGGCTCCAGCGGCCAGGGCATGGCCACCTTGTAGATCGTCAGACCGAGGGCGCCGGCTTCCTGCGGGCTCAGGCCGAGCGCGGCGAGCGCCTCGAACACGTCGCGCGCGGCCTGGCCGGTCACGATCAGGCCAAGGCGCGGGCGCGGCGAAGGCAGGATCACATGGTCCAGCCGGTTGGCGCGGACATAGGCCTGCGCCGCCGGCAGCTTGACCTGGCGCAGGCGCGCTTCCTTGTTCAGCGGCACATCGCCCCGCCGCATGTGCACCCCGCCTTCCGGCAGCACGAAATCGGGACGCTGAATGGCGAAACGGGCGAGATCGACACTCACCACCGCGCCGGAATCCATCGTGTCGGCCAGCGCGACGAGGCCCGTCCAGGCGCCCGAGAAGCGACTCATCTCCCAGCCGTGAATGCCATAGTCCAGCACATCCTGGATCGAGGCCGGGTTGAGCGTCGGGATCTCTGCGTCCTGCATCGCGTACTCTGACTGCGAGGGCAGGGTGGAGGATTTGCAGTTATGGTCGTCGCCGATGACGGCGAGCACGCCGCCCAGCGCCGAGGTGCCGGCGGCGTTGGCATGCTTGAACACGTCGCCCGTCCGGTCGACGCCCGGTGCCTTACCGTACCAGATGCCGAACAAACCATCGAACTTCGCGCCTGGAAACAGGCCAAGCTGCTGCGAGCCCCAGACGGCGGTCGCGCCAAGGTCTTCGTTCAGGCCTTCCCAGAACTTGATGTCATGTGCGTCGAGGCGCTTCTGCACCGCGCGCAATTGCTGATCATATCCTCCGAGCGGCGAGCCGCGGTAGCCGGAGATGAACCCGCCGGTGTTGTGCCCGGCCGCCCTGTCCATCCGCTTGCGATCCAGCGGCAGGCGCACCAGCGCCTGAATGCCCGTCATGTAAGCCTTGCCCTCGACAAGATCGTATTTGTCGTCCAGCGTAACTTCACGATGTTTCATGAACGTCGTATCCCCGATTCTTGTCCCGGCAGATTATTGGCTGAATCGCGCGAAATTACTTGCCTAACTTGCGCAAGTTTTGCTATTTCAAGCAATAAATTTCCATAAAGAATTGGATCGCCGGAAAATTGTCCCAAGAATTAGATAGCGTCGATGCCCGTATACTGGACCTGATCCAGCGCGATGCAAGCCTGTCCGTAGCCGAGATTGCCGAGCGTGTGGGTCTGTCCTCCTCGCCCTGCTGGCGCCGTATCAAGCGCATGGAAGAGGCCGGCTTTATCCTCGGCCGTGTCACGCTGATCAACAACCATGCGCTGGGGCTGGACTTTGAAGTGATCGCCAGCGTGAAGCTGTCGCTGCCGAGCCGCGAAAACCTCGAGGCCTTCGAATCGATGGTGCAGGCCTGGCCGGAAGTGGTCGAGTGCATGACTGTCACCGGCGCGGTGGACTACATGATCCATATCGTCACCACCGACATGCACGCCTATGACAATTTCCTGCGCGACAAGCTGCTGGGCTCGAAACTGGTGTCGGATGTGCAGTCGCGCATCGTCATCCGCGTTGCCAAGCGCACGACAGCGCTGCCGCTCGGCCTCGTGCGTCAGACGACCAAGATCAGCGACTGATCCTGAGGTCGAAGGCCGAGTAGTCTGACACCTTCACGCCCGGCAGCACGCCGGCGCCGGCGTCTTCCTGCGCCGCAATGCCGCTCTGAAGTGCCTGGCCAATGTCCGTCTCCGGATCGTCTGACTTGACGAGCACCATCGCGATGGGCCGCTGCGGCGCGGACACATCCGGGCAGATCGTCCTGCCGGCCGGGCAGACCACATCCGCGCGGCTATAGCCGAGATCCAGCACGCTGGTGGGCAGGACGCCCGCCTCACACGGCAGGTTGGAAGCAATAGCGGCGCGCAGCGCATGGCCGCGCGTATGCGAGAGGAAGGTGTTCTGCTCCGAGGTGCCTTCGACCGAGGCGGCGCCGACCGCGATCACATTGGTCAGCTCGCAGATCCCGGCGCCGAGGTTCAGCTTGTCGAAGGCGGTCTCTACCGGCTGGCTCAGGCCGGCGGCGAACACCGCGTCGGCGCGCGCATAGGTCCAGGTCTCGTCACCGACCAGCACATAGGCGGTAAACTCGGCGCTGCGCCCGGCCGCGTCGGTGCCGGTGAAGCGCGCCGTTTCGCGCCAGCGCACATCGGAAAACAGCGGCGGCGGCTCGGCAGCGGGCTCGGCGACCGGATCCGGCTCTGCAGCCGCAGTCTCAACCGGTTCAGCCGGCACCTCCGGCAGAGGCTCGGGTTCGGCGACAGTCGGTGGCGGACCGGCCGGCGCCAGCGGCGCAGCGGGCAGGGACGAGACCGCCAGAGCCGGCTCTTGCCCGAGTTCGCCCGGCTGCAGGCGCAGCGACCACCAGGTCGCCCAGACGCCCAGCAGGAACAGCAGAAGCAACAGCAGGACCGCCCACCAGAGGCTAGGCCGTTTCTTTTCCGGCGGCGGCAAGTCGTAATAGTTTGTCATTCGCCCGGTCCCCTCGCAGCTCTTGCATCATACCCCGATTTTCGCCGAAGGCGATCAGGACTCCAACGCTTCAGACAGGATCAGGTTGCAGCCGCCCGCGTGACGTGCCCGTCGGAACACAGGAGACGGCTTTCCGCGCCGCCGGGCCATACCCTCAGATAGGTGATGAAATCGTTGGGATTGATCCCCACCTGGTCTGGACCCTGGAAAAAGGCGCCGGGCTCGAAACAGAGCCAGGCGAGGGGGCGCTGCGGCGTTGCGGCGCCGCCGGCAGCCACCGTCATCTCCAGGAGCGCACGGCGAACCTCCGCAGGCGGATATTGCAGGAAGACCGAATGGTAGATGACCGTCAGCCCGGTATCTGGGCGCGCGGCGAGCTTTGCAGCAAGCCATTCGGCGGCGTCTGCGGTATCGACCGTCACGCCCGTCTCCCGCGCCAGCGCGATGGCCGCATCGAGGCGTGTGAGCCGCTCGGCCTGGTCCGGCCAGACATAGGATTTCAGCCGCAGCGCCTGCGCCGGATCACGGATATCAATCGGGCTCTGGTCGCACGCCGCCCGTGACGCGATGCGCACCTCGGCGTCCAGGTGCTCTGGCGGCGGACCATTCCAGTCCGTCTCGATCCGGACGCCGCTGCTGCCCGCGCGCGACCAGCTTCCGGTCTGATAGCTGAACCGGTCCCAGTTCTGGTTGAGCCCGGCGCTCGCGCCGAGTTCGAGAAGATGCATTGGTCCCGGATGCAGGCCAGCCAGTTGCAGGAAGCCAGGCAAGAGCGCGATGGACCGGCGTACTTCATTGGTCTGCGGGGGCGAGACGAGGAAGGCGTGCGCTGCGGCGCAGTTGGCGGCCAGCCAGTCACGGGCGATGGGCCAGACGCGTTCCATCGTCCAGCTGGCAGCGCGTCCGGGATAGGCGCCCGCAAGCTCTGCGGCCGCGCCCGTCAGAACGCTGTGGTGCAGGAAACCCGCGACCCGCAGCGACAGTGCGTCGCGCCGCGGATTGCCGGGCCAGCCCCGCACCAGGTCGGCGACTGGGCCTTCTTCCTCTATGTCACGCGCCATCATCTCGCACAGCGCCGCCATGAAGGGCGAGCCGAGCGTCCGGCAGAACATGCCCTGTTCGCGGAAATGCGCCGTGATTTCGGCCGGGGAAGGCGCTTGGCTCATGCGTATACGGACGGATGCAGCATCGGCCGGTAGCCCTCCGAAAGCGCTTCGCAGGTCACCTGCGGAGTGAGCCTCAGTCCGTCGGCATGGAGCGGCCGGGGGCCATGATAACCGGCAAACGACCAGCGACGCGCCTCTGCGCCCTGCTTCAGCCAGGCCGCGCCTTCTGCCGCATACATTGCGCCGTCCGGCAGCGTCCGGGGTTCAACCGCGCTTCGCGCCTTGCCGCCGCCGAGGATGGTCTGGACTTCGCCGGCCACCTGCGCATCGAGGGCGCCGACCGTCTCGCCCGCCTCAAGAAATCCGCGCCGCACCAACCCGCCGCGAAAAGCGACCGCGTCTGCGCGCCGGCATTCGAAACACGGCCGGTGCCCGCCTGCCAGCGCAGTGGCTTCGTCGAGAAAGAAGAGTTCGGTATAGAGCCCGGGCTGCATCAGCTTGCGCCGCCTCTCCTTGAAGATCAGCACACAGATGATCCATCGCTGGCTGCTCCAGTGCCGGGATTTCAGGGTCTGGTCGTCCCGGTGGAAACAGCCACCACGATTACCCATGAACAGGCCGCGCTCGGGGACGGCGTGAATTGTGCCAAAGGGATCAACACGGTTCTGGAGCGGCATGGGATATCCCCCGAATGAAAAGGCCCGGGCGATGCGAGGCTGCATCGTCCGGGCCCGGTTTCAACCCATCGGGCGACGCTGAAGTGTCAGGTCCGCTCGATCGCCATGGCAATGCCTTCGCCGCCGCCGATGCAGAGCGAGGCCATGCCCTTCTTGGCGCCTCGATCTTCCATCGCTGCGATCAGCGTGATCAGCACGCGTGCGCCCGACGCGCCGATCGGGTGGCCCATAGCGCAGGCGCCGCCGTTCACGTTGACGCGGTCATGGCTGATGCCGAGTTCCTTCATTGCGATCATCGGAACGACCGCAAAGGCTTCGTTGACCTCCCAGAGGTCGACATCCTCGATTTTCCAGCCGGCTTTCGCGAGCGTCTTCTTCATCGCAGGCACCGGCGCCGTGGTGAAGTATTCCGGCTCGTGGGCGTGGCTGGAGGAGGCGACAATCTTCGCCAGCGGCTTGAGGCCGCGCTTCTTGGCTTCGGACTCGCGCATCAGCACGAGCGCCGCTGCGCCGTCGGAGATCGCCGAGGCGTTGGCGGCGGTCACGGTGCCGTCCTTCGAGAAGGCCGGCTTCAGCGTCGGGATCTTTTCGGGCATCGCTTCGCGCGGCAGCTGGTCGGTATCGATGACCGTGTCGCCCTTCTTGCCCTTCACGGTGATCGGCGTGATCTCGCGCTTGAACTTGCCGTTCTTCGTCGCGTTCTGGGCGCGCGTCAGCGTCTCCAGCGCATAGGCGTCCTGCTGCTCGCGGGTGAACTGGTACTCGCCGGCGATCTTGTCGGCGAACACGCCCATCGGGCCTTTAGCATAGGCGTCGGTCAGGCCGTCGAGGGCCATGTGGTCTTCAGCGCCCATGGTGCCGTACTTGTGACCCTTGCGAACGTTCAGAAGGTGCGGGGCATTGGTCATCGATTCCATGCCGCCGACGATCACGATGTCGGCGTCGCCTGCGAGGATGGCGTTGCGGCCCATCACGGCCGCCTGCATGCCCGAGCCGCACATCTTGTTGATGGTGGTCGCTTCAAGGCCCTTGTCTTCGCCGGCCTTGATGCCGGCCTGGCGGGCGGGGGCCTGGCCCTGGCCAGCGGGCAGGCAGTTGCCCATGATGACTTCGTTGGCTTCGCCCGGCTTCAGCTTCGCTTCAGCGACGGCGGCCTTGATGGCCAGCGCGCCAAGCTCGTTGGCGGAAAAACCGGCGAGGTCGCCGAGCAGGCCGCCCATCGGCGTGCGGGCCATACCAACGATGACAACGGGATCTTTATCGGACATGGAGGCATTCCTTCCTGAAGTTTCTGAGCGGGTGCAATAATCAGACTTAGGCGCCGCCAGCGCCCGTTCGTCAAGGCCGGGCAGGGTTCAGCCTTTGAGCGCCGCATCGATATCCGCCATCAGCGCCGCGTCGTCGGGCTTCACCTTGGAAGAGTAGGCCTTGATCGGCGTTCCATCGCCCTTGATCAGCACCTTGTGGAAGTTCCAGCCGGGCTCGGCGTCCGGGCCCAGCTTTCCGATCGCGGCGGCGTAGAACGGGTGCGCTTCCTTGCCCTTCACATGGTACTTTTTTGTGAGAGGGAAGGTCACGCCATAATTGATCTCGCAGAAGGTTTTCACCTCCTCCTCGGTGCCGGGCTCCTGACCCATGAAGTCGTTCGACGGGATGCCGACGATCACGAGGCCCGCGTCCTTCCTGTTCTCGTAGAGCGCCTGAAGGCCCTTGTACTGCGGCGTGAACCCGCACTTGGAGGCCGTGTTGACCACCAGGATCGCTTTCGCGCCGAGAGCGGTGAGGTCCAGCGGCGTGCCGTTGATCGAGGTGAACTGGGTGGCGGGCATGGCAGGGCTTTCCTTGTTGGCGGCGGGGGCAGGGGTTTGGCTGACAGCCGGCGCGCCGCAGGCGGCGGCAAACAGGGCAGCGGGGACAAAGACGGCAAGGCGACGGCGCATGCGTGGGCTCCACACGGACGGTGTCCCCGGTGGATATAGGGTGCTGGGGCGGGCCGCCATCCCCTTGCGATCAACCCTGCTTGCGGCGCGCTACTTCTTTTTCTTCTTGCCGTTTTCCGGTTTGTCCGGCGCCGCATCGACCTCGAAGGTCATCTGCATGTTGACCCGGTACGTGTCGATCTTGCCGTCCCGGATCGTCGTCGACATCGAGTTGACGTGGCACGAAGCAAGCCCGCGCACGGTTTTCGAGAAACGGCTCACGGCAAGCTGGATCGCGTCCTCGAACGACTTCGACGATTCGGCCATGATTTCTTCGGATTTCATGATGGACATACGGCTTTCCTTCCCTGCGGTTTACGCTGGGTCAGAGTGCGCCGATGGTGAATTTTCGCAAGCCGGATCGCCCCAGAAGGGAACACTGCAGGCTAGCTGCGCAGGCGCAGGCCGGCTTCGGTATTCTTCTGCCACACGACTTCCGCGTCGCCTTCAAGGCCGACCGAGCGGGCATTCACCGTCACCGTCGCTGGCAGACGTTCGTTGGTGGGAAAGCGGATGCGCAGGCCCGTATCGGTGAAGTCCATCACCACGCCCTTGCGGCGATAGCCCGATTCATAGGTCACGTAGGCTTCGCGGTAAACCTGGACGCGCACCGGGCGGGCGCTGTCCGGAGTGGCGGCTGCGACCTGATCTACGCGCGCGGGTTCGACCGGCGCGGTCTTTCTGGAGCCAAAAAGGCGGGGCAACAGAGACATGGTATTCAGACTTCCGGCGAAGGGGTTGGGACAGTTCGCCTGGGAAGATGCATAATCCGCGCCAGTTAAGGCCAGGTTGTGGTCACCGGCAGCATTTGCCCGCCGGTGACCACGAAGAGGAGCGCCGTTAACCTTTACCAGATCCGGATGCGCTCTTCCGGCGGCAGGTAAAGCGCATGTTCCGGCCCAATATCGAACGCCGCGTACCATTCATCAAAATTGCGGACGACGCCATTGATCCGGAATTCCGGCGGCGAGTGCGGGCCCTGCTGCAGCTGGCGGCGAAGGGCTTCCTCGCGGTATTTCGACCGCCAGACCTGCGCCCATCCCATGAAGAAGCGCTGGTCGCCCGAAAGTCCGTCGATGACCGGAGCTTCTTCGCTGGCGCTGATCGTGCCGTCGCCATCCGTATCGAGGCTGAGCTTGTAGGCCTTGTAGGCCATCGAAAGTCCGCCGAGGTCACCGATATTCTCACCCAGGGCCAGACGGCCGTTGATGCAGGTCTGACCGTCATCCAGCGGGCAGAAGCCATTGTACTGGCCGACCAGCGCGTCGGTCTTCTCCCGGAAGTTTTCGCTGTCTTCCGGTGTCCACCAGTTGCGCAGCTCGCCCAGCCCGTCCGATTTCGAACCCTGGTCGTCAAAACCGTGGCCCATTTCGTGACCGATCACACCGCCGATGGCGCCATAGTTCACCGCCGGGTCGGCCGACAGGTTGAAGAAAGGCGGCTGCAGGATAGCCGCCGGGAATACGATCTCGTTCCGGTTTGGTGAGTAATAGGCGTTCACCGTCTGGGGCAGCATGCCCCATTCGGTCTTGTCGATCGGCTCGCCGAGCTTGGAGATCATGTCCTTGTAGGCCCAGTCGCCGGCCGCATTCATGTTGGCGAATGCATCCGCGCCAACCGCCAGCGTGTCATACGTCTCGAACTTTTCAGTATAGCCGATCTTCGGCGTGAACTTCGCCAGCTTGTCACGGGCTTCGACTTTCGTCGCCTCGCCCATCCAGGTCAGCTCGTCGAGGTTCGACGCCATCGCGGTGCGCAGGTTCGCGACCAGCTTGTCCATCTCGGCCTTGTTCTCGGCCGGGAAATAGCGCGCGGCATACACCTTGCCGACACCTTCGCCGATGGCGTCTTCAACGGCGGTCACGCCGCGGCGCCAACGGGGGCGCTGCTCGGCTGCCCCGGTCAGCGCCTTGCCGTAGAAGTCGAACACAGCGTCGTCGATGCGCTTCGGGAGCACGTCAGCATGGGTGCGCAGATAGTTCGCCGCGAGCCAGGCCTGCCAGCTTTCAACCGGCGCACTGGCCATCAGCTTGAAGATGCCTTCCACACCGCCGCCTGACAGCTTGGCCGCATCTTCCGCAGACAGACCATTCTCCGCGATCTCTTCCGGCGTCGGTGTCACCTGGCGCACGACGAAGGCCTTCTGGTCGCCCACGCCTGTCTTGTCCAGCATCAGCGCTGTCGGGAAGGCGCCGCCGAGTTTGACCAGTTCGTCCTTAGACAGCTTGTTGTAGGTCAGGTTGCGGTTGCGGCCGAGCGCGCGGTCCCAGTGGGCTTTTGCGATATCGGTTTCCAGAGCCAAAACGCTTGACGCTGCGGCCGCCGGATCGGTGTAGCCTGCTTCTGTCAGCAGCACCGTCAGCATCTTCACATAGGCTGCGCGCAGTTCGACATTCTTCTCGCTGTCGACGAGGTAATAGTCGCGGTCGCCCATGCCGAGCCCGGCCTGATTCACGTAGAAGATGTGCTGATCAGGCTGCTTGGAATCGACATCGACAAAGCCGCCGATAGGGGAGGAGACCCCGTTCTCGGAAAACAGGGTCGCAAGGTCCTCGCGCGTTGCGGCGGCCTTTATGCGTGCCAGCATCGGCTCGGCCGGCGCCAGGCCGGCAGCTTCGATCGCGTCGGTGTTCATGTAGGCATTGTAGTAGGCGGCAACCTTGCCCTCGATCGTGCTGGCGGCAGGCTGCGCTGCGGCCAGCTCCTCGATGATCTTGCGCACGCGCTGCTCGGACTTCTCGCCGAGCAGGTCGAACGAGCCATAGCGGGTGCGGTCAGCCGGAATCTCGAAGGTCGAGATCCAGGCGCCGTTGACATAGGCGTTGAAATCGTCGCCGGGGTGAACGGACGTGTTCCGGGTAGCAAGATTGACGCCCCAGTCACCCCAGACATCCTGCGCGGAAAGCTCCAGGCCTTCTTCCGTCAGGAACTTGCCCGGCGCGGCAACTTTCTCCGGCGCTGGGGCCGGCGCCAGAGTTTCGGCGGTCGAGGGCGGCGGCGCTTGCTTGTGGTGGGCACAGGCGGTGATGAGCGCGAGCGATGCTGCGCCAAGCAGAAGTTTCTTCATGGATAGGCTCCCTGCGTGGCCCCTCTAGGTGGCGGGGCGTTTTCAGAACGGGTGTTCGTTACTCTACTGGATTACTCTGCCGGCGCCGGACGCGAGTGGCTTGAACCGATCAGTTCTTCCTCGTCGATATTCGCATGGCCTGTATAGCCTTCGCCGATCTGGCGATACGGCTTGCCGCCCCACGACCATTTGAAAACGCGGCCAATCTCGGTGCCGACCGCATACATGGCCGGAACAAGAAACAGCGTGATGAAAAGCGCAAAGCAGATCGCGAAGCTCAGAGACACCAGCATCGGCTTCAGGAATTGTGCCTGGACGGACTTTTCCGCCAGCATCGGTCCAATACCCACGAACGTCGTGATCGATGTCAGGAAGATCGGGCGAAAACGGGAGACGCCTGCATCCACCAGCGCCTGCACGGCGCCGGCGCCCTCATCGCGCCGCCGGTTAACATAGTCGATCAGCACCAGGTTGTCGTTGATGATGACGCCGGCTGCCGCGGCAATGCCAAACAGGGCGAACATAGCCATCGGCGTGCCCGTCAGGGCGAGACCGAACATCGCGCCAGTATAGGCCAACGGGATTGCGGTCATCAGCAGAAGGGGTTGAGCGTAAGAGCGGAACGCCACTGCAAGCAGCATGTACATCGCGCCCACGGCAATCAGCAACAGCCGCTGGATCTCGGCGAAAAACTCCTGCTCCTGCTCGAACCCGCCTGCCTCGCCGCGGGTAACATCCGGAAACTCCTGCTTGAACTGCGGCCAGAAGTCTTTTTCCATCGCATCCATGATCCGCGCCCGGCCACCGTCGCCGAGCACTTCCGCAGCCACCGACACCGAGCGTACGCGGTTGCGGCGCACGATCCGGTTGATGCCCGGCGCGAACTCGAAGTTAGCTACCTCGGTCACCGGAATCTCGCGCCCGTCCAGCGTCC
The DNA here is from genome assembly GCF_022844445.1 of Hyphomonas sp. Lineage (GTDB taxonomy): Bacteria > Pseudomonadota > Alphaproteobacteria > Caulobacterales > Hyphomonadaceae > Hyphomonas. The sequence continues at coordinate 138,450 of NZ_JALHLS010000009.1, forward strand.
GTATGCGGATCGACGCGAGGCTGTCGAGATCGTTGCGCGCCTCGATCGGCAGACGCACACGCACTTCCACATCCTCGCCGTCGCGCGCCATCCGGTCGGCCAGTTCGCCGAAATAGGCCTGGCGCAGCTGGTTGGAGACGTCCGCGAGCGTGATCCCCAGCGTTTCGGCGCCGGGCTTCATGGTGATCTGGATCTCCTCGGCTGCCGACGAAAGGTTGTCGGTAATGTCGTAGACTTCCGAGTAGTCAGCCAGATGCGCCTTCACATAGTCCGCCGCCTCGCGCAGCCGGTCGAGATCCGGATGGCTGAGGGCAAACGTCACACCCGTATCGGGTCGGTTGAAGGTGAACTCAAAATTGATCTCTTCCGCGTCCTGGATTTCACCGGTTGCGGTGCGCAGCTCGTCGGCAATGTCTTTCGAGCGCACGCCTTCAGGCCGTTCTTCAGGCGGCAACAGTCCGATCCATGCCTGCACCTGCGTGCCGCCGGCGACGATCGAGGCATCCCGGATCAGGCCGCCTTCGATTTCCGGGTGTTGACGGACGGTGGCTTCGGTCGCGGCCACGACACCGGCCTGCAGCTGGTCGCGCACTTCCACAACCCGTTCGAACGGCGTTCCATCCGGCATCTGGATGTTGACCTGAATGAGGTCTGCCTCGATCTCCGGCATGAACTTGAACGGCACAACGCCGCTCGATTGCAGGCTGACGGAAATCATCACCAGCGAGAGGAAGAAGGCGATCGTCGCGTAGCGGAATTTGATCGCCAGCTCCAGCACCGGCTTGTAGATGTTGGCGGCAAACCACAAAAGGCTGTCGGCAATCCGCCGCTGCAGCTTGAGGAAGGGCCCGAGCGGGCCGTCGAACTTTTGCTTTTCCATATGCGCAAGGTGCGCCGGAAGGATCAGCAGGCACTCGAATGTCGAGATGATCAGGGCCGCGATCACCACGAAGGAGATCTGCTGCGTGAACATCCGCGTCGGGCCGGTCACGAACAGCCAGGGCGAGAAGGCGATGATGGTCGTCAGGATGCCGAAGATGATCGGCTTCATCACCAGCTGCGTGCCGATGATCGCGGCGTCCAGCCCTTTGCGCCGTCCGCTCTCGACTTCCTTGTGTATGTTCTCGCCCACCACGATGGCGTCGTCCACGATGATGCCGATCACCAGCAGCACGGCGAAGGTGGACAGGATGTTCCAGGACACGCCGACCGTCGGGAACAGGATCATCGCACCGGCAAACGCAGTCAGGATGCCGACTGTCACCCAGAAGGCCACTACCGGGCGCAGGAACAGGATCAGGATCAGCATCACCAGCAGCGCGCCCTGTATAGCGGAGGACGAGATCAGCTCCATGCGCGCCTCGAACGTCTTCGAGTCGTCCCATAGCGTATCGATCCGCACGCCTTCCGGCAGCACGCCGCTGCCGGGCGTGTTCGCCTTTTCAATATAGTCCCGGAAACCCTGCGCATAGCGCGAGATGTCCATGTTGTCGGGCTCGGGCACCATCACGAACACGGTTGTTCGGCCGTTGAAGGTCGCCTGAAGCTTCTCGCTTACGAAGCCGTCGATCACATTGGCCACGTCCGCCACGCGCACGGTACCTTGCTCCGTCGTCTGACGGATGATGATGTTGCCAAACTGCTCGGCTGTGTCGGCGAGGTTGCGTGCCGTGAGTTGGACGTCGCCGACCGGGGATTCAATGCGCCCACCGGAGGAGTTCAGCGATGTCGTACGCACGGCATTGGCCACATCAGACATGCTCAGGCCGAACCTGCGCAGCGCCTCCTCGGAAACTTCAATGCTCACCTGCTCATCGAGCGTGCCCTGAAGCACGGCGAGTTCGCCGCCGGGCAGGGCGGCGATGTCGTCGCGCACCTTGTCGCCGATCTTGCGCAGCGTGCGGGCGTCCACATCGCCGTGCACGGCGAGGCCCATGAACCAGTTCCGCTGCTCCCAACGCGTCACCTGCGGCTGGAACGCGGCCTGTGGCAGGTTGTTGATCTGGTCGACACGCAGCTTCACCTCGTCGAGGAAGGTGTCCATGTCGATATCGTCGCGGCCGCGGATGTTCACCGTGCCGAAGCCTTCGCTCGAGGTCGAGGTGATGCGGTCGAGGCCGTTGATGTCTGCTACCGCTTCCTCGATGCGCGTCACGATCTGGTCTTCGATGTCGCGCGGGCTCGCGCCCGTCCAGGCCACCGTTACAGAGGCGCCGGACACTTTCACGACCGGGAACATTTCCCGCTCCATCGCAGAATAGCCGAACAGGCCGCCTGCGAAGAAGATGAACATAAGAAGGTTGGCGGCAACCGAGTTACGCGCAAACCAGGCAACGATGCCTTTCATTGGGCGGCTCCCTCGCCGGCCGTATCGGCCTTGGCCACTTCAGTCTCGCCTGTCTTGGCGGCCTTTGGCGGATTGTGGACTTTCACGCTGCCATCTTCCATCCGCTGCATCACGGTCAGGCTCATGCCGTCGAAGGGGGCCTGGATGGGACTGGTGATCGCGAGTTCGCCAATCTCGGCGCCCTGATGGAAGTAGGCGCCGTCACGGTCGGAGAACTCGACATCCACGGTGCGGATCGACAGCTTCCCGGTTTCCGGATCGCCGATATAGAGCTTGTCCTCGCCGCGTAGCGCGGAGCGGGGCGCCATCATCACGCGGTCAAGGCTCTTGCCCTGGATCTGTGCGTTCACGAACAATCCTGGCGCCATCGGCGCGCCATTGTCGGCGCCCGTGCCGAACGGGTCATTCAACTCGGCGATCACGTTTATCTGCCGCGTCTGCGAGTTTACGGCCGCGCCGGTGCGCACGACCTTTCCCTTCCAGGTGCGCGGCTCGCCGCCCACCGTCGCGGTGAAGATGACCTCCGGCCCGGGCGTCGCCTCGCTGTCGGCGAATGCGATCGGCAGGCCCAGCCGGCCAAGTTCGGCATCCTTGAGGGGCAGGGATACTTCCACCGTATCATTGCCGAAGATGCGGCCCAGCGACTGGCCCGGCGCCACAACCTGGCCGATGTCGACGCTGCGCTCGCGAACACGGCCATCAAACGGCGCGATCACAGCGGTACGGGCAAGGGCCAGTTCGGCATCCTTCAGCTGCGATTTGGCGGCGTCCAGCGAAGCCTGCGCCTCGGCAAGTTGCGGCTCGCGCCGCGCCAGCGGCGAGGCGTCCGTCATGCCGAGATCTGCAAGGTCCTGTTTTGCCAGCTCGGATTCGGCAATCTCCCGCGCGAGGCGCTGCTCGGCGGTCGCCACCAGCGAACGCCCCCGCACCACGCCCAGCTCATAGTCCTGCGCGTCCACGCGCACGAGCACCTGTCCGCGGCGGATGAAGCCGCCATCGATAAAGTCCGGCGACACGTACGCGATCCGTCCGGACGTCTGCGGCGCGACAACGATCTCGGTCTTGGGCCGCACTTCGCCCTGCGCCTGCACGGTCATTGTCAGCGCCACTTCCTGCACGGGCTCGGCAAACACGTTGAGGCCCGCGCGCGGCTCTTCGCTCTTTTCGGCCTCTGGCTTCATCCCCTGGACGACAGCGAAACCGCCGCCCCCCAGCACGAGGATGATGGCGATCGGGGCAATAGTGGCAATCAGGCGTCCCATGGGGATATGGCTCCTGCCGCTTACTGCGGCGTCTGGACTTCGGTGGGGGCGGGAATGGTGTCTGCGGCCGCGACGGGCACGCCGCCTCCGAGAGCGAGGTGGTAGGAAATGCGGTTTATGCCACGGCTGGCGCGGGCTGAGACCAGTTGGCCTTCAGCCGTCAGGCGGCGCGTCTGCGCGTCGATCAGGTCGAAGATGGTGATCGTGCCGCTGATATACTGGCGCTCGGCCAGCTCCTCGGCATAGCGCGCCTCTTCGAACGACACGCCCTGAGCGGTCTCCTGCTGCGCCAGAAGCACATCCGCCGTCAGCGCATCTTCCACTTCGCGCCAGGCGTTCAGCACACCGCTGACATAGCCGGCAACCGAGGCCTGAGCCTGCGCAATCGCCGCTTCCTGTTGCGCCTTCAGGCGCCCGCCGGTGAACAGCGGCTGCACCAGGCTCGCTACCAGCCGGCCCGCAATAAGCGACGGGTCGACCACATCTTCAAATACGGTCGTGTTCGTCCCGGCCGAACCACTGACGCGCAGCGCGGGCAGCATCGCAAGGCGCGCCTCCTCGGCCCGCAGGCCTGCGGAGACGACACGCGCTTCCAGCGCCGCAATGTCCGGCCGGCGCGACAAGAGCAGGGCAGGGTTGCCCTCCGCGGCCATCTCGGTCAGCTCGGGGATCGTCGCGGTCGCGGCAATCTCGGCCGCCGGATAGCGCCCCAGCAACAGCTCCAGCCGCCGCGCCGCTTCCATCGAAGCCTGCCGGCGCGCCGCAATTGTCGCCTCGGCATTCGCCAGCGATGAACGCGCGGTGCGCAGCTCCAGGGGGCCGGACACGCCGGAGCGAACGCGCCGGTCGGTAATCGTCAGTACACGGTCACGCGCCTCGTAGGAGAGCAGTGCAATGCGCTCCTGCGCCAGGGCCTCGTTCAGCGCGATCCAGGCAATCGCCGTCTGCGCCGCAATCGAAAGTTCCGCTGCCGCCAGGTCGGCTTCGCTCGCCGCATAGTCTGCATCGGCCTGCGCCACGCCGTTGGAGACGCGGCCCCAGAGATCGGCTTCCCAGCTCGCATCGATGCCGAGGCCGTAACTGGGATCATTGATCCGGTCGGTCTGCCCGCCGATTTCCACGCCGGTCGACGTACCGCCGCCCGACGCCGTTGCTGACAGGCTCGGCAGCCGCTGCCCGCGCGCCGCGCGCGTCAGGGCTTCGCTCGCCCGGGCCAGCGCTGCACGCGATTCCAGCGACGGATTCTTCGCCAGCGCTTCAGCCACAAGTGAGGTCATAACCGGATCATTGAACTGGCTCAGCCAGTCTGCCGTCGGCGCTTCACCCGCGACGCCGCGCGCAGCCCACGTGGCAGGCGCATCGGGCACGGTGGCAAACAGCGCGTTGCGGTCATCGATATAGCGCTCCGCCGCATCCGGCGACGTCGCGCAGGCCGCCAGCATCGCGGAACCCAGGAAGAGGAATGACTTTTTCATGCGCGAGGGGTTGGCCCTTTGACTTTCGCGATCCGATACGCCCGCTCATGTCGAGCGTCAATATGAAATTATCGAAATTCAATATCTTTTCATGGACGCGTCCCCTAAACAGTCAGCGTTCATACGGCGCGCGGGGCTTGGCAGATGCCGGTGTGCAGTTTAGCGCCAGAAGAGGCCCTTGTTTGAGGCGCCCAAGGCACCGGCGAGAGATGTCCTTACAGGTGAAACGTTGAGCGAAGATGCAAACCGCCGATCTATGACGCGCCGCACGCGGGACTTTACCGTCCTGCTCGGCACGACCGGCTTTGTCCTGCTGCTGCTGGTTGCCACCAGCGCCCTCGGCCCGGTCGAGGCGATCAGCGCGCTCGGCGTCATTGCCTCTGTGGGCATGGCCTACTTTGTCGGCTCTGCCGCCCGGGTCCCGCAGGGCCTGAGCGACAGCTGGGCCGAGCCGCCCGCGCCGGAACCCGCCGAAGCCGGCCCCGGCCTCCTGACCGCGCTGCCACTGCCCGCGCTCGAGATCGGCCCCGGCCAGAAGATCCTGGCTTTCAACCGGGCGGCCGACGAGCTGTTCCAGCTCGGTAACCTTCCCTTTGCCCGTGCCAGCGCGGTCATCCGCTCGCCGGTCCTCCTGGCCGCCATCGACCAGGCGCTCGAGCGGCCCGGCGCCGGTCCGGTCTCCGCCGAGATCGAAACCGGCCCGGATGAGACCTGGCGTGCCCATGTCACGCGCATTCCCGCCGGCCGGCATGTCCTCGTCCTGATGGAGGATCTCACGCCGGTGAAGCGCGCCGCCCGCGCCCGGGCTGACTTCCTCGCGAATGCAAGCCACGAGCTGCGCACCCCGCTCACCGCCATTTCCGGCTTCATCGAAACCATGCGCGGCCCCGCGAAGGACGATACCGCGGCCTGGCCCCGCTTCCTCGACATCATGGCCGGCGAATCCGACCGGATGAGCCGCCTGATCGCTGATCTTCTCTCCCTTTCCCGGATTGAATCGTCCGAACACGTCCTGCCGCGGGGCAGGGAAAACCTCGCCGAGATCGTCTCTGCCTCGCTCGCCGTCCTGGAGCCCATCGCTGCCGAGCGCGGTGTGACGCTCAAAGTGGCTGGCGGCGGGCAAGACATGCCGGAAATGACCGCCCACCGGGACGAACTGATCCAGGTGGTCGAAAACCTTGTCTCGAACGCCGTGAAGTATTCTAAGGCCGGCAGCGCCATCACGCTCAGCTTCGGCGCCGCGCCCTCGCTCGCCGAGGCGCGCCTCGCCGCGAGCCAGCAATGGGATGTCAGTCAACGGATGACCCTGCTTCAGGCGCTCGCCCGCTCGCAGGGCCCCGAGGCCGCCGTCTGGCTTCGTGTTGAAGACCAGGGCCCCGGCATCGAGCGCGAACACCTGCCGCGGCTTGGCGAGCGCTTCTACCGCGCCGACCAGTCGCGCGGCGGCAAGATCACCGGTACCGGCCTCGGCCTCGCCATCGTCAAACACATCATGGCCCACCACCGCGGCGGCCTCGCCGTCGAAACCCTGATGGGGCAGGGTACGGCGTTTGGCGTCTGGATGCCCGTCGGCGCTTAGAGGGCGCCCCGCCCGTTCGACAAAAAAAGTCCCCCGGAACATCTCTGCTCCGGGGGGCTCTCACGTCCTGGCGATGTCAGCGCGGCGTTAGCCGGCAATCCGCCGGACGTAATCGTATTCTGACTTGCGGGCTTCGCGCTTGCGGGCCGGCTGGAAGGCGACGGCGGCGTGCTCGGTGCAATAGGGGCCGCAATCGGCCTTGCGGCCGCAGAAGGCAAATTTGGGGTCTGCCGGGTCGCCGATCGGCCATTTGCACATCGTATCGCGCAGCGTGAGGATCGTCGCCGGCGTGCCATCCACCAGCAGCGGGGGCAGGGGCTTGATCGCCGTCGCGCGCTCGATCGCGAGGGCCGGCACCGGCAGGCTCGGCGGGGCGGCGGCGGGCGCGGCGGCGGC